>NZ_BJDX01000001.1 GCF_005405365.1 Enterococcus xiangfangensis
GGCTACCAATCACCGATAGAATATCGGAAATTAGCAGCCTAATAAATGCTTTTTTATTACTGTCTCAGTATTTTAGGTCAGTTCCTACAGTGATCCGAAGCTTTTTATCTTGTAATTACACATCATAACTTTAACTATTGAGCTTTTTTCTTGAAATAATCTCGAGTCGCCTGTTCATCTATTTCGAGTTGCCGAACCAATCCGTCAACTGATTCAAAGGCTACTTGTCCTCGCAACATATGATACCAGCGTACTTTCACTTTTTCTCCGTAGATTTCTTGATTGAAATCTAAAATATTGATTTCGACTGTCAACATCCGATTGGAGCCAAACGTATCATTATGTCCGATTGATCCCATCGCTTGATACCATTGATCACCGACTTTAAGCTGATTGACATAAACTCCTTCTTTCGGTAATTTCATGTCTTCTGGTACTTGAATATTAGCTGTCGGATAGCCTAAAGAACGACCGCGTGCTTCACCGTGGATCACTGTGCCGCTGATTTCATAAACATAACCTAGCAACTGATTGGCTTCTTCCAAACGACCTTCTGATAATAAACGGCGAATGCGTGAAGAACTGATTTTTTCAGTCTCATGCTCTTCCGTTTTTTTAGCAACAATAACTACCTCAAAACGATCTTTAGCATAATCAGGCAGCCGTTCAGCATCTGCAGATTGATCTTTTCCAAAATTATAATCGAATCCTGAAACCGCGACTTTTCCGTGCAGTCCTACAATGTATTGATCCACAAATTCTTGCGGATCTAACGCCGCAAAAGCGGAAGTAAAAGCCACTTCATATAAAATATCCACGCCTAAACTTGCCATGCGTTCTTCTTTTTGTCTCAAAGTTGAAAGATATTTGATTGGTTTGCTCTGAACTTGTTGGAACACGATTGCAGGATGCTGATTGAAAGTCATCACAGCTAATTTTAACTTTTTCTCTTCCGCAATTCTTTTGCCAGTATTGATTACTTCTTGATGTCCGCGATGGACACCATCAAAAAAACCTAAGACCAATACACAATCTCCTGCTGGAATTTCTTCTGGTTTATACGGATGACGCAACTTTACTATTTCCATCTGCTATACCTCGTTTCGAATCACTTTGCTTGGCTTTAAGAGCCAATCTTTTTCTGGATGCTGACCATATAGACTGACTAATTGGTCTTTATAGAAGAATGCGATCAATTTTCCCGGCATTTTTTTTAGACCAAAATCATTCATTGGCAAAACTTGTCCATTTTTAACTTTTTGCCAACTGACAGTTGTAAGATTGATCCGTGGAAAATCTTTCATCGCTTCTTCGATTGGTTGTAACGCTTGATCGATCTGATTTTTTTCCATTAATTCACTGACTTGTGCTAAAGTCACCGCTTGGCCGACTGAAAAACCACCGCTTGCTAAACGAGTTAGATCAGACATATGAGCTGGATACCCAAGTTTTGCTCCCAAATCGACGGCTAAAGTTCGAACATACGTCCCTTTTCCGCAAGTTACTTGAAACCGCCAGCTTTGTGTTTTAGTTTCTGCGTGGTAAATTGGATCAGTCGTTCGTTTAAAACTTTTGATGACTGCAATTCGTTCGGGGCGTTTAATCGTTTCACCCGCTCGCGCGTATTCATATAAGCGTTTCCCATTTACTTTTACCGCTGAATACATCGGTGGGATTTGTGTGATTTCTCCGATAAATGTGGCCATCATCTGATCAATTGCTTCTTTTGTCAAAGGGGTTTCTACCGCTTTAGTCTCTACAACTTCTCCGCTACGATCTTCCGTTGCAGTAGCAAAACCTATCGTAATTTCGCCTTCGTAAATTTTTCCGCCTTCTTGTAAATATTCGATCACTTTGGTTCCTTTTCCGATACAGATAGGCAAGACCCCATCGACATCCGGATCTAAGGTCCCACCATGTCCAACTTTTTTCGTTTGTAAAATCTTTCTTAATTTAAAGACACAGTCATGACTTGTCATACCGCGCTCTTTCCATAACGGCAAGATACCGTCCATTTTATTTCCTCATTTCGTCTTATAATTAACGTTCCCATTATAGCATAGCTGATCTGAGAATTGGCAAGATAGCTTTTGACTAGTTTTTTCTGTAGTCATCAGCTGTAAAAATCTAGATATAAAAAGAACCGTCAGTAATGACGGTTCAGCTATTCTGTTTCTTTGGTTCTTTTCTTTTGACGTTTAAGTACAAAGGAAAAACTTGGATCTGAAGATTGCCGCATTGTATACGACTCCAATTGATTCACTTGATGGCGATAATTATTTGCCGTAAAATTAGTGATTTCTGAATTTGCTTCGTATTGATCGATCAACTTTCTTTCTAAATAAAAGCCGCGGATCAATTCTTTAACATACAACGGATCTTGTTGAATCAAATGCGTTCCAAACAATCCATGTCCGCTGACTTGATTCATCAGATTCTTTCGTTCATCCACAAAAAAATCAATCAAATCTTCATCATAAACATCGCGTAGATTTTCTAAACTATCTAAGATCACTTCGCTATTACGGATAAATATTTTTCTAAGAGATGAGATATCACGATTATCAACGATCTCTTTTTGCTTTTTCTTCCGTTGCCAAAACATTTTTGGATGCAAGATGATCCGAATGATCCGACGCACAAAAATCAGCCAAAAACTAAGCAAAGACAGCATCTGCTTTGTTACCGATTCAGATACATTAGAAATGAAGCGTGAATATAATCGATACGCACTTGCATCGATTTGATGCCTTCTAAAGCTTTCGTCTAGGCCATCGCGTTCAACGGAAATGATCAACGCCTGAATTTCTTGAAATTCCTGTTGTGCACTTTCTGGCATCGAATTATTGAAGACTTGCTGGATTCGACCTTGATAATTCGCAATTACCGCAAGCAGTGCAAAACGTTCTTTTTCACTGAGTTTCTTATCATCTAAGTCCGCATAGAGTTCGCTAATTACTTCCCGCAATATCAACATCAATTTTGGATCTGTTGGCGGGATGACTTCTCCTTCAGACAAGATCGGTAGTAAAATCATTCCGATGATCAAAGTCAAAAAAGTTACGCAAGCGGTGATGAATAAGAGCAGTGAACGTTCAGGAAAGGCTAAGCCATGAATCGTTGTCGGTAAAATAAAAATCGTGGCGATACTGACCGTTCCTTTGACCCCACCAAAGGTCAGCAGCAGACGCTCTCTTAACTGTGAACGTGTCGTTTGCCAGCCTTGCGTTACGACATAAAAACCACTGACAAATAAAAAGCGTAAAACAAATAATAGAGCTGTCAATAACAAAACTATCCCTAAAAGATGCAGGTTTGAATAGCTCTGACTGTTCCACACAGGAGAAAAGACTTGTGATAGTTCGATACCCAAGAAAATAAAGACTAGAGCATTCAACATAAAACTGATCGTATCCCAAGTACTTTCTGTAACATTTGATAATTGTGCTTCAAATAGATTTACTCGCCGAAACCCAGTCGCCTGCAAAACGCCTGTAACTACCGCAGCAATGATCCCTGAAGCATGGAACAATTCCGCAATAAAATACGCTGTAAACGGCAAAATCAATTCAATCAGTAAATAGGCTGAAACATCTTGAGCAGAGATTCGCTCAATGATTTTTATGATTTCATTTTTAACCCAAATAATGACTAATCCAACCAAAACACCTACGATACTTGATTCCAACAAAGAGATTGATGCGTCCATTGCTGAAAATCGGCCCGTCAAAAGAGCCGCCACAGCAAACTGAAACGCCGTTACGCCGGTCGCATCATTGATTAATCCTTCGCCTTCTAAGACATGCATGACTGATTCTGGGATATTCAATCGTTTTGCCAAGGAGTTCACAGCTACAGCATCAGTAGGCCCTAATGAGGCGCCAAAAGCCAAACAAGCTGCTAACGGAATTATCGGTAAGATTTTATGCAAGACAAAACCCAAACCAAATAAGGTGAAAATAACGCCGCCAAAAGCTAATAACAAAATCAAGCCAAAATGTTTCAAGATCGAAGCAATATCTGCCGTCTCGCCTTCGCGAAACAATAAAGGCGCAATGATCATCACTAGAAACACTTCTGGCTCAAAATGGATTGAACTGCCAACTTCAGTAAAACCAATGATGATCCCGATAATAATCTGGATCATAAAAATCGGAAAAGACGGAAAAACTTTTGCTAAAACATTCGATAAGGTGATGGCGATGGCTACAATAATAATAATCTCAATTAAACCCATTCACTCACCTCGGGGAACAACTATCTTTTGCCTTCGATAATAATTTTAAGAATTCACGTTTCTTATTGATAATGCGGTCTTCTAGTTCCGCCAATTCTTTCGGGTCGTCATCTAATGAAAGCTGTGCCCGCTTAGTTTCCATGCGCAATAAATCATGTTTCATCCGTTCTAATTTACGAGACGTCAAAACATTGACCCTTTTTATCTTTTGTTTAACGACTTTGCGTTCTTCCGGGCTCAACTTTTCAAACTCTTGATGAAGAGCCTTCATCCGTTCTTCAAATTCTGTAGTCATTTTAGACTTTGCCTCCTTGAAAATATCCCAAAAAAGGATCATTTACAAACTGCCTACACTGTAACAGGATTTTTCTAATATTGCAAAAAGAACCTGAAAAAATTTTTCAGGTTCTAACGAATTTATTCTTTATTTAAATCTCGGATCAGCTGATCGATTTTAGAACCGTATTCAACTGATTCATCTAATTCAAAAAACAATTCAGGTGTCTTGTAGATCGATAATGCATGGCCTAGTTCACGTCGAACCAAACCACTTGCTTTATTCAATCCTTCTTGAGCTTTTTCCTTATCTGAAGCTTTATCAGATAATAAGCTGTAGTAAATCGTCGCTTGTTGCAAGTCGCCAGTAACATGGACATCCGTGATATTCACATTTTGGACCCGCGGATCACGAACCTTTTTTCGTAAAACGTCATTGACTTCTTTTAAAATTTCTTGAGCAAGACGACGATCGCGATAATTTGGCATAGCGATGGCCTCCTTAGAACTATTTTTGTTTGATTTCTTCCATAACAAAGCCTTCAATTACATCGTCGACTTTGATATCATTGAAGTTTTCGATCATAGCGCCACATTCGTAGCCCATTTTGACTTCTTTCACATCATCTTTGAAACGTTTCAAGCTAGCAAGTTTTCCTTCTAGAATAACGATGCCATCGCGGATGATCCGAACACCGCTATCACGTTGGATAGAACCTTCGTTGACATAACAACCAGCGATTGTTCCGACTTTAGAAACTTTATACGTTTCACGAACAGTCATTTGACCGGTGATTTTTTCTTCATACTCAGGATCAAGCATCCCTTTCATCGCTGTTTCGATTTCTTCGATTGCTTTATAGATGATGCGGTGTAGACGAATATCTACTTCTTCCGTCGCTGCTTGTTGTTTGGCTTGCGCTGTTGGTCGAACGTTGAATCCGATAATGATCGCATTACTTGCTGCTGCTAAAGTAACGTCACTTTCGTTGATTGCGCCAACAGCTGAATGGACGATCTTCACACGAACGCCTTCAACATCGATTTTTTTCAATGATGCTGATAACGCCTCGGCAGAACCTTGTACATCGGCTTTGATGATTACGTTGACTTCTTTTAATTCACCCTCTTTAAGGGATTCAAATAAGTTGTCTAGTGTCACACGAGCATTGGCACTGCGGTGCTCTAACACGGCACGTTTTGCACGTTCTTCACCTGCTGCACGAGCTGTTTTTTCATCATCGAAGATTGCGAAACGATCGCCGGCTTGAGGAACATCATTCAGTCCTGTGATCTCTACTGGTGTTGCAGGTCCAGCTGTTTTTTCACGACGACCAATGTCATTAGTCATAACACGTACACGACCATAAGTATTACCGACAACGATTGGATCGCCGACTTTCATTGTACCTTGTTGAACCAATAAGGTCGCAACCGGGCCTTTTCCTTTATCTAAACGAGCTTCAATAACTGTTCCGATACCGTGTTGGGTTGGATCAGATTTCAAATCTTCTACTTCAGCAACCAATAAAATCATTTCTAATAATTCATCGATATTTTGATTGAATTTCGCTGAAATTTCTACGAAGATCGTGTCGCCGCCCCATGCTTCAGGAATCAATTCATATTCGCTTAATTCTTGCATCACATGTTGTGGGTTGGCACCTGGCTTATCGATTTTGTTTACTGCTACGATAATCGGCACTTTTGCCGCTTTTGCATGGTTGATTGCTTCGATTGTTTGTGGCATTACACCATCATCAGCTGCTACGACTAGAATCGTAATGTCTGTGATACTTGCACCACGAGCCCGCATACTTGTGAAGGCCGCATGTCCTGGTGTATCCAAGAAAGTGATTGGTTTGCCGTCGATATCGATTTGGTATGCACCGATATGTTGAGTGATCCCACCGGCTTCTCCGCTAGTTACACGTGAATGACGTAAAGTATCTAGCAATGTCGTTTTACCATGGTCAACGTGTCCCATGATAGTTACTACTGGCGGACGTGATACTAAGTTTTCTTCATTGACATCAGCTGCGTCGAAGAAACGATCGATATCAGCGACATCGATTGTCACTTTCTCTTGTGATTCGATCCCGTAGTCTGTTGCTAGTAATTCGATCGTATCTTTATCTAATGGTTGGTTTTGGTTGACCATAACGCCCATCATAAATAATTTTTTGATGATTTCAGCTGGTTCGCGATGGATTTTCTTCGCGATATCTGCCACATTCATGCCTTCTGTATACTCTAATACTTCTGGCAATTCACGGAATTTACGTGGTGGTACTGCTGGTTTTTGGCTTTGTTGCTGTCTGCCTTTTTTCCCTTTTTTGTTAAATCTATTTTTATTGCGATTTTGGTTGCCGCCAAAACTATTGTTACGGTTTTGATTGCCTCCTTGGTTTGAACGCTGCCCTTGATTTCCACTTTGCGCTGGACGTTGTCCTTGGTTTTGACGCTGCGCATTATTTGTTCCGCTTTGTGCAGGGCGTTGTCCTTGGTTTTGACGCTGCGCATTATTTGTTCCACTTTGTGCGGGGCGTTGTCCTTGGTTTTGGCGCTGTGCATTATTTGTTCCACTTTGCGCTGGACGTTGTCCTTGGTTTTGACGCTGCGCATTATTTGTTCCACTTTGTGCTGGACGTTGTCCTTGGTTTTGACGCTGCGCATTATTTGTTCCACTTTGTGCTGGACGTTGTCCTTGGTTTTGGCGCTGCGCATTATTTGTTCCATTTTGCGCTGGGCGTTGTTGTGTGTTACTTGTATTGCTTTGTGTTGGGCGTTGCCCTTGATTTGAACGGTTTGCGTTCGCTGAGTTGTTTGGTTTATTAGTTTGTGTCAAGTCTTTATTTCCTTTTCTATTCTGGAAATTTGGGTTGTTCTTCGAGCTCTTTCCATGGAATTTTAATTTTTCGTGCTGGTTAGCTGATGGTTTTGCTTGAGTAGTTTGTTGCGGCTTGCTAGAAAAAGCTTGTTTCAATTTTGATTCATCATCTCCAGATAATGTACCCATATGGTTTTTAACATCCATACCTAAAGATTGTGCTTTTTCTACGACATCCTTATTTGATTGATTCACTTCTTTGGCAAATTCGTATACTCTCTTTTTTCCCATGCAATCACCTTCCTAACCTGTTATTAACGTCATAATTTTGTTGGCGAATCCTTGATCTAAAACTCCGATAACTTTTCGAGGTTTTCCGATTGCGCCTAAAATCTCTCCTTGAGTAAATTCGATAAAACATGCCGTTTGGTAATACTTACTTTTATCTGATAGCTTTTTTTGAGTGTTATCACTCGCATCAGCAGTGACGATTACAAGTTTCACTTTATTTTTACGAATCTCATTGATCGTCATTTCTTCCCCTGTGATCAGTTTGCCTGCACGCATCGCAAGGCCTAACATGTTCAAGGCCTTCTGTTTATTCATTGCCGAAGAGCTCTTTTCTGGCTTTTTGGTGCTTCACATAATCAAGTAGTTCTTGATAAAATTCATCGCTCAAATCTGTTCCCAGTGTGCGGTCTAAGACACGTTTTTTCCATGCCTCTTCAACTTCAGCCGGCTCCAATACAACATAGGCGCCGCGACCTGGTTTCTTACCTGAAGGATCGATCGAAACATCGCCTTCTTTTGATTTGGCAATGCGGATCAAATCTTTTTTAGGGAACATTTCACCGGAAACAACCGATTTACGCAAAGGAACTTTTCTTTTTTTCATTTGCTGTCCTCCCATTAATTTATTCTTCCGTTTGATCAGAAGCGCTGTTTTCTTCAGTCAAATCTGGAGTTGCTTCTTCCATTTCTTCAGTTGCAACGGGCTCAATTTCTTCAACTTCTGATTCTTCATAGTTTTCGTAAAATTCTTCCATGTCAGATTCAGACTTGATATCAATTTTGTGTGCAGTCAATTTGGCAGCAAGCCGCGCATTTTGTCCGCGTTTTCCGATAGCAAGTGATAGTTGATAATCTGGAACTACGACCGTACAAACTTTTGGATTGTTGATATCAAAGATTACATCTTCAACTTGAGCCGGATTTAATGAGTTTGCAATAAATACTGCAGGATCTTCATTCCACTCAACAATATCCATATTTTCGCCTTTTAGTTCATTGACGATTGCTTGAACACGTTGGCCTTTAGGACCTACACAAGTTCCCACTGGATCGATGTTAGGATCCGTTGAACGAACTGCTACTTTCGCACGATCTCCAGCTTCACGAGCGATGCTGACAATCTCCACGATGCCATCATAGACTTCAGGAATCTCTTGTTCAAATAAGCGGCGCAATAAATCTGGATGACTACGGCTTACAAAAACTTGTGGTCCTTTTGAAGTATTTTCTACCCGAGAAACATAGACTTTGATTCGATCATGAGGTTTGTAATGTTCATTTGGTATTTGATCTTGTTTTGAAAGAACCGCTTCAATCTTCCCTAAATTAACATAGATATAGCGATTGTCTTGGCGTTCTACTACACCTTGCATAATATCGTTTTCGTAGGCGCTGTATTCGTTATAGATAATGCTGCGTTCAGCTTCGCGTACCCGTTGTAAAATAACTTGCTTTGCTGTTTGAGCTGCAATTCGACCAAAATCCTTTGGAGTCACTTCAAAACGGATCGTATCCCCGATTTCATAGGCAGGATTGATTGCCATCGCATCTTTCAATGAAACTTCTAATTGTGAGTCCATAACTTCTTCTGTTACTTCCTTCACCGCATATACATGGATGTCGCCTTTTTTCTCGTTGAATTCAACTTCAACGTTTTGTGATTGACCATAATGACGTTTGTAGGCAGAAACTAAAGCCGCCTCCAACGCTTCGATCACGATTTCTTTCGAAACACCTTTTTCTGCTTCTAGAGTATCCAAAGCATTTAGCATTTCTTTACTCATCTTAACTTTCCTCCTAGTTCATATTAACGAATCTATTTTTCAAAGAAAAATAGGTTTGATTGCTAATTAAAATTCGATCGCAAAACGAGCCTTCGCGATATTCTTGCGCTCAAAGATCATCTCTTTGGTGCGTGTCTTGATTTTTACTGTCAATGTTAAGGTCTCATCAGTAACTTCCTTTAAGAAGCCCTGATATTGTTTTTCGCCATCAATATTTTGATACAGTGAGATATTGATGTATTGTCCAATTGCTTTATGGTAATCTTCTTCTTTTTTCAATGGACGTTCGGCCCCTGGTGAAGAAACCTCAAGGAAATATTCTTGCGGAATTGGATCTGGATCAACTAAATCCAGTTTCTCGCTAAGTTTTTCACTGACAAAGGCGCATTCTTCAATATCGATACCGCCTTCTTTATCGATAAATACTCTTAAAAACCAACTTTTTCCTTCTTTGACGAATTCCACTTCAACTAACTCAAAATTCTGCTCATCCAAAATGGGAGTTACTAAGTCAGTCACTGTTTCGACTACACTGCTCAAACTGCCAGCCTCCTTTAATCCATTAAAAAGAGTGAGCGAAAAATCCGCTCACTCACCATCAATCTATGATTACTTTGTTATAGTAGCACAATTTCATTGAAAATTCAACCTCAGCATTTTCATGATGAGAATTTCTTTCATTTTAACCCAGAAATTATCCTTTTCTTTACATATCGAAGAGTGAAAGTTGGTTTTCATCCGGTAGGTCTTTCAAGACACCATGGGTATCCATGTACTCGATTAATGTCTTTGATACTTTACCGCGAGAAGCCAAATCTTCTTTTGATAAGAAAATCCCGTCTTTACGTGCTTCTACGATTTGGTTGGCTACGTTCAGACCCAGTCCAGGCACCGCACGAAATGGTGCAATCAGCGTATCACCATCGATTACAAAGTCATGCGCATCGGATTTATACAGATCGATCATTCCAAAATGGAAATCGCGTTCCAGCATTTCATTGCACAATTCCAAGACGGTCAACTGATTTTTCTCTTTCGTTGAAGCGTCCATTCCTTTATCTGTGATAGCTTTCATTGCCGCTTTTACCGCGTCTTTGCCTTTTGCCATCGCCACTAAATCAAAATCGTCTGCACGCACTGAAAAATAGGCACAATAATACAGGATGGGGAAATAAACTTTAAAATAAGCGACCCGCAATGCCATCAACACATACGCTGCCGCATGGGCTTTAGGAAACATATACTTGATCTTCGAACATGAATCAATATACCAGTCAGGCACATTATTTTCTTTCATCGCCGTTAAATAGGTTTCACGTAATTCAGCATCAATTTTATTCCACTGACCTTTACGAACAGTCTCCATAATTTTGAAGGCCATTCCACTGTCAAGGCCTGCATGGATCAAATAAACCATGATGTCATCCCGACAACCAATCACTTGCGCTAAGTTTGCTTCTCCGCGGCTGATTAATTCTTCCGCATTGCCCAGCCAAACATCTGTCCCATGAGACAAACCGGAAATCTGCAACAATTCAGCAAACGTTGTTGGACTGGTTTCTTCTAACATTCCACGAACAAATCGCGTTCCAAACTCAGGAATCCCTAATGTTCCTGTTTTAGAATAAATCTGATCTGGCTCAACCCCTAAAATTTGCGGACCTGAAAAGATTTTCATCACTTCAGGATCATCTGTCGGGATTGTTTTTGGATCGATTCCTGATAATTCTTGCAGCATCCGAATCACGGTTGGATCATCGTGACCTAGTATATCAAGTTTCAATACATTATCATGAATCGAATGGAAATCAAAGTGCGTTGTCTTCCATTCTGAATTTCGGTCATCTGCTGGAAACTGGATCGGTGTAAAATCATAAACATCCATATAATCAGGAATAACGATTATCCCTCCTGGATGTTGTCCAGTCGTTCGCTTAACTCCAGTTGCTCCTTTAGCTAATCGATCTACCTCGGCATTGCGAAAATGTAAATTATGGTCGCGTTCATATCCCTTAACAAATCCATACGCTGTTTTATCAGCAACCGTACCAATCGTCCCGGCACGATACACATATTCCTCACCAAATAATACTTTTGTATAGTTGTGAGCTTCTGATTGATAATCCCCCGAAAAGTTTAAATCGATATCGGGAACTTTATCTCCGTGGAAGCCTAAGAATGTTTCAAAGGGAATGTCGTGCCCATCTTTGTATAGTCGTGCACCGCATTTAGGACAGTTTTTTTCTGGCATATCAAAACCAGACCCGTAAGAACCATCTTCAAAAAACTCTGAATACTGACACTCAGGACAATAATAATGTGGCGGCAGTGGATTTACTTCGGTGATCCCGGTCATCGTGGCAACAAAACTTGATCCTACCGATCCACGCGAGCCAACTAAATAGCCATCCGCATTACTTTTGTGTACTAATTTTTGAGCGATTAAATAGATCACGGAAAACCCATTTCCGATAATCGAGGTCAATTCTTTTTCTAACCGTTTCTCGATAATGTCAGGTAGCGGGTCTCCATACAATTCCCGCGCTCGATCATAACTTAATTTTTTGATTTCTTCTTCTGAACCAGGAATTTTAGGTGTGTACAGAGCATCTTTAACTGGGATGATCTCTTCACAGCTGTCAACAATCGTATTCGGTCCATCGACAACGATTTCTTTTGCTAATTCAGGTCCCAAAAAACTGAAAGCTTGCAGCATTTCATCTGTTGTCCGGAAATGAACATCTGGCAAACTGTGACGATTCAACGGATTGGCACCGCCCATTGAGCTGATCAAAATTTTTCGATAGATCGCGTCTTCTTTATTTAAATAGTGTACGTTCCCTGTTGCGACAACGGTTTTGTTTAATTCTTTTCCGATCTGAATCAAATTCCGCAAAATATCTTCCAAATCAGCTTCACTTTTCACCAACTCTTGTTCGATCAGCGGTGCGTAAACAGCCTTTGGCATTACTTCAATGTAATCATAAAATGCTGCTCGAGTTTTCGCTTCTTCCACACCTTTTTGCATCATCGCTTCAAAGATCTCACCTTGTGAACAAGCCGAGCCTATTAAAAGATTCTCTCGCATTTTGCTTAATTGTGAACGAGGGATTCGTGGTACCCGTTCAAAATACTCCACATTAGACATTGAGATCAGTTTGAATAGATCTTTTAAACCATCTTGATTTTTCGCCAAAATCGTTGCATGGAATGGTCGTGCCCGTTTATAGGAGTCCCCCTCACCTACATGATCATTCAGTTGATCATGATAATTCATCTCATGCTTTTCGATTGCTTCTTTCACGAAGATCCATGCCAAGTGACCGGTAGCTTCCGCATCATAAACTGCTCGGTGATGCTGCTCCAAATTGACCCCGAATTTTTTTGTCAAAACGCCTAAACCAAAACGTTTAAATTCAGGATACAAAAACCGTGCCATTTCCAACGTATCGATAACTGGATTCGCTGTTTCAGCCATATCGTGTCGAACGTAAGTAGTATTGATAAAACCAATATCAAATGTCGCATTATGGGCAACGAGAATCGCGCCTTCACAAAATTGTTCAAACAATTCCATAACTTCTTTTTCTGGTTTGGAACCGCGAACCATTTCATCCGTGATCCCCGTTAAATTAATCGTCGTTTCTGACAATGGATGCCCAGGATCAATAAATTCTTCAAATGTTTCGACTACATTTCCTTTGTGCATTTTGACCGCGGCAAGTTCAATAATTGTATCGTAAACCGCTGACAAACCAGTAGTTTCCACGTCAAAGACTACATAAGTAGCGTCAGTCAACGATTGGTGTGCGTCGTTGTAGGCGATTGGTACGCCATCAGAGACAACATTCGCTTCAACACCGTACAAAATTTTCACGCCGGCCTTTTTTCCTGCCGCATGGGCTTCTGGAAAAGATTGTGCACCGCCATGATCCGTGATCGCAATGGCTTTATGACCCCATTTTCCTGCTTGAGCAACCAATTCACTTGCACTGTTGATTGCATCCATCGTACTCATATTAGTATGCAAATGTAATTCCGAACGTTTCTCAGTTGCGGTATCTTGGCGTTGTGGGTGTTTAACTTCTTGGATATCTTGTGCGTTCATGACTAGATCCCGCATGAATGTGTCTTCTTGGACACTTCCTCGCACACGAATCCAGCTATTATTCGCAATCGCATCAAAAATCGCTTCATCTTTTTCTCCATTAGAGAATTTTTTCACTACAAATGATGACGTATAATCCGTCATTTTTAAGATTAAGATTTTCCGTTTTGAACGCAGCTCACGGACTTCCTTATCAAAAATGAAGCCTTCGATAGTGATTCGGCGTTCTTCTTCAATAATATTCCCCATTGGTGTAATGGATTCATCTGCCGGGATATTCCGTCCCATTTGAATGGGTCCATCAAACTGAGCGGCACTTTCTTTCTTCTCTTTTTTCTTCGATTCGTATTGCGCCAAACTAGCAGCCGCTTGTTCCTGCATTACTTGTGCTTGCTCTTTTTTTCGGACTTCGAATTCTTGTAATTTTTTATCTGCTTGCTCTTTGTCTACTTCCGGATCGATTCGCAAATGCGGAAACCCATAGGAAACTAAGTTCTCTTCGATCAGCGGTAAATATTGCTGTTTCAAAAATGGGATAACAGTATCATTGTCGATTAACAAAACAATCCGCTTATCTTGGATCAATGGCAATGTTTGACTTAAAACTTGCTTAACAAGTGGCGTATCACAATCTTGCTCACTCAATGCCAGTTGCCAATAACTTTGCAAAAGCGCTTCTTCGAAATGATTGTCTGCTGGTACAATATGTAATTTTACTTTTGCGATCGATTGAAAAGCCAATTGTAATTTTTGATGGAATGTATAAAACAATTTAGCTGGCCAAATTTGTGGTGTTTGGATAAAAAATTCCCACATACGAGATTTCTCATGAACAACAACTTCTTGGATTGCTGACGCTTGGATTTCTGCAAGTTGCTGCTCAGCTTCAGCTAATTCAATTTGTCGTAATAAATTTTCAAACAGTTCACGATTTTTAGACAAAATGACATCTCCTTCACTTTTTCAAGTATGATCCAGTATACCTGTTTTTATTTATGATTGCATTAGAAAAAGGATCGAAAAATTTCGATCCTTTCATTTAAAAGAAGAAACGCTGGATATCGTTCCAAGTCACTAAAATCATCAAAAGCATAATAAAACCAAAGCCGACCATCGTGATCAACCCTTCTTTATCTGGATCAAGCGGTTTCCCACGAATTCCTTCGATCAGATTCAATAAGATTTTGCCGCCATCAAATGCCGGAACGGGCAATAGATTGACAATCCCTAAGTTGACTGATAGCACTGCCATCAAATAGATTACGTTTTTGAATCCGGCACGTGAAGCTTCCGCAGACATTTGATACATCATCACAGGACCGCCTAGTTTATCCAAACTAAATCCGCTAAACAATGACCCCAAAGCACTAAAAATATTTTTAGTCAGTTCCCATGACTGAGTCAATCCGCCGACAACTTTATCTAGAAAACCAGTTTTGAGATACGGTGTCACTCCGATTTGACCAACTTTTTGACCATTACTCTTCACACTTTTCGGTGTCAGTTGGACCGTTTTTTGTTTGCCATTTTGTTCGATTGTGACACTCAACTTTTCTCCTGGTTTTTTCGTAACATTACTTGTTAGATCATCCCATGAAGAAATTTTTTCTCCGTCAACAGCAATGATCGTGTCATGATCTTTCAGTCCAGCTGCCGCCGCTGGACTACCAGCTTGGACTGTACCGATCTGATTTGTCTGGAAATCGGCCACACCGCCTTGCAAGAATGCTAAAGCGATGAACAATACGATTGTCAAAATAAAATTATTCATTGGTCCGGCAAAATTTGTCATGATTCGCGCACCTAGTTTTGCTGATTGAAATTGAACATCTCGCGGCGCGATCCGAACTTCAGTCCCGCTTTCTTCAATGACTGTTGCATCATGCTGAACTTTATAGATCGTCTCTTGGCTCTCATCGCCATTTACATACCCTTTGATCGTCAAGTCATCCACTAAGTCTGCTGAAATTAATTCCATTGGAATACTATTAGGCAATTGGACTTTTTTGCTGACATTGATTCGACGTACTTCATTTTCAGCAGTCAATTCAACAGACAATGGCATTCCTGGACTCAATTCGGTCTCTTCGTCTTCTAAACCAGCCATTCGGACATATCCACCGATTGGCAGCAAGCGCAATGTATAAGTAGTACCATCTTTGCCCATGTGAGCAATTAGTTTTGGTCCCATACCGATTGAAAATTCTCGAACCAAAATTCCTGAACGTTTCGCAAAGAAAAAGTGACCAAACTCATGAACGATCACAAGAACACCAAAAACGATCAAAAATGTAATAATCGTACGCATAATTTTCCTACCTTCATTCATTTATTAGAATTAGTTTATCACAGACTTAGAAAAATACAGCTCTTTTCAGAGAAAATTTAAAAAAAGAGCGTTGCCGCTCTTTAAAATACGCCTAATAGATGCATCATTGGAAAAACAAACAGCATGCTGTCGAAACGGTCTAAAATGCCGCCGTGTCCAGGTAAGATCTTCCCTGAATCTTTTACTCCATAATGACGCTTAATAGCAGATTCCACTAAATCACCAAACTGTCCAACGATTGAAAAAATAATCGTAAAGATAATCATCGTCACTAGATTGTGTTGGAACACTTGCGGTTGAATCAAAATAAAGATAACAGCTATTACAACTGCACTGGCAATTCCGCCCAATGCTCCTTCAATCGTTTTATTAGGTGAGATATCTGGCCATAGTTTATGTTTGCCGATCTGTCTACCTACCATGTACGCACCAATATCCGTTGACCAAACAACAAAGAAAGCAAACAATAAAATAGCTAAACTATCTGCTCGTGCGGTAACCAGATTTTGAAAACCCATGCCGACATATAAACTTGTAACGACTGGAAAACCAGCCTCATCAATCGTATAAGCATTTTTCGATACGACAGAAATCCCTAAAATAATCATCACTGTTAAATAAAACAATAGAAAATTGCCATCGCGTTCATTTAAAAATGGCAACCAGCGTTCAGCCGGTAAGACGAGAAAGACTGCTCCTAATATTGAAAGTACCCCTTCAGAGCTCAAAATTGCGAGACCTCTCATCCGGAATAATTCGTACACACCCACCCCTGCTAATACTGCTGCTGCTATTTCTACAGCGATCCCGCCGACATAAAGAATCGGAATAAAGATCACTAAAGCGACAACTGCAGTGATTACTCGCTGTCTCATTTTTTCTCCCCCTTATCTAAACCACCAAAGCGCCGATTTCTTTGTTGAAAAGCAGCGATTGCAGCTTTCAAATGATCCCCATCAAAATCAGGCCATAAAGCTTTTGTAAAATATAATTCGCTATAAGCCAATTGCCATAGCAAGAAATTGCTGATTCGCTCTTCCCCACTTGTTCGCACGACTAACTCTGGATCGCGCAATTCTTGCGGCAAAAAGCCCGTCATTAAATGATCTCCAACCACATCATCAGTAATTGCTTCAACAGCGAGTTGTTCGTCTTTGACTTCTTGAGCCATTTGCTGGATTGCTGTAACAATCTCAGCCCGGCTGCCATAATTCAAGGCAAAATTTAAAATAAGTCCATCGTTTTGTGCAGTTTGTTCGATTGCACGTTTGACCGCATCTTGTGTGTGAGCTGGCAGGTATTCTTCATATCCCATCACGTGGACTCGAACATTTTCTTCAATCAATTCTGGTACAAAAGTATCAAAGAAATCGACTGGCAGCTGCATTAGAAATTTCACTTCTTCTTCAGGACGCTTCCAATTTTCAGTCGAAAAGGCATACAGTGTCAGTACTTTGACACCTAAACGATTGGCATGTTTCGTGATTTTTTTGACGGTTTCCATTCCTTCTTTATGACCAGCGATTCTTGGCAGCCGGCGGTTTTGTGCCCAGCGTCCATTGCCGTCCATAATGATTGCAATATGTTTTGGTACCGCACCTTCAGGGTCGAAAATGAATGCAGACTCTTCCGGTGTATATTTTTTTTTCTGTGGAAAAAAACGTAAGACCATGTTTTCCCTCCTACTTTTACATGATACATAGTGCTGTCTCGTTCTCCAAATTTCTCAGAAAACAAACAAGCATTTAGATTCATCAGCCATTATAGCAATAATCTAAATGCTTGCCTATGTATATCTATGGGTATTTAGACTTTTTTCAAACTTTCGTTGCGGTAATTGCATACTTTCGGTTTACTCCAATCGTATTTTTGGCTTTTTCAGCAAGAGCGTTTGTTTACACTACAACCCACATCTAAAATAAAAAAAGCTGATATGCAATCAATGCATATCAGCCGCTAAATTAAACTTCTAATAATTCTTTTTCTTTTTCAGCAACGATTTGATCGATTGCTTTGATATTATCGTCAGTTAACGTTTGAATATCTTTTTCAACACTACGCAGGTCGTCTTCTGTCAAGTCGCCATTTTTTTGTTGTTTTTTATAATCATCCATCGCATCACGGCGGATATTACGAACAGCGATTTTTGCGCCTTCTGATTCTTTCTTCACTTCTTTAGCTAATTCTTTACGGCGTTCTTCCGTTAGTTGAGGAATCACCAAACGAATCACATTGCCGTCATTGGCTGGATTAAGTCCGATATCGCTGGCCATGATTGCTTTTTCAACATCTTTGATCATATTTTTATCAAAAGGTGTCACCATTAGTACACGTGCTTCTGGAATCGTGATCGATGCCATTTGATTGACTGGTGTTGGGACACCGTAGTAATCAACTGAGATTCGGTCAAGCAAACTTGCATTTGCGCGTCCAGCACGAATTTGACCTAATTGACGTTGCAAAGACTCTTGAGCTTTTTTCATTTTATCTTTCGTTTCGTTCATTACTGCATCTGCCATTTTATTTCCCCCTTACTGTCGTTCCGATGTTCTCACCGAGCACAACACGCTTAATATTTCCTGGTTCATTTAAATTAAAGACAACAAGTGGAATATCATTGTCCATACTTAATGAGCTTGCTGTTGAATCCATGACTTGCAATCCTTTCGCAATCACATCTAAATGAGTCAATTCCTCATACTTCACTGCATTTTCATCAAGTTTTGGATCAGCGGAATAAACGCCATCGACGTTGTTTTTCGCCATTAAGATCACGTCAGCATTTACTTCTGCTGCTCGTAAAGCTGCTGTAGTATCTGTTGAGAAATAAGGGTTCCCTGTTCCGCCGGCAAAAATTACGATTCGACCTTTTTCAAGATGACGTTCTGCTTTACGACGAATATACGGTTCGGCAATTTGACGCATTTCGATTGATGTTTGAACACGGGTCGGCACATCGATATTTTCCAAGGCATCTTGCAATGCCAAAGCATTCATCACAGTTGCTAACATGCCCATATAATCTGCTTGTGCACGTTCCATTCCCATTTGCGCACCAATCTGTCCGCGCCAAATGTTTCCGCCGCCAACAATGATGGCCATTTCGATCCCTAGATCATGGACCTCTTTGATTTCTTCAACGATTTCTTTGATCACCGGCGGATTGATGCCAAACTTCTCATCGCCCGCTAAAGCTTCACCACTAAGTTTCAATACTACACGTTTATACTTTGGTTCATCCATCTTAATACCTCCACTGTCACTCTATTGATATTTTAGCATACTCTGCCTTTGAAGCCACTCAAATTTGAATTTGCTTAAAAAAAGGGAGCGCACATTTTCCGTGCGTTCCCGACTGTTAAAAAAACAGAATTATTTTTTGATTTGGCTCATAACTTCTTCAACAAAGTTATCTTCGCGTTTTTCGATACCTTCGCCGACTTCGAAACGAACGAAGCTTTCAACTGTCGCACCTTTAGCAGATACATATTTTTCGACAGTCATATCAGGATCTTTAACGAATGGTTGGTCTACCAAAGCGATTTCTGCTTTAAATTTGTTCAAACGGCCAATAACCATTTTTTCAACGATATTTGCTGGTTTGCCTTCATTTAATGCTTGTTCAGTTAGAACTGTTTTTTCATGTTCTAATTCTGAATCTGGGATTTGACTTTCGTCAACGTAACGAGGGTTGATAGCCGCAACATGCATTGCAACGTCTTTGGCAACTGTTTCGTCAGTTGTACCGTTCAATAGAGCTAAAACAGCAATGCGTCCGCCCATGTGTAAGTAGCCGCCAAATGCTGCATTGTCATCTTTTTCAACAACTTTAAAACGACGGAAATTGATTTTTTCACCAATAACTTGAGTTGCTTCGATCAATGCTGCGTCTAAAGTTTCACCTTTAGCATTTGTTAATTTCATCGCTGCATCCATGTCAGCTGGTTTGTGTTCAGCAACTAATTCTGCGATTTCTTTAACTAAGTTTTGGAACATTTCATTTTTAGAAACGAAGTCTGTTTCAGAGTTGACTTCTACGATTGCAGCAGTATTTCCATGGATTGCAACTGAAGCTAAGCCTTCAGCGGCGATACGGTCATTTTTCTTAGCTGCTTTAGCCATACCTTTTTCACGTAAAAGATCGACAGCTTTTTCAATATCGCCTTCTACTTCTACTAATGCTCGTTTTGCATCCATCATCCCTACGCCAGTCATGTCGCGTAGTTCTTTTACCATTTTAGCTGTTACGTCTGCCATTTTAAAAAGGCCTCCTTAATTTTTCTAAAAAAGCTGCTTCAAAGGAAAATATTTACTTTGAAGCAGCATATGCTACTAAATTATTCAGCTGATTCAGTAGAAGCGTTGTCGCCTTCCACTACATCAACGATTTCTTCGATTGAAGTTGCTTGTCCGCCATCTTCACTTACGAAGTCTTCTTCAGCTACTTGGTCTTCCCCTTGATTGCCTTCGATGAAAGCGTCAGCCATTTTAGCAGTGATCAATTTCACAGCACGGATAGCGTCATCGTTTGAAGGGATAACTACGTCGATTTCATCTGGATCGCAGTTTGTATCAACCATTGCTACGATTGGAATGTTTAATTTTTGAGCTTCTTGAACAGCGATACGTTCTTTACGAGGATCAACGATATACATAACATCAGGGATGCGAGGCATATCAGCGATACCGCCTAAGAATTTTTCTAAACGTTCACGTTCTTTATTTAAACCAACAACTTCTTTTTTAGGCAATACTTCGAAAGTACCGTCTTGTTCCATAGCGTTGATTTGTTTCAAACGAGCGATACGTTTTTGGATTGTATCCCAGTTTGTTAAAGTTCCGCCTAACCAACGGTGGTTTACATAGTATTGACCAGCGCGGATTGCTTCTTCTTTGATTGCTTCTTGAGCTTGTTTTTTAGTACCTACGAACAATGCAACGCCGCCGTCTTCAGCAACATCTTTCATGTAATCGTAAGCAACGTCTACTAATTTGACTGTTTTTTGCAAGTCAATGATGTAGATTCCGTTTCTTTCTGTGAAGATATATTTCTTCATTTTTGGGTTCCAGCGACGAGTTTGGTGACCAAAGTGTACGCCGGCTTCTAGTAATTGTTTCATAGACAATACTGACATTTGTGTTTCCTCCAATTGGTTTTTGTTTTCCTCTTTTGCTCTCTTTTTTGTAAAGAACTGACGATGCAGCACCGCTTTACAAATCAAGTCAAAATGTGGATTTTAGTTGCGTAGTCGCCTACACACAATTAGTAATTATACAAGAGTCTTTTTAATAAATCAATCTTTTTTTCTTACCTGAAATGGAGATTAATATTTATGTAGGAATACTGCTCAAAAAAACTTTTTCTGCTATACTGAGTGCATAATTATTATTTAATTGGTTGATTTCACAACTTAAGACGGACAGATCCAAAGCCACTGCTGATTCCAGCGACAAACAAACGATTAATTTTTATTACTATCAAGAATGACTGCTTGTTTTCTGATCGACGTCTCTAGATTGTCGACTCAACGTTTCTAATAAAAATGTATTATCAGGAATAAGGAGATTTTTATGCGAAAAAAAGACCGCCATGAATTAATCAAACAAATTATTTCGGAAAATCCGATTCGTAATCAAAATGAATTGATGGATTACTTGCAGCAACACCATGTCTCAGCAACTCAAGCAACCATTTCAAGAGACATCCGCGACTTAAAGATCGTAAAAACGATCGATGAATCCGGCAAACCGCGCTTTGAATTGTTTCAAGAACATCAAGCACCGACTGAAGATGATGATATCAAACGCTTGATCCGAATGACCAGTGATGTAATCGTCAAAGTCGCTACTGTTCAATTTATGACCATCGTCAGCACTTTACCGGATAATGCGCATCTATTAGCTTCGGTCTTAGATGATCTTTCCAGTGAATTGATCGTAGCGACGATGGCAAGTTTTGATACGATCATCATTATTTCAAAAACAGCCGAAGATGCAGAGAAAGTCGCAAACTTTTTACAAAATCCTGAACAAGGAACTATTTTTACCCAAGCTTGATTTTATCTTTTCAAACCATTAAATATCCAAACAAAAAAGGAAACTTGGTTAACCAAGTTTCCTTTTTGTTTTATTTTAAACCCATTCTCAGCGTTTGACCGATCGGATTAATTATAAATTACATTTTATTCGGTGCATGAACCCCTAACAGACGTAGATCTTCTTTCAAGATGACCGTCACTGCATGAACTAGTGCAAGACGCGCATCTTTTTGTTCATCCTCAACGAGTACTTTTGTGTGGGCATAATACTTGTTGAAAGCTTGCGCTACTCTGATAGAATGCTTGGCGATCACTGATGGTTCGTATTGATCAGCCGCTTGCATCACGACTTCTGGATAGCTTTGTAATAACTTGATGATTTCCCAGCTATCAGCATCATTTAAGGCGTAGACTGCTTCTGGATCAACCATAAAGTTGGCTTTTTCTAAAATTGACATCGCACGAGCATGCGTATATTGCACGTATGGTCCAGTTTCTCCTTCAAAACGGACCACTTCTTCTAAGTTGAAGTCGAAGTTATTCAGACGATCATTTTTCAGATCATGGAAAATAACTGCGCCGACGCCGACTTGATGAGCCACTTCTTCTTTATTCGGCAGATCAGGATTTTTTTCTTGGATTTGTTTGAAGGCTAGGTCTTTGGCTTCATTCAACACTTCTTCTAATAAAACGATTTTTCCTTTACGCGTTGACAACTTTTTGCCATCTTTTGTGATCAAGCCAAAAGGGATGTGGACCATTTCATCAGACCAATCAAAAGACATCTCTTTTAAGACAGCTTTTAACTGCTTGAAGTGTCCGCTCTGTTCATTCCCAACTACATATAATGATTTAACAAAATTATATTCACGTTTGCGATAAAGTGCAGCAGACAAATCACGAGTAATGTATAAAGTGGCGCCATCAGATTTTTTAATCAATGCAGGATTCAAGTCATATTTTTCAAGATCGACGATTTCTGCACCTTCACTTGTTTGTAATAAATGTTTTTCTTCTAGCATCGTAACGACTTCATCCATTTTATCGTTATAAAAGGCTTCGCCGTTGTATGAATCAAACTCAACTTCCAGCATGCTGTAGATTTTATTGAATTCTTTTAACGATTCGCTACGGAACCATTTCCATAATCCCAATGCTTCTTCGTCATCTTCTTCTAAACGTTTGAACCAAGCCCGCGCTTCATCATTTAATTCAGGCTCTGTTTCAGCTTTTTCATGGAATTCCACATATAGACGCAGTAATTCATTGATTGGCTCCGCTTTGACTTTTTCTTCTGAGCCCCATTTTTTGTAAGCGACGATTAACTTGCCAAATTGTGTGCCCCAGTCGCCTAAGTGATTGATCTTGATTGGGTTATAGCCGATTTTACTTAAAATCAAACTGATAGAATTACCGATCACCGTTGAACGTAAATGTCCCATGGAAATTGGTTTAGCAATATTAGGAGAAGACATATCAATCGTAACATTGCCCTCATTACCAATAGTGCTGTCGCCAAAATGTTTGGCTTCTTTGGCGATTTGTTTTAATACCATACTTGAAATAACTTCTTTTTTCATAAAGAAATTCAAGTACGGACCAACTACTTCAATTTTTTCAAAAGCTGTTGTATCGATTTTTTCCGCTAGTTCCGCAGCAATCTGCTGTGGTGCTTTACGAAAAGCTTTGGCAAGCGCAAAAGTGGGAAACGCGACATCTCCATGATCTACTGATTTCGGATTTTCTAGCAAACGTGCTACTTCCGGCAGTGTTAGGTTCTCTTTGACTGCTTCAAAAACAGCTTGTGCAACAATTTCTTTATTATTCATCCAAATTTCCTCCCAATTCACATTAATGAAAAAGCGACGGCTAAGATTCTAAGCTTGGTAAATGGAAAAACGATTTTCTGCACATTTAAAACTGCACAGGTCACGTTTATTATATAAGAATTCGAAAAAAAAAGCCCCTGATGTATAAAATACATCAGAGACGAGAATTCCCGCGGTACCACTCTTATTGTCGTAAACGACCAACTTAGACTATAACGGTAGCTGCCGTTTCATCTCAAAAGTGCGCCCTCTATTTTTGTTTATCCGGCTCTCACCTGCCCGAACTCGCTGCAAAACAGACCATAGACTTCTCTTTTTCATCAATGAAATAATTATCTGGCATTATACTAACAGAAAATTCTTCATCTGACTAGTCAAGAAAAGTTTTTTATGGATGAGGAATAAACAAATTACCCAGTGTCGCCGCCATCACTGCTTTAATCGTGTGCATCCGATTTTCAGCTTGTTGAAATTGCAAGGCATTCTTGCCGCGAAAGACTTCATCGGTCACTTCCAATTCTGTTAGACCATATGTTGCTTGAATCTCTTTGGCAACTTTTGTTTCAAGATCATGAAACGCCGGCAAACAATGTAAAAAGATTGTTTCTTTCTTGTGCGTTTTTTCCATCAATGCTTGATTGACTTGATAAGGCAATAACAACTCGATTCGTTCTTGATACGCGTCTTCTTCTCCCATCGATACCCAGACATCTGTATAAATAATATCGGCTTGCTCAACACCTTGATCAATAGCATCCGTGATTAAAATGTTTGCGCCAGTTTCTTCAGCGTATTTTTCAGCCAATGCTATCAAATCATTTGCTGGAAAAAGTTTTTTTGGCGCTACGATTGAAATATTCACCCCTAAAATAGCTCCGGTGATCAAAAGTGAATTGGCCATGTTGTTTCGCCCATCACCGACATACGCCAAAGTCAATCCTGTTAATTTTCCAAAGTGTTCCTTGATCGTCAAAAAATCCGCCAACATCTGGGTCGGATGCCACTGGTCGGTTAGCCCATTCCAAACAGGTACCCTGGAATGAGCCGCCAATGCCTCAACTGTTGCTTGTGAAAAACCGCGGTACTCGATACCATCAAACATACTGCCTAAAACTTTAGCGGTGTCTTCCACAGATTCTTTTTTTCCCAGTTGGATGTCATTTTTTCCTAAATATTCAGGATGTGCGCCCAAATCAATCGCCGCAGTTGTAAAAGCTGAGCGTGTGCGAGTGGATGTTTTCTCAAATAATAAGGCAATATTTTTCCCAGCTAAATAATTATGCGGAATGTTTTGTTGCTTCAATGCTTTTAAATGAGCCGCAAAGTCAATTAAGTAAAGCAATTCATTTTTAGTGAAATCAATTTCTTTTAAAAAACTTCTCCCTTGAAAAATACTCGTCATACTAACGCCCCCATTTTGAATATTAATTCGTCAATATCTCAAAATTATTTATTTTTATTCATAATAACGGAATAACTAGAAAGTATCAACCACATTTGTGAAATAGAATGAAAAAACTTCCTCGAAAAAATTCGAGGAAGTTGACTGACTATTTTTATTTCTTCAATCATTTTTGATTGAGGCAAACTTTAGATGTGTTGAAAAGCCAAACTTGGATCAGCGTTTAAAGTCATTCCTGCAAAGTGCTTTTTTTGCAATTCTACATGAGCTGCTGCTCCGATCATTGCTGCATTGTCTCCGCATAAACGTAATGGCGGTACGATCAACTTTATAGCAGGCAGTTCTTGACTTAGCACGCGCGCCATTTCTTCTCTTAAACCACGATTAGCCGCTACTCCGCCAGCCACGATTAATTGTTTGACCGGGTATGTTTTGCAAGCTTTGACCGTCTTTGTAACTAATACTTCAACGACACTTGCCTGAAAACTAGCGGCTAGATTTTTATGTTCCAATACTTCTCCCCGTTGTTCAGCGTTGTGCGTTAAATTAATAAATGCGCTCTTCAAACCGCTAAAGCTAAAATCAAAATTATCTTCCTTAATCATGGCACGAGGGAAATCATAGGTATCTTCTCCTTGATGAGCCAGTTCATCGATTTCTTTTCCGCTTGGATAACTAAGACCTAACACACGGCCAACTTTATCATAAGCTTCACCAGCAGCATCATCGCGAGTCTCGCCAATAATCTCAAATGAACCGTCTTGTTCCATGTAAACCAATTCCGTATGACCACCGCTGACTAGCAGAGCCATTAAAGGAAATTCCAACGGTTCAACCAAACGTGCCGCATAGATGTGTCCAGCCATATGGTTGATTGGCAATAGCGGCAATCCGTTTGCCCAAGCAAAAGCCTTTGCGGCACTTAGACCGATCAATAATGCTCCGACAAGTCCTGGGCCATAAGTTACTGCCACTGCCTGAAGATCTTTAGCTTCGACCGCTGCTTCTGTCAATGCTTCTTCAATACAGATCGTAATTTGTTCAACATGATGACGGCTAGCTACTTCTGGTACAACTCCGCCAAAACGTTTGTGGCTATTAATTTGTGATGCCACAATATTAGATAAAATCTTTTCACCGTTTTCAACCACTGCAACACTTGTTTCATCGCAGCTGCTTTCAATCGCCAAAATGAGTTCTGTTTCATTCATCTGCTTTTCCTACTTTCAAAGACATCAGCACTGCATCTTCTTGCGGATGCTGATAATAATTTTTGCGCCTGCCGATTTCTAAGAAACCAAACTTCTCATAAAAAAGACGTGCCGCGTGATTCGAAGCACGGACTTCTAAAAAAATAGTCGCGATTTGGTGTACTTTTGCATAGTCCAGTAGGCGCTCCAGCAACTGTGTGCCATACCCTCGACCTTTTATTTTAGTCGCGATATTTGTGATTTCGATTTCATCACAAACTTGATGAAATCCTAAAAAAGCTGCAGTTTCAGTTTTTTCAACAAAGTAATGACTATGAGCCAGTTTCATATCACTGGCAAATTGTTCTGCTGTCCATGGTGCATCATCTGTATATGCCGCGTGGCTGATTTCCCAAATTGTTCTGGCTAATTCATCCAACTTATCTCACTTCCAAATGTTTGATCATATCTAACGCATCTTCATTATCCTCGGTGTAATAATTTTTTTGAATATTCCGAGCAGAGAATCCCAACCGTCGATACAGTCGTTGAGCATCTGTATTGCTGAGCCGAACTTCTAAAGAGAGCGTTGCACAATCGTTCATTATAGCGAAATTTTCTACTTCGTCAATCAACAGCTTCCCTATTCCACGATTTTGAAATGCGGTTCCCACTGCAATATTTGTAATATGAGTATCATTTCCAATCAAACGGCTGCCGATAAATCCAGCGATTTCTGCTTGTTTGGTTACAATACAAATATATAAATGCGGGATTGGTGAATGAATTTCGGAAAGAAAGGCACTTTTTGTCCAAGGGGTCTCGCCAAAATACACATCTCGTTCAAGTGCTATCAACTCTTTGATATCTCGATCACCGATTTTTCGCATTAAATACTCCTCACCTTGCAGTCCAATCGATTTTTCACTAAAAGGCGCTTGTCTTCCATATAAAACGGTCTTTACTAATCCGCTAAATTTTTTCAACATAGTTATCGCCCTCAGATTGATGTGTTTCCAGCCATTTTTCTTCTGCCTCCACCCGTTTCAAATATTCTGGGACCACTTCATGAATATTTTCGATTGGTTTCGCAGAAAGACCTAATTTTCCTAAGATCAATCCATTTGGCAAGTTTACTTCATCTGCTTCAGAAATTTCAGCTTCCGGTAATACTGATAGGATCTGTTCTTTGAATTTAGCTGTTTCACCAACAAAAACTGCTGGTTGCTTTATTTGTTTCAATAAATCTGCTAACGCGATGTGACGATCTGCTAAATGATTTACTAGCTGATTTTCCCACTGATAAACACCTGCATAAACATTGTTTCGCCGTGCATCCATCAATGGAACGATCAACTTATTTGTTTGTACGTTCCCAGCAATGACTGCCAAACTAGAAACTGTTGTCAACTCGATTTTTAAAGTTTCAGCTAATGTTTTAGCCGTTGTTACTGCAATCCGGATCCCTGTATAAGAACCAGGACCTTTAGCTACAACAATCCGATCCAAATCAGTCGGTTTTAACCCGCTTGCTTGCATCACTGTTTCGATTGCCGGCATCAAGGACAAACTGTGATTTAGCTTTCGATTTAATTGAAAGTGAGCTAGTACATTTTCATCCTCTAAAACTGCCACAGCTAGTGTTTGATTGGATGTATCCATCGCTAATAATTTCATAAAAGTTCATTTCCTCGCATTTAAGATAGCCATATTTTAACACAATCCTTATTTGCTTTCCTACTAACCGATGAAAGATTTCCGTTTTTCCTAGATTATACAAAAAGAGCCGCGCACTAGCGCCGCTCTTTTAACGTATTCAATCGCTTTTATTTCTATCACTTTTTTCTACAACGTATGGATAAATCGTAAAAAGCCTAGCTGCCCTTCACTATCGCGTTTGAAAACACTCGCATCTTCCAATCCGCGCACAAAAATTTTTCCAACAGCCTTTTGGACGATCTCGGTCACATTTTCAACTGTAATTTGGTTGTCTGTTTTTAATTGATCTGCCCATTTTTGATGATAATCAGCCAGCGTATTTTCTTGTCCTAACAAATACTGTTCCACTTCTTTTAGTTCTGTTTCTAAATGTGGCGCCAGTACTACTGATCCCATCACATCATTTAAATCCAAAATTCCTTTTTTAATGTGTTGAACCTCTGGATGCAAATGAAAGATTCCGTCAGGAAATTCTGCTGAGACATTGTTATCGCGTAAAACAAGATCCAATTCAAAATGATCCCCCGTTCGACGAGCAATGGGTGTAATCGTATGATGTTGTGTTCCATCAGTTGCTTGTGCAATGATTTCCAACGGTTCATCCGAATAAGTCTGCCAATTTGTTAGAATCTTATTGGCTGCCTCAACTAAATCCCTTTGTTTTTTCCCTTGCAATCGAATCACAGACATCGGCCATTTTACGATACCGGCAGTGATACTAGGAAAACCTTGCAAAGTAAATGGTCGTTCTATTTCAGCTGCTGCTAAAGGAAAAGCATGACGCCCACCTTGATAATGGGCATGGGTAGTCTTCGAACCGCCCACGATCGGCAGGTCCGCATCCGAACCCACAAAATAATGCGGAAGAACTTCTACAATCTTCAACAAACGCTGAAAAGTCGCTTTAGTCGTTTTTAGCGGACGATGTTCTTCTGATGCAATTATGCATTGCTCAGTATAATGAGCGTTTGGCGCGTATTGAAACCCCCAACTTTCTCCATCGAGATTCATTCGAATGATCCGCTGATTGCTTCGTGCCGGATAATTTGCGCGGCCTTTGTATCCTTCATTCTCCATACAAAATACACATTTAGGATACGCATCTGTTACTGTTTGTTTTGCGATAAACGCTTCTTGATCATTCTCTATTTTTGAAAAATCAATCATCATTTCCAACTGACCATACTCAGTTTCAACGGAAAATAAACTATTGCGAGCATTCTCTCGTGTTTTGACATAATTCGTCTCTTTGCTTAAATTGAAAAAATAATCCGTCGCCTGAATTGGATCTTTTGAATAATATTGCGCAAAATAAGCATTCACTACAGATGGCGGAGGCGTCATCAGATCCATCAATTGAGCTTCCAATCTCTCTTTTTCTGCTTGCAGACCGGTGATTACTTGATTTTTTTGAGCTTGACCCAAAAGCTGTTCAACTAGTGCTATTGCCGGTTCAGCTACAGCTTGAACTTCAACTTCCATTAATGCGTCTTCTCCAATCATAGCAATGACTCGATTTTCTAAATATAAGCGATCCATTTCCATCCAGCCACCTGATTGAATGGCCAGCGTAATAAAATCTCTTATCGTTTGACTGATTGACACATTGATTCCTCCTAATCTTCATATCCATTGGGATGACTCACATGCCAATTCCACGCCGTTTCAATAATTGCTTCGATATCAGTGTATTCTGGCTTCCAACCTAAAATGGTTTTAACCTTTTCGCTCGAAGCTACTAAACGGCTAGGATCGCCTGCACGGCGCGGCCCAATTTCAGCAGCAATCTCTTTCCCTGTCACTTTGCGTGCAGCATCCAACATTTCTTTTACAGAATAACCATTATTTGAACCAAGATTAAAGAAATTACTTGGATTACCTGCTTTTAAATATTCTAAGGCAAGGATATGAGCTGCCGCCAGATCCTCTACTTGAACATAATCTCGAATACAAGTCCCATCCGGTGTATCATAATCATCTCCAAAAATCGTCAGGTGATCTCTTTGCCCTAAGGCTACTTGCAAGATGATTGGTACTAAATGAGTCTCAGGATCATGGTCTTCCCCAATACTTGCATCAGCCTTTGCACCTGCTACGTTAAAGTAGCGTAAAGCAACATAGTGCATTCCATAAGCATTATCACACCACTTCATCATTTTTTCCATCATCAATTTACTTTCACCGTATGGATTTGTCGGATTGGTTGCTACTTCTTCCGTAATTGGAGAAACTCCCGGTTCACCATAAGTTGCCGCAGTTGAAGAAAAGACGATATTTTTTACACCAAATTCTTCCATAACTTCTAATAAATTTTCCATGCCGACTACATTGTTATTAAAATATTTTAATGGCTTTTCCACTGACTCACCAACTAATGAACTCGCTGCAAAATGTAGAACACCTTCAATTGATTCTTGTTTGAAAACTTCGCTCATAAAAATTTTATCGCGACAGTCTCCTTCATAGAAATGTGCATTAGGATGAATCGCTTCACGATGACCTGTCAATAAATTGTCAACGACAACTACCTCATAATTTTGTGTGATTAGTTTATCAACTGTATGGGAACCAATATACCCTGCTCCACCAAGAACTAAAATTGTCATTTAATCTTCTCCTGTTGCTTTCATTTAGTAAACAACTTATAAGTTGTTTACTAAATGAAAGCAAGAATCGCTCGTACGTTAAACTTTTCATTTTTGTCCTTTTGCTTCATAATGAAGGTATAAGAAACAGTACTAGTTTGTTGCGCATGCCCGCTAACTGCATGTGCTCAGCTTGAGAAAAAGTTTTTTTCAGATTGCTTAGCTTTAGCCATCAACTAGTTAATCGAACAAAATTGAATGTTTTTTGGCGGAAAATACATTCTGTACACTGTAGAAAGGAGTGATGACACGATGCGTAAATTTGCTTCAGGTTTCGTTACCGGTACTTTAGCAGCAGCGGCAGTAGTTGCCGGCGTAGCAATGAGTGTGAAAAAGAAAATAATCGATCCGATTGAAGAAAGAGACTCTAAAATCGATGAAAATCGCAAAAAAGCCCGCAGAAAAAGAATTGCACGCTAAAAAAAGAAAGCCTTAGAGCTTTCTTTTTTTAGTGATAAATTGTTTGAACAATTTGATTGGCTAAATAAAAAATTCGATCCTCGCTTTTAGGCCGCGGTGAAGTTGCATTCAACCAATCAACGCCTTCTAACGGGACACCATAACAATATAGATGCGGCAGTATTTTTCCATCTTCAGCTAGTAGTTGATGGGTTTTACGATTTACTTGAAGGGCCCCCATTGAATGTTTTTTATTATCAATGGTTACACAATACGGAGCCAAGTAACCTTTTTCCCGCATTTTGATCAGCAGCGGATTTTTCGTATGCGCTAAACTAGTTGCTGGTAAACGTGCTTCAATCAAGTTTTTTCCAGAAAAAGATCGTTTTGGGTCTTGCTTGCTATATGCGAAAAACTCTCCATTTTTTCTTTCTACTTGCATTTCAGGAGCCAAAAACTCAACTACACCGGCTTTTACCAATGCCAGTAATTGTTTCTGTCGAATTATCGGTGCGCCAATAGTCAAAAAACTATACATATGTTTAAATGTCCCAAAGAAATCTTCAACGTATTCTTTGGGTGAGAACTTTTCTTGGTCCAACATCTTATTTAACGGATCTTGTAATTCTTTATACGTATCAATAGCGCTGGCGATCGCTCCTGTTTGGTTGCCTCGTTCTGCCTCTTCGATATCTTTTTTCAAATATTGTTGAATAAAATCAGGAAATGCTTGTGGAACAACTTCTTTAGCTGGATCAAGTAGTTTCGTCCAATCTAAGCGATCCTCAACAGAAATTTGGTATTTGCGCAAAATAGTTTCTCGATCACCTACTTGATAGTCTCGTAAAAACCTGTCCAAATCGATTTTTTTATTGGCTAATTTCTTTTGGTAAAAAACTAATTCAGCTTCTTTTTTTAATAGATCAAATAATTCCTGAGCACTGCCTTGAAACTGTTCCATAAAGGACTCAGTCAAAATTTGTGGTTGCGCAACATCTCCAAATCCTTTTTGATTGTTCGGTCGCGTATGATAAGGCAACCCTCTGCCAGAACCCACAACTAATGTCTGCTCTTTCCCCGAAGGTACGTACATCAAATGATTTTTTTCTTCAGTGAACTGCCCACCCCACTTAGCAACAAATAGCGCAAGATAATCAAAAAAACTCAATCCTAACCCACGAATGATCACCGTACCCGGTGCTGATTTTTCAAGCGGTGTATCTGAAGGATTCCCCGGTCCTTGATAAAAAAGCCCGTGTGCTTCCGCATATTCTTGATTTTTTGCTTCGTCGCCACTGAGATAATTCTGGGCATGACCAGTTGCTAAGATCACATCGGTTACTTGATAACACTTGGATGTTTGAAGAGAAATATTTCCTTCCGCTATAGTCAAGTCGACAACTTGTTCTTTGAAAAAGTTTACGGTCACATTTTCTGGCAGCTCACTTGTCACTCGTTCAAAAAACCAATGTTGATACGCCCCATAATAACGACGCTGGCAATAATCATTTTCTGTTAATTTTGTCTCTGATAATAGAGTCTCTTCGTAATCAAAATCCGTTAGAAATGCCCCTGCTTCTGTTTGACTCCATTCAGCTAGATTTGGTCCCTCATCTTCTGAAAATAAAGTCACATGCTGCATCACGGTATTCATGATCACTTGATCGCTTTGATCTTTACGCCACACATGTCCGCCTAGACCAACCGAATCAAAAAACAATAATTCAATTTTTTCAGCAGGTGCTTGCTTGATCAAGCGATCCAATGCAACTAGCCCATAAGGACCCGCTCCGATAATAGCAATTTTTTTCATACACATTCTCCGTCTTTTGATTGATCCTTCTCTTTACAGAGTAGAGAAAAATTCTAGAATAAGCAATCAAAAAAAGTTTCTGACGATGATTCATCAGAAACTCGAAAGAACTAATTTAATACCCAGCGATCAAATGCTTCTTTTACACCATCCTCTAAATTTGTTGCAACAGTGTAATCAGCAGCAGCCTTGATCATTTCACTAGCATTGCCCATCGCTATGCCAGTACCGGCAAACTCGATCATTGACAGATCATTTTCTGCATCGCCGATCGCCATCACTTCAGCTTGTTGGATTCCTAAATGTTCACTCAACTCTTTTAATGCCAATCCTTTGCTGGCATCAGAATTCAATACTTCAAGGAAATATGGTGAGCTGCGGACAAGCGTATATTTTTCAAAATACTCTGCAGGAATTTGCTTAAAAGCTTCACTTAAAATCGCTGGATCATCGATCATCATCATTTTAACTGCTGTAACATTTTTCGCAATTTCTTCAGGTGTTCGGTAATGCAACGGCATATTAACTAAATAAGACTCGACGACTGTATACGGGCTGATGTCGCGATTTGCCGTATACATTGCTTTTTTATCTGTAACGTGCAAATGGACACCCAACAGTCTTGCTAAATGATCGATCTCAAGATAATTCTCGCGAGTCAAGCTGTGCTCTGCTACGATATCCCATGTTTTTGTATTCAAAACTAATGCACCATTATACGTGATGATGTAATCGTCTGCCTCTGTCAAGCCTAATACTTCTAATTGAGCTTTCGTACCTGACAATGGACGACCGGTAGAAAGAACCACATAGACTCCTGCTTTGCGTGCAGCTTTGATGCATTCAACTACAGGTGCGTTGATCTCATGATGATCATTCAATAACGTTCCATCTAAATCAATGGCAACTAATTTTATACTCATAAATAATTATCTCCTATTTCTCATTACTCTTACAAAAAAATCTTCCTCGCGTGTTCTCAGTTTCACGCTCTCCATGCTCGCTCCTTGCTGAGTAATACTCTCAGCAAAAAAAATTTTGCAAAAGTTCCAGCTTTCATAATACGGGTTATTTAATCACTCGTCAAATTCGACTGAACAGTCCTATCTGCATTTCAATCTGAATTCTATTCAAAAGAAAAAGGCTAGACAATTATCTAGCCGTGAATCATTAGTCGATTTTCTTTTGTTTCACTTTTCCTGTCCATTCTTGCATACCGCCTTTAAGAATGTACAAGTCTGTGTAGCCTTTTTTGCGTAATAAGTTGGCTGCACGAGCACTGATCGACTTATTGTGGTCATAAATGTAAATTGGTTGATCTTTACGTAAAGAGCTGTACGTCTCTTTTAACATCGTATACGGGAAACTACGTGCGCCTAAAATATGTTTTGCATTGAATTCATCGCGTTCACGAACATCGATCACTTGTGCTTTACGCATCCCTGTTTGAAATTCTTCTTGTGCGATCGTTTTAGCTGAGCGTTTCATCATGATCCGCACATACAATTCGTAGAGACCGTATAAAACGAGCACCGCAATTAGTACACTATTAATTATCCACCAAATTGACATAACTTAATCCCTCTCTGATCTTTTCTATTTAGCTAATGAAGCTGCACCGATTACGCCGGCTTCATTTCCTAACTCTGCTAGTTTGACTTTTGTACTTTCACGGACTTGTGGGAAAGTAAATTCTTTGAAATATTTTTCTACTCGGCTGCGTAAAAATTCACCTGCAGCTGAGACACCGCCACCAATAACGATCGTTGATGGGTTTAAGGTATTTCCTAAATTACCGCAAGCTAATCCTAGATAGAAAGTCACTTTATCTATGACCATCAAGGCTAGATCATCGCCGTCATTTTCTGCCAATTCAAAAATATCTTTACTTGTAATGTCTTCTCCGTTATCTAAACGAGCTTTCAAGGTTGAACCGCCAGCATATTCTTCTGCTAATTTACGCGCTACTCGCACGACACCCGTCGCACTAGCCACTGTTTCCAGACAGCCGCGTTTTCCGCAAGTACATTCAAAGCCAGTTGGATCGACTGTTACGTGCCCAATTTCCCCAGCACAGCCAGCTGCACCATGAAGCAATTGTCCATTCATAACAATTCCGCCACCAACGCCGGTACCTAAAGTCATAAAGATCACGTCAGATTCATTTTCTCCAGCACCTTTCCAGCGTTCGCCTAAAGCAGCAACGTTGGCATCATTATCAATACTGAATTTGATTTTTGTCCCTTTTTCAATTTCTTTTTTGACCTGTTGCAACGTTGTCCAATTTAGATTATATGCTCCAATTACAGTACCTGCTTCAATATCGACACTACCGGGCGTTCCCATCCCAATCCCGATAAATTGTTCTGGCACCATATCATACAATGATAAATGATGATTAATTGAATCAATGATATCCGGTACGATATGTGAACCGTCATCTAAAATATTTGTTTCGATACTCCATTTTTGCTGAATTTCACCTGTTTCAGTCAAAATAGCAAATTTCACAGTTGTCCCGCCTAAATCAATACCTAATAATTTTTTATCCACTCTAGTCACCTTCTCGACTTTCTTCAATGTGATGTTCTCGTTTTAAAATGCCCCAACCTTGCAAATAAGTGTCTCGATCAATTACGCGACTCTCATATAAATTTCTCAATTCGATCTGCATCAATTCGATATCATAGATTCGCTTCCCGACGTAAACATAGATACCAAATTGTTTGAGCAGTTGTTGCACGTCATATAAACTTTCCATTAAACCACATCCCTAATATTATACAGAAAAAAATCGTTTTTTATAGCCCATTTTTTTATTTCCTAATTTATTTTAAAAAAAAGAACCCTTACATCCATTTTATAGTCTATCTCATTGTGTGAACACTCGCAAATTGAATCAAACTATTCTTCCAGTAATGCTGTTAATCTTAAAACCGTCTTCCAATTACGCGCCGTTAATCCATCGGATAGTTTATTGAGTTTCGTTGTTAATTTAGAAAGACGGATGCTTTGCTCCGTAAGATAATAAATATCTCGATCCTTTACGACTGCTCGTTCACCAATCCCCGAAACTTCCTGCTGAGACATGCTTGCTGTTGAAAAATAAACATACAAATGAACCATTTTAGGATCTTGTCTTTCTGCTTCAGCAATTTCCTCTGCTGTAAATGGCAACCGATCGCGAAGAATTAACATTTCTGCTTTTGTTCGATACATAATCGGTACTGAAAAACCAAAACGGTGGGTGAACGCGTCTGCGACTTCTTTAGAAAATTCACTTATGTTTTTATCTGTCGTAAATAGGATATTGCCACTTTGGATGTAACTGCTGACATCCGTGAATCCCAATTCTGAAAAAAGTTCTTTCAACTCTTTCATCTTGACCGTATTTTTACCACCAACATTGATCCCTCTAAACAATGCTAAATATCTCATATTCTGCTCCTCCATCAAAAAAACGGACATTTCTGTCCGCGACTATTAATACATACTGAATTTCCTTAACCCAAAAAGGACCAAAAGGACACTGACAAAAATAAAAAATAAAACAGCCGTGATCCTTGCCCGTAAGGAGAAACGCTCCTTTTCATAGGGAACTGCTACTGCCCAACCAGATAACGCCCCCCCAACGATACCGCCTAAATGTCCCCAAATATCGATCGTTGAATCAAACAAACCAAAAACCAAATTCATTAAAATGAATAAGGCGAATTGCCGGGTCAATGCTTGGATCGCACCGTTGTCGCGATAGTGCATGCCGACGACTAAAAAAGCACCGAACAGACCAAAAATCGCTGTACTGGCTCCGCCAGATAATGTTGTCGGTTGATTGAAGGCGAAACTTGCAAAATTCCCCAGCACACCACTCAATAAGTAAACAACAGCAAAGCGCCAATGACCAAAAATCGCTTCACATTGCTGTCCCATATAATAAAGTACCACACCGTTCAAAGCAAAATGCATCAAACCAAAATGGATAAACATCGGTGTGACAAAACGCCAATATTGATGCTGCCAAATAATGGATGGCGAGAACATCCCCAACTGATTTTCAATCGCTAATCCAGGTAATAAATATTGCATCAAGAAAACGATCGTGTTGATCGCAAAAAGAGTATACATCACGTACGGCTTGTCTTTTCTCATATATTTTCCTCTCACTTTGTAGTGATTCACATTATTTCCAAGTTTAACGATTTAAGCAAGAAATAATTGCTGAATCTGTTGATCAAACGTTTCAGTTTGCCACTCTTCCATCAGCTGTTCGGCAAAAACCAAACTGCAAGTTTTGCCATGATAGTTTGCTAAGTAGCGATCGTAATAACCACCGCCAAAACCGACCCGATAGCCAGAACGCTTATAAACCAGACCCGGAACAATCAGTAAATCTAGTTCGTCAGGTGCTGCAATATCTTCGATTGTCGGTTCTTCCACCCCAAATTTCGTCGTCGCAAATGCAGTATCCGGACCAACCCAGTGAAATACCAGCTTACCTTTAGGCAACGATTTAGGAACAGCTACTTTTTTTCCTGCTTCGAATGCGCGCTGGATCAATAAAGAAGTTGGAAACTCAAACGGAGTCGCCATCGTCACACCAATACTAGACGCGCCTTTCCACATGTCACTTTGAAAAAATTTATCGAGAATAAGTTCGACTTGAATTTGTCTTTGCTCGCTATCAGCAATTTTTTGCAATCGAGTGATTGCTAGTTTTCGTAATTCTTGTTTTCCCATTTAATCACCTTCTTATTTAGAAATACTAACAAAATCAGCACAAAATAAAAAGAGGATCACTCCTCTTTAACAAAATCACTAGAAACAAATCAAATACTTTGCTGTTGTATAAGACGATGTTAGCTTTTTTTCATCAATTGAAAAATAAAATATGGCGCTCCGATCAATGAAACAATGATCCCTGCTGCCATCTCACCATCTGGTAAAATAACTCGAGCTAAAATATCGCTGAACAACAATAAAATACCACCGATCACGGCTGCCATCACTAATGTCTGATTATTTTTTCGACCTGTCAACTGGCGCGCGATATGCGGCGCGATCAACCCGATAAAGCTGATACTTCCAGCAATCGAAACACTTACTGCCGCTAAACAAACAGCACAAATCAAAAAGAAAAGCTGAGTCCGTTTTAATTTTATCCCTAATCCAACTGCGATATCATCACCAAATTCCAATATTTCTAATGAACGTCCCTTCAATAAAATTAACGGAAGCAGGCAAATCAGCCACGGAAGCAGCAACCAGACATGTTCTTGCGTCGTTCCCCAGATTGTTCCAGCCAGCCACGCTGTCACGAACTGATAATTATCACGAGAAACTTGAATCGTTCCAATCAATGTCAGGGCTGAGATCCCCGCATTTACAGCAACACCTGCCAGTAACAAGCGGTTAGGAGTGATTCGTTCTGCTTGTCGACCAAAGTAATAGACCAACCCAGTTGCGATAAAACTTCCGACACAAGCAATCAGCGGCAGATACAAGCTATTTTCACCTGTAGCAAAAAAACCTAAATAAAGCAAAACAGTTAAACCTGCTCCGGCATTGATTCCTAAGATCCCTGGATCTGCTAAATCATTATGGGTAATTGTTTGGAACAAATATCCAGAAACTGCTAATCCCATTCCTGCTAAAATCGAAACGATTAAACGAGGAAAACGAAAATCAAAAACGATTAATTGCTGGCCCGCAGTAGCAGTGTGTTGGAACACACGGACCAAATCACCAAATGTTAACGGGATCGTTCCAACTGTCAGGCTAAGCGACGTTCCTAGTATTAGTAAAAGAAGCAAACTCAGCCAACCTATTTTTTTCCTCATAAGCTTCCCTTCCTAATTTGTAAAAGTAAAAATGGTACGCCGATGATTGTGATGATAACCCCAGTCGGTGTTTCTAGAGGCGGCGCAACTAATCGCGAACCAATATCTGCCAAGACAAAAAATAATGCCCCAAAAAATCCCGATGCAGCGATCACATAACGATAATCATGTCCAACAAAAAAACGAACGATATGCGGAACCATCAATCCGATGAAACCAACCGTTCCAACTAAAGCGACGGAACTTCCTGCTAGCAACAACACAAAAAACATGCTTAGCTGTCGAATGCGGCTAGGATTTTTCCCTAAAGAGATTGCTGTTTCATCCCCCATGCTCAACAAAGTTACTTGCGGGCTGATCAAGCATGCACCAATGATCCCCAGTAAGATTAATGGAAAAATCGTCTGCAGCTGATTCCATGTAAGATTTGCAGTACCACCTACAAACCAAAAAGTCATATCTTGGTTTAAATCAAATAGCAAACTGATACTTTGGCTAATTGCCGCAAAAAAAGAACTCAATGCCGCACCTAACAAAACGATTCGAATTGGCGACAAGCCGAATGAAACTCGTTTTGAAACAAAATAAATCAATAAAATCGAGACAGAAGCGCCAAGAAACGAGCCAATGACGCCCATAGCCGGTGAAGGATTCGTATTAATTGCAAAAACTAACGCAAGCCCCAGTCCCGCACCTGAATTGATTCCTAAAAGTCCAGAATCTGCAATTGGATTGGACGTGATTCCTTGGATCAAAGCTCCTGAGATTGCAAAAGCCGCACCGACTAAAACAGCTCCTAACATTCTCGGCAAGCGTAAATAACGAATCAATTGCTCTCCCTGATCCGTTGGGTCAAAATGTAGCAACGCTTGAGAAACATCTGACCATTTACTAGTCACCGCACCATAGCGCAAGGACAAGCTCATTGCTATCAACAGCAAGATGAAAACAACTGGAAAGAAATATTTTCGTCTAGCCATTTTCTAGCACTCCTTCACTAAGTCATATGCAATAACGATTGGTTTATCGCTGTTGGGCAACGTCGCAAACGTTGCTTGGATATCAAAAAGTGTCAATAATTTATCTGCTGTAAACATCTCTTTTGGTGTTCCTTGAAACAGTAATTGACCTTGCTTCATTCCCAATAAGTAGTCGGAAAAACGCGAAGCATGATTCAAATCATGGATCGTCATCAAAATAGTTTTTCCTTGACGATTGATCTCTTGCAACAATTCCAAGATCTCCAATTGATGCGCCGGATCCAAAAAGGTGATGGGCTCATCCAAGATCAAGATATCAGTATCTTGTGCTAAAGCCATCGCAATCCAAACACGCTGTTGTTGTCCACCTGACAATGTCAATAAAGTCCGATCCTTCAATTCTTGCAAATTCGTTGCCTCAATCGCCCAGTCGATCAACTGACGGTCTTGTTTTTTTAAACCTGAAAAACCCTTTTGATATGGAAAGCGTCCGTAAGCTACGATCTCTTCTACGGTCAACCCATTTATTTGGGTACTGCATTGTGACAACGATGCGATTTTTTGTGCGACTGTCTTAGTATCTAGCCGTTGGACGTTCTCGCCATCGATCAAAACTTCCCCTTTGGCTGGTTCGAGAATTCGAGCCAAGGTTTTTAAGAAAGTAGATTTGCCACAACCATTTGGACCAATCAAACTAGTAATCTGCCCTTTAGGAATTTCTACTGTAATATCGTTTACAACGATTTTTTTTTCGTATCCGATTGAAAGATCAGCCGTATTTAATTTTGTCATAGATCTTCCTCATTTCTCTGATAATCATTCTCAATTATGACGCTCTTTTTCTTCAGCGTCAACCCGTCAATGAAAGAAAGATGCTTATTGACAGCGCTTGTTCTTTCGGTAATAATATTAATTGAGAACATTTCTCAATTAATGTTGAAGGAGTTTTTTTATGTTCAAAAAATTAGTTTTAGGAACCGCTTCTTTGTTAGCGCTATTTAGCTTAGCCGCTTGCGGACAAAGTAGTGAAAGCAAAGACAGCAATAACGAAGTTCGGACAATAACCGATGCACAAGATCATAAAGTTGAAATTCCCAAAAAACCAAAACGAATCATCGCTTCTTATTTAGAGGATTATTTAGTCGCTTTGGATGAAAAGCCGGTCGCACAATGGACTGTCGGCGAAGGCCGGATCCAACATTATTTACAAGATGAACTAAAAGATGTACCAACTATCAACTACGATCTGCCCTACGAAGATGTGTTGAAATTAGAACCAGATCTTTTATTGATTGGTTCCAACGGTACACTTGAAGGAGGAAAATACAAAGAGTACGCTAAAATCGCCCCAACTTATGTTGTAAAAAATGGCGAAGGTGTTACTTGGCGTGACCAACTAGAAATTATCGGTAATGTACTGGATAAAAAAGACCAAGCTGAAAAAGTTGAAAAAGATTACGATCAATTAGTTGACCAGACGAAAAAAGATTTGGGCGATAAGATCGAAGGCAAATCAGCCGCCGTTTTATGGGTCACTAACAACTCAGCCTTTATGGTAGCTGCTAACCGTTCTAGCGGCCAATTGCTTTATAACGATTTAGGTTTTGAAGTTCCAAAATTAACGAAAGACATCAGTGAAAAAGCAACCGCTGACTTTTCACAAGTATCATTAGAAAGCTTGTCTCAACTTGATGCCGACTATCTCTTCTTAGTCAACAGCGATTCTGGAGCTGCTATGTTCAATGATCCTTTATGGAGTAACATTCCTGCTGTAAAAAATAACCAACTATTTGAATTTGATAACAAATCCAGCTGGTTATATAATGGACCGATCGCCTATACCAAAATCATTGAAAATATCCGTGACGTCTTAAAATAAAAAAATGCCGTTCTGATCAAAAGTCGTTTTTTCAATAAAGCGGCTTTGATCAGAACGGCATTTATTTTTTACTGCGACGGGTACGAGTTGCAGCTTCTTCGGTCTTAGTTAAAAATTTCAAACGATACGGTTCATGATACCGAACACCTTCTTTAACAAAGTCACCACCAACGATGAATAATCCAATCGGTCTTAAAGGCTCGGTTTGACGGATCACCCCGATTGTTTCTAGTTCTCGGTAATTTTTTCCAATCTGTAATTGATAAGTTCCTGCAGCTACTTGTTTTACGTAATAATATGGATACAATGTATTTTCCTCGATCAAGAACCCTTCTTCTTTTGTCAGATCGCGCGTAGTAATTTCTTTTTCATCAATCAATGCTTGGATATCTTCGACTAATTTCAGCTGATAATCTTCGTTAAAATCAACATCTATTTCCTTCGCTTGTTTAAATCCTTGTTTTTTGCTTTTAGGTTGCTCATTTTGAATATTGAAGGCATCGTCTGGCAAATATTTGACAAAAAGCTGGGTGATATCTCCCTTTACATTTTTATCCAAGAAATAATAAAAGAAGTTCAAGATGATGAAATAGACCAATCCGATAAGAACCAGACTATAGAGCACCAATTGGAGATAGTTTTGATTCAGCCACAGTCCATAAATGATCCGTAAAATATAGATGGTCGGCAAGATACTCAACAATGTATAGGCGCGATTTGAATACTTGGGACTAATGTCCAAAAAGCCTAGAAATTTATTTAATCCATTAATAATATCTAATAATAGGGTCATTGGCTATCACTCGTTTCTGTTCCAGCTGATTCCGGCTGCTGTTGTGCCGGCGTTGTTTGCGATTCTTCGGTTGAAGATTGCACCGCGTCAACAGTATTCTCAATTGAAGATTGCGGCGTTTCAACTTGATTATCGGCAACCGTACTTTCTTCGATATTATTTATATTAGGTGTTTCACTTGATACTTGTTCTTCACTGATCGTACTAGTTTCATGGGTCGTATTCGACGCTTGAGAAGAATCGGTCGTATTGGTTGTAGATTCAGTCTTTGGTGTTGTCGCTTTGACTTGACGATAACTGGAATTATTCAAAATCCCTGAAGTTGTTGCGATCAAGATCGATAGTGTCAAAAGTGCGATCGGTTTTAAAATCGGTGGTACTTTGCGCATCGGATCCTTCCTTTCTGAATGTTCTATTTAACTATTAGTTTTATCATTGGAAGCTTAGTTTTTGTTTAGGAATGTGTGAAGATTTTATGTAGATTTAGTCAAGTTCTATCTATTTTACAGGATTTAGTCGCTAGAACATTTCGCCTAAAATTCAAAAAAGCCAACAATCGCTGTCGATTGCTGGCTTGTCCGTCGATTATTTTACTTCTTTATGCAAAGTAACTTTACGTTCGCGTGGGCAATATTTCATTTTTTCCAAACGATCAGGGTTGTTACGTTTGTTTTTGCTTGTTAGGTAGTTACGTTCTTTACAAGAAGTACATTCTAAAGTGATATTTACGCGCATGATTTTCCCTCCCTAGCTAAAATCAGTTTTCCAAGATATTTCTCAGACTTTGATATCATATCATGTTTTCTTTTTCTTGACTAGTCTTTTTATGATTTTTGTTAAGTAGTTCTACTTGACGTTTGAAAGTTGCGCTTCAATATCTTTGGCAATTTCTTCTGGCTTAGTTTGCGATGCATAGCGCTTTATCACGTTTCCTTCACGATCAATCAAAAATTTAGTGAAATTCCATTTGATTGCTTTGTTAAGTAATCCACCTTGCGCATCTTTCAAATAACTATATAGCGGTGCTTCGTTTTCACCATTGACATCAACCTTGGCGAACGTTTGGAACGTTGTATGGTATTTCATCTGACAAAATTCTGCGATTTCATTATTCGTACCTGGTGCTTGATTGCCAAATTGATTGCAAGGAAAATCAAGAATTTCAAATCCTTTTTCTTGGAAATCTTCATACAAGTTTTGCAGACCTTCATATTGCGGTGTAAAGCCACAACCTGTTGCGGTATTGACAACTAAAAGAACTTTTCCTTGATAATCTGCTAAAGATTTTTCGGTCCCATCTGTTTGTTTCACTTCAAAATCGTATATTGTCATCTTCTTCACTCCTCAGTTAAATGCTTACTTGTTTATCATACTCTTAAAAAAGCTACATGAAAAATAATTTATTTTCAACTAATTCGTTATAAAAAAAGCTAAGGAGTATTGCTCCTTAGCTTATTGTACGCCATAGGTATCCGCAAATGCATTTAATATGTCTTTTGCGATGGCTTTATTCGTATCATCATGTTCTTCATCCAAGTTAGGCAGCATCACGCTGATTGCTACTTGCGGGTTATCGTAAGGTGCATAAGCTACGATGTTGCTGTTGATCGTGCTTGCCCCATTTTCTGCCACTGTTTCCGCCGTACCTGTTTTAGCTGCCGGATCGATTTTAGCTGAAGCCAAATCACGCGCGGTTGTATACGCATCGCTGCCGTGAACGGCTTGATAGAAACCTTGTTTGATGATTCCCATTTGATCTTGGGTAATATTTACTTGATTTAATTTTTTTCCGGTGATTTCTGTTTGCAGCTCACCTAAACCGCCACTGTCATTGTTGCCATAAATCCCTTTTACTACATGAGGTGAGATTCTAGTCCCGCCATTAGCAACTGTTGCTGCATATTGAGCAAGCTGCATTGGAGTATACGTATCATACTGACCAAATGAAAGATCCAACAAGTTCCCGCCGCCAGGTCCATTTTCTTCTCCAAAATTAGTATTCATGATGCCGGTAGCTTCATTCGGCAAATCAATCTCTGTTTTTACACCCATTCCATATTCGGCAAAGGCGTTTCGCAATTTATTATACATTTCTTTAGTAGAAGCAATTTCCGGTAAGGTCATATTTTGTTGGTATTCAACACCTAGCATCCGTAATACGAGCTGCATCATATATGCATTGGAAGACCATTCTAGTGCTTTCACCGTGTTCAAAGAAATTTGATTTCCTAAAACTTGATTATAAATCGAACCTTTTAATGACGTTCCAGATAATTTGATTGGCTGATCAATCAAAACATCATTTCCGCTGATTGCTCCTGTTTCATAGCCTGCGGTAACCGTTCCGCCTTTGACAACAGATCCGGGAACAAACGCATTTGTAATCGTGCCTAATGTATTTTCTTCCAACGTCTTACTATTGATATCATGAGTAAATCCAGTCATTGCATAAACTTCGCCTGTAGTTGGATTCAAAGCCACCGCATAAGCGCCTGGTGAATATTTAGCAACACCACTGTCTACCAAGCCTTGATAGTGAGTTTTCAAAATTTCTTCTACTTTTGTCTGGAAGTCCGAATTGATGGTCAGAACAATGTTAGATCCTTTTTCGCCTTTTTTGATTTCTTTTTGTTTTTCAATGTTTCCATCTTGATTCAAAGTAACTTTATATTCGCCTTTTTTACCTTGAAGTTGTTCTTCATATTGTTTTTCTAAATAACTTTTACCGACACGGTCATTGCGTGAATACCCTTTTTTCAAATATTCATCTGCGTCTTCTGCCGGCAGCCCTTCTTTTTCTGTCGTGATCGTTCCTAAAATACTCTTCAACGACCCGTCTAAAGCCGCATTATATGAACGATCCCAATCAGTTCCTGTAGAAACGCCTGGCAGATCAGCCGCGTGTTCTGCAACTACCGCTAATTCTTCATCAGTCACGTCTTCATTTTTTACAAAAACAGTGCTGAGTGCTGAAGCGGCGTTCATCCGCTTAAAGATTGTCGCAACTTTTAATTGATTATCATCAAACTGGATTTCACTATCTTTGACTTTATCGACCAGTTTTTGATATTCATCGGTAGTATCTAGATTTTTCTCTTTAAAAGATAAACGGTCTTCGGCTTCTTTTAAATGTTCTTTATCAGCTAACCAATAATCTTTTTTATCACGAGTAGTCAGATTTTCATCTGCAGGTACATCGATCAATGTATTGAGTTCGTCAGCTAATTCAAGGATATCAGAGGCTTCCATCGCGTTGCCGCGAGTAAAAGTGATCGCCGGATTGGCAACATTATTGACCAAAGCTGTTCCGTTTGCATCATAGATCACACCACGCGGCGCATTTTCTTTTACCGTGATTGTTGTCGATGCCTTCATCTCAGCTTTCATCTTGTCCCCTTCAACGATCTGAAGATAGCCTAGTCGAGTGACTAAGATAACAAACAAGCCAAAGATGACAAAAAATAGAAAGTTCAATCTAAATGGGACATGACTTCTATTTTGATTGCGGCCATTTTCATCCGCAAGTCTTAATTTTTCAAAAAGTTTCTTAAATGGATTCGTTAGTTTCATTCATCTGTTCCTTCCATTTTGACAGTTACTTTTTCTATTGTAGCTGAAAAAGTGTTTTTTCAAAAGGATTATTCGTAGTTCCTTTAACATCGTTTAAAAACTTTAATTTTTCTTGCGACAAATAGCTCAGTTGTTTCACGGATATGTCATAGATTTTTTAATTGACAATTTTTTCAGCGCTAAATATGGTTTATTAATTGAGAAAAGCCTCATCTTTCGTGAAACATTCTATTTTTTATTTTGTTGTGGAAAACTTTGCTGATTCAAAAGACAGGGCTCAAGCATTTTCTTTAAAAAGTTTTCCACAATGGCTCGTTTTAGACAATAAAAAAACCGGTGAGTAAACTCACCGGAAATTTTTTAGCTGCGACTTAGATTGTTGATATCCGCTTTGATTGCTTCAATAAACATATTTAAATCTTGTGCTGCTTGTTCATCACTACCGTAGCGGCGAACATTGACTGAAGCATCTTCCACTTCCTTATCGCCGATAACTAATAGGTAAGGGATTTTTTGTGTTTGAGCTTGGCGAATCTTATAGCCAAGTTTTTCATTACGGTCATCAACCTCGACACGAACACCTTCACGAACCAAACGATCTTTCACTTCATAAGCATAATCGCCATGATGTTCTGGTGAGACTGGTAAGATTGCTACTTGTTCTGGTGCCAACCAAGTTGGGAAAGCACCTTTGTATTGTTCGATTAAGTAAGCAGTAAAGCGTTCCATTGTTGAAACGACACTGCGGTGAACAACGACTGGACGATGATCTTTACCATCTTCACCCACATAAGTTAAGTCAAAACGTTCAGGCAATAAGAAGTCAAATTGGATTGTAGATAATGTTTCTTCAGTTCCTAATGCTGTCAACACTTGAACGTCAAGTTTTGGACCATAGAAGGCCGCTTCGCCATCTGCTTCAAAGTATTCAAAGCCGGATTCATCCATTACTTCTTTTAATAGACTTTGCGAAGTTTCCCACATTTGATCGTCATCGAAATATTTTTCAGTATTTTCTGGATCACGATAGCTTAGACGGAAACGATAGTCATCAAAACCAAAATCTTTGTATACTTCTAAGATCAAGTCTAATGTACGACGGAATTCCTCTTTGATTTGATCTGGACGAACAAAGACGTGCGCATCGTTCATTGTCATTTCACGAACACGTTGCAAGCCTGATAGCGCACCTGATTTTTCATAACGGTGGTCCATCCCAAGTTCAGCGATGCGGATTGGCAATTCGCGGTATGAATGGATATGATTTTTATAAATCATCATATGATGCGGGCAATTCATTGGACGTAAAACTAATGATTCTTCGCCGTCACCCATATCCATGATTGGGAACATGTCTTCTTTATAATGATCCCAGTGACCAGAAGTTTTGTATAGACTTGTATCTGCTAAAACGGGCGTATAAACATGTTCATAACCCATTGAAATTTCTTTGTCCACAATGTAACGTTCGATAACACGGCGAATCGTTGCACCTTTTGGCAACCAGAATGGCAGACCTGAACCAACTTCTTGTGAGATCATGAATAAATCTAATTCTTTTCCTAGTTTACGATGGTCGCGTTCTTTAGCTTCTTCACGCATTTTCAAGAAATGGTCTAAATCTGCTTGATTGAAGAAAGCTGTTCCGTAAACCCGTTGCATCATTTGGTTATCGGAATTTCCGCGCCAGTAAGCTCCGGCAACTGATAGTAATTTAACGATTTTGATTTTTCCTGTTGATGGTACGTGTGGTCCACGACATAAGTCAGTGAATTCTCCTTGAGTATACGCCGTGATCACTTCGTCTTCTGGCAGATCAGAAATCAATTCTACTTTGTAAGGATCATAGCTGAAGAAATCTAAAGCTTCTTGACGGCTCATCACTTTGCGCTCGATTGGTAGATTTTCTTTGATGATTTTCTTCATTTCTTGTTCAATTGCTGGGAAATCTTCTTCGCTAAGTTGATTTTCTCCGTTATCAGTATCGTAATAGAACCCTGTTTCAATCGCTGGTCCCACACCAAAATGCATATTCGGGAATAGACGACGAACTGCTTGTGCCATTAAATGGGCACTTGAATGACGAACGAGCGGTAATGCTTCTTCATCTTTTTCAGTCACGATTTTCAATTCCGCATCTTCTTCAATTGCACGATTTAAATCTTCTAACTCGCCGTTTACTACAACAGCCAATGCATTTTTTGCTAATGAATTAGAAATACTTTTTGCGATCTCTAAGCCAGTAACACCATTGTCAAATTCTTTTATTGATCCATCTGGAAATGAAATTTTTACCATCCTATAGTTCCCCCTTATGATTTTTGATTGATAAAAAAAAAGTCCTAGTACCGAAAACGGTACTAGGACGAATAAACGTGGTTCCACCTAATCTTTGAGCAGAATTTCTGCTCCTCACAAGCGATAACGGCGCTGTCCGCTGCTGCATTTGTGCAACAGTCTCTGAAAGTGGTCATCCCTTGCGCTTGTCTGGAAAAGTCTCAGCCGTGCTTTTCCTCTCTGATAAACAGCTTTCAAGTTCAGGTGTCTTTCTTCATCAATCATTTACAATGTCATTATAAACACTTATCGATTTGAAATGCAAGCATAATATTTATTATTTCCATTTTCCGCCTTGTGCATACTTACCTTTTTGCATCTCATTGATGATTACATGGATATTTTCTTTTGGCGCACCGACGTTTTTTGAAATCGCCTCTGTTACTTCTTCGACCATCTTAGTTAACTGTTCTTCTGTTCTTCCTTCGACTAATTCAATGTGGACAAATGGCATAATAAATCGCTCCTTTATTTTTTTATTTCTATTGTTTTATTTTAGCACAAATAGTCTTAAAATGAAGATTCCTTCTGAAAAACTACTTTTCAGACCATAAAATGATTTCATCGACCGAATAATATAGCTGCTGCTGACCACTAAAACGGATCAAGTATTTTTCTTGCCGCTTGTCATAAAAAACGATCACACCGTAAATGTCTTTAAAAGGACCGTTTGTTACCGTGACACTCTCGCCTAGTTTAAATTGTTCCACCAAACATCCCATCCCTCCGATTTCACTTCTTGCTTCAAGCATAAATAGTTCTGATAAAATTGTCAAAGATTGTCTTTATGATTCAAATTAGTATTGTTAACCCTTTCATCATGGTAAAGTAGACCTATCAGATTGGAGGAAAACGCATGGATATCTATTTGCATTTTAAAGATCAAGCAGCTGAAGCCATTACTTTTTACGAAGATGTTTTTAAGACAAAACCGGCTCAAATCATGACATTTGGCCAAATGCCCCACGATGATAACACCCCCGTCGATGATTCTATCAAAGATTTAGTATTGCACGCGAACTTGCAGATCAATGATACAAATGTCATGATCTCTGACAGTCCGGAAAGTCTAACATCACCGAGAGTTATCGGAAATAATGTGGCTTTGGTTTTCAACGCAAAAACTGCTGGAGAAGCCTTAGAGATTTTTCAACAATTAGCAGAAAACGGAACCGTGTTACTGCCTCTAGAAAAAACATTTTGGGCAGAATTATACGGAATGGTCAAAGATCAATATGGCGTAAATTGGTATATCAATTTTCTATAAGGAGGGAACTTTATGGAACAGCAATTTGGTTGTTGTTTATGGTTTGACGGGCAGCTAGCTGAAGCTGCCGATTTTTATACTTCGACTTTTGAAAATAGCCGAATAAAAGATCAAACTTATTATATTACAGATGAGCATGGCACGATTGGTGATTTACTGACGATCACATTGGATTTAGCAGGCTGTGAATTTCTTTTACTAAATGGCGGGGATACTTTTAAACCGACTCCGGCAATCTCGTATGTTGTTAACTGCGAAAACGAAGAGCAGCTCAATCGTGTTTGGCAAGAGTTAAATCATGACAGTCAAACATTGATGCCATTGATGGATTACCCAGAACTGGGAAAATATGGTTGGACCAATGACCGTTATGGTTTTTCATGGCAAGTTCGTTTAGAAGGAACCGCACAAACGATCGTCCCCTGTATCATGTTTGCGAATAAAAATTTTGGCCTGGCTCAAGCCGCAATCGATGAATGGATCACAGCCTTTGGCGGAAAACAAAATTTTGCCGTCAAAGAAGGCGAACATCTGCGAGCAGCCGGCTTCCAACTACGAGGGCAAGATCTGATCGTTATGGACAGTCCAGAAAAACATACTTTTGATTTTTCTATGGGAAATTCCTTTTACTTCTATTTCAACGATCAAGCCGACATCGATCACGTCTGGGATGCGATCACTACTGCTGGAAAAGAATGGCCCTGCGGCTGGATGGAAGATCGTTACGGTGTTTATTGGCAAACAGTTAATAAGCAACTGCTCGCTTGGACTAACGATCCTGATCAAGAAAAAGCAAAACGTGCGACCCAAGAGCTGTATAAAATGAAAAAAATCGACCTTGCTCAAATCCAGCGAGCACATGATGGAATAATCGGATCAGATTAACGATCAGCTGCGGTATATCCGCAGCTTTTTTTCGTAAAAATCAACTTTTTGCTTCTCTTCCTTCTTATATGCTATACTATTATGCTGTTATAAACAGTGGATGGAAAAATAAAGGGGGATGCTCAATGAACGCACGAGAATACGAACAAGAGCACGTCCAACAAACAAGCGCTTTGATCCAACAGGAACTAGCCTTTTTGGACAACCAAAAGAAAGAAACCAAAACAAAATTTGATACTGGTATGTTAGAAAATGCCGGACAAAGAATTCAAGGTGGTTCCTTCGAGGCTTTGGCTGAGACAATGGCAGATACAAGACAGCATGAGGCTGAATTACTTTTACGTTATCAGACACTTGCTTCTCAGGAAAAACGGCAAAGAGTACTTAAATTGATGGGAGAAAATCCTTACTTTGCCCGAATCGATTTTAAAGAAGATCAAGAAACCGAGACCCTTTATTTAGGAATCGCTTCTTTGCGGGATACGCAGGAAGAAACGGTTGTAATCGACTGGCGTGCACCAATCGCCAATCTTTATTATGAAGGCACATTAGGGCAGACAGAATATGAAGCGCATGACGCGATCATCCCAATTGAACTGCAATTGAAACGACAATTCAAGATTCGCGAAGGACAAATTTTATCGATGGTGGACACATCAGAAGCGATCAACGATGATTTTCTTTTGGAGATTTTAGATGAAGCATCTTCGAATCATATGAAAAATATCGTGGCTACAATCCAACGTTCACAAAATGAGATTATTCGTGATGCAAGAAGCAAAGTCTTAGTAGTTGAGGGAATCGCCGGCAGCGGAAAAACATCTGCCTTGCTGCAACGAGTCGCCTACTTGCTTTATCACAACCGCAAATGGTTAGACAACGAACAAGTTTTACTGTTTTCTCCTAACCATATCTTTTCAGATTATATCTCGACTGTTTTGCCATCATTAGGCGAAAGCGGCATCCCAACTGAGACATTCAAAACATTTCTGAGTGCCTTATTGCCAACCTATCAGATTCATACGGAAGAAAGTCATGAAGAAGTCTTTCTTTCTGGTCAAGACGATCGAATTTTACGCGCTAAAAGCAGTTTTGCAATCGTCCAAGAATTGTATAACTATATCGAAAAAATTGCGACATTTGGACCTTTATTCCGTGATCTTAAATTAAAACAAGAAGTTTTGATCTCGAGAAAACAAATTCGCGATTGGTATCAAGAAGCCAATCCTGAGCTACCGATGTATCAACGAATGCAATTATTGCAAACAAAACTTTTGAAAAAGCTAGGCGGCTTAGAAAAAGATGAGATGAAAAAAGATTGGGCCAAAGAAGCTGCTGATGAATTAATCGAAGCTGCTTTTGTCAATAATCCTGATATGGAAGATTCAGAAAAAGCGGAACGTCGGCTGCGTCGTCAGATGACTCAAAAAGTCGTCCGAAAAAAACTAAAACCTCTACGCAGACAGATCACTCGGTATGGTTTTATCAACTATGCAAAACAATATCTCCATTTCTTGCAAAATGTCTCAAATCGTTTGTTGGCACATTATCAATTGACACAAGAAGATTGGAAATTGATGCTTGAAGAACTATTGAACGATTTTAAACGAAAAGATCTTAGTTTAGAAGATGGAACATTGTTGTTTTTATTGATGAAATCGATCCATCCGTTAGATGTGAAGCAAAAGGCCCGCTTCATTTTTATCGATGAAATGCAAGACTTCTCTCCTGCACAAGTCGCTCTGCTGCGCCATTTATATCCTAAAGCAACTTACACTTTGTGTGGCGATTTGAATCAGAAAGTTTTTGGAAATGAAAGTATGGTCCATTCTTTAGCACAGATTTTCCCTGATCAATCATTGACTCATTTTGAACTAACTACTAGTTATCGTTCAACTGAAGAGATCACAAATTTTGCCAACCAATTTCTAACGCAAGAAAATCGTGTGGAATTGACGGCTCGTGTCGGCGATCTGCCAAAAGTTTATTATACAAATGACTCTCGACAAATGATTGACGGCTTGATCCAACAGATTGAAGAGACTGCTGAAACAGCCAAATATTGGCGGACAGCTATCATCGCTAAAACAGTCGAAGAATGCCAAGCTCTTTACGACCAATTGACTCCTGAACAAAAAACTCAGGTTCAACTGCTGGTCGACGAAGAAGACTTCATGAAAAAGAACCTGATCATCATTCCGACTTATTTAGCGAAGGGATTAGAATTTGACCGAGTATTTGCTTGGAATGTCTCACCTGAAAATTACCATACGGAACAAGACAAACTGATTCTTTATACTGTCTGCACCCGTGCGATGCATGAATTGAATCTGTTAGTTATCGGTAACCAAAGTCCATTATTGGAAATGATCCCAACAGATCTTTATGTTCAAAAATCACTAAATTAATCAAACAACTCGGTGAAGAGTCCTTCACCGAGTTGTTTGGTCTTTGATTTATTTGCAAAAAATAAGCGGGTGTGACAAGGCTTCTGTCACACCCGCTAGTTGCTTTAATCTTCTAATTCCACATTGTGATAGATTTGCTGAACATCTTCTAATTCATCCAACACATCGATCATTTTTTCGAATTTCTCTAGATCTTCGCCAGTCAAAGTTACTTCATTTTGTGGAATCATTTGCATTTCAGCAACTGAAAATTCGGTGATTCCTTTTTCTTTTAAGGCTTCTTGAATCGCGTTAAAATCTTCCGGTTCGCCGTGAACGATGATTTGCCCCTCTTCATCTACTACATCACGAACATCGATCTCTTTATCCATCAAGTATTCCAAAATTTCATCGGCATCCTCGCCGGCAAAACCAAATAATGCGGTGTTGTCGAACATATAAGCGACTGCACCAGAAACACCCATGTTCCCGCCGTTTTTACCAAAGGCTGCACGAACATCTGACGCTGTCCGGTTGACATTGTTTGTCAGCGCATCAACGATCACCATTGAACCATTAGGGCCAAAGCCTTCGTAACGCAACTCTTGGAAAGTTTCGTCGCCAGAACCTTTCGCTTTTTCAATTGCTCGATCAATGATATGTTTTGGAACATTATACGTTTTCGCACGTTCAATAACAAAACGTAATTTTTGATTTGCATGCGGATCAGGTTCACCTGATTTTGCTGCTGCATAAATCTCAATTCCAAATTTAGCGTAAATTTTACTGTTGTTTGCATCCTTCGCGGTCTTTTTAGCCACGATATTCGCCCATTTACGTCCCATATTTTCACTTCTCTTTCGTTAATTTCATACTTTCCCATTATAACGACTCGCTTACACTTTGGAAAGTATTTTTTATACTCGAATCGGAAATCGGCCGATTGTTTGCTCTTGCGGGTGGATCAATTGATAAATTTGATCCGCACGATACGTTAAAAAATGCTTGTCTTTTTCTTGCTGACCGATCTTTGCGGCTATCGGCAACGTAACTTGTTTTTTTATTTGATTCAAATACTTCTGCCCTTGCTCTGTGAAACCTAAAATATGCAGCATCGAATTTTCTTGTTCTGCTTTTATTTCAGCAGCTTTCACTTGCAGCAAAACATAGGTCAGCAACCGTTGCAAGCGTGGTTTAGTATAGCGTTTCGTACGGATTGTTTGCAGAAATCCAGCAAAATTTGGTACAGCTTGTTCAACTAGCCGATGTTCCAGACCTTCTGTCATTTGGTAAATTTCTCGAAGATCCGCTAAAGAATTTGCACGCAATTGATAATTTAAATACGGCCAAAAATCTTCCCATGAAATAGCTGTCCGTTTGAGTTCTTGCAGCATTTCCCTTGGGACAAATGCCGCCACTTCCTCACCAGCAAAAACGGCTTGTCTAATCCCCGTCGCACTGGCAAACTGATCTACCGCTAATGTCTGATCATGATAGCCTTGATCTTTTCGCGGCAATGGGAAGATTTCCATTGGATGTTCATACGTCGCATTTTCTTTGGCATAACTCAAACCTAGCAGATGATTTGGCGGGAATTTTTGTGCTTGCGGATACAACCGAGAAACGACTTCAGCCATTTTTTCAGGATAGCTCCAACCGATCGGCAATTCATGAAAAAGTTGATCAATCGCTGCTTTTTCTTCAATAAAAAAACGACCATAACCGGCATAATCAAATACGATGTCACTGTCTGTACCAAAACAAAGCGCGTCGCAATTTAAAGCCTGTAAAAATTTGATACTGCCTTTAGCAAAATAGTCGGCAGATTGAACCGCCCAGGCAAAAGGCAATTCGATCACCAGATCCACTCCATTTTGTAATGCGGTCTGGGCGCGTGCCCACTTGTCAACGATCGCCGGCTCTCCGCGCTGCAAAAAATTTCCGCTCATCACAGCTACTACAACATCCGCGCCGCTCAATTCGCGTGCTTTTTTCGCATGATAACGATGCCCGTTATGAAAGGGATTGTACTCCACCACAATTCCGCAACTTCGCATCTTACCGCTCCTTTCTAATAACAAAAAAACCGAGAGCGCTCTCGGCTATTTTTGACAGACAAAAAACCAGCGTTTGCTTGTCTCATTAGGATGTTCATCAGTGAAATCGGCAAAAACTTCGACGTTAAAGCCGACTTCAGTCAACATTTTTTGATACAGTGCTAACGGATAAGTCCGTTCTTTGTGCAATTCATCGAATCGTTCAAACACTTCGTCTTCTTTTTTTACAAAGAAAGTCAAAAAGTGTTCGATACTATGCTCCTCTTCGCCAGAATAACTATCCCACAAAAAAGCGAACTCTTCTGTCTGATCGTGAAAACTATACTCTGGAAAGACTTCGTCGATCTGATAGGTTGAATGTACATCAAAAATAAATGTTCCAGCTGATTTTAATAACTGATAGACACCAGCAAAAACTTGTTTGACTTGCTGAGCATTTTGCATGTAACAAAGCGAGTCGGAAAAACAAGTCACTGCCTGATACGTTCCGATATCCGTTAGATCCAGCATGTCGCCAGCGACCCAGTTGATTGCGACCTCTGCTTGGATCGCACGATCACTGGCTAGTGTCAACATTTCTTCTGACAAATCCAAGCCGGTCACTTCAAAGCCGTGCTCAGCAAAAGCAACAGCTAAGGCGCCTGTACCGCAAGCAAGTTCTAAAACTTGATCTGTTGATTTTGGCAAATGACGCAATGAAAAATCTAGCCACTGCTGATACAGCGTATCATCCATTACTTCGTCATAGACAAAAGCAAACGTTTCATAAGCCATTAGTCTAACCACGCCTCAATGTTTTCAAGTGGTGCATCAGACCATAATTTTTCTAAATTATAAAATTCGCGTTCAGAAGTACTGAAGACATGGACGATCACATCGCCTAAGTCGATTAAGACCCATTTTCCGCCATCTTTCCCTTCGACCCGTTTAACTTCAACTTGCGCTTCTTCTTCTTTATCCACGATTGCATCTACGATTGCGTTGATTTGACGATCAGAATTTGCTGAACAGATCATAAAATAATCCGCCAATAATGAAACTTGTGATACATCCAATGCCACGATATCAGTCGCTCGTTTTGAATCAGCTGCCTTCACGGCAATTTCTAACATATTTTTACTTTCTATGATAATTCTCCTCCTTGTTATCTGAAACTGCGCTTACTATTTTTATTCAAGTATTGTAAATATTTTAGTCTAATCCGCACACCCAGCGATTGTATGTTTCTAGTGTTTTAGGGTAAATGAGACTTTCGCTTTCGACTAAATGAGCCAATGTGTGCTTGGTTTCAAAGGCGACGGCTTGATCTAAATCACTAAATGCAATCACCCGTGCGTCTTCAACTCCGGGAAATTCTCTGCCAGGTTCGATATAATCGGCTACATAGATGATTTTAGCTAGCAAAGACAACTCTGCTGCACCAGTAGTGTGCAACCGGATAGCGTCTAAAATTTCTTCATCTGTAATGGCTAACTCACGCGCAACAAAATCAGCGCCCACAAGTCCGTGCCAAATGGCATTCCCGTATTTTAATAATTCTGTTTTATTCTCATAAGTACCTTGCTCGATCGCCAGCTGAAATTCTTCATCTGAGCGTTCTTTTGCATAATCATGTGTCAAAGCAGCGATACTCGCTTTTTCTGGTGATGCCCCGAAACGTTCCGCTAAAGCGACAGCAGTTTCTTCAACACCTAAAACATGGTTGAACCGTCGTTCGCTCATTCGCATCTGAACAGCTTGCATCAAGGCTTCTCGTTTCATTGTCGTATAGTCGGCACTATAATTCATCAAGATACAATCCTTCTTCCGCAATATATTCTCGTACCCGTTCAGGCACTAGGTAACGAATCGAGCACCCTTGTTTGACTTGCTTGCGAATATAAGAAGACGACAGCTGAATTTCAGGAACATCGACCCAAATAATCGGATAAGGACTCTCCAATGTATAACCAGCTCTTTTGACCCCGACAAAATTGACGAGTTGTACTAGTTCCTCGATGCGATGCCATTTCGGCAAATAAGCCACTTCATCTCCACCGATAATAAAATAATATTCTGTATCAGGATTTTCTGCTGTCATCTCTAGCATCGTGTCGATTGTATAGCTCTTTCCTTTGCGTACAAGTTCTCTTGTATCCACTGATAAAAAAGAATTGTCCTCGATCGCTAATTTTACCATCGCCAAACGATGCGTACTGTCAATCGTCTTCTTCTCATCTACATGAGGCGGTAAATAACTTGGTAACAGATGGACTTCATCAAATCCCATTTTTTGACCGACTTGTTCAGCGATCATTAAATGCGCTTGATGAATCGGATTAAAGTTCCCCCCTAGCAATCCCACCTGCTTTTTGGGCATTGTGTTAACTGTCATTGGTTTGACTTTAGGAATTGTTAAGACATCTTGATACACGCGTTATTCCTCCTTGTTTTTTGCTGAAAAATTAAATGCTGCAAACTTCTTTTGAAATTCTTTGATACTTCTCTTTGCTTGACGCTTTATATAAAACTAAGACTCTTCCGATGATCTGAACAACTTGACAATTGGTTTTTTCTTCTAAAATCCGTGCCACATCTTCCGCGATTTCATCGGTATTTTGTAGTAAATTGATCTTGATCAATTCTCTTTTTTCTAACGCTTCAGCGATTTGAATAATCACTGCGTCATTGATCCCATTTTTACCAATTTGGAAAATCGGTTGTAAATGGTGCGCTTGACTGCGTAAAAAACGTTTTTGTTTTCCTCTTAATTCCATCGATACACCCCTTTTGGATTATACTTTTTTAAACTAGTGCTTTACGAGTCAGAACATCGACGCCCTTAGGTGCCCACCCGGCAATCACTGCGGGTTTTGTCACTGTGACCCAGCCGAGTCCGGCAAAAACGACATCGGTTTTTTCTTTGATTGAAAATTCAAAACGGACCAATTCAGGGAAGTCTGACACTTCGTCTGGACGCGGTGGCTGCAACAATCCACCAACGTGTTTTTCATAAAAAGCATCGGCTTTTTCCAATTTTGTCCGATGAGGCGCGATATCATTTGAGACATAAGCAACAAAGGAGGCACGATCTCCTTGAATAAAATCAAAACGAGCTAAGCCGCCTAAGAATAAAGTCTGACCAGCATTCAACTGATAAACTTTTGGCTTGATTTCTTTGTGGGGCGCGATGATTTTCAAATCTTTTTTACCAAGATAATGTGCCATCTGATGACGATGGATAATCCCTGGCGTATCAAAGAGATACTTGCCGTCATCTAACGGGATCTCGATCTTGTCTAACGTCGTCCCTGGAAATTGAGACGTCGTGATCAAGTCTTGTACACCCGCCGTTTGTTTGATGATTTGGTTGATCAAAGTCGATTTGCCGACATTCGTCACACCGACTACATAGACATCGCGACCATTGCGGTATTCCTCGATTTTTTTCAACAATTCGTCCATCTCGTTTGGTTTGCGTGCGCTCGTCAATAAGATATCCACCGGACGCAACCCTTCTTCATGGGCACGTTCTCGCATCCATTGAGTCAAATGACCGCGTTTTAATGACTTCGGCAACAAATCTACTTTATTGCCGACTAATAACACCGGATTATCGCCGACAAAGCGATGCAATCCTGGAATTAGCGAACCGTTGAAATCAAAGATATCTACCACGTTCACGATTAAAGCGTCTGCTTTTCCTAATTCATTCAATAAGCGTAAAAAATCATCATCGGTCAATGAAACATCTTGAATCTCATTGTAGTGCCGTAATCGAAAACAACGTTGACAATAAACTTCGCCGTTTGCGATACCTTTTTCTAAAGCCGATTGCGGCGTATAACCCAATTCATTGGGTTGCTCTGTTTGAATCTTTGCGCCGCAACCGATACAAAATAATTCTTCTTCCATTATAATCCACTCTTCCATTTCATCTCAGGATCTTTACGCACTAACACATGCATCACACGACGTTCAAAAAAACGATTGATTCTTGTATTCCAACCATCCGTAGCTACGATCGGCTGCACAAGGATACTGCGGATGCCAGCTGCACTCGCACCGCGAATATCTGTCATCACTTGGTCTCCGATCATGACGATCTCATCTTTTGGCATACCCAATTGTTCTTGAGCATTTTTTATTCCTACCGAAAAAGGCTTCATTGCCCGCGGAACAAAATCTAATTGAAAATTTTCTAACGCTTTTGCCACACGGCTAGCCTTGTTATTTGAAACGACGACTACCGGAATTCCCGCCTCATCCATCATTTTTAACCAATCGATCAGCTCTTTTGTTCCATTAGGATTGTTCCAAGCAATCAACGTATTGTCCAAATCTGTTAAGACTGCTTTGAACCCGTGAGCTTTCAATTGTTCCGGGGTTATTTGATAAATGGCTTCGACCATCCACGTTGGTTTGAATTTATCTAACATGGCAACTCCTATAACTTTATTTATACTTCTACAAAACCTGATTATAACGCAATTTTTTTGAAAACTCTACATTAGACTCCAAAGGTTTAAAAAAAGACTAGGCTTTCTTTGCCTAGTCTCATCCATTCTATAATACTTTTGATAAAAAATCGATCGTTCGAGCATTTTGTGGATGCTCAAAAACTTCTTCTGGTGTTCCTTCTTCTACGATCACACCGCCATCCATAAAGATCACACGATCGCCGACTTCTTTAGCAAAGCCCATTTCATGGGTGACAATCATCATCGTCATTCCTTCTTTAGCTAGCTGCTGCATTACTTGCAACACGTCGCCAACCATTTCCGGGTCAAGGGCTGAAGTCGGTTCATCAAACAACATCACATCCGGTTGCATCGCTAAAGCTCGAGCGATCGCGATCCGTTGCTGCTGCCCACCAGAAAGTGATTGCGGATATGCATCGGCTTTTTCAGACAAACCGACTTTTTCCAATAATTCTTTGGCGATTTTTATCGCATCATTTTTTGCCAGTCCTTTAACTTTGATTGGTGACAACGCGATATTATCTAAAACTGTCATATTAGGGAATAAATTGAACTGCTGGAATACCATGCCCATCTTTTCTCTTGTTTTAAAAATATCATTCTTTTTGTCCGTGATATCAGTACCTTCAAATTTGATAGTCCCTGATGTTGGAATCTCTAGTAAGTTGACACAGCGTAAAAAAGTACTTTTACCTGACCCAGATGGCCCGATGATCACGACCACTTCGCCGGGAACGATCTCTGCCGATATATCTTTAAGTACTTCGTTGTCGCCAAATTTTTTATTTAAATGTTCGATTTGAATCAATGCTTCTGTCATTATTTTTTCACCTCTCGCGTTATCTTTGGTATCCTTTTCCAAGTTTTCTCTCCCATAAATTAAGCAGACGCGAAGTGACAAAAGTCATCACAAAGTAAAGCGCTGCGGCGATAAAATAGGGTTCTAGTGGAATATAAGAATTTGAAATAACGATTTGAGCAGATCCCATCAATTCGTTGATTCCGATTGCTGTTAATAATGAAGAATCCTTGATCAAAGTGATAAATTCATTGCCTAGCGGCGGTAAAATATTTCTCAGTGCTTGCGGCAAAATAACATACCGCATCGTTTGTGCCGGACGTAGGCCTAATGAATGAGCCGCTTCGGTCTGACCGTAATTTACGGCAGTAATCCCTCCACGAATAATTTCTGCCACATACGCACCAGAGTTCAATGACAACACGATCATCCCTGGAAACAACCGGCCCAGATCAACTGTTAAGACACCGACAGCTAGATCTCTAGATGGAAATAATCCTTGTAAAGCCAAAAAACCGATCATGATTTGCAATAACATCGGAGTGCCGCGAAGCACTTCGATGTAAATATTGGCTAACCAATTTAACGGTTTGTGTTTAGAAATTTTTAAAAGGGCGATTGCTAACCCGATCAACGTTCCGAATAGGACTGTAACGAGTGAAATAACTACCGTGATACCAGCACCAGAGGCAAAGTAAGACAAGTATTTATCTAAAAATGAAAAGTTCAATGCCGATTCCCTCTATTCTGCTGATTTTTCAGCCAGCTCGTGATTTGTTTGGACATATTCATCGATCTTGCCTTCATCACTTAATTTTTTGATGATTTTATTCAATTCTGTTTGTAATTCATCGCTGCCTTTTGGCAATGCAATCGCAAATGCTTCATCTTCTGATGGTTCTAAGTCAATATCAGCGATCATCAATTCTGGATTTTGTTGGACATACGATTCCGCGATTGTTTTTTCTACGACCATCGCATCTAAAGAACCGCTGTTGACTTCTACTACCATATTAGGCACTTTTTCGATTGAAACAAGTTTTGCATCTTTGATTTGTGTTTTTACGATGTCTTCTTGGATTGAACCTTTTTGTGCGCCGACATTTTTATTTTTTAATGCAGCCAAACTTGTAAATGTTCCTTGATTCTTTTTATTGATAATCATTACTTGTGGTGGATTGTAATAATTGTCTGTAAAGTCAAATTGCTCTTTCCGCTCTGCAGTTGCTGAGATCGCTGAGATCGCGATATCTGATTTTCCTTCTTTTAATGAAGCTAATACAGTATTGAAGCTCATATCAGATATTTCTGCTTTAACGCCTAATTCTTTAGCAATTTCATTTACTAAATCAATATCCGCACCGACGACTTTATCTTTGCCGTCCACCATTGTATGGAACTCAAATGGTGCATAATCTGCTGATGTCGCAACTTTCAATACACCCGCATCTTTAATTGCTGCCAATTGGTCTGTTGTTTTTTCTGCTGATGAATCAGCTGTCTTATCATTGCCTCCGCCACACGCTGCTAACGTAAGAAGTGCAACTGCTGCCATAACTAAGCCGGTAATCTTTTTCATCCTGTTTCCTCCTAAATATTCTGTAAAATTCAGCCTTCCAAAAATACTGCGCTTTTTCGTTCCTTCTATTAGTTTACTTGCTGCATTGCCAGACCGCAAACTAACAGCTTATTTTTGAAAGAATTTTTTTATGAATTCATTATAGCATGGAATTTTCATAAAACAAGTATTTTCTGTATAAATATTTAAAATATTTTGGATATTTGTAGATATTTTGCATATATTCAATTTAACTGTGTATAAATATTTTTAGTTGTCCCCATTTTGTGTCAATTGATTGTTCGTATCGACCATTTTTTCGATCGTTCCTGCCTCTTTTAGTTCTTTAATCTGTTTATTCAATTCTTTCACTAACTTTTTATTGCCTTTAGGAACTGCGATACGCAATGCATCTTCTTTCATACTTTTTAATGGAATATCTGCGATCATTAGTTCCGGATTCTTATTGACATAGGCATCTGCGACCGTTTTCTCAACGACCAATCCATCTAATGAACCATTTTTTACTTCGACAAAAATATTAGGAAGTTTTTCAATCGATACTAATTTGGCATTTTTCAATTGCTGCTTCACAATATTTTCTTGGATCGTGCCTTTTTGTGCCCCCACTTGTTTATCAGCAAACTGTTCGATCGAAGTGAATTGATCAGCAGACTGCTTATTAATGACGATCACTTGCGGCGATGTATAATAATCCGTAGTAAAATCAAAAACCTTTTCACGCTCGCTTGTAGCTGAGATCGCAGAAACAGCAATGTCGGCTTTGCCTTCTTTAGCTGCCGCTAAAACTGCATTAAAACTCATGTCCACCCAATCAACTTTTACATCCATTTTTTTAGCAATGGCTTCCATCATTTCAATATCAGCCCCAACGATTTTGTCTTTCCCATCAATCTCCGTATGGAACCCAAACGGCGCATAATCTGGTGAAGTCGCTACTTTGATGACGCCTTTTTCTTTAATCGTGTCTAATTTATCCGCTTCGTTTTTGTTGCCACATGCTGTTAATCCCAATAAAATCAATCCCGCTAATACAACCTTCAAACTTTTTTTCATAGACTTCCCTCCGAATACTTTTTTCAAGTATAGCATATTATTTCATTTTTTCTACACTTTTATGTATATTTATTTATATCGTTCAGGTGAAGTGTATAAAAAAAAGACGGCAAACGCCGTCACTGAAACTTAAAACTTTCGAAACCGTTGATACCTTTTTTCAATCAATTCCTCACTAGAATACTTTGTCAGTTCTGTGATTTTCTCGATCAATGCTTTTTTCAGCAGCTGAATGATTTTATCTTCACTAATTTTTTCCCCGTTCAATGTTTCAGGGATCACGCGATCAATAACAGCAAGTTCCAACAGCTCCGCTGCAGTGATTTTCATCAGCTCAGCCGCTTCGTCCGCTCGCTTGCCATCCTTCCAAAGAATCGAAGCAAATCCTTCAGGTGAAAGAATCGCATAAATACTGTATTCCATCATCCAAACTTCATCCGCAAGCGCTAAGGCCAACGCTCCCCCGCTGCCGCCTTCTCCAGTAATGATTGAAATGATTGGAACTTTCAAATCAGACATTTCTAACAAATTGCGTGCGATTGCTTCGCCTTCTCCCCGTTCTTCTGCTTCAACTCCGCAGAACGCTCCAGGCGTATTTACTAGACAGATCACTGGCCGTCGAAACTTTTCTGCTTGTTTCATTAAGCGCAGTGCTTTACGATAGCCTTCTGGATTTGGCTGACCAAAATTACGTTGCATGTTTTCTTTCAGATCGGCCCCTTTTTGGATTCCAATGACGGTAACTGGTTTACCTGCGAGAGTAGCTACTCCGCCAACAATCGCCGGATCATCTCCGTATAAACGATCGCCATGAAATTCTTGAAAGTCGGTAAAGACTTTTTCAAAATAATCCAAACTAGTTAAACGTTCTTGATGTCTGGCTAATTTTACAATTTCTCCAGCAGTTAGACTCATTAATCACACCAGCCTTTCTGTTGATGAAATGCGAGCAATTGGGTCAATCGTTCCCGTATCGTAGTTCTGTGAACGATTTGATCGATAAAACCGTGTTGCAGTAAAAATTCAGCTTTTTGAAAATCATCTGGCAGCTGTTGTCGAATCGTCTGTTCGATCACACGGCGCCCGGCAAAACCTACTAATGTCTGTGGTTCAGCTAAAATAATGTCTCCTTCCATCGCAAAACTGGCTGTTACACCACCAGTTGTTGGATCGGTCAAGACAGTAATATAAAGTAAACCTGCATTGCTGTGACGTTTCACCGCTGTAGAAATTTTTGCCATTTGCATCAATGAAAAAATCCCTTCTTGCATCCGTGCACCACCAGAAGCAGTGAACAAGATCACTGGCAATTTTTCACTCGTCGCTTTTTCAAATAGTCGGGTAATTTTTTCGCCAACGACGGTCCCCATGCTTCCCATAATAAAGTTAGCATCCATCACGCCAATTCCTATCGGCTGATCATTGATCGTGGCTTTGCCAGTCAACACCGCCTCATCCAATCCGGTTTTTTCTTTGACACTAGCGATCTTCGCTAGATAATCTGGAAAATCGATAGGATTCTTCTGCTTTAATTGATTATCCCAATCGATAAAACTCTTTTCATCAATCGTCAAAGCTAAACGTTCCCAAGCGCTGATTCGGAAACTGTAGCCGCAGTGCGGACAAACTTTTTCAGCTCGGATTTCTTTTTTATATAGGGTCCGTTTGCAACTGGGACATTTTGCCCACATATCGTCAGGGACTTGCGGTTTTGTCGTTGGTCCACTATCGCGGTTAGGATTGATCCGAATGTAGTTTTTTTTCTTGTTAAAAAGGCCCACCTAAATTCCTCCTACTCGCTTTGTTGCCACTCAGGTAAAAATGTTTTTTGTAAAAAGCTGGTATCATAATCGCCGAACAAAACATTCGGATGCCCGATTAGATCCATTTGAAACTCCACGTTCGTAACGACACCGTCTGAGACAAATTCTCCTAGCGCACGCTGCATCTTCATCAATGCATCAAAGCGATCTTCACCATGAACGATGATCTTAGCTATCATTGAATCATAATAAGGCGGGATCGATACGCCGCTATACATTGCACTGTCTACTCGCAGACCTAAACCGCCGCTTGGCAACAACAATGTTTTGATTTTACCTGGTGAGGGTGCAAAGTTGAACGCCGGGTTTTCAGCATTAATCCGGCATTCGATGGAGTGTCCCTTAAATTTAATCTCTGATTGCTTTAAGCCTAACGGTTCTCCAGCAGCGATCTTAATTTGTTTTTTTACGATATCGATTCCAGTGATCATCTCAGTGATCGGATGCTCTACTTGAATTCGGGTATTCATTTCCATGAAATAAAAATCGCCCGCTTCATCTCGCAAAAATTCGATCGTTCCAGCACTTTCATAGTTGACCGCTTTCCCAGCTTTAACAGCGATATCGCCCAACATCGCTCGGGTTTCTTCCCCAATCACCACAGACGGCGCTTCTTCTAAAACCTTTTGATTGTTTCGTTGCAATGAACAATCACGTTCACCCAAATGAATAACATTTCCTTGTTGATCGCCCAATATTTGGACCTCGATATGACGGGCTGGATAAATAATTTTTTCCAGATACATCGCATCGTCACCAAAAGCCGCTTTAGCTTCTGATTTGGCCGATAAGAAATGCTGCTCAAGCTCATTTTTACTTGGGACTTTGCGAATTCCTTTACCGCCGCCGCCAGCCGCGGCTTTCAACATCACTGGATAACCGATTTTATCCGCTAGCTTTTCTGCTTCTGCTAATGTATTGATCGCACCATCGCTGCCGGGAATAACTGGGACTCCTGCGGCTTTCATCAATTGACGCGCATGGATCTTGTTGCCCATCGCATCAATCGTTTTTTCAGTGGGTCCGATAAATTTAATGTTACACTCAGCACACATCGTTGCAAACAAACTATTTTCTGATAAAAAACCAAAACCTGGATGGATCGCCTCCGCATTTGTGACGATCGCTGCACTCAAAATTCCCTGCATATTCAAATAGGAATCGATTGAGCGCGCCGGACCGATACAAATCGCTTCATCTGCCATCTCTGTGTGAAGTGCTTCTTTGTCTGCCTCAGAATAAACTGCAACTGTCTGAATTCCTAATTCACGACAAGCACGAATGATTCGTACAGCGATCTCGCCGCGATTGGCAATTAATATTTTTGAAAACATAGACATCTATCCAATCATAAAAGTTAATTCTGCTTCGGCTACTTTTTTGCCATCGACATAAGCGATCCCTTTGCCGCAACCAGCTGCTGAACGAACTTTTGTTAATTCTACTTCTAAGAGCAGTGTATCTCCTGGAACGACTTTCTTACGAAACTTCGCTTTGTCGATTCCGCCAAAATATGCCGTTTTCCCTTTGAACTCATCCATTGATAATAAAGCGACAGCTCCAGCTTGTGCCATTGCTTCAACAATCAACACGCCAGGCATAACTGGTTCATGAGGAAAATGCCCTTGGAAAAATGGTTCATTGACAGAAACGTTTTTCTTTGCTGTGATACTCTTTCCGGCTTCTAATTCCTCCACGCGATCAATCAATAACATTGGATAGCGATGCGGGATAATTTCTTTGATTTCTTCGATCGTTAACATTTTTTCCTCCTAATACCTGCTACTGTTTTTTTATAACTGTATCAGCCAATCCGAAATAACGGTTGGCCGTATTCAACGACGTCTTCATTTTCGACTAAAATCTCAGTGATTGTTCCATCAAATTCGCTCGTGATCTCATTTAATAATTTCATCGCTTCGATGATACAAACCGTTTCACCTTGTTTGACCGTATCACCAATTGATTTATAAGCCGCTTGTTCTGGTGAGGGCTGCAAATAAACAATTCCTACAATTGGAGAAGTAATCACTTTTCCTTCCTCAACAACAGGAGCTGTTTCTTCTGAAACTGCCGGACTCGGTACAGTTGGAACTGACACCGGTTCTTGTGCTGCTGAAGCAGGCGCTGTATTTTGGCGACTCGTCTGATTTTTATTCATATATAATTCAAAACTGCCTTCTTTTAAATCGAATTCAGTTAGACTTGAATCGTCAAACTGATGCAACAGTTCTTTGACTTCTTTGATTTCCATGTTTAATCCTCCCAGCGCTTCAAGCAGATCACTGCGTTGTGACCGCCAAACCCTAGAGAATTACTTACAGCGTAATTGACAGGTGTTTCTTTCGCTTCGTTCACAACAATATTTGCTTTGATTTCTGGATCTATTTCTTGGATATTGACAGTTGGTGGGATGAATTGATGCTGAATCGCTAATAACGATGCGATTGCTTCGACACCGCCGGCTCCACCCAATAAATGCCCCGTCAATGATTTTGTACTGCTGACATAAGCATGTTCTGTTAGTGCTGACTCGATTGCTTTGCTTTCTGCTTTATCGTTTGCTTGAGTACTTGTTCCATGTGCATTCACGTAATCCACATCAGCAGGATCGATGCCCGCTTCTTTAACAGCTTCTTTGATTGCTCTTGCCGCGCCCTCTCCATCTGGTGAAGGTGCAGTCATATGATACGCATCACAGGTAGCACCATAACCTACGATTTCACCAAGAATTTTTGCGCCGCGTTTTTGTGCGTGATCTAGTGATTCTAGAACCAAAATACCAGCGCCTTCTCCCATGACAAAACCATTTCGCTCAGTATCAAATGGGATCGATGCCCGTTTAGGATCTGTTGAAGTGCTCAGTGCAGTCAGTGAAGCAAAACCAGAGATACCGATCTTGTTGATACAAGACTCCGCTCCGCCAGCGATGATCACATCAGAATAGCCGTGTTTGATATTGCGGAAAGCTTCACCAATCGAGTGTGTTCCGCTAGCACAAGCTGTCACTGTGCTTGTACAAATACCTTTTGCTCCGATTCGCAATGCAACATTACCAGCTGCCATATTTACAATAGCAAGAGGAACGAACATTGGCGAAACACGAGCGGGTCCTTTGGCATCCATTTTCAAGACTTGATCTTGGATCGTACCTAGACCGCCAACGCCAGAACCAATCATCACGCCAAAGCGTTCCATATCTTCTGTCGCAGTATCAATCCCGCTCATTTCTAACGCTTCAAGTGCTGAATAGATCGCATAAAGTGAATATGTTTCCATCCGTTTCGTATCTTTTTTAACAAAATATTTTTCTAAAGGGAAATCTTTGACTTCTGCCGCCAGCGTGATACCTGTTTGGCTGGCATCAAAACGAGTGATTGGGCCAAACCCATGATTTCCTTCTTTTAGATTTTTTAAAAATGTTTCTTCATCATTTCCGATCGGCGAGGCAACACCAAAGCCTGTAATTACGACACGATTCATATTTTTCCGTCCTTTCTTTACATGACCATTCCGCCATCAACATTCAATACTTGTCCTGTGATGTAACTGTTTTGTGCTAAAAATAGCGCGGCGTTCGCCACATCTGCCACAGTACCAAAACATTTTAACGGAATTTGCCCTTCCATTTGTTCTTTGACTTTATCAGTTAATCCATCTGTCATATCCGTTTTGATAAATCCTGGAGCGATCGCATTGCATGTGATCCCTCGCGGAGCGACTTCTCGTGCAACTGCTTTTGTAAAGCCGATCACACCTGCCTTGCTTGCGGCATAATTACTTTGTCCAGCATTTCCAATCAAACCCACGACACTGGAAAGATTAATGATTATGCCTGCACGTTTTTTCATCATTTTTTTTAGAACTTGCTGCGTCATATTGAAGGTCCCCTTCAAATTGATATCCATGACAGCATCAAAATCTTCTGGTTTCATCCGCAACAGTAATTGGTCTTTAGTGATCCCTGCATTGTTGATCAAGATATCGATTGATCCGATAGACTCTTCACATTCCTTGATCATGTTTCCCGCTTCAGCAAACGAACTAATATCGCCGCAAATACTGACACACTTTACACCAAACGCTTCGATCTCTGCAATTTTTTCAGCAGAAATTGCTTTCCGACCATTCAATACGATATTTGCTCCCGCGCGCGCGAACGCCTGTGCTATCCCCCAGCCAATTCCGCGACTACTGCCGGTAATGAATACCGTTTTATTTGTTAATTCCATTCGGGCCCCCTGTTTCATAGTGAGAAATTTATTTTCCAAGAAAAATATATCTGTCTTTATCCGTATAATTTTTTAAACAAGAAGCAGAAAGACTAGCTTAAAAAGCTGATCGTCTCTGCTAGAGTTTTGCTATCTTCTACTCGACTAGTTGCTAACGAGCGATCGATTTTTTTAATGAAGCCGCTGAGTGTTTTTCCTGGACCAATCTCGACGATTCGCGAGACTCCCAGCTCTTTCAATGTTTCGATACTGTCGCTAAAGCGGACTGGTGACATGACTTGTTTAGTCAGTAAATCGATGATCTCAGCTTGCGGCATAATTTTGGCCGTCGTATTAGAGATCACCGGAATCTGCATTTGATCAAATGCAATCGTCTGCAGGACTTCATGTAATCGTCTGCTTGCCGGCTCTAATAAAGCCGTGTGGAACGGACCACTGACATTTAAAGGGATCAGTCGTTTTGTTCCAGCAGCTTGTAATAATTCGACTGCTTTTTCAACAGCTGGCGCTTCACCACCGATCACGATCTGCTGCGGCGTATTATAATTAGCCGGTGAAACGATCCCCAATACTGAAGCTTGGTTGCAACAATCTTCGATCACTTCTGCAGATGTGTTCATCACCGCGACCATTTTACCGCTGCCAGTCGGTGCGGCTTCACTCATGAATTGACCACGTTTATGAACCAGCTGGACTGCATCACCAAACGTTAGTGCGCCAGAAGCGACCAACGCGGTGTATTCGCCCAAACTCAATCCCGCCGTAATGTCTGCTTGATGACCGTTAGCCGTTAAGACACGTAAAAAAGCAGTACTGACTGTTAAAATTGCCGGTTGGGTATATTTAGTTTCATTAAGTTGGTCATTTTCTGTGAAACACAAGTCTTCCATCGAAAAACCAAGCAAGTCGCTAGCTTCTTCAAATGTTTCTTTCACGATTTTTTCTTGCTGGTACAACTCGTTGCCCATTCCGCTGTACTGAGCGCCCTGTCCGCTAAACAAGAATGCTGTTTTCATAATCGTCTCCTAATAGCAGGAAAGGCCAGGCCTTACGCCTAGCCTTTTCCCGAAATTTTATTAATTAAGCGTTTTGTTTCTCAACGTATTCAACTAAATCTTTTACAGTTGTGATGCCGTCTTCTGTTTCGATTTTCACATCAAATTCGTCTTCGATCTCGTTAATGATTTGGAATAGATCTAAGCTGTCTGCTTCAAGATCTTCTTGGATGTTGGTTTCCAATTTCACTTCTTCTTTTTCTACTCCTAATTCTTCTACGATAATGTCTTGGATTTTTTCGAATGTCATAAGTTGGTTCCTCCGATAATTTTAAGTTTTAATTTTATATTTTTAACAAACTTACAGCTGGATCAGCAGGTTGCCCCAAGCTAAACCGCCACCATAGCCTGTCAATACTATTTTTTGTCCCCCATTTAAAGATAAACGATTCGTTTCAACGAGTTCATCCAATAAAATCGGGATACTAGCCGCTGAAGTATTCCCATACTTCATCAGATTCATCGGGAATTTTTCAATCGGCTCGCCCATTTTACGAGCGATTTTTTCAATGATTCGCTTATTTGCTTGATGCAGCAAGTAATAATCGACTGCCTCATCATCAACAAATTCTTTCAAACTTTTCGTTACTTCATTCAAGGCGAAATTCCAAATACCGCGGCCGTCCATTGCTAAAGCCGTATCGGTCTTTGGTTCTTCATGGAAAATATTTTTATTAGCGTGAAAACCCGCTGTCAATGCTTTGGCTTGTTTCCCATCTGCTCGCAACATTTGCTTTACAATAGAAGGCTCTTCAGCAGCTTCTAACAAAACGCCTGCTGCGCCATCCCCAAAAAGAACAGCCGACGAACGGTCTTGCCAATCGACTAATTTTGAAGTCTTCTCACCACCGATTATGATGCCCCGCTGCATACCGCTGCGGATAAAGTTTTCGGCCGTTGCTAATGCATACACAAATCCTGCACAAGCAGCCGCTATGTCAAATGCCATCGCTTGTGCTGCCCCGATTTGTCCTTGGACCTGACAAGCGACTGAGGGTGAAGTATAGTCAGGCGACATCGTAGCTACGATAATAAAATCTAAACTCATAGGATCAATCGCCGTTTTTTCCACCAATTTTTTCGCAACTTGTCCGCACATATCTGAAGTGTTTTCGACTTCTGCGATATGGCGTTGTTTAATGCCTGTGCGTGACTGGATCCATTCATCCGAAGTATCCATCCACTCAGCCAAATCATCATTTGTCACGATCTTTTCCGGCAAGTAACGAGCTGTTGCGATTATTTTTCCAAAACTCTTACTCATTTGATTCCCTCTAAGTAAGTATAGAGATTTACCAGTGCCTTAAGAAAGACCTCTTGTTCCTCCGCATTCAAATCTTTAATGGCACTTTTGACCATTTCATGATGAAAATGTTGATGGATTCGAAAGACCAAACGGCCTTTTTTGGTCAAACCTAATTTGACTACGCGCCGATCATCCTCACTGCGGATCCGTTCGACATAACCTTTTTTCACTAGTCGATTAATCGAGGTCGTAAGTGTTCCGACCGTCACTAGCAATTCTCTAGCTACTTCAGTCGTCGTCTTCTTTTTGTACATCCCGATTGCATCAATGGTATGCATTTCTGTAATCGTTAAATCGCTGAATTGTGATTTCTTTAGTTCGTTTTCTTCAATCGATAAAACATCGTTGAAAATTGAAACCAAATAGGTATTTAATTCTTCCCAGTTTTTTTCCATGTCATCACCTAATTAGTTTGATTATCAAATCATTTGATGTTCAAACTATATCTTATTTTTTTTGTGAATGCAACAATATTTTTTCAATTAACTAAAAATTAATGCGTATCATTGAATCCATTTGACTTATTCTACTATAAAATTACTTTGGTAATCAAATGAATTTTTCGATAAAAAAAGAAGCGGCAAGCCGCTTCCTAGACATTCCGATGCATCGGAATCGTATTGTTATTTGGATGAACCAATAGGTATTGGATCACATCGATATTACTGGCTTGGAATGATGCCGCGCAAGCTTGCAAATAAAGATCCCACATCCGATAAAAAGCTTCGTCTTTTTGTTCGATAACTTTATCTGCTACTTGATGAAAATTCTTTGTCCAGTGTTCTAAAGTATATTGATAATCACGGCGCAGACTTTCTAAATCAAGCAATTGCAAATCATTTTCGGTAATGCGTTCGACTAGTTCAGTCACACCAGGAATATAGCCGCCGGGGAAAATGTATTGATTGATCCAAGCATTTTTTGCGCCACCTTGTTGTCGGCTGATACCATGGATCAATGCTGTCCCAGATGGTGCTAGATGATCTTTAATAACGTTAAAGTATTCTTTCAGATTCTCTCCGCCCACATGTTCAAACATTCCGACACTTGTGATGTGATCGAACGTTCCTTTTAAATCGCGATAATCCATCAATTCAACCGAAACAGTTTCTTCCAAATGTTCTTTTTCGATGATTGCTTGAATGTGTTGGTATTGTTCTTCACTCAAGGTGATCCCTTTAGCTTTTACATTGTATTCTTTTGCCGCAGTCAGGATCAGTGTTCCCCAGCCACAACCGATATCTAATAATGTCTCATTTGGCTGAATAAATAATTTATCCAAAATATGATGAACTTTATTGATTTGTGCTTGTTCCAACGTATCCTCTGGTGTTTCGAAATACGCACAAGAATAAGTCAGTGTACGATCCAACCACATTTCATAAAAATCATTGCCTAGATCATAGTGACTATGAATGTCATGAGCCGATTGTTTTTTAGTATGTTTTTCTTTTGGCATCCATTTTTTGAAATTCGTATTATGGAAAAAACCGTTCGCTTGGTTGTAAACATCGTAAATCAACGCTTGCAAATTTCCTTCGATCTCGATTTTCTTTTCCATATATGCTTCCCCAAGTGCTAACGAAGCATTGCTGACCAATTCCTTTACAGGAATCTTTTCATTGAAAATGATTTTGAAGATGACGTCACCTTCAGTGTCACCATATTCTTTAATAGAACCATCCCAAAAAGTCACTTGTGTCTTTTGAGAAAATGATGGTTTGAACAATTGATTGTATACTTCTTTATCTAACATAGCATTGCCTCCTTATAATATCATCTGACTAAAGGCCAATAAATTCAAAAGATTTGCATTGGTTTTTCAGAAAAAGGAGATTGTTCTCATGGAAATATAATCAAAAATTATATGAAACCCTTTTAGTTTAAAAAGAGTACAAAAAAAACGGGTCGCCCCGTTTTATTGAATCAAATCATAAATTTCCATCGCAACGATGTCAATGTTATCAAATTGATAAGATTGTTTGCTGTCGCTTTCTGTCAGCTCAAATGTTTCTGTCGTATTATCATAAGTTACAGTACATTTTTCTACGCCTTCTTTTTCAAAACGACGCAATTGTACTTCATTATCAGTTGATTCAGTCATTGCTTCCAAGCGTTTAATAATGGCAACTAATTGTGAATGTTTCATCTAGGTGCCCCCCTTCTTCTCAATTCTGTCTTATTGTATCAAATCCGATCGTATCTTGCATTGATTTTCAGCAATTAATTTATGATTTTTTTACTAAATCTAACTTAAGCTTACGACCACCACAATTTAATCAATACTTGTGTCCCATCATTTTCAAAACCTTGATCGGCTAAACGTTCATAGAGTTCCTCAGCCAGCTTTGTTGCAGGCAGATTAAGTTGCAGTTTTTCCGCTTCATCTAGTGCGATTTTCAGATCTTTGATAAAGTGTTTAACAAAAAAACCAGGTGAATAATCTTCTTTTAGGATCCGTGGCGCATAATTTGCCATCGACCAATTTTGGGCTGCGCCACCAGACAATGTGTCTAAAACCTTAGGGACATCCAAATTAGCTGCTTTAGCATAAACTAACATTTCAGTCATTCCGGTCATCGTTCCGGCGATCATGATTTGATTGGCCATCTTCGTATGTTGGCCTGCACCTGCAGAACCTTGCAATGAATAACTTTTTCCCATGATCTCAAATAATGGGATCACTTGGTCATATGTTGACTGATCTCCGCCGACCATAATCGTCAAAGTCCCATTTTGTGCGCCTAGATCACCGCCAGAAACGGGTGCATCCAATGCAGCTGCTCCTGTTTCTTTTGCCGTTTGATAAATTCTTTCTGCCAGAGTAGGTGTTGATGTCGTCAAGTCGACCAATAATTTCCCGGTAACCGTTGCGGAAAAGATTCCGTTTGCTCCATAATAGATTTCTTCAACATCGCTAGGGTAGCCAACCATTGAAAAAATGATCTCGCTAGTTGCCGCAACTGCCGCTGGTGTTTCCTGCCAAATCGCACCGTTCGCTACTAGCTCATCTGTTTTGCTCTTTGTTCGGTTGTATACTGCAACGTCATGACCTACGGCTAAAAAATGTTTGACGATCGATTTTCCCATCACGCCTGTACCGATAAATCCTATTTTCATATTGATTTCCCTCCAAATAAAAATAATCCATCTCCAGTATACATGAAGAGATGGATTTCAGCTTTATTTATCTTCGCCATTTCTCAGCGAATTGATCCGAACACGCATTTTTCGAACTGTTCGAGCAGGTATTTTTTCTTCACTATGGTTTTCATCATAGTAAACAATCATTTCTTGATAAAATTTAAAGATCTCACTGCCAAATCGTTCAGCAGAGATTTCGATCAGTTTATTTTGTCGAACATGTGGATCTAACGGGATTTGTTGTTGCGCATAACGGATAAAACTATCGCTGAAGTCAGAATCTTTTTCAAAAGTGATCCCTAAAGATTCATCGTCTAGCAGTTGATTTAAATAATCATTTCCTTCAACGATACATTGTGTCCCTGAAGCGATTGCTTCGGCATAGGTCAATCCTTGTGTTTCTGATGTCGAAGCACTGACAAAATAATCTGCCGCATGGTAATAATACGCAACATCTTGATGATCCACCTCGCCAGTAAATTGTACATAGTCTTCGATCCCAAGTTCTCGTGTGAGTTCTTCCAACTCTTCACGATAGGGTCCTTTACCAACGATCACAAGTCGAGCCGTGGGGTAACTCATCAAAATTTCTGGAAATTGCTGTACGATGACATGAATATTTTTTTCATAAGAAAGACGGCTTAGTGATAAGATCATCAGTTCACCCGGCTTGATCCCTAGTTTTTCTCTAAGGCGTTCTGTATCTTCTCTTGTGATATCCGAGCGAATAAACTGTGCGACTTCAATCCCGGTCGGAATGATTCGCATTGGAATATCTACCTCATAGCGTTGCAATGTGTCTACGACTCGCTTGCTTGGACAAACGACACCTGTTGAATGATTAATGAACATCTTGATAAAATGTTTGACATGCGTCGGTCTAACGACTTTGCCATTGGCGATATAATGAAGATAGTCCTCATACATCGTATGATACGTATGGACGACTGGGATCCGTAAACGATTGGCAACCATTTTACCTAAAAATCCGGCACCAAATTCCGTATGAGTATGAATAAGTTCTAATTCTAATTCTTTTGCGATCCGATAAGCGAACCAGATTCCCCGTACGACGATTCGCCGATCCGTGAAAGAGACAAAAGGAACACTCGGCATTCGCACGATGTCTTTTTCAAATTCATCGGCATCTGGATCTGTTGTTGTAAAAATGTATACTTCATGACCTTGTTTTTCGAGTTCCTTTTTTAATGTTCTAATTGACGTTGCTACCCCGCTGACTTGAGGGAAATAGGTATCTGTAAAAAAGCCGATCCGCACGTCTATTCCTCCAAACTATTTCGTGACTTTTGCATAGATCTGATGATCATAAGGCTGCTCCAAAACTTCTTGATAAACAGCTTTTAATTCTGCACCAATTTGTGTGATACTTTTTTCCTGGGCTGTTTTAAAACCAGCCATCGAAAGATTTGGCAACTGATGTTCGACTAACTGATGGATCAAACGTTCAAATCCCTGATTGTCATTTCCCATGTAACAATTCGTACGATCTTCCATCCAACCATCATAGACTGGAATATTTCTTAGTAAAACTTGCTGCTGACTGGCTAAAGCTTCCAAAACAACGATTCCTTCCGTTTCTTCATATGAAGGAAAGAAAAATAAGTCTGCACCAGAATACGCCCCTTCAATCAAATCACCATTGATATAACCAGGGAAGATAACATTTTCTGGATGATCTTTTTTCACCACTTGCCGAACGGCTGCTGGGATCGAAAGCATCGGTACATCTCCAAACCAAATAAACGTATATTCGGGCATTTTTTTAGCGATTTCAACAAAATCTAAGATTCCCTTGCGTTCAAAAAATAATCCGACACAAATCACGACTTTTTGTGTTTCTGATAGTTTAAAATACTTCCGAAAAGCCGCTTCTTTTTTCTCATCAGGATAATATTTTTTTAAATCAATTCCATTTGAAATCGCTGAAATTGGCTGTGTTAAGCCGTAACTGCGCAATAGTTTTTTTGAATAAGGTGTCGGTGTGATCAGATGATCTGCCTGTTGATACAATGCAACAAGCCATTTTTTTACTAAAGGAGCTAACTGATTTGAGCCGACAAAAGAATTGCGGAAATCTTCCTCAGTAGAGTGCGCATGAAAAACGACTTTTTTCCCAAGTTTTTTTGCTTTTCTGACCATTTGCAAACTTTTTGGTCCATAAGTATTAATATGCAGCAGATCATAATCTGTCGCTTTCGGATCAAGCGTATAATCAATTCCCATAGAAGCTAAGGCTCGTTTTTGATGACTCAAAGCACGGCCAATGCCAGATTTTCCAATAATGTTCTGACCTTCAAAGTAAAGTAAAATTTTCATGTAATGCCTCCTTAAAAGCAAATTAATTATATCATAAGCATTTGAGCTTTATCTCAACCTATAGTCTGATTTTAACCTGAAAATGTCACTTTCAGCCACTTTACTGATTACACAAAAAAACCGTTGCCCATTTCAGGCAACGGTTCAAGTTTCTTGATTTATTTTACGTATTGCTTAACTAGCTCTTCGACTTCTTCCATCGTATCGCATTCTTTCAAGGCTTTTTCAGCTAATTCAGCCATGTCAGTCGTTGATAGACGTTTCATCAAACTACGTGTTCTAAGAACAGATGTCGCACTCATTGAGAACTCATCTAATCCCATACCCATTAATAACGGAACAGCGGTTTGATCGCCGGCCATTTCGCCACACATACCTGCCCATTTGCCTTCAGCATGCGCTGCATCGATCACGTTTTTGATCAAACGTAAAATTGATGGGTTATATGGTTGGTATAAGTATGAAACGCGTTCGTTCATCCGATCAGCTGCCATTGTGTATTGGATCAAATCGTTTGTTCCAATACTGAAGAAGTCAACTTCTTTAGCAAACTTGTCAGCTAAAACAGCCGCTGCAGGGATTTCGATCATGATTCCGACTTGGATCGTGTCAGAAACTTTCACGCCTTCTTTAACAAGTTTTTCTTTTTCTTCAACGAACAATTTCTTCGCTGCACGGAATTCTTTTAATGTTGCGACCATTGGGAACATGATGCGTAAGTTTCCGTGAACAGAAGCGCGCAACAATGCACGTAACTGTGTACGGAACATGTCGTCGCCTAATTCAGATAAACTGATACGCAATGCACGATAACCCAAGAATGGATTCATTTCGTGAGGTAATGTTAAGTAAGGTAATTCTTTGTCTCCACCAATATCCATTGTACGAACAACGACCGGTTTGTCGCCCATGCCTTCTAAAACGGCTTTGTAAGCTTCAAATTGATCATCTTCAGTTGGGAAATCAGAAGAATCCATATATAGAAATTCTGTACGATACAGCCCAATCGCTTCAGCGCCATTGTTATGAACGCCTTCAAGGTCTTTTGGTGTACCGATATTAGCTGCTAATTCAAAGTGCTTGCCGTCTGCAGTAATAGTTTCCGCATCTTTCAGCTTATCCCATTCTGCTTTTTGCGTCGCATAAACTTCGCCGGCTTTTTTGTATTCAGCTGCTTGTTCGTCAGTTGGGTTCACGATTGTTTCGCCAGTGATCCCGTTAACTGCAAGCAATACACCGTCTTTAGCTTTAGCAGTGATTTCTTTTGTCCCAACGATTGCTGGAATCTCTAATGAACGAGCCATGATTGCTGAGTGTGATGTCCGTCCGCCGATATCAGTAACAAAAGCTTTTACGAAATTTTTATCTAATTGCGCTGTATCACTTGGCGTCAAGTCATGTGCGACAACGACAACTTCTTCATCGATCATTGATGGATCTGGTAATGTCGCGCCTAATAAATGTGCCATTACACGTTTTGTAACATCACGGATATCTGCTGCACGTTCTTGCATATAAGCGTTATCATCCATCGCCTCGAACATGCCGATATACATATCAGTTACTTCTTTAAGTGAACTTTCAGCATTCACTTTATTATCTTGAATATGTTGTTTGATTTGACCAATCATTTCTGGATCTGAAAGAACCATTAAATGAGCATCAAAAACTTGTGCTTCTTCTTCACCTAAGCTCTTTGCTGCTTTATCCCGAATTTTTTCTAATTCAGCAGAAGAAGCTGCCAAAGCGTCGTCTAAACGCTTTTCTTCGGCAGCAGTGTCTTCTACATTATTTTGTTTGAAAGATAAATCCGGTTGTACTAGCAGATAAGCTTTTGCAACGGCAACGCCATCGCTTGCGGCAATACCTTTTAGTAATTCAACCATTATTCGGATAATCCTTCCTTCTTCATTGTTTCTACGATTGCTTCGATTGCTTCTTTTTCGTCAGCGCCTTCAGCAGTAATAGTCACATCAGAACCTTGGCCAACACCTAGAGACATAACTCCCATGATTGATTTAAGGTTAACTGATTTTCCTTTATACTCTAAGTTGATGTCAGAGTTAAATTTGCTTGCAGCTTGCACTAATAAAGTTGCAGGACGTGCATGAATCCCTGTTTCTGCTACTACGTGAAAATCTTTTTTTTCCATATTGACCGTTCTCCTTTGTAAAAACAAATGTTTTTTTATGTTAGGGCATCCATGATACTATCCATCATTTTAAGCCCTTCATTTCCTTAGATTACCATTTTTTGGCGGTGGATACAACCAATTTTAATTGATTTATTCTCGCAGAATGTATCCCCTTTCTTAAAATACTCGCTTCAATCGGATAACTCCCCTATTTCTCCTGTTTTCATATATATTCCATAACAATCTTATCGCTTAAAGAGACGTTGCATCATTATTTTAGCACTCTAGTTGGTCGATTGCTAATTTTTTGAGCAAACTGTTTGCTTTTATCAAAAATCACGCTATAATTGTTTCAAGGTCAGCAATGGTCAAAGAACTGACCAGCGTATCTTTTTACTAGATTCGCTTACTCGATGTACAATGGAAGAAACAATCAACTATTGAAAGGGTGAAAATAATGCTTTGCCAAAATTGTCATGAAAATGAAGCAACTATTCATTTATATGCAAATGTCAATGGTCAACGAAAGCAGTTGGACTATTGTCAAAGTTGTTATCAAAAATTAAAGAATCAAGCTGGAGGTGCTCCACAAATGGCAGGAAATGATCCATTTGGTTTTGGAAGTTTAGATGATTTGTTCCGCTCAATGTCTCAACAAATGCAACAACGACAAGGCGCCGCAGATCAAACGCCGCCTACTCAATTTGGTGGTGGAAATGGTATGAATAATCAACCTCCCCGCAATAACGGCGGTGGTGGTCTATTAGATGAATATGGGATCAATATCACCGGTCAAGCTCGCGAAGGAAACATCGATCCAGTTGTGGGACGAGACGAAGAGATCCAACGCGTGATCGAAATATTGAATCGGCGAACAAAAAATAATCCTGTTTTGATCGGCGAACCAGGTGTTGGTAAAACAGCTGTCGTTGAAGGATTAGCTCAAAAAATCGTAAACGGCGACGTTCCGCAAAAACTGATGGACAAAGAAGTCATTCGCTTAGATGTTGCTTCTTTAGTACAAGGAACAGGGATCCGCGGACAATTTGAAGAACGGATGCAAAAACTGATTGAAGAGATTCGTCAGGCTGAAAATATTATTCTCTTCATCGATGAAGTCCATGAGATCGTTGGCGCAGGCGCTGCTGGAGACGGCAACATGGATGCCGGCAACCTTTTGAAGCCTGCTCTAGCACGAGGCGAATTACAAATGGTCGGTGCTACGACATTAAATGAATATCGAATCATTGAAAAAGATGCAGCTTTAGAACGTCGGATGCAGCCAGTTCGTGTTGAAGAACCTTCTGTTCAAGAAACGATCGAAATTTTAAAGGGACTGCAACCACGTTATGAAGATTACCATCATGTAAAATATACAGATGTCGCAATCAAGGCTGCTGCAGAACTATCCAATCGCTACATCCAAGATCGATTCTTACCTGATAAAGCAATCGACTTGTTGGATGAGTCTGGTTCTAAGAAAAACTTGACGATTCAAATTGTTGATCCTAAAACGATCGAGAAAAAATTAGCGGAAGCAGAGCAACAAAAATCCCAAGCTTCTCAAGAAGAAGATTTTGAAAAAGCCGCTTACTACCGCGACCAAATCAATAAATTGCAAAAAATGAAAGAACGCCAATTAACAGATGAAGAAACACCAGTCATCACTGAAAAAGATATGGAAAAAATCGTTGAAAAACGGACTGGAATCCCTGTTGGCGAACTGAAAGAAAAAGAACAAACACAACTGAAAAATCTAGCTGATGACTTAAAACAACACGTTATTGGCCAAGATGAGGCTGTTGATAAAGTCGCTAAAGCAATCCGTCGTAATCGCGTCGGCTTAAATAAGAAGAATCGTCCAATCGGTTCATTCCTGTTTGTTGGACCAACTGGTGTTGGTAAGACTGAATTAGCTCGTCAATTAGCTGAAGAGTTGTTCGGCTCAAGCGATTCGATGATTCGTTTTGACATGAGTGAATACATGGAAAAACACAGTGTCTCTAAATTGATCGGTTCACCTCCAGGTTATGTAGGTTACGAAGAAGCTGGACAATTAACTGAACAAGTTCGACGTCATCCATACAGCTTGATTTTATTGGATGAAATTGAAAAAGCTCATCCAGATGTTCTGCATATGTTCTTACAAATCCTTGATGATGGTCGTTTGACCGATTCACAAGGTCGAACTGTCAGCTTTAAAGATACGATTATTATCATGACCAGCAACGCTGGAACTGGTAAAATCGAAGCCAACGTCGGTTTTGGTGCCGCAAGAGACGGCGTTACCCGCTCTGTCTTAGGACAATTAAAAGATTTCTTTGCACCAGAATTCTTGAACCGTTTTGATGGGATCATCGAATTCAGCTCATTATCAAAAGAAAACTTGATGAAGATCGTTTCCTTGATGTTAAATGATGTAAACGATATGTTGGCAGCACAAAAACTTAACATCGATGTACCAGATAATGTCAAAGAAAAATTAGTCGATCTTGGCTATGATCCTGCTATGGGTGCTCGCCCGTTGCGTCGGACAATCCAAGAAAATATTGAAGATGGCATTGCTGAATTTTACTTAGAACATCCAACGATCACTGATTTGAAAGCAAAACTTGATAAAGAGGACCACATTATCATTACGTCAAGACCAGAACGCTTGGCCAAAGAAGACAAAAAGTAATGGCTAGTTTAAAGGGCTGCGACACAATTGTCACAGCCCTTTTTCTTAGCAAAATCTTTATCTTCACTCATTTATTTGAGCGTCTTTCTTCTTTTTTATTAATCTTTCTTATATAATTACTTTACAAATCAAGACTCAGAAAGTAGGTGTTTCGAAATGAAACTTATCAATGTCACGAATAGTCATTCAAAAATGGTTTACCAGCAACTAGAAAATACCGATGCCAATATGATAAAGGTCTATACGATTGGTAACACGACCGTCATTTATACTGATGCCTATAAACATGCAGAGATCGTTTTGAAAAATAGCAAACGAAACATCCAGCCATCAGAAATCGATTTCGTACATACATATTTCAAAAGAAAACTAGATCAAGGTGCTTATGATTTTGCGAATATCTCTTACTTAGAATCTCCGGGTCTATTTGAAATGTCGATTACTAAAAAATAGTTGAGGCTAGCCTCAACTATTTTTTTGATGGATTCTCTTTTGCCAAACAAAATCTGCCACCATTAAACTACCCTCTTTCCTATCAGCTAACGATAGAAAAGAGGGCAGTTTTTTAATAAATCTGAAATTCATGCTCTGAAAAATTTTAATGAATCAAATTTTTACATCAAACTCTTCAATTCAACCTCTGGATACTTATCCGCAAACCAACGCATCGCAAATTGATTTTCAAATAGGAACAGCGGCTGATCAAAACGGTCTTTAGCTAAAATATTGCGGCTTGAGCTCATCCGTTCATCTAATTGTTCGGGATTGATCCAACGAGCTATCTTGTTACCCATTGGTGTCATCACGACCTCAGCATTGTATTCGTTCAACATCCGATGTTGGAAAACTTCAAATTGCAACTGACCTACAGCACCAATGATGTATTCATCTGTCAAATAAGTCTTATACAATTGAATCGCACCTTCTTGCACCAATTGATAAATGCCTTTATGGAATGACTTTTGTTTCATCACATTTTTTGCAGTAACTTTCATGAACAATTCTGGCGTAAATGAAGGCAATTCTTCATAAGCAACCTTTAGTTTTCCTTCATATAAAGTATCCCCGATTTGATAATTCCCCGTATCATAAACACCGATGATATCGCCGGCAACAGCTTCCTCCACATTTTCGCGGGTATCCGCCATAAATTGAGTAACATTGCTCAATTTCATTTTTTTGCCAGTCCGTCCCAACGTAATATCCATTCCTCGTTCAAATGTTCCGGAACATACACGGACAAATGCGATTCGATCACGATGATTTGGATTCATATTTGCCTGGATTTTAAAGACGAAACCTGAAAATTCTTCTTCATAAGGTGAAATTGGTTCGTCTTCTTCTGTTTTATGTGCATGTGGTTTTGGCGCTAAATCGACAAATGTTTCTAAAAATGTTTCGACCCCAAAATTGGTCAACGCTGAGCCGAAGAAGACCGGTGTTTGATCACCGCGTTCGATTTTTTCAAGATCAAATTGATCACCGGCTTCACGAACCAATTCGACTTCTCCTAAAACATCTTCATAGATTGATTTTTCTTTCAGTGGATGAGCCCCAGCAATCTCCCCATCAGTCAATTTTACAAACCGTTCACCTTCATAACGTTCCGGACGATAAAATTCGATCCGTTCATTATGAATATCATAGATTCCTTCCAATCCTTTCCCCATGCCAATCGGCCAGTTCATCGGATAAGATTCGATGTCTAATAATTCTTCTAGCTCTTCCAACAATTCCAACGGCTCACGTCCGTCACGGTCAAGTTTATTGATAAAAGTAAAAATCGGGATGCCTCGGCGTTTGACAACTTGGAAAAGTTTTTTCGTTTGGGCTTCGATCCCTTTTGCGCTATCAATTACCATCACGGCACTGTCGACTGCCATCAATGTACGGTATGTATCTTCAGAAAAATCCTCATGTCCGGGTGTATCCAAGATATTTACTCGTTTGCCATCAAAATCAAATTGCATCACAGAACTAGTTACTGAGATCCCACGTTGCTTCTCAATATCCATCCAGTCTGATTTTGCAAAGTTCCCGGTTTTCTTGCCCTTAACCGTCCCGGCTTGTCGGATCGCTCCGCCAAATAATAATAATTGTTCAGTGATCGTCGTTTTACCAGCATCCGGATGGGAAATAATCGCAAAGGTGCGACGGCTGTCCACTTGTTGTTTCAAATTAGGATTGTTCATTCTATTGCTCCATTCATTTATCTAAATATCTAAAAATTTCAACCCAATCAGTATAGCATGGATTTTGCTTTGTTGGAAAGTTGAAACGTTCCGACAATCAAAGAGTTTTTCTAAAAAGATTATCTGATTGTTTTGATTTACCGGCGACTAAACCAGCTGTATAATCCCATCGGTCATTCCAACTTTCTTAAACGTTTGGAAAAACTGGCAAAAAGAAAACACTCTGCAAAGCAGAATGTTTTCTTTTGCTTAATTAACGGCGCGGTTCATCGTCTTCAAAATCTTTCGTGAAGAAGCGACGTTCTTCTTCTGGCTCAACATTTTCGTGCTCTTCTGGATGAAAGATTGCACGCAGAGTTAAGACACGCGAGCCTTCCATTTCTTCAGAGATCAAAGTCAGATCCTCCACATCAAAGGAAAGTTTTTCTCCTTCATCAGGGATCGTCCCTAAAGCAGTGATCAGATAACCAGCCATCGTATCAACGTCACTCATGTGCAGATTCAAGCTGAACTCTTCATTGAATTCATCGATCAGCATCTTCCCGTTTATCAAGTATTCATTGTCTCCGACTTTCTCATAAAGTTTTTCTACTTCGTCAGATTCATCATCGATTTCGCCTACGATTTCTTCTAATAAGTCTTCCAAAGTAACCAATCCAACCATTCCGCCGTATTCATCAAGCAGAATCGACATTTGATTTTGGGTCTTCTTCAACTCATAAAGCAAATCATCAATGAAAATTGTTTCTGGGACGAATAGCGGTTCTTGCAAAATCTTTCGTAAATCAACATTTTCAAAACCGAATTGACGAGCAGCTTTTAATAATGTCTTTGTATGCAAAATCCCTATGATTTTATCTTTGTCCTCATTGTAGACTGGAATCCTTGAATAGCTTTCGCTCAAGATCTCATCAACATTTTCTAATACTGGATCATTGATGTCGATCATGAAAGAATCTGTCCGCGGAACCATGACTTCTCGAGCAACTTTCGTATCTAATGAGAAAACGCCTTGCAACATCTCAATTTCTTCGTTGTCCAATACGCCTTCGTTTTCTAACATATATCGCATTTCGTCACGGGTCATCTTCGTATCTTCGTCATCAAACGTCATCGGTGTGATTTTAGCCAATGTGTTGGTCGAAGCTGTCAACAACCAAACGAAAGGTCTCGTGATCATTCCTAATTTACGAACAATTCCTGAAGTAAGTTGTGCTACTTCCTCGGTTTTGTTCATGGCAATTCGTTTGGGATATAATTCTCCAAATACAATTGAAACATAGGTCAATAAAAGCATGACGATCGCCGCCGCAATTGTTCGTGCAGCTGCACTTCCGCCTAATAGAGGTGCTAAACGAGTAGACAGACTATCTGCCAAAGAAGCCCCTGACAAGATATTGACTAACGTGATCCCAACTTGAATCGTTGACAAGAAATTATTCGGATTTTGAATAACTTCCAGTAATCTTTTTGATTTCAAATTGCCTTCTTCTGCCTTTTGTTCCACTCGGTTCTTATTAATCGATACCACCGCGATTTCAGCCGCAGCTAAAAATCCGTTGATTAACGTTAATATTACTAATAGACCTAGTTGTAAAATTAACGACTGACTATCGGGGTCAGCATTCATAATTGCATTCGCTCCTTAATTTAAAGTGTAAAAAAAGTGGCACAAGGCCACGATAAAATCGTATCACATCACCTGTTTTAATGCAATCTTTTACAAGCGAAGAGCCGCTAACTAATGTAAAAACTCTTGCTCTCGTTCCTCTTGTTTGCTGTGCTTGACTATTTTCACAACAAAAACGACTACTGTCCGTAAAATAGCATACACTGGAACGCCCAGAAAGACCCCTAAAACTCCAGAAAGCTTACCAGCAACTAATAAAATTAAAATAATCGTTAGCGGATGGATATTCAATGTTTTCCCGATCACATTCGGGTAGATCACATTGCCATCGACTTGTTGGACGATTAAGACAACCAAGATACACAATAACGCTTTGTAAGGTGAATCAAAGAACGTATAGACTAACGCAGGAGCTAGTCCTAAATATGGGCCTAAATAAGGAATCAAATTCGTCAGACCGGCGATTACACCAAACAAGAAGGCGTAGTCTACACCAATCAGCAAATAACCTAAAAAGGTAAACGTTCCGACAAACAAACATTCGATCGCTTGTCCGCTAATATAATCAGATAATGTTTTGTTTAATTGTTCCAAGAGTCCTTTGATGTTTCCCCGCTGTTTTTCTGGGAAAAGTCGTTCGATATTCGGAACAAGTTTTTCACCGTCTTTTAACATATAAAATAAAATGAACGGTACGGTGACCAGCAATAGTACTACAGTCGTGATTTTTCCGATGATTGAGCCCAATCCATTCGTCATTCCAGTCAATGATTGTTGGATGATACTGCCGGCTGAAACATCTAAGTTGCTGATATATTTATCAACATCTAATTCTTTGAAAATCGGGAATCGGGTTGCACTATCTGCTAGTTCTTGCAGCCAGTTTTGCATGTTATTGACAAAACTTGGGATATTCTTAGCCAATGACACCAACTGCTCCACTAAATTTGGAATCACGCTTAAGAAAATCAAAACTACCATACCGATCAGCAAAACAAAGATCAATGCAATTGCAATCAAGCGTTTGACTCCTAATTTTGCCAATAGATTTACTAACGGATTTAATAAATAATACAAAAAGCCCGCAATCAAAATCGGCGCAAACAACGTGGTGAAAAATGTCCCGATTGGTTGAAAGACAAAATCGATTTTTGATGAAACCAAAATTACTGTCGCGATGATCAATATCTCAAGTGACCAAAACATTAATTTTGAATTTTTTATTTTTTCAAACATCCATCTACTCCTTTTTTCAGTTTTAGTTTATAGTATACATCATGTAATGCAAAATCTGCTTGAAGAAGGTGTCATTATGAAAATTTTAATCACTAAGGATACGATGAGCGAGATCTACCTTGACGCTGTTCGTATTCGACAAAAAGTTTTTGTACAAGAACAAGGTGTTCCTGCCAGTTTAGAGATTGATAAAAACGAAGCCTACTCTGTTCATTTTGTTCTTTATATTGATAAAAAACCAGCCGCGACTGTTCGGCTACTGCCGTTGGACGATCAAACATTCAAACTGCAGCGGATGGCTGTTTTAAAAGAATACCGCGGAAAAAAATTAGGTGCTGCAATCATTGCAGAAGCAGAAACTTTTGCGCGGCAACAAAAGTTTACAAAAATTGAGTTAGGCGCACAGCTATCAGCTGAAAAGTTTTATCAAAAACTAGGCTATACTGCTTATGGCGAGATTTTTCAAGATGCTGAGATCGATCACGTCCATATGAAAAAAGAACTATAATTTCGTAAACGGCTAAAGCCGAAAGACTTGCAAAAAAGGCTGTACCAAATACTTGGTACAACCTTTTCTTTCTACTTCCGCGACAATTGCTTATAACGATCATACCAAATATCAATATAGCCTTGGGAAAAAGGCCCCTTTTCATTGTTAATCCAGTCTACTAAGATTTTGACGTTTTCCTTGAGGATATAATCAATTTCTTTTGAGTAATGCATCTGCTGACTATGGGCTTCATATTCATCCACGTCTAATAGACGTTTTTCGCCATCAGGAAAAACTTTGACATCTAAATCATAATCAATATATTTTAGTGCCTCGTCATCTAATACATAAGGTGATGCTAGATTACAATAATAAGAAACTCCTTTCTCTCGAATCATCGCTATTATGTTGAACCAGTATTTTTGATGAAAATAAACGATCGCTGGTTCGCGAGTGACCCATCTTCTGCCATCAGATTCTGTGACCAATGTATGGTCATTCAAGCCGATCAACGAACACTCGCTGGTTTTTAATACCATGGTATCACGCCACGTTCGATGCAAACTGCCGTCGTGTTTGTAACTTTTGATTGTCACAAACTCTCCTTCTTTTGGTACTCCCATAGCTACCCTTCCCTCAGCGAAAAAAATTTCCGCATTTGTTTGGGTGTTATCACACCGACATCAGAATTATTATAGCAATAAAATGTAAGATTGCCTACTACTCTTTGTCGTCTGCTAAATTATTTTCAAAAACTTCCAGCATTTTTTGCTGTGGCTTTGGGAAGACATAATCAGAAAAATCTTTTGGCTGCACCCATTGACCTGCGAGTGTTAACGGGCCTGTATTGCGTCCATAAAAAACTAAAATATGCCAACGCAAGTGGCTAAAGACATGTTTGACCTCGCCAAGTAATTTTTTTTGCCAAACAACTGCTTGTTCAGAGAAAAAAGGCGGGTTGTCTTCAGCGACTAAGGAACTAGAAAACAGATCCCACGCTGCTGGATCGTAGCGTTTTTGAAACGCTTGAAATTCTATCTGTGAGACCTCTTCTAGCGGAAACAACCACATATTGGCTAACAAACCAGATTCTGGTCGCCGTTGCAGAAAAATTTCTTGCTGCTGATTCTCTATGATCCCTGCAATATAGTAAACATCTTTAGGTTTTTGTTTTTTTGACTTAACAGGAAAATCCGTTTGACGTTTTTCTTGATATGCTTGGCAATAGTTTCGAATAGGACAACTCTCGCATTGCGGACTAGTTGGTGTACAAATACTAGAACCTAAATCCATCAATGCTTGATTGAACTCTCCCGGTTGGTTTTGACTAATGATTTTCCGCATCGCTTCATCAAAGACTTTACGACTGCTGGCTTTGGCGATATCTGCTTCGATGCAAAATAAACGGCTGACGACTCGCATCACATTGCCATCGATCGCAGGTTCTGGAATTTTGAACGCGATACTGCTGATAGCACCAGCCGTGTAAGGCCCAATCCCTTTCAACGAACGGATTGCTTCGACAGTTGTTGGAAATACACCGTCAAATTCTGCTATGATTTGCTTTGCTGCGGTTTGCAAATTACGCGCACGGGAATAATAGCCTAATCCTTCCCACACTTTCAACAATTTATCTTCTGGCGCATCCGCCAACTCCTGGATCGTCGGAAATTCCTCCATGAAACGATAAAAATAATCAATCACTGTATCGACTCGCGTTTGCTGCAACATGATTTCTGAGATCCAAATACGATAAGGATCTTGATCATAACGCCATGGAAGGTTTCGTTTTTCCTGCTGATACCAAGAAAGAAAATCAGCTTGGAAATCGGCAGTCATTTCCGCATCCCAGTTCTCCCAATTTTTACTCATTAGCGTCCTCTTTCCTTTGAATAAACGCATCAATCTGATCTAATTGAAAGCCTTTTTGATACAGACTTTGTTTGACTTTTTGGCGTTTTTTTGCTGGTTCAAACCGTTGATTTTTCCGCCATAATTTCTCTCCTTGTAATTCCAATGCATCGACCTCTTGATCCAAAATATCAGAAAAATCGATCTCGGCTAAGACACTTTTGCTAATATCACTATTAAATCCTTTGGTCATCAGCAATTGCTGCAGTTTTTGCCGCGCTTCTCGCTGACTACTGCGATGAAATTTTTTTAAAGCTTTTTGAGCGGTGTGAAAAGCAACTTGGAACTGCTCATCGTCCTCATAAAGATAGAGTGCTTGTTGGATGTTGTTGTCACTCACACCTTTTTGTTTCAATTTTTGCTGCAAGACTCGTGGTCCCTTATCTCCTAGGCGCATTTGTGTACGAACATAGCTTTCGCTGTAAACAAGATCATCTACTAAATTTATTTCTTTGAGTCGTTCGATGATTTTTTGTCGATCCACTTGTTCGATCTCTTTATCCTTTAAGTAAATATGCAGCTCTTTTTCTGTTCGCAATTGGTAACTTAAATAGTTCAAAGCTAGCTGAAAGCCTAGATCTTCTTTTCCTTCTTGCTTGATGGCTTCCAACGCTTCTTCAGTTAGTTCTTGTCCTTTGAGTAAACGGTGACGCACGACAGTGTCTTCTGACAAGCGTAGCTTTTCACCATTAGAAAATTCAACTTTGTAATAAGGCCCGCGACCTTGACTGATCTTTACTACTGTCAACATCTTGTGTCCTCCTCTTTTAACCAAGTATCTTTACTATACGTTTAACTTTAGAAAAAAATCTTTTTAACTGAAAGATATCCAGCTGTTGCTCACAAAAATTAATTCTATCATAGATAATCAGCCAAGCACTAAAAATATGCTAAAATGAAGGACATAAAAAGCTGAAAATATAAATTTAAGAAAGAGGCTCCCTATGGCTGTTCAACTAAAACCAAATCAAACATTAACCTTAAAAATAAAACGGCTGGGTATCAATGGCGAAGGCATCGCCTATTATAAGCGGCTGATCATTTTTGTGACTGGCGCCTTACCTAATGAAACGGTCATTGCCAAAATAACGAAAGCAACTCCGCGTTTTGCCGAAGCTAGCTTAGTAAAAATCACGAAAGAAAGTCCTGATCGGATCACTCCGCCTTGTCCCGTCTATGAAGAATGTGGGGGCTGTCAACTGCAGCATCTGGCCTACAATAAACAGTTAGACTTCAAAAAAGATCTATTGCAACAGGCTTTGGAAAAATACAAACCAGCAGGCTATCAACAATTTGAATTGCGAGATACATTGGGAATGGACGATCCTTGGCACTACCGTAATAAAGCACAATTTCAATTGCGGAAGAACCAAAAAACAAAACAAGTCGAAGCCGGATTGTATCGCGCGGATTCGCATCAACTAGTTCCTTTGACAGATTGTCTCGTCCAAGAACCGACTACTCAAAAAGTAATCAATACGGTGACGAATTTATTAACTAAATATGATGTACCAATCTACGATGAACGGACCAATGCCGGTATTATGCGTACTTTAATGGTTCGAATTGGAATCGAGACTGGCGAAATGCAAGTAGTGTTGATCACAAAAACAAAAAAACTGCCAAAAGTCAATCCGCTGATCCGTGAAATCACCAATCGATTACCAGAAGTCGTTTCTATTATGCAAAATATCCAAGATAAAAAGACTTCGGTTGTAATGGGTGATGAAACCATTCATCTTTGGGGCAAAGAAGTAATCAATGAAAAAATCAATGAAGTAAGCTTTGAACTTTCCCCACGCGCTTTCTTCCAGTTGAATCCCAAGCAAACGAAAGTACTCTATCAAGAAGCCATCGCGGCATTAGATCTATCCACGCCTAAAACAGTCGTTGATGCTTATTGCGGTGTCGGAACGATCGGTTTATCGTTAGCTAAGCAAGCAAAAGAAGTGCGCGGCATGGATATCATCCCGCAAGCAATCGACGACGCGAAAAAAAATGCTGAAGCAATGAACCTGACCAACACGCATTACGAAGTCGGAACGGCTGAGAGCCTCTTACCAAAATGGTTAAAAGAAGGTTTCGCACCGGATGCTATTGTCGTCGATCCGCCAAGAACAGGTTTAGATGATCAGTTGTTAAAAGCAATTCAAGAATCACCTAGTCCACAGATGGTTTATATTTCTTGCAATGTTTCGACTTTAGCACGCGATCTTGTGAGTCTTACTAAAATTTATCAAGTAGATTACCTACAATCCGTGGATATGTTTCCACAAACCGCTCGTTGCGAAGTGGTCGTGAAATTATCTCGAAAATAAAAAAAAGTTAAAACAGAAGTGCTGGCTTCAAGAAATAGGTGTGAAATTTCGGCTCATTGCAAAGAGCTACTTTTCACCATTTATTCGAAAAAAGGCGTATGACAAGTCATACGCCTTTTTCATAGATACTCATTCAGAAAATTTTCTTAGTTGTCTTATTTAAATTTCAAGAGACTTCTTAATTACCTAGTTATTAATTAGTAAGCCGCTGCTAGTTGTCCATATTGTGCATCCGCTTCTTCGCCATAACCTGCTTGATTCGGATCCGTGTATTGCTCATTCGCAGAATCCTCGTATTGTTGATAAGCGCTATCCGTACTTGAAGAATCTCCATACGTACTGCTGTCATAATTATTGGGATCATCATAGCCTGGTGCATATTGACTCGAGTCCTCGCTTGCTTCCCCATCAGAATCATCGTAGAACAAGCTGTCTGCGTCGTCCTCTTCAAGATTCGGCAATGTTTCAGCAGTTGCTTGGCCTAGTTGCTTCTTCAACGTGTTTTGGATACTCAGCAATTCATTTGTCCCTAGGATTTGATAATAAACGTCATCGATCATTTGGCTTTTCCCGACTAATTGTCTTTGCTTGATCGTATCAAAAGCTGACAAATAATTAGTCCCGATATCCATCATGTCATCCCATGATAAATCTGTCACCATATTTTTTTCGACCGCTTTTAAGATCTTGCGATAATTTCCGACTCCATCGATTGACATCGCTTTACGCAAAATTTTAGTTACAACTTCTCGTTGGCGTCGTTGGCGGCCAACATCCCCTTCTGGATCTTCATAGCGCATCCGCGCATAAGCCAAACCTTCTTCACCATTCAACGTCTGCTTGCCTTTTTTTACATGGATACCATCTAAGGTGAAATCAATTTTATTATTTACTTCGATCCCGCCGACCGCATCAATCAAATCTTTTAACCCGCGCATATTAATCGATACATAATGATCTAACGGAATGTCTAATAGGGTTTCAATCGTGTCCATCGACATCTCGACACCGCCAAAAGCATAGGCATGGTTCAATTTATCATTTGTACCATAACCGACGATCTTGGCTAAAATATCTCGATCAAGACTGACGATTGTTGATTTTTTTTGCTTAGGATTGATAGTCACTACCATCATACTATCTGAACGGCCTTGATCCGAACGGCCTAGATCGCCCGTGTCTACCCCCGCAAGCAAAATCGAAAAGGGTTCCGCATCGTTGATGTTAGGCTTCTCGCCACTTTCTCTTTTCAAACTAGTTCGTTTGACTGTTTGACGAATACTATCGACCATTTTGCTTGCATCAGCTGTCACTTGGACTGCATAATACGTAATCCCGCCTACAACAAGATTCAATAGGACAAGTAATCCTATAATAATTTTTTTCCAACGACTCATGGCACACCTCTATCAACGATTTTTACGTTTTATTTTCTCATAGATCGGCTATGGGTTCAACCGTCGCCCAAAAATAATTTTTTTTATGTAAAAAAATTAAAAGATTCGATCATTTGCTCTTCAAAATTGATTTATACCATATATTTATGAAGATTTTGGGAAGGACACAAAAAATTAACAAAAGAACAAAAAAACGGAAAGACCGATGTAACAGTCTTTCCGTTATATTTAAATTATTTAGCAGCTGCCAAATTTTCGTTTGCTTGCTCCCAGTTCACAACATCCCAGAAAGCTGCGATGTAATCCGGACGAACATTTTTATATTTCAAGTAATAAGCATGTTCCCACACATCTAAACCGATAATTGGTGTTTTCCCGTCAGTCAATGGATTGTCTTGGTTGGCAGTTGAAGTAATTTCTAACTTGCCATTGTTCCATACTAGCCATGCCCAGCCAGAACCAAAACGACCTGTTGCAGCGGTCTTGAATTCTTCTTTCATTTTTTCAAAACTGCCGAAAGCTTCATCGATTGCAGCTTTGATGGCGCCAGTTGGTGCACCGCCAGCGTTTGGTGCCATGATTTTCCAAAAGAAACTATGGTTTGCATGCCCACCGCCATTGTTGCGAACGGCTGTTTTGATGTCTTCAGGCAATTCGTTTAAGTTTGTTACTAGTTCTTCTATTGATTGTTCTGCTAATTCTGGATATTTTTCAATCGCAGCATTCAAATTAGTTACATAAGTATTATGATGCTTGTCATGATGCAAATGCATCGTCTCAACATCAATATAAGGTTCTAATGCATCGTATTCATAAGGTAGATCTGGTAAAGTATAAGCCATTATTCAATTCCTCCTTAAAATATCTTACATCCTGACTGTATCAAACAATGCCTTGTTCTTCAAAAAATATGCCTACCGCGGCGAGGAATCTGCCTTCTCATCCTCGATGATCTCGACCTTCTTGAAAATAAATACTTTGCTGAAAACATAGTTAGCAACTACAACGATGATTTGAGTGATCAGTTTAGCGATCAAATTGCCGGTGTGGAGCAAATCAATCAAGAGATACATCGTAGCCATATCCATCCCAAAAGAAACTACCCGGGCAAAAATAAATTTGCTGAATTCCCAAATCAGTTCCTTAAAACTTTCGGTTTTTGATTGAAAGACCCAGACTTTATTGGTCACAAAAGCAAACAGGACCGAAAATACCCACGAAATAGTATTTGAGATGGGCCAACTCAAGTTAAATACTCGATATGATAACGTAAATGACACGATATTTACAACTGTAGTCAGTCCGCCAAAAAATAAATAAATAAAGACTTCCCAGAGTCTTTTTTCTATTAAATAATCCTTGAATATACGGTAAATTTTCATAATTACTCACTTTCTTGTTCTGTTCTTCTTAAAATAAGATAACGAAGCCAGAAATATTAGTCAATTCTTTCTTGATTTCTTTTTACTTTTTTACGGATCGCCTTGTTATTTCAACATTACTTCGCTACAATGGCTCTTGTATAAAAAGATTGGAGCGATCACATGACATTTCGTCAATTAATCAAAGGATCTCTTTTTCGTTTTGAAGATCTGAAAAATGCTAAAAATACATCCTTTTGGAAGGTGATTGTTTACTTACTAGGTTTGAGCTTGATTTTAGCAATTCCCAGTGTCTACCAAGCACTACAAGTAATGGATCAAATCAAAACCGATAGTCTGAAAATCGTAGAAAAAATTCCTGATTTTCAAATTGAAGATGGTGAGATCAAAACAACAAAACCAGAAAAAGGATTCATCTATCAAACGAATTCAATCATCTTGACCTTTGATCCTGAAAACAAACGGACGCAGGAAGATATTGAAAAAGACCTCGTCGGAAATTACTTCAGTGTCGGTCTATTAAAAAAACAGGCAATCGTTGTCTTGCCTGATTATGGCGGGGTTAGTTCCGCACTATTTGGCGATAATGTTTTGAAATTTTCTTATGCGCAAGAGCCGCTAAGTGTTATGACTGGAGATACGCTGAGAAGTGAACTGAAGGATTTGAAGATACCGATTTGGACTCCGCTGGTGATGTTGGCTGCAGGGATCTACCCTTCTTTCATCAATTTATTCGTAACCTTGATCTTTGCTGGTTTTGCCGGTATGATTGTAGCAAAATTACGTTTGCGTCGTGTAAAATTCTTTGATTGTTTTAAAACAATTATTTTTTGTGCCACGATCCCAACGATTTTAGCGACAATCGTGTTGTTATTCCAGCCTAGTTTTGACTCAAGTATCCTGATCACCTTTGTTAGTTTGTTTATCTTTTTCCGAGTCATCAATTATTTTCCAAAAATCGAATTACCGACCAATTAACTGCTTACGATTCTGTAAGCAGTTTTTTTCTCGAATTTTTGATACTATTGAACTGAGATTTCTAGTAAAAAGAAATGAGGGGATCCGTATGACGAAACCAATTATTTTTTTGCAGCGACCATTCCGCGAAGAATTTATCGACAAAATCCAGGCAATTGCACCGGCTTATCAAATCAAAACAGCCTTAACTCCAGATGAATTTTCAGCCGTAGAAATATCTGTCGGCTGGTCAAAAGAATTCCATGAACAACTGCTAGCAGCAAATCAGCTAAAATGGGTACAAGCCCTCTCAGCTGGGATCGATTCTCTGCCTTTAGCTGAATTTTCAGCAAAAAATATTTTATTATCTAACGGCAGTGGAATCCACGCATTGTCGATCAGTGAACACATCATTGGCGTCTTGCTAGGTTATTATCGTGGACTCTATCAAGCAGTGAAAAATCAAGAACAAAAAAATTGGGGGCACGATGCTATCCAGTATGACCAGCTTGCCGGAAAAAATTTATTGGTTGTTGGAACAGGTCACATCGGTCAGCAACTTTCAAAATCGATCCGCAGTCTCGGTGTAAATGTTTATGGAATCAATACAACAGGACATCCTGCAGAGGGGTTTGTTGAGACCTACTCGATCAAAAATTTAGCAAAAATTGTTCCTGGAATGGACATCGTGATAGGGATCCTGCCGGGAACGGATGAAACTTATCATATCTTCAACAGCGATATTTTTGAAAAAATGAAAAAAGACGCCCTTTTTATCAATGTTGGTCGAGGTGATACTGTCCATACGAAAGAACTGCTGACTGCTCTAAAAGAAAAATATTTTGCCTTTGCTGCCTTAGACGTTTTTGAAGAAGAGCCCTTACCAAAAGAGAGCCCACTTTGGACATTAGACAACCTCTTGATCACTCCGCATATTTCAGGGATGACCGTCGACTTCCAAAATAAATTTATGCAAATTTTCTTAGCCAATCTGAAAAATTATGTAGCAACAAATGAACTAGCAGTCAATCAAGTTGAGTTGCAACGTGGATACTAAAAAAGTTGGAGCCTACTGCTCCAACTTTTTTTCTGTTTCCTTAACGATATAAACCGGTCTTTTTTTTGTTTCCAAAAAGATTTTGCCGATGTATTTTCCGATAATCCCAATACATAATAATTGTATCCCGCCAATAAATAAAATAATGGTCACTAATGACGGCCAACCAGCTGTTGGGTCACCAAAAAGCAACGCTCGGACAATGATAAATACCATTGCGATGACTGACGCCATACAAGAAAAGGCACCGACAAAAGATGCAATATTTAACGGCGCATCTGAAAAATTAACGATTCCATCAATCGAATAATTGAACAACTTCCAGAAAGACCAGGAAGTTTCACCTGCCGTACGTTCCCGATTTTCAAAAGAAATATATTCAGTCTCAAAGCCGACCCAGCTGAACAAACCTTTCGAAAAACGATTGTGTTCTGTCAATTCCAAAATCGCATCGACCATTTGTCTTGTCATTAAACGATAGTCCCGCGCCCCATCAACCATTTCAGTCTCACTGATTCGATTGATTAGTTGATAAAATTTTTTCGCAAGAAAACTTCGAATAGGCGGTTCGCCTTTGCGGTCGGAACGACGCGTACCGACACAATCGATCCCTTTTGTCTCGATCAGCTGAACCATCTGCGGCAACAACTCAGGCGGATCTTGTAAATCGACATCCATCACCGTTACAAGCTCCCCTGTTGCCGCTTGTAGCCCTGCATATAATGCCGCCTCTTTGCCAAAATTTCGTGAAAAAGAAATATACCGGACAAAATGATGGGTTCGAGCTAATTTGCGCAATACTCCCAGCGTTTTATCAGCAGAACCATCATTGATAAAGATGTATTCAAATTCATGAGTGATATTCTTTTTTACTTTCTCCATCTCTGCAAAAAAAAGAGGAATGGCTTCCTCTTCATTAAAGCAAGGAACAATCACTGATATCATTCAAGCCACCTCTAAATTTGATTAAACTCATATTTCGGTTCATCTAGTTTTGCATCATAGTCAACAACTAAATCATATCCTTTGAAAAACCATTCGTCTGCTTCTTCAACAAAAAACAGCTGATCAGCTACCTTTTCTTCAATCAATGGATTCTCTGGAAAATCTACCGCCATTCCAACTGAAAAGCCATCATGGACCTGTGTCTTGCCATAGACTTTGCCATAAAATTTAATGCCTTGACCTTCCGCCAATTCAAGTTCTCGTTTGAACCACTCTTGGGCTTGGGGTGTTATTGTTAATTTCATTTAAAAACCACCTATCCATTCATTTTTTCATCTAGATAATCGACATCTTCATCGCGACCAATTACAACTAGATGATCATTTTTTTGCACGATCTCTTCCGCATCCGGTGTAACGATAGGATCTTGTTTGTCGCGGCGGATTGCCACCACATTCAAACCAAAACGCTGACGAAAATCTAATTCGTCTAACGTCTTCCCATAAAATTTTCGATTGGTCACATTGATCTCAGCCAATGAAAATTCATCCGATAATTCTAAGTAATCTAAAATATTCTTAGAAATCAGATTATGGGCAATTCGTTGACCCATATCACGTTCTGGATGGACGACTCGGTCAGCACCGATTTTTTCTAATACTCGCGCATGGTATTCATTTTGCGCTTTAGCTAAAATATTGGGGACACCCATTTCTTTGACCATCAGTGTTACCAAGATACTGGCTTGGATGTCTTCACCGATCGCTACGATCACATGATCAAAGTTGCGGATCCCCAAAGAGCGCAGCGTCAGCTCATCTTGTGCGTTAGCAACAACTGCATGGGTCGCGATGTTCATATATTCATTCACTCGATCTTCATTGCTGTCAATCGCTAGAACTTCCTGCCCAGATTCGATCAATGTCCGGCAAATACTTCCGCCAAATCTTCCTAAACCAATAATGACAAAACTTTGTTTCATGGTATCTCCTTATTATGATCATTTATTTTACTTAGCCTCGCCAAACTTTAGACAGCCATTTGGTGAAAACTTTAGTTGAACTTTTTACTTATTCAGTATAACAAAGAGCGGGTCAATAAAACAGAGATGGACTCTCTATTTTATTAACCCGTGTTTAAAGGCATAGATCGCAGCTTGTGTCCGATCTTCCACTTCTAATTTTGCTAAAATATTTGAAACATGCGTCTTGACTGTTTTCAACGTAATAAACAATTCATCTGCAATTTCTTGATTGCTCATCCCTTGGGCGATCAGCAATAAAATCTCTTGTTCACGATTGGTCAATTCTTCATGTAGAACATGTCGATTTCGATTGGATAACTGTTCCATCATCTTCGTCGTTACTTCCGGTTCCAGTACCCGCTCACCAGCATAGGTTTTGCGAATGGCATTGGCGATTTCGTGTGCTGTTGATGTTTTCAACAAGTAACCTGATGCTCCAGCTTCTATCGCTGGATAAACTTTTTCGTCATCAATAAAACTAGTCACGATCAAAATTTTTGCCTCGGGCCAATCTTTTAAAATTTTCTTGGTCGATTCGATTCCATCCATCACTTCCATCACTAAGTCCATCAAAATCACATCTGGACGAAGCTCCATAGCTTTCTCATAGCCTTCTTCACCATTTTCTGCTTCGCCAGCGACTTCTACATCGGTTTGAATCGATAAATAAGAAGAAACGCCTAACCGAACCATTTCGTGATCATCAACTAATAGCACTCGTATCATCTTCTGCCTCCTAGTTCCTATCCATAAATTTTTCCAGTACTGTTTTTTCTATTCGTAACATCAATTATCGGTCGGACTCGTTCCATTTACGACTGGAATTTTGATCTCAATGCTTGTTCCTTGTCCTTTAAAGCTGATTATTTTAGTTGAACCGCCAACACCTGCGATCCGCTCGCGAATATTTCGCAGACCATAGCTTCCTGCATGTTCATCTTTTGCTTCAAATCCGATGCCGTCATCAATCACCCGCAGCAAAATATTCTGGCCGACTATTTTTAAATAGACTTCCAATTCATTCGCTTTGGCATGACGTAATGTGTTTGAAAGCAATTCTTGCACGACACGGAACAATTGGTCTTCGATACTAGCTGAGACACGGATATCTTCTACATCCCATTTCAACTTGATTTGAATTTTTGTCTGCAACTCTTTTAATAATTGTTCAATCCCTTGCCGCAAGCTTTTTCCTTCCAAACTGATTGGCCGCAAATGCAACAATAATGCCCGCATTTCTGATTGTGCCGCATTGATAATATCAGCGACCATTGCTAGCTGTTTCTTATACGGCTCCAATTCTTCCGAATACTGTGACTGCTCATTTAACGCTGACATCATCATCATCGCCGCAAAAAGCTGTTGCGAAACAGAATCGTGCAGTTCACGGGCCAAGCGATGCCGTTCTTCTTCTAAAATCTTTTCTTTTGTCGTTCCATCGACCATTTGTGGCTGACTGCTCAACTGCTGCAATTCTCGCGACATGCTGACTAATTTTTCTTTAATCCGTTTGATATCATGGTCAACGATCATCATCTCTTTATCTTGCGTGAGCGCGATATCTAACGAAGGCTGATCATAATTTCCCGAAGCTAAGTTTTGCAACTTTCCTTCAAGTTTCCCCAATTGCCGTTTTTCTAAAAAGGTCAACAAGAAATAAATTACCGCGCTCACTGTCAGCGAGATCACAATAATATGAACAAATAATGGCATATAAAAAATTCGTGCAATAAATAATTGTGCAAATAACTGCTGCTTGCCAATCGCGTACATGTATAAAAATAGTGTCGTCAGAAACAATAAAAAGGAGATCAACCCAAAGTAAAGGGCGATCTGTAGTCGAGAATATTTCCCCATCATGCGCGGATCACCTCGACATCACCGACTAACGTATTCGTTACGATTTTTAGTCTGCGGGGACTCTCATCATAATCCTCGCTGTATATTTTGATTGTTTCATTGCGCAGCACTTGCAGCTCGTCATCAAAAATAACTTTTCCATATAATGTGGCATGCTCAAAAAGAATCCCAATCCCATATGGTACCAAAATTCGTGTCCGGCCAAATCCTTTACGAACGATCACAACACTGTCTTCTTTTGGCAATAATGTATTGCCTAGATCGACAATCGTATCACCTGCTAAAATCGCAACATTGATATCGTCCCATTCAAAGACTTGTGTTCCGATTCGATCATTTCCGATCCAATTTTGTTTTTTTCGTTCACCATTATGACTGGCTGGATCTGTTGTTTCGACCATCACGATACTTTTTTTAGTCTTCATAGAACGATTCGGCATAGAGATTCCTGCAATTTCAAAGCCTTTAAGACCAAGAAAAATCACTGCAAAAACCAACATCAGCCAAGTCGCTGGGCTATTCACTAAACAGATGATCAAGATCACTGAACCTAAGATCAATTGGAATTTTCGCCGCTGCTGGTTACGTAGTGCCCAATATATATTCAATATCCCAAAGAGCAATAAGATCAACATCGCAGGATTTGAAGACAATTGCCATAATAAGAAAATCGCAAGCAAGGCCTCAATCACAATAAAAAAGCGCCATGGACTTTTCATTTTGTCTTTCCTCCAACTTTTTTATTTATACCCTATTCTACTTTTTTTACTTTCTAAATACCATCGGTCTAAAGTCGCAACCTTAGTTCAACTATTTTCTAAATTACTTCTCGAAATTTATTAAAAACAGAAAATTGACCGAATTTAGCTAAAAGAAAAGAGACGACCAGCGCCTCTTTCCGTATTTTTAGTTTTGTGTCACTTTAGTGATCTTAACTTCCATATTTCCGCCTGGTGTTGAGATCGTAACGACATCGCCCACGCTCTTCCCGATCAATGCTTGTGCAATCGGCGAATCATTTGAGATTTTTCCTGACAGTGGATCCGCTTCTGCTTTTCCGACGATCGTATATTCTTCTTCTTCATCGTCAGGTAATTCTACAAATGTCACCGTTTTACCAATTGAGATCTCGTCAGCATCAACATTATCGTTATCAATGATTTGTGCAAAGCGGATCATATTTTCTAAAGTATTGATCCGGCCTTCTACAAAAGCTTGTTCATCTTTAGCTGATTCATATTCGGAGTTTTCCGATAAATCACCAAAACTGCGGGCGATTTTAATTCTTTCAATGATTTCTCCACGTTTTACTGTTTTTAATTCTTCTAATTCCTGCTCTAGCTTTGCTTTTCCTTCAAGAGTCATCGGATATACTTTTTCTGCCATACTAATTCTCCTTCAATCAAATAAGATTACGAAAAGGTAATCCTTTATAGATTTAATCCACAAAAGATTACCACGTAATGCTTATAATGTAAATTGTTTATTTGTCATTGTTAACATATTTTTCAACCAGTTCCATATGCTCTTCATATGTCTTCGCATAATAAACTTTCCCAGTTGTAATATCTGCTACAAAGTAATAGTCTTCTGTTTCTGTCGGATCAAGCACCGCCAAAATAGCTTCTTGACTTGGATTATCAAACGGTCCAGGTCCATAACCAGAGTTTACATACAAGTTATACGGTGAATCCACTTCCGTATCTTTATAAGTCACAAGTTCCTTGTGTTCGCCTAACGCATAAAGAATCGAGATATCCGACTGCAACGGCATTTGAGCTTCAATCCGGTTAAAGAAGACTTGTGCAATCTTCTTACGGTCTGATTGAGTGACCCCTTCTTTTTCAACAAGTGAAGCTAACGTCATCACTTCTTGGACGTTTAGACCTTTTTCTTTGATTTGACTATAGTAAGGCGTCAAGATTTGATTAGTTGTATCGACCATTTGAGTAACCAAATCTTCCAAACTGCGATTCTTATGAACATTATACGTTGCTGGGAATAGATACCCTTCTAGACGATAACGAACATCTTCTGCATTGCCTGCATCTGTTAATAGATCTGGATATTGTGTCTTCAACTGATCAAAGAAATCTTCATCCTTCATTACTTTGATGAAGTCTTCTTTCTTGAAGTCTGTCTTCTTCGCTATCAAACTAGCGATCTGGTCCACATCATAACCTTCTGGGACCGTTAATTTTGATGCATCATCCAATGGCTCGGCACTGCCGCCTTGTTGTAATTCTTTACTGATTTGATCCAAACTCATATTTGGTGAAAACTGATAATAACCAGCTTGAAAATTCGTTAAATTTTTGAATTTTGTATAGAAATTGAAGACCATCCCATCACGGATAACCTCTCCATCTTCCAAAATGTCACCGATTTGACGATTGGATGAGCCGCTTGGTACTTCTACTTGTACTAATTTTTTATCGTTTTTATCTAACGGTTTCAACCCGGCATTAACATAGTTATATCCTGAGATGGCTAAAATTCCGGCGACGATCAAAATACCGATCGTCAAGATATAAACAATTTTCCGGACGACTCGATCTTCTTTGCGACGTTCTGCTCGTTTCAAATTGCTCTCCTCACTTAAATCTTCTTCAAATTCTTCTTCCATATGACGAAGCTCATCAAATTTTTCACCTAGACGATGGAAAATCGATGGCTCTGTCTCAGCATTCATATCATTCTTTGGTACTTTTTCTGCTTCAACTTCTTTTACCGGCAAAGCAGTCTTTTCTGAATGTCGATTTTTGATCCGCCTTGCTGCCTCTTTTGAAGCTTCTATCTTTTCAACATTCTTATTACTAGTGTTTCCTTCATCAACCCCTGTAGTTTTTGTTTCTTGGGGGATCGCTTTGTTAGCTGCTGATTTAGGCTCACTACGAACTGTATCTTCTACGATAGGCGCTTTTTTCGGCGGTTCAATTATTTTTTCAGTTGATTTTAATTTTTGCTCAGAGTCAGTTGTGTCTTGCTTATTTTGTCTATTACCAAATAAACGCTCATAAGACGAAGCTAAGTCGTCATCGCTACCATTCTTTTTTTCTTTTGATGTTCCACTGTAAGCAGAAGTTTTTTTACCAGCTTCTACTTCACGACTTTTTTTGCCCTCTTCTAAAGCCCGCATGATCTGCTCTTTAAAAGATCCTTCTTCTGAGTGTTGATTTTGATCCTCAGACAAAAAACAACTCCTCCTTACTTCATGTCATAACTTAAACCATTATACATGAAATGAAAGAGGAGTGAAATGTAAACTTTATTTAGTTAAGGAAATTATATTTTTTTCTTTTGAATATTTTCTTTGTACAGACGATACAAATTTAATTCATACTCTTTTTTAGAATTGGTTACAACGGTATCTAAGATCAAGCCTGTAATCAGCAGCAGCAAGGCAAAAATCATCAGGCCTGTCGCAAGAATCGAAGATGGGACTTTCGTTATAAAGCTCGTACGGACAAATTCATTGATCACCGGTACACCAAAAATCAAGCCTAGTAAAAAGAAGATGAAACTAAAAAGCGAGAAAAATAATAACGGTTTATAATCTTTAAACATTTTCATGATCGTAAGTAATACTTTTGTCCCATCAGAAAATGTGTCTAATTTAGACTCGCTGCCTTCTGGCCGATCTCGATAATCAATTGGAATCTCCACCAACTTGAAACGTTTATCCAACGCATGGATCGTAAATTCCGTTTCGATTTGAAACCCAGAACTCATCACTGGGAAACTTTTGACAAACACACGATTGAATCCGCGATAGCCAGTCATTACATCCTTGATATTCGCTTTATACAGGCGATTGATTGAATTTTTAACTAAGTTGTTCCCAAAATCATGGAAAGCCCGCTTGTTCTCATTAAAATACGTTCCATTTGATAAACGATCGCCAATAACCATATCCGCTTTTCCTTCTCTTAATGCAGCAATCAGCTCATGAACATTTTCTGCAGGATAAGTATCATCTCCATCGACCATTAAATAATAATCGGCTTCAATGTCAAAAAACATTTGGCGAATGACATTTCCCTTACCTTGACGCGGCTCTTTTTTTACGATTGCTCCTTCATTAAGTGCGATCTCATACGTATTGTCTGTCGAATTATTATCGTAGACATAAATATCTGCCTCAGGTAATTCCTTTTGGAAATCGTTAATCACTTTTTTTATAGTAAGTGCTTCGTTATAACAGGGGATAAGAATTACTATTTTTTCATCATTCATGTTTATTCTCCTAACTACACAACTATCTACAATAATACCAAAAAAAAGCCGGAGATGCTCCGACTTTTTAAATCAAACCTTCAGATATTAGATATTTCTTTATGCCTTCTTTGATACTAAATTCTGGTTTGTATCCTAACTTCTTCAATCTAGAAATATCAGCAACAGAGTCCTTGATGTCGCCATCTCTTTCAGCCTCATATTTAACAGGCAATTTGATTTCTAATGTATCATTTATCACTTCAATTAACTCTTTTAAAGCAATTGCTTTCCCAGTTCCAACGTTAAACTGTTTTCCTAAAGATTCCTCACTAGCAGCTACTAGTAACAAAGCTTGGATAACATCTTCAACAAAAACAAAATCACGTGACTGTGAGCCATCTCCGAATAGTGTAAATTGCGTTTCTTCGCCTTTTTTTAGTTTCTTATAACGATCAACTAAAATAGAAATGACTCCACTGTATGGAGATTCCGGATTCTGATTCGGTCCATAGACATTAAAGAACCTCACTGCACTAGTATTAACGCCATAAAGATGATTGTAATCTAAGACATATTGCTCTGCGGCAAATTTATCAACTGCATACGGAGTCAGTGGACGAATAACTGATTCTTCTTTCTTAGGCAGTGTCGATTCATCACCATAGACTGCTGCAGATGAGCTAAAGACTAACCGCTGCAAGTCTTTTTGGTACTTTCGAACTAACTCTAATAATAGTAGCACACTTTCAAAATTGATTTGATGTGTTTCAACTGGCCGTTCAACTGAATCAGCCACACTCGCAATCGCTGCAAAATGGAAGATATAATCAAACGTATTTTGAGAAAGTACATCAGTCATTAATTCTTTGTCCGTAACAGAACCATTAATAAACTTCAGATTCGAATTTTTATTTAAGTTCTCTTCTTTCCCCATTGAAAGATCATCAATTACGACCACTGAATTTTCTTTAGATAAATGATTCGCTAAAGTCGAGCCGATAAACCCGGCTCCACCTGTGATTAGATAATTAGTCATATTTTCTTAGCCTCTAAATCTCTCTTGATTTGTGTTGTAGAAATCTCTGGAGTTCTAGGAAGATATATCACTTCAGCACGAGTTTCAGTTTCAATAAAATCAAACTTTCCAGCCCAGTCATCACCCATAATAAATTTATCGACTTTAAATTCTTTTATATCACTAGTTTTTTGATTCCAGGTATTTTCGGGAATAACAAGATCTACATATCGAATAGCCTCTAACAATTGTTTTCTTTTTTCATACTCAAAATAGCATTTTTTTTGTTTCTCATTCCAATTGAACTCATCTGTTGATAGAGCAACAATAAGATAATCCCCTTGCTCTTTTGCTCTTCTTAATAGGTTGATATGTCCATAATGGAGTAAATCAAAAGTACCATATGTTATGACTTTTTTCATTTAAGTTCACCTTCTTATCCTTTCTATTTCCAATAAAAATCATAGGAGTGATTTGATATTTGTTCATCTTTAGGCGGTAAAGTCATGTAATCGCCAAAATACTGTGTTAAAAATATGTCTGCATTCTTGATGGCATTTACTTTATGACCTTCGAAATCTATTCTTTCAAAACTATCCTCACAAAACCAATCAGTCGGATAAATTGCTTTATCATATTTTATAAATTCAAGATGTCCGCAGAAGTTACTTTTTTCAAATGGATATCTTAAAGAATTTTGTTCATATAGATTTCTCCAATATCTATAATTTCCTTTTTTCTTATACTTTCTATGTGTAGGATATTTCACTAAAAACTTTATAATAGACCTTGAGTAAAAATACGATCTAGCGTATAAAAAACCCAAAGTGTACATAAATCCAAATTTATACGAGTCTAATTCACTAGCATATTTCTTCTGCTCATCCTTATCATTTGGGACACCATCCAAAGGAAAAATATCAATGAATACTCCTGCATTTTTATCCTCATAACCAAGAATTTGTTTTGAAACTAATTTCGTTTTTGGGTCAAAAAGTTTTGAATAAGTATATCGATAAGAACTATTACTTAATGGACTAGCCAGTATATAATTTGAATCATCAATTAATATTTCTAATAATTTTTCATAATCTGGACGCGGAAGAACAATGTCTATATCATCATCCCACGGAATAAATCCTTGATGACGAACAGCACCCAATAAAGTACCATAGTAAACAGAGTACTGCAACTGATTTTTTTGGCAAATGTCATCGACATAAGCCAGCATATTCAGAGCTACCTCTTTTATTTCTTCAAGTTTTAATTTCTCACTGGTCATCTGAATTCCATCCTTTCATACAGAAACAGCATTATTAAAAAATATACTATGTCTTTATAGAATCTTCTTTGTTAATTACTTTCTAAGGTATCAATAATTTGATTATACATATTAAATTGAGCATTATGGATACCATTTTCGCAAATCAAAATTATTTTTTTTTCTTCGTTACTAGCTATTCTTGAACCATATAGTGGATTTCTATCAAATATTTCTTGCATTTTTTTTAAGTCCAATGAACCATATCTAAATTCTAAACTAGAAATATCACTATTCTTTTTTTTAACAGGTATTTGTAATAATTGTGAAATATTAAATTGCTCTTTTGAAGGCAGCCATTTAGACTCGTTTAAATAGTATTCTTTTGCTATCTTGAAGTCTGCTTTTGTATTAAAAGAAAAGACTCTAATTTCATTATTACTCTTATCTGAACCATCTGAAAAGATTATTCCTTCACGTATTTTAAAAGGTGTTTGCTCAGGTATTATTATTTCTTGATTTTCAACAGATAATGATGAATCCTTATACATATCTAATATTTGTTGCGGCGAAATATACTCCTTCAACTTCAATGCTTTAGCAAAATCCTTAGTATCCAACGGTGTAGAACCAACAACTATCTCCCCCTCAGGGGTTTCAACCCCAATAGAAAACTCCTTTTGCTCATTACTCAAAATAAAGCTATCGATTTCAAATTTCCCTTTATTATTAAGATATATATTCTGATTATCGCGATCAATGTTGGCCTTATAATTTCCTTCAGACATTCCAGATATGTATCCTTTAATATGAACATTGCCCAACTCGTCTACTTTAAATTTATCCTTAGTAAAAATAATTTGATTTTTCCTCTCATCATTTGAACATCCTGAGAGTGTACTTACCAAGAACAACAATAGAAATAAAATTACTTTTTTCTTCATAAAAACCCTCCAAGATTTTTAATCATTCTATGTTTTCTTTATGTCTAGTAGAAATGATTTTTATTATTTCTGTTCTGTAAGACATGAAAAATATTACAAGAATTATCATTAGCTCCAGTATATTCACTAACATTGATCCAAAATTAAATATTAGCACTGCTATAGTGAAGAGTAATGTATACATTAAAAAATGTTTAATATTGATTTCTATTTTTACAAATTTTCTTACAAGCTTTATTCTAGCAACAAAGCTTATGACATATCCTACACATAAAGAGATTGTTGCTGCTTGAACGCCTAGTGGCTTAATTAGTATTAGCAAAATAAAGATGTTGGTGAGTGCAGACATCAGTGTTGTCATAAATATAAATTGATTTTTTTTTAAGATATTAATAATACTTGCTAAAAATGATGTTAAGCTTGAAAAGAAAGTTCCATACAATGCAATTGGAACAATAGTGATCGCTGCAGTATATTTTTCATCAATAAAATATGGAAAAATTATTTTTATGATGGGTAACAATGTAATTAAACCTAGATATAAAAATTTTGAATACTCATTCATTGCACGAGAGTATAATTTTTCCTTATCTTCATCAGAAGCATCCGCTTTTGAGTAAGATAACTCTTGCCAAGCCATTTGGAAACCGGTCGTTACCAACATAAGCATTGAGCTGAATCGCGTAGCTACAGCATACATACCATTATCTGCATTAGAAAGTGTATGAGATATCATAACACGGTTAAACCCATTCAGAAACCACCAAGCTCCTGAATTGAGACACAGTGGGAGTGAATACCTCAGCATTTCATGAAACAATGCTGAATCAAAAAATGTAACTTTTACTCGCTCCCACAATTTAATCACAATAGAAAGACCTAACGCATTAATTCCTAATCCGAGAATCGAGCTAATGTATAATGCACTGTAATCCATCTTAAAAACAGACAAGAGAATAATATTTGACAATAATGTCACTAAAGAACCTATTAATCCACACATAACAAACGCATTATTTTTACCAAAACCACGAGCGATATATCCGACTACCTGTTGAAAATTATTTACTAATCCCATAATAAAAAGTAAGCCTAAGAACTGTAATCCTGCTATCTTTCCAAATATCACCAACACAATCGCATAAATAATAGTAGATATAGAAAACATTAGAATTCCAATAGTTATTGGTTTATTTTTGTCATTTCCTGAAAAGTCAAACATAAATCGCATGGTACCTTCCCAGATATCTAGAAACAATATCGAAATCAAGAAAGTATTATACGCGATGGAAAGATCATAAATCCCGTAATCATTGGGACTCAGATAAGATGTATATAATGGAAGTAAGAAAAATGATAATGACTTACTTAATACATTCCCTAATAAGTAAATCCCTGTCGACTTTATAAACTTCATTAAATCCTTCAAATTAACTCTTTTCCTTTCAGATACTCAAACATTTTTTGAGGAAATAATTTAGACTTTTTGAATATTAGATATCCCCCTAATAACGTAATAACACTAAATATAAATGATGGCTTAATAAGAAATAGTAACCATTCCGTTGCACCACCTCGTGGAGTCCAAAAAATATCACTTAGACAACACAAAAAAAATACCGAACTCAGGTAGCCAGGAGACGTAAATAATCTCACGAGAAAAATTAAGATTATACCAAATAACAAACTAAATAATATTATTCCTAGCATCCCATAATCAGCATTTACATCTAATAGATAAGAACCCCCATTCCCATTTCCTGCAAGATAGGCATCCCGTCTATAAACATAGGCTAAATTATGCGCATACGAATTACTTACCATTCCTTTTAACGGATTATTTCCATCTCCTAGGCCAGGAGAACCAAAAACTTTCTGAGCTATAAATCCATGTTTAAAAGAGTCTATAAAACCACCAAAAGTATAGTTTTTCAAATCTATAAAAGGAAGTTTTGCTAAATTTTCATATCCAGAAGTCAATGTATCAAATTGGGTCCCTTGTTTATAGAAAAAATCCATAATTAACGAGACTATACCTTTTGACTCTACTGCTGTATTTGCTCGAATATAATTGTAAGCACCTAAAAGTAGCAATAAAAATGGAGTACCTATAGCAATCCCAAGCTTTTCAAATTTTCCTAACCATTTGTCACGGTCATCATAATAATTTTCAATAATATAATAAACTAGTATAAATAATAATCTAAGTACTACAGTATTTCGCTGTCCCATCAAAAGAGTTGGAACTCCACCTAAAACATAAAAAGCTAATATAGGAAAAACAATTTTCTTCCTTGGCTTGCAGGCTAATAGAAAGCATATTGAATACGGCATCATAGTGGCTAACGCCTTTACCGGTAATGGAGCAACAGTTTTATAGCTTACATAGAATTCTTCATAGGAATGTCCACGAACAAATAAAAGTTTTTCAACGTCTATTAATGTTGAGCAGGTCCAGCAAACAACAAACATTAAAAAAGATACTACGAATAATAACATCCTTTTTTTATACTTCTCAGAAGTTTCCTTCGCCTTATTTTCTCTCTTAGGAAACCATTTTATTTCAATTACATTGTAAAATATTACACCAATATAAAGTAGTAAAGTACTGATGAATAATGCAATTAACGAAAATTGAATACTCTCTGGCTCAAAATACCACCACCAAATATTTCCGCGAATCATACTAATAAATGGACGACTATACATAAACGTAAAAAGCATAACTGTAAAGAAAAAGAAAAGAACACGATCTCCCATTTTTCGAGAAGCAAATATAAGATTATTTACCCCAAGGCAGACAATCCCAAAAATTTGAAAATTAAAGCTTTCGTTAATATAGCCTAAAAGAAAAAATAAAAAACCTAACAAAAGAAAAAAATATTGGAAAACTAAAATAATTTTTCCCCAATATTTTTTTAATAATTCTATCATTAATACTACATCTCCTTACACGTCCTGAATATTACTAGCAGCTATTATCATACTATAAATATAAGTATTAATTATAGTAATATTCCCTACTAATTATTTATTTTGTTTATCCATTTAGTTTGAATTAAAGAAGGAATTTTATATAATTTTAAACTACTCATTAATAATATCATTGATATTTTTCTGTTTCTTGTAATGATTGAGTTTTTCATAATAAATTGAAAATTAGATTTTAAATAATTAACAATCTCCTCAGTTTCAGGTACTTCATTTTCTACACTAGCATTAACAATCTTATCTAATACTATGAAGTTAGCCCAACAAACTCTCGTATGAACTTCAGTATATAGACTAGGTATATTATCTAAAATCCATTTTTCATTTTCACGCCAAACCTCAATTGTTTGTAAACTTTCTATAGAAAAATTTTTACTTGATATACTATCATCTCTGTGGAAATAGAAATACTTCTGCGTAGCATCAATAATTATCTTCTCACACTGATCTAGTATTTCAAGAATTACAGCGGCATCTTCGGTTATTTTTCCTATAGGATATCTCACATTTTTAAATAGCGTCTTTTTATATAATTTATTTACAGCATGAACAGAGATTAGATTAGCATCTAAAATCATTTTTATTGTTTTTTCTTTCGTACACACTTCTCTAAATTCTGGCAAAATTTTAGGTTCTTTATCCTTATAAACATCATATATCCCACAAATGGATAAATCTGCTTTTTCTCTAATAATATTGTTATACAAAAGTTCGTACATATCTTCTGCAATATAATCATCACTGTCAATAAAACCTAAATATTTCCCTTTAGCAACTTCAATCCCAGCATTCCTTGCATCGCTTAAGCCGCCGTTTTCTTTATGTATAACTTTGACACGCGAATCTTGTTCAGCGTATTGGTCACAGATCGCTCCTGAATTATCCGGCGAGCCATCATCCACTAAAATCAATTCAAAATCTGTAAATGTTTGGGCTAAAATGGAATCAACACATTTTTTCAGATACTTCTCCACATTGTAAACAGGAACAATAATACTTATTTCACACATTAAACTCGCTCATTTCTGATTAACTCTACTGTATTTTCTAATGCTTCAGCTAGACCAAATAATGGCTCCCATCCAATAGCATTAATTTTATTTGAAGCTAAGATAGCTTGATTTGCTGTTGAAAAACCTTTTCTTTCCTCTTCATCGGGTAAATCAAAAGTAACCTCTCTCTGATTTAAACCTGCTAATGCCTGTGCTAAATCTTTGAGATGTAAATCAAACTCTGAGGCGGCAATATTGTAAGCTTCTCCTTTTTCGCCATTCACTAATAGATAAAGCAATGCATAAACAACATCGCCTACGTATGCATAAGAAAAATATTGATTCCCTTCGCTTTTCAGAACGATATCTTCCTTATTTACTGCATTTAGAATAAATTGAGAGGAGGCTTTTGAATCATTTAACAACATCGTTGGACCAAATGTCCGACAGATTCTTGGTATAACAATATCTAACCCATGTTTTGCAATATAAGCCTGACAAAGACTTTCACTAGCACGTTTTCCTTCTGGATAACCAGCTCTTAAGGTATTACAGTCAATATAGCCGCAATAGTCCTCTGTAAATTTTTCAACATCGCCGCGGTTCTCACCATAAATTTCAACGGTTGATAAAAATGCTACACGCTTTGCTTTATTTTTTGTAGCGAAATCCAAAACTTGTTGTGTCCCCATCAAATTGGTCATGATCGTCCCAATCGGATCCGTAGCATATGCCCGAGGATGTGTGTTACTAGCGCCATGAAAAATATAATCTACTTCTTCATTTAGATTGATTGGCTGAGTAACGTCTCCTTCGACCAGATGAAAAAAAGGAGTTTCAAGATACATTGAAAAACGCTTTTTCAAACGCTCCTTGCTTCTTCCCATCGCAAATATATGAATATTAGATTCATATTTTTCATTTCTCATCATCAAGACATCGATCATGTAAGAACCAATCATTCCAGTCGCACCAATAATCAAAAAAGAATGGTTATCAATCCTATCCCAATTATTTTTTGCTTGATTAATTTTATTTAACTCAGCACGATAAATTTCATTTTCTAGTAACACACTTTCACCTCTAATCTTTCATCTTTAAATATGCTTTAAAGAGTTCTAAATCATCTTGAGTTGTCAATTTAATATTTTTGTCTGAACCTGCTGCGAAATACAACGTCTCACCAAGTTCAACCATCATAGTATTTGTGTAAGAAGAATCCGTCATTCCGATATCTTCTTTGATTGCTTTGTCATAAGCCCAGCTTAGTTTTCCAAACTGATAGGCTTGCGGTGTAGAAACACGTCGCAATGTATTGCGATCAATATATTGTTTGGTCGTTTCTTCCGTATCTTTTAAAAATATTTGTTCATTATACGGCAGTGAAGTCACACCATTTCCATGTTCTTGGCATTTAACGATTACGTCTGAAAGAACGATCTCATCTACTAATGGTCGAATACCATCATGGATGATAATCGTATCATTTTCATCAGAGTACTCTTTAAGGAACTGAACACCATTATTAATTGACTCTTGCCCTTTCGATCCTCCAGGAATAATCCATTGAACTTTTTTTAGTTTATATTCTTTAACGTAGCCCCATAATGTTTCTTCCCACCCATGTTTACATACAACTAAAACTCGATCAACTAATGGGTGATGCTCAAAGGATTCAAGAGTGTAGATAATAATTGGTTTGCCTTCAATGGTAATAAATTGTTTAGGAATGTCTTGCCCCATCCTTTTTCCAACGCCACCGGCAATAATCAATGCTGTAATCATTTATTTATCCTCCTTGTTAGTTAAATAGTAAACACCTTTATATTTTGTATAAGTGTTCTCTGGATCTATGAATACTGTTTCATGATGTGCCACTTGCTGCTCCTTTGGAGGCAATTGCATATAATTCCCAAAAACAGTTGACAGATAATTGTCATATCCTACTGGGATTGGCAATTCTGTATCTTCAAAAGCAACCTTTTTAGAATCTAAGAAATCCTTTTTAGGGTAAACATTTCCCATGTATCTAGGACCTACACATAACTCAGTGACAAACCCGGTATCTTGCGAACGATACTTTGTCATCTGTTTTTCTGCGTATTTCCAAATATGATACTTCTTCAATTGACTAGGTGCTAAATCCAATAATACTTTTCCAAGCCTAGCCAAAACTTTCCCATGATTTTGCGGTACTTGTTGGCTGCAGTAAATCGCATACACTAAAGCCCAAAATTTCTGGATTTTTCTTTGATACGTTTTGGCAGGAGCAATATCCAAAGGAAAGATATCAATTTGTATACCATGACTAATATCTAAATCCTTTTGATAGGTCTTAATAAAAGTCGTTTCCTTGTCTCTTAATGTCGTGAACGAATTGCGATCATTGTAATCTCCACTAGCTCTTAGCAAGATATATCTATCATTATTTTCCTGTTCTTTCCATAAATCCATCAGCTTCTCGTAATCAGCTCTAGGCATAAAAAAATCTAGATCATCATCCCAAGGAATAAAACCTTGATGACGAATCGAGCCAATTGCCCCGCCACCACATAAATAGCATAACAGTCCATTCTTATCACAAAAATCAGAAAAATACTTTGCAAGCTTCAAACTAGTTTCTTGTACCTGACGTAACTGCCTGTCTTTGCTGTACATACAATCCCTCAATCATTAATATTTTCTCTTCAACAACGCCATCATTCCCGGCATCTTTGTTTCGACAAAAGATCCCGTGTTGAGTACCAGCATAAGTAACGGTTTTGGCATATTAAAAAGTAATTTAGTAATTTTTTTTGCTGTAGTATCAGTTATTGCTTTCTTTTTTGCTTCTGTTATAGAGCTGTCACTCAAAATGGAGTTGACCTCCAACTTTTTCTGTTTTTTATCAACCTTGTTTGTCTCTAAAATTGAAAAAATGACAGATATAGTCCCTTTAAGGAATAAGGCCGCCATTCCAGCTTCATTCTCGTTATTGGTGATCGCATTACTTCGCTCATAGAACTCTTTAAAGGTAGCAAACTTATTGCTGTTATATTGATTGGTTATTCCTTGGCCACCCTCAAATTCATAAATATATTCACTTTTAGCATTCATTACAACAAGAGAACAATACTTATAATAAGCTAGATTGAAGATTCGATCCTCACAACTGCGATAATCTTTAAAACGAATGTTGTTATCCATAATGAGGTCGCGTCGATAGCACTTATTCCAAATAACATACATTAGTTGTTTATTCATTAATTCATACATGTCTAATAAAAATTCCTCATTACTGTTATAAACATAGTCGTCTACTAAAAATTTCTTTTCATCCACAAGCTTTCCTTGATTTAACGTTCTGAAAGTAAAGGAACTAATGATTAAATCAAGATCAGGATTTTTAGAAATAATATTAGTGTAGTCGTCTAATATACTTTTTTCGGGAAAGTCGTCTGCATCAAAAAATAGCAGATAGTCGCCTTTAGCCTGTTCAATTCCAACATTCCTAGCAGGACCCGGTCCTTCATTCTTTTTATTCAGTAAAGAAAAGCGCGGATCACTGTTGATACTATTACTAATCATTTCCTTCGTATTATCGATTGAACCATCATTAATCAACAACACCTCAAAGCTTGCGGCAGTGATCGCTTTTAATACTTTGATTATTTTAGTAATGGTTTTCTCAGCATTATATACTGGAATGATGATACTAAATTTTGGCTCAGCCATTCTTTCACCTCAAATTATTGAAGAATCTTCTCTTTCGGAAAATCCATTTTATCTAATGATGTACATAGCTCATCTTCTTCTAAGCCTTGAGAAGAAACTTTATCAAACAAAATCTTGATTGTTTGAAGCAAGATTTTCAAATCCAACATAAGTGAATACTTCTTGATATACAATAAATCAAATTTCAACTTGCTATTATAGTCGGATGCATATTTACCATAGACTTGAGCATAGCCGGTGATTCCCGTACGAACATTATGACGCAGATAATAATAAGGATTTTCTGCATTAAACTGTTCCACGAAGAAAGGGCGTTCAGGGCGCGGACCAATGATCGACATATCGCCCTTCAAAACATTGATCAACTGCGGCAATTCATCAAAACGGACAGCCCGAATGAATTTTCCGACTGGTGTTACACGCGTATCATTGCTTTTTGCTAAGACTGGACCTGACTTTGATTCCGCCGCAGCGCTCATTGAACGGAATTTATAAATTGGAAATTCTTTTTGATCTTGCGTGATTCGAATCTGTTTGTAGATGATCGGACCTGGTGAGGTCACTTTCACTAGAATCGCTGTGATCAGCATAAATGGTGAGGCGATCACTAATAAGATCAATGAAACGATGATATCAAACAACCGCTTGAACATCGCGTTTTCTGAAGGAATTCTAAAGCCAGAAGATTCAATGACACTTTCATCTTCAAAATTCATGATATTTGGGTTGATTGTTACTAAGTTTTCAAAAGTTGTATTCAAAAACAGTTTCTTTTCTTTTTTAGTAACTAGCTGATAGATTTTTATCTTCTCTTTTTCAGCAATTTCTGACGCTAAATATACAATATCTACATCATCGATAATTTCCAATAAATTATCATAAAAATGATCAAGTACCACAAATTGTACTTTGTGCTTATTGTTCTTTTGTGAATTGAAGTTTTGAATTGCTGGTGCAACATTTTTTTCAAAACCAAGAATCGTTACTCGCTTGTCAGCACCAAATTTCATATACGCTTGGTAAATAATCGTACGATAACCGATTAATAAAATTGTTCCGATTAGAAAAGAAAGCAAAATAACCATTCTAGGAAAAGCAAACCAGCGTCCGGCAAACGTGATAATCATAATCCCCAATGCCATCAAAAATTGTCCAATGACAGTCACAAAGACAATATCACTGACAATTCGATTATAAAAAACATAGGTACTCAATAAAACATTCAACACAACAAAAAACAATGAAATAAATAATGCGGAACTTTCAAATGTCTCAAAGTTTCTTGTTGGAATAGCTCCGCCAAATTTCAGCCAAAAACTAAAGTAGATGGAAAAATTATAAACAATCACGTCCATCAAAATAATAAACACTCGACGCGCGGCACCCCATTCGCCGTTTTTATTCATACAAACACTCCTAATCCACAAAATAATCCATTACACATCTTACCATACCCCCTAAAAAAAATGTAGCGTTCCTAAGAAATGTATTAAAAACTAAAAAAACAAAAGGCAATCAAATCAACTGATTTGATTGCCTTTTGTTCACAAATGAAGCTAGATTTTAGTATCTAAGCTATAAACAAAATTTAAAGAATATAAATACCTCTCCTTATTTATAAAAGAGCAGTTAGATTCTTGATTCTAAATCCTGTTTCCAATTAGATACTCATCAAACCCTCTCCATATTATCCTAATCAATAAAAAAGAGTGGATTTCTCCACTCCAAAAATCTTAGTTTCTAATATCATTTTATTTCCCTAATCGCACTGAAAAATCTCCTCCAACCCTAGTCAAATTGGGATTATAATAGGGATCGTTTTCAATGTATTCTGCCCATGTTTCTTCCATGTGCTTAGTCTCTTTTTCGAATCGGGCTTGTTTTTCGGGTGTATTTTCGTAGCCACGTGATTGAGATTCAAAGTGGTATAATTCTACACCATGCAGCCAGACATTATTGTGTCCTTTTTTATACTCCTTCAAACATAAATCGACATCGTTAAAAGCGACAGTCAATTCTTCATTGAAGCCGCCGACTTCTGCAAAGTCTTTGGCACGAATCATTAGGCAAGCAGCAGTTACTGCTAAATAATCGACATTTATTTCCAGTTTTCCAAAGTAACCAAAATCCCCTCGTGGGAACGTGTGGTGTCCATGTCCAGCTGCTCCGCCCATTCCTAAGATGACACCTGCATGTTGAATCGTATTGTTAGGATAATATAATTTTGCTCCGACACACCCAATTCGTTCAAACTGAGCAAAAGAAACCATTTTTGTCATCCATTCGGGTGTGATGACTTCGGTGTCATTGTTTAAAAACAATAAATATTTACCTTTAGCGGCTTTTGCAGCTAAGTTATTGATACGCGAGTAGTTAAAGGGAATATCGATTGACTCTACCACGAAACGTTCCCCTAATTGGTTTTGATAATCCTGATAAAGTTTTTTCATTTCTGGTTGATTGCTGCCGTTATCTGCCATAATGATTTCATAATTTGGATACGTTGTTTTTTCAATAATTGAATCCAGACAGCGCTTCACATCATCATAGCCATTACGAGTAGGAATGATCACACTGACCAACTCTTCTGAAAGTACTTGATAATCCACATCATACAAACCATTTCCCGCAGCATGATTGACTGCAGCTTTAATTCCGCGACGTTCAATGGCTGCTTGGACGGCTTTTAGGCCAGCGTCAAATGCATAACTTTTTGTTGATTGATCAGCTGCTGTTGAGCTTGGCAAAATTCGCCAATAATATAAGACTTGCGGAATATGTGCGATCCGTTCTGCTGTAGTTTGTTCAGTAAAACGTAAAACCAAGTCATAATCTTGTGACCCTTCGTATCCTACTCGGAAGCCGCCGATTTTTTCCATGATAGAACGACGATAAACACCTAAGTGAGAAATATAATTCGTTCCTAATAATAAATCTGGCGACCAATCCGGTTTGAAAGCTGGATCAAATCTTTTTCCTACCATATCAATCTTATCTTCATCGCTATAAATCAAATCCAATTCGGAATTTTGATTCAACCTTTTTACTACTTCATACAAAGCAATTGGTGCTAGTTCATCATCATTATCCAGTAAAGCGGTGAATTCGCCGGTAGCAATCTCCAGTGCTGAATTAGTTGCTCTAGAAATATGGCCGTTTTCGGAACGAAAAACAAGCTTGATGCGTGAATCTTTCGCTGCATATTTTTCTAATAACGGTCTGACTGATGCGTCGGTAGAATGATCATCTGCCATACATAATTCCCAGTTTGGATAGAATTGATTTTGAACTGACTCGATGCATTTTGCTAACCATTTTTCCTCAACATTATAAACCGGCATTAAAATTGAAATAACCGGCTGATAATTGAACTCAGCGATTTCTGCTTTGATCGCATCAATGTCCCAATTTTCATTTTCAGCAATCCACTGTTGGTAGCTTTCATCCGATTGTTTCGTTTGTTCCAACTTGATTCGTCGTAATGTACTTTTTAACCCGTTTCGTTTCAGATAGCCTAACCCTTTGCGCGCTTTTCCGTAGATTTTTTGGATCTGCAAAGCTTGTTTAGGTTCCTTCACGATAGTTTCATTTGGGATAAATGATTGACTTTGGCTATTTTCGTCAAAGTTAAATGCAACTTTGATTGCTTCAGTGGGATCTGCCACTTTGATTGTTAAGTGAAAGCCCATTTGCAAAATTGCACTTGTTTTATGCGCAGCAGCAACATCGGAACGCGGATACTGTTCCGTTTTATCACTAACTACATTCTCTGGAAAAATTTCAATTGTCGGAACTTTCTTTGAAGTTAAATCAAGTGCCCAACCTGTGATTTCCAACTGTTTAGTTTCAGGATGATAACTGCATTGGTCAATGCAAACTTGTTCATTTTTTGCCAACAGATTAACCTCCTATGCTGAATTGATTTGGATTGATCAATGGATCATTCAATTCTTGAGAATATTTATTCGCTAAAGCATCATATGCTTCTTTTTTTATGCTGAAATGATTTTCACCAGGATAGCGAACTTCAACATAAGGATCAAAAACCAATTTCTTATTTTCTTTTGCTAAGCGAATCGAAAAGTCGATCCCTTTAATTGCAGGTGGCAACTCCAAATCAAAGCCCCCGAGTGCTGCGAAGTCGTCTTTGCTGATGATCAGCACATCTTCTGTCGTAGTATAAATTTCTCGCGGCAATGTTGGACGGAAATAAGTCCCAATCGTTTTATTGGATAATCCTTGTTGCTCGTATACGACGCGTTCGTTTTCAGAATCAAGAATCACTCCACAATTTAAAATAGCGTCATCTTTACTGATTACTTTACCAGTAACTGCACTGACATTTGGCAGACGAACAAAGTTCAACGCCTCGTTCAACCAATTGTCGGTTGTTGGCGTCAATTCCTCTGATAAGAAGACTAGAAACTCGCCAGTTGCTTCTTTTGCTAATCCATTTTCAGTTGTATCAGCAATTACTTTGATACGTTCATCTTTTACTTTTGTCGTATTCGTTAAAATTTCAAAATTTTGCCAATCAGTCGCTAACAATGTTTTTATTTGTGCTTCACTTGGCTTGCCGCTTAGAACGATTGAAACTTTCGGTACAGTATCATGTTTGAAATCGATCTTATACGCACCGTAGTTTTTAGTCATAGTAACGACACCCTTAAGCTCACGTCGCTCAAGTGCTGCCTGTAACGCATTTTGACCAGCTACATAAGCATACTCTTTACTCTGAGGATCCATCGCTACTGAAGTTTCAATCGTACGCCAATGATACAAAATATTAGAAATATGATGAATTTCTTTGGCCGCTTCCGTTGCACGTAAAACAAAATCATAGTCTTGACTACCATTAAATTCTGTCCGTAATCCACCAATCGTTTCTACGATGGCCCGTTTCACTACGACAAAATGGGTGATGTAGTTATGGCCTAACAACAGTGTTTCATTCCAGTTCGGCTTGAAGAATGGATCAAATCGTTTCCCGCTCATCGATAATTTATCTTCATCAGTATAGATGAATTCACGATCTTGATTTTCATTCAGTGCATTGACCACCGCCAGTAAAGCAGTATCAGCCAAAATATCATCGTTATCTAAAAAGCCGATATATTCTCCAGTCGCAACTGCGATCGCTGAATTAGTTGCTTCTGAAATATGTCCATTTTTTTCGCGAAGAACGAGCTTCACCCGTTCATCTTCAGCCGCCAATTCTTGGAGCAAAGGCTTGATATGAGCTTTTGGTGATGCATCGTCGGCTAAACAAAGTTCCCAATTCGGATAAATTTGATCTGTCAACGACTTCACACAAGCGCGTAGCCATTTCTCATCAACATTATATACAGGGACAACTAAAGAAATTTTCGGTTTAAATGTCAATTGGTCCATTGATTCAAGCAACTCTGCTCTAGCTGGCTCTTCTACTTTTGTCATCCACTCTTCATAATTAGCACTTTGCTGTTTTGAACGTTGATAATTTTTCAGAGCACCAGAAAAACCGTTGCGTTTGATTGAACCTAGTAAATGACGGATTTTTCTTGTCACAGGGGTATTCACCGTTTTCGCATGTTTTGCCACAACTGGATAGACCTGATCATGATCATCTACAACAAATAATTTGAGATCTTCAAGCACTTGCAGATTCTTTGCCGTTAAAATAAAACCGTATTTCTCGATCGAATCGATTTCGAAAACTTCATTTACATCAGGGCGATAAATTGAATTGACTTGCAAACTGTTCATTGACTCTGCTAATAAATAATCTAGCGGCAAATGATTGGCTTCTGAAAAACCCCAACCTTTAATGATCACTTCATTTTCAGCTTCATTATTTTCAATGGACTCAATCGTTAATTTGATGCCATTGGTTTCACTTGCTTCTACATAAGGAATATCTTTTAATTGGTAATCATAGCGATCCAAGTAATTTAGTTTCACTGCAAGCAACCGATTTTTTGCCTTTTCATTGACCACATCTTGCATAACTTTGACTTCAGAAGGAATGAATTCTTCCTCATTCAAAATATTGACGTTTACTGTGTAGTCTTTTCCTGCGATCAATGCCCCATCAATGATCACATAAGGTTCTTCTGTAATTTTAGGAAATAAAAACAGATCTTCTTGATACCAAGAGGCATTTGTTTCTTCAATCCTCAATAACTTATTATCAACAACAACTGATAATTCAATCGTTGCTGGAACTTTGCCAATAACGATCCGTAATTTTTCAGCATTTATTGGAGCATGATGTGCCGTGGTTTTATTTTCATTTGTTTGATTATTAAAAATATACGGTTCTACCTCAAATTTTCCATCAATTAAATAAGCTAATTGCACTTGTTTATTATAATTTGAATTGATTGGTTCTACCCGTTCAGGTTGTGCTACTGGCTCTTTACGCAATGCATAAAAATATTGATAAACTTCCCCGAATGGGCGGTTTTTGAAATCGTAACGCACCATTTGTGGCAGCTCATCATAGCTTGCTGACAATTCGTTTTGCCCTACTTGTGAATAAGTAAAATCTTCACGTCGGATAGATAGTCCAATTCGATCAAATAATTCTTCAAAGCCATGCTGTGTATAAAAACTGTTATGCGTCTGATCTAACAGACCATATTGTTTCCAATCTAATTTATTGTTGAACAAATCGATCATGACTGAATTATGTGCCAAGTTGGGGAAAGTCAATAATATCTCGCCGTTTGGTGCCAAGAATTTACTTGCTTCTTGCAAGGCTTTTTCAGAATCAGTTAAATGTTCTAACACGTCTGCAAAAATAATAAAATCAAAAGTCTTATCAGCAAAATGATCGTTCCATTTATATTCTTCAATATTTCCTAAAAAGCCGTCCTGGGCAAAGCCCATGACGTGCTCAAATAAGATTGGATCAAACTCAACGATCGATACTTCACATTTTTTTTCGTTGATCAAGTATTGGGTCATTCGACCATTACCCGGACCAAATTCTAAAACGGACGAACCTTCAGTGATTTGACTAATGATTTTTCCTACACTCGTGTGTTCTTCAAGCGACAAATCAAAATCATACTTCATAATTAAATCGTATCCTTCCATTTATGATCCAAAACGACGATGCCTTCGCCGACATATTTTCCAGAAATGAACATAGTCACATATCTTGTTTTATAAACTAGCGGCACCGTTGCATTTTCTTCAAAGAGGGCCACGTCAAAGTAATATTCGCCGCCTAAAAGTGCCATCTTTTCATATTCTAAATAGAAGATGTTTTCCCCTTTTTCCCAAGGAATGGATTCTTCATCCAACAATGTGTTTAGACCACAGACGTAATTATTATCAACCGTTCGAATCGCTACGCCTAAAACTGGTTTCTTGATCGAATCATCTTTTACATTATAAGTCACTTTCACCACGACTTTGCTGTCTTGTTCGACTAATTCCAATGGTTGTAAATCACCATCCAATAATTCTGCCGATTTCACTTCAACAATGTCATAGGCCGAAAATTCTTCAGAAGTCGAACTATCACGATCGACTGTTTTTAAAGATTTTTTCTTCAAGAAGTTTTCGTATGTTTCTGTGATTTCCATTGTTTCGCCTTCTGCTTCAACCACACCATTTTTCAACCAATAAACGCGGTCACAAAAGCGGCGAACCGCGTTCACGTCATGAGAAACGAACAGGATCGTTTTACCAGCGTTTCGCAATTCCGTGAATTTTTCCATACATTTCAATTGGAATTCCAAATCTCCAACCGCTAACGCTTCATCTACGATCAAAATATCCGGATCGACATTGATTGCTACAGCAAAGGCTAATCGAACAAACATCCCGCTTGAATAGGTTTTTACTGGCTGGTATAAATGATCGCCAATATCAGCGAAGTTGATGATATCATCAACCTTTTCTTGCATTTCTTCTCGAGAAAAACCTAATACCATTCCGTTAAGAAAAATATTTTCATAGCCGCTGTATTCTGGGTTAAAGCCAGAACCAAGTTCCAATAGCGCTGCGATATTCCCTTCGATCTTGACTTCGCCTTCAGAAGGCGTCAGCACACCTGTGATGATCTTTAAAATAGTAGATTTACCTGAACCGTTTTCTCCGATAAATCCGATCATCTCACCTTTTTTCACTTGGACGTTTACATCGTTCAAAGCGTAAAAAACTTCATGATACGTTTTTCTCGTTGGACTCAATGCTTCCTTCAAACGATCAGAAGGCTTCTTATACATATCATATTTCTTTGTTAAATGGTTGATTTCGATTACTGTTTCAGTCATTTAGTTTATCTCCTTATAAAACATCAGAAAAATGTGGTTTCAAGCGTTTTAAGACAATACTGCCGACCACTAATAAAATCAAAGTTATGATCCAAAAATAGATCGATAATAGCGGTTTTTCCCAAAACCATTGCTCGCCAAAGAATGCGTCACGGTACCCTTGGACGACATAAAACATTGGATTAAATTTTAAAATAAATTGAATCGTAGGATGTGCCGCAAATTGGTTAATACTCCATAAGACAGGCGTTCCCCACATCAATGCTTGCATGATGACACCGATAAATTGATTGATGTCTGGAAAAAATGGTTGGATTGAAGATGTGATCCAAGTTAACCCTGTCAAAAACATCATCATTGCGAAAAGATAATAGAATAGCTGCAGCAGGTGCAGACTAGGAACCGAGTGATTAAAAATCGCTACGATCAAAGCGATCACAATGAAAAAGATGTGCATGAACAGCCCGGAAAATAATTTAACAGACGGTAAGATCCGGATATTAAACACAACTTTTTTAACTAAGTAACTGTATTCACGAAATACGTTCGTGGCAGATCCTAATACTTCTGAAAAATACATCCATGGCACCAAACCGGTCAACAAGAAAACAATGAATGGATACTTTCCATCAGTCATCGCTGCTTTAAATCCAACTCCGAAAACAAACCAGTAAGTTACGACCATCACTAATGGATTAGCAAAAGCCCAGAAAATACCTAACGCCGAGCCAGCATAACGAGCCTTGAAATCATTCACAGAAAATTGTTTTACTAAGGTACGATTTTGAAAAATTTCTTTAAAAAAACTAAACAAGTCTTTGAGCATTTTTTTTCCTCTCATCTAACACTTTATTTATTATTTCTATAGTTGATTAACGCTACTATTCTACAGAAAGATATATGTAAAAGCAAGGCTATTAAGAAAAGCTTCGTTAAATCAATCAGGAGTCGTCCACTCTTTTTTGATAAAATTTTTTTGTGTTCTAAATATTGTTTATTAAAAACCTTATATTCCCGAATACCGCTTTTTCTTGAGAATTTAGCAATATTCAACCACGTTGAAAAACGCACTTAAAATGACCCTCTACATCATTTTAAGTGCGTTTTATTATCTTATTTAGCCTTAAGGTAAAATCAAATTTTGTTCAAATACGGAACGAAAGACCACTTCAGGAAACCGTGAATAAATATAAAAGTTACAATAGTATCCTACAAAGATCAAACATGCTATCGCAAATAAAAGCTTTACCCACCAACTCGTCTTAGAACCCAACGCATTAGCAAAAAGAATGTAATTCGACAATAGACAGGCTCTAATCAGTCGATCAAAACTTACTGAGATTGATATCAAGGGAATCGCCAGCATCAACAGTGCATTTACTTTTATTATTAACGTTGCATGGTCGTAATAATAGTTGTTGATTTTTTCCAAATGCCGCTTATTAGCAAATGACCGGTCATTAGGATTTTTAAGACTGTGACGAATCATTAACCAGCCAACTAAGGCTAATAAAGACAGTAAAATCAAATAAATCGTGTAGCCTCTGACCTCTGTGGGAGCTGTCATCAGCTTAGTATTATAGTAACGTTCAATTTTGTATTCGATAAACGGCAGCAAACGACCTGCAAGTCGTAGTATGCTGCTGAGATTCACAGCAGTAAATAAAGCAATAAATGTTGTCGCTAGATATAGAATCAGCGGCGGTACTAAGTAAGCAATTACTACTAAGTAGAAAAAAAGTGCAGAATAGTGGAACATCACACCACCCGTAACAAAAATCAAATATTTTACGATACTTAATAAACTGCGATCTTTTGCTAAAACAACTAATCCGGCAGTAATAAATGCCGCCGCTACAAAACTTCTGACTTGCGCAGCATCCATTGTAAAGGGAAAGATTAAATAGAAGATCAGTGTCCAACCTGGATTAAGAGATGCTCGTAAAACGGCGTATAGAATCAACAATAAAGCTGCACCGATGATAATCGCAAAAAACGCTTGGAAAGATAATCCCATTGCTTTTGCCACAAGTTGAAGCTGAGTGTATCCCCACTCTTCTTTTGCGGCAATAGGATCGCTGTAAAATTTCTGATACTGTCCTCTATCCGCAATCAAAGTATTAAAAGTCATAGCTATCCAGAAAAGCGCGACTAATCCGGCGCAGATTATTCTATTTTTTCTAAAAATCGCCGTCAAACTTCCAATACCTAAAAAAAGTAAGTAACTCATGTACACACCCAATTTCTTTCTAAAGTTATAGATAAAAATCAAAAATCATTTTGCTATTATTTAATTAATATATTCGTAATCATTCGGTGCTTGTTGAGGGATCTCTTGATAATCATCTGTCCCACCAATAGGATCCTCTGCGACCTCTGCTTGTGTATCATCCGAAGTAAAGCTCAATCGATAAATCGACCACTTGTCATCATCCGGACCATAGAGTTGCTCAAATTGCGCATAGTTTAATGCATTGTAATCTTCTAGTGGTCGGTTACTGATTACATACTGGACACCCAATTTTTTACAATCGGTAAAATTAATATTGACGGTAAAGTTATCTGGTCGATCTAGATGGAACTTCGTCTTATCGGCAGTAATAAACGCCCGTGTATGAGCATACCGATTATAGATCTTTTCATTCTTGCGTTTAGGATCAATCTTATGCCACAATTTCATGTCTGGATAAAAGCGTACAGAGTTGATCGTTTTTACGCCTAATGCCGGAGGAAAATTATAAAGATCTCCTTCAGACAACCACACAGCATTTGGATCTTCATTTTTAATCTTGATGATCTCTTCAGCTAATACTTTCTTGTCAATCGCTCCTGTACCATGAACGACTGGATTGACAAAAATACCAGATGCTAAGACGACCACACTCATTGCAATCAAAAATGTTTTTTTCAACTTGAATAACAAACTAAAGAGAATCAACGCAAAGACTACTAACGTTGTAATCATTTCAAGTTTATTGAAATATAGCCCCATTACAGAAGTCGTTAAAGAATGTGTTGCCAAAACAATGACTAATCCTAAGAAAACTAATTTTAGCCAACCAGGAATCTTTGCATATTGCCAAATAAAATTGATCATCCACAGTGATAATAAAACCGTGCCAAAACCTAAAGTTACTAATCCTCGTGTACTTGTTACGTACGTCAACATCAATGCTTTCGCAAATCCATGACTATAGCCAAAGAAAGTCCAGCCAAAAATGAAACAACAGAATAAACCTAAGATTATACCGAGATATTTTTCTTCTTTGCCTCGTTTAGAAAAGAAAATGAATGGTGACAAAAGAATTGTTAATGGAAAGAAATTGAAATAAGAAGCGATTTCTCCATTATTTGTCCCATGAAAATCAAAATCATTAAACGGAATCTTCCAATTGGTTAAAAATAGAAAATAGTCAGAAGGTGGACGCCCACCGCCACTAGCTTCGCGTTTCCCTGGATATATCGTGTTAAGCGTTGCGTCAATAGCCTCTTTTGAAGTACTGTAAAAATGAGATAGGACAACCCCGATGATCCCCAGTCCACCAATAATGATCGGCAAATCCCAGATATCTAATACCAGCTCTTTCCGGAAGTGAATCAGTATCCCAAACAGCCAGAAAAGTATCAAGTATACTAAAGGAACTTGATGAGCTGGATATAAAACTAAGACAAAGCCGATTCCATTGATAACGATTAATGCCATCATCGCCAACCTCAATCGGACCTTCTCATGCTGCGCAATGAAATGATAAATTCCTACCATGATTGCTAGTGTAAAAAAGATTAAATCTCCCACATGCTGCATGAACCACCATTGGATTGCTGGCGAAAAAGTGATCCAGAAAGATCCGAGCAATGATAAATATTTATTCCGTTTCGTCAAAATCATGACTAATTCAAAACTTAATAAGAGCATTCCGATAATTTTAAAACCCCAATAAAAAGACAAGCCTCGTTCTTTTCCTAAAAAGAGAAAGCCCCAATTGAATGGTTTCCCAATCAATGTTAAATCTTTCACTGGTGAATTGTAGGCAATGATCATGTTCTGACCTTCTTTACCATACTGCTTATTCACAACTGGATAATCACTTTCAGCTTGTGAAAAATAAAAAGGTGTCTGGACCATCCATTCATCCGAGCGCACTTCTCGATTCTCGCCAAAAATTACATCAGATGTCTTGTCATCGCTACGCTCTGAAACAATTTTATCCCAAGAGCCGATTGAACTTCCATTCAAATTCAGTGCAACGATAATGAACAGAAAAACTATACCAATGATGTAACGAAAACGAATAATCTGATCAATGATCCAAATAAAAGGATTCGTTCTTTCATAGGATTCTTCACTGATTCGCTTTTGTGTTCTTGTCTCCATTGTCTCCCCCTGCGATTAAAAATTTAAATGTGATTTTTCCGTAATTAAAGTTTCCAGTTAAAATTTGTTTACAGCCGCGCAAAAATAATTGTCGCTGATATTGCGAAAGCAGTTGTGTATTATAAAACGAATAATAGCGCCTTTCAGCAGATAAAATGGCTTGATAGCGAGAGAAATTCATTTGCTCCGCATAATTTAAAACTGATAATTGATGATGTAATTTTTGCGATAAAATGCTGATTTGTTTCTTTTTAATGAAAATCTCCCAACTCAACCAATGGTCCAAGTAGTCTAACGGAAAATCTAAGTTATAGCCGCCGATTTCTTGCAGGAAACTTACCCGTAGTGCTGTCGCTGAGTTGATCACCATAATATCTTGCGAATATGTTTGATTGCCTTGAGGCAACGTGCTATGTAATGGTCGCAAAGTATCGCTGCGGACCGGTGAAATCTGTTGTTTCTGATCTTTTATCACAGGAGCAATCGCTGCAGTTGCTTCTGCAGATTCTAAAGAAGTTTTTATTAGTTCTTGTAAATATTCTTTTGTAAGGATCGTATCTTGATCGAGTGTTACCAGCCAGTCAGTTTCATCACTGCATTGGCTCAAAGCGTAATTATAGGCTTGTGCCAAACCGACATTTGACGGGCTATGATGATAATTGAAGCGTCTGTCTAATCCTTCGGGTTCATTAACTTGCTTGCTGTTATCGAAAATCAAGATTTTTTTTATTTCAGGAAAAGTCTCAGAGGCAAGCAGCTTGTTCAAACTGGTGATCGTCGACGATTCTAAATAAGTCATCTGATATAAAACCACTACTAGTTCAAACAAACTTCTTACCTCCAAATCTTTTGATTTATTGTTTTGCTTCTAATTCAAGAAAGCTAGCTAGGGCTTCTTGCCACGTTGGGATCTCAAAACCAAGTACTTTTGCTTTGCTTAAATCCATCACTGAATATTGCGGACGAGTTGCTTTTTGCGGATACTCTGCTGAAGTTACTGGTGCTACTTCCACTGCGGTATCTTTCAAGATTTCTTTTGCAAACTCATACCATGAACAGCTGTTTTCATTTGATAAATGATACACGCCAAATGGTGCTTTTTCTGCAATCACAAATGTCATGAATTCAGCTAAAGTCCGGGTCCAAGTTGGACGGCCGAATTGATCGTTTACGACAGTCAAATGGTCATGGGTCTCAGCTAATTTTTGCATTGTATAAATGAAGTTGTGGCCGTAAATACCAAATACCCAAGAAGTACGGATAATATAATAATCGTCCATGATCTCTTGTACCGCTTTTTCACCTAACAATTTTGTTCGGCCATATTCATTCAATGGATTAGTTGCCGCGTCCACTTTATACATGCCGTCTTTGTTATTGCCGTCAAAAACATAATCTGTACTGATATAAACTAATGTTGAGCCGGCAGCTTTAGCCGCTTCGGCTACATTGCGCGTACCATCAACATTGATTTTTTCATCTAGTTCTTTGCCTTCATCTTCTGCTTTATCGACAGCCGTATACGCTGCGCAATGATAAATGATTTCTGGCTTCATTTCAGTGATGAATTTATAAGTACCTTCTTTATCTGTAATATCCAATTGGTCTGCATCGGTTGAGACATACTCGATATTTTTTTCATCCAACAAATGACGCAGTTCTGTTCCTAATTGTCCATGTCCACCTGTGATTAAGATCATTTACCTCTACTCCTTTTATTAAACTATTTTTCTGTAAAGTTGGTCTGCTATTTTTATCTAAACTTCAAAAAAATCAGCAAAAGAAAAACCGATAAAAAAGGCAGGATCTCCCTGCCTATTTCAATTTGTATTATTGGCCGTTTTTCGCGTAATTACTTTCAACCGCTTCTTTTTCAGCACTCCACCAATCTTCATGCTCTGTATACCAATCAATGGTATCTTTCATTCCCGCACGGAAATTAGTAAATTCTGGCGTCCAACCTAACTCTTCACGTAATTTAGTCGAATCGATCGCATAACGTAGATCATGACCCGCACGGTCTTTCACGTGATCGTAGGCATCTTTTGATTGACCCATTTCTTCTAAAATAATTTCCATTACAGTTTTATTGTCTTCTTCGCCATCAGCACCGATCAAATATGTCTCGCCGATTTTTCCTTTAGTCAAAATCAACCAAACAGCTGAAGAATGATCATTAGTATGGATCCAGTCGCGAACATTTTTTCCGTCACCATATAATTTTGGACGGATTCCTTTTAAAATATTCGTAATTTGGCGCGGAATAAATTTCTCGATATGTTGGTATGGGCCGTAGTTGTTTGAACAATTTGAAATCGTTGCTTGCAAACCAAATGAACGAACCCATGCTTTGACTAACAGATCTGAGCCGGCTTTGCTTGATGAATAGGGGCTTGAAGGGTTATAAGGTGTTTCTGCCGTGAATTTCTCGCCTTCACCTTCGCCATGACCAGGTAGATCTTCTCTTAAGGGAAGATCGCCGTAGACTTCATCAGTAGAAACGTGATGATACCGGACATTGTGTTTGCGACAAGCTTCAATCAATGTATAAGTTCCAATGATATTCGTTTGGATAAACGGAAATGGATCTTTTAATGAATTGTCATTGTGCGATTCTGCAGCATAATGAACCACCGCGTCCGTTTTTTGGACCAAACGATCCACTAAATCAGCGTCAGCGATATCGCCCACAACTAATTCTACTCGATCAGCAGGTAGACCTGCTAGATTTTCTCGATTGCCTGCGTAAGTTAATTTATCCAAGACCGTCACGTGGACTTCTGGATGATTATTTACAACATAATGAACAAAGTTAGAGCCGATAAAACCCGCTCCACCGGTTACGATAATATTTTTCATCAATAATTTACTCCTATTTTGTATTAAGTAATCATTTTTCTAAAATCAAAAAATGAATTTGCTGCTCGCCAGTTGCTAGGCTGATCTAGAATGGGGCTAGCGTTCTAGATTTCACCGTAAACGAAAGGATTTTCTGCTTCAAATTCCTTCAAAGTTGGTTGTTTGGCATCTTTTTCTGATGTGATCGCCTTTTCGATTGCGATCGGCCAATCGATTGCTAACTCTGGATCGGCAAATGAAATACCACCATCCGCTTCTGCATCATAGTAGTTATCGCATTTGTACATGAAATTGACATTTGGCGTCAGTGTTACAAAACCATGTGCAAAACCGCGAGGAACCAATAATTGACGGTGATTGTGTTCTGAAAGAATATAGCCTTCCCATTTCCCATAAGTTGGACTGCCTTTACGGATATCTACGATTACATCAAGCACTGCACCAGTCACTACACGAATCAATTTAGTTTGTGCAGATTTGCCTTTTTGAAAATGCAAGCCTCGTAAAACGCCTGGTTGTGTCGATAATGAATGATTGTCTTGAATAAAGTCAAAATCAATTCCAGCCGCTTTGAAGTCCTCCACTGAATAACTTTCAGTAAAAAATCCGCGATGATCGCCGAAGACAGCTGGTTCGATAATTTTGACGTCGGTTAAATTAGTTTCTGTTACTTTGATTTTTCCCATGATTATTCCTCTTCTGCTAAACGTAATAAGTATTGACCGTATTGGTTTTTCTTCAATGGTTGTGCTAATTCTACTAATTGTTCTTTCGTGATATAACCCATCCGATAAGAAATTTCTTCTAAGCAAGCCACTTTTAAATTTTGACGTTTTTCAATCGTCGAAATAAAGGTCGATGCTTCTAATAACGATTCGTGCGTGCCTGTATCTAACCAAGCAAAACCACGGCTCATTACTTCAACGGATAGTTTATTCCGTTTCAAGTATTCCTTATTGACGTCGGTAATTTCTAATTCTCCGCGTTCTGACGGCTGAATATTTTTTGCGATCTCAACAACATCGTTATCATAGAAATACAACCCAGTCACTGCATAATGTGATTTTGGTTTTTCTGGTTTTTCTTCGATTGAAACAGCTTGCATGCCGCCATCAAATTCTACGACACCAAACCGTTCTGGATCATTTACGTGATAACCGAAAACCGTCGCGCCTTCAGTTTTCTTTGCTGCTCGTTGCAACATACGAGAAAGACCATCGCCATAATAAATATTGTCACCTAAAACTAGGCAGACGCTGTCGTCGCCGATAAATTCTTCGCCGATAATAAATGCTTGTGCCAAGCCATCCGGACTTTCTTGTACCGCATACTCAATATGGATCCCTAATTCACGACCATCGCCTAAAAGATTTTCAAAACGCGGTGTGTCTTGCGGCGTTGAAATGATCAAAATCTCATTGATCCCAGCCAACATCAATGTGGACATTGGATAGTAGATCATCGGTTTATCATAAACCGGCATTAATTGTTTTGATGTTGCTTTAGTTAACGGGTACAAACGCGTACCGCTGCCTCCTGCTAAAATGATTCCTTTCATGCGTACACTTCCTATTCTTAATGGGTTCATTTCTCTTACCGATCCGACTTTCTGCCAGATGAACAATTTTTTTGCATTTGCGGATCAACTTTAAAAACCGTTTGGTAAGAGATTCTTTTTTTCCTCATCGCCAACTGATTGCTGACTTTGACTGATAAAAGCAAAATCATGATTCTTTCAATACATACGATAACATTATACCTGATGTTAGGTGTTAGAAAAATCGTTTTATTACTTTTTTTTAACTTCCTTTATTCTTTCTCTGACTAAGCGCAACGCATTCCAGCGCCATTTGAATTGCTGGATCCGCGAAGCGGTAGTTTTGATTTCTGACGCATTCAATCCATGCCTGCGATAATAAACTAACGGATCGGGAATAAAAACGACGCCATGATAATAATCAGCCAGCAAGCCAATCCACATATCGTGCATTGGAACAGTCGGTGGAATCGGCAAAATAATTGCTTTGAATTCTGAACGAAATGCCATCCCAGCACCGATATAACTGCTTTTAACAAGGTTGTGCCAAAATCCCGCACGGGTGCGGCGCATCGCTTGATAAGACGGCGCTAAAACTTTAAACTCATTGTCCACGATAACCAAATCAGACACAACGACTTGTGTTTGCGGATTTTCAAAATACGGCAGCATTTTTTCTACTTTATCCGGCTGCCAAACATCATCTTGATCACTTAAGAAAATAATCGAGTGCGTACTTTGCTGAATGGCATTGGTAAAATTTGCGATTACGCCTCTTCCCTTATTTTGAAAAAGTTTGATTCGCGGCTCTTTGGCTTTTAATTCTAATAAAAATTCCCACGTTCCATCGGTTGAATGGTCGTCGGAAATAATCAGCTCGTCATATTCTGAAAGTTGTGGGAATATGCTGTTCAATTGTTCTTCAATAAAGTGACGGCCGTTGTATGTTGCCATACAAACGGAAATTCTCGTCTTGGACCGCTTATCCATTCCCTACCTCCATCATCAAAAAAATTGCCAGCCCCACTTATGAAAATATTTTCCCATGGACTGTAAAAAAACAAAAAATAGTTTGCGGCTTTTGACCGCTCCGCGTTCGTACAAGTGCACTACTGAAAATTGCGGACTATACATCACCTGATATCCCGCTTGTTCTACTTTGCGACAGAGATCGTTGTCTTCAAAATACATAAAGTAGCGCTCATCAAAGCCTGCGATCTCATTAAACTTCGCCAAATCAACTACCATAAAACTGCCTGAGATCATTCGGACATAGCTGTCTCGATCATCTGGCAAGTCACGACATTCAAACTTCGCCAAACGTTTATCAAAAAGCTTTTTGACAGACTTAAACGGAACAAAACGCAAAATATAATCAAAAACATTTAAATGATCACGCATCAAGTATTGAGTCGTTCCATCTTCATTTAAAATCATGGGCGCTAATAAAGCACAATTCGATTGTTCAGCGAGGTGCTCAACCATTTTTTCCAGTTGATTTTCTGAAAGAATAATATCTGGATTAAAAATGATTCCATAGCCAGATGTGTTTAACAAATTGACATTATGACCAAAACCGAACCCTTTATTTTCATCATGAAAATTGATCGAGACAAAGGGATATGCAAGATAGCTACTCAATCGTTTGCGATAGCCCGCTTCTGAAGCATTATCAAAAATCTTGATTTGAATCGTCTGGTTTTCACCCAACGTTTCGATCAATGCATCCAGACTCGAAAAAATCTTGTCACTGTTGTGGGTCACGATGCTGACCGTCACATTTCTATTATTGCTATTCATAACGGACGATAACACTCATTTCTTGAAATATTTATGCAGCACTTGCAAACGATAATCTTTGTTGCCAAAGAAACGAAAACTTTTTGTAATAAAACTATATTTCTCGCTGATCAAACCGATCAGTTCCAAAAGGAAAGTCAGCGCAAAAAGCATCGCAACAATTAAAACAATCGTTCCTGCACGACTCGTATAATTTAACAATAACGCAGTAAAAGAAAACAATACGGCAATCGCATAGATCGTTAAAACGGCTCCGCGATGAGTAAAGCCCAGATTCAACAACCGATGATGCAAATGCTGTTTGTCTGCTGCTGAAACCGACATATTTTTAGCTTTCCGCCGCACGATTGCGAAAAATGTATCTGTTACCGGGACACCTAAGATGATCAACGGTGTGATCAAAGAAATAAAGGTCACATTTTTCAACCCTTGTAATGATAATACTGCAATCATGAATCCTAAAAACAATGCACCAGTATCGCCTAAATAGATCTTGGCGGGATGAAAATTATAAGGGAAAAATCCCATGATACTCGCAACCAAACAAAAGATAGCCAACGAGATATAGACTGTTGAGGCATGCAAAAAGAAATACCCGATAACACCAATCGTTGTCAATCCAATGATCGATACTCCTGAAGCAAGTCCATCCAATCCATCGATCAAGTTCAATGCATTGGTGATTCCATAGATCCAAAACAATGTCGCTGGTAAACTCAACCATTCAAGATTGATTCGACCAAGCAAAGGCGCGGTAAAGAAATTAAAACGGATTCCCGCAAAATAATAAATGACCAATGCAGCCAATAAAATGCCAATACTTTTTTGTCTAGGTGTAAGTTCATATTTGTCATCAAGCAAGCCAGTGATCACAATGATCAGACCGCCTAACAAAATTTTGCTGATATAATCAAAAGGAATCACTTCACGGAATAAAACCAATGAAGAAATAGCAAACGTTATAAAAATCGGCAAACCACCCGCACTAGGCATGGGTACTTGATTCATTCGACGTGCATTAGGATTATCTACCAGCCCAGTCTGGACCGAAATTATTTTAAAAATTGGAGTTAATATCAATGCAATCAAGAATGTTAGAAAATACCTGACGATCAGCCCGAAGGATACTAACATGTTGCCACCTGCCCTTTTTTTCTAAAATTATTATATAGGATTCAACATTCTTTACAAGGTTCTCTTAAAAACTTACAACAAAACATGAGATTATTTTTTCTTAATAAAATGATCCTTTAATTTATTGAACCATTTGTTTACTCGATTGGAGCCTTCTTTGACTTCTTGACCTGTCAGGTACTCTTCGATCGTCACATTCAGTATTCCACCTAAAATGATGATAGTCGCCGCAAAATTTAGCCAAAACATCAAAACGATAAAACTTCCAATGATTTGATAGCCGGAAACCCGTTGAGCAAACGTCTGAGCATAGAGACTAAAGACTTGCGCTAAGACGATCCAGCCAATCGTTGCAAAAATCGTTCCCGGCAAGGCAAATTTCGGATGTACTCGTGCATTCGGGATCACGATATACAAACCCCCTAAAATTACTAACAGACCAACTAATGTTACTGGCCAACGTAAAGTTAAAAACGTATCGATAATATCTGGAGAAAAATGCAACAATTTCTGCAAGGCATCTAAAATTACTTGTCCTGCACTAAAAAATAGAGCAACCGCTATGATCGCCATCATAAAAATGCCCACAATCCCGACGGATACAATTCGACTGATGACAAAATTCCCACGCTTTTCAACACCATAAGCTCGATTCAATGCCGTTTGCAACGCATTGATCCCACGACTAGAAGACCACAACGCCGCTAAAACAGAAAGCGACAACATACCGCCTGACGTGTCTTCTAACAATCCGGTGATCGCCGGTTTCAAAAAGCTGAAAACATTCGGCGGGATCGCTTCGCTTAAATAAGGCAAGACGACTTCCGGCGTAATATTAAAGTATGGCAACAAATTCCCCACAATAATCAGCAGCGGAAAAAAAGACAGCAACAAATAATAGGCGACTACCACTGAGCGGTCGCCTATTTCTGTTTCTGTTAGATGTTTTCGGATCGTTTGGATAAAACCCATTAATTTCTGATTGTTTTTAATTTTATCTATTGGTCCCATAAAAACCTCGTCATCCTAATAAGTTCCTTCTTCACCTTGTGAAGTTAAAATTTTGGGTCCTTCTTTTGTAATGGCCAATGTATGCTCGTATTGTGCACACCATCCGCCGTCACGCGTATAAGCTGTCCAACCGTTTGGATCCATTTTCATCTGCCAAGCACCAGTATTGATCATTGGTTCGATCGTAATGACCATGCCTTCTCTTAAACGCAACCCTTTGCCAGCCACACCATAATGCGGAATCGCTGGTTCTTCATGGATCGTAGGCCCAATGCCGTGCCCGACAAAATCTCTAACAACAGAGAAGCCTTCTCCTTCAGCATACGTTTGGATGGCATGACCAATATCGCCGATTCGATTGCCAACTTGAGCTTGTTCGATTCCTAAATACATTGCCTTTTTAGTTACTTCCATTAGGCGTTTGATTTCAGGTTCAACTTCGCCGACTGCATAAGACCAGCAAGAATCAGACATTGCGCCTTTGTATTCAACACACATATCAACTTTGATCAAATCACCATTTTTCAACGGTTTTTTTCTTGGGAAACCGTGACAGATCTCATCGTTGATACTGCAGCAAGTTGCGTATTCATAACCTTCAAACCCGATTTGAGCGGCTGTTCCGCCATGACTTTCAATAAAGTTTCTAACAAATTTTTCAATATCCATACTAGTGATTCCCGGTTTGATGAAATCTCGTAAATGACGATGGACATCAGCCAATAATTCGCCTGATTCATTCATCATTTCAATTTCGCGGGGTGATTTTAAAGTAATCATGTTCTCGTCTCCTAGTTCCTTTTATAATTTCTGCAAGTATTTGTCAACGGTTAAAAAACTAGACAAATATCCTTTTTCATCTTGTTTATTTTAACATAACACTATAAAGCGAACAAATGGTTAACGAGCCGTGATTTCCTTTTGATTTTTATTTTGATATAATGACCATAAATTTAGCTTAAAACTAAGGATGTCTATTCAACTTTTAGCAGTCCGATAAGAAGAAAATTTGGTTGAATTGTCGGCGTGAACGCTTTAATTGAATAATAGACGACATTCGGAATGAACTAATTTTTCCTTGGAAAATTAATTCATTCAAACGAATAAGGAGGAATTTTTTTTGACATTAGCAAAAATTGTTTATGCCAGCATGACTGGAAATACCGAAGAAATCGCCGACATTGTCGCAGAAGCCTTCGAAAATTTAGATCTTGAAGTCGAAATCGACGAATGTACACAAGTCGATGCAGAAGATTTTGAAGCGGCCGATATTTGTGTTGTCGCTACTTATACTTACGGTGAAGGCGACTTGCCTGATGAGATCATGGATTTTTATGATGACTTGCAAGAATTAGATTTAAGCGGAAAAATTTTTGGCGTATGCGGCTCAGGTGATAGCTTCTACGATGAATATTGCAAATCCGTCGATGATTTTGATGCCGCATTTATAAAAACTGGAGCGACTCGCGGAGCTGATAGTGTAAAAGTTGAAATGTCTGCAGAAGAAGAAGATATCGAAAACTTAGAAGCGTTCGCCAAAAAAATCGCAGAAGCAGCTTCATAGTTCAAAGAGAGTCTAACAAAAGCAGACAGAATAAGAAGAAATTTTCTAAAATTGATTCTTAAACTTTTATAGAATTTTGACTTTTTTTGCGGAAGTTGCTAAACAAGGGGTGTGACAAGGCTTTAGTCGCACCTTTTTTGTTATTCTGATATTCATAATCGAAAAATATCTTATGTTTCATTTGAGCACCTTTTCTTTTGAGAAAACCTAAGAAATGCTAAGATAGAACTATTGAAACGGAGGGATAGAGATGGTTTTACCAAATTTTGAAACACTCTTACAAAAATATGCCCATTTGATCGCTAAAGTGGGCGGAAATGTCCAAAAAAATGATACCGTTGTGGTTTATGCCAGCGTTGAGCAAGCAGCTTTAGCACGGTTAGTTACTAAAGAAGCCTATCAATTAGGAGCCGCTGAAGTTATCGTTCAGTGGAACGATGATACGATCCAACGAGAATTTTTAAGCCATGCTTCTGACGAGCGAATCACGACTGTTCCTGCCTACAAAATTGATGAAGCAAATACGTTTGCTAAAAATCGGGTCACTCGCATCAGTATCGTCTCACAAGATCCGGATGCATTAGCAGGCGTCGATACTAAACGCGTGGCTTCTTTCCAAGCGGCGCGCGGAAAAGCCCTGCAAGCAGTCATGGAAGCAACTCAGTCTAATAAATTACGCTGGACGGTTGTAGCCGCAGCTAGTCCTGCTTGGGCTCAAAAAGTTTTTCCAAATACTTCCAGCGAAAAACAAGTGGACCAACTTTGGGATGAAATCTTCAAAACGACGCGAATCTATCACGATGATCCCGTCCAAGCTTGGGCAGAACATGATGCTGCAATGCGAAACCAAGCAGAACGTTTAAACAAAGAACAATTTTCTGCTCTTCATTACACTGCACCTGGCACAGATATCGTGATTGGTCTACCAGATAATCATATTTGGGAAGGTGCTGGAAGCTTCGCTGCAGACGGCAACGAATTTATGGCAAACATGCCGACAGAAGAAGTCTTCACCGCACCAGATCGTAATCGTGTCGATGGCTATATCACTAGCACAAAACCCTTGAGCTATGCGGGAACGACACTGACTGAAATGAAATTTACTTTTAAACATGGGCAAGTAGTAGAATTTTCTGCTAAAAATGGAACAGATGTGCTGGCTTCATTATTGGATATCGACGAAGGTGCCAAACATTTAGGCGAAGTTGCGCTAGTTCCTGATCCTTCACCTATTTCTCAATCAGGAATTACTTTCTTCAACACTTTATTTGATGAAAATGCATCAAATCATTTAGCACTTGGCGCCGCTTACCCCTTCAGTGTTGAAGGCGGAACTGAAATGACAAAAGCCGAACTTGCTACTGCTGGATTAAATAGCAGTCAGACTCACGTCGATTTTATGGTCGGATCTGATCAAATGTCTATCGATGGCATTCGCAAAGACGGATCAAAAGTTCCAATCTTTAGAAATGGTGATTGGGCTTAACAAAAAACCACTTAGGAAAATCTTCTAAGTGGTTTTTGTATTTCTGACAAACGATTTTATTTCTTATTTCAACGATCTAAAACCGTCCATACAAACTTAAGCAATTTAATTTTTTTGACACAAATTTGGCACAAACAAAAAAGAAACCTTTTAAAATACAGGTTTCTAGCATCAAATAAATGTTCCCGACTGGAATCGAACCAGCGACCTATCGCTTAGGAGGCGATCGCTCTATCCTACTGAGCTACGAGAACATGACCTTATCATTGTAGCGATTTTCACTTATTTTAGCAAGATGACTTGATCAAATTTACTCAAGTCATTCGCTAAAACTAAGCGCTAATCGGATAGCGGCTAAAGAAAGGAAAAGACTCATTTGCGTCTTTTCCCTTTCTTATTTTTATTTTTTTTCTTCGGTTCGCTTTGTTTGACCGGTTCTTCTGTTAGCAATTCCCCGCCAAATAGATAGATTGGTGCAAGTGTCAATTCAAGCTTTTTCGCGATTTTTGTTAAGTCGGCTTTTTCTTGCGGCGTCACAAACGTGATCACAACACCGGTATTTCCCATCCGGCCAACTCGACCTGCGCGATGCAGATAGCTTTCTTCGCTTAACGGCACGTCAGCATTGATCACAAAAGGCAATGCCTCAATATCCAAGCCGCGACTTGCCAAGTCTGTCGTCAGTAATCCCAAAACTTGATGTTTTTTGAATTGTTCGATCGCCGCTTTACGTGACATCTTCGCTTGATCTGATGCGAGACTTGCAACTGGTAAATGATGGAAAAGTAATTTTTCTTCTGCACTCCCCATGTCGTTTAGCTGATTGAAAAAGACCATTCCCCAAAATACTGGCAGATTCAGTAAACGGCGTAGTTGGTCAACTTTTTTACGTTCGCTAACTTCCAAATAAAAATGTTGGACATCGCCTTGGCTATCGTCTTCTTTTGAAACATCAACGATCAATAAATCCGTTTCAAATTGATTCAGCTCAGCCAAAACAACATCTGCTGTTGCGGAAAAATATAAGCGTTGCGTATGATTATCAGCCGCCTTCAATATTTTTTGGACCAGCTGCAAACTTTGGCCTTGAACCAACTGATCTACTTCATCAAAAACGATGGTTTTGATGTTGGGTGCTTTGATTTTTTTTGCTGTGATCAATTCAAAGACACGGCCAGGCGTTCCGATCAATACTTCTGGTTTTTTCTTTAATGCTTCTTGTTGACGTTTAACATTTGCGCCGCCAATTAGCGGTTGAGCTTTCATTCCTGAGCCTGCTAACCACTTGCGAGCCACTTCAACGACTTGCATCGCTAATTCTTGAGAAGAAGTTAAAATCAGCAGCTGGCTAGGTTTGCCTAATTCCAGCTGGTTGAACAATGGCAACAAATATGCCAATGTCTTGCCGCTGCCAGTCGGTGCGATTCCGACTAAATTTTTTCTTTCAGTGATTGGCGCAAATACTTCTGCTTGGATCAATGCAGGCTTTTGAAAACCTGCGTCTTCCCAATTTTTTTGTAAAAAGGGAACAAATTCCTGATTATTCATGGTTTCCTCTATTTCTCGTCAGCATCGAAAACGATACCCGCGCTTTTTCTCATATCATAAATCACTTGGTTCACGTTACGGGACAATTCAACCCATTCTTCATAATCAGTACCTAACTTATGATTGGTCGGATTCAAGATGACTTTAGCAAAATTTTCTGCCTCTTCCACCATTGGATTTTCCAATTGATGGACGTTCAATTTTTTGATTTGCTGATGATTGCGGTCGTGGAACTCTGCTTCATCAATCGAATTGATCGCATTCATCACTAACGTTCCATCTGTTAAATAAATCTCAGCTGGTTGGAAGCTGTCACTGATTTTACCCGTTCGAATCGTCACATCAAAATGATCGTAACGTAAGATCCCTGTCCCGCTGCCATCAACTCCAGTTGCAATCTTTTGAGCATAATACACACTTTCCTTTGGTATGCCAAACCAGGCTAATGCTGCATAAACTGGATAAATACCTAAATCAACTAACGCGCCGCCTGAAAAATGAAGCGAAAACACATTTGGTTCTTGACCAGCTAAAACTTGATCGTAGCGGGAAGAATATTTCATGAAGCTAAAATCAGCCCCAAGGATATGATTCTTCAATGGCAGAAAATCTGCGACTGTTTTAAATGCTTGCTCATGGATATTTCGAGCCGCTTCAAAAAAGAAAACTTTTTTCTGATTGGCTAATTCAATGATTTCAGCCATTTCGTTTGGTGTTGAAAATGCTGGCTTTTCAACGATGACATTTTTTCCAGCTAAAATTCCTTGTTTTGCTTGTTCAAAATGTAAACTATTCGGTGAAGCGATATACACGGTATTCAGATGTTCGATATTAAAAAATGTATCAAGATCGGTCGCGTACTCCACATCGCCATATTTTTCACCAAATTTTTGGGCCGTCTCTAAGCGCCGTGAATAAACTGCTGCTAGTTGATATTTCCCTGTCTCATGCGCTGCTTGAACAAATTGATCGGTAATCCAATTTGTTCCGATGATACCTAACTGAATCATGCTTATTCCACCTTTCACTGATTTGGATCAATAAATTTTTGTTTCAAATCAAAGGGCACCGCCGCTTTGATTGAAATTGTTTCCTGGTCTACTTCACAATTATACGCTAAAACTTGGACGCCGTCTGCCACAGCCAACTTTATTGCGTCATAAAGTGCCGGCTGCATTTTGCGATGAATGGTTGCGACGTTGATAATTGGAAATTGAACGACAAACAAAACATAGCAGTGATAGCCCCTCTTTTGCGCTAAACGCAATTCTTCTACATGCTTCAATCCCCTCAATGTCGGTGCATCAGGAAAAGCCCCAATCCTGTGATTTTCCAAGGTCATTCCTTTAACTTCAACGAACCCTTTTTCTTGCTGGTCTGTCTCAAAATAAATATCAAATTTTGAATGTTCAAAGGTATACTCACGTTTCAAATAAGTGACGTTCCCGCTCAATCCAGGTAAGTCGATTGTCCCATTCAAAATACCTTCAGCAGCTAATGGATTAGGTATTTGCGAATCAAGATTGACCCACATCTCGCCTTTTTTTACTGCAACAAGATCGTAAGCCGTTTTTCGTTTTAGGGATGGTTGATAATTGACTGCCACCAACGTATTTGCTAGCAACAATTCTTTACTGCGTCCGGTATTTTTCACATGGGTCACGACTACTTCCCCTGTCTCTACTAAACGACAATGAGCAATGAAACGATTGGTTCTTTCAATAAAAATAGCCAGTTGAATGGCAGAATAGTTCATTTTCTATCAGAATCCTTTTAAAAAGTTAAATAGTCCTTAAGTTGGATGGTAAGATTACAGACTTTATTATATAGTATAACAAAGTAAGTAAAAAAGCCTAATCGTTCATTTTTTTGCTAGTTTGGCAATAAAATTGTTTGGTTCAACTTGTTGGTTTAATTCGCTGAAATTGAGAAAGGAGTTTTTTGATGAGATTGAAATGGCCTGTTTTCCTCAGTGCGACATCGCTTGGTGTAGCCGCGGTGGGTGCAAAATTTGCCCGAAAACGTGAAGCAAAGGACTTGAATAATAATTATGTCGGTTCTTGGACATTTACTCATCCTAAAGACCACAAAACTCATACTATTACGATTTATCCAGATCTTGCGATTGTTTTAGATGGTGCTGCCATCATCTATCAGCTGATCGAGTTGAGCGAACAAAAATTAGCGATTCAAGATCAATACGGTTATCATCTATTGATCCAAACAAAAAATGGCACCCCGGCCACACTTTATGATGAATTAGAAGATGCATCATTTCCAATCCACCTGCTGAAAAATTAGTAAGCGGTGTCTATTTTTCCATTCAAAAGATTGACTCGTGCAAAAGCTGATGACACCATCTTGTCTTGTTCGATATCCAACCTAAAATTCAAGAAATCGCTGAACTCTTTTAATTGAGATCTCAGCGATTTTTTTAACAAATTTTGTATTTATTTTAGCACGTTGCGTTTCTCATTCATTTTTAATATATTTTTTTCATCAAAAAACAATGACAATCCTTTTTGAAATTTTTTCTTACTTCCCATGTTATTACTGAATGGATATTTTTAAAGAAAAAAGCTAATCAAATGGAAAAAAAAAGATTTATTTGGTAAACTTAATCTGATATGCTTCGTTATGAAAGGATGAACATCAATGACGCCAAATCGCGAAGATTACTTAAAATTAATATTAGAATTAGGTGGCGATAAAGAAAAAGTTAGCAATAAAAAGATTGTTGCTGGTTTATCCATTTCCGGAGCTTCTGTCAGCGAGATGATCAATAAGCTGGTAAAAGAAGAACTTGTTGAACACTCTCCTTACCAAGGCGTTCAATTGACGCCGACCGGTTTAGAAAAAGCCAGTACACTCGTTCGCAAGCATCGCTTATGGGAAGTTTTTTTAGTCGATCATCTTGGCTACTCATGGAATGAAGTCCATGATGAAGCAGAAGTATTAGAACATGTGACCTCTTCCCAGCTAGAACAAAAATTAGATAATTACTTAGACCATCCCGCCTTTTGTCCCCATGGTGGAATGATTCCACAACAAGATCAAACGGTCCACGAAAAAGAACGTCAAACGCTGGTAAATTATCCTGAAGGAACGAACATTCGAATTGCTCGTGTCTTAGATGAAAAAGATTTATTGGATTACTTGATGGAGCTTGGCATAAAGATCCATGAGGACTATACGATCACAAATATCGCGGCTTATGAAGGACCCATCACTTTAAAAAATGAGCAAAAAGAAGTTTCAATCAGCTACAAAGCAGCCTCAACGATTTTTGTCGACGCATTGTAAGGCATCCTCTGCTTTAATGCTGATGTAAAAATAAATTTCCAGTTTGGAAAAAATTCTATTCATTAGTTTGGAAAAAAGATTTTTAGTTAGAAAGTAAAGAATGCATTTTTGAAAATAATTATATAAATTAGGAGTGAACTATATGGAACAAGCTGCATTATTCACCATTTTTGGTGGTACTGGCGACTTAGCACAACGCAAACTTTATCCTTCGTTGTTTCGCCTATATAAAAAAGGAAATCTCGCCGATCATTTTGCGGTGATTGGTACCGCTAGACGCCCTTGGAGTGATGAACATTATCGAGAAATCGTTCGCGAGACAATCAAAGATTTAGCTCCAACTGACAAAGAGGCCCAAGAATTTTCTGAGCATTTTTATTATTTGTCACACAACGTCAACGATACAGCTCATTATGATCAACTGAAAGATTTAGCGGATCAATTAGATGAAAAATATGAACTGCAAGGGAATCGGATATACTACTTGGCCATGGCACCGCAATTTTTCGGTACGATCGTCAACCATCTGAAATCACAAGCGATTTTGACGACGACTGGTTACAACCGTTTGGTGATTGAAAAACCATTCGGCTTTGATTACGATTCAGCAAACGAATTGAACAATCAAATTCGAAATGTCTTTCCAGAACAAGATATTTTCCGAATCGATCACTACTTAGGCAAAGAGATGATCCAAAATATCTCGGTCATCCGGTTTGCGAATAATATTTTTGAGTCGCTTTGGAACAATCGCTACATCGAAAATGTTCAAATCACATTTTCAGAAGCATTAGGTGTAGAAGACCGCGGCGGTTATTATGAACACAGCGGTGCGCTAAAAGATATGGTACAAAATCATATCTTGCAAGTGGTTGCTTTGCTAGCCATGGAAGTCCCTACTTCTTTTTCTAACAAATCGATCCGTGAAGAAAAAGTCAAAGTTTTACAAGCTATCCGTCGTTACGATTCTGAAGAGGTTTTGCAAAATTTTGTACGCGGTCAATATGGCAAAGGAATGATCGATGGCAAAGAATACATTGCCTACCCTGACGAACCAAATGTCGCTGAAAATTCTTTGATGGAAACATTTGTCGCCGGAAAATTTTTGATCGATAATTTCCGCTGGTCTGGCGTACCTTTTTATGTTCGGACTGGAAAACGAATGACTGAAAAAGGGACCCGAATCAATGTCGTCTTTAAACAAGTTCCTATCAATGTCTTTAACTTTGAGCAAGAAGAAGCAGAAGGCGAAGAACTGCCGCAAAACATTTTAACGATCTATATTCAACCAACAGAAGGCTTCTCACTGACTTTAAATGGCAAAAAAATCGGCCAAGGTTTCAATACAGAGCCAGTAAAATTAGACTTTCGTCAAAGCGCTGAAGTGACTGAAAACAGTCCTGAAGCGTATGAAAAATTATTGCTAGATGCTTTGCACGGTGACGGCACCAACTTCTCTCATTGGGATGAAGTAGCAAATTCGTGGGAAATCGTCGATCGGATCCGTAATACTTGGGATCAGACCACACCTGGCTTCCCAAATTATGCAGCTGGAACAATGGGACCGCAATGCGCCTTCGATCTTTTGGCTAAAAATGGTCATGAATGGGCTTGGCAGCCAGATCAATGGTATCGCGAACGCGGTAAATTAAAATAAATACGATTAAGAGGATGTGACAGGAATTTTGTCACATCCTCTTTCATAAAAAAAGTCATGCCGAGAATTCTCAGCATGACTTTTTTTATTATTCCAATCCTTCAGCGACAGCTTCTGGATAGTTTTCTTCCACGATTTGCGCACATGACGCACATAGATGTGGTAATTTTTCATCTTCACCGACTGTCGTCCGAACTTGGCGGCAGCGATCACAAACTTCACCCTCAGCTTTTTCAACTAAGATCGCTACATCATCAAATACTAACGCATTTTCTGGTGCAGCTTCTTTTGAAATACTGAACGAATCTGGTGAAACGATCAATAATTGAGCCAAATCTGCATCTAGTGCAGTTAATAAAGCTGCAACTTGTTCATTCGGATAGATCGTTACTTTTGCTTCTAACGATTTTCCAATCACTTTTTCCTTACGAGCTTCTTCCAAAGCTTTCAAGACTTCATCACGGAATTCCATAAAGGCTTTCCAAGTATCTAACAATTCACCTTGATTAGGAAACTCTTCATAGCCAGGTAATTCTGCTAATTGAACATATTCTTCTTCTTCTTTCAAATATGTCCAAATTTCTTCAGTTGTATGTGGAATGATCGGTGTCAATAGTTTCGTCAATGCAACGGCTGCTTGATAGAAAACAGTTTGCATGCAACGACGTTCATAGCTGTCTTCAGCTTGAATATATACAACATCCTTTGCAAAGTCCAAATAGAATGAAGATAGATCCACTGTTAAGAAGTTGACAACTGTTTTGTAGATTTGCGTGAAGTTGTATTTATCATAGCCGTCTTCACGAATCGTTTTGATCACTTCATTCAAGCGTACTAACATGTATTTATCGACTGAACGCAATTCATCGTAAGCTACTGCATGTTTTTCTGGTTCAAAGTCCGTTGTATTTGCTAATAAAAAGCGCATCGTGTTACGGATCTTCCGATAAACTTCAGAAACTTGATTCAAAATATCCATCGATACTCGAACATCTGCTTCGTAATCCACGCTGCTGACCCATAAACGTAAAATATCTGCACCCATTTGTTTGATTACTTTTTCAGGAGCGATCGTGTTGCCTAGCGATTTACTCATCTTGCGGCCTTCGCCATCTAATGTGAACCCTTGAGAAAGAACCGCTTTATACGGAGCAACGCCATTGATTGCTACACTTGTTGTGATACTTGAGTTAAACCACCCGCGATATTGGTCAGAACCTTCTAAATACATATCCGCTGGGAACGTTAGATTTTCTCTCTGACGTAAAACAGCTTCGTGAGAAGAACCTGAATCAAACCAAACATCCATGATATCTGTTTCTTTTGTAAATTCGCCATTTGGTGAACTTGGATGAGTGAAACCAGCTGGTAATAAATCTTTGGCTTCTCGTTCAAACCAAATATTTGAACCATGCTCAGCAAATAATTGAGCAACATGTTCCGTTGTTTCTTTTGTAATGATCGCTGAACCATCTTCACCATAGAAAATCGGCAGCGGCACGCCCCACGCACGTTGACGAGAGATTACCCAGTCGCCGCGGTCACGGATCATATTGTATAAACGAGTTTTCCCCCATGGAATGATCCAATCAACTTTTTCGATTTCGTCCAAGATATCTTGACGGAATTTATCAATTGAGGCAAACCATTGCGGCGTTGCTCGGAAAATAACCGGTTTTTTCGTCCGCCAATCATGCGGATAACTATGGGTGAAGAACGTTAATTTCAACAAAGCGCCCTTTTCTTCCAAAAGTTTTGTGACCATTGGGTTGACTTTGTCATAAAAGACGCCTTCAAACCCTGGTGCTTCATCAGTCATCACACCACGATCATCTACTGGTGAAATGATATCGTTGCGATATTTCTTCCATGCAAAATAGTCGTCTTCCCCATGACCAGGTGATGTATGTACCAAACCAGTACCTGCATCTAATGTTACATGGTCGCCTAAGATAACTAGCGATTCACGATCATAAAATGGGTGTTGGGCAGTCATGTATTCAAGTTCTTTACCCGCAACTTCTTTGATTACTTTTGGCTCGTTCCATTCTAATTCTTCAGCAACTGTGGCTAATAAATCTTTTGCAACGACATATTTTTTGCCAGCGACTTCCACAACGACGTAAGTGTATGCAGGATTGACCGAGATTCCTTGGTTTGCTGGCAATGTCCATGGTGTTGTTGTCCAGATGACAAATGAAGTATCTGTGTCTAAAATTTCTTTTCCGTCTTTTACTTTGAAAGCGACAAAAATCGATGGTGATTTCACATCTTTATATTCGATTTCAGCTTCTGCTAACGAGGACTCACTTGATGGTGACCAGTAGATTGGTTTAAGTCCTTTATAAATATAGCCTTTTTCTGCCATCTTACCAAAAACACGAATTTCAGCTGCTTCATAATCGGGTGTCAAAGTGATATACGGATTGTTCCATTCGCCGGCGACGCCCAATCGTTTGAAATCTTCTCGTTGTTTATCTACTTGTGACAACGCATACTCTTCACACTTTTGACGGTATTCAGACATTGTCATTTCTTTGCGTTTGATGCCTTTATTTGTAAGAACTTGTTCGATTGGCAGGCCGTGTGTATCCCAACCAGGTACGTAAGGCGCACGATAGCCAGACATTGATTTTGAACGAACGATGATATCTTTACTGATTTTATTTAATGAATGTCCGATATGGATATTCCCATTAGCATATGGGGGCCCATCATGTAAAACAAAGGTTGGTTTACCTTCATTTAATTTTTGACGTTTTTCGTAAACATTATTTTCTTCCCAGTCTTTTTCCCATTGACCTTCGCGATTTGGCAAATTGCCGCGCATTGGGAAACCGGTTTTCCCTAATTGAAGTGTTTCTTTTGTCTTCACTATCGATCGTCTCCTCTTGCTGTTTTACTTTTCATTTTAGTAAAAATAATTTTGTTTGGAACAGTGAATGATTTATTCAACAAATTGGCTGCTCCATTTCTAGCCGCAGTTTGCTGCTGCACTTATGATCTCACTTACCATTACACAGTTAGTGAAAAAATAAGGCAAAAAAAACAAGCGCATCCGCAAAGGGACGAGCTTGTCGTGGTACCACCCAAAATTTGAAACCTAAGTTTCCTCTAATCATCGTTAACGCAATGACGCGTCGACTGCTACTAGTGTTCACAATCGAATAATCTAGAGGATCTTTCTAATTAGAGGGTCTGCCGAACTTTCACTGTCATCGGCTCGCTCAAAGAATCTAATTAGCTTTTCTGTTCTAGAATCTAATCTTCGTCTGATTTGATCAATTCAGGAATGTCAATCGTCAATCCCATATCTTCTTGCGGTTCAGCATCAACAATTGGTTCATTTGAGTCTACTGCAACCTCTGCCCCATTGTCAAGTTCATTAGCTAAAACTTCTCGTAAAACTTCATGACCATTGCCAACATATGCTGACATTGGTTTTAAAATTTCTTCCCAATCTCCGCTGCGAGCTTGATCTAATTGCGTTTCTAACAACAACAATAATTGTTGATGGAACGTCCGAGTTTTTTTCTTCAAATCATTCGTTTCAGCTGCTAATTGACGCGCTTTAGCAGTTGCATCGGTTAAGATTTCTTTCGCTTTGTCTTCAGCCGTTGTCGTCAATAAGTTAGCTTTTTGAACAGCGTTAGAGATCAATTCATCTGCACGGTTTTGTGCAGAGCTGACAATGACTTCAGATTCTTTGCTTGCTGAAGATTTCACTTTGTCAGCAGTATCTTGAGCTACTACGATTGACTGGTTCAAGGCCTCTTTCAGTTCATTGAAGTATTCCAATTTTTCTTCTGAGTGTTTTAAGGCTTTTTCTAATTCACGATTTTTTGCGATACTATCTTCATAGTCGCGAACGATCATATCTAAAAAATCATCGACTTCATCTTGATTATAACCACGCATTTTGGTGGAGAAATTTTTATTTTGAATATCTAATGGAGTTAATGCCATTTCTGTTCACCTCATAAATTTATTTTCGTAAAACGCCTAAACGCAAACGGATTTTTTCTTTCTTTGTTTTTCCTTCTAATCCTTGGATCTGGATTCGTCCATACCCGCGAACTGAAACGACATCTAATAAATCAAGCAAGTAATCTGGCCGTTCATTCACAGACCAGTTTATTTTCACCTTGCCGGCTTCGACCAATTGTTTCGAGCGTTGACGTGAGATATTATATACAGTTGAAATAATCGAATCTAGTCGCAACGAACTTGCTGTAGCGGTCTCTTCTATCCAGCTATCTTTTGGAACGATAATATCTGTATACGGACGTTCTTCCAAATGAACTGTCACACGGCCGATTTTAGTTACTTGACTTTCAATGTAACTAGCCGATTCTTTAGCTAAAAAGATTTGCCAACGATTGCCGTCAGAAATAATATCGCCAAAATAATCGCGCTTGATTCCTGCACTCATCAATGTCCCTAAAATTTTTCCATGTGAAAGTTCTGTAAATTTTTGCGGATAATTGATCTCAATCATCACCAGTTCAAAATCATCGATTTGCGGTTCGTAATAATCAGGATAAATCATACAGCGACAACGTTCTGCTTGTTCATAGCCGCCGTAGAAAGAAAATTTTAAATCGCTATTTTCGCGAATCAAAGTTTCTAGAATATAAGCTTGCCGCGGATCTAAAAAATTCGTCAAATAAGGAGCGTACTGGCTTTCAACTTGTTCTAACCAATCGCCAACACTGTCAACAAATGGATGCTCTTCTGGTCTAAAGTGTTGATAGACATTTGCATTCATACTGCCACCTCCTTAAAAAATAAGATTAATCAGAATTTTTTGTAAGACCTCCATCACAATATTTAATGCTAAGATTGCGACCATGATTGAAAAATCAATGCCGGCAAATTGTAACGGCAAACGTCGAAACAAATTAAGAAACGGTTCACAGATTCGGCCTAAAAGCTGCCCAAATCTGGATTGATAGGCTCCAGGGAACCATGACATCAACGCATAAACGACTAAAAGAATTGTATAGAGATAAACTAGTCGGTTCAATACATTGAAAAGTGTAATAAGTAAATTCAAATAAGGGTCTCCTTTACATTTCTAATCCATAAATATCGTCATCGACCATTGAGCTCAATGCCGAATTCGTAATTTCAACATTTGTTGGTGTACATAAAAACATTTCATTTCCAACGCGTTTGATGTCGCCATCGATCATGAAAACGACCCCAGTTAGAAAATCTACTACACGGCGGGCTTTCATTTCGTCAAGCGATTGGAAATTGATCAAGACGACTTCACCTTGGCCAACGCGTTTTGCAATCGTCATCGCTTCATTGTAAGCTCTCGGCTCAACTACTGAAATACGCTCTTTGCGTTTTTCTTCCATTTTTGGTGCAAACCGTTGTGTCCGACTGCTACTGTTTGGCATAGAAACGACTTTTTCATTTTTCTTTGGTACTGGTGTGCTTTCAGCTTTTTTCGCCACTGCTTCTGCACGTCGTTTTGGCTGAGGTTCAGCAACTGGCTGAACAGTTTCTTTAATTCTTTCTTTTGGACGTTCTTGTTTTTGATAGGTAGAACGTTCCTTTATTATACGTTCCTTTTTAGGTGCGCTTTTTTGTGGGCGGCTAACCTGCTTCTTTGGGGCAGGTGCTGGTTCATACATCATATCATCATCTGCTAAACCAAAAAAATCAGTGATCTTTGCTAGACTAATTCCCATTAACTTTACCTAACCTTTCTTAAATAGTGCCGTTCCAATACGAACAAACGTAGCACCTTCTTCAATTGCCGTTTTGAAGTCTTGGCTCATTCCCATACTCAATTCTGTGCAGGGAGCGTATTGCAAGTTTTGTTCTTTCACACTTTCTTGAAGCTGCTTCAAGGTAGAGAAGATCTTTCGAACATCTTCCTGACTCGCTTCATAAGGAGCCATCGTCATCAAACCGATCACTTTGATCTTATCCAAGTCTTCTAATTCTTTGATAAAAGAGTGAAGCTCTTTCGGCTTGATTCCTTGTTTTGATTCTTCGCCTGAAACATTCACTTCAACAAAACAATTTATTGGATGTGCTGCACGTTTTTGAATTTCTTGTGCTAAACGTAAACTGTCTAATGCGTGAAAATAATCAATTTCATTTATAATCAATTTTACCTTGCGGCGCTGTAAATTGCCAATCAGATGCCATTTAATTTGCTGATGATGTGAAAGATCCTGCTTTTTTTCTAGTAATTTATCTACTCGGTTTTCTGCTAGATCAGTCACGCCTAATTCAACGAGTTCATTTGCTGTTATAGAGTCGACACTCTTGGTCACTGCAACCATAGTAATATCCTGTGGGTTACGTGAAACAAGAGCACACGACTCCTGAATCTCTTGCTCGATTCTATGCAAGTTTCCAGCGATCATGTGCTCTCCCCCTTTTATTTTCTACGGCGAAAGAATGGTGGTGTATCTAGTTCTTCGTCTTTTTCAGATTTTACTTCTTCGCGATTGAACGTTTCAAATTCTTTCTTCTCGATATTCTCAAATTGTGTTTCTTCAACTTTTGGGCGGATATTTTCTTCTTTACGAATGTCCCATTCACCAAAAGCAGATTGGCCTTCATTGTTTCTTGCAGGCTCAATATCTAAATTTTGTTTTTGCGGAACTGATTGGATTTGGCTAGCACGTTGTGTGTTACGAGTAGCCTTACGCTCCTTTTTTGTTGGATCGATTCCTGTCGCAATTACTGTGACGCGAATTTCATCGCCCAATTCTTCACTGATTGATGTTCCTAAAATGATGTTTACATCGCCAGTTGCTGCATTGGCAACAATGTCAGATGCGTCTTGTGCTTCAAACAAAGTCATATCCAATCCACCAGTGATATTCAACAGCACTTGTTCAGCACCATCAATTGATGTTTCTAGCAATGGAGAAGAAATGGCCTTTTTCGTTGCTTCAACGACACGTTCTTCACCGCTAGCAACACCGATTCCCATCAAGGCAGTTCCTTGATTAGCCATCACAGTCTTCACATCAGCAAAGTCTAAGTTTACGTAACCTGGTGCCGTGATCAAATCAGAGATTCCTTGAACCCCTTGGCGTAAAACATTATCTGCTTCACGGAATGCTTCAAGCATTGGCGTTTTCTTGTCAACAACTTCAAGTAAACGGTTATTTGAAATGATCAATAATGTATCAACGTTTTCTTTCAGTAATGAAATTCCTTCCGCTGCGAAACGTCCGCGTTTTGGTCCTTCAAAGCTAAATGGTCGCGTAACAACACCAACAGTCAACGCACCAAGATCTTTTGCAATTTTCGCAACGATCGGTGCCGCACCTGTTCCTGTTCCGCCACCCATACCAGCAGTGATAAAGACCATATCTGCGCCTTCTAATGCGTCACGGATTGCTTGTTCACTTTCTTCTGCTGATTTTTGACCAACTTCAGGTTGTGATCCAGCGCCTAAGCCGCGAGTGTATTTAGGTCCTAATTGAATGACTGTTTCTGCTTTTGAATTTTTAAGAGCTTGTACATCAGTGTTTGATGCGATGAATTCAACGCCTTTGACGTTTTCCTCGATCATACGGTTGATTGCGTTGCCGCCACCACCGCCAACACCGATAACTTTAATAACCGCACCTTCGTTAATATTGTTATCTATAGAGAATTCCATATTTTTTATTCCTCCTACTTCATATCTAATGTAATTACTTTCTCAGGGGAAAAAGCAAGTCTTCATTTCTATCCGTAAATCATGCCACTAAACTGCTTCGTTAAGAAGAAACTTTATGATACTTAGTCAAAAATATTTGAGAAAAAGTCTTTGATCTTTCCGCTTACTTTTTCTTCATTTTTTGGTTTGATTTCTTCTTCGTAATCATTTGATGCTTCATAATCGTCATATACTGGTGCGGTTGAAACAGCACTTGTAGATAAGGATACTTTTTCACCCGTTACAGCTGATTTTGCTAAGTGATAAACATCACTCAATTCGGCCGAATAATTAACAATACTGATGACATTTGTAAAGACTGGATTTCTCAAGCCCATTTGATTCGGTACATGCAGCTTCACCGTTGTACCAAAAATATCTTCAGCTAAATCAACAACTCCTGGTAAACTTGCTGCGCCGCCAGTTAAAACAACACCGCCTGGCAAATCAAGCGCTTCGATTTCATCCAGAGATTCTTTGGCTTTACGGAAAATTTGTTCTAAGCGAGCTTCGATGATTTCAGCTAAATAGCGTTCATCAACTTTGACCGGTTCTGTTTTACCGATAACATCGACTGGAAAATCTTCATCCGAAGATGTTCGACTTGGATAAGCATCTCCATAATTGATCTTCAATGCTTCTGCATTATTGAATGATGTGTTCAAGACGATGGAGATATCTTTTGTCACGAACTCTCCGCCTTCTTGATCGACATGAGTAAATTTCAATTGCTTGTCGTGCATGACAGCAGTCGTAGTTTGACCGCCACCCATATCAATCACGATCGTACCAAAATCTTTTTCACCATCCGATAAAATAGATTCAGTCAAAGCTTGTGAAGTAATTACTGTTTCTGCAACAGACAACCCAGCTTTTTCTACACATTTTGTAATATTATGAATGATCGTCTTAGGTCCGGTAAAGACGAGTCCAAACATTTCAAGTCGAACACCGATCATTCCCCGTGGATCTTTGATGCCTTCAAAGCCATCAACAGTAAATTCTTGAGGCAATAACGCAACGATTTGTCTTTCAGGAGGAACTGAACGAACCATTGCTGCTGAAGCGACATTACGAACATCATCGTCCATAATCTCCTTCGACTCATTGTTAACAGCGATCATTCCCTGACATGTTTCAACTTCTAATAAGTTGGCAGGTAGTCCTACGCTGACACTTTTGATCTGAATCCCAGCTTTTTCCTCGGCCTGTTTTACTGCTCGTTGAATCGCCTGTACAGTTTTATCGATGTCTACGATAATCCCACGGTTGATTCCTTCTGATTTTGCGTTTCCAACACCAATGATATTCATTTGGCTATCGATGTACTCGGCAACAACAACTTTTATCGATGTTGTCCCGATATCAAGGCCTACATACATTCCTGCTTTTGCCATGAATGGGATTCCCTCCTATTTTTAAATAAATGCTTTGTTCAGTTTCCATATTTTCACTTACTGTTAAGCATGAAATATAATTTTTTGCAAGTAATTCACTGCCTTCAATTTTAACACATTTTGCCTAGAATGAAAAAGAAGATTCAATACTTTCTTGTAATAAATTTAATCATTTCCAACAGATGTTTCTGATTGTTCTGTTGAGGCTTGTACTGAATTTTCAGCAGTTGAATCTTCAGCATATGGATAGCTGTAAATTCCTGCTTCCATATCAACGACACCTTTGATCTGTTTATCATCCATTTCTTTAGCAATCTGCGGATAATATTTCATTTTCTTGCCAAAATCATCGATACTTACTAGAACCTTATTTCCATCATTCATGAAAATTTCCAATAATTCTTTATTTTCCTTCGTTGGGGCATACTTGATCTGAGAGATTCCTTGTTTGACTTCTTCAGACAATTTTCCATACCCTCGGAGCACTTTTAGAATTCGTTTGGGCCCAGTAAAGCTTTCTAAAATAGGGAGATCCCCTTCGCTTTTTTCAACCTCAACTGGAATGATCTTACCATTTGAAATAATAGGAGAATACTTTCCATTACTTTCTAAATAAGCAATTTCAGGATACTCTTTGATTTCGATTTTAAAATGATTGAGTCCATCGACATGGACTTCCGCATTTTCAATTTGCAGTTCTTGCTTTTTCAATGCGTTCACATTATCTTTGCGTTTAAAATACTGTCCCCAAAGATTATCACCTACAGTAAAATTGAGTTCTTTTTCGATTGTCTCTGTCGAAATCCGTTCATTTCCCTCGATACTTACTCCACTCAGCTTAGCCAACGGTGAGATGTAGTACAACAACAATAGTGCCGGGATAGCAAATAATCCGATCAAAACCGAAGCTCTGCGTACTAAGCGCCGATTCCGTTCATGTTTGATATTAGGCAATCGCTCTAAAAACGACCCATTTTTTGGTCCTTTTGAAACTTCCTCAACTTCTTCTGTATCCTCGTCTAAAGAATCAGAAACATTTTCATCCAGTTCTTCAATAGTTTCATCGGCAGGTTCACTAGTGTTTGATGTTTCAGCCGATTGCTCAGGATTTTTCGGCGGCAATTCCGATTCGTTATTTTCAAGTGCTTTTTGTTTCAAGTATTCTAGATTAGCTAGTTGCCAAGGGGTTAAATTTTCCTGTTTCGGTTTTTCTTTTTGCTCTTTATCTTCTTCTGGAAACTCTTCACGACTAATGACCCTCACCTCCAAAAATTATTTGACGATCTCATTGACCAATGACCATAACCGCTCAGCGGCATCTGGGATACCTTCTTGTCGCGATGCTCTAGCCATCGTCTCTCTTTTTTCAGTGTTGTTCATGATTCCATCAACGGCTTCAACTAAGTTTTCACCAGTCAGATCCGCATCTGTGATCATTTGGACAGCACCGGCATTGACTAGACTTTGAGCGTTTTTTGTCTGATGGTCATTCGTTACATAAGGACTTGGAATCAAAATTGCAGGCAGTCCTAGCGCCGTAAATTCGGCAATAGACGTTGCACCCGCTCGTCCAATCAATAAATCTACGTTTGCCATAACATCCGTCATATTGTTGATGTACGGTTGCAACGAAAGATTGCGGCTGATTTTTTCTACGTTAAATTTCTCGGACAGTTCATGATAATAACGGTCACCTGAAGCATATAATACTTGGTATTCTTTTTGTGAAAATTTAGGTAGTGCTTGAATGACTGCTTGATTTATTTTAAGCGCACCTTGACTACCGCCAAAAATCAAGACCGTTGGAACATCTGCTGATAAACCGTATTGCTCTAAAACTTCTGATTTTCCGCTAGTCACAACTTCTTGTGCTCGCGGATTTCCGACTAGAACTGTTTTATGTTGCGGAAAATATTGTGCAGCATCAGGGAAACAGATCCCGATTTTGTCCGCAAAACGACTTAAGAACTTGTTTGTAATCCCCGGAACACTATTTTGTTCATGGACGATCGTCGGAATTTTCATACGAGTTGCTGCATAGACGACAGAGCCTGACACGTAGCCGCCTGTGCCGATTACGACGTCTGGTTTGAACTCGCGTAAGATTTCTTTTGAACGTTTGATACTTTCAAGAAACAGTTGAACAGTCTTGACATTATCAAGTGAAAGTTTCCGCTTGAATCCTTGAATCTTGATTGTTTTAAATGCGATGCCTGTCTCAGGCACGATCTTATTTTCTAATCCACGATGGGTTCCTACATATAAAAATTCAGAATCTGGTTGGATTTTTTGTACATAACGGATAAACGCTAAGGCTGGATAAATATGTCCGCCTGTGCCGCCGCCGGTAACAAGTATTCTCATTTTATTTCCCTACTTTTCTAATCGCTTCACGGCCTGCATAAATTTGTCGCCCCGAATTTCAAAATTTGGATATTGATCCCAACTGGCATTTGCTGGAGACAATAAAATATTGTCGCCGATTTCACTTTGTTCATAGGCCAAAGGAACAGCTGTTTCAACATTTTCTGTCATAATTATTGTTGGAATACCAGCTTTTTTAGCTGTTCCAGCTAATTTATCCTTTGTTTCACCAAATAGAATAATCGCTTTGATTCCTTCAAAAGATGGAATCAATTCATCAAAACCATTGCCGCGGTCTAACCCACCAGCTAATAAAATCAGCTGTTTATTATCAAAACCGCTTAGGGCCATTTCTGTTGCCAGACTATTGGTTGCTTTTGAGTCATTATAAAATTTACGACCATTGATCGTATCGACATATTGCGTACGATGAGGAACACCATGAAAATTGCTTAATGCCGTACGAATTCCCTCGTTGGAAACACCTTTTAATTTTGCCACTACAATGGCTGCCAATGCATTTTCAACATTATGAGCACCAGGGACCCCTAGTTCTGCAGCAGCCATAATTTTTTCTTCTTTATAATACAGATTTCCATCCATCAAATAAGCACCATTTGCGACTTCTTCCTTGGTTGAAAACGGAATGACCTGAGCATTGGTTTGTTTGCTCATTTCCCGCAGTTCTTCAGAATTCCAATTTAAAACCAAATAATTATCGGCAGTCATATTTTTTTGAATCGCCCACTTAGCTGCTACATAATTTTCACGATTTTTATGATAATCCAAATGTGCTTCATAAATATTCGTAATCACAGCAATCTGCGGTTTGAATTCGTCAATCCCCATTAATTGGAAACTTGATAGTTCCATAACAATATCATCTTCTGCCACAGCTTTAGCCGCTACTTCGCTGCCAGGAAAACCAATATTGCCTGCCAAATGCGCCTTCCCTTTTTCGCGTTCTTGGTTCAGCAATAACCCGATCATTGTTGTCGTTGTCGTTTTGCCATTGGTACCAGTGATCCCTATGATCGGACATTCTGCGACTTGATACGCCAACTCTACTTCAGTTAAAATCGGGATGTGTAGTTTTTCCGCTTTTGCTACTAACGGATTGTCATAAGGGATTCCAGGATTTTTTACCATCAAAGCAAAGTCTTCATCCAACAATTCAATCGGATGATGCCCTGTGATCACTCGGATTCCTTGTTCCAATAAACCTTGTGCCTCTGGATTTTCTTCAAAAGGTTTTCCGTCGTTGACCGTAACAAGTGCGCCCAAGTCATTTAACAACTTGGCCGCACTAAATCCGCTCTTCGCTAATCCTAATACTAATACTTTTTCATTTTCATATTGTCTAATTTGTTTCATTTCCTAGTCATCTCCTACAGTACGATCAATAAAACAATAATTGACGCTACAAGTCCAATTATCCAGAACACCGTATCTACTTTCCATTCTGACCAACCGGACATCTCAAAATGATGATGTAATGGTGACATTTTGAAAACACGCTTACCAGTCATTTTAAAGGAAGTAACTTGAATAATCACGCTTGCTGTTTCAAAAATGTAAACCAAGCCGACTAATAACAACGTCCACTCTTGATGTAAGATAATCGATATGGCAGCTAACAGTCCGCCTAAAGCAAGCGAGCCGACATCTCCCATAAAGATCTTCGCTGGTTTTTTATTGTAAGGAAAGAACCCGACCAGGCCGCCCATAACAGCTAGACAGACGATCAAAACTTCATACTGTTGTTGATTCCATGCGATGATCCCGTATGTTGCAAACGAAATCGTTCCTAACCCTGAAACTAATCCATCGATGCCATCGGTTAGATTTACTGCATTTGAAAAACCGACCAGCCAAAAAACAACAAACAAGCCATAAATGATGTTCAGCGGCAGATCAATACCGAAGAAGTTCAATGTATTTGGATTGCCTTCTATCCGATAAACCGCATAAAAAACAATTGCCACAACAACCTGCGCAATGAATTTTTGACTTGAAGTCAATCCTTCATTTTGTTTTTTGGTCAATTTTATGAAATCATCTAGAAATCCAATGATTCCATATAACAATAAGACGAACACTAAAATCACTAGTGATGTCGTCATTTTTTGTGTCCAAAGGCTGAACCAAATTGCCGTAATCACCGCAGCAGCTAAAAAGCCTAGTCCGCCCATTGTCGGTGTTCCTGCTTTCGAGTTGTGCCACTTAGGTCCTTCTTCGCGAATTTCTTGTCCTTGCTTTTTCATTCTAAAATAGCCAATTATAAAAGGCATGCCTGCGACAGTAATTGCGAAACTACTGGCAAAGGCGATAAATAGTTGTGCCGGTTGCATGTTTTTTCTCTCCAGTCCTAACCTAACGTAATTTTCAATTTCTTTTTCGATATTTCTGCATAAGGAGCGATACTTTGTTTTGTACAGTACCCGTCTCCTTTGAAAGTAACTTCTATATCTAACAGATTCGTTAATTTTAAAATATCTGATTTTGACCAGCCGCGAATATCTGGCATTTCTTTTTTTCCATCAGTCAATAAGATTAAATGTTCATTTGCCATGACCTTTTCGCCCGGTTTTTCAGATTGTTTGATCACTTTGTCTCCATCTCCAACCACCACTGCTGTCAGTCCGCGTTTATTCGCATCTGCAGCAGCTTTAGAAGTTGAAAGGTTACGGTAATCTTCCACGGTCACCTTCGTATCGCTTTGCTCATCTGAAGAATCAGATTGATCATTTTGAAATTCCATCGCCCGACTTAGTAGCGGATTTGCGATTTCACCCAAAACGCCTTCCTTGCTTTCTTGCGGTTGTTTCATCGTTAAATACAAAATGTATTCAGGGTCTTCAGAAGGAATCATCAAAGCGATCGAGTAGATGTAATTGGTCGTTCCTGTCAGATAAGTACCGCCACTTGCGATCTGAGCCGTCCCTGTTTTAGCAGAAATATTATACCCCGGTACTTTATATTGATCATAAGCGGAACCATAGTTTTCACTTTCAACCGTATCTCGCATGTATTCGCGAACTTTTTGAGCCGTTTCAGCTGTGATTGGCTCTCCTACTACTTCTGGTTCTGCAATGATTTCTTTGCCGGTATTAGGATCTGAAACTTTTTCGATGTAATGAGGCTGCAACATTTTCCCATCATTTGCTACAGCGGTAAAACCGCGCATCATTTGGAAATTCGTTACTCCGATTGCTTGTCCGTAAGCACTCATAGCTTGGTCAACGATATTGCTTGTTGGCAATGTGCCTTTTGACTCGCCAGGCAATCCGGAATACGTACTCTGACCAAAACCGAAACGTTGAACATATTCCGGCCAGCGATCGCCTAATTTTTCTTCTAATTTGACCATTCCGACATTACTAGACCACGAAAGAGCTTGACGCATTGTCAAGATTCCTTTTTTCCCTAGGTCCCAGTCATTGATGGTTGCATCGGCTACTTGGATTTTACCAGACATATAACTTTCATCTTCATTAAAAACTCCTTCATTAACTGCAGCAGCAGTTGTGAAGACTTTCATCGTTGAACCTGGTTCATAACTGTCTTCTATTAAAAAGTTTCGCCAAGCATCGGATTCTCCTAAGCCTTCTTTTGTTTCAGGGTTAAATGTCGGCCGCTGGGACATCGCTAAGATATCACCCGTTTTTGCTTGCATCAACATTGCCGTCATTTCGGCTGGTTTAACTTCTGAATTAACATTATCTAACAGTGTTTCTAAATAACTTTGCAACCCTGAGTCTAACGTAGTATAGATATCTTCCCCATCTACTGCTTTTTTCTCTTCAGCAATACTGCCAGGGATTGGTCGTTGATTTTCATCCTTTTGGTAGACGACTTTGCCGTCCTTACCTTTTAGCACATCATCATAGGCCGCTTCGACACCCATCATTCCAACCAGATCTTCTTGTTTATCTGGTTGTGCGTAACCGATGAAATGAGAGGCAAAATTGCCACTTGGGTACATCCGATCAATGTGTTCCGTAAAGTACAACCCTTTGACCTTAGCTTTCTTCATAGCATCTTCAATATTCTGCTTAGTCTCTTCAGAAATGTTTTTGCCTTTATTCCCAAACTCTACTTGATAATATTTGCTAGTACCATCGCTATTGATCCCGCTTTTCAACGTTTTTAATGCTGATTTTTTTTTGATTCCTAAATACTTATGTAAGATAGAAGCCAATTCATCAAAATTTTTCTCTTGAGCGTAAAGTTTATCTTTTCCTGAGACATAACTTTCTGATAAAATCGCATAGATTGAGTAAGAAGTCGCATCTTCTGCGATTACTTCTCCATTTCGGTCATAGATCGTTCCACGTTTGGCTTTGACTACTTCGCCGCCGTGATACAACTCTTTTGTTTTTACCTCAAGCGAGGTCCCCGCTACATGTCCGCCTGCCACGACATAAATCATGCGAATGGCAAAGAAAAAGAACAATCCAATACTCGTAGCAAACAAAATAACGCCTACTTTTTTGCGATTGTTCATCGGAGTCAAATTCTTTTTTCGGATTTTTCTTCTTAGCCTTTTAAAGCTCATCTACTTCACTTTCCTTAAATTCTCGTCATTAATTGAAAGTCCAGCTTTTTCAGCAACTTCTTTCAAACGATCGGAACGAGACAATTCGCTCTTTTCTTGTTGCAGCTGCGTCGCTGTTTTTTCTTTAGTATCAATGTCGGTTTGAATACTTGTAATTTCATTTTGAGTTTTACTGATTTCATTGCGATAATTAACCATCACGATCGATAACCCGATTAGCATTGCTAAGAAAGCCAATACCGCGAATTTTTCAACTCGTGTGATTTTCTTTAATCGATCGCCTGGAGAAACGAAAACTTTGAAAGAATCTGGTGTTTGGCGAACTTCTTCTTGCTGAGAATCAAATTGGAATGATTGATTATTGTTTAATTCTGCCATAACCCTATCCTTTCTTCACTTTCTCAGCGATTCGTAATTTCGCACTTCTTGCACGGTTATTATTGTTTAATTCCTCTTCTGAAGGAATAATTGGTTTTCGGTTGACTAACTTCATCACCGGTTGAAATTCTTCCGGAACCATTGGCAAGCCAGGCGGCATATCCTTTGGTGTACTGAATTCTTTAAACATCGTTTTTACGATTCGATCTTCTAATGAATGGAAGGTAATCACACTGACTCTGCCTTCAAGAGCTAGCAAATCGATTGCTTGCTCCAAGGAACTTTCGATTGCACCTAATTCATCATTTACAGCAATTCGAACTGCTTGGAAAACACGTTTGGCAGGATGCCCGCCTTTTCGCCGTGCCGGAGCAGGGATTGCTTCTTTAATGACATCCACTAATTCACCAGTTGTTTCGATGGGCTTGTCCATTCGTTTACGTTCAATCAAACGAGCAATTTGTTTAGAAAATTTTTCTTCACCATAGCGAAAGAAAATTTTTACTAGTTCATGATACGAATAATCGTTTATGACTTGATACGCACTCAACGGTGCAGTTTGGTCCATACGCATATCTAACGGTGCGTCTTGATGATAACTGAATCCGCGCTCTGCCTCATCAAGTTGCGGAGAAGAGACGCCTAAGTCGTATAAAATACCGTCGACTGCTGTCACACCTAAACGATTCAATTCGATAGTGAGCTCTCTAAAATTAGCTTTAACAAACGTTACTTGATTCTTGGCGACATAGTCTGCCAAGCGGATTTTTGCATTATCGATTGCTTTTTGATCTTGATCAAAAGCATAAAGATGTCCATCTGTGTCTAGCTGACTCAATAAGTATTCGCTATGACCAGCTCCGCCCAATGTACAATCAACATAGATACCGTTCGGTTTGATTGCTAGACCGTCAACTGTTTCGTGGAGCAAAACGGTTGTATGTTGAAAGTCTGTCATTAATAATCCTCTTCTCTAAAATCCAAAATCGACCATTGTCTCTGCAATGTCATCAAAACTAGCTTCTGTTTCTTTAGTAAAATCATTCCAGCGTGTTTGATCCCAAACTTCAATTCGATTGGCCACACCAATGATTACACATTCTTTTTCAAGTGATGCATGATTGCGCAAAGATACGGGGATATTGATCCGTCCTTGCTTATCAATCTCGCACTCGGTAGCTGCGGAGTAAAAGAAACGAACAAACGCACGCGCATCTTTTTTAGAAAGCGGCATTTCATTCAACTTTGTTTCCAGCTGATTCCATTCATTTAACGGATAACCGAATAGACAGCCGTCCATTCCGCGGGTAACAACAAATTTCTCTCCTAGTTGTTCACGTAGTTTCGATGGAACGATCAATCGACCTTTAGCGTCGATATTATGCTGATATTCGCCCATGAACATCTAGACTGCCCCCTTTTTACCACCATATGAGATTAGTCTACCACAATCCCCCACAATCTACCACACTTTGTAAAAAACAAAAATAACACTTTTCTGACCTTTGCTGACCATGTTGTGAAATTGCGGAAATCTTGAGCTATTCAGAGTCTTTTTAAAGATCTTATCGCTTAAAATAGACTGATAATACTTGCGACGATCAGAGCAAAATAGACCAAAACTGAAAGTAAAAACGTCAAGCGCCAAAACATTTTAAAAAAACGACCATACATAATTTCTCGATAGCGGTAGGTTTGAAAAACGACCACACCGATTCCTAACAATAAAATGGTCAATAAAAAGTACGGTAATATTGAAAACGAGCTGATACTTTTTGAGATTTCATGCATCCCAACAATTAAAAAAGGCACGGTAATATCTGGTGTTTTCAAATTGAAGCGTTGTTTTAATTTGAATATTGTTACGATATAATCAGACGCTAAAAAGACAATAATCGGAAAAATATACCATAACAATAGTACTAGTAAAGATGATCCCAACAAACACAGTCCTTCCTCTTCAAACTACTTTTTTCACTATAATATAGTATCATTACATTCCTGTTGCATTTTATCTAAAATATAAAGGATTTAACAAGTTTTAACAATTGAATTCGTGAGATTGTCACGAAAAGATTTCTTAGTATTTTTTAAAAGTTTTTTTAGTTGTTTGCAGTGTTTTCATAAATGGAGTATGATGAGTTTGAAATTTTTTTGAGGATGGTGACATCATGAATAACAAAAAATCTACAAGTACATTTTCTAAAGTAACGAAAGTTGTTATTTGGACCATGTTGATTTTAACAATCGGTTCATTAGTTTTAGGCAGTCTGTTTAGCGTCATAATGTAAAACACCGTTTCAAAAACTGATCAGATACTACTAGATTTCAGTTTATTGCTGGTTTTCTTCATGAAGTCATGAGTCTACTGCAAGAAGTTTCTTACTACATCTTTCATTGAATAAAAAAATAGCCGAAGCAGCTGCTTCGGCTATTTTTTGGCTAATTGCAATAATTCTTTGGCATGCTCAATCGATAGATCCGTGATTTCCGTTCCTGCTAACATCCGCGCTATTTCTTCTATACGATCTTTTTCAGTCAATTCTTCTACTTTAGTCAGCGTGCGGCCAGCTGTGATTTCTTTACGAATGAATAATTGATGATCGGCCCTAGCTGCGACTTGCGGCAAATGAGTAATACAAAGCGCTTGCGAATTTTGACCAATTTGATAGATCTTATCTGCGATTGCTTGCGCCACTCGTCCACTTACGCCAGTGTCGACTTCATCGAATACAATACTGGTCAAGCCTTGTGTTCTTGAAAAAATCGTCTTCAATGCCAGCATGACTCGAGAGATTTCTCCACCTGAAGCAACTTTGACTAGCGGCTTCAACGGCTCTCCTGGATTGGTCGTGATATAAAATTCTACTTCATCAATTCCCTCTCCACCAAAAGCGACCGGCTTAAATTTCACCTCAAAGCGCGCATTTTCCATATACAGACTTTTTAATTCATCTTGAATCGCTGCTTCTAGTTTTCTAGCCATTTTCTTTCGGGCAGTTTGCAGTTTCTCTGCTAATTTTTGCAGCTTCTCTGCTTTAGCCGATAACTCTATTTCTAATTTTTCAAGCTTATCTCCTGAAAAATCTGAATCCAACAATTCTTGGCTAATTTGCTCATAATAATTTAAAATGATCTCGATTGAATCACCATATTTTCGTTTCAATTGGTGAATCAACTCCAAACGCTCATTAACTAAATCCAAACGCTCTTCGTCCAACTCCAATAGATCCAACTGGCGCCCGATCTCGCTGACAGCATCTTGCAATAAATAATAAGCGCTGTGAACATTATCGGAAATACTCTCATAATCCTGATCTAAAGAAGCAATCGTCTGGAGCTCTTGACTAGCCGAACCGATCGTATCTAATGCGCTTGTTTCTTCATTAGTCATCGCTTGGTAGCTGTAAGAAAGACTGTCGACAATCTTTTGATAGTTTGTCAGTTTTTCACGTTCTTCTACTAATTTTTCTTCCTCACCGCTGACTAGTCCAGCATTGCTGATTTCTTCTTGTTGGAAAGTCAGCATATCGATTCGCTGAGCAAAAGATTGCTCGTTTTGTTTGAATTTTTTCACTTGATTCACTAAAGAGACATAGTCTTTGTAAGCCGCTTGATAATTACTTTTGGTTTTTTGAAAAGCTGTATCACCAAAACTGTCCAGCAGGCGCAAGTGTGATTCCGGGTGCATCAGCTCTTGATGATCGTTCTGTCCTTGAATATCGACTAGAAATTGTCCGATTCGGCGCAAGTTAGCCAACGTTACGATCCGGCCATTGACGCGGGAAACGCTTTTTCCAGAAATATTTAAATCTCTTTGAACGATTAGTCCCGCTTCGTCGACTTCGATCCCAAACTCTTCTAACAACAAACGAAATTCAGGCTGTTCGGGTAAATCAAACAGTCCTTCTACTAAACATTTATCGCTGCCTTGGCGGATATATTCAATTGAAGAACGGGCACCCGCTAACAAGCTGACGGCATCGATAATGATTGATTTTCCGGCACCAGTTTCACCGGTCAACGCAGTCATTCCATCAGTAAAACTTAAATGTAACGAAGAAATGATCGCAAAATTTTTAATTGTCAATTCTTGTAACATTCTTCTTATTCCCCTTTTGATCATACTTGCTAACTATTTTGACTTTTCTCAGTGATTTCTTGGTGGATTCGCTTAGCATCTTCTTCTGTTCGAACGATCAGCAAAATACTATCATCATCATTCAACGTCGTAAATAAATTTGTCATAAATTGCTTTTCTAATAGATTCGCACAAGCCGCCGCATTTCCCGGCAGTGTTTTCACGTTGATAAATTTCTCCATTTGATCAACAGAGACCACTGCTTCTTTTAACAGATCAGTCAGTTTTTCATTTACGTCTTCTTGTTCTTTACGCGGTAGGCTGTAACGATACCCGCCATTTTGTGCCGGTACTTTAATCAATTTCATTTCCTTGATATCTCGTGAAATCGTTGCTTGCGTTACCGCCACGCCCCGTTGCGCAAAGATCGCTACGAAATCTTCTTGCTTTTTCACGTCGTGTTCACTCAAAAGTTGAGTGATGATCCGGTGCCGTTCTTGTTTTCGCATTCCTTCTCCTCCAAATTATTTAGCTAGTTGCTGATGAGCCTCTGATACTACGCCTTCTAAGCTGATTGCTGGATTTATGACACCTGTTTCCGGCACTTTTTTCAAATGAGCGAGAAATTCAATATTCCCTTCACCGCCTGTGATAGGAGAAAAAGTCAATCCTTCCACATCAAATCCATGAGCGATAGCAAAGCTGGTGATTTCTTCTAAGACCATCAAATGTATTTTAGGATCTTTGATGATTCCCTTTTTACCGACAAATTCTTTTCCGGCTTCAAATTGAGGCTTGATCAAGGCGATTACATCCCCGTCATCTGTCAAAATGTCATGCAATGGCGGTAAAATCAATCGCAATGAGATAAACGAAACATCAATCGTGGCAAAATTCGGTTGCCCCCGGTCAAAATCGGCCAATTTAGAGTAGCGAAAATTGGTTCGTTCCATTACGACTACGCGTTCATCTTGGCGTAATTTCCAAGCTAGCTGGTTGTAGCCGACATCTAACGCATAACTCAATGTCGCACCATTTTGCAAAGCAACATCTGTGAAGCCGCCTGTAGAAGAGCCAATGTCTAACAATATTTTTTGATCAATCGCTACATCAAAGAACTTTAATGCTTTTTCTAATTTTAATCCGCCGCGGGAAACATATGCCAAGCTTTGGCCTTTGACTTGTAAAATCGTTTCGAGCGGAATCTTTTCACCTGGTTTATCCAGCCGTTCGTTTTTTTGATCGTAGACTAGTCCCGCCATTACGCCGCGTTTCGCTTTTTCTCTCGTCTCAAAAAGCCCTTGATTAAAAGCTAGTACATCTACACGTTCTTTTTTCATTTCGTCCCCTACTTCATAAATAGATTTATTCTTGCATTGAGTTGACTACTTTTCTAAGGCAAAAAGTGTTAGTAGTTCTGTAAAAATCTGCGGTTGAAATTCTGCGGTCTCTGCTAATTGTTGAATGATCATTTCAGCTTGACTTAATTCATCCGTCAGAGCTTGATGCGCACCTTCTAAACCTAATAATGCTGGATACGTGCTTTTCTCTGATTTTTCATCTTGACCAACTTGTTTGCCCAATTCCTCAGTAGTCCCGACAATATCTAACAGATCATCACGAATTTGAAAAGCCAAACCGATGTGTGCACCAAGTTTTTCAAGCCGTTCTAACACGTACTCTGTCTGATTGGCTAAAATACCGCCTGCTACAAATGCATAGGTCAGCAGCGCGCCTGTTTTTCCGTGGTGAATAGTTTTTAATTCAGTAAGCGAGACATGTCGCTTTTCTGCAGTCATATCTCCTGCTTGCCCAGCTACCATCCCGCCGATCCCAGCGGCTTTTGCTAACAGCTGAATCAATAAAACATTTTCTGTTGCACTCAGCGTCGTTTCACTGATCAATTGAAAAGCACTGGTTAGAAGACCATCTCCAGCTAGAATTGCCAGCGCGTCGCCAAAAACTTTATGGTTCGTCGGCTGACCGCGTCGCAAATCGTCATTATCCATCGCAGGCAGATCATCATGGATCAGCGAATACGTATGGATCATTTCAAGTGCTCCGGCTGTTTGATAAACAGGCAGTGTGATTTCTTTTTGAAACGCTCGAACAGTCGCCAAAACAATTAACGGCCGAATTCGTTTGCCGCCTGCTTCAATTGAATATAGCATGCTTTTTTTTAGTTCATTATGGGTAGTGTAGTTGGTGATGAAATCAATGATCTCTCTTTCAACTTTAGGTAGCTCTTCGGCAGAAAGCTGCTGCAACATTAGGCTTCCTCCTCACCTGCAAAAGGGACTTCCTCATCTTCACTCATCATTTTTGTCAACATTTTTTCTGCTTTGGTCAATGTATCTTGGCATTGTTTACTCAAAACCATTCCTTTTTGAAAAACTTCTAGCGCTTCTTCCAATGGTATATCGCCGCGTTCTAGCTGAGTTACAATTGTTTCTAGTTGTGCGATTGATTCTTCAAAGGTCGTGTTCTCCATTATTTTTCCCCTTTTTCAATTTCTAAAACGGATGCTCTCACGGAGCCATCCACAAAGTGAACCGTCATTTCTGCTTCTTCTAAATCGTTTACTGAACGGATCACATGATCATTTTGAGTCGTATAAGAAAATCCGCGTCCCATCGTCTTTAACGGACTCAATAAATCAAGCGATGTGATTGCTTGCTGCAGACGTCGCTGCTGATTTTCTAAATAACCTTGTATTTGTTCTTGCAATCGTTCATGTAAATATTCTGTCTGTTGTTGTGCTTGCTTTACACGACTGACGGGATTGGCTTGAACTAAACGATTGTTAGTTTGCATTAATTCTCGTTCTCGTTGATTTACTAACACAGTCATGTTTTGCTGAAGTTGTTGTGTTAAACGATCTAACTGGACACTTTGCGCTTCATATAAGCGATTCGGCTGTCTAAAAATATACGATTGCTGCAGCCGCTCAAAGCGCTCTTTTTTTCGCTGCAATTGATGCAGAAAGGCTTGTTCTAAACGCGCTTGTTTTTCTTTAATCCGTAAAATCTCTTCCGATAAAACTGGTACTGCTAATTCTGCCGCAGCAGTCGGTGTCGCAGCCCGTACATCAGCAACTAAGTCCGCAATCGTCGTATCTGTTTCATGCCCCACAGATGAAATAATCGGAATCGGCGAAGCAGCGATCGCTCGCGCGACAATTTCTTCATTGAACGGCCATAAATCTTCAATCGATCCGCCGCCTCGCCCAATAATCATCGTATCAAAGTCCAACATCTCAGCCTTTTTGATATTTTCAACAATATTGGCCGCGGCTTTATCCCCTTGGACAACCGTTGGAAATAAAACTAACTGAGCAATAGGATAGCGTCGTTTTACTGTCGTGATGATATCACGAATGACTGCACCGCTAGGACTGGTCACTACGGCGATTCGTTTAGGATAACGAGGTAATTGTTTTTTCGGTTGTGAAAATAGACCTTCTTTTTCTAGTTTCTCTCGTAACTCTGCCAATGCTTGGTATAACGCTCCTACACCGTCAGGTTCCATATGATCAATATAAATTTGATACATCCCGCTAGCTTCATACAAAGCGATCCGACCTACTACTAAAACTTTCATTCCTTCTTTAGGAGTAAATTTCAATTTTTGGAAAGCACCTTTGAACATGATCGCGTTGATTTTAGAGCGTTCATCTTTCAAACTAAAATATTGATGGTTATTCGGCCGCATGCGAAAGTTAGAGATTTCCCCGGTCAAATAGACCCGCTCTAAATAGGGGTCTACATCGAATTTTCGTTTAATATATTTATTTAACGCACTGACAGTCAAATACTCTTGTGCCATTTGAACACCTCTTTATTATTTATGATCCAATACTTGGCGTTCACAACATTCGACTGTTTGCTGCATCAACATTGTAATGGTCATTGGACCTACACCGCCTGGAACCGGCGTAATGTAGCTGGCGATTGGTTCGACTTCATCGAATTTTACATCGCCAATCAATTTACCGTCTTCATTTCGATTCATCCCAACATCGACTACAACTGCTCCAGGCTTGATGAATTCTTTTGTCACAAAATGCCCTTTGCCGATTGCTACAACTAAAATATCCGCTTTGCTAGCAACCTTTGCTAAGTCTTCTGTTTTTGAATGAGTCAATGTCACTGTCGCATCCGCCTCTAAAAGTAAGATCGCCATCGGCTTGCCGACAATATTGCTTCGGCCGATTACAACCGCTTGTTTACCAGCCAATGGGATATCATATTCTTCAAACATCTTCATAATACCGTATGGTGTACAAGGAATTGTATGCGGCATCCCCGCAAATAATCGTCCCATATTCATCGGATGGAACCCGTCGACATCTTTTAACGGATTGATCGCAAGCAATACTTTTTCTTCATTGATGTGCGCTGGCAATGGCAGCTGTACTAAAATACCGTGGAACTCGTTGGATTCATTGAAATATTCGATTTCTCTGATTAGCTCAGCTTCAGTGATCGACGCTGGATAACGTCTTACTTCAGAATGAATCCCGATCCTTTTTGCAGCACGTTCTTTATTTCTTACATATATTTGACTAGCGGGGTTCTCTCCGACTAGTAACACGACTAAGCCAGGGTGGATATCTTTTGCTGCTAATTTTTCGACTTGTCTCGCCGTTTCTTGTTGAAGCTTCTCTGCTAATTTTTTACCATCAATAAGTTGCGCCATGTTACTTCCCCACTTCTTTCCTCTAGATAGTTTAAATGAAGCTGGGTAAATAGCTTTATTAGCTATTTGCCCCAGCTTCATCGATTTCTTTCATTACATTAGATAAGATTCCATTGACAAACTTCCTCGACTGATCATCACTGAAAGTTTTGGCTAATTCGATTGCTTCATTTAGAACCACTCGATTGGGCACTTGAGTGTTGTACAGCATCTCATAGATCCCGATTCGCAAGATAATCAAATCCATTTTTGCAATTCGTTGAATCGACCAGTTAGAACGCAAATGTTTTTGGATGATCGCATCTAGTTCTGCTTGGTGCTCTACGACTCCGCCGACTAATTCATCCAGATAAACCGGAACAAATTCTTCTTCGTCTTCACTGACAAATGCCTGTTGGTCAATGCTCAACGCATGGTTGATCGCATCTTTTTTAGTTAATTCTTGATTGAAATCCAATGGAAATAATGCCTGCAAGGCTTTTTCTCGGATCTCATGACGTGATAGTTCTTTACTCATTATTTTCCTCTTCATCATTAAATAATTCTTCTAGGGACGGTTGTTCTAATTTTTCCGCAACAACGCCGACTACGTGAATATTCACTTCACTTAATTCGACATCCGTCATAAACAAGACTTGTTGTTTTACACGTTCTTGCATAGCCATCGCCACTTTTGGTACAGAAGTGCCATAGTCAAAATAAGAATAGATATCGACTTTTAAGCCGTCTTCATCATTTTTAAGATAGACACCTTTGCCATGAGCCGCTTTACCAAGCAATTCTGTCACATTGCTAGCTAAAGATCCGCGCATCCCATAAACACCGTCGACTTTTGAAGCCGCAATTCCGATGATCACTTCGATTACTTCTGGTGCAATGATAATCTCGCCAAGTTCAGGGCTTTCGCCTAAAACTAAATTTTTTTCGTCTGCCATCTTACTCTCCCCTTATTCCTCCAAATATCCTTATTTCCTCTATCAGAAAAAATAAGTCTGATGTTTATGCCTTATACTATCTGACTGTGCTATCAAAAACGGCGGTTGATTATTAAGATCTAAATTTCTCTAATGCAGAAATTCAAAAAATCTTATATACCTTCCCGTATGTTGCCCATCTTTGCAGATTTGCTTCTAGTTTATCATTTCTTGATTACTTACGCTACTACTCTATTATCTTTATAAAAGGATGAGTTCTTTTGGCGCTTTAGTCAAGATTCGATTGCCTTGTGCTAAGATCACTAAATCATCTTCGATCCGAACACCGCCAAGTCCTGCTAAATAGATTCCCGGTTCATCCGTAATAACATTTCCAACACTCAAAGGATGATTATTTGAACGGCTGATATTCGGTCCTTCGTGGATCTCCATCCCAATACCATGACCCGTTGAATGTCCAAAAGCCTCGCCATAACCAGCCTCAGTAATAAAATCTCGGGCTACTGCGTCTAGTTGTGCGCCAGTCACTCCTGTTTGTGCTGTTTCAATAACTTTTAATTGGGCAGCCAAAACGATTTGATAAATGTCTTTTAACTGTTGACCCGGATTACCAATCGCAAAAGTCCTTGTAATATCTGAAACATAGCCTTGGTAGACACAACCAAAATCAAGCGTAATTAAATCGCCTTGTTCAATCATTTTCTCACTGGCAACACCATGGGGCAAAGCAGATCGTATCCCGCTAGCCACGATTGTATCAAAAGAAGTACCGCTGGCGCCCAGCGAACGCATAAAGAAATCAAGTTGATTAGCTACTTCGATCTCGGTCATTCCGGGACGAATCATTTTTAAAATATACTCGAACCCTTCATCCGCGATCGCACAGGCTTTCTCAATGATCGCAATTTCTCCAGCATCTTTTTGCTCACGTAATTTTTCGATCATCCCGCTGGCCGGAGCCAATTCTGCATCGATTACTTCTTCAAACACAGAATATTCCGCATAAGTCATCCATGCATCTTCAAATCCCAGAACATGGATACCTTCTTTTTCCACCAATTTAATGATCTCACCGACGATATCTCCTTGCTGTTGGATGATCGTCATTTCTTCAACTTGTTCGTTGGCTTGCTCTGTATAACGAAAATCCGTAATAAAGAACGCTTTGTCTAATGTGATGAACGCCAGACCCGCAGTTCCAGTAAAATTCGTCAAATACCGAAGATTTGCCGAACTTGTGACTAAGTACGCATCAATTACTTCGTTTTTCATCAATGCACGTAATTTCTCGATTCGTTTTATCATTCTTATCACCCATCTTCCATTATAACAAAGAGTTTTAAAAAGCAGAACGAACAAGTCCAGAAAAACAAAAAGGTTCTTAAAACAAAAAAACAGGAACCGTAATCTTGGCTCCTGATGTCAGTTTTTATCGCCGACTGGTGAATAAAGAAACGACCGCTACCACGATCACAGCTCCTAAGATCGACGGTACTAACGCCATCCCAGCTAATTGCGGCCCCCAGTGACCAAAAATCGCTTGACCAACATAGGACCCAACCAATCCAGCAATGATATTAAATAAACAACCCATCTGTTTGCCGCGGCCAGAAAGCCCGCCGCCGATTGCTCCAATCACGGCACCGACTATTAAGGTCCAAATCATCCGTATCCCTCCTACTCCAGATTACTATTTTTAGCTCAACACACACCTAATTATTGTTGTCCACACGTATCTCATTTAAAGAAAAAAATCTTTAATTTTTAAACTAGCAGAGTCTTTTTTAATCCCCATCATTAAATACTCACAGCGCTTGTCAAGTACCTAACAAACGCTTTTTTAAAAAGTTTCTCAGTTGTGAAACTCAGCTAAAGTTTGATATAAAAGCTTTTTCCCGTTTGTAAGCGGCTAAACTGGTCAATAAAAAACCTTTTTTACCGTATCCTGTGAATAACTTTTTATTGAACCAACTCTGATCTCAGTTTTATTGTATTTTTTCTCCAGTCAATGTTTCCTAATTGATAGGGAAAATCATCACTTACTGTAAAACTTCCAAATTCTGGAATATTTGTTTTATTCATTCGAGCATTGCCTTTAGCTAAATAACCTGTTCCTAGCTTTAACATGTCTTTTAAACGAAGATTGCTACCGGCATATTCTTTGACTGTTCCATAATTATTAGTAATGGAAGATAGCCGTGGACGAACCGTTTTGCGTTTCATCAGCCGAATGATATCTTCTTGTCGTTCAAATACATCGATTCGACCATCGGGATCAATCTGATAACTGATATACGCATCGATTTCAGCCAATGTCAGGCGCTGTTCCCCTTTTGCAAAGGACTGCCCAGTTTTTACAGCAAGAAAATCTTTATAAACCGTCACCGGCATTTTACCGTCGTCTTCTAGTCCCGCTTCTTTTACTCCGCGTAAAAAATCTGCTTTTTTTAAAATTAAATATTTCTTTACTTCAAGCGAAAAAGCCGCTGAAAAATAAACTAAGAATTTTTCGATTGGCACTTGCATATAAAGTTCACCCAATGATAGTTTTTTGATCTTTATTTCTGGCGAGATCCGCAACAACCCATTAACCCCATCAGCCAAGTCATAAACAAAAAAACTAGAATATTCCTGATCTTCAAATACAAACAAAACTTTCATACCAATCTTCCTCTCTAAAATAAGTTTATAGAAAAATGAAAGAAAAAACATCCGCCGGAAGACTGAACTAAAAAATAGCGACTATTTTTGATTATTGAATTCTATTCATCTCTCTGATTTCCATAAAAAATGAACTATCTCTAGAAATTATTATTCGGCTATCAAAAAAAGTTTATTATTTTGAAAAATAGAAATGACTTGGTACTAAATAGATAGATTAAAAACAAATTCAGAAATAGCATCCAAATTCCAAACTAGCTACTAGAATCATACTATTTATAACCGCCCAACAGCTACCTAATCAACAAGCTTCTAACACTTAAAAGAGATTGGAGATATTGGAGAAATTTATTAGGCGTGCGACTGAGGAGGAATTTCGTTTATTCTCATGACTGGGATTTCAGCTATCATGCAGCTGTAACAAATCAATAGTTTCCAAGTGCGATCCACGTTTATTACTAGATTAATCATTACGATAGTTTCTGCAACTTCCGTTCTTTATAATATAGAAACTTGGTCGTTAGTCAAACAATCCCTTATCCACTTTCTAATCATGTTGGTAACGGTCTTTCCATGTCTTGTATTTAGCAATTGATTCCCAAACAATACAACACAAGATTTACTTAAAATATTAGAAATTTTTCTAGTCTCAGGAATAATCTTATGGAGCATTTTGTACCTGTTATTCAAAAAAATCTTAAAAGACTAAAAAATCATCTGTTCGAGAAAAACACGAACAGACGATCTTACCTTTTGTATTTTTCACATAAGGAAAAAGTATAAAAATAAGAAAGTTTTTTTGTTTTTCTATTCCTGAATACTTTCTCCGTTACTCGTAATAACCTTTTGATACCAATCAAAAGAATCCTTTTTAAACCGTTGTAAATTCCCGTTTCCATCATTATCTAAGTCCACATAAATAAAACCGTAGCGTTTACTCATTTCTCCAGTACTTGCGCTGACTAAGTCAATCGGTCCCCAAGTTAAGTAACCTAGGCATTCAACATAATCTTCCTCCACCGCTTGTTTTACTGCATTGATGTTTTTTTGTAAATAATTTATCCGATAATCATCATGCACTTTCCCGCTTTCAACTTTATCGGTAGCACCTAAACCATTTTCAGTAATAATAATCGGTAACTCGTATTTCCGGTACAAGTAATTCATTACATAGCGGATACCTGTAGGGTCAATGCCCCATCCCCATTTTGATTGTTCTAAATATGGGTTTTGAAGTCCTCCAAACAAGGATGATTCACCTTTTACTGGAATGTTTGGTTCTGAAATACTAGACATATAATAATTTAATCCAATAAAATCAATTGATCCATTAGAAAAATCTTCCACATCACTCGGCTGATTGCTCAACTTAACGCCCAAGGCTTGATACTGTTTCATCTTGTAGTTAGGAAATTTGCCATTACACATAGCATCCACTTGATAATAATCTCTATCGTTGTCTAAAAAGCCTTTCAATATATTTTCTGGTTGACAATCATATGAGTAAATCGGATTTAAGCCAAAAACACAACCTATTTTATTTTCAGGATTAATCTCATGTCCTAGCGAAGAGCTTCTTAAATTTACAAAGCCAAGCTTTTAATGGCGGAATCCTTGGCTTCTTGAGTGATCACTGTGTATTGCAATTAAACTGGTAATCTAAAAATGTTCAAATGTTCTATCTTTCCACATTTTTAGAATCAGCGTGATTGAGTTGCCGCACCTATTAAAATAAATTTTGTTCTATACTTTTTTAAGTTTATAATTAAGGAAAATGAGTGAAGTGAAAGGGTGACTGTTTATGAGCAGGTACAATAGCAATGATTATTTTAATGATCAATTTCTGGCTAGCCAAGCCGATCAAGCTAGACAAGCAGAAATGCGTCAGCTCACATCTACGTTAGTGAATCTAAGCGAAAAGCAACAAATTGCTACTTTAGAGCTTGAACTAGCCAAAGCAACCGATCCAGCTGTCAGGGCACGTCTGCAGGCATTGCTAAACAAAAAAATGCGTGAAAGAGAACAACAGCAAAAATCTGCAACTATCATGGCGGTTATCATGTTGTTTTTTGTTGCTGGCGTTGCTGCCTTTGTATTTTTCTGGTATCTCCCTAGTAGAGAAAACAGTAGCAGTCTTGATCCGAATAATGCGGCACCTGCTGTTAGTTCTACATTTTCCAGTGATACAGATGATTTAGTACAATCTAGCGACAATACAACGTACGCTCAAAACAACGAAGCTGCAGCAGATCAAAAATCTAGACAAAATTCCACCGCTACAAGCGGCACAATTACAAAACCACAATTTAGGCAATGGGTCGCTAACGTCTGGAATCAAAAAAGAAGTGGTAGTAATAACGAAGCTGACGTATTAAATAATCCAAAACTCAATCTTGTGGTCTCGAAGGATGATGAAGGATACGCTGTCGCTAGGATCAGTATAGTACAGAGCGATACGATAGATTATTATCGAATTAATTCAGATGGGCAGTTAGAAGAAAGTAATTTTTACATGAATCAAGGTCAGACAACTGGATGGACTGTAGTTTCAACTACGCCTCCGCCAGTAAGTAGCGTAATGCCGCAAGCACAATATGACCATACACAGCAAAATACAGCCGATCCGCAAAAAAGCGCAAATGCGCCTAGTGATCAAGAGATAGCTCAAACTGTAAGAAATCTGCTGGAGAGTAAAGGCTTAAATAGGGAAGTTTTAAATTCTATTTCAGATAGTGAAATTGTTGATAATACTGTTGGTACGGTTACTACTAGCCAAATAGTACAAACTGCAAATAACCTAACAGCAAAATATCCCAATTTGAAAAATTAGGTCTTACTATTTAACATGATACAGTGAGCCTTCGAAATGCAACGAAAGCCCTAGCTGGTTATGCAGCTGGGGCTTCTATTTGTTTATTCCTTTTCCATTACCACGAATGATTGATGAATCTTCACTAATCACTTAAAGATCGAAGCTCATAACGGCGGTGTCTGCGCCTTCTTGTATGATCCCAATGTATCGCAGTTTTTCCCGCTAGCTTCTAAGGAGTTACTATTGAAAGTAAAAGTTAGCTTAGAAGAAATAGAAAACAAAAAAGCAGGAATCAAATCCTGCTTTTTTTGAGCTAATGTTTACTGTATTATTTATTTCCCTTTTCGTTTCTTCCAGCCAGCTAATGCTGCGCCGACAACGGCAATTCCGACAATCATCAGTCCTGACCCTGCGATCATTCCCGTCTGCGGGAAACTTTTCGCTTTTGTGCCGGCAGATGGATAAGATTTGCGAGTAGTTGCTGAGTCGTTTGCTGTACCGATTATTTGTCCATCAGAGGTTTTAAGCAATTCTAAGTTTGCAATTGCCGTTTTTAACTCCTCTAACGCTGTTGCAGTTTGTTCGGCCGTTGCTTGATCATCCGCCAAAATTTTTTTGGCTTGTGCTAAGGCTTCTTCGTAATTCTTCCAACTTTCCTCAGTGTAATCTTCTTTATCACGTTGGTTTTCTTTTTCTTTGTTGACTAAGTCTTCTAATGCTGATTTATTCGTTTCCCATTGGGCAAATAAAGTGATCGATCCGTTTGACTCCGCAACCAAATTTTCTACTTCTTGTTTATCAGAATAAGAAGTTCCCGTGCCAGCTGCTTGCGTATTCCAACCAAGGAAGGTATAGCCTGATCGAGTAAATTTATTTTCTGATAAGTTTGTGGCTAGATCATAGGTCATCTGTTGCGGAGCAAGCTCTCCTGAGCCGCCATTTGAGTCAAAATTGATGCTATATTGATTTGCTTCCCATTGAGCGCTAAGCATTAAGTTACCTGTGGTGCCGCTTTGGATTTCTTGAACGATTTCTCCTGGATCTGTACCAGCTCTTTGTGCCGTGTCCTCCGACACTAACCAACCTAAGAAGGTATAACCATTCCGTTCTTGTGTAGGCAATTTGATAACATCCGATTCAACTGTATAGGTGATTGGTTGGAGCGAATCATTATCAAAGGTAATCGTGTACTCAATAATCTCCCATTGAGCCGTTAGCGTACGATCACCGGTCTCTCCGGCCTCAATAGCTTCCACTTTTTTCTCTTCATCGTACCAACCTACGAACGTGAAACCCTTTCTAGTTGGTGTAACAAAATCCGTAATTCCAGTTTCAATCGTGTAGTTTTGATCTGGTACGGTACTACCCCCCGCACTATCAAAAGTTACATTGTATTTGGTCATTTCCCATTGAGCAAATAAGGTGATTGAACCATTTGGCTCAGCAACCAAATTTTTCACTTCCTGCTTATCAGAATAAGACGAACCCGTTCCATCTGCTTGTGTATTCCAACCGAGAAAGGTATATCCTGGTTGGGTAAATTTATTTTCTGGTAGATTTTCAGCTAAATCATAAGTCATTTGTTGAGGAGCAAGTTCCCCCGAACCACCATTTGAATCAAAATTGATACTGTACTGATTCGCTTCCCATTTAGCGATTAATACACGATCTCCAGTTTCCCCGTCCTCAATGGTTTCCACTTTTTTCTCCCCATCGTACCAACCTAAGAATGTGAAACCCTTTCTAGTTGGTGTATCGAAATTCGTAATTCCAGTTTCAATCGTGTAGTTTTGATCTGGAACGGTACTTCCTCCGGCACTATCAAAAGTCACGTTGTATTTGGTCATTTTCCATTGAGCAAATAAGGTGATTGAACCATTTGGCTCAGCAACCAAATTTTTCACTTCCTGCTTATCAGAATAAGAAGAACCCGTTCCATCTGCTTGTGTATTCCAGCCGAGGAAAGTATATCCTGATCGAGTAAATTTATTTTCTGTTAGATTTTTAGCTAAATCATAAGTCATCTGTTGGGGATCAAATTCTCCTGACCCACCATTTGAATCAAAGTTGATACTATACTGGTTCACCTCCCATTGGGCAAATAAGGTAATAGAACCGTTCGACTCTGCGACTAGATTCTTCACTTCTTGTTTATCCGAATAAGAAGAGCCTTTACCATCTGCTTCTGTATTCCAACCGATAAAGCCGTAGCCTTTTTGAGTAAATTTATTTTCTGGTAGATTCTCAGCTAGATCATAGGTCATTTGTTGCGGAGCCAGTTCTCCTGACCCACCATTTGAATCAAAGTTGATGGTGTATTCATTTGCTTTCCACTGAGCAAATAAGGTAATAGAACCGTTTGACTCAGAGACCAAATTTTCTACTTCTTGCTTATCCGAATAAGAATCACCCTTACCATCTGCTTGTGTGTTCCATCCAGTAAAGCTATAGCCTTTGCGAGTAAATTTATTTTCTGTCAGATTCGCGGCTAGATCATAGGTCATTTGTTACGGATCAAGTTCTCCCGAACCACCATTTGAATCAAATTTGATATTGTACTGATTTGCTTCCCATTTGGCAGTCAACGTACGATTGCCGGTTTCCCCAGCCCCAATAGCTTCTACTTTCGTCTTCCCATCGTACCAACCAGAGAACGTGAAACCCTTTCTAGTCGGTGTAGCAAATTCTGTAATTCCAGTTTCAATCGTATAGTTTTGATCTGAGATAGCACTTCCTCCAGCACTATCAAACGTCACGTTGTATTTGGTTATATTCCATTGAGCAAATAAGGTAATTGAACCATTTGGCTCAGCAACTAAATTTTCTACTTCTTGCTTATCCGAATAAGAATCACCCTTGCCATCTGCTTGTGTGTTCCAACCAGTAAAACGATAGCCTTTTCGAGTAAAATTGTTTTCTGTTAGATTCTCGGCTAGATCATACGTCATTTTTTGGGGAGTAAGTTCCCCTGATCCGCCGTTTGAATCGAATTTGATATTATACTGATTCACTTCCCACTGAGCGTACAGATCAATAATTTCTCCATCAATCATAGAAATATTTTTTACTTCTACTTGGTCCGCAAAATCTTCACCGTCTTTACCATCTTGCTCAGTGCTCCATCCTTTGAAGGAGTATCCGGTTCTTTCAAAAGTATTTTTGGACAGCGGCTGCTCCTCATCATAACTCAATGTCTGGCTTACCATTGTACCTGTTCCACCATTTTCATTGAATCGAACAGTATATTGATTCAAGCGCCACTTTGCGATTAAAGTAATAGGAGCTGATATCTCCATTTGTTCAAAATTAAATTTCTGTCCATCCAACATCCAGCTCTCAAGCTGATGATGATCTTTAGTTCCTGTATAATCGGGATCTTGTGCAAAATCTCCTTCCAATATTTTTTGTGCCGGTAATTGATCATCTTCATTATTTGTAACAAAGGAGACTTCATGACTTTTTTGAATCGTGTACACATGGACTCCGCCATCGGACAGACTATTGTGTTCTTCGATCAATTGGGTAGTTGAATCATAAATTTCCACAGCATCATCTTTTACCCAATGATAGTTGGTTTTTCCTTCATTCTCAGAAGAAGACAATTCACGCAGTTGCTGGATACTATCTAGTTGGAAAGGCTCTGATAGCTTTAGTTCTATAAGGTTATTACAGCCAAGAAACATATTCTCGATGTTCTCTATACTCTCTGTGCTCCAATTTGATAAATCCAAGCTAGTAAGGCTGCTACAACCAGCAAACATACTACCCATTAACTGTACATTTCTAATATCCCAATTTGATACATTTAAATTAGTAAGATTACTACAGTCAGCAAACATATAGGCCATAAACTGTACATTTCTAGTATTCCAATTTGATAAATCCAAGCTAGTAAGGCTGCTACAACCAGCAAACATACTACCCATTCTCTGTACATTTCTAGTATCCCAATTTGATACATCTAAATTGGTGAGGTTACTACAGTCAGCAAACATACCAGTTAAGGACAGTACGTTTTTGATATCCCAATTTGATACATCTAAGCTGATAAGACTACTGCAATTAATAAACATAGCATCTGTTCTTTGTAAGTTCTCTGTGTTCCAATTTGATACATCCAAGCTGGTAATATTACTACATCTATAGAACATATAACTCATGTCTCGTACGTTCTGAACATTCCAGTTGGATACGTCTAAGCTTGTAAGGTTATTGCAGTCATTGAACATAAAACTCATGTCTCGTACGTTCTGTGTGTTCCAAATAGACGCATCCAATCTAACAAGAGCACTACAGCCATAAAACATACGCTCCATGTCTGAAATAGCTGTAGTATCCGCATCTGCAAATGCTGCTGTAGTAATAACCTTGTTATCCCTAAATAAATTGTAAAATGTCCCCATCAATTTCACTGGATTCAAACCATCTTTTGATTCTTCAATCTCAAATGTTCTTGTTGTTGTCCGCAACTTATTACCTATCGCAGTTGCTAAATTGATTTGTACAGGCATATCATTGATTTGAGATGGGACGATAATATTCACTCCGTCGCCTGTGTACGCAGAAATGACCATATAGCCATTACTTTCTTCGGCGACCCATTCGGAGACCTCTGATTGGGAATCTTTTTGACTCACCTGAGCTTCTTCTTCGGAATTTTCTACAGTTGATTCAGTTATTTGTTCAACTTCTTTAGCGCTTGGTTCTGTCTCTTCGATTTTAGGTACATCCTGAACAGGTTCTATTTGAGTGAGCGGATCACTTATTTTCAGAGTTGACAACTGTGAGTCTTCGGGAATAACACCACTAGTACTCCCTACCAAAGTTTCACCCGCAAATACTTGAATTGGAACAAGTGCATAATTTCCTAATAACAAAAAGGATACCCCAACCATACTGATCAGCTGCTTATTAAACTTTTTGAAAACAAAACGTTGTCGCTGAGAACCAGTCTTTATCAATCTAGTTTTATCAGTTTTCTTCATTTTCGATGCCTCCAGCCTAAGAATTGTTTTATTAAAAATTTATTATTTGTTAATAAAATTATAACAATAAAAATAATATTAAACAATATATACCGTTAGAAGTAATCGATATGATTCTTTGTAATCTATCGACAGATAGTGAAATAATATAAAACTCCATAATATTATGATGTTTTAGCATAATATTTATACCTATTTATTACGATATACTAGACAGCCAGCTCGAAAAATTCAACTGCACGAAGAGTTTTTGAATTAGTATAAAATTTCCATTGCTGAGTTTTATGATACTGGCATAAGAATCAAGCTCGCCATACCGATGATTATTATTGTCTATTTAGGACGTTTTCAAATAGATATTCACTAATGATTGACGATGTTGAGTTTTTAGTGAGCGATTAGGATGTGTATTTAATAATTGATAATACTAGGTTAAAAAAAGAGCTTTATGTCCGATCCCCAGTTTGTTTCGCAACCCTTCAATACCCAACTACTATCACTGAGCCCCTAAAAAGTCCCGCTGCAAATTAGTAGTAAAATATGTTACAATTAATTCGAGGAAGGTGAGTAATATGTTGAATATCAAACCTGTTTCTGACTTGAGAAATTACAACAAACTTCTTGAACAAGTCACAACAGATGATCCTGTTTTTCTAACAAAAAATGGTCACGGAAAATATGTTGTTGTTAACATTGAAGATTACGATCGTTTGATGACCAGCTTGGAAATCGTTGAAAAATTGAAAAAGGCAGAAAGTAACGGCACCGTTTCCCTTGATGAAGCAAAGAAAAGGTTCGGTTTATGAGGTATAACGTTACATTAACTAAGGAATTACTTATTGATTTGGATAAATTGGCAAACTATCTTACTAAACAGTTTTCAGAAGATACCTCTAACGAAGTTCTGGCGAGGTTATTTGCGACTTTTGATTCATTGCAAGAATTTCCTCAAAAAGGAAAAGCTGCTACAGAGTTGATGTTTACTTTCAGTGGCTATATGTATTTGCCGCTTGAAAAAAACGTTCTATTTTATAAGATTAATGAGAAAAGAAAAGAAGTACAGTTATTACGAATGTTTTCTGTAAACGAGGACTTCATGAAGAAATTTGATTCGTTTATTAATTAAGCTTAGAAACGTCTATTCTGATGAACTTAGCCCCAAAAGAACCCCTAGAGAGTCTAATCTCTCTAGGGGTTCAAACTATATAATTCCTATTCTCCAATTATATTATAGATCCAGGCTTCGAACGGCCGTGTCCTTGTCTTCTTGGGTGATTCCAATGTAGCGCAAGGTTTCACGCTGGCTACTATGGTTTAACAGGTCTTGAATGAGCGTTAAATCTGTTCCATTTTTATAGAGGAAATACCCAAACGTCTTCCGCATAGAGTGCGTACCAATATTTTTCAGATGGGCACGTTCAGCAACGCCAGAGATCACACGCCAAAGGGTCACACGATCCAATGGTTGATTCTCCCCATTACGGGAAGGAAAAAGATACAGATCAAACTCTCCTGCAGCAAGGGCTTCAGAGAAATTTTTTTGTACATAGTCTAAAATTAATTTCCGTAACTTTTTTGAGATATAAACGGAATTACTTTTTCTGGTCTTCTGTTCCTTCATTTCTAATCGATCTTTGGCAATTATTCGATTGCGAGAAATTTCTACCACGTCTCTCAGCTTCAGAGTTCGTAAATCGGAGATCCGATAAGCGGTGTTAATTCCAATTGTAAACAATAAAACATTTCGTTCCCCATTTTTCCCTGCAGCTAAAAAAAGTTTCATGTCCTCGATCTTTTTTTTGTCTCGAATCGGCTCGACAAATTTCATTTTTGGTCCCCCTAACTAACGCAACATAAACAGAGTATATCATAGTTTAAGTTGCGTTAAAAATAGACGAACAAAAAAGCGGCAACAAAAAAACAGATTTTCCCTTAGAGCCGCAAGGGATCACGCCATTTTCACCAACGCAACACAACAAGGTTGTGTTGCGTGATAAAATTTTATAAAGGAGTGATATCAATGCTTACAGCAAAATCTAGATTACAAGGGAGTTCTGTTGTAATAACCTTGCCTTCCGATAACGGAAAGAAACCAACAGAAAATCAAGAATACATTGTAGTATATTCTGATAACGGAACAATTACGTTAGTTCCTAAAATCGAAGATCCATTTAGTGGTGGTGAAGAAGCTGAGTATTACGAAAAGGACGAGTGGGACGATTTAGTTCCTGAAGGGAGAGAAATCTGGTAATGACAGAAGAAAGGAATTATATTCCAAAAAAAGGTGATATTGTCTGGATTAATTTTGATCCCTCAGCAGGAAAGGAAATTCAAAAAAGACGCCCGGGATTAGTCGTTTCAAGATATGAATTTAACCGAAAGACCATGTTTGCGGTGATTTGTCCCATTACTTCCACTATCAAGCAGCTACCTACTCGCTATACCTTACCTGATGAAGCAGAAACGACAGGACAAGTACTTATTTCTCAGTTAAAATCACTTGATTTCAAAGAACGAAAGCTAAAAAAACCGAAGGCCTACCACTTGCAGATATGGCCAAAATTGATCAAATACAATTGTGTTCGTGGCGTTGATTGGATTGAGTAATACATACTCAAATAAACAAAAAGACCGTCTTTTAAGTAGAGTAATAAAACTTGATGACGTAACTTTAAAACAGTTGCGAAATTGGCGACAGGAACAAATGAAGATTATGCTTTTGCATGGTTACAATAGTAAGTCTCCACAACAATTCTTATTCACCACAAAAGAGAATAAGCTCTATTATCCGCAAGCCGTAAATGATTGGCTTAACTGGATTTATAAGAAAACTCCAATGGATGTAAAAATTACTCCACACGGTTTTCGGCATACACACTGTAGTCTGTTGTTTGAAAGTGGCGCTTCAATAAAAGAGGTACAAGAAAGATTAGGCCATAAAGATATCAAAACAACCATGAACATTTATGCTCACGTTACCCCTAAATCAATCAAGGAAACTGGCGATAGATTTGCTAAATTTATGGGTGAATGATCAGCAACGTAGCCAAAACAAAAAAACATCAAATAAAAAAGCTCGAAACGCTGTAATACCAACGTTTCGAGCACTCGTTTTATTATTAACCAACTGACCCTTCCATTTAAGAATTGGCTTTGTTGGAATTTGTAAATACTATTAAATCAATATAATTTATAGAAAAAGCTACTACTAAATAAGTGTACATTCCTTTCTATTTTTACAAACAGATAGACTTTAGTTAGCTTTTTCTAGCTGGGGGCATTATCTTCTAATCCGCTAAATATTTTTCTATTTCATTTTTTCTAATTTTAATTTTTTTCTTATAAAATTTTCCAAACGAATCAACCGCACGAAATTCAATCAAAATTTGTTTTTCTTTGTCCTTATCTATCTTAGGCATTATTTGCGTCTTAGTATAGTTATCAAATAAATATTTACTATACATCCAAGTATCAGCTTCAAATGGAGATATTATCATTGGTAATTTTGAGAATCTCCCCAAATCTTCATCTGTAAGCAATATGCCACCACTTATAAATTTCTTTTTTATCCATCTTCTCTTATATACATTAACCTTTATTGTCGATATTGTAATTGGAAATTTACTGTAATTAAATATCTCACAAGAAATAACAGAAATAGGATCAATAAAATTTCTTGTGGGGTGCATAACTGAAACCTGCCTTTTTATGCCATTAACTTCTAATTTGCCTTTTCTTCTTTCATCTCGAACTGCTAACCATAGCGATACCCAAACAGCACCGATTGTTCCTATAGCACTCAACCAATTCACTAATTGCTCATTTTGCCATATGTTTTTTATCACCCAATCCATTTAATTCACCTCAATTTATTATACAAAAAAACACGCCCATAAAGGACGTATAAAAAGCATTTAACATGGAAGAGCCATTCACTTTGCAGTCAGTTTTTTTATATTCCCAGTCCATAGAAAATAATTATTAGGGTCAAAATAGTAATAGTTGGAATATAAAACCATTTTTGAGTTGTCCCCTTAAGCACTTCACTGTAGTCATACTTGCTTACTTTTCTTTCTATTTTTAAGTCGTAATCTTTTTTTATACCGGTTCTTACTTCTTCATAAAGGTCTCGGTATCTCCGTTCCATAATCAAATAAAAAGTATCCAAAAAATAAAAGCTTATTAGTGGGAGAGCTATAATCAAGATAAAATAGATTCTAAACTCTGTAGAACGTTCGGAGAAAATAAGCAAAGCTGATATTAAGGTTATACACCAACCCTTTACGGACGTTGATTTTCCCGATAGCCTATTTATAATACCTTGAATCATCTCTAAATGTTTCGCTTTATCGTAATCATTGCTCATAAATTTTCTCCAGAATTGGTATATAGTATAACGCGTCTAGAGTCTCTGGCCCTTTGACACCATTTTCATTACTTTGTTGCCACCTCAACAAATCTAGCCAGCCAATTTTTTTTAATTTTGACAGATCAGTTTTATATCTAATATTGAATTCAGTGCGTTTCTCTATACTTTGCTCTGACTCAAGAAGAATTTTTCTCACTTCTTCAAGTGAATACCTGGGGTTTCTTTTCTCAACGATATTAAAGGTTGATATTTCATTGTACAGCCAAGGAGAATAGGTTTGATCACTATCTTCCGGATCCAACTTGTCATCAATAATTGAATTTTTCGTATTTAAAAAAAACAAGCATTCTGACCTATCAATCATATTATTCAGAGCTGTAGAAAGCATCATATGAACATGGCTGGTTGTCATGTTTCGTTTTTCATAACTATATGTTTCGCCATTCTCATTCAAACAATAATGATTATCTAGTTCCTTTAATAATTCATCGCTATATCCCCAAACTGTTGAATCAATGAAACAATTTAGTCCAAAATTCTGGAATAACCAAGCGGCCAATTTGATTGCTAACTTCTCATCCTTATGAGAGTGTGAGATAAAAATATCTGCATGAATAGACGGAAACCATTCATTACTTAATTTTGAACCATCTAAATCTTCATTACTTTTTTGAATAGAAGCACTAAGCAACCCTTTATCTATAAGACTATCCGATTTCCTTTTCATTTCCTCTTTATTGACTTTTAAACTATCCGTTATTTTCGACAAACTCATACTTTCTATTTTACCCAACAAACTAATATCGGCATTTGATAAAGACAAATTATATCCTCTAAACACTTCAACAACTCCAGTTATTTTCTTTTAGTATATCAAAAAATCTAACATATAAGATAGCTAGATGGAATACTTTTATTTCAGATCACTCCTTTTTTTCATCTGGATTGACCATCTCAATTTCTAAAAACAAAAAGTAGCAGTCATATAAAATCAGTTTATTCTAGCAAAAAAAGTGTAGCGGACTGACCTTTCATTTTTCTCACTATTCATTTTGCTGATAAATCATCAATTCCAAAACACCGTTTTTTTGATACACATTTGGAAAGTCTTACGGCAACAATTCAAAGCTACCTGAAAATTCAAATAAATCAGGAGAGTACAAATAGTTCTCATTGCTTTCATCAACTATGGATACCCATTTCAAAATACTATCATATCCAACAGCTTTATAAGTTTTACCATAATCAAAAGCTAAGCAAGTGGGACCTATATATTTAGCTTCAATATAATTAATCACCATTCAACCACCTTATTGATTTTACTCAACCATAACCCCATTTTTATATCGTTTCAAGAAATTTTTACTAACTTGATTCTTCCACTTTTCTACTGATTTCTTGCTGTATTTCATCGTTGCTGCAATCTGCTGCATGGTCATAGGCTCTTTGCAAAGGTATGCGTAAAACAACGTTGTGCGTTCTTTTGCGCATAGCAATTGCCATGCCTGAATGATCGCTTGTCTCTCTGATTCAAACTGTTCAAGTGTTTGTAAAGCCGTGTCAGGTATTGCAATGCTTGCATTACAGATCGTTAGCTTCTCCAACTCAATCATTGAAAGAAACTTCCCAGTCAGACGTGCCAACTGCCGATAGTTTTTCAAAATTTCTTTTGCAATCATTACTTGTTGTGAAGTCATAATCACAATCCTATTATTCAATTTGGTTAGTGGATAAATTGTGCCTTGGTTGAAGAAAGAAGGCAGTCGACTTTTCGACCACCCTCCCAACCGCTATTCAACAACTACATTCGTTGCAATTTTACCTTTGCTGTTTTCACCGATCGTATAAACAACCGACTGGCCTTCTGCTAAATTCCGGTAGCCGTCACCGACAATATCGCTATAATGAACGAAAATATCTTGTTTATTCTCATCTGTGATAAATCCATAACCTTTTTCACTGTTAAACCACTTTACTGTTCCATTTTGCATAGTATTTACCTACCTTTTCTATTTTTTTGTTGCATATTTGAATGTTGTTTTTCAAGCAATTTCTCTCTATTTCGTTGATAGTATTCTTTCTTTTGTGCTAGGATCTCTTGACGTTTCTTCTTATAACGTTCTTGATCATAAATTTTTTTGCAGATTTTACATTGAGTATCGAAACCATCTTTATGGCCCGAATGTCTTGTAAAATTTTGATTGCTCAGCTCTTTATCAATACCGCATTTAGAACACTTTTTAAGGATTGTAGTGTTTTGTTCCATTGATTAATCAGCTACTTTCTTCCTACGGGATCGCATATAGTCCTTCATGTAATCTGGGTTCTCTTTTTCCCATTGATTGCGACGTTTTTATGTGCTGCACGTTTGCATCCATCACTACAATATCTTGCATTTTTACGCTGAGTTCCAAAAGTAGAGCCACAAATCACGCATTTTTTTAAGCTCATAAGCCACCTTCTTTCTTGTTAAACGATAGGACACGAGAAAAAATGTACACTGACTGCGTGAAGGTCGGCTGCCAGCCGGGAGGGGTGGGTATCCCCCCTTCTATTTACTCGCTGATTGCTTTTAAATTTGTTTTTGATAAGTTATACCTCAATTAATTAAAGCTTATTAAACATGCATTAAATGATTAATTGAAGTTCTTTTTATTCAAATATTTTTATTAGTTTTTTTCTTATGAAGATGAATAGAAGCCAGTGGCTGTAGCTGGTGCTAGTCCAACAAATCAAGTCGCTAGACTTCTTGGATGATCCTCGTTTGATCTCGTGAATCATTTTGTTCTGATTGATTGACTCAAACCTTTGCGAATACACTGCATAATCGCAAGTGGCTAATAACCGCTCTAAGCCTTGCTACCAAGCTATCTATGGTCGTTTTATCAGAATCATTAATTGGTTAACTATAGTAAGCGATTTGAGAAGTGTGTAAAGTAATAGCCACACCACAATCGAGATCAATGTTGTAACGAGTATCTAGGTTATATTGCCATTGAGCTTTATTCCGTATCGTTCCTGGTAGTCCTAAATACTTACCTGCAACCCTACTACATACTCTGTCACCAGAACGAAATGCCTCCATTAGTCATTCATTCCTTTTAAATTCTTAAGCATCCCTCTTAGAGCAGTTTCCCGTTTCAAAGATTCCTCAGATTTAACGCCTGTCTCTCGTTCGAACCTATCTTCAATTTCTTTGGCTGCTTTTTGCTTTTCGGCTTCAATTTCAGCGTCCCGAATCTTTTTATCATCCTCATAAGAAGAAGCTATCGCCTTATGAAAAAGAGCGGTTGATTCTTCTATCTGTTTTTTATTGCGGTCGGTGATTGCCTGCATGCTATCGGCAAATGCTTGTTTTTGCTTTTGATGGTCCTCCGCAACTCGTTCTTCCATGCCTTTAATATCGATATAATTTTTATCTGTCATTGATTCGTCTCTCCTTTTTAAACTGTCTGATTAGAAGAATACACAATTTTTTCTTTGTGGTTCTTCTTCAATTCCAGCAAGATCTGCTAAGAACGTTCCTGAAACTTTATTTCTAAAGAAATGAGATACACTTTTTTCGTTCTGATATTCCTTTGCCCGAGTGATTACTGTACCGTTTGCTGCAACTAAGGCATCAGCATCTTTATAAACATCATATTGAAGAATATGAAGTAAATCATTTGCCTGTTTGTTAGTGGACACTGATTCATCAGAAATTTCTTTAATTTGATTCACCAATTCTGCAGCTCTTCTATTTTGTTCATCTTGGATTTCCTTAGCTTCACCCATGATTTCATGTAAAAGATTTCTATATTCTTTTTGATCGATAATCGGATTTTTTTCCAATTTTTCTTTTTGTTTCAGATAGAGTTCCTTAGTGTGTTTAGCAGTCCATAGAGCTTCTTTAGCTTTGGAATATTTTTTAGCATCAACTTCTGCTTCAGCTTCAGCAATATCTTTTTCTGCTTTTTCAATAGTAGTAGTCGCTTTTTGTATATTCTCTTTGCATCCCTTCAATTCAGCAGTATTTTCACTTGCCAATTCTTTGATATAACTTTCTAATTCTTCTAATGTTTTCATGTTCATTCTCCTGTCTATTTTGATTTATTTAGAAATAAATTACTCCAGATTTAAGCACTGGCTCACTTCTTATTTTTGGTTTGTCCATTTTAGTTCTGCCTTCTTTTCCTAAAAACTCGATCAATTATCTATATAAAAAGGACACAAGGGATCCACCAAAACATCTGGCTTATCTCTCGTGTCCTCTGGTTTTCCAGTCAGACTATCTGATTTTTTGTGAAGTCGTTGTTTCCGTTCGGATCACTTTACCATCCTGTACGATCACCTTTACTGTTCCATGTTGTGGCAGCTCCACAGTGACCGCCTTATTATTCGTATCAATATATAATTTATCCATTATGTTTTCTCCCTCCGTTAGCTGTTGACTGTCTATAAAAGACCATATTCAAAAATATGTTGGTAGGGCAACAGCTCCGTATTAAGCCTATAGGTTTATTTATGCGATTGCATCCACTGCATCCATCCGCCAAGATAGAAGTGGATGTGTGTAATATAGTCCAATCAATGGTTTCTATTGTTGATTGGTGTACCAAATAGAAATGATAGTGGTGGCATTTAGTTCTTCACTGTCACCATCGGCTGAACTACTTTGTTTGATATGGTGGATCTTAATGTCTGGATGATCATCTAGAAAGTCTTGAACCTTATTCTCTAGCGTTTTTCCTCCTCTTTCTCGAGAAGCTCGAGTTAAATAATTTGTACCTTCAAAAATTTTTATGTTCATTTTTTACTCCTTAATCGCACTATTTACTGTTTTATAAAACTCGCTTTCTGTAAAAACATCTCGGTCTTTATTTGTTCCAATTAATACTTTCAATGGCTCAATGTCCACGTTACACGCCTTTGCATAACTTGCTGCTAGATATAAATCATTGTTTCTATCCAAGCTAGTTCCATCAACAATTCTTTGATAGGCTTGTTTTCCTAAGCCGCCTCTTCCTTTTGTTAGTTTCCCAGAAAAATGGGAAAAATCATGATCCGGAAAAATTCTTTTAACGCTATGTTGTTCCATGATTTGCTGGCGAAAATTCCCTTTGCTTCCAAAAATACGATTTTCAAAACTACCTTCATACTTTTTTGGAGGTAATTCATTTCTCGTATATCTACCTTTTGCAGTCGTGCTTCCTGCAAGTACAAAATAATTATTATCATTTGCTTTGATGTCTACACCAGGAAGATAAGCAATCTTTTGGCTATACTCTACTTCTTTACTTTTTTGGAAAATGATATGAATGCCACCGCTTGGCGTTGTCTGTGTCATGGTCTGATTCATATTCGCTGTCAATTCATCAAAAAATGGGATAGGTTTCAAGCTTTCATAGCCATCTACGCCATCTGCATGATTCCGATCGATATCGATACACCACAGACCTCTGGTTAACGCTCCTAAACACTGACTACTTTCATAAAGTTGCTGGTAGGTTTCTAGGAAGACACTAGTTACTGGTATATCTTTAAAGCTCACTCGCGGCGTTTTATATTCATTCAATGGGATACACTGCACACCCTTCGATAGTAGGAGTTGTGCATATTCGTAGCCATTCATATTAGCACCTCTTCGTTATTTAAATAGGTAGTAACCTTCGTAACCCTTAGTGCTATACCCTTTTACTACTCACTTTTTTTATGCTATTTCTCAACAGTCTCTAAAAGCCTTGATATAGCACCTTTTTTTCTCTTTATAGTATTTATACTTTTCTCAATTCGCTAAAATGAGGGTTACCAAGGTTACTTATTGATATACCAGCATTTATAAGAGTTATAGGAAAGGTTACCTAAGAGTTACTTTAAAAATGAGAGTTACTTATTTTTTGAGTTAAGGGTTACTTAACCCTTAGTAACCTTATTAAATCATGGAGTAACCTTTAACTTTCTTGTTATTCAATATACTCTGAATCCTTGAGTAGCTTAACAACTTGAAAAAATAGTTCTCTATCTTCAATAACATGTACTTTGAAAACTTGGCCTTCAATTTTCTTTGGTCGATTCAACTTTACTCCTATTTTTTTTACATCATCTTTTGCCTTTTGATAGCGAAAACTTCCATAATCATCTATCACTGCTTGCGCCAGTGTCGGATCACTAGCTAAAATGAATCCATCTCGATGAATGACTACCACCAAAATTCGTTGTGTTTCGGTCAATTCGTCTGCATTGCGATAGTTTTTCAAGGCTACACTGCCAAACTTAAATTTACCACCTTGCTTTTTTAAATAGTCCAAGCTATAAATCAAAAACGATAAATTTGCAGCTAGGGACTGTTCTCCTTTTGGTTGAATGAAATTCCAATATGGTCTAAAGATGGCATGGCGCTCCCCATCTGTTTCACCTTTCGGTCGATCTTTGAAGGCAATTTTTACCGTCCGTGATTTATTGGCTGTTATACTGCTAATATCAACTGACTCATTGGTATCTAAAGCAAGGACACTTTGAATTTTAAATCGCACTGCATCTTTACCAATTTCGCGTCCCGTTTTTGTCTCTCCGGTGGCTATCATCCGCAAAATTCGCATTTCTTTTGCAGTGATCCCATCTGTTTCATTGGCGTGTGCAACATCAGCTCCATAGAATTTCAACCACTCATTACTTGCCTCAAATCCGCCAGCCATCAATTTATCAAAATCAACTTTGTTTACTTTAAAAACACCTTCAAAGGTAGTCATCAATAGCCCTTTACCTGTTCGGCCGAAGTCTTTCAAAATAAAGAAGTGTTCTGGGGGTTCCAGTTTTAATTTTCTCAACAAAACATAAGCGTGTAACAGACTAACATTATTTAGACTATTGTCATCATCAGCGATCAGATTTAAGAAATTATCTGCCATTTCAAAATTTAGTTCATTGTATGCTACATCATAAGATGCAAAGAACAACTCGTTTGCTGCTGGCTTTCGTTGTTCCATAATTAAGCTTTTGCAATCATATATCCAATCACTACCAGCAAACGAAAAAGGTTGTACATTGTAATCGTGCGTTTCTATCTTAATATGCTGACCGTATATTGCCTCTAAAACAGATAAAAAATCAGGAATTTGTTGCTTCTTCTCAATGGGATAATCATAGGAAAAAAGCGTTTCGTCAATCAGCTTAAACGCATTTTTTTGAACAGCCACAAAGCGTTTTAGTTCTTTAGAATAGATCACTTTTCCAGCAGTAATGTCAGCCAAGAATCGAGCATAATTAGTAAATTTTCCGTATTCAAAAATAGTTTTTTTATTTCCGTCTTTATCAGGCGCTTCTTTAAAAATCCCGTATACAAGGCCCGTTTTCTTTGGCGCAATCGTGTAGCTAAGTGTTAAATTGTTGAATTTAGCGCCCTCGTCCTTTTCATAGATTTTATAAAAAGCATCCCCTTTATTATCTAAGACTTGTTGGTCATTGGTAATATCGGCAAAATGGACCCGTTTAACAATTTCTTTAATCTGTGATAAATGAGGTGTATTCACACGATCCAAGTTCAATCTTATTTTTTGAAACTCCCTAAATAATTCTGTTGCATCTTTTTCACCGACAACATTTGAGGTACTAGTCAAATTTCATCACATCCCTTAATACTCAAAATACTTATTTTAATCATTCAGATTCATCCAAATAATGAATAATATTTTTGCTGTGAGTGTCTCCCAGCAATCTTATTGAAGCAATTAGGCCATTTAAAGCCGAAAGATCGTCTCTGGTTATATTGCCCGATGAAGTAAAACGATCGTTTACAAAAGCTTCTAGTCCTAACATACTATTAGCAAGGTCTCCCGCTTCAACAATTAAATCATTACTATCCATTATTGGTCTCTCCCTTTAACTCGTCGTTCATATTCAAATTCATCATAATTTGTAAATAGCACCAATCCGATACCGACAAATAAGCACAGTTTTAATAAATTCGGTAACATAGTAGCTAGTCCACCGAATAAAACGGCTGCTAAAATAAGATTAATTTTTCTATCCATGGCATTTTCCTCCGATTTCGTTTATAATCGAAGACAGAAGATGGCTGTTTAAAGCCTTTTGTTTGCCTTTATCCTGTCCGCCAAGACATTGTGGGATAAGGCTTTTTTTCTGTCTCCGATTCATAAGTTAGTCCTCCAGTTTCGATCCTAATAAATCAGCTAATAATTCAACCTGTGAGTAAAACAAATCCTGCATCGAATCACGATCAAACTCCTCATCAAAACGTGCCATGCTCAATTCATATAACTCTTGCACAACGCTTTTTACAGTCGGTTCTTTAGGCATCAAATTTTGATACTCCATTTGCTCATACAGACCGTTAAATGTATTTACCAGTGCTTCGCCTTCCAAACTGGCTAACTCCTTAGCTGTTTTGTCTGTGACAACTTTCGATAATGATTTCTCCATTGCTGCATTTTGTCCTTCATTCATGTTGATTTCCTCCTATGCAATTTCTGACCAGTTTTGATGGTTATAAATTTTTTCGCTGACCGAAAACTGTAGACCATATTTTTCTTTCATTGTCATAAGCTGTACGGTTTCATCTAAGACAGCTTCACGATCAGCCAACATTTCTGGGGTCATAGCTTCCTTATTCACCATTTTTGAATGGCCATATAAATTAGATACAGCCTTATTAGCAATAGTGTTCGCCTTGATAAAGTCTTTTGGTTTTGGGTCCTTGATTGAACGATTCAACTTTGCCATAGCTTCTTTCTGATGTTCCTTATCAAGCATTCTGAACACTTGGAAACCTTCAATACCTACTGATTGGCGTAATTGCTTGATTACATTAAAAACCCATTTCTGAAACTGTTCGGCTGAATCAAGTTTTGATCCAAAAATTAATCTATAAATATCTGGTTCTTGAATAATCACATAACTAGTAGCAGAAACCCCGTCGTTATAGGTGCCCCGTTTCAGGGCGTGTCTGTTAACAGCATTTCTAGGCTTCTTGTATCCCAACGCCTTTGCTACATCACTCCCTACTGCCCACCACTCATTATTTAACTCAATAAATCTAATTTCATGATCGTTCCAAATTTCCGTCTTCATGTAGTTACCCCTTTCTAAATAGACGATTCGTATTTAATCCAATCTCCATTGCCCCCAGCAATAATTTAAATTTCAAATTGTTCCATCCACTCATCACACTTTTTTCGATTCACTCGTTTGGTTTGTGCAATCACACTGACCGGAAAATCAAGCTCACGAATAAATCTATTTAAATTAGAACGTGATACTTGTAAATATTTGCAAGTAGTTGCTAAATCCATCCAGTCGGGAAAAGATTGCTTCTCTACTTGTTGTTGCATCTGTTCCGCCCAAACTTTTGAAGCAACTTCTGATAGCTGTTGTTCTACTGTTGGGCTTAAATCAACTTCTAATCTCATAACAACCCTCCTATCATTTTTCAACTTTTGATACTTTTTGTTTAAAAAAAATATCGTCAATTGTTATATCCGGAAAAATAGGTAAAAGCATTTTTTTGAACTTTAATTTCTCGTTATCTGAAAAGGGTGTTCTTCCAATTTCTTTCAAGCGATAAGCTTGTAATGATATTCCAAAAATCTTTGCCATTTCTGTTTGAGACTTATCTAGCATTTTGCGATATCCAGCTATCATATTCATCTGTTATCTCCTTTCAACTTTTGATACTTTTATTTTAGCACGGATTTCAAATATTGCAAGTGGAACTTGCTACTTTTGATACATACATGTATAAATTCATGATATAATCCCTTTAGAGAGGAGTAAAATTATGAATGATATTAATAAACTAGCGTTAGGAAAACGAATCAAAAATATCCGCGTTGCTAGAAAAGACACGCTCGAAACGTTTGCTAAAGCAATTCAGGCAGAGACTAGCCACGCCATTAAGACCACTAAGAGTAATGCTTCTAAGTGGGAAAAAGGGTTGAATATTCCTAATGATATTACGCTCAAAGCAATTGCTGACTTAGGTAATACCTCCGTTGAATATCTACTGTATGGTTCTCTTGATGAATATGCACATACTTTATTGGATAATTTTGAAATTGAACTAAATGAAGACAGTTCAATTAGCAACGCCGTTATCCCTTTTATAATAAATGAAGTAAAAAGTGCTTTGTTCCCTAAATATTTTGATAAAAGCTACTCTGACATGGTTAGCCTTGAGAATTTTTTTGATGAAAAGAAAAAAGATGCTTTAGAGCACTGGTCTAATCCACAACAAATTGAAACTAACATATTAAATTTATTAAGTAGGTCCATAACCGAAGATATTGGGGATGCAATGCCCTATCTTTATTCTGATCGGTACAAAGATGATTATTCAAAAATCAACAGTGCTCAGGGAGTAACTTCCCTATCAGATTTAAAACGAAAGTATTTAAGTACGCTTGATAATTATCAAAGAAGTAGTATTGATATTTTGAGATACAACGATGAAAAAATGATAAATCAAGCTATTGATGATCTCCAAACGTTGATTGATAAATCACCCACTATTAACTTGTAATCAACCTCCATTGCCCCCAGCACGGGAGGGATTAGAAAATGCCAAAATATGAACAATACAAAGATAAAAACAATAAACGTAAATGGATGTTTAGCGGTTATGTTGCTACTGATCCGATCACTGGTAAAAAAGTAGTTACCAAACGCAAGGGCTTTGATACAAAGAAAGAGGCCGTTGCTACATTCGATCAGTTAAAAGCACGAGTTCTTAAAGGATCGAAAAAGCGTCGGTCTATCACTTTCAATGAACTATATAACGATTGGCTTGAGCAACATAGAAAAGGTGTTAAGCCTTCTACAGTTGCTACAAATCGGCGTTTCATTGAAAATCATGTGTTACCCAAGTTTGGAAAATTGAAGCTTGATCAAATCACAGTGTCTTATTGCCAAAAGTGTGTAAACGAATGGCATGGTAAATTCAGGCAGTACAACTATATGAGACGTGCTGCAGCTCAAGTTATGAGCTATGGTGTGTCAATGGAGCTTATGGATAGCAATCCTATGAAAAAGACTATCCTTCCGCGCAAAAAAGAGGATAATAAAGAGCCAAATTTTTACAACAAAGAGGAATTAAAGAACTTCATGGATTTTGTCAAAACATTGGACAATTATAAATACTATGCTTTCTTTCGATTACTAGCCATCACAGGTATGAGAAAATCAGAAGCTTTGGCATTGTATAAATCAGACTTGAATATTTTCAATAAAACTCTAACAATTGGTAAAACTCTTGCTATTGATGAATTTGGAACAATTCTATTGCAAGAACCAAAAACAAAAAGCTCATACCGTACCATCAGTTTGGATGATGAAACAATACGAGTTTTAAAGCATTGGTTTGCTATTCAAAAAGAAGATTACTTAAAGTTAGGATACAACACGACAAAAGGCAAGCAGCTAATGTTTAGCAATTTATCCAATGATCTATTTTATCCACAAGTTGTCAATGATTGGCTTGATTGGATATACGACAAAGCAGAAAAAAAAGGAATTGAGCTTAAACGGATCAGTCCACATGGATTTCGTCACACAGCATGCTCTCTTATGTTTGAATCTGGCGCAACGATCAATGAAGTTCAAAAAAGGCTAGGTCATAAAGATGTAAAAACGACCATGAACATTTATAGCCATGTCACACCTAAACAGGCAGAAAATACTAGCGATAAATTAGCAAAGTATTTAGCTTTCTGACAAATAGATAGACTTTCAGATAGCTTTTTTCAAAACAGCAAAATAAAAAAGGCTAGGAACGTTGATATAAAAGCGTTCCTAACCTTATTCTTCTTACTACCCCACACTGCCTTCCATCTCATATTGGATCAGACGGTTTAGTTCTACAGCGTATTCCATTGGTAGTTCTTTGGTGAATGGTTCTACAAAGCCCATTACGATCATTTCGGTCGCTTCTTGTTCGGAAATACCGCGACTCATTAAATAATAGAGTTGTTCTTCGGAAATTTTTGAAACTTTGGCTTCATGTTCTAAGGAGACATTGCCGTTTAAGATCTCATTGTATGGAATCGTATCGGAAGTAGATTGATCGTCCATGATGATCGTGTCACACTCGATGTGGCTGAACGATCCAGCACTATCGCGACCAAAGCGAACGGTTCCGCGATAGTCGACTGCACCGCCGTCTTTAGCGATTGATTTTGAAACGATCGTGCTAGAGGTATTCGGCGCATTGTGGATCATCCGAGCACCATTGTCTAATATGATATTTTTACCGGCTACAGCGATTGATAACATTGTACCACGCGCGCCTTTGCCTTCCATGTAGACACTTGGGTATTTCATCGTTACTTTTGATCCTAAGTTTCCGTCGATCCATTCCATTGTTGCATTTTCTTGCGCTTGACCCCGTTTAGTTTCTAAACTATAGACATTGTTAGACCAGTTTTGGATTGTCGTATAACGGCAATAGCCATCTTTTTTAACAAAGACTTCAACGACTGCGGCATGCAGACTGCTTGAAGAGTAAGTTGGTGCGGTACAACCTTCTACGTAATTGATACTTGCCCCTTCATCCACGATGATCATTGTCCGTTCAAATTGTCCAGTGTTTGCCGAATTGATTCGGAAATATGATTGGATCGGAATATCCGTTTTTACACCTTTTGGCACGTAGATAAAGCTTCCGCCAGACCAAGCGGCTGAGTTTAAGGCAGCTAATTTATTGTCTGAAGGAGGAACTAGCGTCCCAAAGTATTCCTTGAATAGTTCAGGATATTCTTTCAGCGCTGTATCCGTATCAGTGAAGACGATTCCTAATTTCGTGAATTCTTCTTTCATATTGTGATAGACCACTTCTGATTCATATTGAGCGGAAGCACCGGCTAAATAAGCTCGTTCTGCTTCAGGAATCCCGATACGTTCAAAGGTTGTTTTAATTTCTTCCGGTACATCTTCCCAGTCACGGGCTGGTTTGTCGCTTGAACGAATGAAATAATTGATTTTATCAAAATCCAATTCGGACAAATCCGGTCCATATTCAGGCATGTCTAATTTTCTGAATGTTTCTAAGGATTTCAAACGAAAATCCAACATCCATTCTGGTTCTTCCTTTGCGCGGGAGATTTCGCGAATGACTTCTTCCGATAGGCCATCGCCAGTCGTAAAGACAGGTTCGACATCATCATGGAAGCCAAATTGATATTCTTCGATTTCAGGTACACTCATGTATTCCCGCTCCTTTTTTCCTCTTGATTTTTTTTAATTTTTCTTTTTAAAAATAAAAACTTGATGTTCCGTTCATACGCCTGGTCTGTACTTTGGTACATTTTTCTGTAAAGATCTCAAGCGTCAAATTTGATACCTATTCCTTATGGTATTGTCCTTCACGGGCTTTGCCTTGTTCATCCGTCAAGGCTTTGCCTAATGCTTTCCAAGCTAGTGTTGAGCATTTGATCCGCGCTGGGAATTTTGCGACACCGCTGAGCATCGCTGCATCTCCCAAGGCTTCTTCATCTTTTTCAGGTATCTCATTGCCTTGAACCATTTGTGCAAAGATTACGGCTAAATGCTCTGCTTCTGAGACTGGTTTACCGATCACAGCTTCTGTCATCATGGATGCACTCGCTGTTGAGATTGAACACCCACTGCCAGAAAACGCGATATCTTCAATCACACCGTCTTTGATGATCAGTTCAAGTTCGATCACATCACCACAAGTCGGATTGTTCAGCTCGATTGTTTGTGTGGAATCATTTAGTTTTCCATGATGATGCGGATGAGCAGAATGATCCAAGATCACTTGCCGATACAAATTATCTAATTTAGATAGCGCCATCTTTGAAAAACTCCTTCGTTGCCTGAATTGCTTCAACCAAACGGTCTGCATCTTCTTTCGTATTATAGAAATAGAAGCTGGCCCGCGCTGTCGCTGGCAGATTCAAATAGTTCATTAACGGTTGTGCACAGTGATGGCCTGCGCGCACCGCAACGCCTTCCATGTCTAAAGCAGTCGCTACATCATGAGGATGAAGGCCTTCTAAATTAAAGGCAATCACACCAGTATGATGTTCCGGATCTTGCGGTCCGTAAATAGTGATGCCTTCGATTTCTTGTAATTTAGGTAAAACATAAGCCACTAATTCTTGCTCGTAGCGATGGATATTTTCCATTCCAAGCTCGTTCAAGTAATCGATCGCTCCGCCTAATGTGATTGCTCCTGCAATGTTTGGCGTGCCGGCTTCAAACTTCCATGGCAACTCTTTCCATGTACTATCGTAAAGATTTACAAAATCGATCATTTCTCCGCCGAATTCCACAGGTTCCATTTGTTCCAACCATTGACGTTTGCCATATAATACACCAATCCCAGTTGGTCCGCACATCTTGTGTCCGCTAAAGGCAAAGAAGTCAGCGTCTAACGCTTGGACATCAACAGTCATATGCGGTGCCGCTTGTGCGCCGTCGACAATCATGACCGCTTGCTGAGCATGAGCAAGTTTTGCCAATTCTTCGATCGGATTAATGACACCTAAAACATTGGAAACGTAAGCTAATGAAACGATCGCAGTTTTTTCGTTGATGATTTCTTGAGCTGCGGTCATATCGATAAAGCCTTCATCCGTCAGTGGCAAGTAACGCAGTGTTGCGCCTTTGCGTTGCGCTAATTGCTGCCACGGAATGATATTGGAATGATGTTCCATGTAAGAAACAACGATCTCATCGCCTTCTTTGATAAACGCATCGCCATAGCTGCGCGCTAACCAGTTCAGTCCTGTAGTTGTTCCCCGTGTGAACAAAACTTCAGCAGTTTCTTTTGCGTTGATAAAAGCACGAACTTTTTCGCGGCTGTTTTCATAATCTTTGGTCGCCCGCTCCGCTAGCGTATGCACGCCGCGATGAACATTGGCATTGTCAGTTTCATAATAATGACGCAACACATCTAAGACTTGCGTCGGTTTTTGTGTAGTCGCCGCATTGTCTAAGTAAACTAGCGGTTCATCATTTACTTCTTGGAAAAGAATTGGAAAATCTTTTCTAATAGTAGAAAAATCCCTCATTATTTACTCAACTTCCCTTCAATCGTATCGATCAATTGTTCTTGAGTAGCTTTAGTTGGAATAGCTGTAATAACAGGTCCTAAGAATCCACGAATAACTAAACGTTCAGCTGCCGATTTTTCCAAGCCGCGACTCATCAAGTAGAACAATTCATCCGGATCCACTCGACCAACACTGGCCGCATGTCCAGCAGTCACTTCGTTTTCATCAATCAAAAGAATTGGATTAGCATCTCCGCGAGACTTTTCAGACAGCATCAATATCCGACTTTCTTGTTGTGCATCGGCACCTTTTGCGCCTTTCAAAATATGACCGATTCCGTTAAACGTCAACGTTGATTTCTCTAAAATGACCCCATGTTGCAAAATATGGCCGATCGTATGAGGTGCTTTGTTCGTCACTCGAGTATCGATTCCTTGGATTTGTTTGCCGGTGCTGATTGCGACAATCTTCACTTCTGAATGAGCCCCTTCGCCGACTAAATCAGAATCAAAGTCTGCGATCACATTGCCATCGTTCATAATCCCGATCGCCCAATCGATCATCGAATCGCGCATCAAGTAACCGCGGCGATTCATATATGTCGCAATATTTGTGCCTAATGAATCCACAGCAGAAAATTTCACATGTGCACCTGGTTTTGCGATCACTTCGACCACAACATTCCCTGATAATTTCTTCGCCGCATCGCCATGTGATTCGAACCGTTCCAAGTAAGAAAACTCACTGTTGGTTTCGGCTACGATCAGCACGTGTTTGAAGAAATGAGCATCGTCATCTCCGTTATGCAAAAATAAACTTTCGATTGGTTCTTCGATCACGACATTTTTTGGTACGTATAAAAAGACCCCATTGTTCATAAATGCTGCATGTAGAGCAGTCATTGAGTTTTCCTCAACTGGGACTGCTTTTTGCATGTAATATTCTTTGACCAATTCAGGATGTTCTTGCAATGCCGTGACTAAATCTGTAAAAATTACACCTTGATCTGCAAGCTTAGCAGGGATTTGTTCAAAAACAGTCGTTTCACCTGTTTGCACGATCAGTGGATTGTCTTTCATTTCATCAAAGCTTGGGATCGTTCCGGCCACTTGTTGGTGTTCTGGTTTTACATTGTAAAGATTCCAGCGCGCAAATTTTACTTTTTCAATTACAGGCAGCGGCAATTCATCGATTTTATTTAATGCATCGACCCGTAAATCCGTCATCCATTGAGGTTCGGCCCATTCAGCTGAGTAAGCTTTAACGGCCTCAAGATATTCTGTCCATTTTTTCATCTATCTTGTCCTCCTAAACTTCTTCTTTGTAATCGATACCTAATTCAGCAGATATTCCTGCGTAACCTTCAGCTTCTAAACGTTTCGCTAATTCTGCGTCACCAGTCATGACAACTTTACCATCCATCATGATATGCACTACATCAGGCACGATATAATTTAATAGTCGTTGGTAATGGGTAATGATCAACGCCCCAAATTCTTTACCCCGCATTTCATTGATTCCTTTAGAAACAACTTTTAATGCATCAATGTCTAAGCCTGAGTCGATTTCATCTAAGATCGCAAAAGTTGGTTCGATCATCAATAATTGTAAAATTTCGTTTCGTTTCTTTTCTCCGCCTGAAAAACCTTCATTTAAATAGCGTTCTGCCATTTCTTCGGGCATATTCAACAATGCCATTTTTTTATCTAATTTTTTTAAGAATTGCATTACAGAGATTTTTTCATTTTCTCCACGGCGCGCATTGATCGCTGCCCGCATGAATTCAGCATTGCTGATTCCTGGGATCTCACTTGGATATTGCATCGCTAGAAATAAACCTAAGCGTGCTCGTTCATCGACTTCCAAGTCTAAAATGTTTTTGCCATCGAAAAGGATCTCGCCTTTAGTGACTTTATAATTTGGGTTGCCCATGACCGCTGCGGATAAAGTAGATTTCCCCGTTCCGTTCGGCCCCATGATAGCGTGGATCTCTCCCGTTTTCATCACAAGGTTTACACCTTTTAAAATCTCTTTATCATCAATGGCAACGTGCAAGTCTTTGATCTCTAAAACTGACATGAAAGTACCTCCAAAATTTTTTTCTCGTTCTCACATATTTTAGACTAAATGAGAATGGAATACAAACTGATTCACTCATTTTATTCTAATAAACTGTTTTTTATTTAGAATTATTATAGATTTGCTTCTCTTGATTTTATTCTATACAAGCAGTTAGACTTCATTTTTCGATCTTTTAAAAATTTGTAAAACTGTTTGCTCTAAAAACGAAAAAATTAGCACTGAAAGAATGAATTCTCTCAGCGCTAAATCGACTTTATTCATTAACAGGTTTTACAGAACCATCCCATTTTTCTAAGATCCAGTCTTGAACGTCTTTTTCATGTAAGACTTTCTCTAACTTTTTAACACTAGCATTATCTTTGTCTTCAGTACGAACTGCTAAGATATTTGCGTATGGTGATTTGTCTTTTTCAAGTAATAGAGAATCTTTGACTGGGTTCAACCCAGCTCCATAAGCAAAGTTAGCATTGATCGCTACTAGATCGCCTTCATCATTTTCGTAAGTTGTTGCAAGCAATGCAGGATCTATTGAATGTTCAAATTTCAAATTCTTTGGATTTTCTGCGATATCATCAAATGTTGCTGTTTCTAAATCGACTCCATCTTTGACTGTTACTAAGTCGGCATCTTGTAAAATTGTGATGATCCGGCCCCAATCAGATTCAGAGTTTGAAGTAATGATTGTTGCACCATCTTTCAAATCTTTGATATCTTTAATTTTTTTAGAATAAAAACCCATTGGCTCGATGTGAACGGATCCAACATCAGAGAATTTGTAGTCATTTTCTTTTACGGCTTTGTTGAAAAATGGTTTGTGTTGGAAATAGTTGACATCGATATCTCCATCCGCTAATGCCTTGTTAGGTAATACATAATCATCAAATTTTTTGATTTCTAGTTTTACGCCTTCTTTTTCAAGCAATGGTTTCACATGTTCCAAGATTTCTGCGTGAGGTGTTGGTGATGCTCCGACGACTAATGTTTTGTCTTCTTTTTTACTGCTGTCAGCTGAATCTGATCCGCTGTTTCCACAAGCTGCTAGACCTACTGTTAATAATGCTACTGCTGCAAATCCCAAAATTTTCTTTTTCATTACTAATTCCCCCTAAATAATTTTAATAGATTTAAATGTTCTAACTATCAGCGCTTATCTGTTTTCTTCGTCAAGAAATCACCGATACCTTGAACGATGAAGACGATGATCAAGATAATGACTGTCGCTACTAAAGTAACCGTATAGTTGCCTCGTTGATACCCTTCTTGCCAAGCTAACGCTCCAAGCCCCCCTGCTCCGATCGCACCAGCCATCGCGGTGAAGCCAATCATTGAAACGGCAGTAACGGTTAACCCAGAGATCAAAGCCGGTAAACTTTCCGGAATCAAGACTTTATAGATTGTTTGAAAATAGCTAGCTCCCATCGAATCCGCTGCTTCTAAAACACCGGAGTCGACTTCTCGAAAAGCAATCTCGACTAATCGTGCATAAAATGGTGCTGCCGATAAAACTAAGGCAGGTATTGCGGCTTTGGCTCCCAACATCGTTCCTACTAATGTTTTAGTAAATGGAATGATCAAGACCATCAAGATCATAAACGGTGTCGAGCGGAAAATATTACTAAAAATCGAAACCAATCCGTATAACACGCTACGGGTGCTGGAATGTTTGCGGCCTAACGAATACAGTAATAAGCCTAGCAACAAGCCTAAAATAAACACGATCACCATTGATATGATTGTCATGAACAACGTATCATTGATGGCTTCTTTTAATGTATCCCAAGAAACTTGTTGGAAATTTAAATATGTCTCTGTAAAACTCTTATCCACGATGCAGCACCTCCACTCCGACTTGTTGACTCTCGATAAAATCAATCGCTAAATCAATTTCTTTCGGCTCTCCGGTCAGCTGAACCGTCAGCGTCCCAAAAGAACTGCTGGATGCTCGTTCAATGTTCCCATAAACAATACTGATATTGATTGGAAATTTTCGAATCGCTTGTGAAACAACTGGCTCATTGGCATTGTTTTCTAAAAAGTGCAATGTTGCTAAAGTTCCGGTTGGGTTCTCTTTGATAAATTCTGCCAATAAGTCTGAAGGATCTGTTTTTGGTTCGAGATCTTGCTGCACGAAAATCTTGGTCACTTCCTGTTGTGGATGGCGGAAGACTTCGCGGACAGAACCTTCTTCGACGATTTTTCCTAATTCCATCACAGCGACCTTGTTACAGATTTTGCGAATCACGTTCATCTCGTGCGTAATCAACACGATCGTTAATCCTAATTTCTGATTGATATCTGCTAATAATTCTAAAACTTCTTCTGTTGTCTGCGGGTCCAGCGCACTGGTCGCTTCATCGCAAAGCAGAATATCTGGATCGTTAGCTAATGCCCGAGCGATGCCGACTCGTTGTTTTTGCCCACCAGATAATTGAGAAGGATATGCATCTCCTCGACCCTGGAGTCCAACTAAATTCAATAACTCTTCTGCTTTTTTATGCCGCTGACTTTTTTCTACACCTGCTAATTCTAGTGGAAGCTGGATATTTTCGATCACCGTTCGCGACCACAATAGATTAAAATGTTGAAAGATCATTCCCACTTTTTTACGAAAAGTTCTTAATGCTGCTCCTTGAAGCTTAGCAACATCTTCACCATTAACTAAAACTTGTCCGCTTGTCGGCGTTTCTAATCCATTTAACAAACGAACCAATGTACTCTTACCAGCTCCTGAATACCCGACGATGCCATAAACATCTTTTTCTTCGATCGCTAGGTTGATTCCATCGACTGCGCGGATCGGTCCAGTTTTACCGGCGAAACTTTTTCCTACTTGATTTAACTCAATCAACGCCATCTTTTCCTTACACCCTTTCTCAATCACTTACAGCTAATTTGCTGTAAAGAAACTATTTTTCAAAAAGTGAAAAATAATCTTGCTGTCATTTCATATTTCATTTTTCTAACCTGTTGAAGCAGGAAAAAATGAACAAAAAAAGCTTTCGTCCTAAGTATGTACAATTGTACACCTAGGACGAAAGCTATGACTTCCGTGTTACCACCTAAAATTCGTTCTGACCTTGCGATCACAACCTCTTCCAGTACTTGCATAATCCGCATACTGAGGTGCTGTAACGGGCACTCCCGTGATAGACTCGGCAATCATTTCCTCATCCATCCTGCTCAAAGACCATTTTCCATCTAACTGCCATAACTCCTTTTCAGCATACCGGAGCTCTCTTTGTACTTTAATCAGATGTACTTTTCTTTTCATCGCTTTCTCATGTATATGAGAGGATTATATCAGGCTGTTTTCATCCTGTCAAACATCAATTGAAACTTTTTACAAGTTTTCAAATTCGTTTACGTCAACTTCACGTAAAGACAAGATCCAAGCATCCAATTCATCTTCAGCATTCAATGCTTTAGGATCAGCTGAGACTTTTTCATTGATTGAAGAAACGACACCGGTCAATGGACTTTTAAATTCTTGGACTGCTTTTTCGGCTTCAAGCTCTATCAGCGGTTCTCCAGCTTTCACTGTTTGACCCACTTTTGGTAATGAGGCAAAGGTCACTTCACCCAGTGCATCTGCCTGCTCTGAAGTCAACCCCATGCAGTAATCTTTATCGTTATGTAAAATCCATAGACCTTCATTTTTTTTCAAGTAACTCATTTGATTAAAACACTCCTTTTTCATATTAAAAAGATCCTTTTTCATAGGAGAATCTATTCCTATTTTCCAGCCTTGTCAATCAAAGTGTCTGCTGTTTTAATAAAACTTTAGTTGATCTATTTAACTTCTTACTGCTAAAAATTTGAGCGGTTTTCTTCGTAAGCCGCTTCTTTAAAACCATTCAATAAAAATTGCTCATTTTTGATTAATAGCGGACGCTTCACCAGCATTCCATCGCTTGCTAACAATTCGCTAGCTTCTCGCACAGATAGATCGGCTAGTTTATCTTTTAATCCTAGTTCGCGATACTTCATCCCGCTTGTGTTAAAAAATTTTCGCAACGGCAAATCGCTAGCTGTCAACCACTGTTCAAACGTATCAGCCGAAGGTGTCGCCTGGATCAAATCAACCGTTTCATAATCGACCCCCGCCTGATCTAACCAAGCTTTTGCTTTACGGCAAGTAGAACATTTAGGATACCAGTAAAATTTAACCACGACGCGTCCTCCTTATAGGCTGTTTATTGGCACTTTGATAGCGCATCGACAAGATCAAACCGATTCCGATCATATTGCCTAAAATCGATGAGCCCCCTTGACTGATAAATGGCAATGGAATCCCAGTCAATGGCAACAAGCCAATATTTGCTCCAATATTTTCAAAAACATGGAACAACATCATCATAACGATCCCCGAAGCGATATACGCATAAAATTCATTATTCATATCAAAACACAGACGAATCATTCGATAAATCAACATGAAATAAAGCAAAATCACAAATGCTCCGCCAATAAAACCAAAATTCTCACCAATCACAGTAAAGATCATATCAGATTCTCGTACTGGTACGTAAACATTGCTGACGTTATACCCTGTCCCAAACATCCCGCCAGAACCAATCGCCATCAATGCATGAGCCAGCTGAAAACTTTTTCCTTGAGGATCGTGGAACGGTTCAAGCCATGAATCGATCCGAGCAAATTGATAATTTTTAAAGCCAATATGAGTCAGTAATTCCCGACCTGTATCTGTCATAACTAAAAATATCAATGATCCCCCTAAAACAACGGCTAAAGCCATCGCAGGAACTATGATCAGCCAAGAGATCCCTGACATCAAAAACATTCCCGCAAAAATAGCAAGAAAGACTAACATCGTCCCAAAATCTTTTTGTGCTAGTACTAGGCCTAAAACCGGCAACGTGACTAACAACATCTTGCCGATCAGTTGTGCATCTGTTTTTAAACTGTGCAGTTTATTCGTTACATTGTGTTTGGTAATGATCAATGCCATCATCAATATATAGGCGATTTTCATCAGCTCAGAAGGCTGAAAAGTCAACGTTCCAAACTTAAACCAGTTTTTTGAACCCGTTAAACCTGCCAAGGTTGGATCATAAAATTTTAATAACGCCAACATGACCGCTATACCGATCACATACAAAAACGGCGTCAAGCGCCATAAAAGCTTCGCGTCTAAATGAATGATAATTACAACTGCTAACGCCCCAACCACATACCAAATAGACTGCATAGCAAGCCCCCGAAAAACATTGGGATTTTTTGGATCTTGGGTCAATGCCACATATAAGGAAAGCAACCCGATCAAACACAATATAAAAACAGGTAAAATAACGCCGTAATCAATCCGGCTATCGTTATTATTCTTTAGTCTATCCATTATTCATCTCTTTTCCACCAGTATACTCGTATCATTATAGACGCTTCTTTGTCCAAAGAAAAGTCACCACCGCTGACTTTGCAAAATCTTTATTCTTCTTGACCATCTCGCCGTAAAAAATAAATCAATCCCCAGATTCCCAGCTGTAAAATACTGAATAGCAAAACAAATTGAACTTTGGCTAAGTTCCAATCAATCACCAATAATTTAAAAACTGCCAATGGATGAATCAACAATTCGATCGAATGAATCCGTTCAAATCGTCCGATGTAAATTGCAACACTGGCTAAAAATGCTAAAAGCACAAAACTTGCGATTTTTTGTCTGACCGACAACTTAATTGCCGAAAACAATTTGAACACTTGCGCCATACCAATAAAAACCATCACTATTGTCGGCAATACTAGCGTCAGATATGCCCACCAGTCACTAGTGATATTCAAAAAATGTCCGCCGGATTGATAGATACCTAGGCTCGCTAAATGAAACAGATCAGTCAGTAAATACGGAACATTTGGGAAAAATAACAGCCACAATGGTATGAACAAAAAAGGCCATTTGTTTTTCCCTCTCAAAAAAAACCGCCCAAAAATAAGCGGCAGCCAAGCCAAAAAGATATTTAGCCCCATAAAAGAAAATGTTTCTTGCGTAAGATACATAAATAAAATATAAATCAGTACACTTATATGAAATCCAGCTACTTTCTTCATTCTTCTCCTTCAAAACTATGTATGAATATAGTGATTAAATTCCTTTATTACTTTCATAAGATACCATATATTACTAGCTTGAACCTGTCAAAAATTTGAAGCATCACCAGTCAATCGCTTAATAAACAAAATAGTCTTGTTAGGAATCGGCGCATTTATTTTTTTATACAATTGATGTGGTACTTCAAAAGTAGTAAAAAATTCTACTACTATGAAAAAGAGCACCTAGTTTAGAGGCTATGTGCTCCGCTTAATTATTTCAATGTCTTTAATTTCTTTAGCAACTAAACTTAATCTCTACCCATTTTTGAAAAAAATTTAAAACAAAAAGCCGTCACAATCGAGGATAACCTTGATGTGACGGCTTTTTTAGTAGTGCCAGCTGCAGGATTTGAACCTGTGACCTACGCGTTACGAGTGCGTTGCTCTACCAACTGAGCTAAGCTGGCAATTGGTACAAGAGAAATTATAAAAAACTTTTTAAGAAAAGTAAAGTAAGATTCTTCTTAAAAAGCGATTACATGAAAAAAAATTGAAAATATGTTAAAATAAAACATGTGATAAAAGGAGGCGTTCGAAATAGATGGCTACATTTGGCAAAATAGAGGCACACGTTGATCCTTCCGAAGCTGGGAAAGAATTCCCCGTAAAGACACACGTTATGTTCACTATTCGGGGCGAGTCCCAAACCGGGTTCGTTACTAAACAATTGAGAAACGCAGCAGTTATTGAAATTGATGAAAAACAAGACAACGGAGACTTGATTAATCAATCCAATGGTGTTGTCGTCATCAACTATAAACAAATGAAAAAAATCTAGTTTTATAAAAAAAGGCGAACCGTTTAAACGGCTCGCTTTTTTTATTTTGTTCCGAATAAACGGTCCCCTGCATCGCCCAAACCAGGAACAATGTAGCCTTGTTCATTCAATCTATCGTCTAATGCAGCTGTGTAAATATCTACATCAGGATGTGCTTCTTGCAGCAATTTTACGCCTTCAGGTGCGGCAACTAAACAAACAAATTTCATATTTGATGCCCCGCGTTTTTTCAATGAGTCGATCGCCATAATTGCGGAACCACCAGTAGCTAACATAGGGTCAACGATGAATAATTGACGGCTGTCGATATCTTCTGGCATTTTGAAGAAATATTCATGCGGTTCAAACGTTTCTTCATCACGGAACATTCCGATGTGTCCAACTTTAGCAGCTGGGATCAATTCTAAAATACCATCTACCATGCCGATACCAGCACGCAAGATTGGTACGATTGCGACTTTTTTCCCTGATAATGTCTTTTGCTTAGACACTGTGATTGGTGTTTCAATCTCAACTTCTTCTAGCGGCATATCACGAGAAACTTCGTACGCCATCAACATTGCGATTTCATTGACTACTTCACGGAAAACTTTCGTTCCACAGTTTTTATCACGAATAATCGTTAATTTATGTTGGATCAATGGATGATCGATTACTTGAAACTTGCCCATATTAAATTGCTCCTTTATTCTGCATTTCTCCTAATTATAAGACAACTGCCGGCAGAAAACTAGTCTAATGTGAATGAATTGGATGAGATTTTGTTAATTCTAAAACTGCTTCGCGGAGCTCTGCTAATTTTTCTTTTTCACCTTTCGAACGCAAGGTTTCAACGATCAATTCAGCTACTTGTTTTGCATCTTCTGCTTTGAATCCGCGGCTGGTGATTGCCGCTGTACCGATTCGGACGCCGCTAGTTTCTTTAAAACTTTTTGATTCAAAAGGAATTGAGTTTTTATTGACTGTTATGTGGACGCTGTCCAATAATTCTTCTGCTTCACGTCCTGTAATGTCAAAACCAGTTACTTCAAGCAAGAGCAAATGATTGTCACTACCGCCAGAAATCACACGTGTTTCTGGTGTTTGATTGAAGACTTTGACCATTGCTTGGATATTTTCTAAAACTTGTTCACTATATGTTTTAAATTCCGGTGCTAAAGCTTCCTTAAAAGCAACTGCTTTAGCTGCAATCACGTGTTCCAACGGGCCGCCTTGCAAACCAGGGAAGACGGCGCTGTTGATTTTTTTCGCTAAGTCTGCGTCATTCGTCAAGATCAGACCGCCGCGAGGTCCGCGCAGTGTTTTATGTGTCGTTGAAGTAACGACATCTGCATAAGGGACTGGATTAGGATGTAAACCAGTTGCAACTAAACCGGCAATATGAGCCATATCTACCATCAATTTTGCATCAACTTCATCCGCAATTTCACGAAAACGGGCAAAATCAATCGTCCGACTATACGCACTCGCGCCTGCTACGATCAATTTAGGTCGATGTTTCCGCGCTAAAATACGAACAACTTCATAGTCGATTGTTTCAGTATGCGGATCTACGCCATAGCTGACAAAGTTATACAACTTGCCACTGACATTCACTGGAGATCCATGCGTCAAATGACCGCCGGCTGATAGATCCATGCCTAAAACTGTATCTCCTGGTTGGATTAGTGAGAAATAAGCCGCTTGATTGGCTTGCGAGCCAGAATGGGCTTGGACATTTGCAAATTTCGCATCAAATAATTCTTTTGCGCGATCGATTGCTAGATTTTCTACGACATCGATGAATTCACAGCCACCATAATAACGACGTCCAGGATATCCTTCCGCATATTTATTTGTTAAGACACTCCCTTGAGCCATTTGTACAGCTTCTGATACGATATTCTCTGAAGCGATCAATTCAATATTCTGTTCTTGACGCTCCGCTTCATTTTCGATTGCTCCCCATAGTTCAGGATCTAGTGTTTTATAATCCATCCCAACGCCACCTTTCATTTTTGTGATTTAAGTATACGAAAGATTTAACAGATAATCGAATTTTTTGTTTACTTTTCTGCAAAATAGTTTTGTGCCGCGGCTTTCTTCAAACGATTCATATAAGCTAATCCTAAGTGATCCTCAGGAAAAACTTCTGCAAAGATCACATCAACTTTATGCCCTTCATCCAAAGCCCGCAATCCGCTGAACAATCCGCGAGTGGCCGCTTCGATCGTATCTTCATCAAATACAAACCGATCCGCTGATTCATATCGTTTCGCAACTTTTGGCGTTGCTAATAAACCAACTTTTTTCTCGTTGCTTTTTGCCCAGTCTAACGCGTTGTTCCAGTCAGCTGGTCGGATCATCAAGACCGGCGTGTCTGGTGAGTAATGTTTGTATTTCATTCCAGGTGATTTTGGTGTCTCGCTTTCTTTGACTAAATGTTTATCCAAAGGAATCTCGATCCCTAATACTTCTTCTAATTTTTCTTTTGTGATCGCGCCTGGCCGCAAAATTGTCGGTACCTCGCCGCTTAAATCTAGAACTGTCGATTCTACACCGATTTGGGTCGCGCCGTCATCTAAGATACCAGCAATTTTCCCTTTTAGATCATGATACACGTGCAGTGCTGTAGTCGGACTAGGTTTTCCTGATGTATTCGCGCTAGGTCCAACCAGTGGCGCTCCCGTTTTTTCAATCAAAGCCAGTGTCATTTCATTATCAGGCATTCGAAAAGCAGCTGTGGATAAACCACCGGTAACAACCGGACTTAAACTGCCTGGTTTGATTGAAAAAATCAATGTTAACGGCCCAGGCCAAAAATTTTTTACGATTTTTTCAGTCAACGGATGATAGCTTTCCACGAATTCTTTAGTCATCGGAAAATCGACTACATGAACGATCAATGGATTGTCGCTAGGACGTCCTTTAACTGTAAAAACTTGCTCAACTGATTGCGGCAAAAGCGCATCAGCTCCTAATCCATAGACAGTTTCGGTTGGAAAAGCTATCAGTTCTCCTTGGCGTAATAATGCTGCTGCTTGATTTATTTGATCTGATTTAAAAATTTTTGTTTCCACAGTTTCTCCACAGCTCCTTTTTTTATTCTTCCTGATTTATAAACATCGGCAAGCGAGTTATCCCCTTGCTGTGGATAATCAACTTGTCAAGTGTGTATAACCATGTTGATAACTTTTTATTTTTTGAAACATTGCTGTATCATTGTTTTTTTATTGCTTTACCTATTAAAAATAATTTTTTCAGCAGACGACAATCATTCGATCATTGCCGGACATATCTTGATGGATCGTCACTTTTTTTTCAGGAAACGCTGTTTGAAAGATTAGTTGGACAGCAGTTCCTTGACGAAAACCGATTTCTAAGAAAATCATCCCTTGCGGATTTAACCATTTCTGTCCTTCAATAGCGATTTTTTGATAGATCGCTAGACCATTGTTTTCAGCAAACAACGCTGTTTTCGGCTCATATGTTCGGACGCTTTCATCCATCAAATCCCATTCGTCTTTACTGATATAAGGCGGATTACTGATGATGATGTCTTGCTTTTCAGTAATGGCTGACAATACATCACTTTGCCTAAAATCGATCGCTGCTTGCAAATTTTTCGCATTTTCTTCAGCTACTTGCAAAGCGCCTTCAGAAATATCCACAGCCGTCACTTGCCAATCGGGACGTGCTAGTTTCAGACTAATCGCGATAGCCCCTGTACCGGTCCCGATATCGACAACTTTCTTGGGTGAGGAAACATTCAGCTCTAAACAAAGTGCAACCAATTCTTCTGTCTCTGGCCGCGGAATCAATGTATCTGCCGTGACTTTGAAACGATGGTCAAAGAAATATTCAAAGCCTAATAAATATTGCGGCGGAATGTTTTCCATCAACTTAGCTAAATCTTTTTCAATTATCGCCTCGTCTGCAGTTGGAATCTCTTCACGCATGTGCAATAGCCATTGCGTTTTATCCCAATTTTTGCGAGCTAAAAAAAGATATTCGATCGCATAACCTTCTTTACCGGCCGCTTCTAAAAAAGAAGAAGCCCCTGACAGGACTTCTACATAAGTTTTAGCCATTTTGCATATCTTCCAATTTTTTGGTTTGATCATACACAATCAAGGCATCGATAATCTCATCTAGCTTGCCTGCTAGGATCTGATCTAATTTTTGAATCGTTAAACCAATTCGGTGATCGGTCACACGATTTTGTGGGAAGTTGTACGTCCGAATCCGTTCAGAACGATCGCCAGTACCAACAGCGGATTTACGGCTGGCATCGTATTCGCTTTGCGCTTCTTGTTGAATCTTATCATAAACTCGAGCACGTAAGATCTTCATCGCTTTTTCGCGATTTTTGATTTGAGAACGTTCATCTTGCATCGCTACTACGATCCCTGTTGGAATGTGAGTCAAACGAACAGCCGAAGCCGTTTTGTTGACGTGCTGTCCACCGGCACCGGATGCATGATAAATATCCGTCCGAATGTCTTTGTCCGCCATATCGATTTCTACTTCTTCTGCTTCAGGCATCACGACGACTGTCGCAGTAGACGTATGGATTCGTCCTTGAGATTCCGTTGAAGGTACCCGCTGAACACGATGCGCACCGCTTTCGTATTTCAATTTAGAATACACATTGTCGCCTGTGATCATCATGATGACTTCTTTGTATCCGCCGATACCAGTTACATTGGCTTCCATGACTTCTGTCTTCCAACCTTGATTTTCTGCGTATTTTTGGTACATATTGAACAAATCACCCGCAAACAGTGCCGCTTCGTCTCCACCAGCAGCTCCGCGAATTTCCATGATAATATTCTTGTCATCATTTGGATCTTTCGGTAATAGCAAAATCTTGATTTCATCTTCTAGAACTTCTTTTTCCTTTTTCAAGTCAGACAATTCTTCTTTAGCCATTTCAGCCATCTCAGCATCTAGATTTTCACCTAATAATTCTTCTGCATCACTGATACCTTCCACCACTTTTTTATAGCGGCGATACGTGTCGACCGTTTCTCTAGTCCCGGCTTCTTCTTTTGAAAGCTGCATAAAACGCTGCGTATCATTGATAACTTCCGGATCACTCAGCAACTCGCCAAGCTCTTCATAACGATCTTCAATTGCTTGCAGTTGATCATACATGGATAAAATTCCTCCTAATTCATTTTAATGTAATTATTTTTTTCAAAAATAAATCTGATTTTCATCACGTATATCATTCCGCTATACACTTAGACCATTAAATCCTGCTAAAAGCGGAACTGACATCCTAATTCATTTTAATGTAATTATTTTTTTTCAAAAATAAATCTGATTTTCATCACGTATATCATTCCGCTATACGCTTAGACCATTAAATCCTGCTAAAAGCGGAACTGACATCCTCATTTATTTTAATGTTTCTAGTTTTCGCAAAAAGTTTTGCTTCTAAAGATTCTACTCAGCTTCGTGAGCTGTTTCTGGATGTAGATAATGCTTGCGGCAAACAGGATAGTAGGCTTCATTGCCACCGATTTGAACTTGAGTTCCTTCATAAACGGGGTGTCCGTCAATGTAATGCAAGTTCATCGTAGCCTTTTTGTGGCAGAACCAGCAAATCGTTTTTAGCTCTTCTAATTTATCTGCATAAAGCAGTAAATATTTTGAGCCCTCAAACATCTCGTTACGAAAATCATTTTTTAACCCGAAAGCCATCACTGGGATATCTAATTCATCCACGACTTGCGCTAACTGTACGACATGTTCTTTTGTTAAAAATTGCGATTCATCGATCAATACACAATAAGGTTTGTACTCGAGATTTTTAATGAATTCAAAGATATTGGTTTCGGAAAAAACAGGGATTGCGGGCCGGCTCAAGCCGATCCGACTAGAAATCGTTCCAATTCCATCACGTGTATCTATTCCGCTAGTCATCAATACTACCGGTTTATTTTGTTCCTCATAATTATGCGCGACCTTCAATATTTCAATTGTTTTGCCGCTATTCATCGCACCGTATTTAAAAAAAAGCTGGGCCATTTCTTGTCACCTTTCCCTTTTGTTCCTATCGTATTATAGCGGAAAAGCCCGATGATTTACAGTAATAATTTTCATTAATGCTTCATCTTAGAAGAATTAATAATTAATTTCAATAAAAGCTCAGGCTACCTTTTTAAGAACATCTGTGCTCAATGCTATAAGTAATTATTTTTATTACTATAGAACTAATGAAAAGCCCGAATCTTAAATCGATTCAGGCTTTATTGTCTCTAAATACTTTTTACGCCATTTCTTATCCACTTGACGTGTGTCTTCTTTAAAGAAGATTTCCTCTGTCGCTGCTTCATTAGCAGTTTTATAATACCATTTTTTCCAGCGTAAAAAATCCAGTTGCGTTTGCAATTCTTGGATTTTCTTCTCCAAGGCAACTTCTTGTTCTACCATAAATGCATAGCGTTGTGGCAAAGTCTTATCCCCTTGGACACACCAATCCATAAACTTTGCAATTTCTTTAATAGGAATTCCTGAGCGCTTCAAGCAATCAATTACCTCAATATACCCAAGATCATCCTCCGTAAATACTCTACGACCGACTTGATTTTTTTTAACAAAGGGCAACAGTCCTGCTTTATCATAGTATCTTAAAGTGTCTTGGGAGATGCCGTACATCTTTGTGATATCACCAATCAAAAATTTTTTCATTTTTTTAAACTTCTTTCTTGACCTGGAGTTAACTCCAGGTAGTAAAGTCAGTGTATCATAATTTTGAAAGAAGGCAATTTATATGAAAAAGTCGTTGGTCGTTATTACAGGAGCTAGTTCTGGATTTGGAGCTGAGATTGCTAAACTTTTTAATCAAGCAGGAAATCCACTACTTTTGTTAGGTCGCCGCATTGAAAAAATCAAAGCTTTGCCATTAAATTTTGAGAATGTCATGATTGAAAAAGTCGATGTTACAGATTTCAAAGCATTCGCAAGCAGCATCAAAAAGGCGGAAACTGCTTACGGCCCCGTCGATTTATTGGTCAATAATGCGGGTGTGATGTTATTAGGAAATGTCTTGAATCAAGATCCAGCCGAATGGCAAACAATGATGAACACAAATGTCCTGGGCGTATTAAATGGCATGCAAATCGTATTACCTAGCATGACGGAACGCAAACATGGAACGGTCATCAATATGTCTTCACTTGCTGGGAAGAAAACCTTCACCAACCATGCTGCTTATGTTGCTTCAAAATTCGGTGTACATGGTTTAAGTGAAACAATCCGCGAAGAAGTTTCTGGTTCAAATGTTCGCGTGTCTTTAGTCGCTCCTGGCGCTGCTGAAACGGAATTATTGACCCACGTAACGGATCAAAATGCTTTAACTGATTATCAAGCATGGAAAGAAAGCATGGGAGGAATTACTCTTGACCCTGTACATGTCGCTGAAACAGTGAAATTTATTTATGACATGCCACAAGAAGTCAACATTCGTGAAATCGACATAGCAGCAACTGTACAAGATAACTAATCAGATAGAACATCCTCTCTCCTACCAAACCGGTGGGAGTTTTTTTCAAAAAACCATGCTATACTGAATTTATTGTTACAAAATTTTGCTGTTCGTATTTTGAACAGATCGTGTAAGGAGCCTTCCATGAATTTTGATCGACGGATTAATTTTTTCAAAAAAAACTGGCAAAAATTAAACAATCGGTTTTCTTCGATTCAAATCATCGTCTTCTATTATTTAGCTATGACGATTCTTTCTTTAATCCTATTTTATTTGCCAATTTTTCGCGAACCAGGTTCGCACGTCCCATTTCTCGATATGGTCTTTATGGCAATCTCCACAATTTCAGTGACAGGCTTGACGACTTTTGACATCAATTCGGTCTTTAATGATGCCGGCGTCCTAGTTCTAGAGGTTTTGTTCCATATTGGCGGTCTAGGGATTATGATGATCACCACTTTCTTTTTTATTGTATCTAAGCGGCGGATCACTTTGAAACAGCGGCAATTGATCATGACAGATATGAATCAGCCGCGCCTCAGTGGGATCGTTAACTTGATTCGGATTACTTTCACGATTTTATTGGCGATTGAAGTCCTTTTCGGGACGATTTTTTCGATTTATTTCTATCTTGCTGGTTATTATCATAAAATTTCAGAAGCAATCTTTTTTGGTTTTTATCAATCTATCTCTGCATTGACCAATTCAGGCTTTGATGTGACAGGGGAATCGATCATTCCTTTTTCCCACGATGTCTTTTTTATTGTTACAATCATGATCTTGATTTTTATTGGTGGGATTGGATTTCCTGTCTTGATGGATTTTCACGGCTGGATCTACCACAAACGCTCCAAATCAAAGTTGCCGTTTCGATTCAGCCTCTTTTCAAAAATCGCCTTGTTGGCATTCTTCATCCTTTTTATCGGAGGTGCGGTCGCGATTTGGTTATTGGAAAAAGATCATAGTTTTGCCAACATGAATCTATTCGATCAATGGCTGAATTCATCCTTTTATTCTATGACAGCACGCAATGCCGGTTTACAGATCCATGATTTGACTATTTTTCAAAATACGACCTTGATCATTTTTTCTTTACTGATGTTCATCGGCTGTTCGCCAAGTTCAGTCGGCGGTGGGATCCGAACTACGACGATTGCGATCATTGGTTTGTATCTGTATTCTTTTTTGAAAAACGAGAACGATATCAACATTTTTGGACGCAAGATTGCTCAAGAAGATGTCCGAAAATCAGTTGTTGTCTTTATGCTTTCTGCTGGGATGTGTTTGTTCAGCATCCTCTTTTTGACAGCGACTGAAGATCATTCCTTGATTGCAATCATTGTTGAAGTCACCTCTGCTTTTGGAACGACTGGACTTTCATTAGGGATCACCGCGGATCTTTCCAATACTGGAAAAATCATGATCGCTATTTTGATGTTCATCGGCCGTATCGGAATGCTTTACACATTGATGCTCTTTGTACCAAAAGAAACACAAGACTTGGGCTATGAATTTCCAGAAGAAAAGATTATTATTGGCTAGGGGAAAAATCTTGTCCCCGGCTTTTTTTATGAATGCGACTGGACTGCACAACTAAGTAGTCGAGAGTTAGAACCTTAAGAAAAAGGAAAGCTGTTTAAATTTTTTTTTTAAATATGATAAGATAAATTAAATTCGTTACAGACATGGAGGATGTGTAATGGGGTTACGGAGTCAACTGGCAATTACTGCCGGCAGAACTGCCCAATGGGTATTAAAAACCTTCTTTAAAGGTGGGTCCAGCTATCCTGGTCAACTGGCTTTAAAGATGGATCCAAAAATTTTAGATACTTTAGTGAAAGATTATAAAGTCGTCGTTGTGACCGGAACAAACGGGAAAACATTGACGACAGCTTTAACTGTTAATATTTTGAAACAAGAATTTGATTACGTTTTGACAAATCCGACCGGTGCCAATATGGTGCAAGGGATCGTCTCAACATTTTTGAATGCAAAAAATCAAAAAGGTGCCAAGAAAATTGCGATTCTAGAGATTGATGAAGCCAGCTTGAGTAAAGTGACAGAATATATCAAACCAGAATTATTCTTGTTCACAAATATTTTCCGCGACCAAATGGATCGCTATGGCGAGATTTATACAACTTATAAATTAATTGTCGACGGCGCAGCAAAATCACCAACGGCACCAATTTTGTGCAATGGCGACTCGCCGATCTTTAATTCTTTAGAAACGATCAATCCGAGAAAATATTACGGTTTTGATCATTTGCCTGATGAAGATCAAGACGCGCATTACAACACGGATGGATTGCTTTGTCCGAAATGTCAGCACATCTTGAAATACAAAATGATCACTTATGCCAACCTTGGCAACTATTATTGTCCAAACTGCGGTTTCCATCGACCAGAATTAGATTACAAATTAACTGAGATGAAAGCAATGGATAACAAATCTTCTGAATTTGTGATTGACGGTCAAGACTATAAGATCGAAGTCGGCGGGATGTACAATGTCTATAATGCATTGGCAGCAACAGCCGTCGCCGAATACTACGGTGTTTCCAAAGAAAAAATCAAACGCGGTCTAGGCTACGATGAAAAAGTCTTTGGTCGACAAGAAGAATTTGAAATCGATGGTAAAAAATGCACATTAGTCTTAGTCAAAAATCCCGTCGGCTTAAATCAAGTCATCGATATGATCGGCCTTGCTCCTTATCCCTTCTCATTGGTCTCCTTGCTGAATGCAAATTATGCAGACGGCATCGATATCAGCTGGATTTGGGACGGCAATCATGAAGCCTTTGCTGAAATGGATGTCCCCGCAGTAATCGCAGGCGGCGATCGACATCAAGATATGGCACTGCGCTTAAAAGTTGCCGGTATTCCTGATGAAAAACTGACCGAAACCGCAAGTTTAACGGATGTTATTGAGAAAATCAAACAATTGCCGACAGAGCACGTGTATATCTTGGCAACTTACACAGCTGTTTTGCAATTACGCAAAGAACTAGCCCAAAAAGGCTACATCAATGGGGGGATGGATCGTGGCTAACTATGAATTGAATTTAGCACATTTGTACGGAAATTTGTTAAACACTTATGGCGATAATGGGAACCTCTTGACTTTGAAATATTATGCTAAACAAATGGGAATCGAGATCCATTCAGAAATCATCAGTATCTATCAAGATTTCCAACCTGATAAATATGATTTTGTCTTTATCGGCGGCGGTCAGGATTATGAACAAGTCATCGTCTCGAAAGATATTCAAACAAAAAAAGAAGCGTTGACCCAATACATCGAAAATAACGGTGTCTTGTTGTCGATTTGCGGCGGCTACCAATTATTGGGGCATTATTATATCGGCGCAAACGGTGAAAAGATCGAAGGCATCGGCGCGTTGGATCACTATACTTTGAGTCAAGACAATCATCGCTTTATCGGCGACATCGAGATTCATAATGAAGAATTTGGCGAGACTTACTACGGCTTTGAAAATCATAATGGCCGAACCTTTTTAGGCGAAGGCGAACGACCACTTGGTACGATTGTCAAAGGCAACGGGAACAATGGTGAAGATCAAGGCGAAGGCGTCATTTATAAAAATGTCTACGGTTCTTACTTTCATGGACCCATCTTAGCTCGCAATAAATCGTTGGCAGTCCGGCTACTGCATACCGCTTTAAAAAATAAATACGGTGAAGATGTCAAATTGCCGGAATTGCCATAAAACAAAAAAATGACCGTCAGCTTTTTGCTGAGGTCATTTTTTTGCATCTAGAAAAGTATCGGACTTAATTTTTCAAGAACGTTTTATTTCTAAACTGAACACTTTTTGGTTTATTTTTTTCCTGGAGTCGAAGCGATAATCTTCATTTCGCCGGCTACTTTCCATTCCGTGATTTGCGCTGGCAAGATACAGCTGGTCCCTGGTTTCACTTCGTAACTTTGACCGTCGACAATCAGCTTGCCATATCCTTCAACGACTGTCACTAACGTGTAATCCCCATCTTTTTTAAGTGAAAGTTCGCCAACGACGTCCCATTCGTAGACATTGAAGAAATCCGTCTTTAAATAAGTAATAACTGAAGAGATCCCTTTTTTATTTTCTGTGACTTCTAATTCTGGACTGATGGCTGGCACGGTCGTTACGTCGATAGATTGTTGGATATGCAGCTCACGAGTATTGCCTTGATCGTCTTTGCGATCATAATCGTACACGCGGTATGTCGTATCTGAACTTTGCTGTGTTTCTAAAATCATGATTCCTTTACCAATCGCATGGATCGTTCCGCTTGGGACATAGAAAAAATCCCCTTTTTTAACTGGAACGCGACGCAATAAATCATCCCATTGTTCTGCTTCGATCATTGCCGCTAGTTCTTCCCGTGTTTTGGCATTGTGACCATAAACAATTTCTGAGCCCGGTTTCGCATTGATGATGTACCAACATTCTGTTTTTCCTAGTTCACCTTCATGTTTCAAACCATAGCTGTCATCTGGATGTACTTGAACGGATAAATCATCTTCTGCATCTAAGATTTTAGTCAATAATGGAAACACATCGCCTTTAGCATTCCCAAATAATTCACGGTGTTCCGCCCAAAGATCACTAACTTTCCAACCTTTGTAAGGGCCATTTTCTACGATACTAACACCATGAGGATGTCCGCTGATCGCCCAATCCTCGCCGATTTTTTCATTAGGAATATCAAAGCCAAAAACTGTATGCAGCTGATCGCCGCCCCAAATTTTTTCTTGAAAAACTGGTTGTAAGAATAATGGTTCCATGATTTTTGCCCCTTTTTTGATTTTAGTGTTTTTTTTTATTTGTTGCCGCTCGCAAAATTTCTTTTTTTGTCGAGTTGGACCGAGCGCTATTTTTGATAGATTTCTGCTCGTTCAGCTAAGTAACAGGCTAGAATTTTATCTCGCTGTGCCACATAATGGCTGCGTCGATCAAGTGGATGAACCCGATTTGACAAAAAAATGAACGCTGATTGTTTTACGACATCCAGCATGAGAAAAGTCCCCGTATATCCTGTATGAAAAAGCAGCAGCGTTTGATCGAATGGACTGGATTTTAAATCCCAGCCAATTGAACGGTTCCCCTTTTTTGATGGTGTCTGATCCTCGAGCAGTTCTCGAATCGTTTCATCCTGTAAATAAATCATATCGTTAACCCGTCCAAGATTCAAATACATTTTCGCAAATTTACTTAGATCTTTCATATTCGTAAATAATCCCGCGTTCCCGGCATGTGCTGCTAGGACTCGAGCTTTGGGATCATGGGTTATGCCTTTTAAAACTGTACCATCAGTCAGCTTTTGAGTCGGCACGATCTGGTCATAAGGCGGTTGCGGTAAGAAAAGGCTGTCTGTCATTCCTAAAGGTTGCAGCACTTCTTCTTTGAAAACTTCGATTAGATCTTTTTGATAATAGTTTTCAATCAAAAACCCTAATAAAATCGTGCCTGCATCGGTATATTGCACGCGAATTCCAATATTTTCACCTGATTGCAAGGTTAAATAGGCCGCCCGCAGCTCCTCGGCGTTTAACTGATCACGATTAGGAATATACGTTTGAATATCTGACGTATGGGTCAATAGATGACGCAGCGTGATTGTTTCATCTTGAAATTCCGGTAACAACTCATGCAAGGTTTGATCCCAGGAAAAACGACCTGCCTCTTTTAATTTCAACATAATTGTCGTTGTGCAAACGACTTTGGTCAAAGAAGCCACATCAAAAAGAAATGCTTCCTGCATTGCTATTGGTACCGGTTCAATTTGTGCGTTGCCTAAAACATGTGTTTCAGTTTTTTGATCTTCAATAAAATGAAAAACGGCACCGGGAAAAACGCCTTCCCTCATTTTTTCTTTTATTAATTGAGCTGTTTTAGGATACATAAGCATCCTCCTTAGAGTATATTTCCTAAAAAAGTATAACACAAATCCGCAACAGACTTTCTTGCCACTAAAAAGAGTATTTCTCTCTATCGATAAATTACAGGCAAAAAAAGACGCGACATCAATATGCCGCGTCCGTCTTATTCTTTATTTCAATACGAACCACCATTCGATCCCGGCAGCATCATAAAGCGTGATCAAAGAGTTCTTTTTATCACAAAAACAATCCAATTTCTCTTTCGTCAAAAGATCGCGTAGTTCCAGCAATTTTTCTTTTGAGACTTTGAATTGCAGAAAATCCAAACCAAGAACTTTATCTGTCGGTAAATCAATTGTACCGCCTGTCGCAGTCGTTAATCCCACGTTGAATTCACCACGGTTTAATCCTAGTTCTTCTTCGCTTTCATCATACACGGTCAACCCTAAGACATCTGAAAGAAACGCTTTTTGTTTCTTCACATTACTGACATTTAAATGGATTTTGTCAAAATAGGCCTCATGGATTTTCTCACGCTTCGTGGATTTTTTTAGTAGTTCGGTAAAATCTAATTTGATTGGTTCAGCTAATGAACGTTCTTTACTGGGCGCATAAAAGATCTCAATCTCATTTCCTTCAGGATCTTCAAAAAGCAAGCCTTTCTCTTCATCTGCTTGTAAAGCAGACTTAACTGGATAGTCTTCTTTTTCTGCGCGATAATAAACGTTTGCCAGTTCCTCAATATTGGGTACAATTAATGAAACTCGCTGCATTTTTTTGACTTCGCCACGGTGTTCATCCGCGCGTGGACTTTCTTCCAACCAAAGTAGTTCACTCGCTGGATCTTTGTATCCTAAAATCGCTAATTCATTTTCTTCTCGCAATAAGTGAAGTCCAATGATATCTCGATAGAAATGAATCATTCCATCACGGTCTCGCACACGAATAGCGATCGTTTTTAACTTAAGTTCTCCTAAATGAAAGTTTCCCATTGTTTTCTTCCCTCCGTCATTACTATTTTAACGATGCCTTCTCATTCACGCAAGCGATATCCTTTCCATAAACCGAAAACGCTCTTTTTTCTCTTGAGTTGGCTAAAAAATCGGCCGCAATTCAAGTTTTGAAAATTTTTAGATTGTTTTCTTTACTTTTCGTCAAATTCCTTTAAACTACCTATGATGAAACTTGTAATCACACGTTAAATAGATTAGAGTGAGAATCAATCTAAAAAAGAAAAGGCTGTTGAAAAAAATGGATTATTCAGTAACAACAAACGAATTTATGCTGCTTGCGGCAAAAGAACCAGTAAATATTTTAGATTTAAGGGATCCTGAGTTTATTGATTCCTTCGATTTATTAACTGGATCGAATGTCACGCGTATTTCATTGACCCAGTTGCCAAATCGTTTGCACCAACTTGATAAAGAGAAAACCTATTACTTATTCACTCAATTTGGCGGACGCTCAAAAACGATGACGCAATTTTTGCGTAGCAAAGGGTTCCAAGTGACCAATGTCATTGGTGGTATGACTGCTTATGAACGTTATCTTGCAAGTTAATGAAACTATTTAAGCAAATAGATTGTCGAAAATTATTATTTTGTGTACGATTTGCTTAGACTAAATCTTGAGGAGTGTTAATTTTGGCCAACGTTCTAGTAGTGAATGCTCACCCATTGTCCGCAAAAGACTCACAAACCGTAACTATTTTAGAAACTTTTATCGAAGCACATCAAGCAAGCCATCCGGAAGATGTTTTTACCATGTTGGACTTGTATCAAATGGATCTGCCTGAGATTGATAGCGATCTACTTTTGGCTTGGCAGGCATTGCAAAAAGGTACAGACTTCACTGAACTAAGTGAAGTACAACAGGAAAAAGTTCGGATTTTCAATGAATTTACCGACCAATTTTTAGCTAGTCAAAAAATCGTGATTGCCAATGCATTGTGGAACTTAAATGTTCCGACAAGGTTAAAGGCTTGGTTTGATACGATCAACGTTGCCGGCAAAACCTTCAAATACACGGCAGAAGGCCCAACTGGATTGATCACTGATAAAAAGGCGCTTCATATCCAATCAAGCGGCGGAACCTATCAAGGGCAAGACTTTTCAGCCCAATATGTTAAAGGAATCTTGAATTTTATCGGGATTACCGAGTTTGATTCTATTTACATCGAAGGTGCAGATTATGATCCAGAGAATGCTCCTGAAATCATGGCTGAGGCAAAAAAGAAAGCGAAAGTATTGGCTGCACAATTTTAACCGACGTTGTCTTTTAAAAAACTGCACATAAAAAACCTGTCGATTATTCGACAGGTTTTTTTTCTTCTTCGTAAAGATTTGAAACGCCTTTATACCATTCAAATATATGAATCGCAATGACTTTCAAAACGGCATAAAAAGGAATTCCTAAAATGATCCCCGTGATCCCGAAGATCTTTCCAGCAGTCAATAAGACGAACATAATTGTGATCGGATGGATCTTCAATTGATTTCCCAAAACTAACGGTGAAACGATCCTTCCTTCGATCGTTTGTTCGATCGTAAAGACAATGATCACCTTGACTAGCATGACCGGACCTGTGACGATCGCAATGAAAATCACCGGTACCATCGCTAAAAATGAACCCAAATATGGAATCAAATTTAAAAATCCCGCCAAGATCCCTAACGTAATCGCATAATTCATCCCGACTAATGAAAAACCAATAATAAACATCACTGCCACTGAAAATGCTACGGTCAGCTGGCCTCGGATATATGAAGCCAGTTGTGAATTTATTTCCGACATCACTCGATGGGTTGGTTTCCGCATTTTCGTTGGTAAGAATTTAAGAATATATGTCGCTAACTGTTTTCCATCTTTCAATAAGAAAAATAAAATGATCGGTGCAGTGATCAAAGCAATCATTACCGTCGCTAAAGTGGAAACGACACTGCCCAGACCTTGTAAAGTCACCCGTGAGATGTTTTGTGCAGTCTCTGTCAGCGATTCTAAAATTTTCTGCAAACTGTTATCGAGATGTTGTTGAAAGGGTTTGAAAGTTGGATCTTTAAAAATCTCATTCGCTTTGTTGCCGATCGTGTCAAAATAACTTGGCAAACTTTTCATCATAGATCCGATCTGTTCACGAATCTGAGGAATGATGACCACAATGCCCCAAATGAGCAATGCCACAACTACTATAAACAGCAAGATGATTGCCAAAGTCCGATTCAGTCCTTTTCTTTCCAGAAAATTGATCACCGGATTCATCAAATAATAAAGGATCCCGGCAATCACAACCGGCAGACCGACAATTGCAAAAAATTGACCGACTGGTTCAAACAGATAAGAAACTTTTGTGAAGACCAGCGTAATCAGCAGCAGCAGCAATACGATGATCAATGCCACGACAACTTGGCTGTTTAAAAACCAGCGCCAAAACCAAGAAGTTTTTTGTGCTATTCTTTTTTTGTCCACTCACTCACGCTCCTACTGAAAAATAATTTTCATCCCGACTTCTATTTTTGGAAGTTTCTTGGGAGTCACATAGATTGCATTGGGAATTGTTCCCACTTCCTCTTGAAAAAAGATAGTCGCATGCCCGATTTCATTTAAGTTTTGATTTGCTAACGGTCCTACACCATGCACTTGATACACTTGATCGCCAAAAATTAATTGTCCGCCTTCTTTTAAAGCAATCAATTCATCCGTCACCTTTTTTTGTACAATCGAAACGTCTAACAAATCTGGTGCAATCGTCTGACCAAAAAGAACTAAAATATTTTCATCGTCGATCGCATTTTTTCCAATTTGAGTAATTTCTGTCACTGTCATCTGTCACACTCTTTTCACATTTATTTTTCAATTATATCACAAAGTTAGCGCTATCCAAGCGGGAATAAACTTGCTAAAATGTAGATACAATGAAGGAGGTCTTTCCATGATCTACAAAATACTTTTAGGTACTTACACACGCAGGATCAGCCAAGGAATTTATCAAATCGAACTGGATACTGCAGCCGAAACATTAAATAATCTTACATTAGTAACGGAAGAAAACAGTCCTACTTACCTTGCTCAAAGCAAAGAAGATTTTCTTTACTCAGTGACTAGCCGTGATGGTCAAGGCGGAATCTCCAGTTACGACTCGCAAAATAAATTCTTGAATGCAGTGACTGAAGACGGAGCATCCCCTTGTTATGTAGCAGTCGATGAAGCACGGCAATTAGTTTACGGAGCAAATTATCATAAAGGAGAACTAGCTACTTACAAGATTCAGCCAGACGGCTCACTTAAAGCTGCCGCAACAGTTTTTCATGATGAACCGACAGGCCCGCATAAAAACCAAGACAAAGCACATACCCATTATACGGATCTTTCACCTGATCAGCGTTTAGTTGTTTGCGACCTTGGAACTGATCGTGTATATACCTATGACGTCACAGAAACTGGCGCTGTTGAAAAAGTTGCAGTCTATTTAGCAGAACCAGGAACTGGTCCTCGCCACCTAGTCTTCCATCCAACTAAAAAAATTGCTTATCTTTTTGGTGAATTAGACAGCAGTGTCAGTGTCTTAACTTATGACGAAACGGATGGTAGTTTTACGCAAAAACAAAAAATTTCAACTTTACCAAAAGACTTTGCTGGTGAAAATGGCGGTGCTGCCATTCGAGTATCAAATGATGGCCGCTATCTTTATGCATCGAATCGCGGACATAATTCGATTGCTGTATTCGCAATTGCTGAAGACGGCTTAACGCTCGAACGGATCCAATCTATTTCTACAGAAGGTGATTTCCCACGTGACTTTGCTTTGAGCCCAGATAATGCGTATGTCGTTGCTGCTAACCAAAACAGTGACAATCTGACCCTTTATCGCCGTGATAGTCAATATGGCTTATTGACCATGATCCAAAAAGATATCTTTGCACCAGAAGCCGTTTGTGTCTATTTCTGTTAAAGCAGATTGAATTCGCAACAATAAATGCTAGCAGAAAGGAGTATTCTTGATGGATAAAGATGCAGTGATCGAACGCTTAAAAAAAGAACTAAACCTGCCTAATTTTAAAGGCCGATTGGAAGAAAAAGATTACACTGAAGAAGACTATCAAAAAATCAAAAAAGATTTAGATGACTATTTCGAAAACTATGTGAGAAATGTCGAAAATTAATTTCAAAAAGGGACTGTGACTTTCGTCACAGTCCCTTTTTCGACTAAATAGTATTTCAGTTTAGTCAGCTAAATAAAAAAGCACCGATCGGCAAATCGGTGCAAAAGGAGTATTGCCTAAATGCAATGAAAATGAAAAAGAAAAGGTTGTTATTGGTTATGAAACAATCATACCTGATTCATTCTCAAACGTACTTAAAATAACGTTATAATACAATTAGAAAACTTTTTTTCTGTTTTATTAAGGATTGTTCATTATTTCAATAACAAGTTCGTGATTTTTTGAATCGTTTTGTAAATAGTATCTGTCGCATCATCTTGTTTTTTTTCAGCAGCATTGAAGACTGCTTCATCCACAGTCGGTAACAAGCTGTCAGTCATTTCTTGGCAGCCGATTACGTATTGAGCATAAGCTTTTTCAAAACTTCGATGATTCCCCATTACCTTTGCCGGAGCTTTAAGTAAACCGATCTTTTCTAAATTCAATTGATAGAATTGCGTTCCTTCTTTAAATAATTCATGGATCTCAGATAATTTTTCTTGATCAAATTCCGTGATTTTCTTATCATCGATTGCTTGGCGGATCTCTTCATAACTCGGATGCAAACGTTCACCCATTTTTTCTGTATTTTGAACGATCTCATTGATTTCTCGTGCATAAAATCCTGTGTTAGGTCGCATTTATCTATTCCTACCTTCTATCTTTTGATACTTTCATTTTACCGATTTTTGTTCGATATGCAAAGTCACGCAGAAAATATTAACCATTGCTTCATGTTTACTTATACAACTTGCTAAAAATGACTGCTTAAAACTCTTCATCTAATCAAAAAAACTTCGCATGATTCCTGATATCAGGATCCATGCGAAGTTTGATTTTTAGCTTAGCTTTCTTTTTGAGTACTGCGTTGGAAGAATTTTACAATCTCAACGATTGGGATGATCGCAAATGATGCTCCGATAACGATTCCCCATTGATATAAATCAAGATGAGCTACGCGGAAGACATCATTCAAACCAGGAACTACGATGATTACCATCATCAATACAAAGGATAGTAAGATCGCCCAGTTGAAACTCTTATTACGGAACGCACCAACTTTGAACAATGATTGATGGACAGACTTCACATTGAAAGCATGGAACAATTGCATTAAACCTAATGTCGCAAATGCCATTGTCAATGCATCTGAATGGATCTCAACATAAGTTGTGTGGACTGGCCATTGAATCGCAGACCAGTAAACAAATAGTACAGTAGCAGCTTCTAAGATCCCTTGGTAAATGATACTTGAGAAGACGCCGCCAGAAAATAGATTTGAGCTACGGCCGCGAGGCTTGTGTTGCATCAAGTCTTTTTCCGCTGGTTCCATTCCTAAAGCGATCGCTGGGAACGTGTCAGTTACTAAGTTGATCCACAACAAATGAATTGGCAATAACGTATCCCAGCCAAGTAATGTTGCGATAAATAGCGTTAATACTTCACCTAAGTTAGCAGCTAGCAAATATTGAACTGCTTTTTGGATATTCGAGAAGACTTTACGTCCTTCTTCAACAGCAACAACGATCGTTGCGAAGTTATCATCGGCAAGCACCATATCAGAAGCCCCTTTAGAAACTTCTGTTCCGGTAATTCCCATACCAATCCCGATATCAGCTTGTTTTAAAGCAGGCGCATCATTGACGCCGTCACCAGTCATAGCAACTACTTTGCCTTCTTTTTGCCATGCTTTCACGATGCGAACTTTATGTTCTGGAGAAACACGAGCATAAACAGAATAATGTTCTACTTTTTGGGCAAATTCTTCATCAGACATTTCATTTAATTGTGCCCCTGTCATAACAGCATCATCATTGCCTTTTTCGATGATACCTAAACGAACGGCAATCGCTTCAGCAGTATCTTTATGGTCACCAGTGATCATGATTGGACGAACGCCTGCTTCTTTAGCTACACGAACTGCTTCGGCTGCTTCAGCCCGTTCAGGGTCGATCATACCGACTAAACCGGCGAAGATCAAATCATTTTCGACTACTTCAGATTCTAATTCTGCTGGAACTTGATCGACATATTTATAAGCCATTCCTAGAACACGCAATGCTTGTTGGGCCATGTCTTTGTTGTTCGCTAAAATAGCTTGTTTTTCTTTGTCGGTCATTGGTACAACTTGACCATTTAGTAAAATTTGTGACGCACGATTTAGTAAGACATCCGGTGCACCTTTAACAGCAACTAAAATCTTGCCGTCTTTTTCTTTGTGCAACGTACTCATCAATTTACGATCTGAGTCGAACGGCAATTCGCCTACACGAGGTTCTTCAGCTACTTTTTCTTGTACATCAAAATTATTATTCAAACCGAATTGAACCAACGCGGTTTCCGTTGGGTCACCAATCAAACTGCCATCTTGAGCAAATTTTGTATCATTGGCGTAGTTCATTACTTTCATCGCCATGCTGTCGACTGGTACTTCGCCATTCGCATCATATTGATGATCGTCTACATATAATTTTTCAACCGTCATTTGGTTCAATGTCAAGGTCCCAGTTTTATCTGAAGCGATGATATCTGTTGAACCTAATGTTTCAACTGCTGGTAATTTACGAATAACAGAATTTCGTTTTGCCATCACTTGTGTTCCTAAAGCAAGGATGATTGTAACGATTGCAGGCAAACCTTCTGGAATTGCGGCAACAGCTAATGAGATCGAAGTCAATAACATATCGATCCAAGAAGTATCATTGAAGAAAATACCAACGAAAAACATAACAATCGCGATAATAATAATCGCAAAGGTCAAGAATTTACTCAATTGATTCAAGTTCGATTTCAACGGTGTTTCCGTTTCATCTGCTTGAGCCAGCATATTCGCAATTTTTCCGACTTCGGTATTCATTCCGGTATTAACAACTACACCTTTACCGCGACCGTAAGTTACATTACTGTTTGAGTAAGCCATATTGACACGATCGCCGATACCGACTTCCCCTTCATCGATTACGATCAATTCTTTTTCAACGGGAACTGATTCACCAGTCAACGCTGCTTCTTCAATCTTTAATGAAGCAACTTCGATTAGCCGTAGATCTGCTGGCACCACATCGCCTGCTTCTAACATAACGATATCGCCAGGAACAAGTTCCGTTGATTTTACAGAACTTATATGGCCGTCACGTAGAACATTCGCATTTGGTGTAGACATTTCACGCAATGCTTCAATCGCTTGTTCTGCCTTAGATTCTTGCACAACCCCCATCACTGCGTTGATAATAACAACGGCTAGAATGATGATCGAATCTACCACTTCGTGAGAAACTACTGCCGAGATCACTGCCGCAAATAATAAAACAATGATCATCAAATCTTTGAATTGCTCTAAGAAGCGGACGAGCATACTTTTCTTTTCGCCCTCGTCTAATTCATTTTGACCATACTCGCTTAAGCGTTTTTTCGCTTCAGCAGAGGTCAAGCCCTCTTCGGTCGTTTGAACTTCCGCTAAAACCTGCTCTTTTTCCTCTGAGTAAAAAGGCTTTAGTAGTTGTTGCTTTTTCTCCTCTGACATTATTTTCCTCCTTAAATTGGTGTTCCTTTTGGAAGTAAAAAAATAGACTTGTGTATGCGAAAAGACACATACATAAGTCTCACTATTTAAGACAACACCAGAAAAATTTCTTTTCTTGCTGGTGGCGTTGTCACAGCTTACGCTGCTAGTTACTCCCTCATGAATACAAAACGAATTATAGCATGAGCAAAGGCTGGAATACAATCACTACTTTCAGATTAATGAGTTGTAAGAGTTTCCACTAGAGACTTTTGTCCAAAAATCTTCAGTTGTACCTCGTTCTATTCCCATTATAAACTTTTCCCGGATATCTGGATAGTTTTTAGCAACGCTGGTCACCAAGTTTTTGATTTCTTCCCGTTTTGTCTTTTTATCTACTGGGCAAGGATTAAAAACGACTGGAAGTTCTTCTCGTTTCACCAACCGGATGATTTGTTGTTCTTCCAAGTAAATCATTGGACGAATCAAGGTCACGTTAGTCTTTGATAAATAGCTCTTCGGTTCAAAACTACTTAATCGTCCATGGAATAAAAAATTCATGAAATAAGTCTCGATGGCGTCATCTATATGATGACCCAAAGCAACTTTTCGACAACCAAGTTCACTCGCGCGATTATACAAGATTCCCCGCCGTAATTTAGCACACAACGAGCACGGCGACTTTTCTGCTCGAATATCAAAAACAACCTTCGCGATAGTTGTTGGAACAATTTCAAGTTGATAGCCCAAACTTTCTACAAACTGTTGCATCGGTGTGCTGTCACACTCGTCAAATCCCATATCAAGAAAAATCGGGACAAGTTCAAAATCAAAGCCCAAACGTCGCTGTCGCCGAATTCGATCCAATAAATACAACAAGGTAGTACTATCTTTTCCTCCGCTCATGCCGATTGCTACTTTGTCGCCAGGTTCGATCATTTGATACGTTAAAATCGCACGGCGTAGCGGATTATAATAATTTTGATTGTCTTTCTTTTTAAATCCCATCCTGATCGTTCCTTTCTTTTATTTATTCAAAAAAATTTTCTTGCAAACTGTACTGTTCCCCCGCTGTAATATCATACTGAATCAATTGATACGCTTGGTAAATCTTTTCTTGTGCGTTGTTCAATCGGGCTTCTTTGCCCCATTGTCCGCTTTGATAGTACATTCCTTTTTCAAAAGCGGGGAGTTCTTTTTGCAGTGTGACTAATAAATTTTGGAATCCGGTCATTTGCAGCTGTCCTTGTTGAAATAAATCTGCGGCAAAATAAAACGGGCTGGTCGTCACTTGCTGAGCAGGTAATTTATGACGATTGTCATACATCAAAAATTCCGTTTCATGCAATCGATAACCTTGATTGGCTGCTTGAATCGTATCAGAATAAATTCCCGGCAAATGATCCCCCCAAAAAACGACCAGTGTTCGTTCAGGTAATTTATCTAATTTTTTCAAAAAACTTTTTAGTGCTTCACTGCTGTAGGCGATATCTTGCAAATAACTGCGGACTGCGGAACTGTTATCTCCTTTAGCAATATATGGCAGTTCTGTATATTTATCTTCATAAGGCATATGTGTCTGCATTGTCACAAGATGCAAAAATTGCGGCGTCTTAGTTTTCAATTGTGCCAAGACTTCTTTATATGCCGATGCATCAGAAATATATGGATTATTTTCGAGTTTAGCTGTGTGCTTCATTGTCTTTTCATCTAAAAATTGATCAAAGCCAAACGTTTGATAGACATCCTTTCTTTTATACATTGAAGTATTGTACGGATGGATTGCCGTTGTCTCATAGCCGCGTTTTTTTAACGTCCCTACCAACGACGGGAAGGAATCAAACTCTGGAACTAACATTGTATATGGCGTGGTCATCTGCGCATTAAAAAGCGCCATCGAAAAACCAGTCAATGCTTCAAATTCAATATTTGCCGTCCCACCGCCATAATTTTGCGACAACATTTGCCCGCTGTATGTTTGTCCAGCTACTGAACGATAGTCTTGCAACGGATCACCGCCTAAAATTTCTAATCCTTTCAGACGTTGTGGATCAGAAAAACTTTCACTCATGACATAAACAATGTTTGGTTTTTCAGCGGCAGAATCTTTTTCTGCTTGATAGTCATCGACTACTTCTTTGATCTTAGCTTTAGAATAATCTTTCGGTTTTTCCATCGCGTCCACCGGCAAGTTGTATAAGAAGCCGCCGATAAAACCGGTATTATAATAGTTCATCTTCTGACTATAAGGAATCCACAAAGCAGTCTTGTTATACGCTTTACGTAATAAATTAGCTTGCTGATTGAAACTTCCGATATAGAACAATAAACTGCTGGTCAAAACAAACCCAACGATACGTACCCACTGCTGTTTTTTCCCGAGCTTTAAGCTCTTCTTCCAACTAAAAAAGAGGACGCACACACCGGCTACTATAAGTAATAAGAACAAAAGAAAAAGCGGAAGCCCGACTATATCGCGGATCATACCAAATTCAATGATCATTTTTAAATCATCTGGATAAATCGGCTCCATCCGATAGTTCATTTTCAAAAAATTGGCACTGCCGATCCCAATCGTTACTAAAAGATACACGATACTCCCCAGCTTCAGCGAGCCTAAAAGACTGCTGAGCCAGCCATAAAAAATAAGCAGCACTAAGCAGCCTAAAAAAAATTTTTCTGTGTGCCAAGAAAAAGCAAATTTAAATGCCAGATCAAATGAGAATTCATTTTGTGTCAGTTGAAAAAAAAGATTTGAAACAATGATTACACTTAACACGCCGCCGATTTTCAGCAGCAGCTGCCAAGGAAGATTTCGAAATTTTTGCATAGCTCTCTCCTATTCATGTGTTCTTAATTAGTTTAGCGAGAAAACTAATTAAAGTAAAGAACACGAAAAACTTGATCTACCATCGACTATAAAAAACGGTTCAGCGAAGACAACTCTTCGCTAAACCGTTTATTTCCAAAAATCATCAAAAATCGTAATTGGCAGATGCCGTTTATGTTGTGTTTTATTCCACCAAGACTCAATCGTTTTCTGAGCATCAGCATTGATTGCTTTACCTTCTAAATAATCATCGATATTATCATATGTTACGCCCAAAGCAACTTCATCGGCGACTAATGGCTTGCCATCTTCCAGATCAGCTGTTGGAACTTTCAAGTATAAGGATTCATCCGCGCCTAATTCTTTTAGTAGCAGTTTTCCTTGCCGTTTATTTAAACGGAATAACGGAACGATATCCGCGCCGCCGTCACCAAATTTTGTGAAAAAGCCAGTGATATTTTCAGCAGCATGATCGGTTCCGATGACTGCCCCTTGATTGTCGCCGGCGATACCGTATTGCGTAATCATTCGTTGGCGTGCTTTGATATTTCCTTTATTGAAGTCACTGATGGCCACACCCGCTTCTGTTAAAGCCACAACTTGCGCATCCACTGCAGGTTTGATATTCACACTTAGACTAACATCTGGTTTGATAAATTCGAGTGCTTTCTTAGCATCCGCTTCATCAGCTTGCGTACCATAAGGCAAGCGAACAGCGATAAATTTATAATCCGCATTCCCTGTTTCTTGTCGCATTTCTTCCATAGCAAGTTGTGCCAAACGACCGGCTAATGAAGAATCTTGTCCTCCACTGATTCCTAAAACAAACGTTTTTAAAAAAGGGTATTTCTTAAGATACGCCTTTAAAAAAGTCAGGCTTTTACGAATTTCTTCTTGCGGATCAATGGTTGGTTTGGTCCCTAATTGTTTGATGATCTCTGCTTGCAGCGTCATGAAAAATCTACTCCTTTAATTTCCTTGTTCTGTTTTCATCACAGATTTACGCACTTGCTCCATAATAGTGTTCTTATGGTTCCAGCACTCTGTAGAAAGATCGACTGGATATTTTTGCGGATTAAGACCGCGTTTGTATTCTTCCCATAATGAATCTAGTCTGTCTTTAGCAAACTGCTTGACTGTTTCTAAGTTTGGCAGTTCATAAATTCGTTTTCCGTCCACAAAGATATCTTGCAAGATCGGCCGTGCTTCAAAATCTTTCACGGTTTTATTGATATACGGATATACCGGATGGAACATGTAAATTTCATCTTGTTTGCGCGGGTCTTCGCTCCACAGCGTCACATAATCTCCTTCTGACTTGCCATCAGAATTACGGGTGATTCGCCAAACTTGTTTTTTACCGGGAGTCGTGACTTTTTCTGCATTACTGGAAAGTTTGATCGTATCTACCATCTCCCCTTGCTCGTTTTCGATGGATACTAGTTTAAAGACTGCACCGAGCGCCGGCTGATCATAGGCTGTAATCAATTTTGTGCCCACACCCCAAACATCGATTTTGGCGTGTTGCATCTTCAAGTTTTGGATCGTACTTTCATCTAAATCATTCGAAGCATAGATTTTCGCATCCGGGAAACCGGCTTCATCCAATTGTTGTCGCACCCGTTTAGAAATATAAGCCATGTCGCCGCTATCGATTCGTACACCTAAGAAATTGATCCTATCTCCCATTTCTTTCGCTACTTTGATTGCATTTGGCACACCAGATTTGATCGTGTCATACGTATCAACTAAAAAGACACAGTCGCGATGCGTTTGAGCGTATGCTTTGAATCCATCGTAGTCATTGCCATACGATTGAATCAGTGAGTGCGCGTGGGTTCCGCTATCTGGAATCCCAAAAATTTTTCCTGCGCGGACATTGCTTGTTGCATCTGCTCCGCCAATATAAGCTGCGCGAGTTCCCCACAAAGCAGCATCCATTTCTTGTGCCCGACGTGTCCCAAATTCTAACAATGGATCATCACCGATCACCGATTTGATCCGTGCTGCTTTAGTCGCGATCAGTGTTTGGAAATTAACGATATTTAAAAGTGCCGTTTCGACTAGTTGGCATTGCAGCAGTGGTCCTTCCACCTGAATGATCGGCTCATTGTTAAAAACCAATTCGCCTTCTACTGCTGAACGGACTGTACAAGTGAATTTGAAGTCGCGTAAATAATCAATAAAATCTGATGGATATTTTTCGACCTCAGATAGATAGGCCAAATCACTTTCACTAAAAGTCAATTCTTCCAAATAATTTACAAGTCGTTCAAGACCGGCAAAGATGACATAGCCATTATCAAATGGCATATTGCGGAAGTAACACTCAAATACAGCCTGAAGATCTGCTCGACCCGTTTCCCAATAAGTTTTCATCATATTGATTTGGTAAAGGTCCGTATGAAGTGTCAAACTGTCATCTTTGTACAACTTTTTCATAGTCATGCTCCTCATTCGTTTTAGTAATTTAAACTATTTCGTTCATTATATCATAAGAGGTCTGAGTGAGTCGTTCTAGCTGACCAACTACTATAAGAAATTTTGAACATAAAATGATTAAAAAGCGCACAAAAAAAGCTGCGACAATTATATGCCGCAGCTTCTGCTAAAAAACTGCCTCACTGTTTAGCAAATCGCTGGATTTTTTTCATCTCCGTATGCTCAATTTGTGTTTAACACAGGCTATTTCATTGTTCCTTTAGTCAGCATTATTTTGAAATTTTGTATTCTACCGCGATGATATCTTTATAGGATTCTTTCGGACGCAATCCTGCTTCTAGGATCTGCTTTTTATAGCCAACATTTACGGTGACATCTTTTCGTTCGACTTTTAATACACGACGAATGATCGTGTCCACTTCTTGATGACTGATTTTCCGTTGACGATTTAATAACAATAAGTCGATCGTGTCAAAACGATCCACATAAATAATTTTTGTGCGATCGTATGCATATAATTTAAGCAGCTTTACAGCCTGCCGATTATCAAAGAAATACTTGGTTAAATTAGGGTATAACGTCTCTAAATTAACATTACTGTTTAACGGGGTCTCGATCAATTTCATTGACATTCTCCTATCTTCATCTATTTTAGTTTACATGAGTTATTTTTCATTTCATTGATTATTTTACCATATCGATCAACTGTTTTTTAATGAATGGAATATTTTTATAAAAAAAGAAAAAAATCCTGAGACAGATGCCTCAGGATTACTTTTATTGTGCCACGTATTCAACTTTGATTGTTTTTTGGACACTTTCTGCTGCCAACTTGCCGGAAGTCAGTGCCCAGGCATTATTTGCTCCAGACGGTGAATCACTGCCCATTACACCACCAACTACTTCACCGGCCGCGTACAATCCGTCAATCGCTTGATCGTTGCGATTCATAATCTGTAGTTTGCGATTTGCGACTAAACCGCCCATCGTTGTTGCAAAACGAGGTTTTTGTTCAATCAAGTAATACGGACCTTCCCCGATTTTTTCTTGCAAGAACTCTAATTGACGCTCAAAGTCTTCATCTTTTTGTTTTTCTACCCAGCCATTGTAGCGTGCCACGGTCTCAACTAGACTTCCGTAAGCCATGCCAGCTTTTTCTGCTAATTCTTCCAATGTCGCTGCTTTGAAAAATTGTGGCGCCTCGTTTTCGTTACTCATCCAGCGCGCTAAATCTTCACGGGTAATGCCGCCTTCTTCCACAGCATCAGCAAACAGTTCAAAATGTTTAGCATCCAATAATAAAAATAGCATTTGAGGATCTTGCTTCAGCAGTACTTCCAAGATTTCTTTATTACTTGCCCGTTCATTAATTACTCGTTTTCCTGCAGGATTTACCAGCAGTCCATTGCGTTTTAATACTGCAAGGTTTCCGCCAATCGTTGATTTTGCATAACCTTGCGAAACTTCTACTCCATTTGGATAGATTTTCCCATATTCCATCAAACGAGTCGCTGCATTTAATTCTGGCGTCGTGGTCATCAAGATTCCGTCGCCTGTCGAAGATTTTGTTCCATAAAATAAAATATTATTCAACTTATCACTTAACAAATTAGGATTGTTGCCATAGCCGCCCGTTGTCAAAATCACTGCTGGTGCATGGATATTATGACGTTTGCCAGTATCTTCTACAGCGGTTAAACCGATAACTTTGCCCATGCCATCAGTCAATAAACTTTCTGCTTTGGTTTGCAAATAAATCGTTACGTTGCTTCTTTCTAACGCTTTTCTAGCACTTGCAGCAAAACCATGTCCGCCATCTTCATAAGCTAGTTCGCGATTTTTTCGATACTCGGCTAACGTATGCAGACCTGTCTTCATATCGTATTCAACACCTAAGTATTCATGAACCCAATCAGTTGCTTCACCAACATTTTCTGCTAATGTCTGCAACAATTCAGGGACATTCAATCCACTGCCGTTAGCTAAAAAGTCTTCTACCATACATTCTACTGTATCATCAGTAACTCCAGCTGCTGCTTGTAATTTCGAGCCCATGACCACTTGATTTCCGCCGCTGATGGAGATTGCCCCACCAACAAAACTCATTTTTTCTAGTAAAATCGTTTTTAAGCCCAGTTGATCAGCTCGTAATGCCGCTGCTATTCCCGCAGCACCTGAACCGACAATGACAACATCAGCCGTTTCTTCAACGACTTCTTTTGACCATTGAATCGTTGGTTTTGGCCGAGCTTTTAATACTTCCACACTGGCTCCTGCCAGTTCTACCGCTTCTGCTACTCCATCGATCAACCCTTGACTGGAAGCCGACGCACCAGATATCACATCGACGTTCAATGTTTGACCTTCGATGATTTGTTGCGGCAAACGAATAAACACTTGATCCGATAATCCTTCAGATTCATTGCTTTGATCTGCTTCGATTTTTTCGATCCGTTCCTCGGAGAAAGTTACATTCATTGCAAGTTCACTGTTATGACCTTTTGCTTCCACCGTATAAGTACCAGGTTTGAAAGTCAGTTTCACTTTCTGCAATTCTTTTAGTCGTTCATGTTTGAGTTTTTCTTCTTCTGGATCAATGACCATATATGCCATAAAATCCCATAATGGGGTTGGAATCAACAATTTGCGCTGTGCGTCGACATGCGCATAGTCGATCACTTCTTGATTTTCTTTGATCATGTTTACCCAGTTTGGTTCAATCAAGAAACCTTTACCAACTGCTAATAAATCATAACCTAATTTCAACGCATCTTCAGCATCTGTTCGTTGCAAGATCGACCCCACACCCATGATTGGGATTTGAGCCAATACCGGTGAACGTTGTGCCAAGTATTTTGTGATCAACGGTTCTGGATCATCTGATTCCACAATCGAAGGTCGCGTATACGCACCCATTGAAAAATGGAAATAATCCGGTCGCAAGTCCGCAAGCGCATTCAATAAATACATCGTGTCTTCAAAATGGATCCCTGGTTCTTCCAACTCTTCAGGTGAAAAACGATAACCGATAATAAAATTCTCAGCCTCTTGTTCAGCAACGACACGTTGAACTTCACGCATCACTTCTAGTGGGAATTTTGCGCGTTTTTCCCGACTGCCGCCCCACGCATCTTCCCGGCGATTAGAATGGGGGGAGAAAAATTGTTGTAAAATAAATGTGTTGGCGCCATGAATCTCTACTCCATCAAAGCCGGCTTGAATCGCACGACGCGTTGCATCGCCAAAAAAAGTGATCATTTCTAAAATTTGTTCTTCCGTCATCTCACGAGGAACAGGGGCATTTGGTCGTAACGCCGCTACAGGACTTGCAGAAATTGGTGTTGCTCCGCCATTGATTTCAGGCCAAGCCATTCGACCAGCATGATAGATCTGCATGATAGCTTTTGATCCTTTTGCTTTGATCGCCGTGGCTAATTCAGCTAGACCAGCGATTTTTTTATCCGTATCTACTCCTAAAGCGCCCGGAAATCCGCGACCTTTATCCTCAACAAAACAACTTTCAACAATGATCGCCGCCGCATCACCTGAACGAAAGGCATAATAGTCGATGATTTGTTGTGTGATCTCACCATCATAAAAAGCAGATTGCGTAGTCATTGGTGACATAAACAGACGATTTTTAAAACTTGCACCTGATGACAATGGAATCTCATCGAATAAATTTCTTAACATAGGGTTCTCCTTTCAGTATGAACACTTAATATTTAATATGTAACTAATTTCACATGAATAAACACGCGTAGACTAAAAAATCTAACTGCTCCGTGATAATTTTTCACCCGCCATAAATCATTACTTGATAATTTATGAACAAGGATCAACACTTCTTATGCTCATTGTAAGAAATTCAATTGATAAATTCCAATAGTTTATTTTCATATAATCGATAGATGAAATTTATGTATACTAACTAGCTCCCTAACTATTCAACGAGTAAAAATCCTTTTTAAGACAAAAAAAGACTAGGATATGTTCCTATCCTAGTCTGTTGTATTAAATGTTGCTTTAACAGTTTGCGTAAAAACAGTTATCTTTTTTACCGATTGCTAAGCAAACCTAAATTATTTTTACTACTATTTTTTTGACGCTTGATTACATCATACCGCCCATCATTGATGGGTCCATTGCTGGTGCAGCTGCTCCGCCTTCAACCGGTTTGTCAGCGACAACTGCTTCAGTGGTTAATAATAATGCTGATACAGAGGCTGCATTTTGTAATGCTGAACGAGTAACTTTTGTTGGGTCAACGATACCCGCATCGATCATATTAATATATTCGCCAGTCGCTGCGTTGAAACCAGTACCGCGATCTGCATTTTTCAATTTATCGATCACGACTGAACCTTCGAAACCAGCATTTTCAGCGATTTGACGAACAGGTTCTTCTAAAGCACGTACGACGATCTTGATACCCGTAGCTACATCGCCTTCAGCAGCTAAGTCAGAAACTTTTTGAATCACATTGACTAATGCAGTTCCGCCGCCAGAAACAATTCCTTCTTCCACAGCAGCACGTGTTGAGTTCAATGCATCTTCAATCCGCAATTTCAATTCTTTTAATTCTGTTTCAGTTGCTGCACCGACTTTAACTACTGCAACACCGCCAGCAAGTTTTGCTAAACGTTCTTGTAATTTTTCACGATCAAAATCAGAAGTTGTTTCACCGATTTGACGTTTAATCATTTCAACACGATCTGTCAATGCGGCTTTATCGCCAGCACCTTCAACGATTGTTGTATTGTCTTTATCAACAACTACTTTACCAGCAGTTCCTAAGTTTTCAATAGTTGCTTCTTTAAGATCCAAACCAAGATCTTCTGTGATCACTGTTGCACCTGTTAAGACTGCGATATCTTCAAGCATTGCTTTACGACGATCGCCAAAACCTGGAGCTTTAACTGCTACTACATTAAATGTACCACGAATTTTGTTTAAGACTAACGTTGGTAACGCTTCGCCATCAACATCATCAGCGATAATCAATAGTGAACGAGATTGTTGCAAGACTTGTTCTAACAAAGGCAAGATGTCTTGGATGTTCGAGATTTTTTTATCTGTGATCAAGATGTATGGATTTTCTAAAGCTGCTTCCATTTTGTCGTTGTCAGTTACCATGTATTGTGATAAGTAACCACGGTCAAATTGCATTCCTTCAACGACATCTAATTCTGTATCGATCCCTTTTGATTCTTCAATTGTGATAACACCGTCGTTGCCGACTTTTTCCATAGCTTCAGCAATTAATTTGCCGACTTCTTCACTACCAGAAGAAACAGCCGCAACTTGAGCAATCGCATCTTTTGAATCAACAACTTTAGAAATGCTGTGTAATTCTTCCACCGCTGTTTTTGTTGCTAATTCGATTCCGCGACGAATTCCCATTGGGTTCGCACCAGCAGTCACATTTTTCAATCCTTCGCGAACAATGGCTTGAGTCAAGACAGTCGCTGTTGTCGTACCGTCACCTGCGATGTCATTAGTTTTTGAAGCTACTTCAGAAACAAGCTTTGCGCCCATATTTTCAAAATGGTCTTCTAATTCGATATCTTTTGCGATTGTTACACCGTCATTAGTGATTAATGGTGAGCCGTAAGATTTCTCCAGAACAACATTACGTCCTTTTGGCCCTAATGTTACTTTTACTGTATCTGCTAATTTGTCTACACCACGAAGCATTGCTGCACGTGCGTCTTCAGAAAATTTAATATCTTTTGCCATGATTCTTTCACCTCATTAATTTTTTATTCTACAATTGCCATAATATCTTTTGCAGCGATAATCAAGTATTCACTGCCGTCATATTTAACTTCTGTACCTGCATATTTTTCAAACATTACCATATCACCAATAGCTACTGGCATTGGACTTTTTTGACCATTTTCCAGTACATTCCCTTCACCAACTGCCACAACTTTCGCTGTTTGTGGTTTTTCTTTGGCCGCAGAAGCTAAGACTAGGCCTCCAACTGTTTTTTCTTCTTCTTCAGTGACTTCAAGAACGACACGATCACCTAATGGTTTTAACACGATAAATCCCTCCAACTAGTAATGATTTTTAATAATTAGCACTCAATAACCAAGAGTGCTAACTCACATTTCTTATAATACCATTTCTAGTTCTTTTTGCAAGTCCTTCGATTGCTTTTTTAAATTTTCTCCTGCTAAGCGATTAAAGAAATTATGCTATACTTGAACACAACAAGTATCTGGAAAGGAAAACATATGAATAAAAAAATATATAGCTTTATTACGATCTTTACTTATGGACTGGTTTTGTTTTCGCCTGTTATATTTCAGCAGGTCTTTCAGGCAAGTTCGGCACAGATCATTCAATTGACAACATTTGCTTATTTTATTGGCGCACTGTTGATGATTTTCTATCGCTTCAAATCGCAGTTATTCAGTCTGGAGAGTCAGAAAAAAAATGTTCCGATCACAATTTTAATTGGAATCATTGGTGTCCCAGTTTCTTTATTACTACAGATGGTCATCTTACAAATCGAACAGCGTTTTTTAGGACAATCTGTTTCTTCACAAAATACGCAAACGATCGTCCAATTGATTCGAGATAATATGATTTTTATTTTAGCAACGACGATTGCTGGACCAATTATGGAAGAATTTGTCTTTCGGCGTGCAATTTTCGGTTCATTGGAAAAAAGATTCGGTTTTTTCATCCCGGCACTGCTGAGTTCAGTGCTTTTTGCTCTAGCGCATAATGATGGTCATTATCTTTTATATGCCGGTTTAGGCTTTTTGTTCTGCGGAATGTATCACTATAGCGGACGAATTTGGACTTCAATGATCACTCATGTAGGGATGAATCTGTTAGTTGTGCTGACTCAATTAGCACTGCAATCATAGTTTGTTTCACCGATACAAATCTTTTGCCTTTTTTGAAAAATCTTCTTAAACTAGGTGTACTTAGTTTAAGAAGATTTTTTATTTAAGAACTAAATTATTCTAATCATTCAAAATAAACAACAAATGTGGAGGTCATTTTATGAAACTAGCAATTATCGGCGCAACTGGAAACGCCGGATCTTTGATTTTACAAGAAGCACTAGCTCGTGATCTAGCAGTTACGGCTATCGTACGCCATCCAGAAAAATTAACGGTGGATGTTCCCGTTTTAGTTAAAGATTTATTTGATCTTACGAAAGAAGAATTGGCTTCATTTGATGTCGTAATCGATGCCTTTCGTCCGCCGTTGGGACAAGAAGAACTGCATCAAACATCACTAAAACATCTCAGCACTATTTTACAAGGAACAGATACTCGTTTAATCGTTGTCGGCGGTGCCTCTTCTTTATTTATCGATGAGACCCACCGAATGATCGATTTTTCTGATCCTAAGGCAGATTATTATCCAACTGCTTACAATATGTACCAAGCATTTTTGAAATTGAAAACTACAGATAATGTAAATTGGACCTATCTGAGTCCTGCCGCAAATTTTGTTCCAAACGGCGAGCGCACCGGGAAGTATCAACTAAGCGATGATCATTTACAAAAAAATGCAGCTGGTGCTAGCGAAATCAGTATGGCGGATTATGCGATTGCGATCATTGATGAAGTTGTCGAACCGCAACATCTAAATCAACATTATAGTGTCTTTAATTAAAAGGCAAAAAGGACTGTGACCTGATTAGGTCGCAGTCCTTTTTTATAAATGAATGTTTTTTGCTGTACATATTTTCAGTCACTTTTTAAACCGCAAATAGTTCAGTCGCACTATCGGGATCGGTATCAAAGATTTGAAATTGATGGTTCACTCCAAGATCATACCGCGTCAATGTTTCTTCCATCGTCATATGTGCCAATTCTTTCATATTGTTTTCTCTACTTAGATGTCCTAAGTAAATACGTTTTGTCCGATCACCTAGAATATCAGTCATGACTAATGCTCCGTCATCATTGGATAAATGTCCTCGATCTCCCAGAATCCGTTGTTTCAAACTCCAAGGATACGCTCCCATACGCAACATCTCTAAATCGTGATTGCTTTCAACTAAGTACGCATCAGCGTCACGGATCGTTCCTCTGACTTGTTCGCTGGCATACCCTGTATCAGTCAATGTCACAAACGAATGACCATCTTTATAAAAACGGTAGAATTGCGGTGCTGCCGCATCGTGGGAAACACCAAAACTTTCAATATCGAAATCGCCAAAAGTCAGAACTTTTCCCATTTCAAAGATATATTTTTGTGCTACATCGATTTTTCCAATCAAAGGAGCCATCGCTTCCCATGTTTTTTCGTTAGCATAGACAGGGAGTTTATATTTTCTTGCAAGCACTCCGACGCCATGAATATGATCACGGTGTTCGTGAGTGACTAAAATCGCATCTAAATCCTCAGGTTTTCGATCAACTTCTGCTAATAACGAAGTGATTTTTTTCCCACTCAACCCAGCATCAACTAAAATACTTTTTTTCGGACTCTCTAAGTACAAAGAATTACCCGTACTTCCGCTAGCTAAAATGCTGACATTGAAGGCATTATTTAATTCTAACATGAGCACTTGGTCCCCTCTTTTAAAAACTGTTCTCAGTATACAACCCTTTTTAGGGATTTTCCACCTTCGGAACTAAATTATTCGTAATCACTTGATTATTCAGAGCATTGACTTTTTCAATTTGTGTCGTCTTGTCTGATGTCTTTATCTTAACGAACCAAACAGGGACATAAACATTTTTTTCACGGACTTCAAGGGTTTTGAAATAGCCGAGATAAATATTGGTGATCGTTGATTTATTTGGAATATTATTATTGATGTACAAAGTATTCAAAATTTCTTTTTGGGAATACAGTGCCATTTTCTCCCGCAACGGTTCAATTTCTTTCACCCGTGTCTGAGTGTATTTTACTACTTGTTCTTGATCGTTGCTCTCCCCGATATCCAATGTTATTCGCGAAGTCTCGTCGATGAATGGGATGCCTTCATAACTTTGCGCACCCACGATTTTTCCTAGCTCATCGTCTTTTTTTGAAATATCCGGCAAGTACGTATACTCTTCACCATTCATAACAAAGGCTTTGTCCTTCATTAAACGGTCGAAACTATTCGTCGCTTTTTTTAAATCAAAAGTCGCTTCGCTAGTTGGATAATTAGTTAAAACTTTATCTGAAACATTCGAATTTTGAGCAATTGTTTGATTGGCTGCGTCACTAACTAAAGAGTCAAAATCGTCTTGTTCCGCACTTAAATAATACCCTTCTTGATGCGCTTCAGAAATCTCATCTTTGATCGTAATACCGTCATTTTCCAAACGACGCATAATATCTTCTCGTTGATTTGAATTCGTGACCAGATTTTGTTCATGCTGATTGCTCCAGTAAATACTGAAAAGAAAGATATTCAGCCCCATGAAAACGAAAAGAAAGATCCACTCGATTTTTCTAAAATCCAATTAGTTCGCCCCCGTTTCTAGGTTTCCTTGCATCAACTGATTTGCAGGATACCACGTGTTGTCATATTTGACGAACCATTCCGGAGTCAAAGCTACTAATTTATTTACACCATCGATGTCTTGCCAACTATATCCAATGATATAATTTTGGACCTTCGTAAGGTCGATCCCGGCTGCGGCTAGATTGTTTTCAACTTCTAAAGTGCTTGCCAACTCAACCTCTTCATCTGAAGGAATCGGTACTTGAACGGTATCCATACTAGTTTCGATCGTAACTTGAGGTGTTGACGCATTCGGGTCTTGCTCGACTTTTACACTCATCTTACCTTTGGATGAATTGCTGAAGACTGGGTAGCCTTCGACGAATATCCGATAATTGATTTGCCCTTCGTGATGGTCAAAATAGCGCAAGTTGCCGACTGCTGTTCCTAATCGACTGACATAGTTGAAGCTTTGGCTGTAAACACTTTCTTTAGTCAAATCCGTTGGCAATTCACCTTTAAAGGTGACCAGCCGTTTTTGTTCGTCCATCATCAGCTCTTCATGCCCACTGACAAAAGAACGTGCACCATTAGCTTCTTCCTCTCCTTTCGCTTGGTCCGGATTGCGGAAAAAGGCGTTGCGGAACAGCGAATAAGATTGTGTCGTCAAAATATAACTGTATTTTTTCAAGCGAACCCGATCTTTCGTCCGCAATAAACGTGGTACTAAAGGATCTTCATCAGACATTTCTAAGTAACGCGTCTGATTTTTTTGAAAAACCGATGTCAGCCCAGTAAAATCAGCTGAGATCGTCGCTTCATAGACGGTACCTTTATTGTAATTTAAAAAACGAATCTTTTTCTTAGAGAAGTCGACTTGGATTTGTGAAAAAGTAATCTTCGTGTCTTCTTTTAGCGATTCCAAACTGACCGGCATATCAAAGACCTTCACATACTCAGACAATAAAAATCCGCCCTCATAATTCAACTCGATTCCGTTATCTAAATTGTAATATTTTTGGATTTCTTCTTCATTTTGTGAAACTTCGTGAAGCTGACCGTACGTTCCTTCGGTCAATCGAGCTTGCGTTGTTGCTAATAAATTCTCACTACTAGTTTGAAATTTTCCTTCGGCTACATTCCAAATTCCTCGGATCGGTAAAAAAGCATCCGTCGCTTTTGCATAGTTCTGATCATTTTTTACTGCTTGTTTACTAGTATTCACATTGGCTGTTTTGGAAGTTGGACTCAACCAAATAGCATAAGTCAAGACAAGGCTCAGCAAGATCAAAATAACGAGCGCGGTGCGAAGGATTTTTTCTGATAATTTCATTCCCAAATATCCTCCTCATAAGGTTCATAAGGTAAAGAAATATAGAATGTTGATCCTTTACCTTCAACACTTTCAACCCAGATTTGACCTTGATGGGCTTTCATGACTTCTTTAGAGATTGCTAAGCCTAACCCTGTACCGCCTTGTTGGCGAGCTCGCGCCTTATCCACTCGGTAAAAACGTTCGAACACTTTTTCCAAATCTTTTTTAGGAATTCCCAAACCTTCATCAGAAATACTTAAGACTACATTGTTATGAGTCTCCATTAAATGAACCTCGATTTTCCCGCCGTCTGGGGAATATTTGATCGCATTGTTCATGATGTTATCGATAACTTGCATGATTTTATCAGTATCGATTTCAACCCACAAATCACGTTCTGTAAATTCGCGGACGATTCGATAATTTTTCTCTTGGCTAGTCACCATCATATCAAAGCGATCCAACGCATAATCAACCAATTCGTTGAAATTCACCAATTCCAAATCTAATCGCTGAGCACCTGAATCCATCCGAGACAGATTCAACAGATCATTGATCATCCGAATCATTCGGTCAGTCTCACCTAATGTCACGTGAATAAATTGTGGAGCAACGATCTCGTCTTTCCACACGCCTTCTTCCAATGCTTCTAGATAACTGCGAACACTCGTAAGCGGTGTCCGTAATTCATGAGAGACATTTGAAACAAATTGACGGCGCTCTTCTGCGGTTTTTTCTTGTTCGGTAACATCGTGTAATACGACAACCAACCCGCTGATAAACCCAGATTCACGGCGGATCATCGCAAAATCTGAACGCAGTGTCATGCGATCTTCTTCTAAATCAGATGTCGAGCGATCAATCAAAATTTCTTCAGGTGCTTCCAATAGTTTCCGCAGTGTGTACTCTTCTTCTAAATCAAGCAACGTCAAAATCGATTGGCCAATTGCCTGTTCACTTGTCGTGTGCAAGAGCGATAACGCCATCTCGTTGATCGTGATGACTTTCCCACGGCGATCTGTAGCAATGACTCCATCTGTCATATGGGTCAAAACACTATCTAATCGATTGCGCTCGGCTTCCATCGTATCTTGCGCGTCTTCGATCCGATCAGATAGTTTATTGAAAGTTTCTGCTAGTTGGCTCAATTCATCATGGCCTTGCACATCAACTTTCTCAGAATAGTCGCCTTGAGCAATTCGAACCGCTTGTTTTTGCATCTCTTTGATTGGTTTAGTGATCGAGCGCGCTACTAATAACGACACGATGATCGAAATCAAACCGGCGATCAATGATGCAGTAAAGAAAATCAAGGCAGTATTACTAATTTCTGTATATTTTTGTTCAATGTCGCTTTTAACATAAAGAGCCCCGATCACAGCCGAATCGCCGGTCGGGGACTGAATAGGTTGGACATTGATACATACACGTTTATTATTATCATCCAGTGTTACATACTGTTTTATTGAAAAATCATCAATATCGCTGTATTCATTTTTCTTACCAATGATCGAGTCTTTTTGGCCCACATCATTGGTAGCTATCACGATTCCTTTGTCGTCTACTACCCACATCTCAGTGATATCAGCGGCAGTATTATTCTCAAGGATACGTTGCAGCTGTGTTCCCTCATTCTCGCTGTCTTCTGCCATCGCAGTTCCGAGAGTTGTACTCAGCAGCGAAACGCGCTGATTCATATCTTTTGTAAAATTGTTGATCGTTGATGTCTCAAGTCCTCGGATAAAATAAGCACCGATGATCTCAATCGAAATCAGTAAAATCAAGATAAACGAAAAAGCAATCTTAAAATTGACTGATCGGTAAAAACGGACTCTCTTTTCCATACTTACTCCTGTTCAGGGTTGCGTAAATAATAACCTACGCCTCTTCTTGTTACTAAATAGGTTGGATGACTCGGATTGTCTTCGATTTTTTCCCGTAAGCGACGAACCGTTACGTCTACCGTTCGGACATCTCCAAAATAATCATAGCCCCAAACTGTCTGTAATAAATGTTCACGGGTCATTACTTGACCGATATGTTTTGCTAAATAATGCAACAATTCAAATTCACGGTGAGTCAACTCAATCGTATCTCCGTATTTCGTGACCATATACGCATCTGGGTGGATTGTTAATTCGCCAATCGTCAAATCGCTTTGTGTCGTTTGTTCTTCTTCTTTAGGCGCTTGTCCGCCTCGACGTAAATTGGCTTTGACCCGTGCAATCAATTCGCGGTTGGAAAATGGTTTCGTTACATAATCATCTGCCCCTAGTTCTAAACCTAAAACTTTATCAATCTCAGAATCTTTCGCCGTAACCATAATGATCGGCATTTCATGGGTCTTGCGTACTTCACGAGCCACTTCTAAACCGTCTTTTTTAGGCAACATCAAATCTAATAAAATTAGATCCGGATTGACTTCTTCGACTTTTTTCAAGGCTTCTTCACCGTCATACGCAGTAAAGACTTCATAGCCTTCTTTCGTTAAATTAAATTTTACGATGTCCGAAATCGGCTTTTCATCGTCAACTACTAGAATTTTTTTCACTAAGAGTCACCTCATACCTTTTTAAAGTTGTATGTACGCCTTACCATTATACAATAATTTCACTACTGTTTCATCCTTTCAAATAGATGACGATTTTTTTACAAGCATTACTTAAGGAAAACTGAAAGAAGAGGCTGCGACATGCCGCAGCCTCTTTATGAATAAACGGATTAGCACTCGCATAAACTGCAAATGCTCAACAACTTAGTCCAGTACTTGGCAGACGACGCCTAATGAACCAGGTCCAGTATGAACCGAAAGCGCCGGTGAAACTTTCCCAAAATAAATATTTTCTGCTGTTGGAAATAGTTCACGCAGCCGATGATAAACTTTTTCAGCCGTTTCCATCGCATCAGCCTGTGTTACCGCTAAATTGAAACGTTTATGGTTGCCGATGTGTGCTTTCACTAATTCGATCGTTTTATCGATACTTTTATTTAATCCTCGCACCTTTGCGACGGTGTAATAAATACCGTCAGGATTACATGAAATAATTGGTTTTAATTTAAGCGCACTGCCGAGTAAAGAAGCGACTAAACCGATGCGTCCGCCTTTTTGCAAATATTCCAACGTATCGACGTTAAAAAATATTTTCGTTTTTGCGATCTTGCTTTCTGTGTCGCTGATAACTTCTGCAAACGATTTTCCTTGCTTGACTAGCTCACCTGCGTAAATTGCTAGTATCCCAGCTCCGATTCCTACATTTTTCGTATCAATCGCATGGAAAGTCAGCCCTTCATAATGGTCACTAAGCACTCGCAGCGCATTATAAGTCCCGCTCAATCCGCTAGAGATCGTCACGATAATCACGTGGGTATACCCTTGATCTTTGATCTCATCAAAAATCTGATGGATCAATTCACCATCAGGTAAAGATGTTTTGGGCAATTCCTTTTGGATCAGCGGAAAAATATTATCTGAGCTGACATCAATCCCATCACGATATTCTCGGTCACTAAAAATGATCCGTAAGGGTACCATAAAAAATGGCCCATTATCAATAACTCCTTTTGGAACATCTGTCCCAGAATCAACTAGGATCGCAATTTTTTCACTCATCATTTTCGCCTTCTTTCTCTTTATCTAATTGAATGATTTTTTCAGCTAACATTTTTTGTGTAAACGAAGCGACAGCACTTTCCATCGCCAAGTAATGAAATTTCTTACTGCTGCGGGTCAGACTGACTTCTTCCCCTAAAATAATTTTAGCAATTTGTATCAGCGCATCTTCTTGGACCGTACAAAAACCGTTGTAGGCATCTTTGGGCTCATTATTTGTTAACTGTATCCGGATCAATTCATTGACATCTGGAATCGAAAAAACTTGTTTCAATAAAGTGATTGCGATCAAATAGGCTAAATGATTCCGGTTATATCTTTTTTTGACTGGCGGCGGCACTAATTTGTGCTTCACATAGTTATTGACCATTGCACTAGATAAAAGTTGATGCTTCTCATCTTCAATCAACGGCGCTAAATAACGATCAACCAAAGTAATAACTTGATCCATGTACAATTCTAATTCAGGCAGCTCTTCCCAGCGAGGTAAACGGACTTTCTTTAAGCTTTCCGCCCACGACCTAAGATTCATATCTTCCATCATTCGAACCCCTTTCATCAGTAGTTTATCAAAATTATGATAATTATACAACATAGTTTTCAAAACTAGATAAATAAAGCGGTTTTAGCAAGAATTTTTCTAGTTTATTGTTGCATTTTTATTTTTGCAGTGCTAACATATGAAAGTACTTTATTTGGGCCGTTAGCTCAGTTGGTAGAGCAGCTGACTCTTAATCAGCGGGTCGCGGGTTCGAGCCCCTCACGGCCCATTGGGTGCCAAACCCACGTCACCAGTGCATTCTTGGCTACTTCGGTAGTTTCGAAAAGAATGTGCGTGGTGACTTTTTTTATCTTAAAGACATTTTAGAACTATTACTACTAATCCTTCGACTACAGTGTTTGCATTTTATTTTTAATAATTTCCTCACACCGCTACCTCCTCACTTTTCCTTTTGGAGTATTACCATCAACAATCTCCCCAATTAAACAGCACTAGCCGCTGCACGATCTCTGCACAAATTATGCCGACTCCCTCATTCACTCTTTCGTTAGTTCAAACAATTTCCAAATCAATTATATTTTTATGAACAATTCCTTTATAAAAATCATCATTTTTTAATTATTCGACTTACCTATTCTAATAATAAAATTTTTTTAAAAAGATATTCTGATAAATCCCTAAGTTTAACATCTTTTCCAAAATATAGTTGACGTTAAAAAGAGAAATAATCCCCTAACCATCCCTGATATGACGCGATAAATTTGGTGGATCCATCACATACTTTTACCGATTACTATTTCTAGGCTTAATCAATTTTACTTCACGACCAAATGAGTTTAGAAAAATTTTTTCTCATCTTTTTTTCATATTAGACTTGACAAGTCATTGCTTTTTTTATACGATTACTACAATAATTTTTTAAAAATTCTGACAATAACTGGGTGGTTGCTATGATAAAATCAACAATATTTTTTAATGCAACTTTATTATTATAGCAGGGACTTTCTGAAATTTATTTCATAAAGTCCCTATTCGCATTGCATCGGAGAAGAAATGGTTCTTCCCCGATGGAGTGCTTTTTTTATACCCAGATTTGATTAGAGGAGGAATAGCAATGAGAAAAATTCAATTTTTTGATACCACGTTAAGAGATGGTGAACAAACACCGGGCGTGAATTTCAATACCAAAGAAAAAGTTCAAATCGCGCTTCAATTGGAAAAATGGGGGATTGATGTCATTGAGGCAGGATTTCCTATCGCCTCTCCTGGTGATTTCGAAGCGGTCCAATCGATTGCCCAACAAGTGAAAAAAATGACTGTGACCGGTCTTGCCCGCTGTCAAAAAAAAGATATTGATCGGGCTCACGAGGCGTTAAAAGATGCAGTTGACCCTCAGATCCATGTTTTTTTAGCAACTAGCGACGTCCATATGCACTATAAGTTAAAAATGACGCGAGAGGAAGTTTTAGCCTCAATCAAAGAACATGTCAGTTATGCACGTAGTTTGTTTGAAAAAGTCCAGTTCTCGCCAGAAGATGCTTCACGAACCGAAAAAGATTTCTTATTAGAAGCTGTCCAGACAGCGATTGATGCAGGAGCTACGATTATCAATATTCCAGATACTGTCGGTTATTCAAATCCGACTGAATACGGCAAAATTTTTAAATCACTGATTGAAAATATTCGCAGCGACCGAGAGATTATATTCTCTTCTCATTGCCACGATGATTTAGGAATGGCAACGGCAAATGCTCTAGCCGCGATCGAAAATGGGGCGAATCGAGTAGAAGGCACCATCAATGGGATTGGCGAACGTGCAGGCAATACAGCTTTGGAAGAAGTCGCATTAGCACTAGCAATCCGCAAAGATTTTTATCAATGTGAAACACCTATTATCCTAAGCGAAACCAAACGAACGAGCGAGCTGATTTCCCGCCTTTCTGGGATTCCGGTTCCTAAAAATAAAGCTGTCGTCGGTGATAATGCATTTGCTCACGAATCTGGTATTCATCAAGATGGTGTTTTGAAAAATCCTGAGACATACGAAATCATCACGCCTACCATGGTAGGCGTGACTCAAAATTCTTTGCCGCTTGGAAAACTATCAGGCCGCCATGCCTTCAATGCAAAATTAGAAGAGCTCGGCTACCAATTTACCGATGCTGACAGTAAAGAAGCTTTCAAACGATTCAAACGATTAGCCGATAAAAAGAAACAAATCACGGACAAAGACTTAGTTGCCTTGCTTGCTGATCAATCGCGCGAAGAGACAGAAGCCTACAAACTGGCTGAAGTTCAAGTCCAATACAGCTCTAACGGCTATCAAGGAGCAATCGTTTCTATTATTAATGAAGAAAATGAAACAAAAGTCGCCTCGAAAATCGGTTCAGGCAGCATCCAAGCAATCTACAACACGATCGATGAATTGTTCCAGCAAGCTCCAGAACTGACCGAATATGAAATCCAAGCATTGACTGGCGGCGAAGATGCTCAAGCCGAAGTCCGCGTGACTCTGAGAGATACGCAAACAAAAAAAGAATTTCGCGGAATCGGTGTAGACTTTGACGTTTTACACGCGTCAGCAAAGGCTTATGTAAAAGCTAGCAATCAGATTGCATCAAACCGCTAATCTAACTATAACGAGTACAAAATCTAGTTAAAGTCTGGCAAAAAATGGAACTCAAAGATAGGAGCAAGATAAATGAAAAATAAGATTGTAGTGTTAGCCGGCGACGGCATCGGACCAGAGATTATGACAAGCGGACTGCAAGTGTTAGCCGCTGTTGAAAAAAATTGTACACGTGATTTTGAACTTGAGGCGCTTCCCTTTGGCGGTGCCGGGCTTGATGAAGTAGGCGCTTCTTTACCAGAAAAAACGTTGAAGGCTTGCCAATCAGCCGATGCGATTTTATTAGGTGCAATTGGTGGCCCCAAATGGGAAAACATGGTGGACGCACCAGAAAAAGGTTTGCTGGCTCTTCGAAAAGCGTTGAATTTATTTGCGAACATTCGTCCAGTCTCCGTCTCTTCTGCCTTGATGCATCTTTCCCCTCTAAAACCTGCGATCGTCGAAGGAACGGACTTGATTATCGTTCGAGAATTAAGCAGCGGGATTTATTTCGGGGAGCCACGCGAATTAACAGAACAAATGGCGTTTGATACTGCCCGCTACCAAAAAGCTGAGATTGAACGGATCCTCCACTCTGCTTTTAAAATCGCTCAAGGGCGCAACAAAAAAGTGACGTCAGTCGATAAAGCGAATGTCCTTGCCTCCAGCAAATTATGGCGAACTACGGCAGAAGAAGTTGCTAAAGAATATCCTGATTGTCAGTTAGAACATCAATACGTGGATTCCGCGGCGATGAAACTGATCCAAAATCCAAAAGCTTTTGATGTGCTCGTCACTGAAAATCTTTTCGGTGATATTTTGAGCGATGAAGCCTCAGTCTTGCCAGGATCATTAGGTGTCTTGCCAAGTGCTAGCCACAGTGTCAAGGGTCCTTCTCTTTATGAACCGATCCACGGTTCCGCACCAGATATTGCCGGTCTTGGGATCGCAAATCCAATCTCGATGATTTTGTCTGTAGCCATGATGCTAAGACAATCCTTTCAAGAAGAAGCGGCAGCCCAAGCAATCGAAAACGCCTGCGACAAGGTATTGACGCAAGGATTATTTACTCGCGACCTAGGTGGTCAAGCATCCACAGCACAATTTACCGACGCTGTGATTCAAGAATTGGAAGGAGCATAAATGATGGGAAAAACACTATTTGATAAACTATGGAATCGACACGTCGTCTACGGCAATGAGGGAGCTCCGCAGCTATTGTATATTGATTTGCACTTGATTCATGAAGTGACATCACCTCAGGCATTTGCCGGAATTCGCGAAGCTGGTCGAACATTGCGTCATCCAGAGCGGACATTTGCTACAATGGATCATAATGTACCGACGATCGATATTTTAAATTTCACCGATTTAATCGCAAAAAAACAAATCGATACTTTAAGAGAAAATTGCCGCGAATTTGGCGTACAACTTTGCGACAATGGCAGCGACCGCCAAGGAATCGTCCACATGGTAGGCCCGGAAACTGGTTTGACTCGGCCGGGCAAAACAATCGTTTGCGGAGATTCTCATACAGCAACTCATGGCGCTTTTGGTGCTCTGGCTTTTGGGATTGGTACGAGTGAAGTCGAACATGTTTTTGCAACTCAGACCCTTTGGCAAAGCAAACCGCAAAACATGGGGATCAAGATTTCCGGCAAACTACCAAAAGGTGTCTATGCAAAAGATATTATTTTGGCGCTGATTGCTAAATATGGAACAGACTTCGGTGTGGGTTACGGTGCTGAATTTTATGGTGAAACGATTGAAAATCTGTCTATGGAAGAACGTATGACAATCTGCAACATGGCGATCGAAGGCGGAGCAAAAATTGGCCTGATCGCACCTGATGAGACGACTTTTGATTATGTCGCAAGTCGCGAATACGCTCCAAAAAATATGGCTGCCGCAATCGCTGATTGGAAAGAATTGTATACAGATAGCGACGCCGTCTACGACAAAGAACTAACGCTGGATGCCAGCGAGCTAGTTCCCTTTGTTACTTGGGGTACAAATCCTGAAATGGGCGTTCCTTTTACTGGTACATTTCCCGCAATCACTTCACCTGATCTGCAAAAAGCTTACGATTATATGGACTTGAAACCTGGTCAGACTCCAGCTGATATTCCAGTTGGTTATGTATTCATCGGTTCATGTACGAACGGCCGCTTGTCGGATCTACAAGAAGCCGCCAAGATCATCAAAGGAAAAAAAGTACACGACAACGTGACAGCTATCGTCGTTCCCGGCTCACGTCCTGTTCGGAAAGCAGCCGAAAAAATCGGCTTGGACAAAATATTCATGGATGCAGGGTTTGAATGGCGCGAGCCTGGCTGCTCGATGTGCCTAGGAATGAATCCTGACCGCGTACCTGCAGGTGTCCATTGTGCGTCAACTTCTAATCGAAATTTTCAAGGACGCCAAGGCAAAGATGCCCGCACTCATCTTTGCAGTCCGGTAATGGCTGCACTAGCCGCAATTCACGGAAATTTTGTCGATAGCCGCAAGGAGGTCATCTAATGGAAAAATTTACAAGCTACACTGGAAAAACAGTCCCTTTGATGAATGATAATATCGACACTGATCAAATCATTCCAAAAGGCTTCTTAAAACAAGTCGATAAAGCTGGTTTTGGCAAACATCTTTTTGATGAATGGCGCTTTTTAGCAGACGGCTCACCGAATCCTGATTTCATTTTGAATGCACCGGAACGAAAAGCTGCGACCATTTTGATTTCGGGTGAGAATTTTGGATCAGGTTCTTCACGTGAACACGCAGCGTGGGCCATCCAAGATTATGGTTTCAAAGCGGTAATTGCTGGTAGTTACAGTGATATTTTTTATATGAACGCACTAAAAAATGGATTGTTGCCGATTCGTTTAGAACAAAAAATTCGAGAACATTTAAGTCAGCTGCCTGCGGATCAATCCATTACAATTGATCTGCTAGAACAAGAAGTCCGGACTGGCGATGCTTGTTATGCTTTTCAAATTGATCCAACTTGGAAAGCAAAGTTGGTCAACGGTTCAGATGATATCAGCATCACCTTACAATACGAAGCGGCGATCACCGCTTACGAAGAAAAAATGCCGAGCTATGAATAAGAGAATGCGTTGGTGACAGATAGCAGCTTCAAGAAATAAGAAAAGAGCGTCAAAATTTCAGCTTATTACTTGAAACTGTTAAAACATCGTTTACTCAGAAAAAGGAGTGTGATAAAAATTTATCACACCCCTTTCTTATTTAATTTACGATCTGTTCTTGCACATACTGGGCATAGAGCGGATGACTCTCAATCAATTCAGCGTGTGTCCCGTGTCCTGTGACTTCCCCTTTTTCAATAAAATAAATATGGTCAGCATCTACAATCGTAGATAGACGATGCGCAATTACTAATGTCGTCCGGCCTGCCATCAATTGATCTAATGCTCGTTGGACCTTTTCCTCTGATTGCGAATCCAAACTTGCTGTTGCTTCATCCAGCATCAGAATCTTAGGGTCACGCAAAAATGCACGTGCGATTGCGATCCGTTGTTTTTGTCCGCCAGATAATTTTACCCCGCGTTCACCTAATTCTGTCTCCAGTTGATCAGGAAATTCTCGCACAAATTGATCCGCGTAAGCTAACTCTAAACCATGCCATAATTCCTCTTCAGTCAATGTCCGTTCCAATCCATATTGCAGATTTTCACGAATGCTTCCAGCAAAAACAGCACTATCTTGCGAAACATAGCCGATTTGCGAACGCCAGCTTGCAAGACTGAGCTCTTCTACCTTATCATCGCCTACTTTAATCGTACCAGCAGATGGTTGATAAAAACGTTCAATTAAAGCAAAAATTGTCGACTTTCCCCCACCGCTTGGTCCAGCAAAAGCGATCACTGTATTTGGTTTGGCTTCAAATGAAACATTTTTCAAAATTGGTCGATCGGCAACATAATGGAAGGAAAGATTTTCTGCTTTAATCATTTTACCTGCAACATCCGCATTCTTCCCTGTCTCGATCGGCTCCAAATCAGTTTTCAGAATTTGTTCGATCCGTTCGGTCGCACCCATGGCTTTTTGAACTTGGGAGAAAAACATCGCAAAACTGGCTGCTGGCATCATGATATTGAACAAATACAATAAGAAAGCCACTAATTGTCCACTCGTCAGGGTTCCAGCTTGGACACGAACCGCACCGTAGCCCAAAATTCCGACAAACATTCCCAACATGACTGTTGTAATAATCGGTTGTAAGATTGCTTCGACTTTTGCATCCTTGATCCCTAAACTAAAAATATTGTCGATAAATGAACGACCGCTGTTTTTTTCAAATTTTTCTCCATTACTGGCTTTGATCAAACGAATCTCTGATAATTTTTCACTAGCTTCTGCATTGAAGTCAGCAGTTGCGGTTTGTAATTGTCGACCCAAACGTGACATCACCCGCCCGATTGGCATCATGATCAATCCCATGATTGGTACCGCTAAAAACATCATTGCCGCCATTTTCCAATCCATCACAAACAAAATAATCATAGAACCTACTAATTGAATCGCACCGGTAATAAAGTTGGGAAATTGGGTCGCCACTAGATCTTTAATGACTGTTGTATCATTTACTAGTCGCGAACTGCTTTCGCCTGATTTATGATCATCGTAATAGCTGACCGGCATTTGCAGCAGATGACTCCATAATTTTTCTCGTAACGTTTTGACAGCACTTTCCCCGACAAAGCGTAATAAAAAACTGCCGATCGCGCCAAAAGCTAATTGACCAGCGAATGCCAAAATCAAGACGATCAGCATTTTTTTATTGATCTGTGCTAATTTGCTTGTATCGATTAATCCTTTAGTTAATTGCGGGACGATCAAACTTGCCCCACTTGTCAGTAAACTTAAAAACAAACCGACGATAAACAATGCTTTTCTAGGATTGACGCTCAAGATCAACCGCAAAAAATCTTTTAACCGATAGTTGCTTTTCGTGTTTTTTACTGTTTTTTTAGGTATGATGCGCGTATTTTGCTCCATTCTGGTTCCTTCTTTCGCTAAAAATCTTCCCACTCTGTATCTTCTGGTTTTTTCGGCTGATCGAATTCTGTAAAATGATCACGGTTGTTCCAAAAGTTTTGTCTAAAATCATGGTTAAAATTACGAGAAAAATCTCTTGAAGCATTGTGCATCTCCCGCTTCATTTGCTTCCGTACCCGGTGTTGCTCCTCTCGCGAAAGATTTTGCCACTCTTCTTGCCAGTTTCCAGAAAATTGTCCACGCACCGCTTGAATCTGACGTAAACGATCCATGGGATCAACGAAGCGTCCTGCTTGGCGTTGAAAATCCTCTTGCCAACCAGCTGAAATTTTTTGCAAATAGTCGCTGAAAGTCTGTTGTTCCTCAGCCGTCAAACCGGCAAAAAAACTCTCACTCCTATCTTCACTGGTTCGACTGAAAATTTGGGCTTTTTGTTTTCCGTTGTCAGTTAAAAAAATCCGTTTGATCCGTTTATCTTGTTCTTCTGCTCTTCGTACCACATCACCACTTTTTTCCATCTTTTTCATCAATTCCGCCAATGAACTAGGACGAATATCTAAAATTTCAGCTAATTGACTTTGGATCAAACCATCTTCTTTGGCTAAAATCGCTAAAACTCGTTGCTGTCCATTTAATCGTTGGCGTTTACTCATAAATGCATTGCTGGCAGAACTTATGAACCGTAATTGACGCATCAAGTCTTTCGTAAACTCGCTCATTATAAAAATCTCCTTTATCTCTGATGATAGTTCGGTACCGAACTTATTTCGTTTGTTATTATAGTTCGGCACCTAACTATTGTCAACTACTCTGCTGATTTTTTTGACTGGATCCAAAAACGCTCCTCGTTTTCCACTGATTCTGAGTTGCTTTTTAGACAGGTCATTCCTTTGTTAAAAAAATCCAATAAAAAAGATTCGGCAGCTGCCGAATCTTTTTTAATATTTATGTTGCTCTTCTTTTACCGGACAACTGCTATTGCAGTCTTCACAAGAGCTGCCGTTTTTAATTCGCCGATAAACGATTACTCCAGCACTGCCAAAGATTAAGATACTCAATACTATAGTTGCCATTCTTTCACCTCTTTGATCTCTTCAATCGTAATTGTCGTCGTTTGTTTGACAGGTTTTCTCACAACAAAATAAATCATAGTAAATAAAACTGCCGCCGCCAAAATCAAGCCAATTCCGATTTCGCCATTTTCAAAAATCACATGACCAACTTGATATACAACAAAACTTACCGCATAAGCAAGGCCGCATTGATACCCAATCGCGCGCCAAGTCCATTTGGCATCGCCCATTTCACGATGGATTGCTCCAATCGCTGCAAAGCAAGGGGCACACAATAAGTTAAAGACTAAAAATGAATACCCGGCCACTGGTGTGTACGCCATCTGCAACGATTTCCAGATTTCGACACCATCTTCTGCCACCGCCGCATGACGATACAAAATCCCAAAAGTCCCGATTACATTTTCTTTAGCGATCAATCCTGTGATCGCAGCAACTGTCCCGCGCCAATCACCCCAGCCTAACGGTGCAAACAACGGAGCAATCAAACCGCCTAATGCAGCTAAAATACTCTCATTTTCATTTACCATTTGCAGTGTGAAGTTGTAATTAGAAATAAACCAAATCACAATACTAGAAATAAAAATGACCGTTCCAGCACGTTTGACAAAAGATTTGCTGTGATCATAAGTATAACGTAGTGTGTTGCTGATTCTTGGCAGATGGTACAACAGAAGTTCCATGATAAACGGAGTCGGGTCCCCTGCAAAGAGTCGTGTTTTCTTTAACGCGATTCCAGATAAAACGATTGCTCCCATTCCGACAAAGTAGGCAGAAGGCGCTACCCAACTGCTATTAGGAAAGAAGGCGCCAGCAATCAATGCAATGATCGGCAGTTTTGCCGAACAAGGCATGAACGTTGTCAACATTACTGTCATTCGGCGATCTTTTTCGTTTTCGATTGTTCTACTAGCCATTACTCCCGGGACTCCACAACCTGTAGCAATCAACATGGGAATGAATGATTTTCCTGACAATCCAAATTTACGGAAGATTCGATCCATAACAAACGCAATTCGCGACATGTAGCCGCAGTCTTCTAAAAGCGCCAAGCACAAGAACAGCACGATTAATTGCGGCAGAAAACCTAAAACAGCGCCGACACCGGCAAGAATTCCATCTAAAATCAAGTTTTGCATCCAACCAGCCACAGCCCACGATTGCAACGTCGAACGGACAAAATTCGGTACGATCTCGCCGAATAAATTATCATTGATCCAGTCTGTCCCCATCGTGCCGATAGTTTGAATCGCGATATAATAAATCAGCCACATGACTAGCGCAAAAATCGGCAGCGCCAAGAAACGATTAGTCACGATGTGGTCGACCTTATCTGAAATCGATAATTTAAATTGATCTTCATCAACAACACATAAAGTTTTTAGATCCGTAATAAAATTATACCGTTCATTGATCACTAAACTTTCAGCATCTTCACCAAAGATTTTTTCCGTGATCTTTATGATTTCTTGCAAGTCTTTTTGTTGGATCGTACTCAAATTCAAATCTTGCTGCGCCCGTTCATCTCGTTCAAATAGTTTCAGGCTGTACCAGCGACTATATTTAGTCAGTACCGTACTGCCTAAAACCGTTTCGATTTCACTAAGAGCTGCTTCTAAACGCCGATCATAATGCGGAAAATTAATTTCCTCGACACCTTTTTTGACTAAATGCAACGCTTCACTGATTGCTTTATCCAATCCCCAATTTTTCAAGGCACTGATTCCAACAACCGGCGCACCCAAGGCATAAGCTAATTTTTCTAGATTGATTTGTTTTCCACTTTTTTTGATGACATCCATCATATTTACGGCAACGACTACGGGAATGCCTGTCTCAATCAGTTGCGTCGTCAAGTACAGATTGCGTTCAAGATTCGTGCCATCGATAACATTCACGATAACATTCGGCGTGCCTGAGAGCAGGTAATCTCGAGCCACCACTTCTTCTGGTGAATAAGGTGACAGTGAATAGATCCCCGGCAAATCATCAATAATCACTTCAGGATCTTTTTTATAAATCCCTTCTTTGCGTTCAACTGTGACCCCTGGCCAATTGCCGACAAATTGATTGGTGCCTGTTAAGACATTAAAGGTACTTGTTTTCCCGCTGTTCGGATTTCCTGCTAATGCAACATGGATCTTCGCCATCTACTCTACCTCCTTTGCTACAATCACCATTTCTGATTCACTCTTGCGTAAACTTAATTCATACCCACGTACTCGAAGCTCAATTGGATCACCCAAAGGCGCCAACTTGACGATTTTAATTGGTGTTCCTTTAGTCAATCCCATATCCATTAAGCGACGTTTGATTGAACCGCTTCCATGCACATTTACGATGACACCTTGTTCACCGACCCTAAGCTGATCCAACGAGACCCATGTCTGCTGGTCTTCCGTGAGTTCCTTCACAAATATCTTTTTTAATAAAGATTGAGACAATGCTAGCCGGGTATTGTGTAACAAAATAATTCCGTTGTCGCCAGAATGATTCACCACAGCGATTTTTGATCCTACGACCATTCCCAAATCTTGCAATCGATGCTTCAACTCATTTTCCAAAGTCATTTCATCGATTTGAACGACATGATTCAATGAGACATCTGCTAAAGTTGTCATATCTATCTCCATCCTACTAATTTTAGCTAATTAATAATGAGAATCTTTCTCACTAAGAATAGCTTCATTTGGCAGCAAAGTCAATCTATGGTCGGCAACTTTCACTTTCTTCTAAGCAAGTTGTTTGACAATCTTTACTTTTTTTGTTTTCTTCCCATAATTTAGTTATTAAAAAAAATTATCTTACGAATAAAAAACATCCGCCAACAGTTTTTCTTCTTTTGAAAAGGGATTTTTCTTTGTAGCCGTCTGTTTTCATTATTTTTGCAAAAACACAAAGAGTAGTGTATCTGTATTCACCTACCACAATATATAGTATTAAACGATTGACTTTTTCCCTACATCTTTTATACTGGTAATTGTAGAAATCAAGGGAGGTAGTCTTATGGTAAAAGTCTATTCTAAAAATAATTGTATGCAATGTAAAATGACCAAACGTTATTTAGCTGAAAATCAAATTTCCTTCGAAGAGGTCAATATCGACCACGAACCCGAAGCTTTAACCTTTTTAAAAGATCAAGGCTTCCAAAGTGTCCCAGTTATTTTCGGTGGACAACAAACCATCATTGGTTTTCGTCCCGATCAATTGAAAGCATTAGCCTAATTTGAAACTTTGCGGTCCCACGATTGCAAAGTTTTCTTCTTTTATAGCTAGAAAAAATGGAAAGATGTGATGAGATGAGTTTAAAAAATCTAGGTGACGTAACCTACTTCAAGTTGAACAACGAAATTAATCGTCCAGTGAATGGACAGATTCCATTAAATAAAGACAAAGAAGCCTTAGCTGCTTTTTTCAAAGAAAATGTTGAGCCGAACACTCGGACCTTTTCTTCTGTCCAAGAAAAAATCGACTATTTAATAGAAGAAGACTTTTTGGAAACAGCATTTATTGCGAAATATACCCCAGCTTTTATTGAAAAACTCTTTGCTTATTTGGCTGAACAGCACTTTACGTTCAAATCATTTATGGCAGCTTATAAATTTTATTCCCAGTATGCATTGAAAAATAATGCGGGAACCGAATATTTAGAAAGCTATGAAGACCGCGTGGCTTTTAATGCTTTGTATTTTGCTGATGGAGATGAAAACTTAGCCTTGGCTTTAGCGGATGAAATGATCCATCAGCGTTATCAACCGGCTACTCCGTCTTTCTTGAATGCAGGACGCAAACGCCGTGGTGAATTGGTCTCTTGTTTCTTGATCCAAGTAACTGATGACATGAACAGTATCGGCCGTTCCATCAATTCAGCGCTGCAATTATCTCGGATTGGCGGCGGCGTTGGGATCAATCTGTCGAATTTGCGTGAAGCGGGTTCACCGATCAAAGGATTTGACGGCGCGGCAAGCGGTGTCGTTCCTGTCATGAAATTATTCGAAGACAGCTTTTCATATTCTAATCAATTGGGTCAGCGTCAAGGTGCCGGTGTCGTTTATTTAGATGTCTTCCATCCTGACATCGAGATGTTCTTGTCAGCCAAAAAAGAAAATGCGGATGAAAAAATCCGTGTGAAAACTCTTTCTCTTGGTGTGACTGTTCCTGATAAGTTTTATGAATTGGCTCGCAAAAATGAAGACATGTATTTATTTAGTCCTTATGGCATCGAGCGTGAATATGGCGTACCGTATTCTTATGTAGATATCACAAAAGAATATGACAATTTAGTTGCCAATCCGAATATTCGCAAGAAAAAGATTCGTGCTCGTGATTTAGAAAATGAACTTTCTAAACTACAGCAAGAATCTGGTTACCCTTATATCATCAATATCGATACCGCAAATCGGACGAGTCCAATCGACGGCAAGATCGTTATGAGCAATTTGTGTTCTGAAATCTTACAAGTTCAGACGCCTTCTGTTATCAATGGCCGCCAAGAATATGATGTGTTGGGCACCGATATTTCCTGCAATCTCGGATCAACCAATATCGTTAATTTAATGGAGAGTCCTGATTTCGGTCAATCTGTTCGGACAATGGTTCGCGCGTTGACTTTTGTGACGGATGAATCAGATATCGAAGTCGTTCCTTCGATTCAAAACGGCAATAAATTAAATCATACGATTGGCTTAGGTGCTATGGGCTTGCATAGTTTCTTTGCTAAACACTTAATGGCTTACGGATCAGAAGAATCAATCGATTTTACTAATATTTATTTCACTTTGCTAAACTATTGGACTTTGCTAGAAAGCAACGAACTAGCCAAAGAACGCAAAACGGTTTTCCATAACTTTGAAAAATCAACCTATGCGGATGGTTCTTATTTTGATAAATACACAACTGGCGAATTTTTCCCAAAAACAGACAAAGTCAAAGAAATCTTCAAAGATATCTTTGTACCGACGGCTGCTGATTGGCAAGCACTTAAAGCCGCTGTCCAAAAAGACGGCTTGTATCATCAAAACCGTTTAGCGGTTGCTCCAAACGGTTCGATTTCTTATATCAACGATACTAGCGCCAGCTTGCATCCAATCACTCGTTTGATCGAAGAGCGCCAAGAAAAGAAAATCGGCAAGATCTATTATCCAGCGCCTTATTTAAACAATGAGACTCTGCCTTACTATACGTCTGCTTATGATATGGATATGCGCAAAGTGATTGACGTTTACGCCACTGCGCAGCAACATATTGATCAAGGAATGAGTTTGACCTTGTTCATGCGTTCTGAGATTCCTGACGGCTTGTACGAATGGAAAACTGAAAGCAAACAAACAACACGTGATTTGAATATTTTGCGCAACTATGCCTTTTACAAAGGCTGCAAATCGATTTACTACGTCCGGACCTTTACCGATGACGCTGAAGAGATCGGTTCAAATCAATGTGAGAGCTGCGTGATTTAATAATCACTTCCCGCTTGAGTATATCTTGCAGGTAATTAAACGAGTTATAGGAGGAATACACATGGCAGAAACTTATTATGAAGCCATTAACTGGAATGAGATCGAAGACATCATCGATAAATCAACATGGGAAAAATTAACCGAGCAATTTTGGTTGGATACACGGATCCCGCTATCAAATGATTTAGATGATTGGCGGACTCTTTCTGAGCTTGAAAAAACGACCGTCGGCTACGTCTTTGGCGGATTAACTTTATTGGATACCGTCCAGTCTGAAAGCGGGATGGATCAGCTGCGCAAGGATGTTCGGACTCCCCATGAAGAAGCTGTTTTAAACAATATTCAATTCATGGAATCGGTTCATGCCAAGAGCTATTCATCCATCTTCAGTACGTTGAATACAAAAGCCGAAATCGATGATATTTTTAAATGGACCAATACGAATCAATACTTGCAGAAAAAAGCGGAACGAATCAATGAGATTTATAAAAACGGTACGCCGCTTGAAAAGAAAATTGCTAGTGTCTTCTTAGAAACATTTTTGTTTTACTCCGGTTTTTATACGCCGTTGTATTATTTAGGCAACAATAAACTTGCCAACGTCGCAGAGATCATCAAATTGATCATTCGTGACGAATCCGTTCATGGAACGTACATCGGTTACAAATTCCAGCTTGGCTATAATGAATTGCCAGAAGCAGAACAAGAACGCTTGAAAGAATGGATGTACGATTTATTATATGAATTGTACGAAAATGAAGAACATTATACTGAAGAATTGTATGATAGCATCGGTTGGAGTGACGAAGTAAAAACTTTCTTGCGCTACAATGCCAATAAAGCGTTGATGAATCTTGGGATGGATCCATTGTTCCCGGATACCGCAGACGATGTCAATCCAATCGTTATGAATGGTATTTCTACCGGAACCAGCAACCATGACTTCTTCTCGCAAGTCGGCAACGGCTATCTGCTTGGGCACGTTGAAGCAATGACAGATGATGATTATTTAATTGGTTTAGACTAAAAAAAGGTTGTGACATTTTGTCACAACCTTTTTAAATATTGATCATTCGTAATTTGGTAATATTTTTATACATCGACAAATCTTCGATCACATCCGTGTAGTTCATTCCCCGCGGCATATCAATTGTATAGACATTTGTATAAATTCGGTAATCATCCATAAAATCGACATCGAAGTCGACATCTTCCACTTCGATCTTTTTACTTTCGAAGTAGTTCATAATAAATTCTTTGGTCGCTTCGCGATGAATATAACGAATCTCAAGTTTTTTGCTGGCATTAATCCGAACGATTCGTTTTACTACCGTCAGTGCCAAGATGATCCCGACAAAACTGCAGACAGCGATCGTATAATACCCCATCCCGATTGCAATTCCCAATCCGGCACCAGCCCAAATCGAAGCGGCAGTTGTCAACCCTTTGACGGATCGATTGCTGACCATGATTGTTCCTGCACCAAGAAAACCGATCCCGCTAACTACTTGTGCGATCAAACGAGCTTCATCCGCACGGACGACGCCGATATATTTCGGATTGGCTGCTGCATATTGCAGTGCTTGATCAGCGATCTCAACTTGGATCAAAGCAATGATCGCCGCACCCATACATACTAGAATATGTGTACGGATCCCTGCCGGACGGTTTTTGTATTCTCGTTCCATCCCAATCGCACCGCCCATAACCATGGCTAAAAACAATCGCAACATGATTTCATAAACTGATAATTTCAGATCCATTTGAGCATCGTCTCCTAGTTTGTATTATTGTCTTGCGATCCAATTTATAAAAATAACTAAACTCGCCGCATATTCCTCTTCCAGTATAGCATGCTCTAGCAAAAAAGAATTCGCTCAGCCTTGTAACAGCTCTAATTCTTCATCAGTCAACGGCCGGTAAGCGCCTTTAGCTAAACTTTCAGGTAAAACTAGTTCCCCCATTCGGATCCGTTTCAAATAACTCACTTCTTTGCCGCAGGCTTTGACCATCCGCTTCACTTGATGAAATTTTCCTTCATGCAAAATAATTCGAACTTTTGACGCCTCTTCAGTCGTTTCATCGATTAATAATTTTGCTGGCAAGGTCACCCCACCGTCTAGCGTGATTCCTTCGACAAAACGCTGCTGATCGGCTTTTGTCATGACACCATTGATCTCAGCGTAATATTCTTTTGCCACGTGTTTTTTTGGCGACAATAATTCATGAGCCAGCTTGCCGTCATTAGTGATTAGCAATAAGCCTTCTGTGTCTTTATCTAATCGTCCTACCGGAAAAAGATCGCTGCGATAATCAGTCGCCGAAAATAAATCGATGACCGTTTTGTCTCGCGAATCTTCGGTTGCACTGACTACGCCCGCCGGTTTGTGTAACAAATAATAGTAAAACTCTTGATAATGCAAGACTTCCCCTTGAAAAGCGATCAGATCTTTTAACGGATCGACTTGCCGTTTATCCGATTTTTCATTCTCCTGATTGACAGTTATTTTTCCTTGCTTGATCAGTTGTTTGACTTCTTTGCGACTTCCTAACCCTGCTTCTGCTAAAAATTTATCTAAACGCATACTATCCTCCGCAAAACTTTTCTATTTTTCACTATAGCTAAAGAGAGGACAAGAAGCAAGTTGGATTGGTTCAAACTATTGCCGCGCCTTTAATCAAAAAAAAGTACCGAGGAAATAATCCTCGGTACAAAACTTATTATAATTTGCTTGCTGCGTCTTCGTCGATGATAACTGTTACGTCTGCATGATTTTGCAAAACGCTTGCTGGTACATCCGTTGTTACGGAGCCATTGATCATATTTTTGATCGCATCGGCTTTGTCTGTACCAAAAGCCATCAATAAGATACTTTTGCTTTGCATGATTGATCCGATTCCCATTGATAACGCATGAGTCGGAACATCTTCAACTTTATCGAAATTGCGTTTGTTAGCTTCAATCGTTGATTCTGTTAATTCAACGACGTGAGTGGTTACATCAAAAGGTGTTCCTGGTTCATTGAAGCCGATGTGAGCGTTGCGGCCGATTCCTAATACTTGCAAGTCGATCGGATGATCAGCGATCACGCCATCGTATCGTTTGCATTCCGCAGCTAGGTCTTCTGCTTTCCCATTAGGCACGAATGTTTCTTTAAATGGTTTTTTATTGAATAATTGATCATTCATGAAGTAACGGTAGCTTTGAACATCATCGCCGGATAAACCAACGTATTCATCTAAGTTTACAGAGGTCATTTCAGAAAAATCTAACTCACTAGTTGTCATTTCTTGATATAAAGTTTCAGGAGTGCTGCCTGTTGCTAGTCCTAATACTTTTACGCCGTTTTCCATTCCATTTTTGATGATTTCAAATGCTTTTTTTCCGCCTTCGTTGGCATCTTTCACGCGAATTACTTTCATGGGTAAACGCTCCTTTATCAATTTGGTATACACCAATCCTACCATCATTCAGTCAACTTTTCAATAAAAAAGTCTAGACCAAAAAATTAATTTTTTATCATTCTTCAACTTCAATTTTACAATCAGTCGAAAAATACTTCTTTTGCGGCTCCCTCTGCTAATACAAAAAAACTCCAGCTAAGAATTTTCTCTGCTGGAGTTTTAAAATTAGGCTTGATAGTTTGCAGCAATTTCTGCGATCAATGCCTCATCTTTTAAGGCAGTTACTTGTTGGATAACTTCGGTAACAGTTTTTTCTTTTAATAAACCTTGCAATTCCACACTTTGTTCATCGTTTGGATCATCATATTTCAAGATCATCCCTACAACATCAACTAGATTATCATAGGCTAGATCACGCTCTTTTAATTCACGAATCGGACGAATAAAGCGTTCATCAAAACCTAGTTTGCGGATCGGCGTCCGTGCAACCCGGCTGATACTGTCTGAGATGTATTTATTTTCAAAACGGCTGACGATTTTATCAATATAAGCAAAATGTTTCTCTTTGTCAAAATTCCATTTATTAATCAACAAGCTGCCAGTTTCGCCAAGGACTGCCCGTAATTTGGCTAAGACTACTTCATCAGCGATTGCTTCATCGATCGTTTCATAGCCTTTATATGCCCCAGTATAAGCAACTGTTGCATGACCAGTATTGACTGAAAATAGTTTCCGCTCGATATAAGGTTCTAGATTTTCTACATACTCGACATCCGTTAAGCGCAAGTCTTTGTTTTTGCTTTGAGTGGCATCGATGACCCATTCACTGAAAGGTTCAACTGAAACAAATAACGGATCGTCATGATGTTGGATCGGTACAATTCGGTCAACTGCCGCATTAGGAAAGCCAACATATTGTTCCACATATGCTAGATCTTCAGCAGATAGGAACGCTTGGACCTTTTCAAATAAAAATTGACTGCCGCCGATCATGTTCTCGCAAGCTACGACGTCTAAAGCAGCCGTGTTGCCTTCACTGCGACGTTTCTGGATTCCTTTAGCGATCAATTCTGCGATAAACGGCAAAATGTTTGGACCAATCGCTGTCGTTACGATATCTGCTTTGCTGACTGAGTTGATTACTGCATCCGGATCCGTTTGATTATTCAGACCATCGACATTTGAGACATGAATCTCTTTTTGACTTTCATCTGCTAACTGAATCGTATATTCGTTGCGTTCATTCAACGCATTGATGATTGTTTCGTTAATATCGACAAAATCGATTGAAAAACCATTCTTCGCTAAAATTTCTCCGATAAATCCGCGGCCAATATTTCCTGCACCAAAATGTGTTGCTTGCATCTTATTCTACCTCCTGAAGATAGCTGATAACTTCTTCTTTTGTTTTTGCATCTGCTAATTTTACTACATTTTCAACATCTGAACAAAAGATCGCAATCTTTTGCAAAATATCCAAATGCTCATTTCCAATCCCAGCGATACCAAATAGGACCATCGCTACATCTTCTGTATCCTCTTTGCCAAATTGAACACCCGTTGGCACTTGGATGACTGAAATACCGCTTTTTTTCACGTATTTTTTGGCTTCATCGGTTCCGTGAGGAATTGCGATAAAGTTTCCCATATAAACAGAAACCAGCTTGTTTCTTTCGATCATCGCATCGACGTACTCTTCTTCGACACAACCTGCCTCGACTAACAGCTGTCCGCATGCACGAATCGCATCTTCCTTATTCGTGTATTCTTGGTCTAATAAAATCATTTCTGGATTTAATTCCATTTTATTTTCCTCCCGATCTTTTTGCTAAACTCGCTTTAATTTTCCCGAATTTCTTTAACGAACAGCGAACTCAATAATTGGTAAATGATTTCCTTGTTGCCAAATTTATAAATTTCTGTGTTCAGGTCACTTTCGATCACCGAACTGCTGATTTTTCCTAAAAGATTTTGCTGACTCTCCGGCATTGGATCCGGTGCTAATAGTAACAATACTCGTGTCAATTCGATGCTTTTTTTGTCCATCCCTTGGATCAAAAACTGCTGATCCAAGTCATAGATTGTAAATAAGGGTTCTTTAATATGCGCATCTGCACAGTGGAACAAAGCAAAATTGGTTTTTGGGATCCCGATTGGTGCGACCAAATATCGTTTGATTACTCGATCAGTCACCTTCTGTCCATCGGAGACGATTACACCTTGCAACGGTTCAATGATTGCTGCTAATGTCTGCTCAATCGTTTCTTGCGCCTTCACTTGTTTCACATCAAAATTCTGCAATAAATGATTGGCGATCCGCATCGTTTCATAGATCTCGTCAAAAGCTTCACTTGGTTCTTTTTCTGGTTCAAGTGGATCATCATCGACCCGATCCGGATGCAGTGTTTGAATATAGTCTTTGATTTCTTTGATCTCATCTTCTAACAATAAAGGTGAGATCACTTTGTACGGCAAGTGGAAACCTGGTAAAAAGACCGTTGCCAAAATCAAATCATAACTTTTATAATCCAGTTGGTTCAACTCAGAAATCTTAGCGACCTGGATTTTTTTGATTTCATCCAAATATTTATGGAGCCGACTTTCTAAAATTCGTGCTGTTCCAATACCGCTGGAGCAGACTACTAAAGCAGAAAGGACACGGCTGCTAGGATGCCGTTCTAACGATGTCGCAAAATGAATCACGACATAGCCTAATTCATCAAATGTAAATGAATGATTTGGAAAAACGACCGCTAATTCTTGAATAATCGCTGTCGTCAGCGTTTGATATTTATCACGGATTTTTTGTAACAGTGGATTATCTGCTCCTTGATTGACTGTCAAATTCCGCTTCAGCGCTGCTGCCATATGAGCAGACAAATCATTGAAGAGTTGCTCATCTTTGCGAAAATCTGTTCCTGTTGCTTCAGAAACTAAGCGAATCAATTCTTTGATCTTGTAGGACAATTCCACATCAAAACTATCGATGAAAATATTTTGTGGCTTTTTATAATTCACACCTTCCAATTGAAAGGCAAAGAAGCGAACTTCTTGTGGTGGAATCGACTTTTCAATGGTCATTGCTACCTGGATCATCACTTGACCAGCGATCTGCATACTATCAGGTTTGACTTGCGTCTCTTGTTCAATTTCGATGAACCGATCTTGTTTCATCCGATCAATCGATAATGCGAGTAAGATCAATACCCGTTGCAATTGATTGTCAGTCACCTGCTCAAAAACTTGCTGAGCGATTTTTTCGAAGATCGTTCGTGCTAGCAATAAACTCGCTGGACTCAATAATTTTAAAAAGAAATTGTTGGTCGTTGCTGCTTCAGGCAATGCATCGATAAATTGAAAAAAATCAAATTCACTGACACCATTGTAGATCAAGCTGCTCAATAATTGGCGGCGCTGTTTTTCATGACCAGCAATCTGGATACCGCGGCCTTTTAATCGCTGCAATTCTAACCGATAATCAATCAAACTTTTTTCAATAGTCGCCAAGTCAGAGGTAATCGTCGCTTGACTGACTTTAAAATCAATCGCCAACCCTTCGATCGTCTCTTCTTCGTCTAGCAACAATAAGGAACAAACGATTGCGCTTTGGCGCTGAACATTATCAGTAAATAATTCGGCTTGTTTTTCGCCAAGTTGTTGTTGCAAACGTTCCAGATTCACTGTTTCACCTACGATGCGATACCCTTCGCCCCGTGGTTTGATGATCTGAATGTCTTGTGACTTGATCGTTTTTTCAATACTTGAGATTTCACGATAAACGGTCCGCTTGCTGACTTGTAAAATATCTTGCAATTCCTCCGATGTAATACCGTTGGGATAATCTAATAAAAGGGAAAGGATCTTTTTTTCCCGAATCGAAAAATACACAATGTCTCCTCCAATAATGTCAAAAGGATAAAAGCAGTGAGAATCCTCACTGCTTTAAGAGTAATACGATTCTGTAAAAAAGACTACTTATTTCTTTAAGTTTTGAATGACTTTGTCATATTTTTCCGAAGCAACTAAATCGGTCAATAGTACATGCGTCGCGCTTGGAGCTTGTTGTTCAGCCTTGATTGTTTCATCTTGTGTCGTAATGATCAACGCAGTTGTTTCATCTTGCAATGCACTGATCGGAACAACAGTCACTGGATAGTTCAAGCCATTTTCTTTCAATAATTTCTTCAAAGTCACAGCTCCCATGTTAGCAGAGCCCTTCACTTGATCGTAGCCAAAAATAATGTGATCGATTTTTGAATAATCGGCTAATCCTTGAACGACGTCATCTGTTAGTGGTTTTTGTTTCGGATCATTGACAACAGGTTCTGCAGTTAAGGTTTCTACGATTTCATCATAACGCGGTGAATTCATGAAGTTTTCTACTTGAACGAATGTCGCACTTGGTGCTTTCTGTGCAGCACGTTCATGCAATTCTTCTTGGGTAACGATTAAAGCATTTGGATCGTCCGTTAAGTTATTGATTGCTGAATTAGAAACTGGTAATGTTAAACCGGCTTTTTTCACTTTGTCTCGTAAAACCGATGCGCCCATCGCACTCGAACCCATCCCAGCGTCACAAGCAAAAATAATTTTATTTACGTTGCCGAATGTTTCTTGATTATCAGCTTTTATTGCGCTTTGACCTTTACTTTGTGCTTTAGCGTCAGCAACTGCTGCTTGCGTTGCCGCCAAATCGTCGTCTTCGCTACTGTCAGATTTAATAATGATCATTGCAACTAAGAATGAGACCACACATCCAACGATGATCCCCGCTAAGTTGGCAACGATGCTTTCTGGTGGTGTCATCGCCATGATTGCGATGATCGAACCAGGTGAAGCTGCAGCTCGTAAACCAGCACCTAATAATTGGAAAGTAAATGTTCCTGCTACCCCACCTGCCATAACAGCTAGGAATAAAAGAGGTTTCATCATTACGTATGGGAAATAGATTTCATGGATCCCACCTAAGAATTGGATAATGATCGCGCCTGGTGCAGTAGATTTTGCTGCTCCTTTACCAAACAACGTAAAGGCAAGCAAGATTCCTAAACCTGGTCCAGGGTTAGCTTCTAATAAGAACAAGATCGATTTTCCAGTTTCTGCCGCTTGTTCAATCCCAAGCGGAGTCAAGATTCCGTGATTAATTGCATTATTCAAAAATAAAATTTTAGCTGGTTCAATGAAGATATTTGCTAATGGCAATAGATGCATATTGATAATTGATTCAACACCAGATGCCATTAAATTCGTTAGTGATTCAACAACTGGTCCAATCGCATAAAATCCGACGACTGCTAATGCAAAACCAATCAATCCAGAAGAAAAGTTATTGACCAGCATCTCAAAACCGGCTTTGATTTTTTCTTGGAAAGCGTCATCAAATTTCTTGATACACCAGCCACCTAGAGGACCCATGATCATCGCACCGATAAACATCGGAACATCTGAACCGACGATCACCCCTGTTGCAGCGATCGCACCAACTACTGCTCCCCGTTGGCCATGCACCATGTTCCCGCCTGTATAAGCAATCAATAATGGCAATAAGTAAGACAGCATTGGACCGACCAATGTGGCAAGTTTTTCATTTGGGAAATAACCCGCTTCAATAAAAAGTGCGGTGATTACACCCCAAGCGATGAACGCTCCGATGTTGGGCATCACCATTCCCGACAAGTGACTACCTAGTCGTTGGACTTTGGCTTTTAATCCACTTTTCTGTCCAGCATTTTCCATGTTTATTTCCTCCTCGATATAAAATGATTTCGTTTACATTTTTATCATACCTTGTTGCTAATCCGCTTTCAATTAATTGTAACTAGAGCTTTGGCACAGAAGTTTGTGCCAAAATTAAAAAGCCGTTCATCTTGAAGATAAACGACTTTTTTTTATTTATTCAGCTTATTACGAACACCGCGTTTGATAATATCGAAAAATCCTAGTGATTGCACCATATGATTTGGATCGACATATTCCCGAATCGCCCGCAAAACTTTTTTAGGTTCTTTTGACGCAAATGAATACGTGCCATTTTTTTTCGTTTGGATTGCATAACGCGGAATCCATTTTCCTTTGAAAACCACAGAAGCGATCACGTAATCGACTTCTTCCCACGGGATTTGAACGAATTTGCGTGCATCCCGATTGTTGAAAAACTCGAATCCATTGTCGCCAATCATGATTTTTCCGTAATCAGCGATTCCTAAATACGAGGTAGCATCGATTGTCAAATCGATCTTTGTATTGATTGACTGAACCATTAGACCTACTCCATTTCCATATATGTATCTGTTTTTCATTATACTTATTTTTCGCTTATTTAGCAAAAAAATGCCCGGGCAAGCCCGAGCATTTTACTGGTTGTTTTTCTTACATTACGCCTAATACGTGTAAGCCAACACCGACTACAAACAAGCCAAGAATGATAACGATTGGAGAAACTTTTTTCTTCAATAACCACATGCAAAGCAATGTCAATAGTAATGCAGCAAGACCAGGAATCAATTGATTCAAGTTGTCTTGTAACGTAGTAACTTTGTTGCTGTCTAATGCAAGACCTGAAGATTGTTGTGTTAATGCTTCTTTGATTCCTTGAGCACCAGCAGGTAATTTATCCCATTCGATATAAGCACCTTCGTCTAGTTTAACAGTAGAAACAACTGGCGTAAACTTCACGTTTACCCAACGTTGTACTAGAGCACCTAGAACGAACATCCCTAGAATAGATGCACCTTTAGTAACTTTTTGTAACAAACCACCTGAAAGGTCATCAGTAATTTTAGAACCAGCACGGTAGCCGAATTCTTGTGTATACCACATAAATGCCCAACGGATAATGTTCCAAGCAAGGAAGAAGATGATTGGGCCAATGATGTTTCCAGCTAAAGCTAGAGAAGCACCTAGAGCACCTAACATCGGACGAACAGTAAACCAGAAGACTGGGTCACCAACACCGGCTAGAGGTCCCATCATACCGACCTTAACCCCTTGGATCGCTACGTCATCAACTGGTGCGCCATTGGCACGTTCTTCTTCAAGTGCTAATGTAACCCCAAGAATCGGTGAAGCGATATATGGGTGAGTATTAAAGAATTCCAAGTGACGTTGCATTGCCAACGTACGGTCTTCTTTAGTTTTGTATAATTTTTTGATCGCTGGCATCATTGCGTAACACCAACCACCATTTTGCATACGTTCATAGTTCCAAGAACCTTGAATGAAGGTAGAACGCCATGCAACGGCTAAACGATCTTTTTTCGTTAATTCGATTTTTTCTGCCATTTTATTTCTCCTCCTTCAAGATTAATAATCATTCAAAATGTCGCCTAGCGGATCACCAGTATTGCCTCCGCCGCCATTAGATGAACCGCCAGAACTTTCTTGCAGGTTCAAGTAAATCAAAGCGAATGCAACTGCGATAACACCAAGTGCGATCAAAGTTAATTCAGAAATAGCTGCGATAGCAAAACCAATTGCGAAGAATGGCCATACTTCTTTTGTAGCCATCATGTTGATAACCATTGCATAACCAACGGCAACAACCATACCACCACCGATTGCCATACCATCTGTTAACCATGCAGGCATTGATTCTAAGAATCCACGCACAGTGTCAGCTGGGATGACTAATAATGCAGCAGCTGGGATTGCGATACGAACACCTTGCATACATACAGCAATGATGTGCCACATTTCAACTTTACCCATTTCACCTTTTTCAGCAGCAGCATCCATAAAGTGAACGATTGGTACAGCTAAAGTACGAACGATCATTGTTAAGAACAAGCCGGCAACAGCTAGAGGAACAGCGATTGCGATAGCTGAAGAAACACCTTTAACTCCTTGACCACCTAAAACTAAAATAATTGCAGATGCAACAGATGCCAACGCAGCATCCGGTGCTACAGCAGCCCCGATGTTTGCCCAACCTAAGGCGATCATTTGAAGTGAGCCGCCAAGGACGATCCCAGCTTCTAAATTACCGGTTACTAAACCAATTAATGTACATGCTACTAGCGGTTGGTGGAATTGGAATTCATCCAAGATCCCTTCCATACCTGCTAGAAAGGCAACGATTACTACTAATACCATTGAAATACCAGACATTATAAGCCCTCCTATTTAAGTTAATTGTGTTGCTTAAGCGTTTTTCAATTCATTTTTTGCTTTGTTAAGGATTTCATCCATGTTGTCTTTAGAATCATTTGGCACTTTACGTACATCAAATTTGACTCCTTTTGCTTTTAATTTCTCAAAAGTAGCAACATCATCTGGACCCATTGACAATACCTTGCTTACTACAACTTTTCCGACTGAGTGAGCCATTGAACCAACATTGACTTCTTGAATATCAACGCCGCCTTCGATTGCACGCAATACGTCTTGAGGATTTTCAAACAACAACAACGCTTTCGTATTTCCGAAACGAGGGTCTTTTGAAATCTCGATCATTTTATCAACTGGGATAACGTTTGCCTTAACACCTGGAGGAGCTGCTTGTTCGATCAATCTCTTACGAAGATCGTCTTTAGCTACTGCGTCTGAAACAACGATGATTCGGTTTGTACCTGTTGTTTTCGTCCAAGTAGTAGCAACTTGTCCATGAAGTAAACGAGAATCCACACGAGCCAATACAAGTTTGATATGACCATCGCCAAGAACAGTTCCTTCTGGAATTGCGCCGGTTGGTTGGCCGCCTTGTGCAGCTGCAGGAGCAGCTTCGACTGGTTCTAATTCCTCAGGGCGAATTCTTACGCCTTCTTTTGCTGTACCTAAAATATGTGCAGCAATTTCATGCGCAGTTTCCATTGAGAAACGTGAAGCATATGCTTCGATCAACATTGGTAAGTTCATACCAGCAACGATTGCCCACTTGTCTTTGTGTTCTTCAAACAAGCTGTTTGCTTGGTTGAAAGGAGTTCCACCCCAAAGATCGACTAAGAACAATACTTCGTCTTGGTTTTCGAAAGAGGCGATTGCTTCTTTCATTTTTGCTTTAACGTCATCTGGACCTTCACTTGGCATCAAAGTAACAGCTTTGACATTTTCTTGTTCTCCAAAGATCATTGCTCCGGATTGCAAGATACCATTAGCGAATTCACCATGACTAGCAATGATAATTCCTACCATCTTTATACCTCCTACTTATTATTGTTACAGCTCAAAAATATAAATAAGTTCTTAAAAAAACCTGTAACCAAAATTCATTTACTGCAGCATCTTCTCTTTTTTGATCAATTGCATCAAATCGGTCTTTCTATCTGTCGGAACTTGGCGAATCTCTAATTCGATCCCAGCTTCTGCCAATGTACGAAAAGATTTGATATCCTCTCCATCAACAGAAATGAAATTCGTAATCATTTTCTTGCCTTCGCTAAATCGCATACCGCCGATATTAATCGTTTTCAGATTCACACCCGCTTCAACGACATCTACAACATCTTGCGGCGAGGCAAACAACAACATGATCTTCATCCCGTCAAATAATTGATCTTGATACACTTCAATCAGTTTTCTCTTCGTGACGACATTGGACTTGATTCCCGGTGGTGCGGCTTGTTTTAACAGAAACTTACGCAACTCATCATTTGCGACCTCATCGCTGACTACTAAGATTCGCTCGATCCCGGTTGCTTTGGACCACACTGTCGCAACCTGACCATGAATCAGACGATCATCAATACGAGTAAGCCGAATATCCATTACCATCCCACCACCTCCTGTTACAACAAGGCCCAGATGCCAAAAGACTTGTGCTACAATTTTGAGTACAGTGACACACAGCACTCACTTATAATAAAGCAAGTATCGTGCCAAAATACACTAACAAGGAATTCTTTACTTTCCACCTTTTGCAACGATACACAAAAAAGATACAGTATACTGTATCCTTTTTGTGTATCGTTTAAGCATTGATTTCTTCATTATTTTTAAGCAATTGATAAATATAGTATCGTTCTGATGTTGGAATCGTTATTCGCAGCTGACTTTCTAACTCATTCAGCCCTCGATTCATCACGACATTATCTGTAACACGTTGATAAATTATTTTCGACTGTTCATCAATTTTTAACGGTTGGTGCAAAATTCCCCGTTCGATCGTTCCCGCTAAATGCATCACAAAATTTACCATCAGTGCATAGTCAGCGGAATTGCCTGCACTTTTGATGACAGTCTCCGCCAACCGCCAAAGTGGATTGATCAATTTGTTTGGATTAATAAAAGTAAAACTTTCTTCCATAAATTTGATACACAAGTCACGAGCTTTATTTGCATCCAAAACGACTTCTTCTTGCTCAGACAAATCATTTTCCAGCAATAGTTCATCCAAGACATGATCGGCTTTTTGGTTGATGAATTTCTCCATTGGAATATAAGGCGCGCCGATATTAGGATCTACAATCCCAGTTGTCGCTAAAATTTTAAATTCTTTTTTAAAAGCAGGAACTTTTGTCTTGATGTCGGTAACAGCCAATGTCAAGACTTCGATGTGTTTTAGCTTACGCTGTTTTAACGGTCGCTCAATGATTTCTTTCAAGCGTTGTGCCGTTCCTTCCCCAGAAGCACAAATCGCTAAAATTGCTTGCTTTTCTTGCGGCTCTTCTTTTTCTTGGGTCACATGTCCATAACCTCTAAAACCTTTTAAGGATTCATATAATTCATTTACTCCTGAGCCTAAAACACTTGATTTACGGGCTGCTTCAATCAGCAATGGGGTCGTGACCATATCTAATGTACAGACTTCGATTCCTGTCTCTTTTTCGATTTCTTCATTAAAAGTAGCTAAAGAACCCATGTCTACCATAATCAAAACACCGCTGCCTTCATCGATCTGAGTGACTGCCTCACGAATTTTTTCATAAGCTACTCGCGGATGCATATCTAACGGCATATCGACCGCAATAATATTTGCTACATCCAACAACTCACGAACGACTTGAGCCATCGAGGTCGCGGTACTATTGCCGTGAGCCGCAACGACTACGCCAATCTTGCCGGAAGCTTGATCTTCTCGTAAAGAAACAAGCAAGACCGTTAAATAATAATCTTCACTTTCCGGAATCTCTACTTGAAATTCCTCTTCGACCAACCGACGGATTTCTTGCGCTACAGCGAATTCCGTTGGATAGTCTTTGGCCATTTCACGGATATTATCATTTGTTTCCCGCGTCTCGCCAACGTGAATTTTTTTCAAAAAAGAAGAGATATGCAGACTCATCGCATAAATAAAATTTTGTTGGAAATGAGTTCCTAATCGTTCACTAACTAAGCCTGCGATTTTATTACTGATCTCGATCACATGTTTATCGACAAATTCCGTCAGACGGTTCTCTGTATCAAACGAAAAGCCATGATCTTTATAAAATGATTTCAAATGCACGTTAATATCCGTTGAAATAAAATGGTTGATCGTCTCTTGATCGAGTCCTTCAGTCTTCAACAAAGCCGCTTTGTCCCCGATAATATCATAGAGATTATAGGGCAATTCATAAGCATCTGTTTTGATCAATTCATCGATTTCATTTGGTGTAACAACCATCTCTGGTTCAAGATAAGGCGAGATGTCCGTTGTTTTGATTCGATCTGCAGAAAGTTGGACCAGACCAGCCTTAATTCCTTCCGTTAGATCATTTAGTGTGATGTGAATCTCTTCATGCATCATATGATTCATAAATCCTCGTGCACAAATCAGCTGGACATTGGATTTCAATTGCCCGACGTTGCCATAAGAGACACTGCCTAGCAACGCTTTTACGACATCTTCTGTCAGTGTGATTTTTCGTTGGATCCGATTGGCTTCCATCGCCACCATCACACGAACCAAATCAAGCTGTTCCGCTGCTGGTCGGCTGCTGAAAGCCGGCATTTGGATATTGATCGGAATTCGACGAACAAACGTATCCAATAAAGCTGAATGGGGATCTTCTGTTGTAGCACCGACGATACGAACATTTGCAAAACGATTTTTCCCAGCTTCACCTAAGCGGCTGTAAGTCCCATGATCCATAAAATAAAAAATCATTTCTTGACCTTCCGGCGGCAAACGATGGATCTCATCTAAAAACAGCATTCCGCCATCAGCTTGTTGGATCAAACCATCTTTTTCTGTGTCTGCACCGGTAAATGCCCCTTTTTCATAACCAAACAAATGACTCATCAACAATTCAGGATTATTTGCATAGTCCGCACAGTTGAAGACAACTAGTTCACGATCAGCTTCCACGACACCTTCTGATTGAGCGAATTGAAACATCGCATGCGCAAAAAAAGTTTTTCCAGATCCAGTCGGTCCAGTTATTAAACAATTCAACCCTCTCGGCGGATACAAAATCGCAGCCTTCGCTTGTTCTACTGCATTTCGCATACTTCCAGCAGAGCCGATGATTTGAGTGAAAACATTGCTGGAATTTTTATTTAAAATCTTTTTTTCGGGTGGTTCCGCAGCGGTCGCTACTTGAGTTTCTGGATCAAACGACGTTTTTACTGATTGGCTCGAAACAAAATAGCGAACAGGCCGTCCTTCGCTTTTGTTTAATTGGCCTTCTTTAACTAGGAGATTCAAATCTTTACTTGCATTTGTCCGTTGAATATCCAATGAATCTGCCACATCTTTGGTTGTTACATTTGCATTTTCCAAAACAAAGCGATAAATGCGGTCAATCCGTCGTTCCATTTAGCCACCTTCTTTTTTAGTGTATTCTTCTTATCAATCATCTATAGTTTTCATTAAAATGTCAACTATTTCGCTGTAAAGCAATACACTGTACCTTTTATCTATAGTTAAAGCTTTTAACGAATTTTTCGTTATCCGATTGATCGTATCTCTACTATTATATTAGAGAAAATAATTTAATTTTTTATTGATTGGATTATTTCCATACCGATTGCCGAAAAAAAAAACAAACGGAATAGTTTCGTCAACTGATAAATTATACTAAAAAATCTTATCCAAAAATAGGATAAGATTCTTAACTTTTCCAAAATGGTTTGGAGAAAAGCAATAAAATCGGAAACATCTCTAACCGCCCTGCCAACATAGCAAAAGAGAGCGTCCACTTAGAAAGGTCGGATAAAAAGCCGAAATTCCCAGTTGGTCCTACACCTTTAAATCCTGGCCCAACATTATTGATACATGTAGCAACGGCAGAAAAGATCGTTTGAAATTGAATGTTTTCTAGCGAAAGAATCAGCAATGAAACAACAAAGACCAGTAAATAAAGGACTAAATAACCATGGATATTTTCCATTGTCTTCGTTGAGATTGTTTCACCTTCATACCTCAAAGAAGTAACACTGCGAGAGTGAATAATTTTTTTCAATTCTTGGATCGCATGCTTAATCAAGATCTGGATCCTTGAAACTTTGATCCCCCCGCCAGTTGATCCCGCACAGGCTCCTACAAACATTAGTAAAAGCAAGATCATTTGTGAGAACATCGGCCAAAGATCATAATTCGCTGTAGCAAAACCTGTTGTCGTAATGATCGAAGCTACTTGGAACACCGCATAGCGAAAAGCTTTCAAATACGAAGGATATTGCGACGAGATATTGATGGTAATCAGAATCGTTGAGACCGCGATAATCGCTAAATAGCCGCGCAATTCCTCACTTTTTAGTACTGGAACAATTTTTCCTAGTATAAAGAAATAGATCAAATTAAAATTGATTCCAAATAAAATCATAAAGACACTCAGCACTCCATCGATATACGCACTGTTGTAGCCGGCTATCCCAGCATCACTCATAGCAAAGCCACCGGTTCCTGCCGTTGCAAAAGAATTTAAGATACTATCAAACAACGGCATGTCACCTAATACGAGTAAAATAATCTGGATCACTGTCAGCACCGTGTAGATTACATATAAAATTCGAGCGGTCACACTGACTTTTGAAACTAGTTTACCGATGATTGGTCCAGGCATCTCCGCTTTTAAAATATGCATTGTCCGGCCTGAGGCAATCGGTATAAACGCCACTGTAAAGACTAAGATTCCCATACCGCCGACCCAATGGGTGAAACTGCGCCAAAATAAACTTGCATGACTGATTGGGCTCAATGTAGTTAAAATCGAAGAACCCGTCGTAGTAAATCCCGATACCGTTTCAAAAAAGGCATCCGTCAATGACGGGATCTCGCCTGAAAGCATAAAGGGAAACGCACCAAACAATGACAGTAGCGTCCAACTGACTCCAACGATAAAGAAACCTTCTTTAGCAAAAATATTGCGGTTTTTAGGCTTTTTCCAACTCAGTAACGTCCCAACTAAAAGCGCAAAGACCGCGACAACGGCATAAGCAGTCGCTTCTTGTTCACGATAGATCAATCCGACAATAAATGGAAGCAGCAATAAGAGTGCTTCTACTTTTAATAATTTACCGATCGTAAATACAACCATTTTTCTATTCATAGTGATTCCCCGCTATCTCCTTACCAGATCGTTTAGACTGCTGATTCTTCGATCTGTTGTAATAACCACGATATGGTCTTTTAAACGAATTTCCGTATCGCCTTTAGGAATAACAAATCCCCGTTCTCTAGAAATCGCTGCAATCAATATATTATTTTTTAGTTTTACATCAGAGACTTTTTGATTCAAAAAGCTGGTTTGCGGTGTAACCACAAATTCCATCGCATCGACATCATTATTGAACAAATGATGCAATGTTTTAACACTGCTGTCGTCATCTTTATTATTTTTCGCACGAACATACCGCAAAATATGCGTAGCAATAATATTTTTAGGCGAAACAACACTGTCGATCTCCAATTGATCCAAAACACTCATGAAATTCATCCGTGTCACTTTTGCGACCGTTTTTTTCGCTTTCATTTGTTTTGCATATAACGAAATCACGATGTTTTCTTCATCTAGTCCCGTCAATGCCACAAACGCATCGACAGACTCGATCCCCTCTTCAACCAAAACTTCTTCGTCACTGCCGTCGGATTCAATGATCGTTGCTTCTGGCAGCATGATCGAAAGTTCTACACAACGTTTCGGATTGTTTTCAATAATTTTGACTTGGATCCCGTGTTCGATCAGTTGGCGGGCTAAATAATACGCGATCCGTCCGCCACCGACAATAATGATCCGTTTGGTTTTTTTCTCCAATAGATTGATATCTTGGCAAAAACGCACCAAATCTCGATGTTGCCCCATCACATGGATCCGATCACCTTGTTCAAGAATAAAATTTCCATCTGGAATAATCAGTTTCCCATTTCGCCGAACTGCGCAGATCAAAACATTTGCTTTAGATACCTTGTCTAGCCGATTCAGCGAGGCTCCAATCAAACGGGCATTTTCTTTCAAACGAAATTCTGCCAATTCAATTTTCCCGCTAACGAACGTATCTACTTTAAACGCTGAAGGGAAGAGCAAAATACGCCGAATCTCGTTAGCTGCTTCCAATTCTGGATTAATAATCATTGAAAGCCCCAGCTGATCGCGCATAAAGGAACGTTGCTTCAAATACTCTGGATTTCGTACTCGAGCGATCGAATTTTGCGCTCCCATTTTTTTCGCCATCAAACACGCTAAAATATTCAATTCATCCGACTGTGTCACCGCGATAATGATATCCGTGTTGCTTACCCCTGCTTCTAACAAAATATCATACGTCGAACCGTCGCCAACCACACCCAATACATCAAATTGATTAACGATTGCCTCGACTTTTTCCGCGTGCAGATCAACGACTACCACATCGTAATCATAATCTTCATTCGACAGATACTGGGTCAACGCTTTCCCAACTTTACCAGCGCCTAAAACAATAATTTTCATTTTTTTCTCCTATTATATACGTGACATTCTTATTTCCTCATTCTAGCCTGTTCCAACCGAAAAGACAACGCGCTTTCAGGAAAGTCTTTTTCCATGTTCATTCAAAATAAACGGATATTTTGAGCCAGCCTAGCGAAGAATGGACAAAGTAGAATCTGTTTGAATCGCAAGTTCTATAAGTGTCTCAAAAATCGTTGGAGGATTATCCTTTCTCACATAAAATACCACAGAACTTTTTGAAACAATGGATGTTATTATGCCATTAAAAAAGCTCAACTTGCCGGAAAAGCAGTTGAGCTCATAAAAATTCTCTATTGTTTTTTGACGATCATAATATTGAGTACGATCTCATCGGTCGTTGGCGTGTCACCTTTTTTAACAAATTGACTTGGTTTTGGCTCCAACTCAACGGATGGATAAGCGGCATTAAAAAAATAATCTGAAAAATCAGCTTCTTCAATTTTTTGATGGTACCAATCGTTGTTTTCGCCACCATATAAATCGGAATATTCTGCGTTTTTTAATGTTTTCTCGTTATAAAAAATCGTCGGCAAGGCTACGACATAATCTTCACCTTCTGAACGGACCCAATAATAAAGATCTGTTGAGTCTTTGATTCCGCCAGTCCCATTGAAATCACCGGAAAAATAGGCATACTCGTCGCTAGCAGTCAATTTTTTCGTTGTGATCACGGGATTTTTCAATCCTAATGATTGAGCTCGTAAAAGGATGTACTTGCGCCAAGTTTCATCCGAAAAATCAGCGTGATATGACTTTTTGTCACTCAACGACTGCTGTTTTTCTAAATTATTTTCTGCCGCAGCACGACTTTCTTTAGCCTCTTCACTGCTGCTTTCACTTGCTTGCTGAGACTTTTGATAACTCTTGATTCGCATCTTCTGTGCATCAGCTGCAAATTGTTCTAAGACAGGATACGAATACCCGTTATTTAACAGCCAATTGAAGATTTTTTCGTATTCTTTCGTAGTCTCTTTGATATCAGCCGTTGCTGCTTTTTCTTCAGCTTTTTTATCATAGTTCAGGTGTTGCGACTCAGATACTGCTTTTAAACTAGACTTAGCACCCTCCCCTTTTCGGATTGTATATGTTTTGGTGTAGTCAAATCCGCGGTCATCATCACTGTCAAACTGGTAGTCATAAACAAATTCCACTCGCTGTCTTTTAAAGTCCAAAATAAAATCGTAGATAAGTAAATCATCGCTATCGTTACTTTGAAGTGTGAGTTTTTGATTTTGTTTATCATAATCGTACCAAGCGACCAATGATATCGGATAATCAGTTGCAGTCACACTTTCAGGCACAACGATCTCTCCAGCAAAATTAATCGACTCTTCCTCAAAAGAATCATTAAATTCCGGTAATTCCAGTTCTTTTTTTAATTTCATTAGATCCAGTTTTTGTCGTGTCGTTAAGTCAGCCGTATGTTTTTCTATCATGAAAAAACCGATTAGCAAAATAAAAATCCCCATGAGTACAGCTAGTCCGATTTTACTCGGTCGATGTCTTTGCCCCATAATTCATACTTCCCTTTAATTAGTTTGAATCATTTATCGCTATTATCCTTCAAATCCAACAAAATGCAATCACAAATGTTTCAAAAACCACCCCATACTTCCGCTAATTCAAACGAATTATTCAACCTAAAAAGGTGTGACAAGCCGGTTGTCACACCTAAAAATACGTTAAAACTCAATCATTTTTTCTCTGTACGCGCATAGAGCAAGCCAATCAAAAAGCCGACTACCGCTGGCACGATCCAGCCCATACCGATATTGAAGAATGGCAAATATCTTCCAGCAAAACTTAATAATGACTCAACAAATGGAAGTTCAGCAATTCCTGCGGGACTCGCTGCGAGTGCATCAAAAATAGCGGAAAACATCGTAAAAGCTGTCGTTGTTTGATAGACGATTTTGCGGTGCTTGAATAACGGACTAATAATAGATAATAAAATCAAGGTCATCGCCAAGGGATAGATAAACATCAAGACTGGCAATGATAGTTCAATTATTTTTGTCAATCCAATATTTGCAAAAAGACACGGCAAGGCACTTGCTACAATTATAAAGAATTGGTAGCTGCGACGTGGGAACAATTCAACAAATGTTTCCGAAAATGCCGTAACCAGTCCGATGGATGTTTTCAAACAAGCAGAGATCACGATCAATGCCAGTAAAATACTGCCGGCGGTACCAAGATAATAATTGGCGATTTGTGCCAACGCGACCCCGCCATTTTCACTAATAGAGAACTTTCCTAAACTCATCGCGCCTAAGTAAGCCAATGAAGTATAGATGACCCCCATCAAGACGATACTGATTGCTCCTGATTTGATCGTATCTCTAGCGATTTGATTGGGATCTTTTACTCCCATTGATCGAATCGTCGTTACGATAATGATCCCAAAGGCCAATGAAGCAAGTGCATCCAACGTATTATAGCCCTCAGTAAAACCTGTAAAAAAAGCCGTCGTTTGATAAGTCGGCTGCACTGCAGCATCCGATATCGAACCTAATGGCCGTGAAAAACCAAAAATAAGCAATACACCGAGCAAGATCAAAAAGATTGGATTCAAAAATTTCCCCACATAATCTAAGATTTTCGTAGGTTTACGGGAGAAGAACCAAGTTAACACAAAGAAAATGATACTAAAAACAGTCAACATGATTTTTTGCTGTCCACTAGACACAAAGGGTGCGACTCCGATCTCAAACGAGGTAGTCGCAAGCCGCGGCAAGGCAAAGAAAGGGCCAATCACCATGTAAATCAAAAACGTAAACACAAAGGCATATTTTCGACCTACCTTAGAAGCTAAATCAAGCACCCCTTCACTTTGAGAGATTCCAATCGCGATTACACCCAAAAACGGCAAGCCGATTCCAGTAGCTAAAAATCCAAGATTCGCTAAAAATACATTGCTTCCGGCAAGTTGTCCCATATTTACCGGAAAGATCAAATTTCCTGCACCAAAAAAAAGACCAAAAAGCATCGAACCGATATATATGTATTGTTTTAATGAGAGTTTTCTTTCCATAATACCTCCAGACTAAATATTTGATTAAATTTACATTAGTTAATTGTACACAAATGTTGCAACTCTGACAAAATATTTCGATCAAAAAAGAACAAATCTCCTCAAATTTTCAGAATAATCAATCTTTTGAGCAAAGGATCGACATACTTATCCCAACACCGTCAGGATACTATTCTTTTTTTCAGCTTATCTGTAAACAAAAACATATCGAAAATGGGCGACTTTGAGAAACTTAGTCTTATTTCTGAAAAAGTGATTGGAATAACGTCTATTCAATTTTCATCCCCGCTTTGAAAGCAAAACGCACTAAAGGCATAAAAAAAGAAGCGACAAAACTTTTGCCCCCTCTTCTCATTAAAAAACACTCGATACCTCTAATTCAATGCCACGGCTTGTTGGATCAACACTTTTATCGCTTCAGGTTGAATCTCTTCCACATTTTTGATACGGATGTGTCGCATCGTTTTTGCTTCGCCTTGCAATAAATGTTCAGAATCAAAGGCGGCTAATTCATTCCCGCGATGAAAACCGAGACTAGTATGTTGCTTTGCCACTTGGATAAAGCAGACCAGCCCTTGATACGAATAATTAGGCATTGACCACTTAAATTCCTCAACCAAATCCGGTGATGCTTCAAAAATCAATTCTCGCAATGCTTTTGCGATCGTTTTATTTGGTTCTGACAGTTCTGTTATAAATTGATCGACTTTCAAAATCTTACGTTCATTTTCCGTGACACACTCCCCCTTTTTAAACATCCAACAAAAAATTATTGCTCTTCCGTAGAACGCTTTGCTCTTCTTTCTTTTTTTAACGCTTTTTGCTGCAATTGTAAAATAGCCTGTTCAATTTCTGCCAATGCTTCTGGATCAACTTCTTTATTTTTTAATTCTTCCAAATGCACGAGCCATTTTTCCGGCTCACGATTGCCTAAGCGACCGATCGCCCAAGCAGCAGTTCCGCGAATCACTGGTCGCACATCTTCTTGTGCACAAGTTAAGATCTCCGGCAACGCACCGCGCTCACCAACATTCGCCAATGCGATCAAGGCATTTCGCTGCAACGGTTTTTTTCCGCGCCACGAGCCCGCCAAATGACCAAACTGTGTTTTGAATTCTTTATTGGAAAGATCTAACATCGGTTTTAATTTAGGATACACTTCATCGACTTTCGGTTCCATTTCTTCATGAAAATGGAAGTCTTTTCCTTGATTGTACGGACAGACCAACTGGCAAATATCGCAACCATAGATGACATTCCGAATTTTTTTGCGATATTCTTCCGGCATCATTCCCTTTGTTTGAGTCTGATAAGAAAGACACCGCTTAGCATTCATTCGACCATCGCCGAGCAAAGCATTTGTCGGACAAGCCGTCACACATCTCGTACAATCACCGCAGCCAAAAGGTACCGGTTCATCTACCGCAAATTGAATATTCGTAACGATTTCTCCTAAGTAGACAAACGAGCCGTACTCTTCTGTAATCAATAGACCATTTCTGCCAATGAAACCTAGTCCTGCCCGTTGCGCAACTGCTACATCGACTAATTCTCCTGTATCTACTTGTGGGGCAAAACGCCAATCCTCTTGCTCTTGCAAGTCGGATGCCTGCTCTTTAATAAAGGCAATCAACTTTTCTAAGCGATCACGCAAGATATCATGATAATCGATTCCCCATGAAGCCCGCGCAAACATTCCGCGCTTCTCATCATTTGGGACCTCTTCACGGATCTTTGTTGGGTAGGCTAACGCGATGGCGATGATCGTTTGCGGATTTTCAAATGTTTTTTCAGGATAAATCCGCTCTTCCACGATTTTGTGTTCAAATCCAGAATTATAGCCTCTTTCTCGTTGTTCATGTAAGGAAGCTTCCAATTCATAGAAAGGCTCAGCCGAAGCAAATCCAATTTTATCAATCCCGATCCGTTTACTTTCGGCGATGATCTTTTCCTTTAAAGACAACATGCTCATTCACTCTTTTCTATTCTTTGATAACGCTGAAACATTTTTACCAGCGGTTTTTTCAATAACACATAAAAGACAGCCGTTCCGATACCATGCATCACATCAAATGAGAGCCCTGCTAAATAATAAGGCCAGAACTGCTTGATTCCAAAAAACGGTGCCAACATAGCAGAAACAAGCAAACCATACAACAAACTCATTACAAAACCTAGCACAACTTCCACTAACAGAAATTTCCTCAGCAATTTACTCAACAGTCCCGTCAATAAAATAATAATAGCAAAAGCCAAAATCTGGGCGATCGTCCAAATCCCCATTCCCAAATAAAAATTTGTGATCATGATCGATAGAGAACCAATGATCATTGCCGGTGCGACCCCGATATTCAGCGTAACAATCAGCAAAATGGCCGTGATCGGCTGAACATTAGGAATTACCGAAGTCATCAACCGACCAACCACACAAACCGCTGTCAACAACGCAAGGAGCGCTAAATTATAAGTAGAAAAAAATTGTTTTTTGATCGCTCATTCCTCCCATTAACTTTAAGGTTATTTTAGCATAAAACAAAAAACAACAGCTGATTCATATTAGATTTTAACAGGTGATTTTTCTCAATTTAAGGGGCCCATTTTCATCATCGATAAACAACTCTCTTTTATCTTAATACCATTGAGAAGAAAGGGGCAGACCTTTAGAATTCTGACCAGCCAACGATCCAAATAAAAAAAAGCTCTACCTCTTGCTAATGCAAGAGATAGAGCCGATTAGTTTTAAGCTTCTTGAGCGACTGGATATACAGACACTTGTTTTTTGTCGCGACCTTTACGTTCGAAACGTACTACGCCGTCAACTTTAGCAAACAATGTGTCATCGCCACCGATACCTACGTTTACACCAGGGAAAATTTTAGTACCACGTTGGCGATAAAGAATTGATCCACCAGTAACAGTTTGACCGTCAGCACGTTTAGCACCTAAACGTTTTGATTCTGAGTCACGTCCGTTAGAAGTTGAACCGCCACCTTTTTTATGGGCGAATAATTGTAAGTTCATATTCAATAACATGAGCTGCACCTCCTATGATTTAGATTTTGTTTGGATCTCAATGAAATCCAAATATTCAGTTTCGATTGATTGCAAGCCTAATAATAAATGCTCTAGTAAAATTTGCGAGATATTCATCTGCTCTTGGGTCATCGAATCATTTATTTCCATTGAAACATGAAGATAACCACCTTCATCATCATTGGTTTCGATGTTCGGAATGACACCAGCTAAAGCATCTAAGCTATTTACTGTACTGATGGCTAGTGCAGAAACTGCGGAACAAACGATATCGCTACCGTAAGGACCAGCTTCAGCATGACCTGTCAGTATAAATTCACTGATTTGACCTGCTTGATTTCGAGCGAATGTACCTTTGATCAACTTAGGCACCTTCTTTTTTTATGCTTTGATTGAGTCAATGACAACTTTAGTGTAAGGTTGACGATGACCTTGTTTGCGGTGTGAATGTTTTTTAGGTTTGTATTTGAAAGTAACGACTTTCTTTTGTTTGCCGTGTTTTTCAACAGTTCCTTCAACAGTTGCACCTTCAACGATAGGAGCTCCTACTTTTGTAGTTTCGCCGCCTACTAAAACAACTTGGTCGAAGACAACTTTTTCGCCAGCTTCAACGTCTAATTTTTCAATGTAGACTGCTTGACCTTCTTCAACTTTGAATTGTTTACCGCCAGTTTTGATGATTGCGTACATGCTTGTGGCACCTCCTTATAATAGATACTTAGACTCGCCATCCCAAGTGACCGAAGTTCTTAATAACTTGTTCTGTGCGGTTGTAGCTGTGAGTTCCACAATTACAACATTCATAGTCTACTAAAAAAAAAGGGTGAAGTCAATGATTATTATTGACGTACGGCCGGCTTTTTTCTACTATTAGTGAGATGATGGATTGGTCGCTTTGATTTAATAAACGGATACGCGACTCTTTCCGAAAAAATTAGTTTATAAAACGAGGTGACATGGATGGATTATCCGAAAAAATTAGTCGACTTAGTCTCCGAACGTTCAAAAAATTTTCAGCTTGAGGGATTTATCGCAGGTCAAGGACCGCTTCAGCCAAAACTGATGTTAGTCGGCGAAGCACCAGGACGCAATGAAGTTGTCAATCATATCCCCTTTTCTGGTGCAGCCGGAAAAGAATTGATCCAAGCGATGGAATCGATCGGTCTTACTCGAGAAAACACCTATATCACCAGTGCTGTCAGAAGTCGGCCGTATAAAATCGTTGAACGTATTAACAAACGCACACAAGAAAATGAGCTTGTCTATCCGAATCGGACACCCAATAAAAAAGAAGTGCTGGCGCACGCACCAATCTTAGATTATGAACTAGCCACAGTCCAGCCAAAACTCATCGCGACTTTAGGGAATATCGGCCTGCAACGTCTACTTGGTCCAAAATGGCAGATCAGTGAACGCCACGGCGAGATTTATCACGGCCCGATCTTAGAACTGACTGCAGAACAAGACACTTATCAACTGTCAGAAAAAAAATACACCGTCGTTCCACTATTTCATCCGGCAGCGATTTTTTATAATCGTTCCTTGAGCGAAAAAATAAAAAATGACTGGGTAACTTTAGGAAAATTACTAGAAAAAGAGGAAAAATAATGCGCAATGAAATGATGCATCGACCAATAATCAATGAAGATATTTTACATTATTTACGAACAGAGCAAAAACCGTTAACTGGAGCTTTAGGTGAACTGGAAGAACTTGCTCATGAAAACGGCGTCCCAGTGATTCCCCATGAAACAGTTGTCTTTTTACAATTTTTATTGAAACAAAAACGTCCTAAAACTATTTTAGAGATTGGTACAGCAATCGGTTTTTCTGCTAGCTTAATGGCAAATTCACTTGCGAAAGAGGCCAAGATCACTACGATTGATCGCTTTCCTGTCATGATCGAAAAAGCAAAAGCTACTTTCAAAAAAATGGGCTTAGAGGATCAAGTGACTTTATTAGAAGGCGACGCGGCGGACTTACTGAGTACATTAGAAGGACCTTACGACTTTATTTTTATGGACAGTGCCAAAGCAAAATATATTACTTTTCTACCAGAGTGTTTGCGCCTATTATCGGCTGATGGTATTTTGATGGTGGATGATATTTTCCAAGCTGGAACCATTTTGCAGCCCATCGAAGAAATTCCACGAAAAAACCGCGCGATCCATCGCAAACTGAATGAATTTTTAGACGAAATCACCAAATCACCTGAGCTAACTTCAACTTTGTTGCCTTTAGGTGATGGTGTCGCATTGATTTCAAAAAACAATTAATAGCTGCTAGAAATTATTGAAAGAATATCCCTTTGAATCAGTAAAACAACGAATTAGGATTGACAAGCACAAGTAGTTTTTCTATAATAGCAGTTGTTGCAAAACTACTGTCACAGTAGCTCAGCCGGATAGAGCATCCGCCTTCTAAGCGGACGGTCGGGGGTTCGAATCCCTCCTGTGATATATTTAAACCGTTAGGAATGTTGATTCCTAACGGTTTTTTCTTTTCTATGTGCCAAATCGGTGCTTAGTTGTTTCTAACTATTACTTCTAAAAAAATACTTTATTCTAATTAATATCTGCTCAATTGTTAATGAAAGAACAATTGCTAGAATCATCAAAGCTGATGAGACTAGAAATGATTTAAGCGTATCCATATTCGTTCTATCGATAAGATTGTAGGCAGTAAAGTATATTATTGGATGAAAAATAAAAATATACAAAGTATGTTGCCCTATATAGCTTAAAAAACTTTTTCTTTTCGGAACTAGTCCTAACAATAGAGCTATTGCAATAGTCCCGATAATATACTGGATTAATTCTTTCAAAAAGAAAATATATTTCCCATCATCAAATTGATAATAATTTATATATCCAAAAAATACCCTCATCCATTCATTGGCATTATTTCCAAAATATAGAAAGTTGATACATACAGATATAATCATTGCAAACAATAAAGTAGGCTTAATATTTCTTAGCTTAGCTCTTACTTCAATCAATTTATCAACCGTAAAAAAATAACCTGCAATAAAAAATGGGGCAAACACAATAGTTCTCTCATATGCGAAATAATTTCCATCCACATGGAAATTTATATACCTGATGAATAAAGCAATAATAATTATTGTCAATAGCACAATGAGCGGATTGAGTCTAACCTTTTTTAAAAAAACTGAAATCAGATACCAATATGTCAAACTGAGTAAGTACCACACATGAAAAATAGGCGTTACAACAATATGAATTTCAGGAATCCACGGATAAGAAGTTAAATTTACTACACATATGTATAATAATTGCACAAATAAATATAATATCCCATAGTATAAAACCTTCTTAAAGTTTGCATTTTTTGCAAATACTCCATTTAAAAAAATAAAGGCAGGCATATGAAATGAATAAATTAGTGTTAGTAGCCAGTTATTCTCATTTGAGCTAGCTAAAAGCATATGACCAAAAACCACTAAAATAATCAACAAACCTTTTATGTTATCAATTTGATAATCTCTAGATTTCAATTTTACTCCCCTATTCAAAACAAAATTATTATGCTTAATTTAAATCAATTCAGAATAATGCCGTATTTAATAAAGATATAGTAAAACATATATTTATTAAATCGAGTATTTATATATATGTATCCCAACCTTCAGCCTTAATCTTATCTTTGAAAGCATTAAATCCATCAATATATCTTTATTCCCATATCACCCCTAAAAAAACACCAGTTATATAAAAGGTATAAAAAACCGTCTCACCTCTTAACAGCCTCCAGATAAAAATAGCGATCCTCAGCCCCCGTATTCTTTTTGAAAACTCGGTAATAAATAAACTGTATTTTAGTCATCACTTCAGATTCGCTAAAAATCCTATATACGGTAAATAAAAATGCGGGGCACCGATCAAATTGCGTTTGTGGACCAAACCCATCTCTGCTTTGTCTGCATTGTCGCCTTTAACAAAGTATCCTTCAATTTTATTATCGACAGCTAATACCCGCCGCGTTTTGATTTCTTCTTTTTGATTTGTATAATAAGTGATCGTGTCACCAACATGGATTGGTTCTGAAATATCTTTCACAAAAACTAAGCCGCCTTCACGATATTCTGGCGCCATTTTATTGTCTGAAACTGCGTAAGGCGTCACATCCAACACTTTAGGAATACCAATCATCAGTATAGCTAATAAGGACAGACAAAAAAGCAAGGCAACACCAACCATTGTTATTTTTCTGTTTTTTGGCATTCTCTTTTGCCTCCTTCAAAAAGAAAATCTCTTCATAACCATCATATCATATTACCCAAAAAATTCTATTTTTTAATTGATTATTGAATAAATTTTGCATTTTATTTTAAAAAAAGACTAAATATATTATAATTTATACTATATTTCTTGATTAAAAAAAGGAAATTACGTAATAAACCAATTAGACTTTTTATAAAAATAGTTATTTTAATAATCTTTCAGCAATAGACTTGAACAAAAAATTAACCCCCTGATTAGATGAACAGCCACCATAGATTTTTAGAAAGTATAAAAAAAGCTGCGGCTAAAGCCACAGCTTTTTTTAATAAATCAGTTCTAAAAATTCTTCTTTGGTGATATTTCCAAAATAATGAGTTAAATCCATTTGATCGATACTGTCTGCTAAAGCTTGTTTCTCGTAACGGGTGCCGATCAATTGGTTTTCCACGTCTTTGATCTCACCTAGACCGAAAAAGTCGCCAAAAACTTTTGCTTTTTCAATCTCACCGTTGACGACTGCTAAACGGACTTCGATCGAACCGATTGGGAAACGTTTTTGACGTTCCAAGTTGAATTCTGGAGAACGGCCATAGTTCCAATCCCAATTTTTGTAATACTCATCTGAGATTTGATTGATAGCTTTCCAATCTGCTTCATTCAATTCATGTGTCTTGACTTGATCTACACTGTCGACACCAAAAATCTGCAACAGAATCGCTTGCCGAAATTCTTCAGTCGTCATGTTTTGTTTTTCAGCTGGTAAGTAGTCTTTGATATTCGTTACTCGTGAACGAATCGATTTGATTCCTTTTGATTCGATCTTATCTTTTTTCACTTTTAACGCATTGACGACTTCATCGATATCACTGTCAAACATCAATGTTCCATGAGCAAACATCCGGCCGTTTGTTGAATACATCGCATTGCCTGAGAATTTTTTATCATCGATCACTAGGTCATTACGGCCTTTTAGTTGCGCTCCTTCGATTCCTAGTTTATGAAGCGCCTCAACGATCGGCTCTGTCAATTTTTTAAAGTCTCTAAACGAGTTGCCGTCATCTGGCATGATGAAACTAAAGTTTAAATTTCCTGTATCATGGTAAACAGCACCGCCGCCGCTCAAGCGTCGAACGACATGGATACCGTTTTCATCTACATATTCTTTATTGATCTCTTCAATCGTATTTTGATTACGACCGATAATAATAGAAGGTTCGTTTATATAGAAAAGTAAAATTGGTTCATCTAAAGGCATATTTTGTAATAAATAGGTCTCGATAGCAAGATTTACTCGTGGATCGCGTTCTTCGTCGTTTGGTACGTATAGCATAATTCCAACTCCTTCTTACTCTCTAATGAAATAATTCTTTTATCATTCTAGCGCTTCTTTTCTTAAATTTCAAAAGTTTTATGCGGCGCTGCCAATTCAACGGGAATCCCCTCGCTAGTAGCAACAGCTTGCCGGCGCAATTCTGCTAAGTCGCCCTGTTGCGGCAAATGAGTCAGCACCAATTTTTTAACTGCAGCGTTTTTTGCAAACGTTCCCGCTTCTCCTGCGGTAAAGTGTGCTCTATGACGTTCATTGCCATCAAATAAATACGTATCTGCTAAAAATAGATCGGCTTCTTTGGCAAACTCATTGAAAGATTCTAAATAACCGGAATCGCCGGTAAAGACGAAGACTGCTCCTGTTTTCTCTTCAATAAATCGCATCGCATAACACGGTACAGGATGGATCGTCTTCATAAAAGTGACCAGAAACGGTCCAAGTTTTAATTCTTCCGCTTCAAAATACGCATGCCCTTCAGTGACACCTTCCATCGTCAAATCATTAAAGTGAAACGCATCTTCTGTATGACCATAGATTGGTAAGATGGGTTTAGGTGTTTGTGTTGGATAAAGTTGCCAATAATATTGCAATACTCCAAGATCGGCAATGTGATCGTGATGATAATGTGTCAAGATCACCGCATCCAAAGCTAATGGGTCAATTTCTTTTTCCAATTCTACCAGCGTTGAACTACCTGCATCTAATAAAAGATTAAATCCTTCCGACTGCAGCAAATAACTGGTCGTTCCTTGACCATGATAAGGATAGGCGCCTAAACAACCGAGAACTGTTAATTTCATGCTGATTCCCCCTGATCGATTTTTTCTTTTAAGGCTTGATCATAAAAAGCGGCACTCGCAGTATTTACGTAGACTGCGACAAACAGCAGTCCTACAAACAATGCGACGAATCCTAAAATATACCAGCCGATAAATGACAACTGCAGCAAAATGTATTTGCCCCAACGATCACTCAGTAATGACCAGGCATGCTTGATCGACTGCCCAACACTTAAATCGGGATAGTCAAATTTTACCCAAACGGCAAATCTGAAAATAATGCTGATGATCGTCGTTGCAAGTAAAAAGACAATCAATAATATAAAATACAAGGCAAACAACCCCACACTAAGCAGCGTACTCATGTTGTCGACATTCGTCACTCCGCCAGAAGCGATAAGAGATAGATAGACACTGCTTCCTGCTTGTAACAGCAACGGTAAGAAAAAGAGCGCTGCTAACGCGTATTGCACGATTTGTGCGAGGATGTTGATCAACATCAATGGCACGTAATAACCTTTTTGAAAAACGATAAAAATTTGTCCCAACTCCGCTCTGCCGCCGCGCACTACATACAAACTAATGTAGTAAAGGGCGTAGCTAAACGCGAATAAGACAAAAATATTCAATAAAAAAGAACCGCCGAGTTGGGCATTTTCACTGTTGAAAACTCCCGTGACACTGCCGATAGCTCCAGTCAATAATCCGAGGATCACGATCAGCCCGACATTGATTCCCCATTGACCATTCAAACGATCTTTAGCTAGTTGACGATAGTCGCTAAGACGCATACAGACACTCCTTTGCAAGAAAAAAATTCTTGCGTTTTTTTTTAATAATTTTTCAATTCTCCAACGGCATCGTAATCCAAGCGTGCCACAACTTCGGTGACTAATTTGACTGTATTGAAATAATCTTCTTCATGGATGATTGAAGTGTGCGAATGCAAATAACGGACTGGCACGGTGATCGCTAATGAAGGCACTCCATCACGGGTCAAATGCATTTGACCAGCATCGGTTCCACCACCGGCAATTACTGTATATTGGAATGGAATCTCCAATTCTTCTGCTACGTCGATAACAAAATCTAATAATTTTTTGTGAGGTACCATCGATGCATCATAGATCAATATTTGAGGACCTTTGCCTAAAACGGAGTCTGCCTCTTTAGGTGTCATCCCTGGCGTATCTCCAGCTGTTCCAGTATCTAAAGCAAAAGCGATATCTGGATTGACGATATGCGAACTTGTCCGTGCCCCCCGCAAACCAACTTCTTCTTGCACATCACTGCCTGCAAACAATACATTATGGTGTTCACGTTTTGCTAAATTCTCTAAAACCCGCAATGCGACCGCTGTGCCGATTCGATTATCCCATGCTTTTGCCAGTAAAAATTTCGAATCATTCATCCGTTGATATTGGATATATGGCGTCACCATGTCGCCAGGCCGAATCCCCCAATCTTTTGCTTCTTCAGCACTCGTTGCACCGATATCAATGAACATGTCTTTGATCTCAAATGGTTTCTTGCGCGCTTCTGATGTTAACACATGAGGTGGTTTTGACCCGATAACCCCATGGATGAGCTTGCCTTTGCGTGTTTTGATTTCAACTTGTTGCGCCAACATCACTTGGTTCCACCAGCCGCCGATTGTTTGAAATTCTAGAAAACCTTTTTCAGTGATTTTTGTGACCATAAACCCGACTTCATCTAAGTGACCCGAAATGAAAATTTTTGGTCCGCCGCTACCTTGTTTTGCGATCACACTACCTAACCCATCAAAAAAAATATCGTCAGCAAATTCCTTCGCATAATTTTTGAATACGGCTCTAACTTCCTCTTCATTGCCTGCGATTCCGCGTGCTGAAGTCAAGTCAATCAATAACTGTTCTTCTTTTTTTTCCACACTTACTCCTCCTGTTTCGTATTGCCTAAATTTACTGCTTAATTTAACTCTCCATAAAAAAAGAATCCCCGCTGCTAAAAAAACAGCTATCTTTTTTCCATAAACTCAGTATACCATTGTCAAAAAAATCTGCGTAGTATGTTACTGCGCTGGACTAAATACTTCGACAGTAAAAAACGCCGCTGCAACTGCACGGCGTTTTTTACTGTATTTGACTTCTTCTCTTCTATTAGTCGAAAACTTCCAGATTTTTCTTTTTCATAAATCCATAAGCGGAAATACTGAAAAACAGCAATAAGAATGCCGATAATACAACAAAATTAATCAAAACATCGGCATCGCCTTGAGACTGCAACTGTTTAATACTGTCTAAAACCCAATATTGCGGCGTGATTCGCGCAATTTGCTGCATAAAATCTGGCATGATTTCATTTGGAATCAACGCACCTGAAATCAAACTGGTGATCGTAAAAAGAATACTCTGCACTCCTGAAGCAAAGGACTGACTTGGCGAATTGATCCCAATCGCGATTGACCAAGCAACTGCTACTAAGCCGAATGCCGATAATACACCAATCAACTGAATCGCTGCTAAGCCGATATCGATACGGAAAGCTAGTGTCATCAATCCAACGGTAAACACGACTTCAAAAACCATCGCTAAAAAGGCGAAGACCGCCGTTCCGACAAAATAAGCAGTCTTTGAAACAGGTGTCGTCATCAACCGTTGATAAATTTTGTTTCGTCGTTCATTTTGAATTGAATTTGCGCCGAAATTTCCTGATTGATAAAGCAGCATCATCAACATAAAGCCTAAGATCTGTAAGGTCATCTCTTGACTGACGCCGTCTTTTTTAAAGGACCGAAAATGAATCGGGGTGTTTTCCTTCGCAAAATCAAATGCAGCCTCTTCGCTGCTGACCGCGGCAAACCCAGCAATCGTCTGGACTTCATTGTAGACAGTTTTTGCTGTTGCTTTTAGTGAATCAATTGCTTCTCCCGCTTGAAACGAGCGGAATGAAATTTTTGCTAATTCCTCATGACGAATTTTTTCCGAGAAATTTTCCGGTAAGATCAATGTTGCTGTGATTTGCTGATCCGCCATCGCTTTGTCTGCCTGCTTCTGATTTTTAAGTTCTTTTACTTGTACTCGCTTATCAAATTCATCGATAAAAGATTGACTGTAGGTCGACTGATCACGATCGACGATTCCAACGCTCAAAGTGTTGGCCGAACCTGTACCTGAAGAGTTATAGATAAACAAATACATCACGATACTCAACAAAGGCACACCTAGCAAAAATAAAACTTGCAAGGGATGGCTTTTCCAAATGATGAATCGCTCACGAATGATCCATAAGATATCTTTCATTTAGAATTCCTCCCTACGATTTAATACTATCGACATACTAAGAAACATCACGACTGCAAATGTCAGATTCAAAATAATTCCTCGCCATTGCAGTGGATTATTCGTCCACAAAGCCTCACGGATCGGCCCCATCACCCAACCCATCGGAGAAAAATTCATCATTCCTTCACTGACAGGAAAATAACCACCGCCTAAAAAGGCTGCTACTTGGATAATGATTTGAGTGATACCCGTCCCGACTTCCTTGCCGACCGTTTCTAAAAAAGCGCCTAAAGCTAAAAACAAAATCATCAATGAAGATAAATTGAGAAAGGAAAAACCAAATTGCTGCTGCCATGGGACATCAAAGATCGTTTGCGTAATCACCATCAAGACAAAGACTGCGCTAAAGCCCAGCAGCATATGACCTACAAATGTGGAATTGATGATCTGTTGTCGGCTGACCGGACTGATTGCTTCTCGCTGCAATGTTTTATGCCGTCGGCTGCGCCCAAACATCTCCAAACCATTTTCTGCCATATACAGAATAAACAATGCGATCATCGCGACTGAGTAATATTGATAAGAAGTCGCTGGCTTTTTCAAATTGCTTTGATCTACAACGAGTACTTTATCCAATTCTTTGTTTGAACCAAAAATTTCTTCCGGTGCTTGATCAAAACGCTGAGCGCCTTCTAAGCGGTGGATCGTTTGGAACAGCTCGACTAAGTAGCTTTTCAACAAGGTAAATTGAATATCAGTCAATTCATTCATTTGGACATCGATGTCTTTGCCAATCGAAAGATACACATCCGCTTGCTGTTTTTTTAAAGCCTGAATCGCCTGTTTCTCATCCTCACTTGCTTTAAAAACTAATTTCGGTGCCGAAAATTCTTTTAAGACTGTTTCAAATTGTGCTGCTTTTTGTTTGTCTGTAGCAACGTATCGAATTTGAATCGGGTCGATCTTGTTTTCGATTTCAGAAGTACCAAACGCGCCTTGCAAAATTGAACCTAAAATTAACATCAACGCTAATGGGAACAGTAGAAAATAAATATAGGTAGATTTGTCGCGTACTTGTTGGATAAAAGCACGCATAATAATTGTTCGATTCATCATTTCACCTACTTATCTCTCAATTTGCGACCAGTCAGATTCAAAAAGACCGTCTCCAAATCAATTCGCTGCTGCTCAACACTGTCTACTTCGACTCCTTGTTTGATCAACTGCATCAACAGATGATTCAACGCATTGCTTTCAACAGATACAGTGACGATCAGCTGCTGGTCTTGCAAACTCGCCTGGACTACTCCTGCTTGCTGTTCTAGTTCAGATAAAACGACTGCTGCTGGATTTGCGACAGTGATCCAAATATTTTTTTGATCCGTGACAAGATTGACTAGTTCTGCTTCGGTTCCTGCAGCGATAACCTTGCCATGATCAATGATAACGACCGTATCAGCTAAGCGCTCAACTTCTTCCATGTAGTGGCTCGTATAGATTAGCGATTTGCCTTCCTGCCGCATTTTTTCGATTGTTTCCATAATATAGTTCCGTGATTGCGGATCAATTCCTACTGTTGGCTCATCCATGATGACTAGTTCTGGACCATGGACGATCGCCATCGCGATGTTCAAGCGCCGCTGCATCCCACCGGAAAAAGTCGCTGGTTTGGCTTTGCGATGTGCCCAAAGGCCTACAACTCGCAAGGCTTGTTCCGTTGCTTCTTTTAATACTTGTCCGCGCAATCCATAAAGTCCGCCGAAATAACGAACATTTTCTTCCGCACTCAGATCATAATAAAGTGCCAATTCTTGCGGGACGACCCCAACTTTTTTGCGTAATTCACGATTTTTCTCAGAAACAGATTTGCCAAACAACTTGATTTCTCCTGAGGTTTTTCGCAGCAACCCGGTGATCATATTGATCGTCGTTGATTTGCCGGCACCATTTGGTCCTAATAGCCCCAAGATTGTCCCTCTCGTCACTGTAAAATTCACATCATCAACGGCGACATGTGTGCCAAATTTTTTTGTTACCTGTGTAAGTTCCACGATACGTTCCATAGTTGCTCCCTCCAACTCTTCTTGCTCTAAGCATACGCAAAAAAAAGAAACCACACCAGTGTAGTTTCTCATCAATTATCCATGAGATTTCTCATGTTTTTCTCTGTTCTGATCGGAAGGATCGTCGTTACAGTGAATCCCCGCGTAGTATCAATCACCAATTGCCCAGAAAGCATCGCTGTCCGCTCTTCCATTCCTAGAATGCCTAAGCCTTTTTTATAGTTCTTGGTCTTTTTTCCGTTGTTGCTGACTTCAAAGCGCAAAAAACCTTTGAATACATGCAAATGAACAGTTACTTCAGAAGCTTCTGCATACTTCAATGTGTTGGTCAGACTTTCTTTCAAATTTCCCAGCAATACTTGCCATTGAAAACTGCTTAGCTGATCTACCTTGCCGAAATAATGAAAAGATGTCTTGATTTGATAATGATCTGTAAATCGCTGCAGTTCCGTCTTGATTCGATTCAAGTTCAGCGTTTCCTGTACTGGTGCTTCTGAATGTAAGATTTTTCGAATATCATCGATTCCTTCTCGCGTCGTGGCAATTGCTTGATCCAATAACTTTTCTGCCTGTTCTGCGTCTTTTTGATAAACCGCTTTTGCCGCTTCCATCTGAATCAGACCACCAGATAATTTATGCCCCAATTCATCATGGATCTCATGGATCAATCGTTGGCGTTCCGACAAGATTGCTTCTTTTTCTCTCGCTTCGCTGTTCATAATACTTTGTTCAAACAAACTGGCCAACCGGTTGCGCTCCACTCGCAACATGTCAGAAGAATCATTAAGCCCGCGTTTTTCTTGGGCTAAGCTTGCAACCGTTGTGGAAACAAAGAAAACAAAAAGAATCCAAAACAAGCCGCTGATCCTCATAGCTGAATTTGGCAGGTAAACTGTGTAAAACAACAACAGCCCGCCTCCGCCAAGCAGTATCGGTCCGCGATAATTTTTCAGCACTAAAAAATTTGTGATTGTTCCCGGCAAAAGATAAAACGCCCATGGCTGAAAGAACGAGACAACTGAAACGACTACTAACTGAAGAATTAAAAAAATAACGCGGTATTTTTGAAAACTAGCACTTAGCAATAATAAACTCAGCCATACTAAAAGTAAAATCACAGCAATCGTCAAAACAGGCAGCTGCTGCACAAAAAGCAAAGCCAAAACACTGCCGGCAGTCAACACGCTGAAAATAAGATTAAAACGCTGCATCGTGATCGCCTGCTTTACCCGTCAAATAATAAATAGCGACTTGTGTACGATGATCCAACTCCAACTTGTGGAGGATCGTCGATAAACTATTATTGACCGTTCCTTCTGTTAAATACAGTTGCACCGCGATCTGCTTGTTGCTCAGACCCGCGGCTACCAGCCTTGTAATCTCCACTTCTCGTGGTGTCAGACTAGTTAAATCTGCTGTTTTTTTTACGGGCTGAAACCCTTGCTTAGCTTTTTCCAACACGTCTTGCGAGAGGATACTTTGCCCTTTCATCACGCTGCGAATCGCTTGAATCAATTGTTGCGGTTCAGTATTTTTCAATAGATAGCCGACTGCACCATTTTTGATTCCTTCAACAATATACTCATCTTCATCGAACGTCGTCAAAATAATGACTTTCGTGTCCGTTGTTTCAGTAATGTGCTTGGTTGCTTCGACTCCGCTCATTCCCGGCATACGCACATCTAATAAAACAACATCGATCGTCTGTTGTTGACAAATCCTTACCGCTTCCTCGCCGCGATCGACACACTTAACTACAGTAAGGTCTGCTTCAACACCTAATAAAACAGCCAATCCGCCAGTAATCAATTCGCTGTCGTCTACCAATAATAGTTTGATCATGGCATTTTTCTCCATTTTTATTTTTCTTTCATTGTAGCGAAGTCCAATCAATTTGCCAACTAACAGTCAGCGAACCACCGTATTTCTCTGCTCATATAATGCTGTTTTAATTTTCCTTCAACATCGTGCAATAAATCATGAAGGCGGCGATTCCTTCCAACTGTTTTGCTAATTTTTCATCGATCTTAGCTTTGGTTTCCAAAAAGTGATGTTTTAATTTCTGAATCGTTTCTGGTTCTTTGTTTGCCAATAATTCTTTGATCTCTTCGATGGCATAGATCGTCTTTCGCAATGATGTGATAATCAACGTTTTCTTGATTTCTTCTTCTTCGTAATACCGATACCCATTTTCTCCACGCTGACTGATAAGCAATCCGCGTTCTTCCCAATAGCGGATCGCTGAAGTTTCTACTTGGGCCAATTTCGCCAGTTCACCAATCCGCAATCGTTGCTGTGCTAAATGTTCTTGCGGAAGCGAGAGGATAAATGTCCGATTTCGTCGCAAAGCCTCTTCATCTGCTACCAATTGTTTTTGTGCTTGTGCGATTAGCCCATAGCTTTGGGAAAATTCTCCGGCTAGTGCCAAACGCATCAATTCATAGGCCGTTGTGATTTCAAAACCTTGCAGCAATTTGCGAATCGTCAAAAAAGCTTGCCGATGGATTTCTTGATATCTTCGCTGACCACCAGCTGTTTTTCTAATTTTCGGTAACAAGCCAAAGTTTTCATAGCGTTTCAATGTTGTATCACTGACCTTGATCAGTGCAGTCATCTGCTTCATCGTATATTCCACTTAATCCACAACCTTCAAGTAATAGTTTCAAGACCTTCGTCTGATTTTAGCGAATATTTTTCTTATTTTATAGTGTTTATCTAAAAAAACATAGAATATTGCTTCAATCTAGTACACTGGAAATGAGGTGAAGAAAATGAAGATTGAAATCCGTAACGCTTATGAAAAAAATCTTAAACACATTGATGTCGATATCCCTAGAAATAAATTTGTTGTGATCACTGGTCTCTCCGGTTCAGGGAAAACTACACTTGTCAAAGATACCCTCTACATGGAAGCGCAACGACAATACTTAGAAGCTATGAGTTTTCAAGGGATTCAAAAACCCAAAGTCGATGCCATTTACCATCTGTCGCCGGCGATTTTGATTGATCAAGAAGATCGCAACGATAATCCCCGCTCCACACTAGGCACACAAACTGATCTTTTTACTGATCTGCGGATGATTTTTGAAAAGCTCCATACGCGTAAATGTCCGGCTTGTCATCAGCTGATCACCGCTAGCGAAGCAAAAGAAACGACTGAAAAAAAAGACGGACAATTTATGGTCTTCATGGATTGCCCCAACTGCGGTCAGCGGATGGATAAATTGACTCGCTCTCACTTTTCTTTCAACACAAAAACAGGGGCGTGTCTCACTTGTCACGGACTAGGCAAGACACTGGCGATAAAAGAAGAGGTACTGTATGATCCACAAAAATCATTGGAAGAAGGCGCCGTTACAATGTGGCCTGCTAATTATAGTACCTATCAAGCAGATATTTATTATAAATTATTAACCTTGTTAAAACTGCCAGTACCTAAAAAACTGCCCTTGAAAGATTATTCAGCCGAACAATGGGCCCTGTTAAAAGAAGGCATCAACAATAAAGAATTAGTGGAAAATATTGTTTTACCAAAGAAAGTGCAAGACGGTCGCTTTGATGGCGTAGAAACAAAAATTTGGCAAAAAATCTCAGAAAATAAAGGTGTGCCAGCAACACTAGCATCTTACATTGGTGAAGCGCTTTGTCCTTCTTGTCATGGAGAGAAATTAAATCCTGAAAGTCGTGCCGCCACTGTTTTTGGTCAACATTTACCAATCATCGAAACTTGGGATTTGACCCAGCTGATGGATTGGTTGCACACTCTTGATGCCGCAATGTCTGAACGACAACAGCAAATGGTTCAAAATTATATTGCGGACATGCTGACAAAAATCCAACGAATCCAACAAGTTGGTTTAGCATACTTATCGTTGGACCGACCTTACACAACGTTATCCGGCGGCGAAGCTCAACGGATCAAGCTAGCGGCGGTTTTAGCTTCACCCATGACAGAATTGATTTATCTATTGGATGAACCAACGATCGGTCTGCATACTGCTGATACTCAAGGCGTGATCGAAATGATTAAAAAAATTCGCGACCGACGCAACACAGTGGTAGTCATCGAACACGATGATGCGGTGATCCAACAAGCCGATTGGATCATTGAAATCGGACCTAAGTCTGGTGAAAAGGGCGGCGAGATTTTATTTACCGGCACTTATCAAGAGTTGATGAATAATCCAGACTCGCTGACTTATCAAGCACAACAAAGCCGCTACCAACAAGACAGCCAACAGCGCTCTGTTGATACTGCCGCTTTGACTGTCACTAATGCTCATGGCAACAACTTAAAAAATCTTTCACTGACATTGCCGGCAAATAGTTTGAGTGTGGTCACCGGCGTTTCCGGTGCGGGAAAATCCAGTTTAGTCTTCGGCGAAATCGCAGAAAAAAATTTGAAAAATACTGCTACAATCCATTGGGACACGGCATTTCGTCAATTGGTCACTATTAGCCAAAAACGCCCTACCCGTAATCGCCGTTCAATCATTGCGACCTATTTAGATCTTTTTGATAAAATTCGCGGACTCTTTGCTAAAGAAGCAAAAAAAGACGGCAAATCATTTAAAAGTGGTGATTTTTCCTTTAATTCCGGTAACGGGCGCTGTCCAAATTGCCAAGGCTTAGGCACAATCGAAAACAATCAGCTGTTTTTCCAAAATGTCGAAGTCACTTGCCCTGAGTGTCATGGCACTCGCTATCGAGAAGAAATTCTAGCGATAAAAATCGCGGACGCATCAATTGATGATGTCTTGATGATGGATGTAGCCACTGCTGAAAGCTTTTTGAAAAAACAAGGGTTGGATACTAAACCGTTGCAACTTCTAGCAAAAACCAATCTTGATTATGTGACACTTGGACAATCCACCGATACCCTTTCCGGCGGTGAGATGCAGCGCCTGCGCTTAGCGGCAACCATTGCAAAAGAAAAACAAAACAACAATTTATTTTTGATGGACGAACCAACAACTGGGATGCACAAAATCGATGTTTATCATTTTATGACTTTGATCCAACAGTTGATTGATGAAGGCAATACATTTATTTTTATTGAACACAATTTAGATGTGATTCGCCAAGCCGATTATCTCGTTGAATTAGGACCTGTCGGCGGCAAAGAAGGTGGTCATTTATTGTTTGCTGGAAAGATTCAAGCTTTTTTGGCAAGCGAGACTAAAACTGCCAGTTACTTAAACTAAAGCAAAACAGCGATCCCATTATTTGCGGGATCGCTGTTTTATGTTGTTTTAAAAGACTCTTTGGTATTTTCGATAAGATAGGACTCCGAAAACTACGACTAGCGCAACCAACCAACCAAAGGCTTTCATTAAGTCGCCGTTACTTAGGCTCGTTTCCATCAATAAACCACGAGCCGCTTCTACGATTGGTGTCATCGGTTGATGATCTGCAAAGATCTCGATTGGTTTTGCCATTCCATTTGTTGGAACGAAAGCTGAGCTGACAAACAACAGCATCAGTAGTAAGTAAGAAAAGCTACCGGCACTTTCCCAGCTCTTAGCTGAAATTGAAAACGGAATAGAGATCATCGTCATTGCAAAAGCAAACAAGATCGAAAGTAGTAAGAAGATAAAGAAATTACCGACTGAAAGCTCTGGACGAAAGCCCATGATCATTCCCACAACAAAAGTAGTTAATTCAGACAACAACATGAAGACGACAGACGCCACGATATGTGAGCCTAAAACGATCCAGCGTTTGATTGGCAAAGTATGCAGCCGATCTAAAAAGCCACTAGTCTTGTCCATATTGATCCGCAGCGATGTATAAGCAGAGCCCATCGTCATGGTGATCAGCATAAATCCTGGTAAAGCATAGTTCAAATAATCTACCGTATTGGTTTCTGTTCCATTTAAACTGATGCTGCCTCCAAATACATAGACAAAAAACAACAACATAAAAATCGGTGTCCCAAAAACAGTGATCAATGTATCAGTATTCGTTAGGTTTTGTTTTAAGATCCGCTTCGTTAAAGCGGTCAATTGAGTAAAAGTTTTCATTTGTTTTGCTCCTTTGTAATCATTAAGAATATCGTTTCTAAGCTGACTTCTTCTGCTATGAGTGCCACGATCGTCAATTGGTTGGCAACAAATAATTCAAGTGTCTGCTGTTGATCTTCATCATTGATGATCAATCCTTCGTTATCTTCAAATGAGATTCCTGCTTGGGTCAGCAAAGCTTTTCCTTGTTCGTGTTGTTCCGTTTCAAGTGTGATCTTGACTTTTTTATTAGTATTTTTCTTCAATTCTTCTGGTGTACCGGTCAGTACGATTTCCCCTTTATGCAAGAAAGAAATGTGGTCAGACAGACGATCCGCTTCATCCAAATATTGTGTGGTCAAAAAAATCGTTTTGCCAGCGTCGCTGATTTCACGAATGATACGCCAAATCTCCAAACGATTTTTTGGATCGACACCTGTCGTGGGTTCATCTAGAAAAAGGATCTCCGGATCGCCAACTAAAGACATCGCGATATCTAAGCGTCGGCGCATCCCACCGGAATACTCTGCTACTCGCCGATCAATAAATTCTTCTAGTCCAAGACGTTTGGCTAATTGCTGGATCTCAGCTTTTTCATTTTTCACTCCGCGCAAACGAGCAATCAGCCGCAAATTCTCATAGCCGCTAAAAAACATATCCACCGTCGCTTCTTGGGAGTTCAAACTGATCAGCTCCCGCACTTCATTCGGCTGTTTAGTAACCGATCGACCAGCAATTGTGATCTCGCCGCTATCTGGTTGCAAAAGAGTCGTCATCATTTTGATCAGTGTCGTTTTACCAGCACCATTTTCTCCTAATAAGGTGTAGATTTCGCCTTTTTGAATCGTCATAGAAATATCTTTTAAGACGCTGACCTTGCCAAATTGTTTTTTTGCATGGTCAATCGTGATCATTGGTTTTGTCTGAAATGTATTCATTTTATTTTTCAATCCTTTCAAATTCATCTTTTAATTTTTTTCGTGTCTTGCTGAACCAAAGAACTTCCGGATATTCAGCCATGATCTCATCAGCAAATTTTACTGGGTCGTTGCCGACAAGCTCATTGATCGAACGTCCTTCTGCAGCCCCATCTGCAAACAATTGCAGCAAATCTTCAAAGATTCCCATAAAATCACTGTTACCAACAAAATTCATCATATAATGATCCAATGCTGTCAACGCTTGTTCGTATTCTTTCGGCAGCTTTGCTTTTGCTTTTAAATAATCTTTGTATCGCTTTTTCTCATCTCGCATCTTTCTATACCATTTCATCTTAGTTCTCTCCTTTTAATTCTTTCAATCGTTCTTCTAAGAAATTCCACTTTTCCCAAAATTCTTCTAAATACGCTTGCCCCGCTTCATTCAGTGAATAGAATTTACGCGGCGGTCCCAATTCGGATTTACGTTTTTCAACAGCCAGCAATCCTTTTTTCTCCAATCGCAGCAAAACTGTATAAACCGTTCCTTCCACAATATCTTCAAATCCAAGATCGACTAAATAGTTGGTGATTTCATAACCATAAGTCTCTCCTTTGGCGATTTTTTGAAGGACGATTCCTTCCAACACGCCTTTAAGCAGTTCTGTTAATCCTTTCATCGCGGTTTCCTTTCTTTCATCCAATTTAATGACACTATGTATATAGTCACACTAGGTAGTTAACGGACGATAAAACTAATTGAACGATTCTTCATTTACGGTACTCGTTGTTACTAGGTTCTGGTATATAATAATACTATATAGTGGGATGGTCAAGTACTTTGCTTGAATTTTTTTAAATATTTCGCGTCAGTTCTTTCTAATTACTTTGGCGCTTGTTTTTTCAAATTGGCTATTATTATAGAAGCTTTAGCTCATAAAAAACAGCTCATTGAATCAACAATGAGCTGTTACTTATACTATTTTTTTCTGATAGGCACAGGCTGCCCAGTAAAATAATACATAGACTACCAACATCAAACCGCAGAAAAGATAAACAAAACCATAGTTTGCATTTTTAGCGATATGAGCGATTACTGAAAGTGCCAGCATACTGTGAATCAGCGCTAAAATGGCTGGAATAAAAAAGACGACACGATTCTCACGTTTGATTTCTTGATAGATTGCTTTATCTGGAATCCCCATTTGCCGCAACAAGCCATATTGTTTTTTCTTCTGTTTGAATTCTGAGAGCTGACGTAAGGTCACCATACTAGCTGTCGTAATAATAAACGTTGTTGTAACAAAGGTCACTACAAACAAAACTAACCCTACACTGCTACGCGTCGTTCGATACGTTTCTTGATGTGAAGTGTATTCTGAGCGATAAATCGTCGAGTCTGTCTTTTCTCCTTTTCCTTCAGCGATCTCACCAATGATCTGCTGATTTTTCCACGCAAGATTATAGTGGATTGGATGATCCCAATCCCCTTCTAAATTTTCGCGGATCAGCTGATTTAACTTATTCTCAAACTGCGGATCTACATCGATTACTTCAGTCGTATAGGTCAAACCGGCCGTTTTATTGAACAATTCATCGGAAACAACGATCAACCCCGTGCCGTAACGCAAATTCATATCGCCAAAAAAATTGGTATGAATTGCTTGAACTGTTATATTTTGTTCTTTCAAATTGATCGTCTCGCTGTAGCGCGTATAATCGTTCAAATAGCGTTGATAAGAACTTAAGACAACTGTCGAATGATCAGAATTCAATTGGATATCTTGCAACGTCGGATTGATTTTTTGAAAGGCCCGATAATCTGAAACAGTGATCATATCCATGACTTCTGGTCCTGAGTTTACCCCTTCGCCGCGAATCTCAACATTTTGTTTTGCTGGTACTGCTTTGAAATGCAAGGTTTGTCGTTGATATGGAAGTGTACTTTGCAGTTTTGGTGCAAATTTCTCATAACTCTCACGCGTAAGCATCAGTGAAGCTGGCGCGATTTCATCTACTGCGCGCATCTCTAGTGAAACAAGTGCGACCATGCCGCCCAAAATCGCTAATGCCAAACCTAAAGCAACGGTGATTGAGCCAAAAAAACGCCATTCGCTGAATAACCGTAATTGCCACTCGCTTCTTGACAACATCCCAAGATTTTTATTCAGCCGTTTGGGTCGATACGAATTGTACCAGCGCAGTGTAAATGCAAAAAAGAGATAGCTGCCAATCACGCACAAGCCAAAGATCACACTCATCAACAGCAAAGTTCCTTGAATTAATCCAAAAAGGTCACTCGCTTGGCGAACAAAAAAAGTATAGGCCGCGGCCATCGTCCAACCGCTCAGTAAGAATAAAGCGCCAAAGATCCCTAATATTTTTTGCCACAGCGAGATTTTCATCGCTTGAACTTTGCGTAACCGCTGCTTTTTCAGATGTGAAAATTTATAACCTGATACTAGCCATAAGATTTGAAAAGAAACGACTGCAAGGATGAATAACACGACTAAGCCCGTTGTGATAATCGCATCTGGAGAAAAAAAGAAGTGTACTTGCAAGGAAAGATCCATTGCCTTGACTAAGATCATACTGAACAACTTAGACAATAAGATTCCTAGACCAATCCCAATCCCAAAAGAAAAGATCCCGATAAAAAAAATCTCTGAAATGAACCAAAGACAGATTTGATAATAATTCAACCCGTATAAATGAAAGATACTGATATCTTTGCGGCGATTCTCAATAAAAAATCGATTGGTATTTGCCATAAAAAACAACAGGATCAATACTACCGCAAAACTACCGAACCCCAGCATTCCAACAAGTTGAGTATTTTTTCCAGCACTGCGGATCAACGGCTGTTCATAGGTCATGGCGGTGAAAGAATAATAGACCATTACCGCAAAAATCAAACTGAAGAAAAAAATCAGATAGTTGGCTAATTGTTTTTTGAACCCGCGCCAAATAATGCTAATCAGCATTGGCCTTCCCACCTCCGCCGATCGTCGCTTGCATATCGATGACTTTTTCAAAAAAGGCTTTTCGTGAAGAACGGCGAACGACTTCTGAGAAAAAGCGCCCATCTTTGATGAACAATACCCGATTGCAATAACTTGCCGTGTAAGGATCATGGGTCACCATCAAGATCGTCATTTCTTCATGGAGATTCACTTCATCCAAATAGTTCAAAAATTCAGTCGCGGCTTTTGAATCCAATGATCCGGTCGGCTCATCAGCAAACAAAACTAACGGCTGGCTGATCAGCGCGCGAGCCGCCGCAGTGCGCTGCTGCTGACCGATAGAAATTTCTTCTGGATACCGTGCCAAGATAGATTCGATCTTTAAAATCTTTGCTAAGTGCTGGATCCGTTCTTCAATCTCAGCGTATGAAAGTTTGCTGACGGCTAATGGCAAAATAATATTATCTTTTACTGTTAAACTATCGATCAAATTAAAATCTTGAAAAATAAAGCCCAGCTTTTCCCGCCGAAAATCGGTCAAATCTTTCTCCCGCATCTGAGTGATGTCTGCTCCGGCGATTTTAACAGCACCCATCGTCGGCAATAAAATGGTCGAAAGAATAGTCATCAAGGTTGTTTTCCCCGCACCGCTTGGACCCATAATGCCGACAAATTCGCCTTTTTCTACTGTAAAATTCAAATCGTTCAAGACAGTGACTTTATTATTGCGTGTGCCAAAACTTTTGCTAAGGTGCTGCACATCGATCATTCTTTTCATCCGATCCCTCCTATTCCTAATTTGAGCGGTTCTTTTTATTTTTCCAGAAAACTCTCGACAAATTCTTTTTTTACCGTCTTATTTTTTTCTTTTATGGTATCATATAAAAGTTGGATTCTTACGTGAAACGACCTTTAATCAACTTACAATTTTTTCACTTTCTCGAAAAAATATTTTGTAGTTATTTTATTTTAAATAGAAACTTGACCTCATCGGTTTCTTCTTATTTATTATTAAACAAACACACTATATATAGTGTGTTTTTCTATTTGTATAAAAAAATAATACTATATATCGTTGCAACGATATTGGAAATGCTATATGATTGATAGTGAAGTTTAAAGGAAATGGAGTTGTTTATAATGATGGAGATCCATACAAAAGATTCATTAATTAATAAGTATCAGCCGTCGCTAAAAAATATCAAGGTTATCAAACGCGATGGCCGTCGTGCATCATTTGATGATCAAAAAATTTATGATGCCTTGATCAAAGCAGAAACAAAAATCAAGGGATCTGTTGACCCATTGGCTCATGAACGTATCCAATCAATTGTTGAACGAGTAGACGCTGAAATTTCAGAACGCTTTACTAATGACATCAAAATCTATGAAATCCAAAATATTGTGGAACACACATTATTAGAACACAACGAATATGAATTAGCTGAAGAATACATTAATTATCGGACACGCCGCGACTTTCAACGGAGCAAAGCTACCGATATCAATTTTACGATTGGCAAATTGATTAACAAAGACCAAACCGTCGTGAATGAAAATGCTAATAAAGACAGCGATGTCTTCAATACACAACGGGATTTGACTGCCGGGATCGTTGGTAAATCGATTGGTTTGAAAATGTTGCCGGCACATGTTGCAAACGCGCATCAAAAAGGGGATATCCATTACCATGATTTGGATTACCATCCATACACACCAATGACTAACTGCTGCTTGATTGACTTCAAGGGCATGTTGAACGACGGGTTCAAAATCGGAAACGCCGAAGTTGAAAGTCCTAAATCGATCCAAACAGCAACGGCTCAAATCTCTCAAATCATCGCCAACGTCGCTTCTAGTCAATATGGCGGCTGTTCTTCTGATCGAACGGATGAATTATTAGCACCTTTTGCCCGCTTGAATTATAAGAAACATTTGAAAGACGCAGAAGAATGGATTGAAGATCCGGAAAGACAAAAAGCTTTTGCGAAACAAAAAACACAAAAAGATATTTATGACGCGATGCAAAGTTTAGAATACGAAATCAACACATTGTTTACTTCAAATGGACAAACACCATTTACTTCATTAGGTTTTGGTCTGGGAACGGATTGGTTTGAACGGGAGATCCAAAAAGCGATCTTACAGATTCGAATCGAAGGCTTAGGCAGTGAAAAACGGACGGCGATCTTCCCTAAATTGATTTTTACTTTGCGCCGCGGAACAAACTTAGAACCAACGGATCCAAACTATGACATCAAAGAGTTGGCACTGGAATGTGCGACGAAACGGATGTACCCAGACATCTTGAATTATGACAAATTGATCGAACTGACCGGCAGTTTCAAAGTACCGATGGGTTGTCGTTCATTCTTGCAAGGCTGGAAAGATGAAAATGGCGAAGAAGTAAATGTTGGCCGGATGAATCTAGGCGTCGTTACGTTGAACTTGCCACGGATTGCAATGGAATCAGGCGGCGACAAAGATAAATTCTGGTCTTTACTAGAAGAACGGCTGCAAATCGTTAAAGATGCGTTAGTCTTCCGAATTGATCGTTGCAAAGAAGCGACTCCTGCAAATGCACCGATCCTTTATCAATATGGCGCATTTGGCAAACGATTGAAACGAACCGATTCCGTCAATGAATTGTTCAAAAATAAACGTGCGACGATCTCTTTAGGTTATATCGGTCTTTACGAAGTAGCCAGTGTTTTTTATGGCGGCGCCTGGGAAGGCAATCCTGAAGCAAAAGAATTTACTTTAGATATCATGAAAGACTTGAAGGAACATGCTGATACTTGGGGAGACGAATACGGTTATCATTTCAGCGTCTACTCAACGCCAAGCGAAAGTTTAACGGATCGCTTCTGTCGTTTAGATACTGAACGTTTCGGCCTTGTCGAAAATATTACCGACAAAGACTATTACACAAATAGTTTCCATTATGACGTGCGAAAAAATCCAACACCTTTTGAGAAATTGGATTTTGAAAAAGATTATCCCGCTTATTGCTCTGGCGGATTTATCCACTATTGCGAATACCCTGTTTTGCAACAAAATCCTAAGTCGTTAGAAGCTGTTTGGGATTACGGTTATGATCGGATCGCTTATCTAGGAACCAATACACCGATCGATCATTGCTACAAATGTGGTTTTGAAGGAGATTTCAAACCAACGAAGCGTGGTTTTGAATGTCCACAATGTGGCAATCATGATCCAAAATCTTGCGACGTCGTGAAACGGACTTGCGGTTACTTAGGAAATCCGCAAGCACGTCCAATGGTCCATGGCCGTCACGAAGAAATCGCTTCGCGCGTAAAACATATGAAATAATCAAAAACAATTTGAGCTATAACTCTTAAAAGTAAAACTTGTTAGAAAACCGCTCATTCAGCAAAAATAATCAGAAATGACAGGGACGGCGCTCTTTGCCGCTCCCTGTTTTACTTGAAAGGTGGAAAACATGCGTAATCCTAAACCAAAAGAATGGCTGGCTAGTGAACTTAGCCAACAATACATCGCTGACTATAAACCCTTTAATTTTGTCGATGGCGAAGGCGTTCGCAACAGTCTATATGTCAGCGGCTGTCCCTTTGCTTGCGAAGGCTGCTTCAACGCCGCGGCGCAAAATTTTCGTTATGGCAAACCGTTTACCCAAGCTCTAGAAGATCAAATCATTGCCGATACCGCTCATGATTATGTTCAAGGACTTACTTTTTTAGGCGGCGAACCTTTTTTGAATACTCAAGTCTGTTTGAAAGTAATCGATCGGATTCGCAGTGAATTTGGCGCCAGCAAAGACATTTGGTCTTGGAGCGGTTATACGTTTGAAGAGTTGTTGTTAGACAGCGAAGATAAACTAGAAATGTTGAGCAAAATCGATATTCTCGTTGATGGACGCTTCGAACTCACTCAAAAAAACTTGATGCTGCAATTTCGCGGCAGCGCCAACCAGCGCATCATCGACGTCAAAAAATCGTTGGCACAAGGTGAAGTCGTAATCTGGGAAAAACTCCACGACTCAGAAAAAGCATTTGAACAAATCAAAAAGAGCGACCTAATTTGATCGCTCTTCCCATAAAGGCAACACAATATTTTCATAGGCGACGGGATCTAGATTGGTCAAGGTGATACCAACCAAGCGGATCCCTTTTTCAATTCCACCGATTTCTTCCCAGATCAAACTTGCTTGAGAAAACAATTCTTCTTTCTTTTCTATTTAATACGGCAACGTCACTCGGCGGGTCACTGTCGTATAGTCCGCATAGCGAATCTTGACTACGACTGTTTTCCCATGGCGTTGGACACGTTTTAGTGCTGTTTCGACTTTTTCTGCCAATTGCCGCAACTGACTCAAAACTTCTTCATCTGTTGATAAGGGGCGGCCATAGGTATGTTCTTTCCCTACTGATTTTCGTTCCCGTGTGATGCTGACGGGTGAATCGTGGATCCCGCGCACCTTACGATACAAAGAATAGCCCATCTTGCCAAACTCTTGGATCAAAAACATTTCACTTTTATCATAAAGATCCGCACCGGTAAAAATACCCAATTCATTCATTTTCGGTACCGTCTTCTTGCCGACACCGTGAAATTTTTCAATCGGTAAACGTTTCAAAAAGATGACCGCCTCATCTGGAGAGATCATTGTCATGCCCTGCGGCTTTTGATAATCAGAAGCCAGCTTAGCCAAAAATTTATTGTAGCTGACACCGGCAGAACAAGTCAATTGCAATTCTTGCCAAATATCTTGCTGGATCAAACGAGCGATCTTAACGGCTGAACGAGCATTGATTTTATTTTCAGTCACATCAAGGTACGCTTCATCGATTGAAACCGGCTCGATCGTCTCCGTATAACGACTGAAGATCGCCCGAACTTGTTTTGAAACGGCACTATATTTTTCATGATCTCCCGGCTTAAAAACTGCCTGCGGACACAATTCGAACGCTTTTTGCGCACTCATCGCCGAATGGATTCCGTAAATCCGTGCTTTGTAATTGGCGGTGGTCACGACCCCTTTGCCGCCAGTATCAGACGGGTGGCGGGCAATCACTAGCGGATGTTTGGCTAACTCCGGATCATCTCGTTCTTCGACGGATGCAAAAAAAGCATCCATATCTATATGGATAATTTTTCGCGAAGTATCATTTTTTAACGGAAAAACCAACTCAGCCATCCTACCGCCTCCTTCAAATAATTTTCTATGTCCATTATAGCCGAACATCCGTTCACGGACAATTATGCCAGTTGATTTAATTTTCAAGATGAAACCAGTCGTGTTCATTTTTGATTTGTTTGTGGAAAAAATTCCGATAACTCGTATATTTATCTAAATTTTGATTTCAGTAATGAATCGAGCATAAAAAAAGAAGTTATGACAAAAAATTTTTTGTCATAACTTCTTTTTCCGAATAAATGGTAAGGAGCAGCGTATTCTTGACGTTGTCTACCTCTATTACATTCTCATCGTTCGATCAAATTCACTTTGCGGATCATTATCTTATCAGCGGCCGCGCGTTGAAATTCTTGCGGTTCACCAAATATCTCAGCATAGATGACTTTATTATGTTCCCGTCTGCGCAATTGATAGATAATCTTTCCTGTATCTTCCAATTCTTTCATCATTTCCGTCACGCCGCCGAATCCGGTTTTTTTAGTGATAAAGCCGGTTGCCACCATGCGTTCATCCAAATAACGTGCTGTAATGACCGACCCTTTTACTAAAGTCGTTCGCAAAGCGGTCGCAAGTTCTTCCAACTCTTCCGGTACGGGCAATTCTCGTTCCACCGGTTGATATAACGTGTCGCGCAGCGTATCTAATTCTTCAACCAGTGCTTCATATTGTTCTTTAGTCAGCATCACACCGGCGATCTTTTCACGATTAAAGATATACACGCCGGTCTCTGCTTTACGAGCTTGAGCGAAAACATCCATTGGTGATTTTTTTACTTCAGTGATCGAAGATGTCGGAACATCTAATTTGCGTAATCCCATTCTGCTCTCCTCCTGCTTCTTACTAATGGAATTAGTTTTTCAAACGAAAGAACTCACTCCTGTTTTTATTTGTCTGTCATTTTACTTATTACGCTGAAACTTTAAAAAGTTTGGCAAGTAAACGGCGATTGTTCGCTTAGTCCCCATTATTATAGCATAACCTTTCTTGAAGAAAAATCTTCGCCTTACTTTCCTTCCGTAAAAGACAAAAAAGCCTGATACCGTTCCTGTATCAGTAAAGAGGATCTTAAATCAGGATTCAGTGCCAGCACGATTTGACGGCTGGAAGAAAAAATCGTTTCTAATACATTCGCTAATTCATCTAAGCGGCAGTTGCTTAATAGCGGCAGCCGCTGTTTCATTTTTTTACTAAGTATATAAAAATTTTCAGCAGTCGTTTCAGTTTGAGAGTGGTCCATGACTGCAAGCGGCAACCCTTGGTAAATCCCTAAAAACAACTCAAATAATTTTGTTTCAACGATTTTTTTCGTTAATTCTGTCTCCCAATCTATCATTTGTTCGACGAGGATCATTGCTTTACGTATTTCTTGATACAGCTTCGTTCGATGCGCCTGATGGCTTCGATAAAAATCGGCACAAAATTGATAATGATACCGCGTATAATCTAAGAAAAAATACTCAGCCCGCTCAGCAGACAAACCAAACTTTTTTATGAAGCTTTCAACCATTTTTTGATCAGGAAATAACGCTGGATTTAAGAAATCAGAAGCAGCTGGGCAATACGGTTCCATTTGTTTGTATAGCTCCGCCTCATCAAATTGATAAAAATCACGCAAATATCGCAGCTGTAAATGCATGATCACTGACTTTTTTCCAATCAAACCACCTGTTTGAAAGTTCGTAAAAAGGTTCCAACAAATCAAATATTGGTTTATTTTTTTTAACTGGGAATCGTTTACGTTCGGTGGTCCCAAATTCCAAAGGTACTGCCGAAAAAGCTGAAAATACGGATCTGACAGCAATAGTTTCCGATAGAGTTTCGCGTAGTTTGGTTCATGCTGCCAATCGATCTGCCAATATTTTGCTCTTCGCACATATTTTTTTTGCCGCAGTTCAGTCAAATCGCGGAGAATCGTTTTAGCACTCACCTTAGTTTGATTCGCCAATTCACTGACTGAATAACATTCATTTTGTAATAATTCAATCACTCGTAGCTGTCGGCGGCATTTTTTCCCAGTCATCGCTTGCCAGATCATCCGTTTCACCTACTTCTCGTCTTTTCTTTCAAAATAGCATAAGTCACGATCAGTTTTTTTCTCAGCTTTTTTACAAGAAAAAAAAACGCCTGAATTCTCAGACGTTTAAAGTCATCGCATTGATTGCCACGATAATCGTACTTAATGACATCAAGATTGCTCCGACAGCAGGGCTTAAGAGGATCCCGATAGGTGCTAGGACACCCGCAGCTAGTGGAATCGCTATAATATTATAACCTGCTCCCCACCAAAGATTTTGGATCATCTTGCTGTGTGTTCGTTTAGCTAACTGAACAAATTTCAGAATGTCTCGTAAGTTGCTGTTAGTTAAGACGACATCGGCTGAATCAATCGCGATATCGGTACCAGCACCGATTGCCATACCGATCGAAGCTCTTGCCAAAGCCGGCGCATCATTGATTCCATCACCGACCATCATGACCTTCTTGCCTTGATTGGTATAGCGTTTAATGATTTTTTCTTTATCATCCGGTAACAGTTCACTATAAAATTCTTTGATTGCCAAATAATCAGCGACTGCTTTTGCTGCTTCGTTGTTGTCTCCGGTCAACATTACCGGTTCGATCCCTGCTGCGCGCAAATTCTTGATAAAGTCTTGTGCTTGATCTTTTAACGTATCTCCCATCGCAAAGAAGGCAATCAACTGTTGATCAATTAACAAGAAAGAGATTGTATTCCCTTGTGCTTGATAATCTTTTAATTTTTCTTGATCAAAATGCAGCTCACGTTTCTCAATTTCTTTTTGGTTAGCTAAAACAACTTGATGACCTTCTACCGTTCCGCTGACTCCAACACCTTTGATTGTTGAAACATCTTGTGCTTGATAAGGCTCGATCGTTTCTGATTTCAAATAATTCATGACACCAACTGCTAACGGGTGGTTCGTTTGACTTTCTAAAGCGCCAATATATTTTAACGCCTCTGCTTGACTGACATCCGTCAATACTTCTACACCTGTCACCGTGAATTTGCCTTCAGTCAATGTTCCCGTTTTATCGAGAAAAACATAATCCAATTGATTTCCTTGCTCTAAAGCTTGCCGACTTTTTAACAACAGACCATTTTTAGCTGCTAAAGAAGTTGAACGAGCAATCACCAATGGAATCGCCAAACCTAATGCATGGGGACAAGCAATTACGAAAACCGTCACCATTCGTTCCAATGCTTGTGGTAAATCTGCTAGAAACAGCCAAGTAATGAATGTCAAAATCCCAGCAGACAGCGCAATATAAAACAACCACTTCGCTACTTTATCCGACAGCGATTCTAATCTCGATTTTTCTTGCTGAGCTTGTTTTACCATCGCCATAACTTTAGCAAGATAACCGTCTGCACCTGTCCCAGTAACTTTTAACTGGATAGTCCCATCACCATTGACAGAGCCGCCGATGACCGAGTCACCAATTGTTTTTTGAACACCTTTCGATTCACCAGTAACCGCAGACTCATCTGCAATCGTAGAGCCGTCGATAATTTCACCGTCAGTCGGCATCTTATCGCCAGCACGTACGAGTACTTGATCGCCTCGTTGGATCTCTTGTAATTTCACTTTTTTAGTAGTGCCGTCTGCTTCGATCTTATTGACCTCATCTGGCAATAACTCTGCCAACTTTTTCAGCGCATTGCTGGCATTTGAAACAGCGTTCATCTCCACCCAGTGACCTAACAACATGATCACAATCAAAGTTGCCAATTCCCAGAAGAAATCCATCACGTGTTCATGTGGGTTAACTTTATTAGCGACAAATGAATACAGACTGTAGATATATGCGACCGAGATCCCCATAGCGATCAATGTCATCATCGCAGGGCTCTTCATTTTCAATTCCATCTTAGCCCCGCTCAAAAATGGCTGACCGCCGTAGATGAAAAGAATCGTTGCTAAAACCAATACGACCCACTCAGAACCAGGAAAAGTAAATTGAAATGGAAGCTGGATACCCATCATCGGTGAAAGAACGATGATAGGCAGCGACAAAACAAGCGAGAGCCAAAATTTTTGCTTAAAATTTCCCATATGCATCGAATGATCCATCCCACCATGGTCATGATCATGTCCATTCATTTCATGGTTCTCATGATGAGGGCCATGTCCATTCATTGTAGCCGAAGCGTGATCATGATGGTCATGTTTTGAATGATCCATCTTCATTGATTCATCCATTTGTTCTCCTTGCTTCATGCTAAACGCCTCCTACAATTTTTTTTGATTCAAGCTGAGCGAATTTAACAACACACTGACAGAACTAAATGCCATCGCACCACCGGCAATGATCGGATTCAAAAATCCTACTGCGGCAAATGGAATCCCAATCACGTTGTATAAAAATGCCCAGAACAAATTTTGCTTGATTTTTCTTAAGGTCAGTTTTGATAAACGAATACTCTTTTCAACGGATAAAAGATCGCTGTTCATCAAAGTGATGTCTGCTGTCTCCATCGCGATATCTGTTCCGCTGCCCATTGCAATACCAATATCTGCCAAAGCTAGCGCAGGGGCGTCATTGATTCCATCACCAACCATCCCTACAGACTCGCCAGCGGCTTGTAACTGTTTAACAACTTGTGCTTTGTCCTCTGGTAAAACTTCCGCCACGATATCAGCGACTTGCAAACCGACTTGTTCACCGATATAACGCGCCGTTTGGGGATTGTCTCCCGTCAGCATTTTCACTTTGATTCCAAGCTGATGCAGCGCCGCGATTGCCGCTTTTGAAGACGCTTTGACTTGGTCAGTTACTGCAATCAGCGCCAAAATTTTAGTTTGATCAGTCAAAAACATGACTGTTTTGCCTTCTTCTTCTAACGCTACCACACGCTCTTTCGGAAATGAAATTTCCCGCTCCTTCAGGCCACGCTTTGAACCAACGAAATAACTTATTCCGCCGATCTCTCCGACGACACCTTGTCCTGTTAAACTCGCAAAATTTTCAACTGGCAAAATGTCTATCTGATCTTTTCCATATTGATAAATAGCTTTGGCTAAAGGGTGTTCTGATTGTTGTTCTAAACTAGTTAAATAGGCTAATGCTTGCGGATCAAAAGCCTCAAAATCGGCCACTACAGGTTTTCCTTCTGTAATAGTTCCTGTCTTATCTAAAACAACCGTAGTTAAATGTGCAATTTTTTCTAACGCACCGCCGCCTTTAATCAAGATTCCTGATTTTGCACCCAAACCAGTTCCTACCATAATAGCGGTTGGTGTCGCTAAGCCCAATGCGCAAGGACAAGCAATCACTAAAACAGAAACACTATGAACGATTGCTTGCTGCCAGTCTTGCGTGACTAAACCAGTCACAAGTAACGTTAATAGGGCGATTCCTAAAACGACTGGAACAAAAATTTTAGAGATTTTATCAGCGATTTGCTGGATTGGAGCTTTTTCACCTTGAGCATCTTCTACCATGCGAATAATCCGTGAGAGGACCGTCATGCTGCCGACTTGAGTCGCAATAAATTGGATGCTCCCAGTCGTATTGACCGTTCCGCCAAATACTTGATCATCGACTTGTTTGTCTACTGGCAAACTTTCACCTGTCAGCATACTTTCATCGATTGTCGTCTGGCCAGCAAAAATCTTTCCGTCGACTGGAATTTGTTCTCCTGGACGAACGCGTAAAAGATCGCCGGCTTGTACATCTTCAATCGGTACTTGTTTTTCTTCGCCATCTACAATCCGTGTCGCAGTCTTAGCTTGTAAACTCATCAACTGTTTGATTGCATCGCTGGTTTTTGTTTTTGCCTTTTGCTCTAAATATTTGCCTAATAAGATCAGCGTAATGATCATACCGCCGCTTTCAAAATACAAATCTGAATTGTGCGGATTGAAGAATCCATTATATACGCTCAGTGCAAAAGCCGCTGTCGTTCCCATTGCGACTAAGACATCCATGTTCGGTGCATTTGTTTTTAAAGCATGATACGCTCCGCGATAAAATCGGCGGCCCACTCCGAATTGAACCGGTGTCGCCAAGATCAGCTGAACTAGCGGTATATGCAGAAAATGGACCCATTCAGCATGACTGCCTAACAACATTGCGATCATCGCGACCATTAAAGGTGTCGTTAAAACAGCACTCAAAATCAAATCACGTTTCATTTTTGTGAGATAGGCTGCTTTTTCTTGTTCAATCTTTTGCTTATGTTCCTCATCAAAAAGAATCGCGCCATAACCAATAGATTCCACTCGTTGAATTAAATTTTCTGCAGTAAGACTGTCGTCAAATTGAACAGTCGCTTTTTCAGTGGCTAAATTGACGTTTGCTTCCAACACGCCTTTTGTCGCCTTTAATTCTTTTTCCACACGGGCAGAACAATTGGCACAAGTCATGCCGGTGATCGCAAATGTTTCTACCGTTGCTTCTGCCAATTAGATCACCTCAGTTTCATATCCTGCTGCTGTCACAGCTGCTGCAATTTGATCTGCAGATACTTGTGTTTCGTCAAATTTAACGACACCTTGATTTTTCTTTAGATCGATTTTCACTTTGTTGATTCCTTCTAATTGATTGATCGCCTTTTCCACGTTTGCCACACAGTGATTACAGCTCATTCCATTGATTGCAAATTGTTTTTTCATTTTTGATTCGCTCCCTGTCTTAAATATAATTTTTTCTGTTGGATAACAGCCAACTGTATTTTTATTAATGAGTACCTATGTTTAGTTATGATGATTGCATTCGCATTGTCCGGGAATACAGTTACATTCGATCGTCGCTACAGTCTGTTTATTGAGCAGCTGTTCTTTGATCAAATCGACGTCTGCATCTGTCAGCTCTGCTTCTGCCACTAACTCAGCGATTGTTTCGCCGATTCGTTTCGCACAAATATGAGAAAACAAATTTTCTGTTGCACTTTTGACAGTCTCACCTTCACTGATCGCCGGATAATAAATATATTTCTTTCCCGATTGTTCTGTTCGAACAGCTTCTTTTTTTACTAGACGCCCTAATAATGTTTTGATCGTCGCTGCTTTCCAGTCCATCGTTTGACCAAGAATATCAACGATTTCTTGTGCAGTGGTAGATCCCTGCGTCCAGATCACACGCATGACTTCCCATTCTGAATCGCTGATCTTAATTGGCGTATTCGTCATTGTCTTAATTCTCACTCCTTTCGTTTACAATTGTAATCCACTTTTAAAGTTTACAGTTGTAATCGATATTCGTCAACCCTTTTGCTGTTTTTTTTTAGTTTTTTTGCGGGCAGCCACATTATCTGCTGATCTGACTCTGTTTAGCATGCGTTCTTTATTACATTTTTTTTGTTAAATAAACTTGATTGCGTTGCAAATTGTACAAAAAAACAGCCTTCAAAAAAGAAGACTGTTTCTTGCGCAACTATTTTATTTTCAAACACCGCATCGCATTTACTACTGCGATCACGGTTACTCCGACATCCGCAAAGACCGCAGCATACATAGTCGCAAATCCTAGTGCGCCTAAAATCAACACTAGAATTTTTACACCAATTGCAAAAACGATATTTTGTTTGACGATGCTCATTGTCTTACGAGCGATTCGAATCGCTACTGGGATTTTAGCCGGCTGATCATCCATAATCACAACATCCGCCGCTTCAATCGCAGCGTCTGAGCCAAGTCCGCCCATCGCGATCCCGATATCTGATCGTGCTAAAACGGGCGCATCATTCATTCCATCACCCACAAAGGCCGTTTTGTGTTCGCGTTTTAATTCTTCTTCTAAATAATGGACCTTATCTTCTGGCAATAATTCGCTATACACTTGATCGATCCCAATTTTTTTGCCGATCGTATCAGCGATTCTTTGATTATCTCCCGTCAACATCACCGTACGTTTCACACCGAGTTCTTTGGCCTTTTCCAATGCTTCTGCGACGTTGTCTTTTAATTCATCTGCGATCACTAAATGACCGATGTAGTTTCCATCCATTGCGACATAGACAATCGTTCCGATTTGATCGATTACTGGAAAAGAAACCCGAGCTTCCGCTAATAATTTTTCATTTCCTACTAATAAACGATGTGTTTCAATCATTACTGAAATACCAAACCCAGCGATTTCTTTTAGTTCACTCACTGGCAACAATGGTTGATCGACATATTTTACGATTGATTGTGCCATTGGATGACTAGAACTTTGTTCGGCACTTGCCACATAGCGTAAAAATACATTCCGATCGATGGTTGTTTCAACTTGTTGTACTTCAAAGACACCTTTAGTCAGTGTTCCTGTTTTATCAAAGACAAGCGTTTCAACATTGGCTAAGGTTTCGATATAATTGCTGCCTTTAATCAGGATACCGGCTTTGCTGGCACCACCGATTCCGCCAAAGAAGCTTAATGGAACGGAGATAACTAAGGCACAAGGACAAGAAATAACTAAGAAAGTCAACGCGCGGTAAATCCAATCATAAAAAGGATCCCCTGTCACAAGCGGCGGAACAACAGCCAATAAAACTGCCAATCCGACAACAATCGGCGTATAGTAACGGGCAAAACTAGTAATGAAATTTTCTGCTGGCGCTTTTTTGCTGCTGGCATTTTCAACGAGATCCAAAATCTTGCTGACAGTCGATTCACCAAACGTCGTAGTTACTTCAACTGTTAATTGACCACTTTGATTGATGAAGCCACTAAGAATCTGATCCGCTGGATAAATACTGCGGGGAACCGATTCGCCGGTCAACGCTGAAGTATCCAACATCGAATTGCCTTCCTTGACGATTCCATCTAACGGAACCTTTTCTCCTGGTTTAATCAAAATCTGATCGCCGACTTTGATCGTTTCCGGCGCTACTTTTTTTACTGCATCGTTTTGGATCAAATTAACTGAATCAGGTCGGATCGCTAGCAGTGAACGGATGGATTTCCTTGATTTTTCTACAGCATAATCTTGGAAAAATTCGCCGACTTGATAAAACAACATGACTGCTACAGCTTCTGGATATTCACCGATGGCAATCGCACCAATCGTTGCGATCGCCATCAAAAAGTTTTCATCAAAGATCTCTCCATGAAAAATATTAATGAGCGCAGTCTTTAATACGTCATAACCAATCCATAAGTATAAAATCAAATAAGCCACCAATTTCCAAGGCATAACTGGCGAAAAAATAAGCAGCAGACCCAATCCGACAAGTGCTGTTGCGATCTGAATAATTTTTCCTTTCGCACTTTCTTCGTTTTTTTCAGTTTGGATATTATTTACTTCAACTTCCGGTTCTAATTTATTAATGACTGCTTTTGCCTCTTCACTGACACGTTCAATGTCTTTTTCAGGTGCGACAATTGTCAGTTTCGTACTGATGAAGTCCACTTGCGCATTTTCAACCCCATTGATTTGTTGGACCGATCGTTCAATTTTTGCGGCGCAATTCGCACAATCCAACCCATCTAATCGATATACTTTTTCCATGAGATTCCCTTCTCTCTTACATATGAATATTTCCTCATGCTTATTATATATGAATGGCTATTCATATGTCAACCAAAATGAAAGCTTTTTCAAATGTGAAAACAGCTATTTTTTTATACCCAACCCTCTGCACTTGAATGCAACAAAAAGGAAGTATCGAGAATCTCGACACTTCCTTTTTCTTTTATTATGGATAGATTCGATTCAACAAACGTGGGAATGGAATAGCTTCACGCACATGATCGATTCCTGCGATAAACGTGATCGTCCGTTCAAGCCCTAAACCAAAACCGGCATGCGGCACTGTACCATATTTACGCAAATCTAAATACCATGAATATTCTTCTTCACTTAAACCAGCTTCACGGATTTGTTCTAATAAATAATCATAATCTGTCGCCCGTTCTGAACCACCGATAATCTCGCCGTAGCCTTCTGGCGCGATTAAATCAGCACAGATCACGACGTCTTCACGTGTTGGATGTGGTTTCATGTAAAAGGGTTTGATTGCTTTTGGATAATTTAAAATAAAAACAGGACGATCAAATGAATTGGCGATAAAAGTTTCATGCGGCGAACCAAAATCATCGCCCCATTCAATATCATCAAAGCCATTTTTCTTCAACAATTCAACCGCATCATCGTAAGAAATCCGAGGATAAGGAAGTTTTGTGTAATTCTTCAAGACTTCTTTGTCGCGGCCTAAAACATCTAGTGCATAATCGCAATTAGTTAAAACACTTTGAACTAAATACGCAACATATTGTTCTTGAACTTCTAAGCTTTCTTCTTGATGCATGAAAGCCATCTCTGGTTCGATCATCCAAAATTCGATCAAATGACGACGTGTTTTTGATTTTTCAGCTCGGAACGTTGGACCGAATGAGAAGACTTTGCCTAACGCCATCGCTGCAGCTTCCATATACAATTGGCCACTTTGAGAAAGGTAGGCTTTTTGGTCAAAGTAATTAGTTTCAAATAAATCGCTGGTTCCTTCTGGCGCTGAACCAGTTAAAATCGGCGGATCAACTTTAACAAAGCCGTTGTCATTGAAAAATTCATACGTTGCACGGATCACTTCGTTACGGATCAACATGATTGCGTGTTGTTGTGATGAACGCAACCATAAATGACGATGATCCATTAAGAAATCAACCCCATGTTCTTTCGGCGTGATTGGATAATCATGACTTTCACCGATCACTTCGATCTCTTTTACGCCTAATTCATAACCGAATTTTGAGCGTGTGTCTTCACGAATTTCACCCGTTACGATGATCGATGTTTCTTGTGTCAATTCTTTGGCTAAATGGAAGACCTCTTCAGACACTTCGCTTTTTACAACAACTGCTTGGAAATACGCCGTCCCATCACGCAGTTGTAAAAACGAGATCTTTCCGCTTGAACGTTTATTTGCGACCCAAGCGCCGATTTTTACTGTTTCGCCAACATGATTCTTGGCATCGATGATTTGAATTTGTTCCACAAATGTCTCTCCTAACTTTAGTTATCCCGAAATGATTTTTTACTGCTTACTATTTTCAATAAAGCGGCGAATCCGTACAACAGCTTCTTCTAAATCCTCCATGCTGGCTGAGTAACTCATCCGGACATTATCAGGAGCGCCAAAACCTTCGCCTGTCACCAGCGCAACGTGTTCTTGTTCCAGCAGATCATTCACCCAAGTCGTTACATTGTCGTAACCGCCCATTGCCATCGCTTCCTTGATATTTGGAAACAGATAAAATGCACCTTGGGGTTTGTTCAATTTAAAACCAGGCAAGTCAGCAAGTTTAGGATAGATTGTATTCAACCGCTCTTCAAATGCTTGACGCATTTTTTCTGCAGTCACTTGCTCACCCGCTAAAGCTTCTACTGCAGCGGCTTGGCTGACTGACGCCGGATTGCTGGTTGCTTGTGAAGCAATTGAAGTCATCGCTCCGATGATCTCAGCATTTCCGATTGCATAGCCAATTCGCCAACCTGTCATCGAATATGTCTTTGATACACCGTTGATAATTACTGTATGGTGGAAAATCTCGTCAGATAAAGAAGCAATGTGAGCTGCCTCGTTTCCATTATAAACAAGATGATCATAAATATCATCTGAAACTATCAACAGCTCATGACGAACTGCCCATTCGCCGATCTCGCGTAATTCAGCTTCTGTGTAAATCATTCCCGTTGGATTCGATGGCGAATTGATGATCAAGGCTTTCGTCTTTTCAGTTCGGGCAGCTTCAAGCTGATCAAGAGTGATCTTGTAATCATTTTCCTGTGATCCTGTTACAAAAATCGGATTGCCTTGCGCTAATTTGACTTGTTCGCCGTAGCTGACCCAATAAGGAACTGGGATGATCACTTCATCTCCCGCATCCAAAATCGCTTGAAACAATGTATACAAAGCAAATTTGGCACCGCTAGTTACGATAATATTTTTAGGTTCAATCATCAAGCCATAATTTTTCTCAGTAAAACCTGCAATTGCAGCCTTCAATTCTGGAGTCCCGCCAGAAGGGGTGTAGAAGCTGACCTTGCCGCTTTTGATTCCCTCAATCGCAGCGGATTCGATATTTTCCGGAGTAGTAAAATTCGGCTCTCCGACGGTCAGATTAATGACATCTAATCCTTGGGCTTTCAATTCTTTCGCTTTAGCAGCCGCTGCCAAAGTGACGGACGGTTCTAGGTTTGTTACACGTTGAGATAATTTCATGACTGATAACTCCCTTACCAAGATTTTTTAGATTTTTTTGATGACTTTGATTTCTTCACCGTCTTTAAATGCCAGCAAATAGTAATAGATTTCGCCTTGCTCATCTTTTGCGGTGATTTCCCAAGCCGTTTGATCCTGATAGATCCCCAGATTGGCCTTTTCAAAAATCAGCTTTGGATGATCTTTTTCAAAAAGTTTTTCGACTTGCTGTTCTGTCAGGCCGTCTTTTTGACTTAGAACACGGACCTTTTCACCAGATTTCGGAACGATCACAATGATTGCTTCACCAGTGTTGTTTTCACCTGTGACTGTAAAATAAGTCTTTTCACGATTGAACCAATAAAATTGATCCACCGTTTTCAAGTCGGCATATTTTTCTGCCATTTGGACAGCTTCTTTTTTGGCTTGCTGCATCGGACGATTTGAACGAATAAAAATCATAGTAGCTCCTACGATAACGATCAATAAAAAAGTCACGATTCCTAATAGCCAACGGTTGAGTCTTTGTTGACCTGCACTATTCGTATCCAAAATCATCCTCCTTCCAGACAAGCTACATTATACCAAAATAAGGGCTCCCCCTCATTAATTCTCTTCATTTTTGTCAGAATTTAAAAATTGATCGATCTCCAACAAAATTTCTGCCAATGGCAATTGTTTGATCGGCAATTCTTTCGGCAATGCCTTGCGCAACTTTTCGCCATATTTAGCAGTGATGAACCGCTGATCTAATAACAGCATCACGCCTTTGTCTTTTTCCGAACGAATCAAACGGCCAAGTGCTTGACGCAACCGCAGTGACGCATGAGGGACTGCCTCTTGATAAAACGGATTGATCCCCGCCGCTGCTAGAAAATCATTACGGGCTTTCACTTGCAGCCGCTTTGGATTTTCAAATGGCAGCCGCGTTACGATCAAAATTTGCAAGATATCACCAGGCAAATCGATGCCTTCCCAAAAACTATCTGCTCCAAATAGTAATGCATCCTTAGAGAGCAAAAAGCGTTTCAACAGTTTCTCCCGACTACCACCGATGCCTTGCGCTAAGAGATCTCTGCCTTCATTCAGCAATGGAACGCGGACTCGCTGATACACACGGTTCAAAATATCGTGAGAAGTAAACAGCACTAGGATCGGTCGCTGTTGACTTCTTGCCATTTGATGAACGACATTTGCCACATAGTGCGCATATTGATCCGGAGATGATGACTGGATGCTGATGCCTTCCGTTGGTAGATAGACCCTCGCTTGGCTGGCGTAATCATATGGACTGCTGATAATTTTCAGTGCTGCCTCAGGAATTCCCCAACGTTTCGCGAAATAGTGCCGATCACCGCCGATTTTTAATGTACCGCCTAAATAAAGAATCTGCTGATAGCGTTCGTACCATTTTGTCTCGCTGATCATCGATGCTTCCAAGTCTTGTACCTTGAACGTTTTACGACTCGCATTGAACCAATGAACATAACGAGCCGCCCATTTTTCACTGAAAGTTTCAAAGGCTGTCTTTTGTTGAGCCAAACTATCTAATAATGCTTGCAGATTGCTCCACTCAGCTTGCTCTTTGATAGTAAACGTTTCTTTATACAGTTTAAAGTAAGCTTGCAGCTGATCCCCTAACGTTAATGCGTCCTGATACAAAAGCTCGATTCGCTGCAAAAGTTGTTCGCCGGCTGGAGAGAGCTGGTCAATCATTTCTTTTGTGATCAAACGCTCTTCTTGCGCAGGAAACGCCACTTTAAATATTTGATAAAAATCGATCAGATCTTCATTTAATTCCTGCAAGACATCTTGAAAAATCTCAAGCATGTGCTGCGTCTGCTGATCTTTTTGGACCAATAGCTGCCATACAGAAAACTGCTGATCGTCCCACAAATGATTGAACATGCGTTGGACTGCGATAAAATTGAACTGCTGAGTACTATTTTTTTCCAATACATGATTTAAATGATGTGCTTCATCGATGATCAAATACGGACTTTTCGGCAATTGCGGTTCTTTGCGTTGATCTTCTTGTGCTAAATACGCATGATTGGTGATGATCAAATTGCTTTGCGCCAGCTTTTCTTGCCGATGATAAATAAAATCTGCTGGATAAAATGGGCTGTTAGGATTTAATGTGTGGACGCCCAAATGCGCGACCTCTTGCCAAAAAGGATGCTTTAAGCTGGTCATATTCAGTTCATCAAAATCGCCCGTTTCCGTCTGCGTCAACCAAACCAACAGCGCCATCTGGTAAAAGGTATATTGTTTTTGTTCTGATTTTTTTTCGAAACTTTGATAAAAACGATCCAAATCGAGATAGTGACGGCTGCTCTTCATTACTACCGCCTGCAGCGGCTGATCTAGCAAACGATTGATCAATGGCAGATCATGTTTCAATATTTGTTCTTGCAGCAATAAGGACACAGTACTAATCACCAGCGGTTTTTCTGGCGTCGCCAAATAACTCAGCGGCAATAAATACCCCAGCGTCTTGCCAATCCCGGTGGCAGCTTCTACTAATACGTTCTTGTCTTCCTTTTTATTAAAAAAATCATACACTAAATTCATCAAACGCGCTTGTTCTTTGCGAAAATCCAATTCGCCGCGATACACTTTTTCCTTATCTTTACGAGAACGTGGGTATGCCTTTTTACCAAAATAAGTTTCCGCAAAAAGCGGGACGTTTTTTTTGCGCAGGGCTAAGCCATGAATAATAACTAAATCTTTTGATAACGGCTTAGGATCTGCCTGCATACTTGTCAAACAATCTTCTAGATAGGCTTTTGTTTGATAAGCCATTTGATTGGCGGCCGTAATAATCTTTTCCAGCGTAATGATCGGCAACTCTTTTATTTTTCCCTCTAAATGCAATAAAAGCTGGGCGGTAACATCCGCATCACTATCGGCTTGATGAGGATTTTCATGCTTCAGGTGCAGTTCTTGCGCCAAATCTTTTAGGCGAAAACTCAAAGAAGTCGGCATAAATACTTGCGCCAACTCTACGGTATCGATCCCTGGAATCGTTAGCGGCGCCATGCCGCACCGCTCTAATTCGTTGCTCAAAAAAGGATAGTCAAAATGAATATTGTGGGCCACAAAGACCGTATCTGCTAATAGATTAGTAATGGTTTGAGCCACATCTTCAAAATAAGGGGCTTTTTTGATTCGCTGATTGGTGATTCCGGTCAGTGTTTGGATCTGTGTGGGAATATTTTGATCTGGATTGATATCTGTTGAAAAATGCGTCACGATCTTGCCATCTTCGATCAGTGCACAGCCGAATTGGATGATTCGATCCGCTTGGGGATCCGTCCCAGTCGTTTCGATATCCACGACTGCATAGCTTTTTTTCACATTTGCCCCTCCTTCCTCAAACTAGTAAATTTTCTATTTAAATTATTTTATAAATCATCATCTTTACCAAGTGATCAAGTACTCACTGTTTAGATTCAGTATTTTCTAACAGGATGATTTCAATCGACCTGCCGAAAAAGCGGACAATCATTTGTCAGCTTCCTCACGCATTATATCTGAATAGTACCACTTTCTACAAGAAAGTTCTTTAGTTAAAGCGATTCCAATTCTAAAACAAAAAAAAGCCAGATGCTTGCGCATCTGGCTTTATAAGTCTACTAATTAAGCTTTGTTAACGTTTGTAGCTTGAGGTCCACGTTGGCCGTCTTCTACGTCGAAAGTCACTGCTTGACCTTCTTCTAAAGTTTTGAAGCCGTCGCCTTGGATAGCTGAGAAATGTACGAATACGTCATTTCCGTTTTCAGCAGTGATAAATCCGTAGCCTTTTTCTGAGTTGAACCATTTTACTGTACCTTGTTCCATGTTAAACATCCTCCTAGGATAAAAATTAATTTGTAATTACTTGAATGGTGAAATAGGAAAGATGTTGTCTGAAACAAACTTGCCAATATTACCGTACAAAAACTACAATTAGAAGTATAACACACATTAAGCGATAACACTAGCTCATTGCTTAATATTTTTATTGTTCCATCTGAACGACTTAACTATCAATACCGCAAAATCGCTAGTAAACTCTTCTCATCTGGTGCATCTTTTTGATCCAATACAAAGACTTGTCCACCATTTTTTATCACATTGTCAGCAATCTCGTTCAAGACTTGACGCCGGTCATACTCTACAGCTGGATCTTCTCCGAATCCGTTCACTAGATTTGACGTTGCGATAAATAGATGAGAAACTTTGCCTTCTTTTGCGGCAGGTACGATATCAACTAGTTGATCAACGAATTTTCGATCGCTCAATTTTTGGTACGATTTTGTTTCTACCGCTGCTAATTGATCAGAAATTTTTTGAATCTCTTGTTTGATCTCATTGATGTTCGCTTGTGCCGGTGAACCGCTAATTGCTGCTTTATCTGAATAATATGGATTTTTCGCAATCTTTTTGAATTGCGTTTGATTTTCCGGTAAAGCAAAAAGATATAGTGGCAATTGATCGGGATTCTCAAATTCTTTCAAGAAATTGTCGACAGCTTGATAATAATTTACCCAGTCGATTTCAACTTCTTCATCTTTTGTGTTCACCCCGTGAAAACTACCGACTTCACCGCCACGGGCTGAAACATTCAGATTTCCGCCGGTCAATTCGTCACCAAGAGCCGTCACGATGTCTTTGGGTGCATCTGCTGGAAGTTCAATCGCAGTAATTTCTTTATTGCGGACAGCGTAGAGTTTCATTGAATCGCGATTCAACCCCATCAAGTAATACGAATAGTTAAACTGCATATTCTTGATGATCGCCAATAAATAGGGCAAGTCGCTGACATAATATTGATCATCGACTGGAATAGTTAAGCGATGGCTATATATTTCATCTGCGGTCAAAATCACCGCAACACTTTCTGTTCCGCTGCGCCAAAAATCACCATCTGCTAATAATTGATCAATTTTTTCTTGGAATGGTTCAAAGCTGTGATCAGTGTACTTTTTGTCAAAGCGTTGTTTTGCTTCTTTAGCAAAGTTTTTAAACATGATTTGGTCTTTTTCAACAGCTTGATGCCCATGATGCGTATTTAACATAAATGTGATAAACGGACCGTTCGCTTCTTCTGAAGTCAATTCAGTTAGTAACTTTTTACTGATATTTGCCATAAATGTACCCTCCTATTTAGATCTTCCAATTTAAGTGTAACATAGCTCTTAAATTCCCCGAAACAAAATGCAACCCTTACATTATGAAATATAACGAAAAATTCCACCGAAAATTGCATAAATTTTTTCTAATTCATTTCTTAGTAATTAACAAACAACCATTCATGAAATCGCTGACCGTTTGCTTTATTATGAAAATATACCAATTATCCCGAATTGGTTTTTTCATACTTACTCCTACCAAGAGTAAATAACAACCTTCATTTCCACCATAGTGACGGCTATGGTGGTTTTTTCTTTACTTTTGGTCTAGGCTAGAAAAAAAGAGCAGAAAAATTTCTGCTCTTACAGTTCATGATATTCTTTGTAGACATCTTGTTTCTTTAAATCGTGTCGTTTTGCGACTGTTTTGATTGCTTCTTTTGGCGCTTGTCCTTCTTCGATCAACTGCTCTACTTGCTCTTTCAATGAGCCGACAAAGATTTCGGCTGCTTCTATCTCGACCGCACCGGAGACGAGCAGGCAGCATTCGCCTTTTAACGAATGTTCTGATAGATAATCAATCAGTTCTTCAGCCGTTCCTCGCAAGTATTCTTCATACACTTTCGTCAATTCGCGGCAGATCACCACTTCACGATTGCCAAAAACTTCCAAGATATTTTTTATGGTCTCTTTTACTCGATGAGGCGATTCATAAAAAATCAATGTTGCTGTCTGATTTTTTAGATCTGTTAATTCTTTTTTTTGAATGCTTTTTTTCCGCTGCAAAAAGCCATAAAAATAAAATGGCTGGGGCATTAAGCCTGATGCAATCAACGCTGTCATTCCCGCTGTCGCTCCCGGCAAGGCAACGACTGGAATATTTTCCTCGATGCAAGCTACGACTAATTCGTGACCAGGATCACTAATCGACGGCATCCCTGCATCACTGACTTGCGCGATCGAATTGCCATTTTTCAAAAAAGCTAGCAATTCTGGAATTCGTTCATTGTAATTGTGTTCATGCAAACTTTTTTGCGGCGTCTTCACTTCAAAGTGATTCAACAATTTTTGTGTATTGCGCGTATCTTCACTCGCGATTAATTCAACAGTCTGCAATGTCTTGACTGCGCGAAACGTCATATCTTCTAGATTGCCGATCGGCGTTGGTACTAAATACAACGTCCCCACTGCTTGCGCGAAACTTTTTTGGATCCTCACAGTCATTTCCCCTCTCTTCCTATTCTACACAGCGAACCCATTTTCCAGCTATTCAAAACGAATCTTCACTAGACGCTTTTACAAAAAAAGGGCGTGACATCAGCGACGTCATACCCATTTTAAAATAAACAGCTTTTTGTCATGAGCTACTTTTGTTTGCTTTCGCGATAAATGACATCTAAACAAAACGCACACGGTTCATCTTGTTCACGCCTTGAACCATAGAGCAGATTGCAGACATGAAACCCATCTTCGTATATTTTCTCAAGATTCAAACGTGATTCTGATAGTTCTTGCCGCTCGTCTAAGACAGGAGACTTCTTCTCATCGATTGCACGGATCCGTTCCCGCAACCGTTCATTTTCCATCTCCAATGTCGTATTTTTTTCTACGAGTTCCAGCAATGTTTCTTTCATCGAAACGAGATCTTCAAGATTTTTGTGCATGTCTTGTTCTAATTGATTCAAGCCATCATACAAAGAACGCCGATCCATCATGCTAGATCACCTGCTTCAACTAGTTCTTGATAATCAAAATCAACCGTTGCATCGCGGCCGAATAATCGGACTTTTACGACTTTGCTGAGCAGGTTCAAGCCAATGACTTTCCCCCGTCCTTCTGGTGTATTGATTTCTTTGCCGTAGTCAGGCATCGCTTTTTTGGCCGCTTCGTATTCACTATTTTCGTATTTCAAACAGCACATCAAGCGCCCGCAAAGACCGGAAATTTTCGTTGGATTCAATGATAACCCTTGTTCCTTAGCCATCTTGATAGAAACTGGAATAAAATCTCCTAAAAAAGTTGAGCAGCATAACGGGCGGCCGCACGGTCCGATGCCGCCAAGAATCTTGGCTTCATCCCGCACACCAATCTGACGCAGCTCAATCCGAGTGCGAAAAATTCCTGCTAAATCTTTAACCAATTCGCGAAAATCAATCCGTCCATCTGCCGTAAAACTAAAGATCATTTTACTGCGATCGTATGTGTACTCTACTTGAATCAGCTTCATTTCCAACTCATGCGCACGAATTTTTTCTTTGGCAATCTTAAATGCTTCGCTAGCATCCGCCGCATTTTGTGCCGCTTTATTCAATTCTTTATCTGAGGCTTTATGTAAAATCATTTTTAAATCATCAGATAGATCTTTTTTGGCGATCTCTATTTTTGGAATTGCCACTGTCGCAATCTGGTGCGCCTGCTGTGACTCAACCAAGACTTTATCATTATAAAAATATTCGCTTTTCCCTGGCGCATAATAATAAATACGGCCTGCGTCACGAAAACGAACACCCACAACTTCAACCATGGTTTTCCCTACTCTCTTAAATAACGTTACGGAAAAATAATATGCAACGTTATTTGTTCTGCGATATTTTGAAATGATACGTTCGCTTCTAGTTTTTGATTGGCTGATAAAACTTCCTCTAACAGGCGATTGTAATTTTCCAAGCCTGACTGTTTCTGTCTCATCACTTGATTGCGTTTTTCCTTAACAAAATACGCCAAAATTTCAAAAGCGAATTGTTGTTGTGTTTTATCTTTAAACGTCTTCACCAATTTTTTTTGAACATAGATAAACGCTTGCGGATCATTTTTTTCGAGATAATTAAACCATTGAATAACAGCATCTCTAGCTTCATTAAACCATTCATCTTTTGAGATTTCAACAGCTTTTCCATAACTATTTGTTAAATTCGCCAAGAGTTCGGCTGTTTTTGCGGGGATTTGTTCTGCTTCCAAACGAGATTGTAGACGTTTTGTAGACAACGCTTGGAAATGAATGATCTGACAGCGTGATCGGATCGTCGGCAAAATTTTCCCCAATGACTGGGTCTCTAAAATAATCATAAAATTAGCTGGCGGTTCCTCTAGAAACTTCAATAAGCTGTTCGCTGAATTTGTATTCATTTTTTCCGCTTGATGGATGATCACGACTTTCTTCGCAGATTCAAAGCCGCTTTTGGTCAACTCGCTTTGCAGCGCACGAATCTGATCAACTTTGATCGATTGGCCGTCGGGGTGGATCTCCACGACATCGGGATGATCTTGACTGGCGATTCGCAGACAATTGTTGCATTTTTCGCAAGGCATATTCTCCTGTAACGCTAAGCAAAATAGATGCTTCACAAACCATAAAGCCAACTCAGCCTTGCCGGTCCCTTGATCCCCTTCAAAAAGATAAGCATGGGCCATACGCCCATGCTCAAAACTGTTTTGTAATTGGCGAAAAACAATCGGCTGAATTGTCTGGAGTCTTTGTGCTTCGTTCATCTTAGTACTGATGGAAGCCTTCAACTGGCAAGACAAAGACTGTCGCGCCGCCGACTTCAACTTCAACAGGATAAGGGACTTGTCCGTCTAAGGAGATGTCTAAGGTTACTGGTGTCGTCACATACTGAGTCCGTGCTTGACAAGTTTCTTTGATCAAAGCCAAGGCAGCCTCTACTCGTTCATCTTCGATCCCAATGATAAACGTGCTGTTGCCCGCTTTTAAAAAACCGCCGGTAGAAGAAAGTTTAGTTGCTCGAATATTAGCATCAATAAATTCATTGGCTAAGCGGTTAGAATCTTTGTCTTGGACGATTGCTAAAATAAGTTTCATAGTTTGCCACCTCTCATGAATGAAAATAGTTTGGATAACGTGTCAACAACTCGTAAAAACAAGCACTCACGACTTCGTCTAAACGTTTCCGAGCATCGATTTTGATAATTCGATCGGGATTTGCTTCTGCCAATTTTAAATAAGCATGCCGCACCCTCTGATGAAATTGTAACCCTTCTGAGTCCAAACGGTCAATTTGATTGGTCCGATTCTTCATAATTCGTTGCAAACCAGTGTCTGAATCGATATCCAAATAAAGAGTGACGTCTGGCACCGTGCCTTCGACTGCAAACTCATTGAGTTTAGCAACTTCTGCCATGCCGATACCTCTTCCTGCTCCTTGATATGCCAACGAGCTGTCAGTGAAACGATCGCACAAAACGATTTTATCTGCTTCAAGCGCAGGCCACACTTTTTCGACTAGATGTTGACGGCGAGAAGCTGCATACAGCAAGGCTTCTGTTCGATCATCCATTCGGTCATGGCTGGGATCAAGGATCACGTGACGAATTTTTTCAGCGATCGGAATGCCTCCAGGTTCTCTTGTCTTGACGATGGCTCGTTTCGCCGTTAATTGTAATCTAGGATAAAGTTCATTCAGCACACTCGTTTTGCCTGCGCCGTCTGGTCCTTCAATCGTAATAAATAATCCGCTCACGTTCTTGTCCTCCAAAATATTTATGATCTTATCTATCTTTTTAAAAAGACACCGCGAAATCTTTATAATTCACGGCGTCCTTCCACTGCTTTTAACAAAGTGATTTCATCAGCATACTCGATATCGCTGCCGACAGATAGTCCGTGAGCCAATCGAGTGACTTTGATTCCAGCTGGTTTAATCAGACGCGACAGATACATTGCCGTCGCTTCGCCTTCAGTCGTGGCATTGGTTGCGATGATGACTTCTTTGATTTCGTCATCATGCAGCCGTTTAATCAAAGGCGCGATATTGATATCTTCTGGTCCGGTTCCTTCCATCGGTGATAGCACACCATGGAGCACATGATAAAGTCCGTGGTATTCACGAACTTTTTCCAGCGACATCACATCTTTAGGTTCTTCTACAACCAAGATTGTACTGCGGTCGCGCGTTGTATCCGAACAAATCTCACACGGATCTTCTTCTGTGATATTTCCACAGACACTGCAAAAACGCAGATCGCGTTTGACACTGATCAAAGAACGTGCAAATTCATTAACTGATTCGTCTTTCATGTCGATCGTGAAAAAGGCTAAACGGGTCGCGGTTTTTTGTCCGATTCCCGGCAGCTTCATATAACTTTCAATCAGCTTCGCAATTGGTTCTGGATATTGCATCCTGTTCATCCTCTCTTTCAGAAAGGCTTCACGGACTCGTTTTACTTTTGAATACTAAGACCAAAAGCTAGTTCGTTCAGCCGGACATGAATTCTACCGCTGACTTGTTTATAAAAAATCAGCAGCCAACAACTAAAAACAAAGTCGCTTACATTCCAGGAAGTCCCTTTGTATATTTTCCCATTGTTTGATCGGTTTCTTTAGTAATTTTTGTAATCCCATCATTGACTGCTAAAACGATCATATCTTGCAGCATCTCTGGATCTTCTGAATCGATCAATTCAGGATTAATCGTCATCGTCTTCATTTTTTTATCACCGGTAAAGGTTACTGTGACTAAGTCATTCGTCGAACTTCCAATGAATTCTTTAGCATTCAATTCATCTTGAGCTTTGACCATTTCCTTTTGCATTTTTTGCATTTGTTTCATCATACCTTGCATATTTCCCATTCCGCGCATCATTGTTTTTTTCGCTCCTCTAATCTTTTTTGATCGTTACTAGATCGCCAAACAAACTTTTTGCTTGTTCAACGACTTCATTCGTTTCTTCAGGTAGTACGACTTCATCTTCTGTCCCTATCTCTTTGGTCGCTTCCGGGCGATCGTGATGTTGACTGAGAAAAGCTTGGCGCAAGCGCGGCCAGCTTTCACGAGTAATAAAGACAAATTCTGGCGTGTAATCTTTGATCATCATACTTAAACTATTCTGCATATTCAAGCGCAGTTCCTCATTACTGTCTGCACGCTGACAAACGATCTCATAATCAAAAGTCACCAACATAGAATTTGGTCCTGCCGCCATCGGTTCACTCGCTTTCAACATCGCACGTTGAGTCACTGGTAAAGCCATCAATAGATCTTCCCAAACGTTCTTCACATTTATCAAATGATCTTTGGTCGCTTCACTTAATACTTGATAGACCCGTTCTGTCGGTACGCGATAACTGCTGACAGTTTTTTTCGGCGTTGCTTTGTGCTCCATTTTTTCTGTTGGATTGGCTTTTATTTGCTGGATTTCTGTTTGCAGTTGTTGCAGTTGCTGTTTCAAGGAAGCTAATTCGGCTTGATCAGCTGGCTGTGCTGCTGAATTCGGTGGCTGACTTGACGTTGGCATTTCGCTTGGCGTTTGTGGAGTCGCCAGTTTCACCGTCGCAACTTCTAAATAAACATTGGCGTGATTGGTAAAACGAATCTCATTTTGTGTCTCGCTTAAAACCTTGATCATCGCATATAAGCGTTCAGAGGCCGTCGTTTCAGCTAATTGTTTGAATGTATCGGTCAAATACGCGGCACGAGCTTCCAAAAGCTGCGGCGCTTGCTGATAGATCAACACGTCTCGGCAATACAATAATAAGTCTTCCGTTAAACGGCGAGCTTCTTTTCCTTCTGCCAAAATATTTTCTAGGATTTCTAACGCACCACTGACGTTTTGCTGCAGACATGCTCCAATGAAAGCATCCATCATCTCAGTCGTTAAACTGCCGGTCACTGCTAATGCATCGGCTAACGTGATTGTTTCATTACTGAAAGAAATCGCTTGATCCAAAATACTCAGTGCATCACGCATCCCGCCTTCAGCTGCACGGGCGATCACTGACAATGCTTGTTCTTCATACGGCTGATTGCTTTCTCCAAGAATATAAGCCATCCGGCCAATGATCGCCGGAACACCGATTCGCTTAAAATCAAATCGCTGTGTCCGTGAAATGATCGTTGCCGGTATTTTATGCGGCTCTGTCGTTGCTAAGACGAAAATCACATGTTCTTTTGGTTCTTCTAACGTTTTTAACAACGCGTTGAACGCACCAGTCGAAAGCATATGGACTTCATCGATGATATAGACTTTGTAGCTAGCCGCAGTCGGTGCATAATTTGCCCGATCACGGATAAAACGAATCTCTTCCACTCCGTTATTACTAGCCGCGTCGATCTCGATCACGTCTTCTTGTCGTCCTTCGGTGATCGAACGACACATCTCACACTTGTTACAAGGTTCCCCATCAACGCTGTTGGGACAATTGATGGCTTTAGCAAAAATCTTCGCGGCACTGGTCTTTCCTGTTCCGCGGGGACCGGTGAACAGATATGCGTGGGAAGTTTTTTGTTGCTGAATCGCATTTTTAAGTGTCTTTGTGATCGCTTCTTGTCCGACCAAGTCATCAAAACGTTGCGACCGCCAAACGCGGTAAAGTGCTTGATACGCCATAATTCTCCTCTTTCCTTTTAAAATCACTGCTTTTTATTATACGTGATTTTATATAAAAAAACTATAGAAACCAATTGTCTATCTCAATTGTTTAGCGACTCTTAATCTGTCTAACTGTATCTTTTCTATTTCAAAAATACTCTATGGTATAATGGGAAAAACGCTTTACGGAGGGATATTCATGGGTCTATTTAAAGCAGCAACAAGCAGTCTTGGCGGCGGACTGGCCGATCAATGGTTAGAAATCATTGAACCCGCTGACATGGGACAAACTACTGTCATGACAAAAGGAGTCGCCGTGCGAAAAAACGATAAACGCGGCAGCAATAAAAAAGGAACCAGCGATGTCATCACCGACGGTTCAGTCATTCATGTCTATCCAAATATGATGATGTTGCTAGTTGACGGTGGAAAAATTATTGATTACACCGCAGAAGAAGGTTATTACACGGTTAAAAATAATTTGGCGCCATCGATGTTCAACGGTTCCCTAAAAGAAGCGGTCACCGAAACTTTTAGCCGTTTCAAATTTGGTGGCACGACACCACAGAAACAACAAGTTTTTTACATCAATCTGCAAGAAATTAAGGGAATCAAATTTGGTACCAGCACGCCATTAAATTATTTTGATAATTTTTACAACGCAGAGTTATTTTTACGCGCGCACGGTACATACTCAATCCAAGTGACCGATCCAATTTTATTTTTTGCTAATGCGATCCCGCGGAACATGGCACAAGTCGAGATCAGCGATATCAATGAACAATACTTGCAAGAATTTTTGACCGGCTTGCAAGCGGCGATCAATCAAATGTCTGCCGATGGTCAGCGGATTTCTTATGTTCCATCTAAAAGCTTGGAACTAAGCAATTATTTATCTGATGCATTAGATGACAGTTGGCAAAAATTACGCGGAATGGAAATTATTTCGGTCGCTGTTGCCAGCATTTCTTACACGGACGATTCTGCGAAATTAATCAATATGCGCAATGAAGGCGCGATGTTAGGTGATCCTGGCATACGGGAAGGCTACGTTCAAGGCTCAGTTGCACGCGGAATGGAAGCAGCGGGTAAAAATCCAGCAGGCGCTACGACAGGTTTCTTTGGTGTAGGCATGGGAATGAACGCAGGTGGAGATTTTCTCAACCAAGCTTCACAAAGTAATAATCAACAGATTCAGCAAAATCAGCAAGCTCAACAAAAAGCAGCTGGTGATCAATGGACTTGTCCAAAATGCGGCGAAGAAAACACGGGTAAATTCTGCGGCAACTGTGGTGAGCCAAAACCAGCACCGGCAACTGCGGCAAAAATCCAAATGAAATGCAGCGAATGCGGTGAAGCTATTGATTTGACAACTGGCGTACCTAAATTCTGTCCGCATTGCGGCAAACCTTTCAAAGGCGTCCCACTAGACTAACTTTTTAAGATTCACAACTTAGGGAAACACTCGCGAAATCTCAAAAAAATGTGACATCCAGCATCTAGTTACTTTTATGAAATAGGAGGATCTGCAAATGGCAGATATATTGACGCATCATTGCCCCAATTGCGGCGGTCCTTTGACATTCAATCCAAGTGATCAAAAATTCCATTGTGATTATTGCTTGAGTATTTTTACGGTGGAAGACATTGAACAGTTTGAAGCACAAGAAGCTCCGCCAACTGCTGAATCGACAGACACCGGTGTCGAGGAAAAAAACACGGCTGATGACATGGATCTTTTTCTTTGTCCCAGCTGCGGTGCTCAAATTGTGACAGATCACACCACCGCCGCTACTTATTGCTATTTTTGTCACAACCCAGTCGTATTATCGGGGCGCTTGACTGGCGCATTTTTGCCTAACAAAGTTTTGCCATTTAAAATCGAGAAAGAAAAAGCAATCAGTGATTTTTTAGCTTGGACCAAAAAGAAACGCTTCATTCCAAAAGATTTTTTCAACGAACAGCAGATTGAGAAAATGACGGGTGTCTATTTCCCTTACTGGGTGATTGACGCGGAAACGGCGGGCAATTTGACTGGTAAAGGGACTTCATTGCGAGTTTGGATTATTGGAGACATTGAATATACTGAAACGAAAGTTTATCAAATTTTCCGCCAAGGCAAGGCAAAAATCCAACATCTGACTAAAAATGCTTTGACTAAAAATCTCCAGCAAAAAATGGTCGAAGGTGTTCAGCCCTTTCCTATCGATCAAGCAGTCGATTTTCATACAGAATACTTATCAGGTTTTCAAGCAGAAAAACGAGATATCGAAATCGCAGAGCTGTCTGAACAGATCAATCATGAACTGACCGAATATACAGAAGATTTGCTGCGTGATACAGTTGCCGGCTACACGACGTTCACTCCAAATAATCGGTCAGTCACTGTTGAAAAACAAGACAATCACTATATGTTGCTGCCAGTCTGGCTAGTGACTTATCAAGATGCCACAGACAAGACGTATTACTATGCCATGAATGGGCAAACCGGAAAAGTCAGCGGAATTTTGCCAGTCAGCAATAAACGTTTAGGGCTATTTTCAGGCGGGATCTTTGCGGTACTGCTGGTAATTGCTCTGATTGCGGGGTACTTGATATGAAAAAACTCCTACTATTCATTGTTTTTTTGTCACTGTTCAATCCACTGAAAGTTTTCGCCGCGGACAACACAATTGACGATCAAGCCAATCTGCTGACAACTGAAGAACGAGTAAAACTTTCAAATCAAGCGGATGCGATCAATCAAAAAAACAAAGGCGAAGTCTTTATTTTGACGACAACTGACAATACCGAAGAACCGCGAACATTTGCCAATGAACAGTTGATGACTCGTGTTGGTAAAAATAATAACGGTGCCCTACTTTTATTAGATATGACTCAGCGCGAAATTTATTTATCAACTTCAGGCAATATGATCGATTATATAACTGATAAACGGCGTGACCAGCTTTTGGACGATGTGGAAGCTGCAATGAGCGCTGGTGATTATTATCAAGCCAGTACGGATTATTTAACCAACGCCGAACAATTCGTAGACGACGGCATTCCCAGCGGATCTTACCGCATCGATGAAAAGACTGGCAAAGTGACCTATTACAAATCAATCACTGGAATCGAGCTTACAATTGGCTTGATCATTGCATTAGCCGCGGCTATCGGATTCTTCTTTACGATTCGTTTGCGCTATCAATTAAAAATCGGTACCTATCGTTACCCTTATCGAGAAAATGCCCAGTTGGAGCTGACTGAACGGCAAGATCAATTGGTCAATTCTTTCGTTACCACTCGTCGAATCCCTCGGCCTACTAAAAATAATGGCGGTGGTGGCGGTGGAAGTACAACAAATTCCAGTGGCGGCGGAACATTTGGCGGTGGCGGGCGCGGCTTTTAACTATGACATACGAATAGTTTTATACCAGAGTCTTTCAAAAATTAATAAGAAACTCTGGTATTTTTTGTGTTTTCTTGAATTCATCCAATGATTTTGCTAAGCTTTTAAAGGTAAAAGAAATAAAGGAGCCCATCGATGAATAAAAAGAAAAGATTCCCCCTTATTTTGGTTGTGCTAGTACTTTTTCTCCAAGGCCTCATAGGAATCACCGCTCAAGCTGCAGACGATTTTACAGTTAATGCAGATGCAGGATTCGCTATCGATGCTGATTCAGGGAAGGTCTTTTTTAATCAGAATGGAGATACCCCAAAAGGCATCGCATCTATCACTAAAACGATTACGGCATATCTCGTTTTAGATGCGATCAAACAACAAAAAATTACTTGGGAACAAGAAGTACCTATTTCAGAATATGCTGAAAAATTAAGTACAGTTCCCGATCTATCCAACGTGACCTTAGTCCGTGGACAGAAATACACGGTCAGAGATCTTTTTGAAGCGATGATCGTCGAGTCAGCTAATGCCTGTGCCGTTGCTTTAGCAGAACTGGTCGCTGGTAATGAGCACACGTTTGTTGATCAAATGCGGGCACAATTAGTAAAATGGAACATTAACGACGCGACTATCATCAATGCTTCTGGTTTAAGTAATGTCTTTCTGGAAGACCAGATTTATCCCGGTACTCAAAAAGATGATGAAAACTTGATGTCTGCTCGTGATGTTGCGATCGTAGCACAACATCTGATCAAAGACTTCCCCGAAATTTTGGAAGTCTCTAAAATCAAAGAAAAGACATTTGCACCGAATACATCTCATCCAGATGATATGAAAAATGTGAACGTCATGCTGTTTGATGGGCCAAACCATAAAGACGGTGTCGATGGTTTGAAAACTGGGACCACTGATTTAGCGGGTGCTTGTTTCGTTGGGACGATCCAAAAAGACGGACGACGGGTCATCACCGTGATCCTGAATGCTTTGGATCAAGACAATGACAACGAAGCACGTTACGTTGAAACGAACAAATTAATGGATTATTGTTTAACTAATTGGAGCCAACAAGATGTGACTACTGCTGGACAAACACCGACTGATCAGCCAGAACTAGCCGTTACTGAAGGCGCACAAAAATCTGTCGCTTTAGCAATGGAAAAACCTGTCAAACTCTGGGTTCGAAAAGATATGGATCCTACAAATCTAACGTTTAAAACGACGTTGGATCAATCTTTGTTAGACAACGATACAATAATCGCACCGGTGTTCAAGAATGAAAAAATCGGGACTGTCACCGTTTCGCTGACCCAAGATACTTTAGGTTATGTTCAAACAAATGAAGGTGCCGAAACAAATCTCATAACTAAACAGGCGGTAGAAAAAGCGAATACCTTTGAGATGATTTGGCAAAAAACTACGGATTTATTCGCAGACATTTGGCAAAAAACTACAAATCTATTTGCTTAACTCAAACAAAAAATCGATCTAAGGGTTGTGTGACAAACGTTTTGTCACAACCCTTTTTTATATTCCATGCAAAATGGTCAGAAACAGATTTGTTTCTGACCTTCAGTTTGTAGTTAGGAAATTTTTTATTGTGTTTTAAAAGGAAAATACAATTCAACTTCTCCTTCTGCAAAATGCGGCAAATAATGTTCATGGATCGCACCGGCAAGCTCTAATTTCTCTAATGGAAAAATCTCGCCCAACATTAAATTTGTTGCTTCTTCAATTTTTTCTGCACTGGCTTTCACGGTCAAATAACTCATTGGCGGCAGTTTCCAACCGACCCAGCCTTCAGGAACTTGCGTATCTTCGGGTACTTGAACACCTGCTAAATAACGACCTTCTTGCTGCCACGGCTCCAACCAATGGTCACCATCACTCATCAATCCCCACAAATGCAGCTCCTTGATGTCTTGTCCTGCTAAACATTCGACTAGTTCCTCAAAATGAGCATTCAGCTGATCCCATAGCAATGGAACCCAGGATGGTCCTTCTTCTGCTTGCCCTCGTCCTTCTTTACCGATCACAAAAAGTGTCGGTAAATCTACTCGATCAATTCCTTTGATTTTCATGTAGATCTCCTCCCTGCATTAGCACTGACTTACTATTAATTCTACTAATCTTTTTCTAGAAAACCAACGAATCGTTCTTTACTGCTCTTTGTCGTGTTCTTTGATATACTGAATATCGAAGCTGTTAAGTTCGACTGTACAGCTGAAAAATCATTTATCGCTACTTAAAAAGGATGTGACACAGTGGATATCCCACGAGATTTATTTGCTTTAGCCTTTTATTTCATCATTTTGCTTGGTGTGCTACTTCGTTTCAACCAACGAAAGTTCAGCAAATTTTTATTATGGACTAGTATCTTTCTAGCCGGCTATTTTTTTACCATCGAGATTCAGAACAAAACATTTTTTATTTTGATCCCGCTCTTCTTTTTTTTATTGTTCTGCTATTTTTATTTCAAAGAAAAATGTCGGTTGCGAAACGGCTGGCTGTTGAATCTTTTCTTACTCAGTTTTGTGGGGTACGTAACGTTTATCACTGTTACTTCCACTTCTTTGATTGGGATAGGAATCCTTAGTATTTTGATATTCGTCTTCTTCTTGGTCGTTTTGTTTGGCTTGTATGCGGCGATTATTTTTCTGATTGGTAATAGTTTCATCGTTTTACGTCACGAATCTCGCAGACTACCGAATCTTTTGACTTTGATTTTAGCGCTGGCGATCATTGGGTTAGTGGTCTTGCAGACGTTTGGACCAAAAATTCTACCTAGTTGGTCAGTCATTTTATTAGCGATCCCGACGACAATCGCCTCTTACTTTTTTGTCGTCTTTTGGAATTTTTTATCGATTTCGATACTTTATCAATTCAACCAACCAAAATACGATCAAGACTATGTGATCGTTCTAGGAGCCGGCTTGATTGATGGACTAAAAGTTACACCACTGCTAGCGAAACGGATCGATCGTGCGATCCAATTTTACCGCAAGCAAAGTGCAGAAACTTTATCACCGCCACAACTTTTAATGTCGGGCGGACAAGGCGGCGATGAAAAGATTCCCGAAGCTCAAGCGATGCGCGAGTATGCTATCGAACAAGGGATTCCTGCTGAAGACATTTTGATGGAAGCACAATCGACTAATACATTGGAAAATATGCAGTTTAGTAAAGAAATCATGGAACGTGAACGACCTGCAGGGTACCATGCGATCTTTACGTCTAACAATTATCATATTTTCAGAGCTGGGATGTATGCCCAAGATGTTGGTTTGAAAATTGATGGGATTGGTTCAAAGACTGCGCGTTACTATTTGCCAAATGCCTTTTTAAGAGAGTTTATCGCTGTGGCTTTGATGAATAAACGGCTCCATCTTATTATTTGCGGATTGATCGCACTAGGCTTTAGTTTGATTTCGATCATCAACTATTTCTTTGTATTTTAACCAAAAAAGGAACGCCAAATTTGGCGTTCCTTTTTTATTATTCTGCCCGTAAAGCGATCGCAGCATCTTTTTTAGCTGCCATCCTTGCAGGGATATGTCCGCCGATCATTGTTAAAACAGTTGAAACAAGGACCAAAATAATTCCATGAACTGGATTTAATTGTGCGACATCTTTTAATTCAGTCATGTTATACAAAATTGCATTGATTGGGAAAGTTGCTAAGTACGCGATCACTACCCCAAGTGTTCCAGAAGCAACACCTAAAATACACGTTTCTGCATCGAATACCCGAGTGATATCTTTTTTTCGTGCTCCTAAAGCTTTCAAGACACCGATCTCTTTTGTCCGTTCAATCACAGAAGTATATGTGATGATCCCGATCATGATCATGCTGGTCACTAACGAAATTCCAGCAAAAGCAACTAATACATAAGTGATCGCGTCCATCAAGCCGCCGGTCAATTCCGTCATCGTTCCTGCCAAGTCAGTATAGATGATCTTATCTTCTTTTTTCTTGCCTTTATTGTACGCATCCAAATAATTCAATATTTTATCTTTATCTTTGTAATTGTTTGGATAGATCATGATGTTGCTAGGGATACTGTCGCCGCCTAAATAGGCAAGCGTGCTCTCTTTTGCTTCAGTATCCAGTTTTTCATTAGTCATGACATTCGTATCTGTTTCTTTTTGGGCTTTTACAATCTCAGAATTTTCGTTATCACTCACGATTTTAGACGTCAGTTCATCGCTGTAAGCAATTCCTGGTGCCAAAAGATTCATTGTTGACGATTGTTTTACTCGCAAGATTCCTGAGATTTTTAAAACTTCGTTATTCCCATTGTCGTACATTGCTTGGTAATCAGTATTAGGAATAAAGTTGCCGGTTGGTATTTTTTTGTAATACTCATTGTTGTTAACCAATTTAAATTCCGTTCCAACAATTTTAGCAAAATCTAGTTTGTCGCCATCTTTAACATCGAAACCTAAATTTTTCAATGAATTGATATTTGTACTGTTATTGGCATCCACAATCAGAACTACATCTGTATTGGTTTTAGGATATTCACCTGACAACAATTTATAGTTTTCTTTTAAGAAGTTGCCGGAACTTTTATCCAACTGTGTTGGAAAGGAAGAAACACCCATTCCTGTCATACTTGCCATTGCACTCATCATGGATGGACTGCCGTCTGACGCTTCATTAGACAGCTTCACAGGTTTTACAGTGCCGTCGACGTCTCGTAACAGATTCATTCCTACCACACGAGTAAAACCGATATTGTTGCTCAACTCAGGATTGATATCATTGATGTAATCCACGTAGTCTTGATCAATTTTATTTGTATGTTGCGCTTTGTCTTCATCACTGATTTTAGCGACGATTTGATTTTTGTTTTCTTTACTTGCTTTAGCGGCTTTGTCCGATCCAAGCGCCTGGTTTTGATTGGCTGTTTGATCGGTCGTTGTTTTTGCGATCGTGATTGGGTATTTCGCCATCGCTTCTGCTTGTGTGCTGTCGATTTGTTTTTGGAATCCACTCGACAACGAAAGTACGATCCCGATACTGATGATCCCGATACTTGAAGCAAAAGCCGTCAAAAATGTCCGACCTTTTTTCGTTCGTAAATTATTGAAAGAAAGTTTTAAAGCCGTCGTAAATTTCATCTTCGTACGTTTTAATTGAAATTCTGAGCCCTTCTTGCCTTCAATGTGGGGATGCGAATCATTCAAAATTCGTCCATCAGAAAACTCGATGATCCGATCGGCATATTTATTGGCCAATTCAGGGTTATGGGTCACCATGATAACTAATTTTTCTTTTGATAACTCTTGGATCAAATTCATGATTTGAACACTAGTTTCTGTGTCTAGCGCTCCTGTTGGTTCATCACAAAGCAAAATATCAGGATCATTGGCTAAAGCCCGCGCGATTGCAACCCGCTGCATTTGTCCACCTGAAAGTTGGTTTGGTTTTTTGTGCATGTGATCGGCTAGACCGACTCTTCGCAAAGCTTCTTCTGCCCGCTGTTTTTTTTCTTCTTTTGAAACACCGCTCAAGGTCATTCCAAGTTCTACATTTTCGATGATCCCTAAATGGCTGATCAAATTATAACTTTGGAAAACAAATCCGATTGAATTGTTTCGATAAGCATCCCAGTCAGCATCTTTGAATGTTTTTGTGGAAGTCCCATCGATCACCATGTCGCCTGAGTCATAGTTATCCAATCCCCCAATCACATTCAGCATCGTCGTTTTACCAGACCCACTGGCTCCTAAGATTGCGACAAATTCTTGTCGGCGGAATGAGACGGATACGCCGTCTAACGCTTTGGTCGTCGTATCGCCTACATGATAATGTTTCTTTATATCTTTTAGCTCTAACATCGTGTCACCTTTTCCCTATTAATTTACTTCATCAAGATAGCATGGCATTATTAACTCAAAATGAACAAAAATTCACACTAGGTTCATAGTAAGCTGGTACTATTATTGAGCAAAAAGGAGGGCAAAGCAAATGAATCGAATACTTATCGTAGAAGATGACGAAAACTTATCCTTACTTTATCAAACAGCGTTGAAAAATGAAGGATTTGAAGTTTTTCGGGCAATGAACGGGATCGAAGCCTTAACCATTTTAGACAAACAGTTCATTGATTTGATTATCAGCGACATCATGATGCCAGAAATGGATGGCTACGAGCTCGCAGAAAGTCTGCGTGAGACAAAATATACGCTGCCGATCTTGTTTATCACGGCCAAAGATGCTTTTGAAGATAAAAAACGCGGATTTATGATCGGGATCGATGATTACATGGTGAAACCGATTGACGTGAAGGAAATGCTTTTGCGGGTGGAAGCCTTATTGCGTCGAGCTAAAATCGTCCACACAAAAGAATTAGTTGTAGGCAGCACACAACTCAATCAAGAAACTTATGAAATCAAAACAGCAGCTGACACTGAGACGCTGCCGCAAAAAGAATTTTTGCTTTTATATAAACTATTGGCTTACCCGAATAAAATCTTTACTCGTCAGCAATTGATGGATGAAATCTGGGGATTGGACTCAGATACAGATGAACGGACGATTGATGTTCATATCAAACGGCTGCGCTCCCGGTTAGAAGCCAATCCTGATTTTTCGATTGAAACGATTCGCGGACTGGGATACAAGGCGGTCATTCGCTCATGAGAAAAAAACTATTTCCGCAATTATGGATGTATTTCGTTGCGATTACCTTTTTATTGATGGTAGTCGTACTGTCTGTTTTTGTCTGTCTGCTCTTTATTGTCAATCATTTTAAACTATTGGCGCCAGAACGTGAAAATCATCTTTTCCCGTTTTATTTCATCATTTTTTTGAGTTTGGTCATCGGTGCTGTGCTATCGATTTTTGTTGGAAAACGAATTTTGCAACCGATTGAAAATTTGCGGCAAGCTATGAACAAAGTCGCTAAAGGCGACTTCACGCTGCAATTAGGTGAAGAACAGCAAGTAGAAGACGTCGCTGAGCTCTACCATGACTTTAATGTGATGGTAAACGAACTCAACAGCATCGAAACATTGAGAAACGATTTTGTTTCAACTGTCTCCCATGAATTCAAAACACCGCTAGCAACGATTAAGGGCTATGTCCAACTGCTGCAAAACAACTCGTTAGCCGAAGAAGAACGGCAAAGTTATTTAGAACGTATGTTAGAGGGCACCCAGCAATTGACTCATTTGACCGATAATATTTTAAAATTGAGCAAACTTGAAAATCAGGGAATCGGTTTAGATTTTCAGTCTTTTCGCTTAGATGAACAGATTCGCGAAGTGATTTTATTTTTACAGCCAAAATGGGAACAGCTGGATTTGACACTAGATCTAACCTTGCCTCGAACAAATTATTACGGCAATGAAGAGTTTCTTTACCAAGTTTGGCTGAACCTCATGGATAATGCGATCAAATACAGTCAAAAAAACAGCAGTATTCGTGTCCAATTAATCAATGAAACGCAGGGTCAGCTCATCATTATCAGTGATGAAGGGATCGGCATGACGGAAAAAGTCGCTGATCGGATCTTTGATAAGTTTTATCAAAGCGATACGAGCCGTAAAACTAGCGGAAATGGATTGGGCTTAGCATTAGCCAAGCAAATCATTGAACTACACCATGGAACGATCAAAGTCAATAGTATCCCTGGTCAAGGCAGCAGTTTTAAATTATTTTTGCCAAATGACTTAGAAAATTCATAATTGTTTGCTAGAAAAAACGAATTAATTCATTATTAGTTAATATTTCTTTTGTAAGCTATAGATAACTTAAAGAAGGAGTGACCGATATGATGGAGGAACAAAAAGTTACCAAGTCCGTGTACTTTGTTGAAGAAACACAAAATATCGAGGGTGCGTACGTTGAAGTCAATACACTTTTTGTCGCTGACAATCAAAAACAAGCGACTGAAGTTTATGAAAAATTAGTCAAAGAACAGCCAAGAAAATCATTTGGCCTTTTATTAAACGAGTATACGATCAATGCAGAAGGCGGCTTTTTTCATAACTTATTCAAATCATGGAAAAACTTGCCTGCTGAATTTTATCGTAAAATGCAAATCTTAACTTACCGTCCAATCGCCGAATATCAAAATTAAAAGACCGCGACCTTGATGGTTTTCTTTCCTTAATAAAGGAAACAACCGCCTTCCCCAAAAGCAAAAAAATCGGAAACACATTCAGGATGTGTTTCCGATTTTTTAAATCAAGGATAGTAAAAATACAGCGGCTATCCCGGTGATTACCGAGACTGCCATCGAGCGTGTTTTGTAGGCAACACCTGCGACTAAGAACATCGCGATAATCCGGCCGTTGCCGATGAGTTCAAATTGATTGTCACTGATGAAGACATCTTTGAACACTAATGCTGCAAACAGTGAAATCGGCACATATTTCATCCAATCACTAAACCATTGCGGAACTTGTCGTTGTGAAAAATACAACATCGGAAACAATCGCGGCAAATAGGACGCGCCGAATAGACATAAGATCAACAGCAACAAAGCAGTATTACTCATGATGGACCTCCCCGCCAGTCAAATCATAATGATCTGGCCCATCTGTATTTGTATCCGCAGTCTTATGGATCCGTTCGATCAAGTAACCTACAAACGAGGCCAACAACGTTGCTAAGATCAAGCCGAAAGTATTTTTAAATACTAGCATGAAAACAACCGCTAAGCCGCCAGATAATAAACCAGTAACTAATAACAAGCCATTGTTCAACTGCATCATAAACATAAAAATAAACATCGCAGTCAACGCAAAGTGGACCAATTCAGTATCGACATGGATGACTGAACCAAAAATCGTTCCGACTACCGTACTGATCGTCCAAGAAGCCATTGAAAACCAGTTAACGAACAAAGCTTTTTTTCGATCCCATTCAGGATCAGTAGAATATTTCAAATAATTTACTGCATAGTTTTCATCATTCATTGACTGCGAGAACAGAGCAATAAACGATCGTTTTTCTTTTTTAAAAAATTGTGACAAGCTGGAGCCTAGCAGCGCATAACGCAGCTCCAAGAAGAAAACCATTAAGATTGTGGACACAAATGATGCATGAACACTTATCATCGAGACGACTAAAAATTGTGCGCCTCCTGAAAAAACAAGTATCGAAAGCAAGGCCGTTAAAAAGATGTTAAATCCTGCCTTTTGCAAAAGCATGCCGCATGCTAAGCCGACTGGGATGTAACTAAAACAAAGCGGCATCGCCGCGTATAACGCCTCTAACCATGGTGTCCTTTTTTTTACAGGCATGGTGTGGTCTCATTTCCCTTCACGTTCACAGGATAAAAAGCATTTTCATTCTAACACATTCCTGTAAAAAAGATAATATTCACTGGATGCTTGAATCTTTTCTCATTTCCAGTCAATCATTCGTAAAAAATACTTTATCTAATTATTTTACGCTAACTTTCAGGGCCATCCTAGCACCTAACACGAATTATTATTCTGTTATACAGAACAAACATCTGCTTTCGATAAATAAAAAAAAGGAAAGTTTTAAAATTTTCTTATGAAAACTTCATGTACGTTTTCAACTGCTTCTTTTTTTCAATAACTGCCGAATCATCCGCAAATCCCGTGCATCGATGGTGGAACGAACTTGCAACGACTTCTTGTCAGGAGTGGGAAGATTCGATAAAGTCAAATCTGCGCCTTCTTCTGATCGAACAAACTCGATTCGATAATCATTGCCTAAACCGGCGATCAGCAATTCTTTTTGCATCGCTTCAAACGACTGCCCCAAATCTGACAAAATAAATACCTTGATGCTTGGACGATAGGATAAATAGGAAACGACCGTGTTAGCCAGCAGCAATGAAAAAAGTGCCGTCATTTTTGGATTGTGTGAACCAATTGCAGCAAATAATTTTTCAATAAAAGCTGAAAAATTTTCCATATATCCAGGCGCGTTTTTCTTCAAGCGTTCTTCATCTACGATCGGAAAAAGACCGGTCAATGTATGGACTTCATTCAAGTAACGATTGAACAAAAACAACTGGTTGAGTTGATCGCTGATACATGCTTTATCCTCGATCAAAACATCGAAAGTTTCTTCAAACAACGCAAGCCAGGCAGTATTTTTTTCAGTGATTTCTTTTTGGAGTTTTTGCGGAATAATTACTAAAGACCGCTCCTTGCTCAAATCAAAAAAGAGCGGCAGCAACTGTAAAAAGAACAATAACATTCCCCAATCATCTTGCTGTCAATGGCTGAATAAAGACGGAGCTTCAAAAGCTGGTTTTAGACTGCCTTCATAGCTAGGCTCGATTTTAGTTCGACACTGAAAAACAAATAGCAATACACCTAATTGACTTCGTTGGACACTTGTAAATTCAAACTCAAAAAGAGTCGCCAATTGTTCGATTGGATAAAACATTTGTTTTTCGATCTCCCAAGGCAGTTCTTTGACTCCTCGATAGATCGTCCAAAGATATTGATAAAAAAGATACCGAATTTGATGCTCTGGTCCGATCATTCGTATCGTTGTTCCTTTTGTTAGACTCAAACCCAACGGCAGCAACTTTTTTTCTAACTTGCGAATATTTCGACGCAAAGTTGATGTACTGACAAAATGCTCCTCGCAAAAAATTTGGATATCAATCTCTCCTTGAAGTAGTAACTCTTCAAAAAAGGATGTGAGGATACTTTGACAGATCACTTCACTAAATAAACGTTGCATAGGAAAATCTGCTTTTCGATTAAATCGTGCGCCATAATTTCGATGTTTTTCTAAAGAGACATCTGAAAAGTCTTTGATCAATTCCTGTAAATGATCCAAATATTTTTGAACAGTATTCACATTCAATCCACTAGCCTGCGCCAACTCTACCCCACTGCACCAACTATCCTTTTGCTCCAGCAACATTAAAAGTTGCAGCTGTCCATATATTTCTTTAGTAAACACCAAACCCCTCCATTATTTTAATTATTAGGTTAGCCTAACTGAAAAAGTGACCTATCCTTTTCTTTTTCCGCGTTATACTCCTACCTAGCTTATTTAGGAGGAGAAAAAATGAAAAAAACCTTTTATTGTCTAGCAGCCTTTTTGTTTCTTTTTCCGTTAACAACATTTGCTGCAAACAAATCTGCGTCACCATCAATGGATATCAACAATATTACTGTCTCATTGGACGGCAAAAACGTCAACTCAGGGATCGTCAATGTCACACCCGGTCAGCAACTACAGATGCATGTCTCTTTTACTTATTTCGGTGGGGAAATTACAAATTATCCGGCGACACAACTTAAACTGATTGATGAAACTGGCGGCAATAATATTCAGGCATCTGCCAATCATTTTCAAAAGGTCACGAATACTCAAGCCGCTGAAGATGTGATTCTCTCAGTTTCACCGACTGTCAAAGTTGGAGCCGTTATCCCAGTGAAATTCACTATTGTCGGACCGGATATCAATAGTGTCAGCAGCCAAACCGTCACTTTTATTATCAATGAACCTGCAACTAGCACGACTGACACGAGTTCGTCAACTGAGTCTAGTTCATCAAACGAATCTAGTTCATCAAACGATTCTAGTTCATCAAACGAATCTAGTTCATCAAACGAATCTAGTTCATCAAACGAATCTAGTTCATCAAACGATTCTAGTTCATCAAACGATTCTAGTTCATCAAACGATTCTAGTTCATCAAACGAATCTAGTTCATCAAATGAGTCTAGTTCTGCAACGAAGGAGAGTTCCACAACTGACTCGCGTTTATTGCCAAAATCAAACTCTAAGGGCTCTAATCCCCCTGTTCAGTCGGAAAAATCTATTCCTAAAAATGCCACTCAGCCTTTAAAACGAGCCTTTAAACTTTTGCCGAGAACTGGGATGAAAAGTTCAGCGCTTGCTTGGCTAGGACTCGGTGTAACGAATATCGTCGTTGCAGTCTATCTGTTGCGTAAAAAATAATCATGAAACTATTTATCTGTTTTCTGAAAAATATGGTAAAATAGTCAGCGAAAAGAGTTGATTTACAGATGAATACTAGTTTCCATGAGAATCGTTCTGTTGGTCTGCTGCTGACTTTTATCGGTGGAATGATTGACAGCTTCACTTATATTCGTTACCAAGCCTTCGCTTCTGCTCAGACCGGCAACTTGATTTTGGCGATCATCCAAGCTTACGAGCGCGAATGGAACATGGTTGGAAAAAAATTACTTTCCACCTTATTCTTTTTTATTGGAATTCTTTTAGCAAAATTTATGATTGATTACTTCAAAAGAAAAGCGCTACATTTTTGGCGCTTGTTTCTGCTTTACTTTGAAGCGGCAATCTTTTTTATCATTAGTTTACAATTTTTGCAGCCGCACCCTGCAATCATCACGATCATGATCGCCTTTACCGCCGCGATTCAATGGGTGTCTTTTGACAAAATCAATGGACTGGCTTACACGAATCTATTTACGACTGGAAATCTAAAAGGGGTTGCGACCAATCTTTATGATTACTTGAGTACGAAAGATCAGGCGGCTAAAACACGCTTTATCCATTTTTTACTCGTCGTGATTGCTTTTATCTCTGGTGCGATTGTCTCAGTTTTTGCTTATCGGATGCTGGGAACCCGCGCAGTATTGGTTATCGCCGGCTTATTTCTTTATTTAGCACTTTCCGAAACCTTTTTAGTTTGGCAGTTCCAACGCGATACGAATATCTTGCAAAAAAAATAACTCTTCAGCCTCTGCTGAAGAGTTTTTTGCTGATTAATGATACGAAAAACGCAGTAAAGAGACCATACCTAAAAAGAGAATACCGATTGTTAGACCAACGATGATCAACCCTCTATCCAATTTTGTTTCAGGAACCAATAAAGCCAGTCCGTAGTAAACACCAACTCCTAAGATTCCACCAACAGAATTCATTAAAAGATCGGTCACATCCGTCACTCCGATTCCTAAAATAAACTGCATAATCTCAATAGCAAAGGAAAACAAGCAGATAAAAACAAACTTTTTTATCAGTGATAAATTTTTAGCCGCGATTCCCAGCAGAACCCCCAGTGGTACAAAAATGAGTCCGTTCAAAATAATTTCATTAAGCACGAGCTTGCCGTTCACGACTTTTGATCCTTGAAACGGCAGCAGATTGACCGATCGAACAGCTTGATCTAAACGAGCAGCGATATCGGAAAAAGATAGCGAAAATTTGAATAATAAGATCCAGATCAATAATAACAGGTAACTGATCAGCAGCACGCTGCTTAGTTTTTTATGACTCACTCTGCCGCCTCCTCTAAAAAATTTTCAATTAATGGATGAATGTGACCGCAATATCTCCATTACTTGTTTTGACTGTTAACTCTTTTGAACCGTTGGTTTGATTCGTTAAAGTATTTGATCCGTTACTTGTTTTGGCCCGCGTTGAAAAATCGGCTTGATCCCCGATTATCGTACCAGTTACTTGAGCATTGCTCGTTGCCAACAATACAGATTCCGCAGGTTTTACATTCTTCAAATTGATCTTGCCATTTGATGTTTGAAAGTCACCTTCCCCAAAATCCAAGTCTTCCAAGTTTATTTTACTGTTGCTTGTTTCAAAGTCTCCCTCGTTGAACGTTAGTTTCGCAAGATCAATTTCACCGTTGCTTGTTTCAGCATCAACCGTCTTTGCATCGACATTAGTGATATGCAATTTGCTGTTACTCGTTTCTAACTCTAACTGATTCAATGTAAGATTTTCCGTTAAAATTTTACTATTGGACGTTTCGACCTGAAGCTCGTTCAACTCAGCTTTTGGTACCTCGACAGTTACTTTAGGCTCCCGTCTACCAAAATCAAAAAAGTTGAAGTTGAAACCAAATACTTTTTTTCGTTCCATGTCTAATGTATTACCCGTTTGTTTGATTTTATATTTGATGTCTCGACTTTGATTGTATTTTATCCGAGTCTGTTCGCCAGATACACCAACGATCTCGATCGGTATATTTCGATCCTCTATGATCAACTGTTTAACGGACTTTTCTGTAGTAAATGTTTCATTGCTTACGCGCTGTGAAGACAAATTGACCATCCCCACTAACGCAATACCAATCAAAACCAAACCAGCAATTATTTTTTTCATTTTCCACCTCAACTATTTTCTTTTTATTATAAAGAAATTTCTACCTGTTTCTATCAGACAAAAGACTGATTTTTCTTATTTGTTCCGATGGAAGCCAGCTTTGATCTCAATAAACTCTTGAAATAATCGAAAAAGTTGAAAAAGCATGGCGCGTTCTTCAAATGTCTGACGATCTTCTGGTAATTTTTTTTGCTGGTAACGCTGATCTAGCGCTACAATTTTCGTCAAGATCGCTGAACCATCGTTGTCTTCAGCTAAAGTCTGGGCAGTAAACTCAAACAGTTCTTGCAATTCTTTCACATCGACTGGCGACGCGTTTAATTGATTCAAGATTTGCAGCATATCGGCTAAAACGTTCAGCTGCAGGCGGCGCATCGCAAAATATTCAAAATAATAACTATTTCCCGAAAAGAAACGATTCTCTTCAAATTCTTGTGCACGAATTTGCGCGGTTTTTATGAACTCCCTCAAAGCCAAGCATTCGCTGACCAACTGTTTTTCTTTGTCCAATTGATTCAAATTATTAGACATCGCTCCTAACATTTTTCGTAAGGAAACTTCAACGACTGCTTGATCTTCCTGAATTTTTTTCTCCGTGTTAGGCATGTAAAGATTAACTGCCAGCGCACAGCCGACACCGATGATCATCAACAAATATTCATTGATAATCAAATTCACAGACATTTCGCCTGCCACCAGATAATGTGTGATCAAGACTGAGCTGACCGCGATCCCTTCTGCTAAACCCAAGCGAATGGAAAGCGGGATAAATAATAACAGATACAAACCAAAAACTAGTGGATGAAATCCTAAAAGAATAAAACACCCAGCTGCGATACTAGTCGCCAGTGTCAGCGAAACCAAACGGTTGATCGCAGTCCTAGCAGTAGAGCGTTTTGTATTGGTTACAGTCAATAGCGCGATGATCGCCGCTGAAGCAGCCGATTCTAGGTCGAAACTGCTGGCTATCAGTAAAGCAATCGGTGCAGCGGCAGCCGTTTTGATTGTACGTAATCCGATCTTCATTGGTTTCCTCCTTTATTATTTAAACTAACATGCTGTTTTTTTCCACAAGTTAATTAAAAACTGCCTCTTGCAAGAATCGTTTCTACTTTAGCAAAATAAAACTGGCAAATCTATTTAGAAGCTTGTGGTAACGCCGTTTTGGAAAACAGTCGCAACTTCTTGAATTATCTTGTATAGTAATTACGATGGATCATCAGATGACGTATTAAACAAACATCTGATTACGATGTAAGAAAAGGAGTGAAAAGATGGAAAGTTGGCTTTTCTTAGGGATCATTTTATTGATCGCATTGCTCGCAAAAAATCAAAGTCTCTTGATTGCAACCGCGGCAATTTTGCTTTTAAAATTGATTCCTTATTCAGATAAATTTTTATCAATCCTAAATAAACAAGGGATCAATTGGGGCGTTACCTTGATCTCAGCCACGATCTTAGTGCCGATTGCAACAGGCGATATCGTTTTGAAAGATCTTTTGAACACCTTAAAATCGCCCCTCGGCTGGGTAGCGACGATCTGTGGCGTATTAGTTGCCATCTTATCTGCCAAAGGCGTCGGTTTGATTAATCAATCGCCGGAAGTTACGGTAGCATTAGTTTTTGGTACGATCATTGGCGTGGTCTTTTTAAAAGGCGTGGCTGCTGGACCTGTGATTGCCGCCGGTATCACTTATTCTATCATGCAAGTCATCCAAATCGTGACTGCTAAATAAAACAAACCTCTAATTCTTTTTGATCAAAGAGCATTAGGGGTTTGTTTGTATCTTGTAAAAATCTTTTGTAAGATAGAAATGAGCCGAAAATTCTCGGTCATCTCTGTCACGGAGCTAGCTTACCTTAGGAGGTGGAATCAATGCGTGAACAATCTAAAGCTGCTCGTTTGCGGCAAATCGTAAAAATCCTCAACCACTATCATGTTGTAAAAAATATTACACAACAAAAAGATCCTGTAGCGGTCCGAAAAGCGTTTGAAGAATTGGGACCGACCTTTATCAAAGTAGGACAAATGATGTCGGTTCGAACAGATATTTTCACGTTGGCTTTTACAAAAGAACTACGAAACTTGCAAGACGATGTAAAAACAGATCCTTTTGAGTCAGTCAAAACACTTGTTGAAAAAGAGCTGGAGTTGCCGTTGACCGAAATTTTTGAGTCTTTCGAAGAACAGCCCTTCGCTTCTGCCTCGATCGCACAGGCACATCACGCCCGTTTAAAAAATGGACAACCCGTCGTGGCTAAGGTCCAACATCCAGGAATCGCGGCTGAGATTGATTTGGATCTTTCCTTATTTGAAAAGGCTGTGCCAATAGCTAACTGGGTTCCTGAAAGCAAAGTGATCGACCTAAAAAGCATTTTGAAAGAGATTCGAGAGTCTTTACAAAACGAATTGGACTTCCAAAAAGAATTAGTCCTAGCGGAAGAATTCTATCGCTTGAACAACGGGTGGAAAGAAATTCGCGTACCTAAAATGGAAGACGCCTACTCTACAAAAAAAGTCATCATTATGGAACTAATGTCTGGAACGAATTTAAAAGAATTGATCAGCGCACCAGATGACACGATTGCTCAGGGAAAGACGACCTATAAGGAATTGAAAAAAACAGTCAGTGAGTTGCTGATCGAACACTTCATGAAAGAAGTCTTCGAAGACGGTTTTTTCCACGCCGATCCCCATCCGGGAAATATTTTATTGCATTTGCTAGCAGAAAGCGAGCAGCCAACCCCGCAAATAAAAAGCCGCGAACATCAAGGACAGTTTGGCAAAATTCCCTATAAGATCACCTATGCAAAAGCCGAAACACTGCGTCCTTTTCGCTTGAATTTTATTGATTTTGGCATGATGGGCACGCTCAATCGCGAGATGCAAGTCAAAATGAGCAATGTGATCATTGCGATCTATAGCAAAGACAATCAACGAATCACCAATGCCGTCCATGCAATCTGTAAACAAGTCGGTCCTTTTGATGAAGAAAAATTTACTGATGAGTTGGATGATTTTTTAAATCGCTATTTGAATCTGCCGGTAAAAGAAATCGATTTGCAAAAAGTCTTCTCGCAAGTCATCCTTATCTGCCACGATAATAATTTACAGATTGATGACTCTGCCACGATGCTGATCAAAGCTTTCGGCACATTAGAAGGTGTCATCGAAGATCTGAATCCAGATCTGTCTTTATTCGAAGTTATTGCACCTTTTGCCCAAAAATATTTCATTCAACAATTGAATCTAAATGACACGCTGCGAGAAACCGGCTTAGATTATTTATCTACCTTAAAGGCGCTACCGAAAATCCCTAGTCACGCGCTAAATGTTTTGGATACTTTTGCTAAAGGAAAGGGCAAACTGAATCTTGAATTAAAAAATCAGCGAAATCTTTTAGAACGAGCAGAAGCAATGGTCAATCGTTTAGTGATCGGGTTGATTCTTTCTGCCTTAGTCATCGGCTCTTCAATCTTGGTCCAGACTTCACCAAAAGGGGATACCTTGATTTCTGACTTAGGAATCTTCGGTTACTCAATTGCTGCACTTTCGATCCTTTTTTTGATCATCGAAAGTCTCTACCGTCGTTATCGCAAATGGAAAGATCATTGATAAAGGCAGTGACAGATTGCTGTCACTGCCTTTTTTGCTATAACTAATCCTCTTCGTGCAATGAATCTTATGATTGAGTGAGCAGATTCGTTTACTTAAGCAAAAGAATATTTTATCATTTTTATGAAAAGCATTCTATTTTTTTGACAAAAGGAGGCAGAAAATGAATCGATCCCTCAAAATCATTTTGATCATTTTTTCTTTTGTTCTGCTCTCTATTTTTCTATCTACTGCGGCTATTTATTATTTTATCGCCAAAAATCCATTAAATTTCAGTTCGTTGCGGTTGTTCATTTTAACAAATAATTACGCACAGCTGTATCTATTTTGGGTAAGCGTGATTTTAGCCATTTTAACAATGATCACTATCTTTGTGATTTTATTTTATCCAAAGCGGATCATCAAATTTACTTTAAAAGAAGAACACAAACAAATAAATCCCCAAAAAAAATTTTTAGATGAACAAACTAGACGCAGTGACGACTCAGAAACCGAACAACGAGTCAAATGAGCCTTCCCCACTGACTAGTTTTTTGCTAGTCAGTTTTCTAAAGAAACAGCCAAGAGCGCTCTTGGCTGTTTTTTATGTCTCACAACCAATTTTCTGAATGGCTTTTTTTGAAATAGGAACTTCCTAGCATTTTTCTTATCTATTTTTGCCAAAATGATACAATCAGAGTCCCATAATATAAAAACAAGTAGAATCCGTTTCAAAAAAATCTCAACTTAAGGAGAAATAAATGACTTTCAAAATTTCAGCAACGCTCCCTACAGTTCCAGCCAAAGACTTTGCAGCAACGGTTCAGTTTTTCAAAAATCTTGGTTTTGTCAATCAGTATAAAGATCAAGAGCGTTCCGGCGGGTATGCCGTCATGCAATATCATGAATTAGTTTTTCATCTATTTGCCTATAAAAAATTAGCGGTCCCTACGCCAACGAATATCGTATTAGTGATCGTAGAAAATGTTGACGACTTGCAAACGACTTTGCAAAAAAATTTCCAAGAAAGTACAGGAAAGAAAATAAGCCGCTCTGGTCTGCCAAAAATGAGTCTGCCGCGTGATCTTAATTCCGATCGCCGTTTCACGCTGACAGATCCCAACGGCAATTATTTTATTTTTGCGCAAAGCCATGAGAAAAAGACAACGACTGAAATGACACGGTTGGAGAAATTGTATAAAGAAAGCAATACGTTGGCTTATTCCCATGAAAGTCCCCGCGAAGCGATCCAAATGATGACACGAGCATTAGCTAAAAGTAATCTGGCTACAGAAAGCGACTGGGTCATTTTCCAAGCATACGTGCTGCTTGCCGATATGTATGCTTTAGAAGAAGACGAACCGCAATCTTTTGACTACTTGCAACAAGCGGAAAACCAACTAAAGCAACTTTCGACAATTGATCGAACAAGCGATAGTTATCAGTATTATCAAAAATTGCAAAATAAAAAAGAACACTAATTTGTTAAATTAACAATCACACCGTTTGCTCTTCTATCCGGTGGAAAGCTATTCTCTGCTTAGAATACACAGCACAAAAAAACGACAGCGTCAGACTCAAAATCGAACGCGGTCGTTTTTTATAGTTAAATATCCCGATAGGCTAAATAATCCCCATATGTTTTAGCCGCCTTTGTACCTTTAAGGATCGCTTGACGAACGGCTTCAACGGCTAAAATCGATACCGCCTCAAAGCTCGTTTCAATTTGATTGGCACCTAGAACAAATAAAGTATCCCCATCATAAGTTGTATGCGCTGGACGAATGGCCCGTGCGATTCCATTGTGACTGAGGTCTGCCAATTTATTCATCTTAGCTTTAGAAAACGTCGCATTCGTCATGATACAACCAATCACCGTATTGCCATCAAACAATGCTTGCTCATTTTGATAATGTTCTAGAAAAAGTGCTTCAGAAAAACCAATTTTCTGCTCGCCAGGTTTGCGTGCACCCGCGATGATTTTGCCCAACGCTTCATCATAAACATCGCCCACTGCATTGACTGCGACTACCGCAGTAACCCACAATTTTTTATGACGCATCGTGTGCAGACCAATCCCGCCTTTCATGGCATTTCTTTCACCATTGATCGTCCCAACACTGCAGCCTGTTCCCGCGCCATAATTTCCTAATTGAAACGTTTGATTGTTGAAAGCCTGCTCGCAAGCTTTATACCCTGCTTGAAAATCCGGTCGAACATCAAAACGTCCGATCCGAAGATCAAAAAGACTCGCACCGACAACGTTCGGGATATAGGTGATTCCCATATCTCGCCCAATTTTATGCTTTTCTAAAAAATCTACGACGCCTGCATTGGCTGCTAAGCCAAACGCACTGCCGCCAGATAACGTCACTCCATGGACAAACTTTCGATTGTTTTCTGATTTCAAGGCATCGGTATCTCGCGTATTCGGCGAACCGCCTCGAACAGAAACACCGCCAGTTACACCATCTTCACATAAAATCACGGTACAGCCGGTCATCGCTTCTGTATCAGTATATTGTCCGATCCGAAAAAATTCTTGGTATTCTTCCATGTGATTTCCTCCGACTACTTTTTGCTGCTTTGCTTTAAGCTAGTTTAACTTTTTACAAACTTTTTTTAAATAGAAAAAGTCGGCTTTTGCATCTTACATAGCAAATTATTGCTCGTTGGATCATTACATTTATTTTTGTATCTAATCAATTCTGCCTCAAAACTAGGCATTTTTTTACAAGCGATTGATCACTTCGTCGACATTTTTGATTGTTACAGAGATCGTCCCATCTGGATTATTGATAAATTCAATCAACTCAGGATTGCGATAGACCTCAAGCGGTACGATCAATTCGATTCCGTTCGATAATTTTAATTTTTGTTTGCCGTATTTTTTCTCCGTGATCTCGCGAACTTCCCGTAAAAGCGGCGCTTGATCGACATACCCTTTTTCTACGACTTCTTCTTGAAAAGCAATCTGAGCCGATACATTATCTTTGAAAACTTTTTGGGCCACGATTTTAGCATCAATCTGACCACTTTCTTCTACTACATCATAAACAGCTTCTTTCACATCAGCGATCACATCATGTTTTGGACTTTCAAACTTTGCACCGATTTTTTCCGCTACTTTCTTGATGACCCGTACATTTTCTTCCAATGAAGGAGCTGGACGACTTTCAATCACTTGGGTTGAAAAATACAAACGTTTCTCCCCGGAAAAAGGATATTTTTTTTCAATCAATTCATAACTTAAGTTGCCTAAATTAACGACGATTCCTTCGTCGGCTTTTTGTGTTTTATTTGAAAGTAGTGCACGATGAAGGATCAATTCATTTTTCAATCCCGCTTCATCGGAATCAACGATATGGGTGTAACCTTCATGATAATTGACTTTCAAAAAAGCTAGATAGAGCTGCGTATCTTCTTCGTATAATACGACAAACGCATCCGCACTAGGCGCCTCTTCACTTTCTTTATAGGCTTCATACCAGCGAGCTACGATTTTTTCACTAGCCGATAAAAAATCATGTTCTGCTTGCCGGCTCAATAGAGCAAAAGGTGAATCTTCTGCTAATGTTCCTGTCTTTGTTTGGGCCGAAGATAATTTTTGAACTTTTTTCGTTACATAGTCGTGAATGTACTCTTTCGTCAAATCTAATTCACTTTGACTGTAGATTGGATCGCCAGATTCCCGGTCAACGATGTGAAGGGCGGCCTTTTTTAAATAGATATCCATCTGTTCCCTGCTTTCTATTGAATTCGTTGGATCCTTAAACGTTGCGCCTTGCTAAACTTAGATTTAGTCAGACGGTTTCATCTATTTTATCCTAACTGCTTCTCGCTTGAATAAAATCAGCAGCCTAACTATCATACACAGGAAACAGGAAATTTAGCAACTATTGTTTTAGCAACAATTCTCCATCTTTCATTTGATAAATATGATCACTCCACTGCGTCATTCGTTCATCATGAGTGACCATGACAATCGCTTTCTTGCGCTCATGGGCTTCTTTGGCCAAAAGTTTTACTACATCATACGCGTGCTCAGAATCAAGGCTGGCTGTCGGTTCATCCGCCAAGATCAACTGCGGGTCGTTAAATAGCGAACGCGCGATGGCGACTCGCTGTCTTTCGCCGCCGGATAAGGCTTTGGGATATTGTTCTCGCAACTCCCAAATATCTAAAGATTTCAGCAACTCTTCGATCTTTGCCGATTTTTTTTCTCCCTCGATTTTTTCTACCAATTGAAATTGTTCTTGAACTTTTAGAAACGGAATTAAATTGGAACTTTGTAAAATAAAACCGATTTCTTTGAACCGCGCTTTTGAACGTTCTTTCTCATTCATCTGACTGAAATCTGAGCCATTGATGCTGATTTTTCCTTCAGTCGGTGTCTGTAAACCACCGGCGATCGTTAAAAACGTACTCTTACCTGAGCCTGAAGGCCCGATCACACTTACAAATTCGCCTTTTGCAACAGTAAAATCAATCTTTTTTAATGCCGTGACTTCTGTATGTCCTTGACCAAATTTTTTTACGATTTTTTCCATCAGTAAGACATTACTCATCTTATTCTCCTCCAATCGCTGTTACTGGGTCTACTTTTGTGACAGTCCGCATCGAGAATAATCCGCCGATCATCGCGACAATTACTAAGATCACACTATACAACGCCCATTGAGTAGCATGGACCGCAAACGGCAACGCGCTTGGTAGAATCAAACTAGTGAGTACACTTAATCCAACAGCGACGGCAACTCCGATTATTCCTACGAGAAATGCTTGTGCTAAAACTGAGCGCACTAAATAGCTAGTCGCTACTCCTTGCGCTTTCATCACACCAAAAATCGACGTTTTTTGCAACGTGATCACATACATAAAAATTCCAATAATCGCAGTTACAACAACAAACAAGAAATAGATCATTGTATTCAGCGTCAATTTCTCTGGAGTGTACCCGGGAATATTTTCAATAAATGTTTCTGGAGTTATTTTCTCCAACTTTGTCTGACCTTCTTGTTCAATTGTCGTTTGACCTTTTGTCGCGATCATATTGATGGGGTCATTTCCGTTAGTATGCGTCCCATATTTCAATGTATTGAATACAGTTGGATTCAAATAGATCACCGGCGCGATCATATATGTCGTTTCTTTGATCACTCCAACGATCTTCAATGTTTGATCATTGATTTTTATCGACTGATTCAAACGATAGCCTTCTGCTAATAAATTTTCAGATACGATCGTTTCATCTTTGTTTTGATACAGGCGGCCTTTGATGATTTTTGGAACGATAAAAGCATCATTAGCAGTCCCAAAAATTGAAACATTTGTTTTTTCACCGCCGCCTTTTTTCTTAACAGCAGTTGCATAGACGCCTACTTCGGCTTTTTCTTTCGCCGTTACACGATTCGCATCGCTTTGTTGCAACTGTGAAGCATTGACTACTTTGTTGCTATCTTCTGACAAAATAATTGCCGTTGCGTTCCAATCATCGATCGCCTTGCGATTGCCATCAGCCAGCCCGCCGGCTAATCCTGACAACATAAAAACTACATACGCAACTAAAATCATGATCCCTACGATCAATCCGTATCTCAATTTCGCATAGCGAATTTCTTTCCAAGCTAAAAACATCTACTCACCCTTTCTGAAACTAGCGTACACTTATAGTGACAAAATGTCACTAGTTTTGCTCCTATGTTATAATGAAAAAAACATGATTCGAGGTGCCCGATGCCTAAAAAAACTTTTCAAAATTTACCAAAAGCACGTCAGGCTGAGATTCGTGACTTATTGCTGACGATTTTTTATGAAAAACCTGTCAGTCAAGTAAAAGTCAGCGAGATCGTAGAAGCTTTACAGATGTCGCGGGGAATTTTTTATAAATATTTTGAAGATTTAAATGATGCCTATGATTATTTGATCCACTTCTACGCTGGACAGATCCATGGAGAGATCATCCAATATATGATCGAGCAAGAAGACGATTTCTTTCAAGGAATCGAAGCCTTCTTATTGCTTTATGTCGATTTAACTCAAGAAGATCCCCGCTACCGTCAATTGGTTCTGTTGTCTCAAAATAGTCATCTCTTTTCCTATCGCTCAGCAACAGAGCATAGTCTCTCTGCCTGGACACAACTTTTGGCAAAAAATCATTTTATTATGCCTGGCTTAGACGAGCAAATTAGTTTTTTATATTTTTCAATGAAATTAGTCATCGATTCGTTAACAGACATGCTGGCAAATCATTGGAGCGCGGCAGAGTTGTTGCGCGATTTCCATTTTAAGACACATTGGTTGCTTGAAGGAATCAAAAAGGGGTCGTGACCAAGTCACAACCCCTTTTCAATGATTTAGTAAGATTGATGATTTTTTTCTAGTGCTTGCTGCTTTAATACGTCCATAAACTCTGCTTTTGACATTTGTTTAACACTGGCACTGCCGTGTTTGCGTACGGCAAAACTGCCGTCTGCTAATTCCTTGTCGCCAATAACTAAAATATACGGAATTTTCCGCAGCTCTGCTTCGCGGATTTTTTTGCCTAATTTTTCATTCCGCAGATCTTTTTCGACTCGGATCCCGGCGGCATGAAATTCTTGGAACAATTCTTCTACGCCAGTATCATGTGCTTGCGCAACGCTGAGCAGTGCTACTTGTTTTGGCGCCAGCCAAAATGGAAAGGCACCTGCGTAATGTTCAATCAAAATACCTAGGAAACGATCCAGTGAACCAAAAACTGCCCGATGGATCATTACTGGTTGCGCCGCTTCGTTATTCTCATCGATATACGTCAAATCAAATTTCCCCGGCATTTGAAAATCTAATTGAACGGTCGCACACTGATGGCTGCGATTCAAAGCATCTTTGATATAAATATCGATCTTCGGTCCATAAAAGGTGCCGTCGCCCTCATTGATATTGTATTTATAGCCAAGGTCCGTCAATACTTTTCCTAAAGAAGCTTCGGCTTCGTCCCACAATTCAATCTCGCCCATGAAATCATCTGGCCGCGTCGACAGCTCGACAGCATATTCAAAACCAAAGATCTTATAAACTTCATCAATGATTTTTAAAGCTAATGCGATTTCTTGTTCGATTTGATCTCGTCGTACAAAAATATGTGCATCATCCTGACAAAATGTCCGAACTCTAAGCAAGCCGTTCAATGCTCCGCTGAATTCGTGGCGATGGACTTGACCAAACTCAGCCATTCGCATCGGCAGATCGCGATACGACCGCTTGCGGTCTTTAAAGATCAAACAATGTCCCGGACAGTTCATCGGTTTTAATGCATAATCTTCATCTGCGACTTTTGTGAAGTACATATTGTTTTTATAATGATCCCAATGACCAGAACGTTCCCATAAACGCTGATTCAAAATCAATGGAGTCTTAACTTCTTTATAATCATATTTTGCTTGCAGTTCACGCAAAAATTTCTGCAATTCATTGCGAATGATCAGCCCATTTTCCAAGTAGAAAGGCATTCCTGGTGCTTCTTCAGAAAACATAAATAGATCCAGTTCTTTGCCGAGCTTTTGATGGCTGCGTTTTTCCGATTCCTCTAAATAATCCAAATGCGCTAAGAGCTGCGCTTTTTCCGCAAAAACGACACCGGTCACCCGTTGCAGCATTTCATTATCCGGGTTTCCCTGCCAGTAAGCGCCAGAAACTTTCAATAATGAAAAATATTTGGCAGTTGCTAGTTCCAAGGCGGCCGGTTCAAGGAAAAATTCCGTCACATCCCCGAAAGAGTAAACGAAAACGAGTCGGTTTTCTTCCAATTCCGATAAGGCAAAAAGCTTCAATTCATTGTCTTTGAAGATCTCTTTTGCTTCTGACACGGTCAATGTCAGACTTTCGATTTTTGCATCGGCTTTGATTCTTTTTTTGATGTGGTATTCCAGATCTTTCAAGGCTAGCGCACTCAGTGGTTGATTTACGCGCAAGTCGACCCAAATCGTTTGATCTTCACGTTGCGGTTTAGCAAAAAGAGCTTCAGGATGTTGTGCTTTGATCGCTTCTTCCAGCAAAAGACTGACCAATTGACAGATTGCTGTCGCCCCTTCAGGAGAAGTACAATCATAAAAAGCAATCTCTGAATTTTTTTTGACTGGAGTTGATAAGTCAACAAGCTCGCCATCAATACTGCCTACAACTGCGTCTTCTTGCAATTGATTTTTTATTTCAAATAAGGTGGTGTTTTCTCTCACCTTTTGTTTGCTTCCATCCGGTAAAACAATTTCGATTTCTTTTGACATTCAACTCAACTCCGATCCGCTTTCTCACTAAAAAATTTATTGTTGCGTACCTTTTCTTTTTAATTCTAACAAAAGGTCTGGAGGGTTTCCAATAAAAAAACGTCCCTATAAAATAGGGACGTGAATAAACGTGTTACCACCCAGGTTCCCAAAAAGTTTTATCCTTTTTGGCTCATAAGATACATAACGAGTATCGACCGGACCGTTTACGGCCGCTCAAAGGGAGTAATCTATTTTTCCCAATCAGAAGCTTCCAGCCATGGCCTCTTTCTCTTGTGATGGAAATTAAAATCAGATCGTATCCTTCTCATTGCATTCAACTATTGATTAAAGCATAGACTGGGCTAAAATGTTTGTCAACGCTTTTTTGATGGTTATTCATTTGATTTTAAGGCATCGATCATATTGATGTGGCGCAAGCGGAAATGGGTCGCGAACATCACGACTCCTGAGAATAAAATCGTCAGCCCGCCCGAAAGAAGATAGGCGCCCGGTCGAATAACTAATGGGAACGTAATTGTCTCCATCGAAGCCTGGTCCAAAATGAATTTCGTCAGAACGATTCCTAAGCCATACCCGAACAAAATACCAAGCAGTGTAAAAACAAAATTTTCCCGGAAAATATAGGCGGTAACTTCTCGATCGTAAAAACCTAACACCTTGATCGTAGACAATTCCCGCAGTCTTTCAGAGACATTAATATTCGTCAAATTATAAAGCACGATAAACGCCAACAGTCCTGACAAGACGACAAAGATCCAGACGATTCCATCGAGGTTTTCCATTGAATGTTCTTGTGTTTTGATTTGAGTAGACATAAATGACGTATTCATCACTTGATTACTGCTTAACAATTTTTGGGACAATCCTTTCTCTTCATTCCTAGTCATTTTTTGACTTTTTAATAGATAACTATTCATCACAAACGCTGTCCCGCGAGTTTTTTGATAATAATCTTTTGATAAATAGAGAAAATTTCCTAAATAGTTCTCAGTGATTTTAGCTATTTTGACTTTAAAAGTTTGCTGGTCTTCATCATAGACCGTCAAGCTGTCCCCTTCGGTCAAATCAAATAATTCAGCCATTTTTTGCGTGATCACCGCACCGCTAGCTGGCAGCTCGAATGAATTCCCCGCTTGTTTTAAATGCAGGTAGTTGCCGAATTTTTGCCGGTTTTCCGGCACCATCATCATCAACCTTTGATTTGCTTGCCCTTTTTGTTTTAATTCGACCGTTTGATTCAGCGCAGCTAAGTGGCTCGTGATTTTTTTATTCTGTGAAAAGAGCGCTTCTATTTTTTTCTGATCTGGTTGATCTTTTAACGTAACCGTAGCCTCATAATCGATGATCGGTCCAAATTGCTTGTCCCCGACAGAGCCAATCGAATCTTTCAAACCGACACCTGCCACCATCAAAGCCGCACAACCTGCAATCCCGATCACCGCCATGATCATGCGCGACTTATAACGAAATAGATTTCGATAGCTGACCTTTGAATTAAAACTCATCCGTGACCAAATCGGCGTGATTCGTTCTAAAAAGATTCGTTTCCCAGGCTTTGGTGCTTTAGGCTGCAGCAGTACTGCTGGTTTTTCATGAAGTTCCCGTAATAAAACAAGTAATGCCGCACCTAAACTAGCAAATAAAAAAGCGAGCGCCGCTTGGATCATCGGCCGTACTAAGTAAAAAGCCTCGACTCCGGGTAAATTGTACCGATCGCTGGAAAGTTCAAAGATCAAACGCGGCAACGTATGTGTCCCAATCAAACTACCTAAAACGATTCCGATCGCAGCAGCCGATAAGGCGTAAATAATATACTTGATCGAAATTTCAAAGCGCGAATAGCCTAGTGCTTTCAAGGTCCCGATCTCTCGCCGATTTTCTTCTACCATCCGCGTCATCGTCGTAAATGTGATGAGTGCTGCGATAAAGAAAAAAAAGACTGGAAAGACATTGGCGATCGCGGCGATTCGCTCAGAAAGATCGCCGTATTCTTGAAAACCAGAATTATCTGCTCGCTGATTATATGAATAGCTAGGCGTTTTTAATTCGCTGATTTCTTTTTCACTAGCGTTGAGCTTTTCTTGCGCAGCCAACAGCTGTTCGCGATTTTTCGTAAGTTCTTTTTGCTGTGCTTGTAATTCTGCTTGCGCTTGCATCAATTGCGGATTTCCTGCTGGAATCGCACTCGCTTGCTGTTCTAGCTGCGTACTTGCCTGATCCAACTCTTTTTGAGCGGCTGTCAATTTTGTTAAATGATCCGTCACTTCAGCTTTTTGGGGCGACAATTCTTTTTCTGCGTCGGTTTTGATTTCTGCCAACCGTTCTTTCGGCCGATCCGCAAATAATGTTTCGGTTTTCTCAATATTTTTATCCATTATTGCTTTATAAGTTTTGCCGTAGGTTTCTTTGTTTTTAACATTTGCAAAACGAACATAGATTACCGATTTTACTTCGTTAGAAAAATTATTTTCTGGCAAATAAGCAAAAAAATCAACACTGCCATTTCCAATAGTCGAAAGCCCGCGTTCTTCTGTATTGATATAAAGCGGAGATTGGACAAAGCCTACGATCTTAAAATTTTGGCGCTCCAATTGATCTGGCTGTTTGATTTTAAATGTCTGATTCAATCGATACCCTTCGTTTAACGCCTTTTCATCCAAAACAATCTCATTTTCTTTTTTAGGCAGACGACCTTTTTTGACGATTAATTGATTTTGCTGATTCTTTTCAGCGTATGAATACAGTTTGATTACTTGATTTTTTTCATCGTCTGCATAAAAAAATTGATAACCGCTTTCAACTTGTGCATGAGGAATTTTTTCTGCCATCGCTTCATCTTCTGCTGTCAAACCGCCGGTAGAGATAATCTGCAAATTAGACAGCTCCTGCTCGTCCATATATCGACTCGCTGAGTGATTCAAGATCGGACCGGTAGCTTTGATCCCAACATACAGCAAAGTTCCCAATAAAATAATTAGAACGATCGCAATGAACCGTCCTTTTGAATAAAAGATTTCGCGTAAACTTGCCTTTAAATACGTCTTGTTTTTCATTTGTCCGCTCCTGTTTTTTTGTCCATTTCATTCTAACACAAAATTTTTTGATCGCTGACTTGAATATTTCTGACTAAATAAAAAAATGGTGCAAAAGAAAAACCTTCGCCCCATTTTTTATGATCTAATTCAGTTCGTGTATTCTCAGAAAAACGCGACGCTTTCGACTAACTTAATTTTTAAAGGAATGAATCGGTGCCGGGATCCGCCCGCCGCGAGCGACAAAATCTGCAGACCCCGCTGAATTGACCGCCATGACTGGTGCCCTTCCTAATAAACCACCAAATTCAACCATCTCGCCAATCTTTTTACCTTTGGCAGGAATAATTCGGACAGCCGTTGTTTTGTGATTGATCACTCCGATTGCTGCTTCGTCTGCGATCATCGCTGCGATACTGCTTGCTGGTGTTGCGCCAGGAATCGCAATCATGTCCAATCCTACTGAACAGATTGCAGTCATCGCTTCCAGTTTTTCGATCGTCAACGAACCATTATTGACCGCATCGATCATCCCAGCGTCTTCTGAAACCGGAATAAATGCACCTGATAGTCCACCTACGTGATTACAAGCCATTACGCCGCCTTTTTTAACTGCGTCGTTTAGCAATGCTAATGCTGCTGTCGTGCCATGGGTCCCGACACTTTCTAGCCCCATCTCTTCCAAAACGTGCGCGACTGAATCCCCAACTGCCGGTGTCGGTGCTAACGATAAATCTACAATTCCAAATGGCACACCCAAGCGTTCCGATGCGATTTTACCGACCATTTGTCCCATTCGTGTAATTTTAAAAGCTGTTTTTTTCACAACTTCGGCTACTACGTCAAACGGTTCACCTTTCACTTTTTCTAAGGCACGTTTTACTACACCTGGTCCGCTGACACCAACGTTGATGATGCAATCAGCTTCACCTACACCATGAAAAGCTCCTGCCATGAAGGGATTGTCTTCGACTGCATTCGCAAAAACGACCAGTTTGGCACAACCTAAATCAGAAGCTTCGGCGGTTTTCTTTACGATTTTTCCCATATGAGCGACGGCATCCATATTGATTCCTGCTCTTGTTGAACCAATATTCACCGAAGCACAGACAAAATCTGTCTCCGCCAAAGCTTGCGGGATCGAGTCGATCAAAATTTTGTCGCCGTGTTGATAGCCTTTTTCGACTAATGCAGAAAATCCGCCTAAAAAATTCACGCCGACAGCTTTGGCCGCTCTGTCTAAAGTTTTAGCAAATTTCACATAATCCGTATCCGGAGTCGCCGCAGCAATGATACCGATTGGTGTAACAGAGATTCGTTTATTAATGATGGGAATCCCATATTCCGCTTCGATCGCCTCGCCTACTTTGACAAGATCGCGAGCTTTAGTCGTAATTTTTTGATAGATTCTTTCACATGCACGATCGCTGTCGCTATCGATACAATCTAACAAAGAAATCCCCATTGTAATCGTTCGAATATCCAGATTTTCCTCTTCGATCATTCGAATCGTCTCCAGTATTTGATTCGTTTCCACAAGCAGACCTCCTTATAATTTATGCATTGCATCAAAAATTTCTTGGTTTTGAATACTGATCTTAACACCCAACGTTTTTCCTAATTCATGAAACTGTGCTTTTGCCGCTTCAAAATCAACTGTCGCAGCAGACAAATCGACTGACATCATCATCGTAAAATATTCGTCCATAATTGTTTGCGAAACATCAAGAATATTGATATTTTGTTCCGCTAGGTTTTGACTGACTCCGGCAATGATCCCGACCTTATCTTTTCCAATAACCGTTACTACTCCCCGCATTTACCTATCTCCCTTCAGATAATGTTTTTCATTATAACACAACGATTATAAAACAATTAAAATTTTATTAATAAAAATAATGTTTTTCCATCGATTGTTCGTGTTTTCCTCACTTGTGTTGATTGCTCGTCGAACTGAATCCTTTATTAAGGTGCAGCAAATGATTGTTCTAAAGAAACAATTCTTCTTTACTTCTAGATTCGTCAGCATTATGCTGATTAAAAAAAGGAGGTTCTTTAATGGAACTTTTTGAAACAATGATTCAACACACATCCGTCCGCTCATTCACCTCGCAAACATTAAACTCAGAATTAAAAAGAAAATTAATCTTAGCAGCTCAAAGTGCCAGCAGCTCAAATTTTTTACAAGCCTTTTCCGTCGTTGAGATCACCGACCAGAAAAAAAGGGAAACAATCGAACAGCTCGCAAATTTTCCAGTCACTAACGGAAACAACGGTGAACTTTATATTTTTGTAGCAGACCTGAATAAACACGCACAAGTCTTGGCACTGAATGAAGATACGGACGATCATTTACGAAAGATGGAGTCGTTGGTCACAGCAATTGTCGATACGGCCTTAGCTGCCCAATCGATGGCGGTTTTTGCAGAATCAGAAAAACTAGGTATCTGTTATGTCGGCGGTATTCGTAATGATTTATTCAAAATGAAAGAATTGCTCGAACTGCCTGAATTAACTTACCCGGTATTTGGGATGTTCGTTGGCTATCCTGCCGAAAAAAATGAAGTCAAACCACGTTTGCCCCTCGATGCAGTGCTTGGAACCAACACGTACCGCTCACTCACACCCACGTTGATTGAAAACTATGATAAAAAAACTGCAGCCTACTATCAGCAACGTAATGCCAACAATCAGCAGACCAACTGGTCAGAAAAAATTCGTCACCATTTTAACTACCCGCGCCGACAAAACACCGGCGAATTTCTAAAAGAACAAGGCTTTATTTTCTAAAATACTTGCTCATTTATTGGCGAAACTAAATCTGATTTTAATCATTTCACTCAGGTTGACTGCTCATAAAAAAAGCAACTCTTGCCGCATTCATTTTTACTTGAATACAACAAGAGCTACTTTTTTTATTTAATTATTGGATTAAAGCAAAAATCGATTCCATTTTTATTCATTGCTTAAAACGATTTTTCCTTTGGCATGATGGGTCTCGCTCAATTCATGAGCAGCTTTTACACCTGCTGCTGTGAGGGGATAGGTATGCCCCACGATACTTTTTACTTTACCTTCAGCCATTAGATCTGCGATTTCTTGCAGTTGTTTCCCATCTGGTTGCAACCAAATACTTTCCGCTACTGCAACCTTTTTAGCCAATTCTTCATCTGGCTTGCCGACGATCGAGATCAAACGGCCATTTTCAGGTAAGACTTTGAAACTATTTGCTTGAACCTCGCCGCCCATTGTATCAAAAACTAAATCAATCTCTGATACTACTTCTGAAAAATCTGTCGTATGATAATCGATCACTTGATCGGCACCTAATTCTTTTAGCAACGCATGATTTTCTTCACTGGCTGTCGTAATGACTGTTGCTCCAGCATTTTTTGCTAATTGGATAGCATAGATTCCGACACCACCCGCACCTGCATGGATCAAAACTTTTTCTCCAGCTGTTAATTTTCCATGAGTAAATAATGCTTGATATGCGGTTAAGCCCGCCAAAGGAACTGCGGCTGCCTCTGCAAACGAAACAGTATCCGGCTTAGTTGCTAATAAATGGTCGTCAACGATTGCATAATCTGCGTAAGTACCAAAACGAGTCGTTTCAGGCCGAGCAAAAACAGCTTGACCAACTTGCCAATCAGCTACTGCCGAGCCCACTTCTGCAATCTCGCCAGCAACATCCCAACCTAAAATAATTGGAAAATCCCATGGCATCATTTGTGCCAAGTAGCCCTCCCGCAACTTCCAATCAATTGGATTGACAGACGTTGCTTTTACTTTGACTAAAACTTGATGTTCACCTAATTTAGGCAACTCCACTTGACTTTCTTTTAATTGGTCTGCATGACCATATTGTTCGATAACAATTGCACGTGTTTCCATCCATACATCCCCTCTCGTACCTGTCATTATAGAAGTCTATCCAAAAAATCGGAAATGATTTGCTTTTAGATGCTCCTCACAAAGATTTATTTGGCTGAACTAGCTGTCAAAAAAACTGCAGACATCAATCATCGTGTCGTCTGCAGTCTGAATGTCGCACTTTCTTTGCGACTTATAAATCAGAAATAGTTGTTCCTTCGCCAAAGATTGTTTCCCAATCACCGGTAAAATCAGTCACTGCTTGAGCAATCGAAGGCATCGATAGCGCTTGCTGGATGATATCGACCCCCATTGTTGCCGCTTGACTGCCATTTTCCAATGCGGCATTGACTTGACCGACATTTTTAAAACTTGCTGCCAAAATTTTTGTTTTACTCTTTGTCCGTTCGATTTCTTCTGCCATTTCAAAAATCGCTTCTCGCGGATCGATGTTCAAATTTTCCATCCGATTAAAGTATGGTGCAATGTAATCAGCACCTGCTGCGATCGCTAAATACGCTTGAAACTTTGTATAAATAGCGGTCGCTGTCACATTGATACCTCGGCTTTTTAATTCTTTAATCGCTTTTAATCCAGGTTCATTTACTGGGATCTTGATGAAAACGTTTGGATCAATCTTCGCTAAGATCGTTTCTGCATCTCGAATGATTCCTTCATAATCCGTTGCTACGACTTGAACATGCAATGAACGCTGTTCGCCAATAATTTCGTGAATTGCTTTCATGTGTTGGAAGAATTCGATTTTCCCTTCTTTTTTTACGATCGAAGGGTTCGAGGTAACACCAGCGATCGGTAAACTAGCAACAAATTTTTTAATATCGGCGTGGTTGGCTGTGTCTAACATAAATTCCATTTAAAAAAATCTCCTTTGCACTTTTCTATAGCTCAAGCGTAGCATCCAAACAAAGAGATTTCTGTATTTGCTCGCTAAAAAAAAACGAAAAGCCCCGTAACAAGCCTTTCGCAAATAAATTTTATTCACTAATCGCACAAATGTGCATTTTTTATAAAAAAACTACTTTCGTTCGTTTAATCGCAAAATTTCTTGTGCGGTTTCTTGATCAGTGATCAATGTTTTCAAATACCCTTTTTTCAATAACGGTACGATCGAACGAGCCTTAAAAATCCCACGTGCGATTCCCACCGACTGCGGAACTTTTGCCAATTCTTCTAAAGACAATCCGATCGTGCGCCGACTCAGCTCACCAGTCAACTCTTTTCCGTAACTGTCATAAAACCGGCAGCAACAATCGCCAACTGCTTCGCGTAATTTTAATTCGGCATAATCTGCTGGGGATAATAAATCACGCCACTGGCTTTTATGATAGCTCAACGGACCGCCGATCCCAACGATTACTAGATCCAGATGCTGCCAAGCTTCCTTTAAATCATAAAAATATTTTGAATTGAAGATCCCTTCAGCCAATTCTTTAGTTTCTTGGATCACCGTAGCATTCACGAATAAACTATTGCCGTTTAATTTACGTGCAAGTTCATAGACCAATGTATTTACATGATAGCGCGAATTGATGTGGCTCGGACCACCGACTACCGGTACAACCGTGATATTTGATAACTGTTTTGACTCAATTTTATTGACCGCCTCGCCGACACTGGCACCCCACGACAAACCTATAGTCATTCCATCTGTCAACTGACGGCGGATCCATGCGCCTGCGGCTGTTGCCAACCGTTCTTCTTTTACTTCTTCACTAGTATTGCTTTCTGTCGATACTAATTCAACAGCGGTTAAATTAAAAGTCCGTTTCAACTGTTCTTCTAACTCGAACAGACTCGCATCAAAATGATTGATTTTGATCTCCACGAGGCCGCTTGCTTTAGCTTGGCTCAACATTCGGCTGACTGTCGTACGATAGATTGCTAGTTCTTTGGCAATCTGCGCTTGCGTCAGCTCTTGTTCATAATACATATATGCTATTTTAGCTAATAATTTCTTCTTGTCCTCTTTCATCGCGGATCCCTCCTATCAAAAACTCTTCTTCTATTTTAGCAAACGACCATTTACTGTGTTGGGCAAAGCGCGTATGATTATTAATTAATCCAAATGAAAAAAATTTTTAGATCTTAACAAACTAGTCTGCAACAGAAAAGCTATTTTCTGCTGAAAGAAAGTCGAATAAACAAGGAGGAATTTGTATGTCTGCTGAAGCTGTAAAAACATTTTTTTCACAATATGGTCTGGCCGAACGTATCCAAGAATTTTCCATCTCTAGCGCTACAGTGGAACTAGCGGCGCAAGCGCTGCATTGTGCACCGGAACGTATCGCTAAAACGTTGTCTTTTAAACAAAAGAAAGCTCATAAAAATATTTTGATTGTTACTGCTGGTGATGCCAAGATCGATAATGCTAAATACAAAGCAGCTTTTGGCGAACGAGCTTTGATGTTGAAAGCAGATGAAGTGGAACCGATCATCGGACATCCAGTCGGCGGTGTTTGCCCGTTTGCTGTTAATCCCGGAGTTGAAATTTATCTGGATGAGTCGCTGAAGCGCTTTGAAAGCGTCTATCCCGCCTGCGGCAATCCAAATAATGCGATTGAATTGACACTTCCAGAATTGGAAAAATATGCTCCATTTGAACAGTGGATCAATGTTTGTAAAAATTGGGAATAGAGGCGGCAGAAAGTTTGTCTCGTCTTTTTAACTGATGCCTTGTTCAACGACTCGACAATCAGATAAATAGTTTTCTAAAATAGTTTTTACTTCAGTTTGTTCAATGACTGAGTCGCTTGCAAATTGATAGCCAATCAATAAGGCCTTCGTCGTCTTTTCAGTGATCATTCCTCTAGTTGAATCCGCGGTTGGACTGCCAAATGCGCCTGCTTTATCCGTCAAAATTAACAGATTTTCGAGGTTGAGCGATTTATTTCCGATCCCCGCATAATGTTCTGCTTGTCCGACCGTTAATTGGATCGGCTCTGTTATCTTTGCAAGGTCATAGACCCCAAAAGGCAATTTCCATTTTAAAGAAAAGTAATTATTTAAATCGACAAGTGCATTGATCTGATACAGACCCTTTTGCTGAACGATTCGCCGCCACAGACTCTCAGACGACGGTCTAAAACGCGCCGGATCTTTTCCAAAAGTTCGATACACTTTTTTGGTCGCACTAATTCGCGGCTCCTCTCTGATCCTTTCGATCGTGTCCTCCGTTTCAATTTGTTTAAGTAATGGATCTACTAGTTCCTGCCAAATTTTTTTATTATACGCTTCGTTGGTAAATTCAATGACACTATAAGCCAAGGTCACACCTTGTTCAGCTATTTTTGGATCAATCGTCAACTCCATTTTCTCGCCTCCGCATTTTTCTTTTTAGTTTAACCGATTTCACATTAAAGCAAAAGCTTACTTATTATTGGCGGCTTTCGTTATAATAAAAGTGAGGAGGGTATCTTATGAAAATCACTTATCATGGTCATTCCGTTTTATCGATCGTTATGAAAGATGGACAAAAATTACTATTCGATCCATTTATCACAGGAAATTCTTTGACCGACCTGATCGCAGATGAAGTCAAGACAGATTGGATCTTAGTTACCCACGGACATAGCGACCACATCGGCGATATGATCCCAATTGCCAAACGCAACGATGCCACAGTCATCAGTATCGTCGAAATTTGCAACTTCGCGGAAAAAAACGGGGTGCAAAAAACACATGGCATGAATATCGGTGGAGAATTTGATTTTCCTTTCGGTCGAGTCAAAATGGTCCAAGCCTACCATAGTTCAGGTTACGAGGTAAACGGACAAATGCTTTACATGGGTGAACCAGCTGGTTTTATTTTGCAAGCTGAAGGAAAAACGATTTATCATGCTGGGGATACCGCCTACTTTGGCGACATGGCATTTTTAGGTGAGACTTTTGAGATTGATCTTGCTTTCTTACCAATTGGAGACAATTTCACGATGGGACCTTCTGATGCCGCTATTGCCGCTAAACGATTGAAAGCAAAACACGTCGTACCGATCCATTACAATACCTTTCCTGTCATCAAGCAAGATCCTGAAGCTTTTGTTCAATTATTACCAGAAAATGTCGGCACCATCATGACAGTTGGCGAAACAATCGAACTTTAGAAGAGAATGATGACAGAAGCAGGGGGGGCAAGAAACAAGAAAGAATTTCCAAAAATTACTTCTCCCATTTTTGTAGAATCTCGGCTTATTTCCGAAGAGGCTACTTCTGAACACTGTTTATTCGAAAAAAGGAGTGCGACAAGATGTTTGTCCCACTCCTTTTCTAATTTTGTATTTGGTCTTCTGTTAAAATCTGGACATTCATTTTTGAAAAATAGTTGGCTTTATTTGATTCCCGTATCCGATTCAATGATTTTTCCGACGATGCCATACTCCTTCGCTTCTTCAGCTGACAACCAGAAATTACGATCGGTATCTTTTTCAATTTGCTCAAGTGTTTGCCCTGTCGCTTTAGCGATCAATTGGTTCACACGTTTGCGCATTCGTAAAATTTCTTTGGCTTCGATCTGAATCTCGGTAGATTGTCCTTGCACGCCGCCTGCTGGCTGATGGATCATGTATCGAGTATTCGGCAAACTGTAACGATCTTTTTTATCAGCGGCTAAATAGATCGTGATCCCCGCACTTGCCACCCAGCCCGTTCCAATCATTTTCACTTTTGGCTTAATAAATCGGATAACATCATGAATCGTATCACCCGATTCCACGTGACCGCCTTGGCTATTGATAAACATCGTGATAGGATCATCATTGATTGCTGATAAATAAAGCAATTGCTCCGTCACTGTCTTGGCTAATTCTTGATTGATCTCACCATAGATCAAAATCGTGCGTTGTTTCAATAATTTTAACATTAGCGGATTTTTTTCTTCCGCTTTTTCTATTTCCTCGGCAAAAAATTCATTCATATAAATTCCCTCCCTTTCTGCTAAATCCAGTATAGCTAAAAAAATTATGTCTGGAAAGAAAGAGCTTTCATAAAATCGATGCCTAATTTGCTAGAACCCGCCGCTAACCCAATAGCAAAAAGTTCGGTACTTTTTCTATTCAAAAAAGATTTCCCACATGTTAAGATGATATCTACGTAATATTTAATTATTCTTTAATCAAATACATAGAAACTAGGTGTGCTTTATGTTGTTAGGGTCAATCGTCAATTGCCTCGCAATCATTGTGGGAAGTTTTTCTGGAGTTATTTTGCGAAATATTACGGAGCAAACAAAAGATACGGTCACAAAGGGAATCGCTTTAGGTGTGATCGCTTTAGCACTCCAAATGTCGTTGCAAGCAAGCTCGTTTATTGTGATCATCATCAGTATCTGTCTTGGCGGAATGATCGGTGAGTTTTTAAAAATCGAAGACTCGATGACTCGGTTAGGTTTATTTTTAGAAAAACGCTTTGCTCACGGCAGCAGCAATTTTGCTGAAGGCTTTGTCACCGCTACTTTGATCTATTTGATTGGATCAATGGGGATCATTGGCGCGATCGAAAGTGGTGTAACCGGCAGTCATCAAACCTTATTTACTAAAGCTGTAATGGATGGATTCATGTCAATCATGCTGACTGCTTCACTAGGGATTGGTGTCCTTTTCTCGGCTTTTCCTGTCTTAATTTATCAAGGTGCAATCACGATTTTTGCAAGCATCATCGTCCGTTATTTGCCAAAAGAATTACTGGATAGCCTCATGAATGAAATCAGCGCGATTGGCGGTTTAATGATCTTAGCGATTGGTTTAAATGTTATGAAGCTGACTAAGATCCGTGTCTCCAATTATTTGCCGGGAATCTTAGTTTTGATTGCTATCATGGTCGTACAATATTACTATTTTTAAAAAGTAGAAGATCAGTAATTTCTTAGCCGTTCCCTAGTCTTGAGTAAAACAATTGCACCACATTAAGACTAGGTGAAGGACTTTGATCTAAAATGTTTGAACCCCCTGTCTTTTTTATTATTCATTTAGAAGCACTCTCCAAATAAACACATCATTTAAAAGTTATTATTTGCTAACTTTAGATAAAAATAATCGAAAAATTAAATTTAGAAGAAAAATAAATGAAAAATCTGCCAAGTAGATTCTTTTTCCCTCCTTCTTCTCTATACTTAAAACAACTATGTAAGCGCTTTATTTTAGAATATTTGGAGAGAAGGGAAGAAGTACAAATGACTGATAAGAAGATTCGTTGGTTCACGGTTTCAATGATTGCCTTTAGTATGGTCTGGGGATTTGGTAATGTCGTTAATAATTACGCCCAACAAGGCATCTCGGTAGTTGTTTCTTGGATACTGATCATGCTGCTTTATTTTGTTCCGTATGCACTGATCGTTGGGCAGCTGGGTTCCACTTTTAAAAGTAGTTCAGGTGGTGTTAGTTCTTGGGTCAAAGAAACGACCGGCAAAAGAAAAATTGCTTACTATGCAGCATGGACTTATTGGGTCGTTCATATCACTTATCTCGCACAAAAACCGCAATCTGTTTTGATTGCTCTAGGTTGGGTGTTTCAGGGCAACGGCCAAGTCGCTACCGATATGAGTGTTCGGACCGTCGCGATCATTTCATTAGCAATTTTCTTAATTTTTTTAGTTCTGTCTACTAAAGGTCTGACTACCTTGAAAGTCATTGGAAGTGTCGCGGGTTCTGGAATGTTGATTATGTCGATCTTATTCATTATCTTAGCAGTGACGGTTCCTTTTATTGATCCATCTTTCAAAATGGCTACACCTGATATGGGGGATGTCAAAACGTACATTCCTGATTTCAATCTTAGTTATTTCGCTACGATTTCCATGTTAGTCTTCGCAGTCGGCGGCGCGGAAAAAATCTCCCCTTATGTAAATTCGATCGATCGCCCGACTAAAAACTTTCCAAAAGCCATGATTTTTATGGCAACAATGATCGGATTAAGTGCCGTGCTTGGTTCTGTTGCTATGGGTATGCTGTTTGACAGCAACAATATTCCAGACGACTTGATGGCGAACGGTGCCTACAGTGCCTTTCAAATTTTAGGAAATCACTTAGGTGTCGGCAACCTTTTGATGATCATCTACGGATTAGCTCAAACTGCCGTCCAATCTTCTGCTTTAGCCTTTTCTATCGACGCACCATTAAAAATTTTACTATCAGATGCCGATCCAGAATACGTTCCTCAGTGGCTGCGTAAAAGAAATCATAAAGGCACTTTGACTAATGGGTATTTATTGACAGGAATCCTTGTAAGTATCATTATCATTTTGCCGATTTTCGGGATCAAAAGTATGAGTATTTTAGTCCAATGGTTGACCAATCTGAATTCAATCGTAATGCCGATGCGTTATATCTGGGTATTCTTTGCCTACATGATGTTGAATGCGCAATACAAAAAATTCAATTCAGAATACAAATTTATCAAAAATCCTAAACTAGGCTTTTTAGTTGGTTCTTGGTGTTTTATTTTTACGATCTTAGCTTGTGTACTGGGAATGCTGCCAAAAGTGGATTATGCAGCTGATCCTAGTTCTTGGATGTTCCAATTGACGCTAAATATTTTGACACCGATCGTGCTGCTTTCATTAGGAATGATCTTACCGATGATCGCCAAGCGTGAACAAAAAAATTTATTGAAATAAAGAAACGCAGCAAAAAGCCTTTGATCTTCAGAAAAATTTACCAAAGGCTTTTTGCTTTATTTCAACTGCTTAAAAAATCTACAACCTTCAAATTCCTTTACTGGAAGTGTATACTAAATCCTAGCGATACGCAGAAAGAAGGTCTTTGATGTCTGATTATTTAAGTGAACTAGAATCCTTTTGGGATGAATTTGCTGAAGATTATGAAGCAATTCAGCAAGAATCTACCTTACCGATTGCACAAGATCTCCGTGAATTTTTATTCACGCAAAAGCTGCTTCCTTGTCACACATTTTTAGATCTTGCCGGTGGAACAGGCCGTTATATTCCTGCCCTACAAACCGCGGTGAAAGAATATGATCTTGTAGATATCTCTGAGAAGATGTTGCAAATAGCTGCTGCAAAATCAGCAGAACATGTACGATTGATTAAACAAGCGCAAGAACCTTTTTTAGCCCAAAATAAACATCGCTACGACCTTGTTTTTTCAGCGATGAATCCGGCTTTGCAGTCGCAATCAGATTTGCTGGCCTTTTATCATACCAGTCGCAATTGGTGCTTGCTGTTGCGAGTCGTAAAAGACGAGGATCAATTATTCTCACCTTACGAGGAAACAAATCCCGATTTATCATTAAATGAACGGTACAAATCCTTTTTAGCGGAATTACATATTCCTTTTCAAACAAAAAAATTTAGCTATACTAGCTATGAAATGATCAGTCGTGATTTTTTTCAAGCATATTTTGCTGATACATTCACACCTGCAGAACTAGTACCCATTACTCAAAAAATTTTTGGTGCTACACACGAAAAACTCAATCAGTCGATGATTGAGTTTGAATTGATTTATTTTCAAGTTGTAAAATAAGATTTCGATTTTCAAGGAGTGGACAACAGATGGAAGAAAAAACATTTCAACGAATCAAAGAATTAACCGAGTTGCAAGGAACGAGCGGTTTTGAAGAAGATATTCGTAGCTATATGCGAACAGCACTTACGCCATTAGTCGATGAGGTGCAACAAGATGGTTTGGGCGGTATTTTCGGTCTACGCCAAGCAGACACCAATAAACCACGGGTAATGGTCGCAGCTCATATGGATGAAGTCGGATTCTTATTGACGGAGATCACTCCGCGCGGCCTGTTCAAAGTCGTCCCTTTAGGCGGTTGGAATCCTTATGTCGTTTCGGCACAACGCTTTACTTTAAAGACTGGCAAAGGCAATTATCCGTGTGTCTCCTCTTCAGTCCCACCACATTTATTGCGCGGAACAAGCGGCCAAGGTCAAGTAAAAGTCGAAGATATTTTATTTGACGCAGGCTTTGAATCAAAAGATGAAGCGTTGGCTTATGGCGTGTTACCCGGAGATACAATCGTCCCGCAAACTGAGACGGTTAAAACAGCCAACGGCAAAAATATTATTAGTAAAGCTTGGGACAATCGTTACGGTTGTACCGTTGTATTAGAAGCATTAGAAGCTTTGCAAAAGGAAACATTCGATTATACATTAATCGCCGGAGCAAATGTCCAAGAAGAAGTCGGTTTGCGCGGTGCCAAACCAGCTGTTACAAAATTCCAGCCGGATCTGTTTTTCGCAGTCGATTGTTCAGCCGCAGATGATTTAGTCACAACTAACGGAACGTTCGGTCATTTAGGCGAAGGGACGCTTTTACGGATTCAAGATCCCGGTATGATTTTACTTCCTCGCTTGCGGGAATATTTATTAGATACGGCGGAAACTTACAACATCCCCTACCAATACTTTGTCTCAAAAGGCGGGACCGATGCTGGAGCAGCGCATACTTCTAACACAGGCATTCCAAGTACAGTTATCGGTGTTTGCGGACGCTATATCCATACCCATCAAACAATGTTCAACATCGCAGATTTTGATGCCGCAAAAGAAATGCTGATCCAAGTTTTAAAAGGCTTAGATGAAAGTACGATCAAGACGATTATTGCGGGAAAATAGTTTCTTAATAAAAATTAAATAACCTTTTAAAACAGACTCAGCAAGGCACAAGTAAAATTATTTTATGAATTTGCTCTGTTAATTCAACATTTTTCTTGTAATCATAAATAGTTTACGTTAGAGTATAAATATATTAATAACTCCTTAGGGGAGTAACCGGCAACGTTGTTGTTGTGATATCAACAGTAAGTAAACCAGTGATGGTTTTCTGGTATCGTATGAAATGGTGAGACCTAAGACAAGTATAACTACTTGCCTTGGGTCTCTTTTTTGTTAGTTCTACTTGCTGAAATACAATCAGCTAACGACTGCAAAAAACCAAGTTAAGTAAAAAAAATCATTGGGGGATGTAAATTGACAAAACATGTGTATCAAAAAGAAACGGATCTGTTGATGAAAGATTTGAATACGACTGCAGACGGTTTAAGTTCAGAAAAAGCGCAACAGCTACTGCAAGAAAATGGTCCTAATCAACTGTTAGAAGCTAAGAAAAAATCAGCGCTGACCTTGTTTATCGAAACATTCAAAGATGCGATGGTGATCGTCTTACTGATTGTAGCAATCGTCCAGATGGTCATGGGCGCCCATGTAGAATCGCTCGTTATCTTTGCCGTATTGCTCTTGAATTCTGTGGTCAGTGTGATCCAAACAAAAAAAGCAGAAGGTTCGCTTGATGCGTTGAAAAAACTTTCAGCACCTGATGCCAATGTCCTTCGCAGCGGACAAGCACAAACGATTCCCGCAAAAGAAATCGTACCTGGCGACATTATTATTTTAGAAGCGGGCGACTATGTTCCCGCAGATGGCCGCTTACTTGAAGTCGGCTCGTTAAAAGTTGACGAAGGTATGCTGACTGGCGAATCGACACCCGCGGAGAAAAAAATCACCGTACTTTCTGCTGAAGCCCCTGTCGGCGATCGCATCAACATGGTGTTCAGCGGAACGATCGTCACATACGGTCGCGGTAAATTTTTAGTAACTGCGACAGGCAGTGGCACTGAAATCGGTCAAGTTGCTGGTCTATTAGAATCAACTACAGAACAAAAAACACCGTTGCAACGAGGCTTAGATCTCTTCAGTAAAAAATTGAGCCTTGCAATCTTGATTTTGTCGTTAGTAATCTTAGGCGTTCAGCTGATGCGTGTCTTTTTAGATGGTTCAGCGGATGTGACCCAAGATATTATGAATGCCTTCATGTTCGCTGTAGCAGTCGCTGTAGCTGCTATTCCTGAAGCCTTGCAATCAATCGTAACGATCGTCCTTTCATTAGGAACAAAAAAAATGGCAAAACACAATGCCATTATTCGCAAACTGCCAGCCGTCGAAACTTTAGGCTCGACTAGTATCATTTGTACCGATAAAACCGGCACACTAACGCAAAATAAAATGACTGTCGTTGATTATTACTTAGCCAACGGACAAAACGGTGAATTTTCTAACGACCCACAACAATGGCAAATAGACGAACAACGTTTGATCGACATCAGTGTTTTAGCCAACGACGCAGCAATCAGTAACGATGGAACGAAATTAGGCGATCCAACTGAAATCGCACTGATCGACTTCAGTGAAAAACAAAATCAGTCTTATCGCGAACTGCGAGAAAAATATCCTCGTGAAGCGGAACTACCGTTTGATTCGGATCGTAAGTTGATGTCTACCCTTCATACAATCGCTCAGCAAAAACTTATGGTGACTAAAGGCGGACCAGATATCCTCTTTGAGCGCAGTACAAAAGTTTTATTAAATGGGCAAGTCGTGGAGCTGACTGCTGAATTAAAAGCACGTTTCCAAAAACAAAACGAACACTTTTCCGAACGTGCCTTACGTGTTTTAGCTTTTGCTTATAAAGAAGTTTCAACAAATGAGTTGACCTTAGCTGATGAAGAAGAGCTTGTCTTAGTCGGATTGTTGGCAATGATCGATCCACCACGAGAAGAAGTTTTCCAAGCAGTCGCAGATGCTAATTCAGCCGGCATCAAAACAGTGATGATCACCGGCGATCACAAGACGACTGCCGTTGCTATCGCCAAAGAAATTGGGATCTTCCAATCCGGCGATCAAGCTTTGACGGGTGCTGAATTGGATCAATTAACGGATGATGAATTGGCTGAATGTTTAGAACAAGTTACCGTTTATGCCCGTGTCTCACCAGAAAATAAAATTCGGATCGTTCGCGCTTGGCAAGAAAAAGGCAAGATCTCAGCTATGACCGGTGATGGCGTCAATGATGCTCCCGCCTTGAAACAAGCAGATATCGGAATCGCAATGGGAACTGGAACCGATGTGGCCAAAGATGCTGCCGCAATGGTCCTAACAGATGATAACTTTGCTTCTATCATCAAAGCGGTTGAAGTTGGCCGAAATGTTTTTGACAATATCAAAAAAGCGGTCGCTTATCTCTTTGCTGGAAACTTAGGAGCGATCATCGCAATTGTTTTTGCTTTAGCGATTGGTTGGTCAAATCCATTCACCGCATTGCAGCTGCTTTTCATCAACTTAGTCAATGACTCATTGCCAGCGATCGCATTGGGCATGGAAAAAGCAGAACCGACCATTATGAAACGCCAGCCTCGTGATCCAAATAGTGGAATCTTTACTGGCAAAACGTTAGTTTCTGTAACTTATCGCGGAATTTTGATTGCTTTAGCAGTGATCACTGCTCAATGGTTAGGGAATCAACAATCACCAGAAACCGGTGTGGCAATGGCGTTTACTACATTAATCTTGAGCCGAACCTTGCAGACTTTCGCGGCTCGTTCAAATACACAAACTTCGTTGCAAGTTGGCTTGTTTTCTAACAAAATGGTTTTACTAGCGATCCTAGTTTGTTCTGGATTGTTCAGCTTGACCTTGCTGCCTGGATTACGCGAAGTCTTCGCTATCCCAAGCACCTTCGCATTGACAGAGATCGGTTTGGCATTGTCATTAGCCGTCTCGGCTGTCTTATTGATGGAAATTACTAAATTGATCATAGTAAAAATCCAAGAACCAAAACCCGAGATACAACTTACTAAGTCTTAAAAGGAGTGTGACAAACGTAAGCAGCTTCAAGAAATAAACAGGATTTTCTTGAAGCTGTTTCTTTCCGTTTATTCGAAAAAAGAGGAGAGGACAATTTTTGTCCTCTCCTCTTTCTTTTATAAAAATTGTTGCAAGTATCGCTGGATCCGTGGATTGTCGCTTTCAAAAAAGGCTGCGCTGCTACCGTCAAAAGTCACTTGTCCGTCTTCTAGAAAAACGATCCGATCGGCAACTTTGCGGGCAAATTCTAAATGATGAGTCACAACAATCTGCCCATTACCTGCCTCTGCCAAATCTTTGATTACTTGCAAAACTTCTTGTGCAAGTTCCGGATCAAGCGCGCTGGTAGGTTCATCATAAAGCATGAATTCTGGTTCCATCGCTAGAGCTCGCGCGATTGCAACTCGCTGCATTTGTCCGCCAGACAATTGTTTGGGTCGTTCCAAAGCTTTATCTAATAGTCCAACCTTTTTCAGCAGTTCTTCTGCTTGTTCGTGTGCTTGCGTTTTCGAAATTTTCTTCACCTGTGTCGGACCTTCCATGACGTTTTGAATGACCGTCAAGTGGGGAAAAAGATTGTATGCTTGAAAAACAATACTAAAATGGCCACGATATTCTTTTAATTGGCGAAATGATAAATTTTGTGGAAATGTAAGTTTGTCTTGATCAATCTTGATCGTGCCGCTGTCCGGCGTTTCTAATAGATCGATTGAACGCAGCAACGTACTTTTCCCTGAACCCGACGGTCCTAAGATGACGGTCGTTTCTCCTGGCTGAAAGACTAGGTTGATCTCTTTTAAAACTTGCGTTCCGTTAAAACTTTTATTTAATTTTTCAATTGTCAACATAGCTAGCTCCCCCTTCCTAATAAATCATCCGTTTTTCAAGTACGGATTGCAGATAATTCAAGAAGGTACAAAAGATCAGATAGTAGATCGCCACCATGCTGTAAAGCAGCAGCGGTTCATAGGTCCGAGCGGCGATTCTTTGCGCAGTCATAAAAATCTCAACAATCGTGATGCTCGCTGCCAGCGACGTATCTTTGACTAAACTGACAAAACTGTTAGACAACGGCGGTAAAGCGATCTTGAATGCTTGCGGTGCAATGATGCGGTGCAAAATCTGCCAGCGACTCATTCCTAATGAAGCTGCTGATTCGTATTGACCTTTTGGGATTGCCAGTAAAGCGGAACGAATATTTTCAGAAGCATACGCGCCGGTATTTAATGAAAAAGTTAAAATCGCTGCTGTCCAAGCATCCATTTGGATTCCCACCGACGGAAGCCCAAAAAAGACAATGAATAATTGGACCAATAGCGGGGTTCCGCGGAAAATCCAGACATATAGAAAGAAAATTCCATTTAAAATACGATTCTTTGAGATACGTGCTAAGGCAGTGATCAATGCTAAGATCATACCTAATGCAAATGAGATCAACGTTAAGGGAATCGTCATTTTTAACAGTGCCCAAAATAACGGCAGCGCTGAGCTTTGAATAATATCAATCGTTCGTTCCATTTTACTTACTCCTCGTTTTAACGAATTAATTTGCTGCGTAGATAGCTAGTTTGGTCAACAAGATCGAACCAACTTTCTTATTTAGAGATATCTCTCTTAAAATATTTTTCTGATAGTTTTGTCAAAGTCCCGTCATCTTGTAATTCTTTGATAGCTTTATCGACTTTTTTGACTAACGCTTCGTCGTCTTTATGAAACATTGCAGCGACTTCGGTAGATTCATCTGATGTTTTAACAATTTTAATCGGTGCGTCAGGTTTTTGATTCAAATAGTCATAGTAAGTCACGTCATCATTCAAAGTGGCGTCTGCACGGTTATTGCCGACTAATTCGACTGCTTTACTGAAGCCATCAACACTAGAGATTTTCGCGCCAAGGTCTTCTGCCATTTGTGCGTAGTTGCTCGTTAATGACTGCGCAGAAGTTTTTCCTTTCAAATCGGCAAAATCTTTGATTTCATTATTGTCTTTATTAACGATCAGCGCTGGATGTGAGACAGAATATGGTGTGCTGAATAAATATTTTTCTTTCCGCTCGTCAGTGATCGCAACTTGATTGAAGACCACATCGGATTTGTTTGCGTCAAAAGCTGCTAACATTGAATCCCACGGAGCTTCGACAAATTCAACTTTATAGTCGATTTTTTTAGCAACAGCTTTTGCTACATCTACATCATAACCAGTTAATTTATCGTTATCATCCCGGAAAGAAAATGGGGAGTACGTTCCTTCTGTTCCCACTCGCAACGTTTTTTCTGAACTTGCGCTATCATCCGCCTTATCATTTGACTGGCACCCTGCCAAAAATAGGACTCCTACAACTAATAAACTAGCAATGGCAATCATTGATTTTTTCATTTTGATTTTCCTCCAGCGATCGTTTGCTTCATAAACGATCTGTTCTTAGTATTTTTTAGTCTTGTTCTTTATTTTATAAGCAAAGCCTGCTCTAAATCATTTTTTAAATCTTCAACTGCTTCGATCCCCACCGATAAACGAATCAATCCATCTTTGATACCTGCAGCTTCCCGTTTTTCTTTTGGAATCGAAGCATGGGTCATGACCGCTGGTACTTCGATTAGACTTTCGACACCGCCTAAGCTTTCAGCCAAAGTAATGATTTTCAATGCTTCGACAAATTCGGCAACGCGGCCTTCATCTACTAATTCAAAAGCAATCATTCCACCGAAACCGCGCATTTGTTTAACAGCAATTTCATGTCCCGGATGAGCCGCCAAACCTGGATAGTAAACGTTAGCAACCGCTGGATGATTGATTAAAAATTCTGCGATCATTTCTGCATTCTTTTGATGTGCTTCCATTCGTACCGCCAATGTTTTGATCCCACGTTGCAATAACCAGCTGTCTTGTGGGCCTAAAACACCACCAATCGAATTTTGATTGAAGCCGATTTTTTCAGCTAAATCTGTTTTATTTGTCGTTACTAGCCCCGCAACTAGATCACTGTGACCGCCTAAATATTTAGTCCCGCTGTGCAGTACAATATCAGCGCCTAAAGCCAACGGTTGTTGCAAATAAGGTGTCGCAAACGTATTGTCCACGATCGTTAACAATTTGTTTTTCTTTGCCCAAGCTGCACTTTTTTCTAAATCAATGATTTTTAACAGCGGATTGCTGGGAGTTTCTATATAAAGCGCCTTTGTGTGAGCTGTCAGCGCCGCTTCAATCTGTGTCAAATCTTGGCTGTCTACCATCGTATAACTCAAGCCCAATGGTTTAAAAACTTTTTCTAATAAACGGAAAGTACCTCCATAAACGTCGTCGCCCAAGATCAAATGATCCCCCGGTTGAAATAATGATAAAACTGCATGAATGGCAGCTAAGCCTGATCCAAAAGCAAAACCTTTCACACCGCCTTCAAGATCTGCAATCAGCTCCTCTAAGGCATTTCGCGTTGGATTGCCCGAACGAGAATACTCAAAGTCTCCTGGTTGGCCTAATTTTTTTTGGCGGTAAGTCGATGTTTGATAGATCGGTACGCTGACCGCTCCAGTCAATGGGTCTTCGCTGATTCCCCCGTGAATCAATTTCGTTGATAAATCCATGAATTTCTTCCTCCTAGTTTGTTTTATCTACGTTCAGCTATGCAGCGACAACACATGGTTGTTCCTCCTCTTTTGGGTAAAAATCCTAATCTTATCGACAAAAAAAGAGATGCAGACTATTAAAGCTGCACCTCTTGCAATCGCTAAAAATTAGAAATTTCCTTCTTTTTAAACGAGTCCAGAACAGTTAATAGACATGACAAAATGGTATGCTGCTTTCGGCACCATACAACAACACGCTGATTCAACTGATTGAAGCTCTATGCATTTCACCGTACTGCTTGTCATGAGTTCTGACCTCCTTAAATGATTACATTGAATTTAGCATTTACAAAATGAGAAGTCAATAAATAAGTCATTAAAAAATGTTAAATAACAAAAATCGCAACAGAAAATTTTCTGCTGCGATCAAACATCTTAATTGAAAACAAATTGATTTCGGTAAAGTTCCGCATAAAATCCGTTTTCTTTTAATAACTCGTGGTGATTTCCTTCTTCAATCACTTGACCCTCGCGTAAAACAACGATCCGATCTGCATTCAAAATCGTTTTCAAGCGGTGAGCAATCACAAAACTTGTTCGTCCTTTGATCGCTTCATCCATCGCTTTTTGGATTTTTGCTTCCGTCACTGTATCCACGTTGCTGGTTGCTTCATCCAAAATCAACAGCGCAGGATTGGTAATGATCGTCCGCGCAATACTGATCAATTGTTTTTGGCCTGTACTGAACAAATTATTTTCTTCGCTGATGACTGTCTCATATCCTTCATCCAAACTTATAATGAAGTCATGGATGTTCGCCTGTTTAGCCGCCGCGATAATTTCCTCATCCGAAGCATCTGGTTTACCAAAGGCAATATTTTCTTTGATCGTACCCGAAAATAAAACAGATTCTTGCAAAACGATCCCAACATGTTGACGTAAACTATCCAGATCGACCTCTCTAATATCTTGACCATCAAATGAAACAGATCCGCTATTTACATCATAGAAGCGATTCAACAAATTCATAATCGTCGTCTTTCCAGAACCCGTTGGTCCAACTAATGCTACCATCTCGCCTTTGTTTACTTTGATTGAAACATCTTTCAAGATCAGACGGTCATCATCATAGCCAAAATCAACATGATTCAAACGAACCGCATCTTTTACATCCGTAAGTTCCACACCATTTTCTGGTTTTACTTCATCAGGTTCATCAAACATTTCATTCAACCGTCGCGCACCGGTCACAGCTAATTGAATCATGCTGTATCCAGAAGAAATCTGCATCAATGGTTGATAATATTGTTGCGAATATTGAATCCCGATCATTTCACCTGATTGAATCGAAAAACTAATATCTTTCAGCGTGTCTTTTTCATCTCCCGGATAACGGAAAGACACATGATCAAACCGAACACTGCCGGATAGATCTTGTTCGGGAACATCTGGATAAGTCAAATCTGGTTCTGTTTCTAAAATTTCATTGATCCGTTTTAATGAGACCGCTGCACGAGAGGTCATCATCATCATCATTCCACCAATAATGATCGCCATCATGATCTGCATCAAATAGTTCATAAACGATGCGATTCCACCGATTGCTGACGGATCCTCCTTCACTAGATTGCTGACAAAGAAGATTGCTCCAACGACTGCTAAGTTGGCCGCCAACATAAAAGAAGGAATCATGACAGAAAAGAGTGTTCCGACAATGATATTGTGTTTCGTCAATTCTTCACTCGTTTGACTAAAACGCGTCAATTGATTTTTTTCTTGAACAAAAGATTTTACAACGCGAATCCCTAAAAGATTTTCTTTTGCTTGTTCATTGACTTTATCGATCAATGTTTGGATAATCATAAAGTGTTTGCCCATTTGCGTGAACGATAAGCCCGTAATGATGACTACGACAACGATCAGCGCAACGATCACCCACCACAATTGCGGCAATGTGATCATCGCTAAAATGAGACTGCCGATAAAAAGAAAAGGAATTCTAAACAATGATTGCAAAGCGATCATGACTAAATTTTGAATTTGAGTGATATCATTCGTCAAACGAACGACTAAGTTTCCTGCAGAAAACTGTTCGATATTTCCAAAAGAAAAGGTTTGGATTTTACGAAAGGCTTCCTCGCGAATATCCGCACTGACACCCTGAGCCACTTTAGCGGAAAAAATCGTGTTAAAAAAACCTGCAATTAAGCCTAATAAAGCGATACTAATCAAGTAAATACCTAGTTCAGATATTTTTCCTCGGTCATCTCTAACAATTGCTTCTAAAACTTTTTCTAATAATTTGGGTTGCCACAAAGAAGCGGCTACCATGATACTTACGGATAGTAAAGACACTACAGCAGCCGGAGTGTAGTTTTTTACGTGTCGCAAAATCAATTTCATTTTATCGCCTTCTTTCAAAAAATTGACGGCTCTTATTTAACACTGTAAAATAAGAACGAGAGATAATTTACCACGATACAAAATGAATTGCAAGAAGAATGATTGTCATTTCAAAAAAAACATAAGGAAGGAACAGTACAGTGGCCGAAAATAAACTTACCCGCGAAAAAATCGTTCAGGAGGCGTTTGACTTATTAGCAGAAAATCAAACGATCGAAGCATTATCGATGCGAAAACTCGCGACTCGTTTACATGTTCAAGCACCCGCACTTTATTGGTATTTCAATAATAAACAAGCGTTGCTGCAAAAAATGATAGAGACGATGGAAGAGGAATTGATCATCCCCGATCAAAACCTAGTTTGGCATGAACAACTTTTTCAATTTATGGAAAGCTACTATGATCTCTACACAAAATTTCCTTGTGGTGCTGAGCTTGAGATTCACACGGTTCCAGCTTACCCTAGCCGCTTGGAACATTTAGAAACGATGGCACAACTATTGATTTCAATCGGTTTGTCGCCTGTTGAAAGTCACAATGCTTTACTTTCGATGCATCATTTATTGATTGGACAATTGATCGATCAACAACATGAAGACATCTTGCGAAAAGATTCCTTGAAAAAACAAAATGAATTGATGGTCTATGTTACTAAAATGCGCGACTATGCCAATGAACATCAGTTGTCTTCCTTGGTAGAAAACTTTGCCCATCGGCGGCAACAAGATCCAAAGGCAAATTTTTTAAACAGCATTCGAATTTATTTAGCCGGTATAGAAAAGAAGTTGTCATAGAAACGAAAAAGAGCTTAAACAATCGTTTCTGGAGTACTTTTTATTCGGAAAAAGAGGGAGTGACAAGATTTTTGTCACTCCCCCTTGCATCATTTGTTTAAAATATCAGCGACGCCATAATATCCTGACGGCTGTTTCGCTAAAAAGACCGCACAGTCACAAGCTCCCTTGGCAAAGCCGCGCCAATCGGTCGAATGATGAGTGATTTCCAGCCGTTCTCCAAGGCCACTAAATAAAACTGTATGACTGCTTGGCGTATCTCCCATTCGAACAGAGTGAAATCCAATGGTTCCTGGTTCTCGTTCACCGACTCCTTCACGACCATAAGTTGCTACGGCTGAAAGTGTTGTATCTAATTCAGCGGCGATCAACTCGCCCATCTCTTTCGCAGTGCCGCTTGGCGCATCTTTTTTCCAGCGATCATGCATTTCCACGATCTCAATATCCGTTTCTTTGCCGATTGCAGCTGCGGCTGTTTGCAATAACTGATTCATCACGTTTACTAATTTAGACGTATTCGCCGCATAAAGTAGCGGAATCTCCTCACCCGCATTACGAAACAACTCTTTTTCTGCTGAAGTGAATCCAGTTGTCCCGCAAACTAACGCTTTTTTATATTTTTTTGCCAATTGTAAAACATCTAATCCCATTTCCTTAGTAGAAAAATCAATGATGACGTCACATATTTCAATTACTTCTGTTAAGTCATCTACCACTGGTACACCCAAATCATATCCTAGTGATGCCACTTGCCCTAAATCTTGACCAATATAGTCGCGCCCTTTCGGACCAACACCTGCAACTAATGTCAATTTCTCACTAGCAGCAGCAATTTGCGTGATCAAGCGCCCCATTTTCCCGCGCGGTCCTATCACGATCGTTTTGATCATTTTTTCTCCTCCTTCTTTAAAAAAATTTGTACTAGGCTCTTTAATCCCAATTTTCTCTGCTAAAGCAAAAGATTCTTTTAACGTCATTAAATAAACCGTTTTCAAAATCATAGCATGAAACTCCTTAAAAAAAATCACCTGAGAAATTTTCTATCAAGTGATTAGAACAGCATCCGCAGAAATGACCAAACATAACGCAGCAAACGATACAAAATGAATAAAAGAAACAGATTTCCTAAAATAAAACTCATAGCATTTCCTGCACTTGCTTTTAAATTCCGCAATGTAAAACGTCGCAAAATACGCGGCACTTTAGTATAACCGTTGCGTTTCAGCCGAAAATTTTCTTCATAAGTAAGATCAAGCATGTCGTAATAAACGATCTGCAACGGTTCCCGCGAAAAAAACGCCTTAGAAAAGCCGACCATCATCGTGTATTGCTTGTTATTAGAAGGCAGATTACGAACACCTTTTTTGTTAATTCGCGTTTTTCCTTTCGCCAACACATTGTAACTATACTCTTCTTCTTGAATTTTTCGAATCTGTACCTCAGGCTGATTCTCTGCCAAAAAAGCATGATAGACCTCTGAAAATTTTTGCTTTTCTAAAAACAGATAGCCCCCAGCACCGGCGATCGCGATCATCAACAAGAGATTCAACATCAAATTATCTTGAAAAATCCCGCTGTAGATCATGATAATAACTAAGGCAATCCCGCAGATCACGATTCGTTTCCAATAATAATTTTGATACATGATCTTGATCGTACGCTCATAATACTCAAAATCTGATGCAACAAAGTCCATCGTTGCTCCTCCTAAAAATTTTATTTTTATTTAGTATAACGGAGTGACCAATGAATGTCAGGATAAATAAATCATCTAGTAAAAATACAGCCCCGCTTTAAAGTTCTCTTTAAAAATGAAAACATTCTCTATCTCCTATTCTTTGTTTTCAGCGCGTATAATGACAATAGAAAAATCATTATTTTCAATTTATAAAGGAGCCTATTTATGAAGATTGCCATCATTCTTTCAATCGTATTATTCATCCTAGTTAATCTTTACCTTTTTTTAGTTTATTTCAAAGAGAAAAAAATCGAAGATACGTCGGAAAGATTGGCCGTCCTATTTGGGGTCAATATGAGTGTCTTATTTGTAGACAGCTTGATTCTTTTTTTCGGTGCGCTAGCAGAAAAAGGATCTTTCTTGTTGATTATTTTTGCGGCTTGCTGACTTCTTCCAGCCTCATTTTTCTAATTGCTTCGACTTTACCAAAGTTTGTTCTTCATAAATGAGTAAAAGGATCCGGCTAATTCTGCCGGATCTTTTTCACTTATTTTAATTTCTTTATTCCAATCTGTGCCGCGCCGATTGCTCCAGCGTACTGGGAAAGTTCATCGCTTTTGACTGGGGCTGCCACATATTGTTCTAAGACTTTTGCAAAAGTTTCGCTTTTTGATAGACCACCAGTAAACAATACTTCTTCACCTCTAACCGGTCTAAGTTTTGAATATTGGCCGCTGATTCGCTGTGCAATAGAATGCAAGACTCCTAGCGCGATATCTTCGCGTGCTTCGCCTTTTGAGATCAAACTGATAACTTCTGATTCTGCAAATACCGTACACATACTATTGATTGTGACTGGCTCTGCCCCTTGAACAAAATGATCCAAATCAGAAATATCTTCCCCCAAAGTTCGCATCATCACCTCAACGAAACGGCCAGTTCCAGCTGCACATCGATCATTCATATTGAATTCCACAACACTGCCTTTGCCATTTAGCTGAATCGTCTTACAGTCTTGCCCGCCAATATCGATCACTTGTTTCACTCCAGGGTGTAAATATTCCGCTCCTTTACTGTGACAGGTGATCTCTGTCACTACTAAGTCAGCCGGCAATAACTTGCGGCCGTAACCGGTTGTCACAAGTTTTGCATTTTTTATTGCATGATTTTGCTTAAAGTATTCAACGACTTCTGACATCGCACCTTTGGGATTACCGGCAGTCGGGATCAGATATTTATCCAATAACTCGCCATTAGAAAATAGAACACCTTTTGTCGTCGTCGAACCTGAATCTAAACCGATTGTGTACATACAGCATCTTCCTCTAACATTTCAATAAATGCAGTTACGCGTGTGTTAATCTGTTCGATATCTGAAGTCGAATAATCCGTTTCTAAATACATATAAGGGATGTGTTTTTCTTCGTTCAAGAAACGTTTGATCTTCAATGACTCTACTGAAAATGGGATGCAGTTTTGCAAAACCATATCGATCACGCCATCGACTTGATACTCATCGACCATTTGACTCAGCAATTCTTTTCGTGGCTGATTATTCGTCATACAGGCACAACCGATATTGATGTATTTATCGGTCAATGCTTGATAGACATCAGCTTCTGTTTCATCAACTAAGCGTTCCACTGCTTTGGCGACTGTACAATTTTCATAGGCAACGACTATCCCACCGTTTTCTTCGATCGCTCGAATAACTTTTTCAGTGACTCCGCCCATTGGTGATCCTGTTACTAAGATACGCGGTTTCTGCTCCAACCGTTCACCAGCTTCATATCTTTCTTTGACTTTAGCCGTCGTTTCAGCCAGCATTTGAATCACTTCTTCTTTATCAAACTTATATTGCGAACCGTACATCACTTTGAAGATCTCTTGCCCTGTAAGTGCTGGTGGATTCAATTGACCTAACTGATAAAAATCTTTCTTTGCTTGACGCTCGCGATTTTTCAAAACGATTGCTTCTCGAATTTTTTCATCCGTGATTTCGACCCCAAGAAAATCTTCCAGTTTTTCTTTAAACCGGATCAATTCGCTGTACCACATTTTTTTACTTTCTTTCGTATTACGCATATGCGGCAATTGCATCAAATACGTATCTTTGAATTCTTCCATATATTCATACATTTTCTTCTTGCCATCACACGTCGTTTCTCCGACAACTAAATCAGAAAAATAAAAATACGGACATTTATCCGTCTTTCCAAAACCATAACTTGATTTAATCAGCGGACACAAATTGCGCGGTAGATCTTCTTCGGCATCAGGGATCGTTTCATCTGAAGTCGAACACAAACTGATTTGAATCGCTCCGCCAGCCAATACCAATTCTTCCGGCATAAAGGTGCAATACACTCCCACGATTGGTTTGCCCGTCTCTTTTATTTCCTTGACTGTCAAAAATCCTTGTCTTCTTGCTTCGCCAAATTCATCAAAAATCTCCGGCAGGCTTGTCCTTACTTCCACATTATCCATTCCTTTCTCATTTTGAGGCTTTTGTTTTTGAATCGTTCCATTGAAAACTTTGCCGTATACGCACCATTCATTATTTTCCTCAACAGAAAAAAGCACGCCTAAAAAAGACCCGCTCCTGGATAATCACTACTTCAACTGATCCAAGGAGGAAAAATAGTTAGTTGCTGCACTTAGAACCTCTAAGCTTTGCGGCACTCAAAGTCATCGGCTAACCATTTTTTCCACCCCCTGATGTAGTCAAAAGTTATGAATGTCTTGAAACAAGACTCATAACTTTGTGTAAGCATTTACAATCACTTCCCTCAGTATAACGAAGGTATTTTTCTCCCGCAAGCCTACTAAAAGAGAATCGTTCTCATTATTAAATGACTAGCTAATGATTTTTTTGATTAAAAATTTTTTGAACTAAACTTTATTGAAAACAAATAATCGATCATGTGGTTGCTTCTCTGGCTTGCTGAATTTTCTATAGACTTCTTTGACACAAATAAAAAGCCCACACTTAGCAAGCAAGTGTAGGACTTTCTATTCGTTACTTTATTTGTGTTGCGGCTAATGAAAAATCGCCAATGGCGTTTCGTATACCCGCCACACTGGTCATATTTTTAGTTAAGACGACCAACGCAAATGGATTGTCTTCAGTCAAAACCAAAGCAATATCATTTTCTGCATTGTCGAGTTCGCCAGTTTTATTAGCCACTGTGATTTCTCCAGTTAATTTGCTGGGTATCTTGGTGCGAACAGTCTGACCTTTCATAATCTCAAGCATGGTTGATTGCGGATACGCTCCTTGTTGCTGATAGAGCTTCTTTAAAAAAGCCATGCAGTCATTTAATGAAGTATAATTTTCTTTGCCTTGACTGCGTGCGGCATTGTCCAACATTTTGCGTTCTAGCCGGGTATCTTGATATCCTTGTGCTTGAAAAAACTGATTCAATGTATCCATGCCAAAATAGTCGATCAACACATTGGTCGCACGATTATCACTTTGCTGGATCATTGGAACAACCCAATCATTGATTGTTCTTCCTTGCACGACTTCTGCTGGATCAGCTTTAGTAAAAGCATACTCCATAATAAAAACTTTGATCACGCTGGCAGAAACGGTTGGAGCAGAATTGTTACTGGACAACTCTTGATTGTTTTTAAAATAATAAACACCATAATACACTTGTTCCGCATTCGCCAACAATTCAGCAGGATCTAACTGCGGCTTTGTTGGCGAATGCGTACTGCTGCTTGTACGACTAGCTGAATTAGTCGTCGCTGTGCTGATTTCCGCACTCGTTTCAGTTTCTGGCTGCGTACTTACCTCTGTCTGACTGCTTTGTTCTATGGTTTGTGGCTTATTTTGTTGCGCAAAAAATTTATTCGCAGCTACATACGTCGAACCCGCTACTAATAGAAATAAAATCCCTATCCAAATTGATTTAGCAGTGCCAGATTTGTTCGAGCCTGAATGTCTTCCCAAAAGGTTTCATCTTCTTCCTTATACGTTGTTTTATGAAATCCAGACTTCGTTAACTCCGCCATTTTTCACCACGCCATCAGTCAATGCCAAGCGTGAAGAATAAGAAAGATATCCATAATAAATCTGAGTGCCGCCGCCATTGTCCCAGGTCACAGTGATCTTTACGTTCGGATTGATCGATTTCGTATCTGGCATATCAGAAGGATATTGTTCATTTGTTTCATAACTTAAAACATCCCCGCTGGCACTAGTGATCGTTGCTTCACCAAAATATTGGGTGCCGTTCACATTTTTTTGAGTCACACTGCCATTGGCCCCAATAGTCAATGCACTTTGTTTTTGGCTTGATTGTGAATAATAGAAATAATACGTGTTCGCCCACTTAGCATAATCCCCGCTGAAAGTACTCGAACTTCCTGAAGTGGTCACCGCCGATTTATTGGCTTCTTGGGCTTTTTGAGCGGCAGTTTTATCTTCTTCTTGCTGCAAACCTTCTTCATTTTTTTCAGTCAATTCATCCACTTCATCAGCGATTGCTGAAAATTCACTCTTACCTAAGTCGCTAGCAGAAATTCGGCTTAACTTTAGATTTGATTTCTTGTACTCACCGTTGATCGTCATTTCTTTGGCTTCTGCAATGATGTCATCGTATTTGCTTGTGTTTGTTAAGCTGGAGGACGACGTTGCACTTGGTTGAACAACCTGATTATCTCCGCGACTTGCCATAGCAAAACCAACGCCCACAACGACTGCCAATAACGCTACTCCCGCGATAATGAACGGCCATTTAGGAACTGATTTTTTATTTGGTGTATACGTTGCTGAACTCGACAAATCTTGCAAGTTTGTTCCTTGAGTTCTTTTGGGTGATTCGTCCACCTTAGCAAATTCAAACCCGCAGTGTTCACAAAATAATGACTGATCGCTGTTTTCTTCCCCACACTTTGGACAAATTTTCATTTTTAACTCCGCTCCTTTTTGAGTTAGATTCACTAAAATAATAGGCTCATTTTATGTTTATTTTATCACATTCCCCCCACTAAAAATCATGAATGTTTTTATAATGCCTGTCTCTTTTGTAAAAAAAAGAACCTACCCTTATGGTAAGTTCACTTATTCAAAGTAGCTGCCAAACTGAAATCAGCAATGGCATTTCTTGTTTTTACGATATCTGAAACTTCTCGGGTCAGTACGACAATTGCAAATGGTTCTTCTTTTGTCAGCACAAGTCCGATGTCATTTTCAATTTTCTGCTGTTCACCGGTGATATTCGCTACCGTAACATCTGCTGGTATTTTTTTAGGAAGCTTCGTACGAATCGTTTGTCCGGTTAACATCTCTAACATCATTTTTTGCGGTACTTTTTCACGTCCGTCATAAATTTTTTTCAATAATTTCATGCAATCATCTAACGAGGTATAATTATCCCCGGCTTCAAATGGGACGTTGATATCAATCATCCGATGTTCGATCCGCGTATCTGAATATCCTTGCGCGGCGAAATAGGCATTCAAATTCTCCATGCCATAATGATCAATCAAAACATTGGTTGCACCAAGATCATTTTGCTGGATCATCGGTGTCAGCCACTCCGTTAACTGTTTGTCTTGGATTACTTGGTCGCTGCCGCCTGCTTGCGCGAGGGCATAGTCCATAATGAATAATTCGATAATATTTGCGGCGGTTGTCGGTTCAGAATTTTCACTGGAGATTGTTTGTTCATTTTTAAAATAATGAACACCATAATACACTTTCCCCGCATTTTTAGTTAAATCAGCGGCTGCTTTGACCACTGCTTTTTTAGTTTGCGTTGCGGTTGTTTTAGCGGTCTTTTTTTCACTAGTCTTTGTTGTCGTCTTTTCAGAAGAAGCTGTCGACTCCGTCTGTCTGTCCTTTTGGTCGGTTGGTTGTTTCGAGTCGGCAGTCTTTGTTTCTAACGTCGTTTGGCGTTCGTTTGCGGCAGCTTTTTCTGATTTTTCAGTTGAATCATTTAACCGTGTCACGCCAAAATATACACCGCCGATCAATAAAAAGGCGATCAAACTTGCTGCAAGATATTTTCCTAGTTTTGTTTCTTTAGGTGCGCTATGTCTGCCCAAAATTTCCACCTGCTCCCTTTCGACTAACTGTAACTCCATTAATAAGTTTATCATATTTAATCATTAAAATAATATATTTTGAAAAAAATGCAGCTATCCGTTAATAAAATCAATGAACTTTGCGGACAAAAAAAGCCTCCAACGATTTCTGAAAAAAATCGGGAGACTCTTCATTAAAAAGTTTATTAGACATTACATCAATTGATCAAATCGACTTTCAATCACCCCTAAGTGCAACTGGTCAAAATTTCTGAAGGAGGGACAAGTCAGCGTTTCTTGACTGCAATCTTCGGCAAGATAAATCGGCCTGAAACCTAAATCTTTAGCTTCACACAAATTATCTAATGAATCTGAAATGAAATTGACTTTTTGATGTGCTAAATCCACCTGCAAAAAATCGACCAATCCTTGCGGAATCTGCTCGGTTTTTTTACCCAGTACCGAAAAATCTAAGTAATCGGCCAGATGGTGTTCCAATAAAAGTTGATTCATCTTCGCTTGATCATAAAAAACCATACCGATTTGCTGCTTGCGACTTTTTAAATAGTCCAACAATTGTCGGATCTTCGTTTAATCTTCATTCAAAAAAACATGTTCGCTAGAAAACACAAAAGTTTCGATCATTTCAATTCCTCCTATTATTTGTTCATTATTTCACTATTCGTTTTAAAAAAAGAGTTATTCCTCTATTTTTTATTTGCCCAGCAATAACCCATTGCTTAACTTTAAACCTACAGTACTTTCTAAGAACTGTCAATTTTTGTTAGTTGATTCACTAGTGTTTTTCGCCTAAAAGAGCTCGTTCTATCTATAAAAAAAGGAGCATGATCTCATCAATCATGCTCTCTAGTGTATTTTTATAATAATTCTTTTACTTTATTGAATAGTGTTTTAACGTCTTCTGGACGCGTATCGCCCGTTTCTGCATCAATAATTGAACTGTATACATGAGGAATGACTTTCTTCACGCCTGCATCCAATGCAATTTTAACGATTTCTTGGAAGTTTTCCAAATCGATTCCGCCAGTTGGTTCCAAATAAAAATCGTGTTCTGCACAAGCTTTTGCTACTGCTTCGTATTCTTCTTTATGCGCTAAACCTTTCATTGGGAAATACTTAACTGAGCTGCCGCCCATATCTTTCAACAAAGCGATCGCTGTTTCGATCGGTACGATAGCTTCTGGTGATTGAGAGCTCAATGGACCCGTTGCAATATTAACGTAGCCAACTTTGCCGCAAGGAGAAACTAAGCCGTTGATGATCGTGTCATTTTGTCCCAATAATGCTCGAGATGCGCCGATACCAGTGAAGACTTGGTTCACATGTTGCGGTTGCAATTTCCCTGAGATTCGTGAAACCATTTGACTTTGGTTTGGGTCACCGGCACCAAGTCCGACTGAAAGGGCGTTGTTTGTTGCCGCTTGGTATTTTTTCATATCTTCAATAGCAGTTGCATCGCTGTCATAATTTTTTGATAAAACACCTAAAACTACGTGTCCTTCTGCTGCACTGTAACAATCACGCGCATTTTCGACTGAATTAGCTAAAACGTTTAAACTTACTCGATCTTTATAATAATTTGGGGTTAATGACATAATTGTTTGCTCCTTACTTCTATTTTAAATTTTTTCTTTAGAAAATTAGATCAGATTCCCTTGTCAAAATAATCTGGCAAGTATTAGACATTACATGATTGCTTTTAATCGTGTAACGATTTTGTTCATTTCTTCTTCGTTTACTGCACGGATATCAAATTCAATGATACCGTTATTGGCTTGATATTCTCGCGTATAAATTGCTGGATCTTCTGCTTTTAATTCAGCAATGACTTCTATACATGCAGTAAGAAAGCTTCTCGGTATTCTTGGCTTAGTTGATCGCGAAACAGCAATATTAATTTTTCATAAATCGTATACGCTTGTAAGATCAGTTCTTTGCTGAAATCTTCTAATGACGCCCTACTTCCAGCCGATTCCAACCTTAATTTTCTGCCGCTTTTTTGCGGTGATTGACTTAGAATTTTTTTAGCTGCCTGCTGGATCTTGTCTAGATCTTGCTTTGTCGGCAACGGATGAACTTTAATAAATTCACAATCTATTCCTTCGATAGGAAAGATACTGATAACTAAATCTGGTTCTTTCTGTTTGATAACTTCTTGTGCATTCAGCACCGAAGCAAAAGCTGCGATTTCGATATTGGAAAGTTCCTCAGAAATCTTTTGCTTGATCAAACTTGTTACCCCTAATCCCGTCGAACAAACATAAACTACTCGGACACTCCTTAAATCCGCTTCTTTCTCATACGAAACGAGAAAGTGCAATGCGATATACGCGATAAACGAGTCGTTGACTAGCAAGCTTGTTCCGCGGATCTCTTTCAGTACAACCTTTTCGATTGCTTCAAATAGCTGCGGATATTTAGCTTTAATGTCGTCTTTAAAAGGATTGTATTCATTCACAAATTTTTGTTTGCGCGACAACCGCATCGATAAATGCGCGTAAAGATTGGTTAAAAGCTGCGGATCATTATAAAACGCATAATTGATCTTTTTGCTTACCTTTTGGATTAGATTTTCCGTTAAGAGCATCACATCTTGAGTCGGGCTATTTTCAAAGGTATCACTGTAAATGTAGCGATACTCATCTTCAAACAACGGCAATTGATAATGCGCAAAAACTTGTTGCATCAATAAGTAAGAGAGCTCTTGTTGCTCTTTTGGATCATTCAGTAACTGATAACGACCGATCGTGTATTCATTTTTTAAACGAACCGTCGCGATCGCTACTCGGATCAGCATATTCAGCAATTCTGCGTAATTCAAATCGGATGTATCGATCTGTTTCAACAGTTGCCGCATATCCGTCAGTACTTGATTCAACACTACTTGAAAAGCAGTTCCCTTAGCGGCATACAATTCGTAGCCTTCGTGTTTTTCACTTTGCAAAAGCAGATCCATGATTTTGTAGATGTCATAATCAGTCAAATCTTTTTGAAACACCTTTTCGATCAACAAACGAATTTGTCGTTCCGGACCAGTGATCAAAAAACCTTTGCGCGGCAAACGTTCAAGTGTCATTCCTTGAGCATTCAACCGTTTTTCTAATACATCTAAATCATGCAAAATCGTATCCTTGCTGACAGCCAAACGTTCTGCGAGTTCAAACGAAGTCACCGCTTGATTTGTAAGCATCAATTGGATACTTAAACGATCCAAGCGTGATGTTTGATCAGCAAACAACTCTAAGCGATCGACATCCATCAGCTCGCTCTTCAACTTGATCCGTTCGGAATCACTTAACACTAACCAAACCCCTTGGCTTCTTTTACTGGTCAAGTCTTGATTTCTTTCTTGCAGCCACAGCCGAATAGTGTCGAGATCATATTTGATAGTACGTACGCTTACATTTTGCTGGTCCGCTAACTCCTTAGTCGTTGTTGCCGCTGAACTTTCCAGCAATTGAAGAAGAATCTGAATCTGTCTTTTAGTTATCTGTTGCATCATGCTCTCTCCTTACATTTATAACTATAGTGCGTCATTTCACTTATAACAATATGAAATCCTTGCACTTATTCTAGTGCAAAAAATGCAAATATCATCAAACGTACAGTCAGTTCTACGTAAAACAGTTCAAAAATACTACACATTTGCTGACAACTCCACTTAATTTGATTGCACTAACGATTAATTAAAATAATACCACATCGGTTGATGCAAACTTTTTTCAAAAAATTTATTTTATAAACAAAAAAAGTCTTTTCCCATTTTTGAACAAATCAAAGGGAAAAAACTTTTTATTCATTAAAAATTACGATGTAAGTCAGTCTTTATAGGCTATTATTTCATCAACTTCCTTAATATATAAGATAAACCCAACCACAAGAATAGGCTGACAATAATCGTAATGACCCAACCTATTGCACTATGCTCTAACGGCAGCGGCATGTTCATACCAAAGAACCCTGAAACGATTGTCGGAACGGTCAACAACACAGATAACACCGTCAAAACTCGCATCGTATCATTTAAATTATTATTTAAAATATTGTTGTAGGTTCCTGACAGCTGCTGCAAAATTTGTGAAGAGAGTTGGGTCATTTCGACTAACTGCTGTGCTTCGATCAATACATCATCCAGCCGTTCTTTTTCTTGATCACTCAATCTGCGATAGATTCCATGGCTTTTGACCTGTTGCACTAACAATACATTTTGCCGTGAAGCTGTCACAAAATAAACGATGCCAGTTTCTAAATCAGACAATAATAATAAATTTTGTTTTGTCGTTTTTTCTTTCAGCAGATTACTGATGCGCTTGCGCTCGCGATCCATTCCCTCAACAAATGGGAAGTACTGATCCGAAACAATGAAAAGACTACTGAAAAGCAATTCAAACAAGGTGCTCTCAGGATTTTTTTCTAAATAATTTTTGATTTCAAAATATAAATAGTTGCTCTGCTGTGTGGTAACAGTGATCAATGTTCGATCGACTAAAATAAAAGTCACCGGTACCGTCTCATAGTGATTATCGATTTTACGACGGTTGGGTGCGTTAAAAATCAGCAGCAAGACATCCGTCGCTTGGTCATAGTCTAAATGTGCTCGTTCATTGCGGTCCAACGAATAATCCACAAACTCACGATCAATCCCAAAATCACGATAAAGATTTTTCAATTCTGCTTCATTTTCTGCATCGATATTGATCCAGCGATTCATCTTTTGATTAAACACTTCTTTTGTATACATTTTTCCGTCTCCTATATCATTTAGCCCGCCTGCATTTTATCATAGAAAGTGTAGGGTCACAATTCGCCTAGAATCAAGAAAAAAGACTGTGCCGAAAATCGACACAGTCTTTTGATTAAAACAAGGGTGTTTCGATCACTTCCACAAACTTTGCACTTGTTACATGGGTAAATAATTGTGCGCCATCTTTTTCAAAAAGTGCTAATTCAGACAGCTTCTCCAACTGCACTCGAACTTCTGCACTCGTCAAATCTTTGTTTGGGTCGCTAAAACTCCAATGGTGCATTTTGCCTAAACTATTTTCAAAGGTACCGGACAATTTCAACATATCGTTTCCTCCTCTTATTTAGTGATTCGTGATTGCTCAGTCAGCACGATTCCGTCCAATTGTTTGTCTTTAGATAAACTAACTAAAATATCGCCTAAAGCCAAAGCCTGCTCTTCAGTTGGTGCATCGATTACATGACTGAAATTGACATTTTGTTTTTTTCCATCAGCTTTTTCTAATTGTACTTGCAGTTTGTTGCCAATTTTTTGAATCATCTGAAATTCCTCCATTGTTCTTTTTTTGTAAGGTCGCGACTGCTTACACTATTATTAACGTAAGTTTTCCATCCAATGCTTACCTAAAAAATTATTTTTTAACTAAAGCGCTCAGCTAATTTTCGTTTCCAATTCAAAACCGTGGAGCGACTGACTTTATAAGCACCCATGATTTGTTTCATCGACAGACCTAAACACAACCGAGCAAACAAAAAGCGTCGTTCACCAAGCGAAAGTTTCGGCCACAAACGTTCTAAAAAATCTTCCCACAAAATACGATCTTCCATCGAGACTTCCTGCTCTAAATCATAGTGCATAACTTTTTCGATCAATGTTTGTTGATATTGCTGTTTCCGCTGATGATCCCGCACTCGCCAACACAAAAAGCGATACATCAACGTTAATTGATTCGTGTACTTTAAATCCAGCTGTTGACTCTTTTCAAAAAAGCTGAGCCGGATTATTTGTAAATAGTCTTCATAGTCAGGATTATTACGGAAAATGCTGCACGTGATCAAAACTTTATGAAACATGGGTTCATATTTTTGTACTAATTCTTCTGCATTTTCTGTCGCCATACTCTCTCCTTCCATTTTATTTCGGCCGATACCGTAAAGATGAAGGAAAATTAATTTTTTTACGACAATCAATTTGACTGGTCTTAAAGCAATATTACAGTGACAACCTTTACCGACCCGCTTAAACCGACTGTTTCTGCTTTGATATTTTTTCTAAATCGGTAAAATCAATTTTTGGTTTTTTACTATTTTTTGCCAAACTAATGGCACATGATCATGTAAATTAAATGAAAGAAGGAAATCAAATGATCCGACCAATGATTATCGACATCAGCGAGTGGCAACATCCTAACCAAATCAATTACCCATTATTGGCAAAACAAATTGATCACGTGATCGTACGTGTGCAATATGGTTCTGCCCATTGCGACAAGTTTTATCAAACCCATTTGCGGCGCTTTCAAGAACTAGGCGTCCCTACAGCCGTCTATGCTTGGGTCCGTGGAACAAATCACGCGGATATGGCTCAGGAAGCTCGTATTTTTTTTGAACGAGCAAAAATTTTTCAACCGACTTTTTATTGGCTGGACGTAGAAGAACAGAGTATGTCAGATATGCGCGGCGGGGTCGAAATGTTTCGACAAACATTGAAACAGCTGTCAGGAAAAAAAGTCGGTGTCTATGTCGCTCACCACTTATACCGTTCCTTTAATCTTGCGGTGGAAAATTTCGATGCGCTGTGGCTACCAAGTTACGGCAGCAACTCAGGCAGTTATCATGGAATCAAGCCAACCGTCAATCAAAATTATGATCTTCATCAATACACGTCAAAGGGGCGTTTGCCAGGATATAATGGCTTCTTAGATTTCAATCGCCTAGCTGATAGAAAACCATTCATTTTTTTCACTGATCGTCCGCAAGATTCGACTGCTTGGGGAATGGCGGAAAAAGGCTCCTTTTCTTTAAAAACTGCGATTCATTTGCGTACCGCACCAACTATCCACGCACAAAGTCTCGCGATCTTACAAGCTGGGCAAACGATTGATTACGACGCGTTTGCTCACGAACAAGGCTATGTTTGGATCCGCCAAAAACGAGCCGATGGAACTTACGGCTATCTAGCTACCGGGCCATCGGATGGTCAAAAGCGGACTGCGCCAAGTTGGGGCGTCTTTTATTGATCACGACGTTTACGAAAAAAATTCAGAGCAAGTACTGATCAAAAGCTGTCAGAGTAAACAAAAAAATAAGCGATGAAAGAAAAATTCTTTCATCGCTTATTTTTTGATCATCACTTGCATAAATCCCCAGTTTGTCGGCAGATAATAGCCCGCTACTGATAAGTTTTTTAGATCGCTGGAAACTAGCTGCCCTGTGATGTAATAAATTCGTTTAGCTTGGCGCTCTGCTGCACCGAGTTTTGCTAATAAACCGTTCAACTCATATTCTGCCATCAGATAATAATGAAAGTTGAACCCTTTCAAACGTTCATGCGTGATCGCACCTTCAAACGTCAACAATTTTTGTAACTCTTCATTGCTGAATGATAGGTCCGTCGGTGTCAAAGTCAAGCCTTTGTAATCAAATGAGTTTGTCATTACGCCACCCCTTTGATTTATTTTACCATATCCGAAATCGGGTCACTATCCCTTCAGCCATTCACGAGCATTTTGGACTTCTTCCATCGTTACTTGATGACCATGAGTTGTTTTTACTGCCGCAACTTCGGCATTCCGATCGCGAAAAGCTGAAACCAACGTTGAAAAAGAAAGATCGCTGACGATCGGATCTTGGCCCCCGCCGTAAGAGACCCAAATAGTTTTATCTGCTAAATCAAATGATTGTGTGTGGACTTCTAACGACATCGGATGGAAAAAGATTCCTTTAGCTAAAGCCGTTTCTCGTTCCAACAATAAATGTGCCGCAATATTGGCACCATTGGAATAACCAACTAAGATCCAATCTGCTAACGCGATCCCTTTTTCCTGGCTGATCTGTTTGATCACATCATGCAAGTTGTCTGTTTCTTTTTCCAAGCTCTCAAAATCAAATTGATTCAACCCATTTCGTTTAAAGAAACGATTCATTCCTTCTTCATTAACCTCTCCTCGAAGAGACAAGATCGTACTATCTGGATCTAAAACTTTTGCTAATTCGACTAACGATGTTTCATCGCCGCCTGTTCCATGCAGTAAAATAAACTTTTTTCCATTCGGTTTTCCCGCTTGATAAAGATATTCCATCTCTACACACCTCACTTACTTATTGTAAGTTATCATAAATTAGTTTTTTGGACAAATTTTCTGTTTGAAAAAAACTAGCTCGTCTAACGGTTGGTATTCGCAGAGTTAAACAGCCATTCGTTTTTTGATCAAGCTGAAAAAATAATAACCGATCATACAGCCTGCAAAGTTTGTCATGATATCCCAAATATCAAAGGTCCCTAAATAAAAAAGATATTGCAACGTTTCGATTCCAAGGATCGTTGTCAAAGTAATCACAACCGTTTCTGCTTTTTTGGCCCGCATCCCATACAAACAACCTAATGGGATGAAATAGCACGTATTTAAAATCAGCTCAATGACCTGTTGCTTGTTATTCAAATACAATTCAAAGGGATTTAAATTGAAGGAATGATACGTCTGCGCTTTTGTAAACAACATGATGAACAACAACAAAAAATAGCCGCTGTAAAATAAATACAAATAACTATTCCATATTTTTTTCTGTTCCCATTGCCAATAAAAAAGCCATAAACTAAAGAAAATAAATAACCAAAGCGCCTCATCCGTATAGTCAGAGCGCTGGACCATTCCGGCTAAACGCGGATAAGTTTCCAATGTCGGCAAGACTAAATAATAAACCGCGCCATAACTCGCTATGAAAGAAATAATACCTGCAACGATTTTTCTCATCTGATCCCCTCCTCGCTATAAAAACAGATTAGCTCAATCGAACAAATAAGTCAGTAAATTCAAAGAAAGCTTAACTATCTTGTCGATTTTTTAAACAAAAAAAACCAAAGGCATGCCAATGGTCGTTTAACTAGTTCAATTGAGTATTCGCGATAAATTTATCAATCCGCTCTATTTCACGAATGATCGTAGGAGCTAACTTTCCAGCTTCGACGAAAAAATTTCTGATTAACTACGCTGAATAGAACTTCCTGCTGCTCTTCTTTTTTCATGGGGCAAGCTGATTTTTTCCCCAAGCCACTGTTCGATTTCTTCTGAATAATTATCTAATCCTGCCGCCGGGGTAAAGGTCAGCTCACCTAGAAAAAGCTGACCGTCATTAACAAAAAAATCTACTCTAACAAAAGGAAAATCTTCGGCAAGAATTCGGCCGTAGTCAATCATTTGCTCAAATTGGGGCGGCAAATCGATAAACTTCAAACCGCTAGTCTGAATAGGCTGAGCCATTTGTTCATCCGCATCGATTTGCAAAACTTTCCCATTGAGATCTGCTGTAATATAAACTGTTTTTCGATGACCAACTAATTTTTCTTGTTTTTCCCACAAATACGCCTCAAGCATATACGGCTCGCCATTACAGAAAAATATTTTCCAATCTCGCTCAATATTTGGGATATATTTTTCGATGATGAAGCGGCTTTGCATCTTTTCGTAATGAGGTTCTGCTGTCGCTAAGCCAAATACCTGTTTCTCCCATTTTTTCAAAATTTGCTTGAGTTCATCCACAGATAGCTGAGCCAGATCTCGAACGATCAGATTCATTTTTGACGCATTGGATTTTTTGATCACAAACTGATTCGGCAGTTCTGTCCACTGTATATCCTTAACTGAATCAGCAAGAGCAACCATCGGAACAGCAAGATTCGCGAGTTGTTTCTGCTTTAAAAAAGCATGCAATCCGATTTTATCTCCGGCTAAAATGGCTTTTTCATCATTGGCATAATAAAGCTTGAGATAATTTATTTTTTCGGTGAATGTTTTCGGATTGTTTAGATTCAAGTCATAGTTGTATCGTTTTTTAAAAACATTTTGCACGTGGCGTTTATCGCTCATTAGATATTTATAATAACCATATTTAAGTTTTCGATACAGCGAATTAATAGACGCGTTCGCTTTGATTTTTGCTTTGAATGTCATCCCTGCTCCCTCTTTCATTTTAGAGTTTAACAATCGAAAAGTCCGCGAAAAAATTAGGGTCAAGTTGCCTGAGTAAATTAGTCTTGCTGCTTGTTTTCTTGTAAATACCTCTGCACCATTTCTATTAAAGGATTTACTTTCAAAATACTTGTCAGCAAAATATAAATACTCACCGCAATAACCAGCTGAATACAATTCGTAATGATAGTTGATGGCATATTTGCAGATACGATTCTTGTAATGATCATCATCGTGAAAGCAGAAAGTGTGAATGAAATGATCTTTTTCAGATTGAACTTGAATTCCGTCTGTTTCAAAAAGGATTTCAATCGTACAAAAGTTACGAAAAATTCAGCTAAAATATTTGAAAAGACTGCGCCAAAGAAGCCGAAGAATGGCAATAAGATAATATTGCCCAGCATATTGATTCCCGCACCAATCGTGACTGAGCGATTGTATTTGTTCACTTGGCCGATTGGGATTAGATATTGCGTTGCAAGAGAAGAGCCTAATGGAATAATCACTATTAAAATTGAAAAAAACGGGACGATATAATTCATGAATAAAAACTGATCTCCAAAAAACCACGGGATCAATTTGTCGTAAACCGTCAACATCCCAAACATGATTGGAATAATGAAAAACAACTGTAGATGCAGTGTTTTTTCCATCAGTTCAATAATCCGCTCCGTATTATCTTTAGCAAATAAACTACTCATATGCGGCAGTAAAACCATATCTAGCGTAGTGATCACTGTAATAAATACCGTATTTATTGTCACTGAATTCGTATAATACCCAACTGCGGCACTACCTAAAACTACTCCCAAAACCGTTTTATTCAAATTTGTATATAAAACAATGGCTACTTCCGGTAAAAAGAACTCAACGGAGCCTTTCAGATGTTTAAAAATATTACTTAGACTGATTTTTTCAAAAACAATATGTTGTTTGATAAAAAACCAGACGAACATCTGTGATGCTAGTAGGCCAGTTGTTTGAATCACCGTATAAATGATCAGATCAGATCGATCTTTAACCAATAAAATGATGGCTGTAAAAGTGATGGATTGGACGAGTACATTACAAATACTGGTTTTCTTAAAATCCTCGATTCCCATAAAAAACCAAGAAATATCAAATAAGACTGCTAAAATAGTGATTCCCTGTACATATAATATGAAGCGATTTTCAAAAAAACTGACCGTAATCAAGTACACGAACAAAACGACGAGAGTAAAAATCGCTTTAAAGAAGAATAGCTCCAAAAATAGTATAGAGATATTCTCATCACGGTTATACGCTAAAGCAATCGCTCGATTTCCATACATGGCGACTCCTAAGCTGGCAACCAAGACAAAATATTGGGCGATCGAATTAGTATAATTATATAGACCGACCCCAGACGGTCCTAACGCTTTTGAGACGATCGGGATCGTGATAATGGGGACAATAATTTTCATCACTTGAAAAATAATTTGGTAAATGAAGTTTCTAGCAACATTTCTCACAAGTTTTAGTCCTCCCCAAAAATATCTTGTATAAACATTTTCCTTTATTGCATACGTCTAGCGAAGAACGAATCCTCGCCAGACCGCATAGCCGAATTCAAAAATCTAAATCGGCTCCTGCCTCACGCCTCAGAATCTGCCACTTTACCAGAGTCAGTTTTAACACTGCTCAAATGTTTTTCTGCTTTATTCGATCTTTTTAAATCAATACCTAGCCAAATAAAAATCAGACCTGAACAATACGTTAATATTTTGTCGTTAAACGACAGCTCAGTATCTCTAATGACAGCAATAAACGCCTTTGTTTGATTGTTTCGCCATTTTTTTAAATAGAAACGGAAGTTAGCATAATTGGTTCTTTTCATGTCCTTAAGCAATCGCATTCGATTAACTATTTTCAAATTTTTGAAATACAATTGGGTCCTTTGATCAAAATCATCGGTCGCTTCGATACAATATTGGAAGGCTCGATCCCTCAATAAATCTTTTTCACGAAATCCGGTAAACAATCGGCTTCGACTCGTGCTTTCATTATAAATATAATAATGGTATAAAATTTTATTGATCAGTTTGACTGATTTGATCTTTGTAAAATACTCCAGGTGGAAGGGCCAATCTTGCGCAACGAGCAAGTCCTCGCGAAAACGGATCTTAAATTTTTTAATAATGCTTTTACGAAAACTCTTATTCCACAAATACGCATGGTAAGAAGGAAATTTCCCAACTTGAATGGTCGCTTGAGGATTGATTTCTGCTAATCCATCATTTTTAAAAGATACAGAGACTTGTTGTGTATCGTACTCGATTCGATTAAACCCGCAAATAGCCATTTCGACTTCTTCACCAATGACCTTAGAAAATTCTTCTAGAAAAGTGTTCTCGACGCAATCGTCTGCATCGAGAAAAAACAACCATTCTGACTTTGACTTTTCGATTCCTAGATTGCGAGCTGCGGCACTGCCTTGTTTGGATTCATTCAAAATGGTCAACGTTGGCAATTGCTGACTAAACTCTTTGGCGATAGCAATCGAATTGTCGGTGGAGTTATTGTCTATGACCAACACTTCAAAATGTCTGTATGTCTGCGCTGCCAGTGAGGGCAACATCAGCCTCAAACGATTGCCTGCATTATAAACAGGGATGATCAATGAAAATTTCTCTGTATTAGTCATTTTCGAGCCCCCACAATTCAGTTTCAGCTTCTTTTGTTTTGGTCTGCTTGCTTTTCAATAACTTTGACAAATACTGTTGATCATTCAAATAGAAACTTACTTTCAAGACTTGCATTCGCGCTTTACAATCTTCCCGATACCCAAAGATCAATTTTTTTCTCTTATTCGCATAGGTCGCTGTAGTTGATGCTTGTTCCTTGTGATGGATCACTAATTTAGGCGTATATACATACTGCAGTCCTAATTGACGCAAAACTATATACAATAGCGTCTCTTCTTCATACATAAACGTAAGATCTGGGATTTTATCAAATTGCTGATTAAATTTTTCAGTCAATATGAAGGCTGCTCCATGAAACATGTAATCATCAGTCTCACTTTTTAATTCCCTAACAGCAAGTCCTAGCGTATAGTCTCTGCCAACATTTCTTTTCTCCCAAAACTCCTTTGTCCCAAGTAAAATAAAGAAATATTTAACAAGACCGATCAATGCCAGTCGAATGGCCATCTGCTTATTTTTGATAAAATGATTGGTGACCATAAACGGATTTTGATCATTGCCGTCGATGGCTGAAATGATCCTTGGGCTGATAATGTACGTATCTGAGCGCTCTAGTTGATAATATTTTTCGATAAACTGTCGATCATGGATCACCGTGTCATTGTTAATGACGGCAATATCAACTGCTCCTTTTTCTCTAGCAACTGCTATCCCAACGTTGTTGCCTTTTGAAAAGCCTAAATTTCGATTCGTTCGGATAACAGCGACAGCACGCTGCTCACGATACTTCTTTTCTATAATTTCAAAAGCGTTCGTTGTTGAGCAATTATCCACTACAACAATCATAAATTCACTGGTTGTCTGTTTTAGTAAACTTTCGACACATTCGATCGTATCAAGATGATTATTGTATTGCAGCACAACAAAACCGAATTTATTCATACGAACCCTCCTTTAATCCAAAAATAATTACGATAGATAATGAGAATATTATTGCAGAAATGTCGAAAAACGGTCGAAACGATAGACTGTTAAAGACATTGACTGCTAGAAAAACAACGATCACAATTAAGTATTCATACGTTACTTTCAATCTTCCCAATAGAAAATTAAATCTTGCCCAGATCAAAGCGAATACGACGCCGCCGCCAGATAACAGCATCATCGTCGAGCTATGGGAAACGACGCTGCCTAAGCCAAAACCAAAAATCGGCCGCAAGAGAAAGACTTTCGCATTTTCATAAATGCTCAATAGCCGTACTCGATTCGACCATTCCAAAGAGTGAGAAGACTGGCGCCAACGCCCAGAAGTAACAATTGAGATTTCTTCAAACACACTTCTGATCCTTCTGCCCCAAAATCCAGTAACACTCAGTTCCTTTACTAGTTCAGGCAAGACTTGCGTTACTAAAAAGACTAAAACTAGAAGAATAGCTAACTGAAGCACTCCCCACAGAATTTTCTTCTCGATTCTCATGTTTCTGAATTTCCACAGCAACACGATATGGATAATCGCTACAAAATAGATCAAACTGCTGAATGACATTGAAACGGCTAATAGTAACAAGAGGCTAGCCAAACGATAAAGGTCTGAACGTTGTTTCGTTAAAATGAAATTGGCTAAAATTACAAAAAACAGGATAAACAATACATAAACATAATGCGAACTTTCTTGGGTCAATCCTTGCAGTAAGAAACCACTCCCCCGCGCAGTCACTTCGACATACGTCGACTCGGAGATTCCAAAAATAGTATTTACGATCGTATTAAATACATCGCTTCTAAAAAGATATTTGCTGATTAGTTCCCCGATCCCAATGATTAAGATAAAATCAGTCATCTTTTTCAAAGACCTCACTACCAGCTTAGGACTTTCTTTTTTAAATACTGACACAATCACGATAAAAAGCATGATGTACGTCACTAGATAAAATAGATTCAATAAATTGAATGAAGTCAGATGGATTTTTTCAAAGATCAACCCAGGCAGTACGATCTTATTATCCCAACTAATATTGATATTGGCGGTTCTGACTTGAGTTGGAAAAAAAACGAGCAAAATATTTCCAAGCATTCCCGCTCCCACAAGCAACATTCCGGCTAAGAAAAATTGTTTCGGAATCGTTTCTTTTATCAAACTGAATAAAAGATAGACGAACAAAAAGAGATTTACAAAAAATGCATAGCCAATCTCGATATTCCCAAATCGTAAGAAATAACCTACTTCTAAAAATGATTCATAAAAAAAGGTCAAAGGAATCAAATAGATCAAGCGCCGTTCTTTCCCTTTTATAAAAAAAATTCTGCCGATCCATAAAATAGTAATAAGACTGAAGGGATTAATCATAAGGTTGCACCGTTATTTCTTTATACAGTGCAACAACTTGATTCACATGTCTTTTTATAGAAAAATTCGCTATCGTATAGTCCGCTCGATACTCTTGATCTGTCTTATAACGCTCTTCAACAAGTATCTTTTGCAATTTTTTTGCGTTGGCTTTCGGCTCATCGGAAAAATCAATCAACCAACCCAATTTACTATCTGTAATTATTTCCGGTGATGCCCCAGTGTCGGCTCCCACCACAAACAGTCCCTGTTCCAAATATTCAGCGGTAACTCTGCCGAATCCTTCTCTAAACGACGCATTCACCCCAATATCATATTCACGAATCTGCTCTAATGCTTTTTCGCTGTAAGGATGGAACGTAAAAATTTCGGCTAAATGACGGTATTTCATTTTTAAAAATTTCGTATAGCCGTTGGCGCCGCTGCCGATAAAATCGATCTGTATTTTAGCCAATATTTCTTGCGGCAAGCTTGAAATGATTTTTAAAAAGCGGTCTTGGCCCTTCATTTTGGTAATCCCGCCTAAAAAAAGGATCTTTATTTTATCGGATCTAGTCCCTTTAGATGGATAATCTGTCGTTTGGATCCCGTCGTAGACTAATGAAATATTTTTGACTCCTTTGTCTTTCCATTCATTCAAAACAGACTGGGAGATCGCTACAAAATGACTATTGAAAGAATTCATATGTTCGATTTCATCTTCTAACAAGAGATTCTGCAATTTGAAATCGTCCCCATGCTCTCGGATATGCCAAACATGCGGAATAGAATATCGTTTTGACAGATGAGCCCCTATATCAAAGCGGTTTAAGTTTGAATGGATCAAATCGATCGTCTCAAGCTTTAGTTGACTTCCCACGGTCTTGAAAAAACTACTTTTAGATAAAAGATATCTGCTTAGTAAGGCTGCTTTCCAAAATATTTTTGGTTGTCTTCCAGTCGTCAGAAAGTTATTAAAATTAATAACATATACTTCAACTGATTTTCTGGTGAAGTATTCCGCGAGTGCATTCTTTTTCGCTAATAAAACTACAGGCGTTATCTTAGGATGATTGTCCAGAACCTCATCAATCATATCTTTAAATGCTAAGGCGGCACCGCCCTTATCGACATTATTCATAATGTACAGAACTCTCATAGTAACACCTTCTTCTATTTTATTTGATCGCTTCAAACAAGTATTTAACAGACTGCGCTTTGACCGTCAGCTGGATTCCTAACAGTAAAACTTTGATTTTGCTAAAGAGGATATTGCTGTTGGGACTAATTCTGCCATACTGCAAAACGTCTTTTTTTCTGATTGAGAATCGCGAGAGATACTCATGTTTTCTGATCACATTTCTTTGACTGAAATTTTGTTTGATCACGTGATCGATGATCAAATAATTTAACGTTTGCTTTCGCATCGTATCGAAAAATAATTGATCCACTTGATCTAAAAAAAGCGCCTCATCGTACTCAAATGAATCAAAGATCGACAGTCTCATTGTCAAACAAGAATTGATGCCGTTTATTTTGTCAAAATCCAGCTGGTCTGTTTGATTCAGTACCAGTTTATTTCTGATCGCGCCTCGTTCATTTGGTGAATAGATGATGCCATTTTGTCCTACGATTTTAGGTAAAATAATATCGTAAGCTTGATCGATCCCCTTCATTACTTTTTTAAAGAACGCAGGCGATATTTCCGTGTCATCATCGAGCCATATTAAATAGTCTTCTTGCTTCTCTTTAGGCAGTTGCTGCAAAATCGAATTGTAAGCTTTAGACAATCCGATATTGCCTTTATTGTTGATATATTGGATTTTATTTGCTTTTGCATAGCGGTTGTTCTTTGCTCTAATCGTTTCAATGTTGCTATTATCAGAAAAAATAATCGAACAATTTATCCCGTCGATCTCAGCATTCAATATCTTAGAATGCTCGATCAATGAGTTGTATAAAACAATCCCTATATACAGCATATTAACCTCCTAAATATTCTTTCTCATACTCATCAATAATGTAATCCCAACAAAAACGCTCGGCGATCGGTGCTGCTCGTCTTTCTTTGACAAAACTTTTATGATTTTCTTCCACCTCATTGATCCGAGCCTTTAACGAGTCTTCTGACTTTTTAAAATACAGTGCCCGATCCTCGCCAACTTCGCGGTTAAATCCGATGTCTAATAAAATATTTAATTTGGTTGCTGCTAAAGCTTCTAATAACGAAGGGTTGGTCCCTCCAACTTCATGTCCATGCAAATAAGCAAAGGCATTTTCACGAATGTATTTCAATAACTCCTGATCATAGACGGTCCCAACGAATTTCACTCGTTGATCCTGGTCAAAATTGGTCCGCTTCTTCAACTGGTCATAAAATTTATTTTGTTCAACATTCGTGATTAAAATAAAGTCCCGCTTCGTATCAGATTTCATAAATTCCCGGATCATCGTTTCATAATTATTTTCCGGCACGAATCTGCCTACCACTAAATAATACTCATTCGGCTGGACCTGTTTTTGTTTGAACCACTCGCATACTTCTGGACTGGACGCCGTTAATCGTGATTTTTCTAAATCTGTTCCATAAGCGATGTACGTGGTCTTAGGATCGTATTTTCGATAATCTTTGCGGATATATTTTTCAATCGTCTGACTATCGCAGATCATTAAATCGGCATGCTTCACCATTAGCCGCTCAGAATACTTCCAATACTGCCGCACGGAATAACTCCACTTAGCTCGCAGCCATTCGTGTCCATCCGGATTAACAAATAATTTTCCGCCCAATTGCTTGATCTGCTGTTTTAAACTGCCAATAAACGGCCCGATCCGACAGGCCAATATATAAAAGATAGGGCGCTGATTTTGATTTTCCTTCGCTATTTGAATGGCTTGTTTCAGCGCTGCGATATCATAATAGATTGCTCTGGCTGGTCCAATCTTCGGTACATCGACGTTAAAACATTGCGCGCCATTATACTCGAAATTTTTAGTACTGATACCAGATTTCGCTGAATTTTCTGCCATACAAGCCACGTGATATTGAATCTTGCTGTCTGATCGGTATTCCGTCAATTTTTCAACAAATGTTTCAAATCCGCCATATTTCGCTGGGATCCCTTTTGAACCAATGATATAAACGTGCTGTTTTTTATCTTTCATACAAAAGCTCCTTAATAAGCGCCATCTTTTTTCAAGATCACTTTTATCGTTTTAGCGATTAAAGAAATGTCATATCCTAAACTTCGCTTTTTGATATATTCAATATCAAGTTCGACCATTTCTTTAAATTGGATCTCGCTGCGTCCGCTGACTTGCCACAAACCGGAACAGCCCGGTTTGACAAACAAACGCTGCAGATCATAATTCGTATATTCTGCAACTTCTCTTTCCAACGGCGGCCGCGGTCCAATCAAGCTCATATCGCCCTTGATCACATTGAACAGCTGAGGCAATTCATCTAGACTGGTCCGCCGAATAAATTTGCCAAAATTAGTGACTCTGGGGTCATCTTTCATTTTGAACATAGCGCCGTCGACTTCATTTTTTTTGAGCAGATCCCCCAATTGTTCCTCCGCATCGACACACATCGAGCGAAATTTATACATCGTAAAGGCTCGACCATTTTGACCGATACGCTGCTGCGAAAAAATCACTGAAACATCAGGATTTTCTTTACGTATTTTGTAGGCGATCCACAACATGATGGGTGAAATAAAAATAAGTCCTAAACAGCCTAAAATAATATCTACAATTCGTTTGATTAAGTTATAGCCTTTTCGCTCTACTTTTGATTTGTCTAACCAACCCAGTTTAAAATGTCTTTGATCAACGTGAATCTGATTCTCTAAACTTTCCGCGCTGCCATAAGTTTTCTTATTTTTCATCATTGACCTCCCAAACAAATTATTTTGAAAAGAACTTAAAACGTGGCTCTTTTATTATCTGGTATGCGGGTCTTACGATCGAATCACCATTTACTAAGTCTCTTGCCCTCTGCTGCATCGCTGAACTCATTTCACTGCCACCGATTTTCTCGATTTCTTGATACGCTTCCTTCATAAAAAATGTTCGCTGATTTAGATTGTGGGCATCTGAAACAACTGTATGCAGCATCTGATGTTCCAACATCTTCCTGGCTGTTTTCTGGATTTTTTTCCAAATACGCCGACGATACTCGGGGCCGTCAATTGTGTCAGCACCCCCATCTCGAGAAATGGAATCAGCTTATTAGGATCTTTGCAAAATACAGCATTTCGTTCAGGATGGGCAAGAACGGGTATGTGCCCTCGAATAAGCAGCTGATAGAACAGCCATTCCGAATAAGGCGGCACTTCATTTGCTGGAAACTCGACCAATAGATAGTTTTTTTTCTCATCAATGAACAAAATCTCTTGTCGTTCGATCTCGGCAAGAAGCTGTTCTGTCAGCCGTACTTCTTGACCTTCAAACAAAGTCAGCTCCCAGCCGCGTTGATCAATCGCTTGTTGCAAAGTTTCTACTGCCGAAATTACTTTTCTTGCCGGATTATTGTATTCTCCATTATTGTGATGAGGCGTACACATAATATGAGTAATTCCTTGATCGATCGCTTTTTCGACCATCGCAAGACTATCTGCTAATGTCTGAGCACCGTCGTCTAATCCCGGTAAGATATGACAATGTAAATCGATCATTTATTATTCTCTTACTTTCTTTTCGGTACCGTAGTAATGGTATTGATCATTGCCCCTTTTTTTCCCGTTATAAACGACACCGATAATTTTTGCGCGAACCATATCCAACAATTTTTTTGCTTCTAAAAGTGTCCGTTCGGCAGTCACTCGCTCGCGTGCGACTAAAATAGTTCCATCGACATATGCCGACATGATTTGAGCATCGGTCACCGGCACTACCGGTGGCATATCAAAAATCACCAGATCAAAAGAATTGCTTAGATTATCAACCAACTTCCGCATCCGAGTTGAATTTAGTAATTCAGATGGATTTGGCGGCGTTGGCCCGCTTGGCATCAAATACAGATTTTCAGTGTCGGTTTCAATTAAACGAGTGGATTGCTCTTGATCTTCGTTACTTTCCGTTACTAAAAACGTACTATCAGCCAACTTTTCTTCCGTCAAATAGTTGCTCAAGCCGTTGATATTCGGGACTTTGAAACTCAACCCATTAACGTTTGGCACTTCGAAACTTAGGGCTACATTTGGCCGTCTTAAATCAGCATCTACCAATAAAACTTTGTTCCCTGCTTGTGCAAAAACTACTGCTAAATTGGCGGCTGTCGTCGTCTTTCCTTCTGAAGAACTTGCCGAAGTTATCACTAACGATTTTATTTTTTTGTCTGATGAAGAAAATTCAATATTGGTTCGAATCTTACGATACTGTTCAGCTATCGCTGAAAATGGATTGGTTTCTGAAACTAGATTAACCTTTGAAACAGCTTGCTTTTTTACCATCTAACATCCACTCCTTACACACGTTTTCGTTTTCCCTCAGATACTGCCCAGTCGCTTAATGTTTCATTATTATAAGTATCAAGCAAATCTTTTTTGCTGAACTCTGATACTTGACCTAAAACAGGTAACTCTAGTGATTCCCTGATAAAACGTTCATCTTTGAGTGTTTTATTGAATAACTCCAATAAAAATGCTAGACCTACACCAAGCATTAAGCTCAACATTCCACCAATCGCTAAATTCAATTGATTATTAGGCGATACCGCTTCAGTCGGGACATCTCCTTTAGAAGTAATGGTCACTTTATTAATCGTCAAAATTTCTTCGGCTTTTTCTTTGAAAGTTTCGGCGGTAGTGTTGGCAATGATTGCGGCCCTCTTTGGATCAGATGTCGTCACGATGATCTTAAAAATTTGCGAATTTTCGGCTTGTTCGATCTCGATCATTTCGTCCAGCTGACTGTTGCTGTAATTGTAGTTATGTTCCTTTTTCAATTCTTCCTGCACTGCATCAATGACGATATCTCCTTTGATCATGTCTCGATAAGTATTGATCAAAAGTACATTGCCGCTGATGTCATTTTGCAAATTGCCATAGGCATTATTGGTTTGTTCTGTTTGGACGATTAGCTGCGTCGAGGAATCATATTGAGGAGTAATTACAAAAAATGTGATTCCTGCTGCAAGGACAGTGCCAATAATTGTAATAATTAAAATCAATAGACTCTTTTTTCTTAAGATCAGAAATATTTGTTCAAAATTGATCATCTCTTCCATTTTTTCTCCTCCGGAAATTAAAAATATTTTTGTTTACCTAGATCTCATAAAAACTAAGCACCAATACTGCGTTGCAACGAACCAAGAAAACGGACAAATTTGAAAAATAAACCTATCCGATCATCTGCTTGAAAAATTCGCACGAACAAACTAGTATTCCTTCCACAACAAGAAAATCTTGCTACTCTTTATTCGTCTACTGCTGAAATATTGTGTCTAAGTTAAGATTCTAATATTATTCACATAGTTATTTTTAACGATATTATTTATTAACATATATCTAATTAAAATATTTATTATTATATTCTCAGTATACTTTCTATCGGTTGCGTCAAGAATTATGTGTAAATGGAAAAGCCCATTCTGTTGATCAAGTTAAAACATTGATTCTAATGTATCAT
>NZ_BJDX01000002.1 GCF_005405365.1 Enterococcus xiangfangensis
GGCTACCAATCACCGATAGAATATCGGAAATTAGCAGCCTAATAAATGCTTTTTTATTACTGTCTCAGTATTTTAGGCCAGTTCCAAAAGAAAGGGGCAAGTTTCTCTGCTTTTTTACTGATGTTTTTTTCTAATTCCATAAGTCATTCATAGCATCGCGTTTTTTCTTACCCGCGATATGGGTATAGATAGTGGTCGCAGATGTTCCGGATTGGCCTAGTTGTTCAGCTACTTGGACTAAGGAATTTGTTTTTGTATATAATTGGGTCGCAACTGAGTGACGCAGTTTGTGAGGGGAGACTTTGATTTTAAAAGCTTCGGAATATTTTCCCACCATCGCTTCAACAGCACCGCCGGCTATCCGTTTGGCTTTTTTACGATAACGAGTCAAAAAGAGAGCCGATTCGGCCTCATCTGGCTGGTATAATTTTTCACGTTGGGTCAAATAACTCTTCAAGTACCCAATAGCAATTGAAGAAATGACGACCATATCCCATTTGCCGCCTTTTCGGTAAACACGAGCTTCGCCTGCCGTTAAATCGAGATCACTAACATTCAGATTTACTAATTCAGATAGGCGGATACCGGTACCTAAGAATAAACTGATGATAGCAAGGTCGCGGATTCGATTCTTTTTGAAGGCAGTGACTGCCTGGCGAGATTCAAGCAACTGGATATAATGCTGTTCAATAAAATCTAGAAAATCAAGTGCTTCTTCATCTAAAAAGAGTTTCTTTTCGATTGCGGCACCACGTTCAGCCATCGTTTTATTATCCTTGACATTTGCGACTTTTCGCATCATATTGTGTTCAAGATAAGGTTTTCCCGTATTGCGATCAATAGCTTCTGATAGATAGTTGAAGAGTGATCGAATCGCAGTGATTCCGCGCTGGACTGTCGCATTTTGGCGTAAGGGGAGCGGTTGTTCGTTTTTGGCTAGACGTTTTTGAGTTGTTTCTTTTAAAATTTTCGGAGCTTTTACTAAATGAGCTTTATAAAATTCGAGGTCTTCCGGCCAAAGTGCCGCAAACTCAGTCAAGGTCACTTCCGGTAATTTCGTTGCCGAAGAAAAGCCTTCTTGAATCAGCCAAGTTAGAAAACGTCGGTACTCTTTTGCGTATTCATAAAGAGTGATCGAAGAATATTGATCTCCACTTTTTTTACGAAAATAATTTTGAATAAACCAAGGAAAAAATTGGATTTCTTCCTCCATTCGACGAGTAGCTTCTTGTTGATTCATTGACGACAGCTCCTTTGTAGTAAAGAGTATAAGTTAGTTTTTTGAGGCAGTCAATTAGAGGGAAAATAAAAAAAATAGTTGTTCATTTTTCGGCAGAAATAATTTTTAGCAAGCGATATACTAAAGCAATAAAGGAGGGAGTAGCTATGATTACTTCAAAGGTCAAACAGCAGGAATTTTATCAGGCGCTGCTTGAAAAAGATCGAGCTTATGATGGCATCTTTTTTGCGGGGATCAAAACAACAGGAATCTTTTGCCACCCCTCATGCCGTGCCAGAAAACCTAAATTTGAAAATTGTGTATTTTATCAAACAGCGGAAGAAGCATTATTAGCCGGCTTTCGCCCATGTAAAATCTGCCAACCGCTGTCTTTTCCGCAGATGATTCCTGCTGAAGTCCAAAAATTAGTCGATGAGGTTGAAGCCCATCCAGAAAAACGTTGGAAAGAGTCAGATTTCTCAGCGCTCGGATTGAACTCAGCCGCTGCTCGTAGAAAATTCAAAGAAATTTATCAGATGACATTTGTCCAATATGCTAGGGCACGAAGAATGGGGCTAGCTTTTAAAGAAATCTCGCGAGGCAGTAAAGTCATCGATCAACAGCTACAGGTCGGATATGAATCTTCCAGCGGATTCAATGATGCGTTCACTAAAATCATGGGAAATCCCGCGAAAAAAACGGATGTCCAGACATTGACTGCGTCTTTTATCTCCACACCAATCGGTCGAATGCTGTGTTTGACCGATGATGAAGCTCTTTATTTATTAGAATTTGAAGATCGGCGAGGATTGGAACGAGAAATCGAGCGCTTACGAGAAAAATACAATAGTCGTATCATCTATGGTCAAACAGCGATCAATCAAAAAGTCGCCGAACAGCTGAGCGAATATTTCAAAGGGGAACGTCGCGAATTTTCGATTCCCTTATTTTACGACGGATCGCCTTTTCAAAAACAAGTTTGGGAGACTTTGGCCGCTATTCCCTTTGGAAAAACAGTTAGTTACCAAGAAATCGCCATTCGATTAGGGGATAAGAATAAAGTTCGCGCAGTTGGACGTGCTAATGGGGCGAATAAGCTGGCAATCATTGTGCCGTGCCATCGGGTCATTGCGCAAAATGGGAATTTGACCGGTTATGCTGGCGGATTAGAACGAAAGAAATATCTATTGGACTTAGAACAAAAATATCGGAACTAAACTTCTTGCATGAGAAAAAATTTTGTTCATCATTGAAATCACAGAGTGGTCTAACTTAATAAGGCGACAAACGGAGCTGAATCAAAAAATCAGCTCCGTTTTTAATTGAGATAAACTAAGACTGTGACAAATGATAAAAATAGGAAAAAAAGCAGAGCCATTAAATAGTAGATTTTTCGTTTTAATCGTTGGAGTTGTTCTTGTTCAACCGATGTGACCAAACTGGTTGTTTTTCGCCGAGAAAAGAGATACAGCAGCAAACCACCGCCATTTTGACCGCCCGTTGCAAGCAACGACCAAAATCGTGGATGCTTGATCCCGCGACTTTTTGCATCAAGCAGAACTAAGGAATAGACGGAATAGCCCATTCCAATGATCGCGACTAGCAATAAAACGAGTAGAACAATCATGACAATTGACTGAATCATAAAATCATCTCCTGTTAAATTTTTTTGATGATCAGATAAAACAACGCGAGTGTGTTCACACTGATTAAAGCCAAAATAAGCAATATAAAATAATCACCGATAGTCGGATTGATCAGCAGAACGATCATCAATCCGACATTTACAAGCAGCATAAAGATAAACCTTTTTAGAAAATGATTGATCGACGTATTTTCCTGCAGCTGTTTGACCATTTCTTGATCTCCTTTCAATAATTCATCTAAGGATAAAGAGTAGATATCCGACAATCGGACCATCCGCTCGATATCAGGATAACTTCGCCCATTTTCCCAATTAGAGATCGTTTGTCGCGTGATTCCTAACGCTTCAGCAACAGACTCTTGCGTCAAATTTAATTCCATTCTTCTAGCTTTCAATCGTTCGCCAACTTCCATTTTGGACACTCCTATCTTCGCTGAATCTACTCTAAGAATGAATCAAATTCTGGTTTCTAACGAGGAAAAAATGAACTTTTTAAAGTAAAAATGCTTTTACATAGGGGGAAAGAAGAAGATAAGGAGTGTATAGAGAACAAAAGGACTAAAAATATCGCAAACAAGATATCAATAGCCCCTCCCTTGTTTATAACGGAACTAGGTTCTATCGCAAAATAATTGATTTAGAAGTTTTTATCCTTCAAACGTTCTCCTTGTGATAGGATTATTCTAAAATGCCCAGAAAAATTTGAAAGGAGCGTTTTATTTTATGGATATGAAACAGTCTTTTGGCACGGAAATCAAAAAGAGACGTATTGCTAAGAAAATTTCTCAGAAGGTACTTTGTGAAGGTATCTGCTCTCAGCCAATGCTCTCTTCTATTGAGGCTGGGAAATATGTACCTAATGGGAAAATTCTCATCCAGCTTTGTCAACGGTTGGAAATTGATGCAGATCTATTGGTTTTGCATGATCATTACCAAATAGGAAACAAAAAAGACCTCAATGAAACTTGTGAACGACTTTGTAACGCACATAAATATCTGGAGTTGGCTGCGTTTCTTCAACAAGATTCTGTGGTTGATTCGATTGAAACCTCAGAACAAACCCAAGCCTACTATTACTATTTGGCGTGTAGCCAATTTCATATAGAAAAAAATATGAAGACGTGCAAACAAAATTTTCATCTCGCACTCGCTGAAGCCGATGTCCAACGAACGAAAGAAACTTTAACTCGATTGATTTTAGCCTGCTTAGGGGTAGTAGCAGTTAAAGAAGGCCAAGTAAAGCAATCGGAACAATACTTTAAACAAGTGTTCTCTGATTTAGAGAGAATCAATTATGAGAGAAACCAAAATATTTTATATTATTTGTACGGGATGGCTCTATTTTTACAAAATAATTACTCTAAGGCAGCGCAGATTTTAGAAAAAGGAATCCAGTTTACCAGTCAACATGATGCCCATTTTATGTTGGCGAACATATTCTTTTTGTTAGCTCGAATAGCGGAAAGGGCAGAAAATGAAGAAGTAAAGACCGAAGCCAGACAAAAAAGTCGGCTGCTAAAAGACATTTTTAACGAATCTATTTATAAAATATAAGAATACTTATTAAACTTTTCATTTGAAATTACTTATTCTTTATTCATCAAATAAAGGAGGTCGATTTAAATGAATCAACCAGTTGTATCAAATGAAATCACGGTATCAAAGCCAACTGCGGAGGTTAAAACATTCTTAGGAGTTATTGATTCACTGCTTTTATGGGATTCCGAAGTGACTGTCGTAAAAAATAATAGCACGACTTTTACTATTACTCGATCAAAAAATGCGGTCAATAGCACGGAAGAAGTAACAATTGAAAAACTTGAAAATCAAGTGATCTATCATTTTATCGGTGAAAAATTAACCTATGATATTCAGTTTATTCTAAATGAAAAAGAAATGACCACACAAATTATCGAAAATGTAATACTGATAAATAAGGAAAACTTTTTCTTACCAGTTCAACTCTTTCGTCCAATATTGAAAGCAGCTCTCGAGGAAAAATTGATTAATTTAGCTCAAATTTTGAACCAATCGGGAAATGTGGGGCTGACTAAATGAAAGCTTTGATTATCTACTCTCACCCAACAGGAAAACCCTTTAGCTATAACGAACACATTTTGACCGAAGTTCAAACAATTCTTTCCCGAAAACAGTACGAGGTAACTATTCGTGATTTGTATGAAATGAAATTTGATCCAATTTTGAGTTCAAATGATTTTGATTTACTTCATCAAAGAAGAACACCAAAGGATATTCAGACAGAGCAGGACTACATCACGGAAGCTGATCTACTTCTAGTTATTTCACCTATCTGGTGGGCGAGTTTTCCGGCAATTTTGAAAGGTTATTTTGATCGAGTTTTTGCTCATGGATTTGCTTATCAGGCGGAAGCAGATGGTAGTGTTACTAAAAAACTAACAGGGAAAAAGGGAATTTTTATTAATACATTTGGTAATTCAACCGTCGTGTACGAACAAAGTGGAATGATTGAAGCCTTCAAACACACGATGAATCAAGGTGTGTTTGAGTTTACCGGTATAGAGCCAATTGGTTATTTTTCGTTTGGTGAAACAAACGCAAGATCCGAAAAGACAGTTGCAAAAATCATTTCTAAATTAGAGGAAAAACTCCCTGAAATGTTGAAATAAAAGGAAAAAACGATATTTTCTATAAAATAAGCAGAAAAATAATTGCTAAAATAGATGGGATACCTCAAAAAAAGTTAGATTAAAAAATCTAACTTTTTTTGAGGTACACTTTTCACTTGGAACTGTTTCTCCGCTGCTTCTTTATTTCAAAAAAATTCATTTTATTAGACACTATCGAAAATATTCCTAATCAGTACTCTTTACGTCCAAAGGTCATTGATTACTGATCGTTGTTCTTTTTTTACGATATGAGTATAGATCTCTGTGGCTGAAGTGCTGCGTTGCCCCAAGATTTCGCTGACAGTTTTTAGATTTTTCGTTTTTCTAAATGCCATTGTCCCAACGCTGTGTCGTAATTTATGGGGAGTTGTTCGTTTGCCAAAAGAAGTGGAGTACTTATCGATCATTTTTTCAATCGAACCGCCTTCCATCCGTTTGGCTACATTCTTATGCTTAGTTAGAAAAAGGGCGGGAATTGAGTCGTCAGCATTGTATAGAGCTTTTCTTTGGTCGGTATATTCTTGGATATAATCGATAAAAATTGGCGAGATCATTGCGTGATCCATTGTATCGCCTTTGCGTCGAACTTGGATATACAGTCCATCATAATTGAGGTCACTGACATTTGTATTAACTAATTCCGATAAACGTATACCTGAACCGAGAAATAATGCCAGTATCGCAGCGTCTCTGATTCGATTTTTTTCATAAGCCGTCTTTGCTTGACGCGTGGTCAGTGTATTGCCATAACCACTATAAACATATTCCACAAAATCGATCGCGTCAGAATCTAAATAGAGCATCTTCTCAATTTTATCTTTTCTAACAGCATTAGAAGAATCGACACCGCCATTTTCAATATTGGCCATGATATTTCTCCTAAGCAGCGGACGAATGCTATATTCACCTGTCTGTTCATCAAATTCCTCGACTTCTTCATTTGATAAATATTTAAACAATGAACGAAGGGCGGTAATACTTCGCTGAACCGTCACTTTTAATCGATGAGTATTTCGTTCACTCAACGATGCCTGAGCAGTTTCGTTATCAGAATTTTTTTCAAACGTCCGTTTAGGCGATTGATTTAAAAAGGACTTATACAAAATGATTTTGTCTTTATTAAGTCTCTCAAAATCGGTTAACTTGATTTCAGAAACGTCATCTACAGCGACGATTTTTTCAGTTACCAACCAGGAGAGGAAGCGGCGGTATTCTTTCGCATATTCATACAATGTATTAGTTGAACGAGGGATTGCTTCTAAGTACAACAGATAATTCTGGATAAAATCTGGTAATTTTTCAAATTCCTTTTCATAGCGTTCGGTTAATTGTTCACGACTCATTAGATTCAATCCTTTCATTAAAAAGTAGGTGAGGGGAATGACCTCTAAAATTATTATAATAGGTATATACCAATTTGTCAAATATAAAATAACGATTTAACAATTTGAAAAAGGGGTGGTCTAATAAATAAAACAGTTTAATTTTATTGAAAAATGGTTCTTTCCGTAAAGCTAAAACGAATAATATTTTATATAAAATAACCTAAATAAAGAAGATATCCAAATCAATAATAAAGATTGGTCCAATGAAAATTGATTGATTCATTAATCGAAAAATGGAATTTTAGCAACAGAATCATTTATTCATTGAAAGTAAATTCTGATTACTGCTACAAGCACAACTTAGAACCAGATTAAGCTAAACTTAGCTCAAAATGAACTCATTCAGCTGAAACAGTTACTATTTGATGCTGATTAAAATTCGTTGCGAAAAGATTCAGATAGCTAAATTCATTATGCTATAGAGCACATTTTTCGTGTTATAAGTATTTAAAAAATTATGCTTTCGGGAAAATAGATATTGTTACGAAAACATGATTGGACATTCCAACCGCTTCATCTTTTGAAATTCAATTTGATTCATCAAATAGCTGGACATTTTCCTTACCTTGATCATTTTGAACAATTCACTTTCAACTTATAACTCATAATCAATAATTTTTTAGATATGATTTCACTTTAATTCAGCATGGTTTAGCCAACGATATTCAGTTGAAAAACGAGCCATCTAATGGACTTGATTTTACTAGACAATTTTAGCAACGTCAGAATTTATTATCTTTAAAATCACTTTGACTACGGATCCATCAATTATCTGTAAAATACCGCTGCTTAAATACTTCTTACAAAAATAATTGCACAAAAAAATAAACGACTATTTTACCAAATTGTCAGCTATCTTGTCTAAATGATTAAACCACTTTTATGGTTTGAGAAAAACTAACATTATTCTCAAACCATAACAAGTCACTTCTATAGCCACTAACTAGTACTTTCTAAGAAAACTACATAAAGATTCCCTGATCCTTTAAGGCCACAAGTCTCTAACTATTTTATGAACTTTTCGTCTGGAGGACAGCTTGAGTTTCACTCGATAATTAGCAAATTGAATAGTTTATTGGCAGTGATTCAGAACCAAACTGCCTAGGATGATAATGAATTTTGACGGCAGCGATAGAAAATTGTTCGATTCTCAGCGAAGATCAACTACTTTATTTTAAACTATTAAAATAGCTCGCCTTTTTTGATAAAAATCGTTAAAATTATATTTATAAACCGCTTTATGAAAGGAGTCCCGATGGAACAACTGCTTAACTCCTCTACTTATCGCCGAATCCAATTTGTTGAATTTTTAGATCAGTTACCTTCTTGGTGTGACCTAAAAGAAGCTACTCAAACGAGCGGCTGCTCTGTAAAAACATTATTATCGGATATCGTATTTATCAATGAATTTTGGGGCGACTATATTTACATTGAATATTCAAAATTTCAAGGGGTACGGTTAAATAATCTTACGTCAAACAAATTGGGAAACGTCTACTGTCAGATTTATCATGAATCGCTCGAATTTCAATTTATTGAAAAAATGCTTTATGAATCGCATCAAGATGCGGAATATTGGATCAATGAATTATTTATAAGTGAGGCTTCGTTTTATCGAATGGTTAATGGGCTGGAAGATTTTTTTAAGCGGCGCGGTCTTAAACTCGAGCGTTTGCCCTTTCGGATCACAGGACCAGATGAACGCTGGGTGCGTTTTTTTTATCAGCAATATTTCACTGAAGCTTACGGTGTTAACCAATGGCCTTTTGCTTTCGATCAAAAAGAGACCACTTGTTTTATAATGCGAGCTTCTACTGATCTCGATGTAACGCTGGATGACCGAGAGATTCAGGAAGCCGCCTATTTATTCATTGTTACATTAAACCGAATGAACCAAGGACTTTACTTACCTGAAAGTGTTCACGCAGAAATAGATGATACTATTGATCGTACCCTAATCCTTAGCCATCCTTTTGTAGAGCAGCTAGTAGCTAAAACGGATTTAAAATTACCAAAAAAATGGTATAAAGAAGTGAGTCGTACTATTTTTCATGAATTTTATAATTGGGAGAATCCTGAACAGGTCGTTCAAATCAATAGTAAGATTGACACATTCTTAAGCAATGTCTCTCAGGCTATTGAATATCCACTGAATCAAGAAGATAAACAAAAAATCATGCAAAAAATGCTAGCTTGGTTTGCGGAACACAATTTTTATCCCTATCGTCAGGTTTTATTATTTGATAAACATCAAAAATTTGCTCGCGAGATTCAGCTTTTGTATCCGTTTTTTTTCGATACTGTAGAAAGTTATTTAAAAGCTATCGAAAAAACACCGAAGCTATGGACAGAAATTCGGCTGAACAACGTCTTTTTCCTACTAATGAAAGAATGGTCTCATTTACCGATTCACTTAGAGAATTTACGTAAAAAAGTGATGATCCTTGTCGTTAGCGATCTTGGACAAAAACATGCTGAAATGCTACAAGATTTCGTAATCGCAAATTATAATGAGCGAATCCTGGTTCATACTTTTAAAAAATCTGTCATTTTAGCGGAGCCGGTTGATTTTGAGGAACTTATTAAATATGATATCGTATTGAGTAATAACCCGATCAAAGACTATGCTCATGAAAATATTCTGATCGTAAACAATTTCCTTTCAGCCTCCGATCGAGAAAATTTATTAAACTTCATTGTTATGATCCAAAAAAATGCGGCATTTCATCCTTCACAAGAGACTAAACGATCCTGAAATGAGGATGATTATCTAAGACTATCGCTGCTTTATTATTCTTGAAAGAATAATAAAGTAGCTCTCATACACGACTTTTAAAAACCTTTTAAGAGATTTTGAATTTTCTTACTCTTTATTCCACTGGTGAATCCTTTTTATACTAAAGATTCAATGCTATTCACGCTAAGGTAAAAAACTTTTAGAAGCCTTTAAAAGAAAAAACTTCAGTCCTACTAATTCCAGCTGGAATGATGCTACTCATTAAGCTATTTCAATTTTCAGTTAAATTCTGATTATTCTCATTTTTTCATTGACAAGTACTCGCTTTTACAGTAAAAATAGATAGTAATTAAATAAGGGAATGAGTGTCTCCCTAAGAGTTTTTCTTAAACCGCTAATCTAGCTGATGACTTCTACAATTCATTTTGTAGGGATCATTGGCTTTTTTTTGATATCGCTTTGCTTATTTGATAAAACGATATCGTATTCAATTTTTAAATCAGGAGGTCTTATAATGGAAGAACGACAACAAGCATTGCATCCCATAAAGGAATTGAAAAATTTATTATTATTTTATAGTCTACTTATTCTTATTAGTATAGCAACCGGAGTGATTTCTCATTATCTGCTTGCGGCACTGCATTTAGTGACAGATTACCGGCAGGATCATTATTATTTACTATTTTTTCTGCCTTTTATCGGAATGCTGATGGCTTTTACATACCAAAAATTTGGAAACGACTCTCAAAAAGGGAATAATTTGATTATTGAAAGTACCGAAAGAGAAATGATGGTTCCAGGTCGAATGGCCCTATTTACTTTTATTTTTACCATCATTTCTCATTTATTTGGTGCATCCGTTGGACGTGAAGGCAGTGCTGTCCAAATTGGCGGAGTATTGGCTAATAAAACAGCGGATGCTTTTCATTTAGAAAAAAACTACCGGAAGCACTTGATCCACGCCGGTATCAGTGCTGGCTTCTCGTCAATTTTTGGGACGCCACTAGCAGGCAGTTTCTTTGGAATGGAGATGGCATACGTTGGAAAATTAGAACGTAGCGCCTTGATTCCCTGTTTCTTTTCATCATATTTAGCAAATTATGTTTCTGAAATGTTGGGAACTACCCATGACGTTCATCCAATTGGTTCCCTTCCCCCCTTCAACTTAAAAGTATTGCTGATTGTTTTATTGGCGTCTATTTTATTTGGTGCTTTTGGACGTTTCTTTACTCTCTTTACTCACTCCATGAAACGATTTTATAGTCAGCTATTTAGAAATTATTTATTGCGCGCCTTTGTTGCTTCAGCAATCATTGTTTTTGTGATTACGATGACTCCCGGTCAACGATTCATGGGATTGAGTCTACCTTTGATCGACGCGGCCTTTGTCGGTAAAACGACATTCTTTGATCCTATCATGAAGCTAGTGACGACTGGATTGAGTTTAGGTGCGGGGCTGCAAGGTGGAGAAGTCACCCCTTTATTTGCAATCGGTTCTTCTCTAGGCGGTAGTTTAGGCAATTTATTTGGACTTTCCCCTGCTTTTTTAGCGGCTTTAGGAATGATTGCAGTCTTCGGTTGTGCGGCAAATGCTCCATTGACTACTGTTATGCTGGGAATTGATCTTTTTGGTGCTAAAGCGATACCGTACTTTATTCTTGCTTCATTTGTCAGTTATTTTATTTCCGGTCATCAAGGAATCTATACTTCACAAATGATCATACAGTCAAAAAATATCTTTTTAAAACAGCATGAGGGCTATCGTATTGGGACGATCAAAGAAGCCTCTAAGAATAAGAAATAGTTAACAACTAAGGGATTCTGGAAAAAAAATCAGCAGCATTTCATCCGGCTACTGACAGATTTTAAAAGGATAAAATATCCTGTTTGCGATATTTATAACGATTATATTTATGGTAAAAAAAGCCGCTCATATTTCTATGAGCGGCTTTTTGCTTAACTAATCATTCAGATTGTAACGTAGTTTCATGTGTTCAGAACCAGAAATGACCATATCGCCAAATAGTTTCGTTTGGCGTTTAAATGATTCATCTGCTAATTTTTCATTAGCGGCTGCTAAGAAGTTTTGTACGTCTGATTGATCTGCGAGTGCCTTGTCTGTTTCATTTTGAATTTCATGATAAGCTGACATTGCTTGTAATTCAAAGGTATTGCGGAAATCAACATAGAAATTGTAATCTGCATCCCCTAGTAATGCAGTTGCGCAACTTAACCAGTACATATTATTCATATCAAAAGTTCCGGTCGCATTTTTGTAGCAAGCTGGTGTGTCGTTGACATTTGAATAGAACGGCACTACTGTATTAAACGTATTTGCGCCATAGGCTAACCAATGAATTCCGGCAATTTCAGCTGGTACACCGTTACGAATTTGTAAGATGTGAACATTGTGGTTACGATTAATCCCGATTGGGCGGATCAATGTTTTTTCTGCTTCGGTGCCGTCACCGTAAGGGTCATATTTCGTATTTTCAAAGTGAGAACTTAAAACGAATTTCACATCTTCGATAGATATCTTGCGATTAGCATGGCAAATAAATGGCAAGTCTTGATCCATTGGGTCTTGTTCTACTTCAGGCGTAAAATATTTTTGCCCATACCAAGCACGTGGATTATTATAAACTGTATCTTTGATTGAAGCACTTCCAAAAATATGACGCAAATTATAGCCATTAAAGTCTGGATTCAAATGATTGTCTTCAATCAATGATTGTAAGTCATCTGAACAAAGGGTATCTGCTGAATCAAAATCAAAGTCATCGATATTCATCCGATTTGGTGCGACTACATAGGCATCGTCTGGAATGCGAACCGCTGCCCAATGATGACCGCCAATCGTTTCTAACCACCAAACTTCATCTTGATCAGAAAATGCGATGCCATTTGGTTCATAAGTTCCATATTCTTTTAATAATGCGCCAAGACGTTCTACGCCTTCTTTCGCACTGTGAATGTAAGGTAAAACTAAGGTTACGATATCTTCTTCACCGATCCCGCCTTCTACATAAGGATCCAGACCTTGGATTCGTGGGTTCGTTGTGATTGTTTCAGTTGCAGACATCGCAATATTTTCACTGTTGATCCCTGCTGCTGGCCAGATACCATTTGTCAAAATAGAGTTTGGCATTGAGGTATAACGTAATGGGTTATCCGGCAACTCAACCTTCACTCCACTGATTACAGCTTGATAATGTTTTGGTTGATCTTCTGGTTGAACTACCACAAAACGTTGTGGGTCTAATGCTTCATGCCCATCGTCGTTCCTTGAAATAATAGTTGAGCCATCAATTGATGCTTTCTTTCCGACTAGTACAGTGGTACATGAACCTTTTACTCTTTTTGTCATACTTGAAACACTCTCCCTTTTCATGGTAACTCAAGTATAACGCTAAAAAAAATTAATAACAAATGAAATTCTATTTGCTCTTTTGAGCTGCGATGAACACCTTTTCGAGGATTTATTCAGACTAGCTATTTCTTAAAACATAGTTTCTCTTGAGCAGCTGAATATAAAGTTATCTCCCTATCCAACCAAATCCTTTAGATCATTTAACTGTTCGTAAAACTGATAAATTGCTAGAATAAAGCTATAGGAGGCGAAATCAATGAAGAACTTTTTTTGTAATTTAAATAATTGGTTACGCCGATTCTTGGGGGGCTTTTTTTTCAAGCAAAGACAGCTTGAACAAGCTTTTCCCGAATTTTTTGCCGCTGTAAAACGAACCTATCCGATTCCCGGTTTAAAAGAAAGCAGTTCGCTAAATTTAAGCAACAAAAAAGAGACATGCACGGCTATGACTCCTCAAGGGATGACTTTGACGGAAGAGTATCTGCTTATCTCTGCCTATTGTTATGACCATTGCCATCACTCCGTTATTTATGTGTTGGATCGTAACACCGGGGACAAAATCAAAACAGTCATTTTGCCTGACTTGCCTCATGTAGGCGGTTTAGCCTATGATCCGACTCAGCAAAACATCTGGTTGAGTCATACTGCCGGTCCTTATGCCGCAGTGGCTGCCATTCCTTTAGTAGAAATCGAAAACTATATCGACGATTCACTACCAATTGCTTATCAACAAAAAGTTGTACTGAAAGAACTCTCCCATGCTTCTGCATTGACTTATGATCGTAAATATTTAGTAACTGCATTATTTTCGGTAAAAAATTTTGGGGAAATCGTCTGTTATCCAATCGAACCAACGAATCCTTTGAAACGTATAAAAAAATCCAAGCAAACCATCCTAGAATCTCCCTTTGGTACTTTAGCAATTCCTAAAAAAATTCAGGGAGTAACTTTTTATAAAAATTTTCTGCTACTTTCCCAGTCTTGGGGTAGACAAACGGGTAAGATCTTTATTTTTGATATTCAGGAAACAACAGATTTTTCTGATACTCAGCAAGCAATAAAAATTATTTCAACCCCGCCTTATTTGGAACAAATTTATGTGGAAAATGATCAGCTTTTTGCCCTATTCGAAAGCGGGGCGGTGGCTTATCAGCAAAAGACCCCCTTTGTTTTAAAAGAGGTCTTGCAACTAGACTTATCGATACTATTAAAATGACGCCAAAAGCTTTAAAATTTCTATGGGCTTGTTCTCTTCTATCCATAAAAGAGGTTCAGACAAAAATTTGTCTGAACCTCTTTTCGCGACTAAATGGTGCTTCAGAAGGAGCTTCTGTCACAACCTTTAGTCAACATATTTTGAATCAGTATTATTTAACCACGCATAACCCAATCCCATTACTAATCCGCCACCGATGAAGTTGCCAATCAAAGTGAAGAATAGATTGTGGATGACATTCCCAGCTGTCATTGCAGAAAGTGCGCCATGAGAAGCGAAGTATGTCAACGAAAAGGCTGGAAAATTAGCGATAACGTGTTCATAACCTAAAAAGGAGAAAATAAAAATGACAAAAACAATCGCTAATACTTTTGCTGTATCATCTTTCATCCGCAGACTAATCAAAACGGCAATATTTACTAAGATATTAGCAAACATTCCTTCTACTAAGATTTGCCCCGTCGTTTTCGTCAGCTTAGCCGTAACCCCGGCAAACATATAATTATCCGGTGCCAAATGACCAAAAGGCGTCGTTAATGAAAATAAATAGCCGGAAAGTACTCCGCCAATAAAATTAAATAAAATACATGTAAATAACAACTTGAGGGCAAAAGAAAATGCCATCCTTTTCTTATACACGCCAATCGTCGTATAAAGCATATTAGAGGTCCCTAATTCAGCATTTAAAAAGATGATCATTACCAGACCCCAGCTAAACATGAATGCGTATGCAGCTTTATCTAAACCCGGCAATGTATCTTGCATACGAATAGCTATATAAAAACCAACAGCCGTCCCTAAACCTAAAAATAACCCAGCCAACATGGAACGTACCGCATAACGAGGCAAACTAGTCTTAAATAAATCGATTTTCTTGCTGATTGAATATTCCAACTGAGACATCAATGCTGAACTATTTTTCACATGATCGTTTTTTTCAGCAGTCGATTCATCGATTTTCATAAATAAATCCGTTTTCATAATTTTCCTTCCTTCATAAAAAGCCTTAATGTACATGTATCATACCCAATTATTATCCGATTAGCAATGAGAACTGGATAAAAAATAAAAAATTGGGAAAACTTGCACAAATTGTTTCACTTTTTGAATAAAAATCGTATGATTGAATTAAAAGAGATGGAGGGATTTTTAATGACAATGCAACTTTTAAGAGCAGAGGTTGAGTCTTTAGGTGGATTACAATTAAAATGCTCTGCTCGCGGATTTGAATTTATGATCGATGAACCAAAAAATTCTGGTGGTACAAATGAAGCGATGAACCCGTTAGAAGCCCTACTCTGTTCACTAGGTGCCTGTAAAATGATGGTAGCACGTTTTTTTTACCAAACAAAACAAATCAATTTAAAAAATATGCGAGTAGAGATTTTAGGCGAGATCGATTCCGATCGATTAAAAGGCAAACCAAACGTCAAAGTAGGTTTTTCAAAAATCATTACAAATTATTATATTACCGCAGATAACAGTCATGAAGAAATCCAGGCTTTTATTGATTTTATTGAAAAAACTTGCCCAGTCAAAGATACGATCGTTAATCCGCCAGAAATGGAACACCATATCAATCCATAAAAAAGTTCACTAAAAGGTATAAACTATCTTTTAGTGAACTTTTTATATTTTAACCAATCCGTAAGTAGAAATCCATCTAACTTTTGTGGGTCTTTTTTTTAGGGAAGATATTATGATAGCTAGGTGCTAAGTATATCTCCTCAATATTTATGATGCTGTAAGTATATTAAATATTGATTTTTTGGTTCTACTTTCCATTCCATGAAACCCCTTCATCAATCCAACCTATTTTTTTCAGATGATCTCTTTCGCCAATACTTTTTGTATAATGGTGAGCTCCTGGGCCTCGATCATTCTTATTGTACAAACGATAGACTAGTGCGCCACTTGAATCAGTGTACCAACTGATTCCTTCATAGCGCCAGCCAAGTTTTTTTAGATTGTCTCGTTCATACGTATTTAGCGTATAAAAATGTTCGCCGCTATTTGGATTATACATACGATAAATTGGATTCCCCTGTCTCTTAGCTTCAAAGTTCGTAAATCGGAGATCCGATAAGCGGTGTTAATTCCAATTGTAAACAATAAAACATTTCGTTCCCCATTTTTCCCTGCAGCTAAAAAAAGTTTCATGTCCTCGATCTTTTTTTGTCTCGAATTGGCTCAACAAATTTCATTTTTAGCTCCTTTCTACTAAAGCAACATAAATAGAGCATACCGTAGTTTACGTTACATTAAAAATAGACAAACAAAAAAGTGACAACTAAAAAACAGATTTTTCCTCAGAGCCGTAAGGGATCACGCTATCTCCGCCAATGCAATATAGCAAGGTTGTGTTGCGTTTATCTTTTCAATTTCTTTTTTGTTAATTTGCAAAAAAAAAACGATACTCACTATTCCAATAATAGTGTATTTATTGCGTTACCCAGTGTTGCGTGATAAAATTTGATAAAGGAGTGGTATTTATGCTTATAACGAAATCTAGATTACAAGGAAGTTCTGTTGTAATAACCCTACCTTCCGATAACGGAAAGAAACCAACAGAAAATCAAGAATATATTGTGGTATATTCTAATAACGGAACAATTACGTTAGTTCCTAAAATCGAAGATCCATTTAGTGGTGGTGAAGAAGCCGAGTATTACGAAAAGGACGAATGGGACGATTTAGCTCCTGAAGGGAGAGAAATCTGGTAATGACAGAGGAAAGGAATTATATTCCAAAAAAAGGTGACATTGTCTGGATTGATTTTGATCCCTCAGCAGGAAAAGAAATTCAAAAAAGACGCCCGGGATTAGTCGTATCTAGATATGAATTTAACCGAAAAACCATGTTTGCGGTGATTTGTCCCATTACTTCCACTATCAAGCAGCTACCTACTCGCTATACCTTACCTGATGAAGCAGAAACGACAGGACAAGTACTTATCTCTCAGTTGAAATCACTTGATTTTAAAGAGAGAAAGCTTACGAGAATCGAAAATATACCACTACCAGATATGGCTAAAATTGATCAAATAATTGAATATATATTTTAGAAAAAACCAGTTAAAAACCCTACATTGTAGGTTTTTAGCTGGTTTTTCATTAATGACTTCAGTTCTATTTGACAAAGAGTTTTTTTAGAAATTATTCGATTGGCGGAATAATAGCCAATAATCCGCTGCTGAGTGTAACGTAGATTGAAGCTGTCGTTGGTAATGGTTTTACCGCTTCTTTCTTTGTCGGTAAAGCTGTGGCAGCTAAAGCGATCAAACTTTCTCCCCGGAAAAGATTGACAAAATGTCGCGTTGTCATTGCTTGTGGAATCCGCGGATTATTGATGATACTTGTAATCAATTTTGATAAGATATAGTCATTTATATCTACTGTCGCGTTTGTTGCTTTGATTTCTGGTCCTACAGTCTTTTTAGCTTGTTTTGGCTGATCATACTCTGTTAAATCATATGCTTTAATGATCGCATTCAATTTTTCAGCATACTGTTTATCTGTCGCATAACGTCCTTGCAGATATTTAGTAGCATCCTCGTAAGATTTTGTTTGAGCTTTCCAAGTAGCTTTGTAAAATTCCGAATTCCCTGAAATTCCTTCTTTGATCAATTTTGCATAATCTTCTAATGATTCTTTATAAGAAGGATATTTTCTAAATTCAGAAGTGATTTGGAAACTTGCTCCTGCATCATCTTGTTCCAAAGTTTGGAAAGTTGTTCCTTGTCCTTTGTATTTTCCTTTGATCCCAAACAAATTGTAGTTAGGCTCACTGGCTAATGAACTATTTCCTGATCCACTTTCCAAAATTGCTTGTGCAATCATGACAGATGAATAGATACCATTTTTCTGACCAATCGTACGGGACGTTTCACCAATTTTTTTGATGAACTGATCCGTTGTTTGATTTTTATTTACTATAAATGGCTGATTTGGGCTGTATGTGCCAAAAGCATTTGACAACGAACTTGTTGCTTTGGGTAATCCCGCGATATTTACCCGAACCGCAAATGTTGGGGTGAAATCACTGATATTGCCGATTTTTACGACATCGCCCGGTTGTGGCGCATGAATGTATTGACCATTACCGATATAAATCGCTACGTGAGTCGTAACACTTGTTGGCGCTCCCCAGAATAATAAATCTCCTGGTTGTGCTTCGCTAACAGGAATTTGGGTTCCCGCATATTGCTGATCGCCTGTCCACCCACCGATATAATGACCGGTAGCATTCGCATAAACGGAGTACGCTAAGCCTGAACAGTCAAAAGCATTTGGTCCTTTGGCTCCCCAAACATACGGCTTGCCAAGTTCGCGGTAAGCTTCTTGCACGATTGCAGTTTGAACTTCATTACTAAAAGTCGGCGCTTTTTGGTTTGAAGGTACTCGAATATCATTTGCTGAAGCTGAAGCAGGTTGCCGTGCCGCTGATTGATTTTGACTTACTACCGGCTTTTGTACTGGTTTTGGAGCTGTTTGATTGGTTGAATTACTTGAAGAAGTTTCTTTATTACTATTATTTTGATTATTAGAATTATTGCTATTCGGTTTTTCTTCCGGTTTTGGTGTTGCAACAGGCGGTTCCACTGTTTTACGCGCGACTTCAAGTTGGATCGAAACATCTGAATTCGGCATTGCAAACGATCCATTGATCTCTCCGCTTGTCAAAACACTAGCATTAGACTATTTAAAATTTTAACTTCTTTTAGCTCGAAGCCAGCCGCTAATGTCACTGTGTAATGAACTGTCGCTCCTTTAACTAATCCAGTAGCAGAATCGTATTGAAAGACAATTTGATTTCCATTGGCATCCGTTAACGTATTATTGGGCAATTGTTCTCCGTTTGCTAACAACCGATAGTGTACTTGTTCTGGTTTCTCCGGTTGCTCTGGTTCTGTTGACGGCTCACTAGGCACTTGTGGGACGGAACTTTCCGTGCTGGAGCTTTCAGGCGTTTGAGTTTCTGATGAAGCTGTAGCGGAATCACTTGCAATTGTACTATTTTCCTCAGCAAAAACTTGTTGTGAAGCTAACAGTGTCGGTCCAACCATTGTTCCTATCGCTAACAGACTAATAATTTTATTGTATTTCACGCTTGCACCTCACTTCTAAATTTACATATATTTACATATATAATTTTTTCCCTAATTAATTCCTATTTTATCACTATTTTAATCGACTGTCTAAAAGTAACAGCTTATTCACAAAATCTTCAATTTTAGCCAAAAAATCCATTATTCTCGCAGAAATTCTCTATTATATTTCGTGAAACAACTACTTTTAGTTCGTTCGGCTTTTTTCTTTTATTTATCTTCTATCATAAATATACGCAAAAAATCTGCAATCATCTATTTATATTGATGACTACAGATTTTTATCTTTTACATCTTTTAAAAACGTTCAACAAGCTCTAGAAAAATTACCGATCGGCTAATTGAGCAAATCAAGTTTAGTTGCTTCGCCTGTTGTTATTGTTACCCTCTATTTTTTATAATTTTTTGCATCAATTTCGAGATTGTACGTTCATGATAATGCGTCATCCGCACGCTTTCGCCTTTTTCCGTGCGCCATATTTTATTTTCATAAAAGCCGACAGCGTCTCTTTGCCCATCCATTAATTCTTTCGCATAATCTAACACCAACCTAATTGCTTCGCGAGTTGGTTCATCACTTTTGAAATAACCTGGATAGCTGCGCAAATATTCATCAAGATCACTATTTCGTGAAACTTTCCAATCTTCAATAAAGTCTTCTAATGCAGTAACGACATTGTTTGTTTGAATTTTCCATAACAATATATCCACTTGATTTCCCATCATCCTACCTCCTTGTTGAATCCCCTTACATAGTTGATTATAAAGTATTTATCTTTTAAATGGCTGAGATATCTGAAAATTTTTTATTAAAAAATCAAAAGCACCCTTGAAAATAAAAGTAAACCTCAAACAATAAAGGTTTACTTTTATTGTTTTCTAGTGATAGATTTGGCTTCTTATTGTTTACTGTTTCAGTTATACTAGTACCAATTGATTGATAAGGATGATTTTTATGCTAACTTTTTTAATAACTAAAATTACCAAACGTTGGAAAGCAAATAAACGAACTAGCGTTGGCATTTTAGGAGGAATTTTAGGGTTAATCTCGAATTTGATATTATTTCTTGCTAAATTTTTGATTGGCTCATTTTCAGGCAGTGTCTCAATCATGGTGGATGCTATGAACAATTTATCGGATACTGCTTCTTCTTTTATTACTCTTGCTGGTTTCAAAATCGCCGGCAAGCCAGCCGATGAAGGCCACCCTTACGGACATGAACGTTTTGAATACATCAGCGGATTTGTCATTTCCATTTTAGTTACTTACGTCGGTATCCGGTTTTTGGATAGTTCTTTTATTAAAATCTTGCATCCAAGTAGTGTTTTGCTCTCACCTATTATTTATATCGTGTTGGTGCTATCCATTTTAATAAAATTTTGGCAATCCCATATGTATCTAAAATTAAGTCAAGAGATTGATTCAGATACTTTAAAAGCGACGGCTCAAGACAGTCTCAATGATGTTTATACAACAGTCGCAGTTTTGCTCTCAGCAATCATTGAATGGTTCAGTGGTTGGCGAATTGATGGCTATATCGGTTTCTTGATCGCTCTTTATATTATCTATTCAGGAATTAGAATGATCATGAGCTTCATTAGTGATTTAATGGGCGGACGACCACCTGAAGCAGAAGTTCTAGCGATTCGAAAACATTTGGATAACTATCCTGACATTATCGGTTATCATGATCTGCTGATCCACAGCTACGGGCCGAATAGTATTTTTGCCTCCGTCCATATCGAAGTTGACCAGGACTGGAGCTTGCATCATGCCCATGAAGTCATCGACGCAATTGAATACGAAGTCAAAGAAAATTTGGGCGTCGATTTAGTCTGCCATTTAGATCCTTACCCGCTGGATGATCCTGACTTTAAACGGATCGCGCCTGAATTGAAAAAGATTTTGAAAGAGATCCATCAACAGCTTCGTTTCCACGATTTACGAGTAGATAAGGAGACGACCCCTGAAACGATTTACTTTGATCTAGTCGTTCCTGCAGAATTAAAAAAAGTCACCAACTCCCAATTGCAAGATCAGATCAGCACTCGTTTTATTACTCAAAATACCCCTGCCAAATTAATGATCACTTTTGATAGAACCTACCTACTATAAATAAAAAGGAGAAAAAATCAGCGCTTGATTTTTTCTCCTTTTTATTTAAAATGCTCGATAAACATATTGATTTTTCGGTGCGCTTACGATCTGTGTGCTGTCGACCGCAACAGAAGGAATTTGACGTTGGAAAGGCTCGAAGAAATCAAGGGTGATCGTTCCTTCCACATGCAGCCATTGATTGTTTTTGACTGTCATATTCGCTGGCAACTTAGTCATCAGACCAAAAACACCTGAGTCGGCAACACAATGGATGATCCCAAAACGGAACAGAAAATCATATTTCTGATTCTTTGAAGTCGTTTCATAAACGAATCCATTAAAAGATATCTTTTTACCTACAAAAGAATTCGGGTAATTGTAAATCAATTCCATCATTTCTAAGTAATTCTCATCGGTGACCTCTAATTTTTGATCCGCCGCATATTTTTTCATTAACTTAGTCATTTGTTCATTATAATCACTTTTATTGTAATAAATGCTTGTGTCTGGCTTTAGATACTGCGTATTCATCTCTGGATCGCCCACAGATTCTTTGCTTACTGGAAAACTAAAGCCCTTTGCTTCAACGATCGTTGTGTCCAAACTAATCGTTGGAAACAATGTACCGACTACTAACGGCAAAACAAGCAACAGATAGGCAATCCCGCGTTGGTAAGGTTTTGTCAATCCATGATCATGGCCGTGACCGGAATGTGTTTTTTCTTTGTGTGTTTCTCCTTCTGTCCAGATTTTCAACTGAACTAAAGCAAATATTAGGGACAAAAACATCGTTAAAAAGATCAAGTAGCGATAATGCACATTGATATATTGATCCAATCGGCCAGAAACTTGCAAGTACATCATCAATTCAAAATAGCCCGATAAAATTAGAAAACGTATCATGAGGTTCCTCCTATATCACTAATGCATAGATCGTTACGACCACACTAATCAAAGCGATCAACTGTAAAATAAATTTACCGTGGAAACTGCGCTTCATCATCATCAAGTTTTTGATGTCTACCATTGGTCCAAAAACTAAGAAGGCGATAATGGCATTGGACCCGAACAAACTCAATAAAGATGACCCAACAAACGCATCGGCTTCTGAACAGAGCGACATTGTAAAAGCTAAAACGAGCATCACTAGTATCCCGATAACTTTCGTCGATGTCAGCTGCAGCATAAATTGAGTTGGTAGAAAAACTTGCATCCCGCTGGCAATCAGCGCGCCGATAATCAAATAGCGACCGGTATCAAAAAATTCATCGATTCCATGAACGAAGACTGACCAAATTTTTTTATTTACACCTGTTTTCTCAGACGCTCCATGATGATCAATCTGCTCGACTAAATCCGCTTTTAAAATCGGTGAACGATTAAAATATGCGATCCATGTCCCGATGATCAAGGCTACGATGAAACTCCCTAAAGCGCGTAACAAGGCAAATTTCATACTATTACCAAAAGCGATATACGTTGAAAATAAGACGATCGGATTGATGATCGGTGCAGTCACCATAAATGCAAACGCTGTATGCTCTGGCACACCTTTGCGCATGAATTGTGTAACGATCGGCACAATGCCGCATTCACAAGATGGAAAAAAGAAGCCCAAAAAAGAGCCAACAAGAATTGCCAGAAATTTATTTTTAGGTACTATTTTTTGTACTCTTTCCGGTGTCAAAAAAACTTGTAATGCACCTGAAATCAGACAACCTAATAAGACGAAAGGAATTGCTTCAATGACGATCGACAAAAAAATCGTACTCATTTGCAAAACCGAATGTGGTAGAAAATTAAACATGTGTCTCCTCCAAATTTTTCACTGTTCTAAGATATACTCTTTTTTACCAAAAGACACAAGAAAAATTCCATTCACAAACTTTTTTTAAATTCTTTTTTATCATTTATAAAAAAAAAGCCCGCTCCTAGGAGCAGGCAGTTCAACTTTATTTTACGGCATCTTTTAATTGCTTGCCGGCTTTAAATGCGGGTGACTTGCTAGCCGCGATGGTGATTTCTTCACCTGTTTGAGGATTACGGCCTTTACGAGCAGCACGCTCGCGTACTTCAAAGTTACCAAAGCCGATTACTTGGACTTTTTCGCCGTCTTTCAATGATGATTGGATTCCTTCAAATAAAGCGTCTACAGCTGATGCTGCGTCTTTCTTTGTTAATCCAGTTTTTTCTGCTACTTGTTCAACTAAGCTTTGTTTATTGATCATAATATATGGCCTCCACTATCTTTTTAATGTATTTCAAAACAATTTTATTCGTTATTGTCGAGAAAGGCAACACTTAACACTCTATTTCTCTTTTTTTCGATTCTTTCTTTTTTATTTATCAGAAATAAAAAAATAAAAAAATTATTCAAGATTTTCTAAAATGCTTTGGCTTGATCCCTATTAACTTGGTATCCTAAATTGAAATAAGTTTGTTCAGCAATTAGTTAAATAACATAGAAAAATAAAAAATGTAGCGTTGGTGCTTGTCTTGATCCTCTTTGAACATTATATTAAATAAAAAATTATTTAAGGAGCTTCAAGAATGAATCTTAGAGCGTTACTAAAAAAAGAAACGACTAGGTATTTACATCTGGTTGAAGAATTATATTATGCAAAAGACTCCCTTTCTTCTGAACAATTGATGATGGCTCTAAATTGCTCACGCCCGACGTTGATCAGCGATACTCAATTTTTAAATATGGCTGACCTATCATTTAGAATCACTAAAACTAGAGGGCTGTATACTATTGATTTTGATCTTGATGCCACGATTGATGTTGTTTACGCCGATATTTTACGCAACTGCTTGGAGTTTCAAACGATCAAAAGTCTCTTTTTTGAAGAAAATGACAGCATTCAAACGGCCGCACTCAACTTAAATTGCAGTTTTTCAAATATGCAGCGCTGCTTGCAAAATATAAAACTGGTCATGACTGTTTGGGATCTTTCTATTTGCCATCGACCTTTGCATGTTACTGGAGACGAAGCAGTGATTCGCCGGTTCTTTTATCTTTTTTTCAAAGAGTCTCGTGCGACACTGACTGACTATGGCTTTTCACAAACACTGACAGCTGCAATTGATCCTTTTCTCCGACAACTGTTGTCCGAAAATAACTTGGCGACTACTGGAAATAGTTATGATTACTTGATGCATCATTTTTTGATTGGCTTGCAACGTCAAAAACAAGGACATTTTATGCAGAACTGCTTTTTTAAAAGCGACTTGATCTTCCCGGCTGAGTCTGACCACCTGATTCAACTAATCAAACGAGAAACAGCTTCAACCTTTACAGAGCTCCACTTAGTCGACTGCCTCTGGCCCTTGTTTACTCATCAATTGATTTTAAACGAACACCAGCAATTGCTTGCACAACAAAAAAACAAGTCGTTAGCTGCTTTTTACACAGAGCATCGGCTGTTATTAGAGCGGATCAGTGCTTTACTGACAGATCCGCTTTCGCAAACAGAAATGGTTGAAATTTTAAGACTTTTAGGCAATGAATTGTTCGCTTATTTTCCAACTAACTACCCGCTTGAGATTCTGCAAGAAACAGATAAATTACTGCGTTTGGTCGATGAAAAATATAAGCGAGAGTTTATACAGCTTGAAAAAATCGTCAATGATTTTCTGGATTTAAAAGAGCGCAGAGTACTTTCTTCGATTTATCTCAGCTGCTTGCTTACGAACATTGATCATTTACTGCCACGTTTAGTCGATCCAGCGAATCCAATCAAAGTACTCTTATTGTCAGATACTGTGAATCAGCAGCGTTTCTGGTGTTCTACTTTTCCGACCGCCATCAAAGGAACCGTCCAATATGATTATTTTGATCACTCGTTATCCTTATCTGCTGATTTAGAAACGCTGACTTCGCAATATGATTTGATCATCACCAACAAAACAATGATCGAACGGATGGCGACTTGTTCGATGATCGCGGTCAACACTTATCCTACTGCGAAAGATTTTGAACAGATCCAACAATTTATTAACCAATTTCGCTCATCTCCCTCACGAAAGGAAAGATATCATGAACTTACGCCCACTGCTCAAACGTGATAGTCAGCGGCAATTGCACTTGATTGAAACGCTGTATTACTCTCAACATGCCCGTTCCAGTGAAGAGTTGGCTAAAATTACCCGCTGTACTCCGCCGGCTCTTTTAAATGATATTCGCTCAGTTAATTCACAAAGTGATTATTACAAAATCGTGCGAAAAAACAGTCTGTACCAACTAGAACTCAAAGATAATGCGGCTTTAGATGTCCTTTACTCGACTCTGCTCAACCAATCCATGGCCTTCAAAGTTTTAGAAGCGATTTTTTTCGAAGAATGCTATAGTCTTTCTGAGCTTTCACAAAAATTATTTTGCAGTTTGACGACGATCCAAGTAGCGATGAAAGATTTGCAGGCGGCTCTTGGTACTTGGAAGTTAACGATTCACCGGCGCCCTTTTCGGCTGACAGGTAATGAAACCGCGATTCGCCATTTGTTTTTCTTATACCTATCTGAAAAAAAGATGGCTCGAGCAGATACTCGTTTTAGTCCAGAATTTTTTGAACTTGGTGATGCAGTCATTCATTCAATAATTGAAAACAATCAGCTTTCTGTTTCTCTTGCACAATACAATCGTTTGCGGCTGTCTTTTTTTATTAGTCTCGTCCGAATTTCAAAAGGACATCGCATAAGTTCGCGCAGTTTAAAATCAACCAGCATCACGGCTCCTAGTCAACGTGCTGTCACTCGCTTTGGTCCTCATTTGCGAAGAGAACTGAAGATCCTTTATTCTGAAGACATTATGAAGGACAGCTTCTGGCTGCTTTATTCAGATTTGTTCTTATTAAGTGATAAGCAAAAGCGACAAATCTTAAAAACAAATTATTCACTGGCGTATCATTATGAGACTCATTATGAGTTGGCCGAAAAACTCAGTCAGATGTTAGTCGATCCTTTGACTGAAGAACAAAAAGAACAGTTGGTAACGATATTGATCAATCAACACCTCTTTCATGCTGGGACAAAAGAATTCATCAGCGTACTGCAAGATCGAAAAAAGGACTGTCTGCGGTTACTGGAAACTTTCCATGCTCATTGTGTCTATCAGCTACGCAACTTAGTCGTCGAATTTACCGAGGATTACCAACTTTTTGACTCACCGGAATTTATTGACAATTATATTTATCAAATCGTAGCAGCCGTCCCAACCTGCCTAAACGGGATGAAACAATCTGAAAAACCTGTTAACCTGCTGGTTGTTTCGACCGATTCCAAAATGCAGGAAAGTTTGTTGACTGAACTTTTGCGCTTTTCTATTCGAGGAAATTATGACATTCAGCAAGTGAACGTCCAACAATTACAGGACAACAGCTATCTGGCGGTTTTTGAAAAATACGACATCGTTATCAGTACCTCGACTTTTGATGTGCCTACTTGTCAGACACCGATTATCGCTGTAGAACTTTGTCCTAGTATCCAATCGCTGAATAAGATTCAACAGCTAGTTGATCAGATCAGTAAGCGAGGCTATCAACCCTTAACTAAAAAAGAGAGGTGACAAAATTTTGTCATCTCTCCTTATTTCTTTATGCTGCTCTCTTCTGCCTCAGCCGCATTTTTTTCAGCAATCAAGCGTAGCAACTCTTTATCCATCGAAGCTTTCTCTGCTTTCAAACTATCGATCATCCGTTGGTATTTCTCTTTACCGTTTTTCTTGCGAATCACGTTTAACTGCAGCATTGGAAATAAAATCACGATCAGTGACAAAATGACGATCACCGCAAAAATCCAGCTTAAATCGATCCTAAAAAAAGTATATAATAATACGATCAAACCGATCACGATTTCAAAAATGCTCAGTTTTGCTCTTCGACCTCCGCCAAAGAGGATCCGTTTCAGCGTTGATCCTTGTAGCAATTCTTCATAACGAGTCAGGCGCGCTTCTAAAAAGCTGACTTGTTCTTTTAATAAATCAATCCGTTGGTTTTCCGGCATAGTAAATTCGCTCCTTATTGTCCTTCCTCCATATTATCACTAGTAACCCTCATTTTCGCAAATATTTTATAGATCATTATAAAAATAATAATCTTTTTTTTAAGATCCGATCTCTACGTATCTCATAACAAGCCATCGTTCGAAAATTAGAAAATGTAAAGGTTTTCATTTGATCGTAATCGTTCATTGGCAGGAAAAACTTTTTAAATTCTTATTTGTAATTGTGTGAAAGTCTTGTACAATTACATTGTAAACGAATTCTTTTCGTGCACAATTAGTCAAGAAGGAGTGTGTCAAATGATTATTGGAATTCTAAAAGAAATCAAGAACAACGAAAACCGTGTCGCTCTTCCCCCATCTGGAGTATTTGATTTGACCAATCGCGGGCATCAAGTATTAGTCGAAAAAGATGCCGGTAAAGGGTCCGCAATCTCAGACGAAGAATATGTCGCTGCAGGTGCTACTATCGTCGACAACGCAGCAGATGTTTGGGCGGCTGAAATGGTCATGAAAGTAAAAGAACCCCTTCCCGAAGAATATCAATATTTCCGCAAAGGATTGTTACTATTTACCTACTTGCATTTAGCAGCGAATCGGCCTTTGACCGAAGCGTTGGTAAACAGCAATGTGACAGCGATTGCATATGAAAATGTTCAACCAGCAGATAATACATTACCACTGCTTGCGCCAATGAGTGAAATTGCTGGACGAATGGCAGCACAAATTGGAGCAAACTTTTTAGAACGTGTTAATGGCGGTAAAGGGATCTTGCTTTCTGGCGTTCCCGGTGTTCGTCGCGGGAATGTGGTCGTGATCGGCGGCGGTGTCGTTGGTTTAAATGCGGCAAAATTAGCTGTCGGTTTAGGCGCGAATGTAACCCTTTTAGATGTAAGCGTTCCGCGTTTGAAAGAATTAGATATCATCTTCGGCAACAGCATTCAAACGATGATGTCAAACAGCTTTAACATCCAAGAATGCCTAAAAACAGCTGACCTAGTTATTGGTTCTGTTTTGATTCCCGGACATAAAGCACCAACACTGGTTACTAAAGAAATGGTGGCAAATATGCCTGACCATGGTGTGATCGTCGATGTCGCTATCGACCAAGGCGGTATTTTTGAAACGGAAGATCGCGTGACAACACACGATGATCCAACGTATGTCAAAGAAGGCGTCGTTCACTATGCCGTAGCAAACATGCCGGGTGCTGTTCCGCAAACAGCTACTTATGCATTGAGCAACAGTACAATGGCTTATGCTAACTTATTAGCTAATAATCCACTAGAACAATTGTTAAAAGACAACTTAGCATTGCGCCGCGGAGTCAACACTTATAACGGCAAACTTACAATCGAACCAGTAGCAAAAGATTTAGGTATGGAATATACTTCCATCGATGAATTATTACTAAGCAAATAAAGAGGCACCTACAGGAAAGACCTGTCGGCAGTATGCTGACAGGTTTTTTGTTATACTAAGATAGATTTCTTATTTCAGGAGGCGTTTTATGAATTTTTCTGATATTTCTTACCAACGGCCGGATTTGGTTCAATATGAAACACTCTTTGATCAAGCCAACCAGCGATTTCTCGCTGCACCAAATTACCAGTCAGCTAAAGAGGCTTTACACGAACTCAATCGGTTCCGCAGCAAAATGGCTAAAAATATGAAGCTAGCTTATATTCGCCATTCGATTGATACAAATGACCGATTCTACCGCACAGAGAATGATTTTTGGGATCATCATGCCCCACTCGTCGATCAGATCCACAATCGTTTTTATGAAGCACTGTCATCTTCTCCTTTTCGTAAGGAACTAGAAGATGAATTTCCGGCGACACTCTTTCTTTTTGCAGAGGATCAGTTGCGGCTTTTAGCTGATTCAGTGATTGAACTTAAACAGCAAGAAAATGAAGTGGTCAGTCAATACACGCAATTGATTGCTTCGGCTGATTTAGAGTTTGACGGAAAAAAATACACATTAGCAACATTATCCGCGCTTTTTACTGATCCTAAACGATCCATTCGTGAAGCGGCGCATGCTGTCTACGAAGATTTTTTCACTGTTAATGAACAAAAATTTGATGAACTCTTTGATCAATTAGTAAAATTGCGGCACCAACAAGCACAAAAATTAGGCTTTGAAAATTATGTAGCGTACGGCGATCGGCTGATGAATCGCTGGAGTTATGATCGTAAACAGCTCGGCGCTTTTCGTCAGTTCATTATCGATGAGGTCGTTCCCATCAATCAAAAACTTTACCAACGACAAAAAGAACGCCTCGGCATTGAAACCCTTTTACATTATGATCTGCCGCTCGTCTATCCAAACGGCAACCCTCAACCACAAAAAAATGGTGAAGAATTGGTACAAAAAGCTCAAGCGATGTACCACGATTTGTCTAATGAGACTGGAAACTTTTTTGATCAAATGATCCAACAAGATCTGATGGATCTGGCAAATCGTTCGGGCAAGCAAAGTGGCGGCTATTGCGAATTTATCGACGAGGTCCAAATGCCTTTTATTTTTGCAAACTTTAATGGGACTTCTGATGATGTCGATGTCTTGACTCATGAGACCGGACACGCTTTCCAAAGCTACCTATCCCGATGGATTGACGAACCTGAATTGATTTTTCCAACATCTGATACTGCTGAGATCCATTCCATGAGTATGGAATTTTTAACTTGGCCATGGATGGATAAATTTTTCGGAGCAGCTCATGAGAAATATACATTCGCTCATTTAAGCAGTGCATTACAATTTTTACCTTATGGCGCTTTAGTGGATCATTTTCAAGAAGAAGTTTACCTTCATCCCGAATGGTCTGCTGAAAAACGAAAAAACTGTTGGCGTAAGCTAGAAAAAATCTATTGTCCTGAACGCAACTACCAAGCTTCAGAAGCCTTAGAACGTGGGGTCTATTGGTATCGCCAAGGTCATATTTTTGAAGTTCCTTTCTATTATATTGACTATACTTTAGCCCAAGTTTGCGCTTTGCAATTTTGGCAGCGTGGGATCGTTGAAAAAGATCCGACTACTTGGAGAGATTATCTAGCAATTTGTCGGATTGGCGGCAGCAAAACATTTTTAGAAACAGTCGCTTTAGGAAATCTCGCTTCACCATTTGACCGCAAACAAATGACTACACTCTTAGCTGCAGTCGATCGTTATTTATCTGCAATCCCTGAGGCTGACTTAGTGTAATAATAGTGGGCGATTGAGACCGAAGTGGACAACTTCAAGAAATAAGCTGCTGAAATACTGTTCATTAAGCAAAAAGGGCTGACAAATATCTTGTCAGCCCTTTTTGCTTATCCAGTTATTTTGTTATCCAGCAAGATTCTTCCTAATTATTTTGGAAGAACCATCAACCGGTCAGCGCTCATAGCGTGGATCTTAATCGGACGTTGATAAAATTCATTCAAGACACTTTCTTTCAGCAATACTTCTCGCCGACCTTGATCAAAAATCTGTCCTTCTCGCAGCATCAGCACATGATTTAACATCGGTAGGATTTCCTCTGTATGATGGGTCACATATAACAAGCTTGGCGCGTCCGCGGCTTGTTTCATTCTTTCGATTCGCCTTAACAGATCTTCTCGGGCAAATAGGTCCATCCCATTACACGGTTCATCTAAAATCAACAGTTCAGGTTTAGCCATCAGCGCTCTTGCGATCAAGACGATTTGTTTTTCCCCTTGAGACAATATTTGAAAAACTTTCCCGATCAATTTCTCAGCTCCAAGTGAACTCAGAAGTTGCTTGGCTGCTGCAAGATCTGCTTTTGAATACGCTTGATAGATTCCGATACTAGCGAATTTCCCGGATAAAACGATATATTCCGCCTGTTCATCACGATGGATCTTTTCGTGTAAAGACTGACTCACCCAGCCGATTCGCCTTGTCAAATCAGGAATCGACGTCTGACCGAAAACTTCCCCTAAAACGGTCAACTTTCCTTCTGACGGCCATAAATTTCCTGAAATCATATTGAGTATCAGACTTTTTCCCGCGCCATTCAAGCCTAAAATCGCCCAGTCTTCCCCAGAATTAATGCGCCAATTGATATCTTGCAAGAGTTTGTTTTGTTGGCGAATAAACTGAACGTGTTCAAAAGCTAAAATTTCCATACTTTCCCCTCCAATTTTCCCTTCTAACAATCCTATCAAAAATTCACAGAAAAGATAGAGGAAATGATATAATTTAACAGACGAATTTGAAAGGAGCGGTACAAATGAACTATGAATTATCCGACAGCACTTTTGCACCAATTGCGAAGATTTATTTGCAGCAAGGAGAAAAAATACAAATCGAACCAGGAGCAATGGTCTATGAACTTGGTAAGATTGAATTGGAAGGACACTTGAATTCTAATGGTAAAACGGGGTTTGGTGGCGCCTTGAGTGCTTTAGGCCGCTCAGTCACTAGCGGAGAAAAATTTTTTATCAGCACAGCTACTGCTCACACTAACGGATCTATGATCGCCATCGCCCCTGCTGCTCCTGGAAAAATTTTCGCACTAGATATCAGCGATGAAAATTGGCGCTTGAATACGGAGTCGTTTCTTGCCAGCGAAGAACAAGTGACCTATCAAATGAAACGACAGAAACTTTCTGGTGCCTTATTAGGCGGGACAGGTGGTTTGTTTGTAATGGAGACAGCTGGAACTGGAGAAATCTTAGTTTCAGCTTTTGGCGATATAGAACGAATCGAACTTGACGGCAGCCAACCTGTCATCATCGACAATCAGCACGTAATTGCTTGGAGCAGCTCATTAGATTATCAGATCAAAGTTGCTTCAGGAACTTTTGGTTTCAAAACAGGTGAAGGTGTAGTCAACGAATTTCATGGCCGCGGCTCAGTTTATATCCAGACTCGCAATCTAGAGAGCTTCGCTGACCATATCGGTACTTTTTTACCGAAATCTTAAAGATTATCCGACAGGATTGTAAGTCTTGAAGAGAACAGGTAGAATATGGAGGACACTGTTGTAGAAAGTTGGTTTATATGACTGAAAAAATTAAACACGAAAATGAGTTGACCGCGACGCCCTCTCGGATGGCTCGTTACCATACTCAAACGACTACACCCAAAAAAGAACCAGCAAATACTCCGAAAAAACAAGCGAGTACTCAAGAAACAATGGTACAAAGTACTGTTTGGCTGACCGTCGGCAATATTTTTTCGCGGTTACTAGGCGCCGTTTACGTCATTCCTTGGTATATGTGGATGCAGCCCCATGGTGAAGCGGCCAACTATTTGTACACAAAAGGCTACAACGTTTACGCCTTATTTCTGATGATCTCAACGGCGGGAATTCCTGCTGCGGTTGCTAAACAGACCGCGCGTTACAATTCAATGAATGAATATGGCTTAAGCAAGAAATTATTATTTTATACGATGCGCTTAATGACTATCGGCGGAGTGATCTGCGCAGCGATTATGTTTTTAGGAGCGCCTTACTTATCACAAGGAAATCCTGATTTAGTGCCAGTCATGCGCTCATTGAGTGTTGTTTTACTGATTTTTCCAGCGATGAGTGTGATTCGCGGCTTCTTCCAAGGAAACAATAATATGAAACCTTACGCGATTTCTCAGATCATCGAACAAATCGCACGAGTCTGCTATATGCTAGCTTCCGCTTTCATTATCATGCAAATCAATAATGGTAGCTACAAAACAGCAGTCGTTTACTCAACGTTTGCTGCCTTTATCGGGGTAGCATTCGCGATGGCGGTTCTGCTCTTTGCACTTTTCAAAGAACGCACAGCCTTTCGAACATTAGTGAAAGAAAGTAACAATCAGCTTACTTTTTCAGGGCGTCAACTTGTTTTGCAGATGATCGCACAAGCGATTCCCTTTATTATAGTAGGCAGCGGGATCAGCATCTTCAAATTAATCGATCAATATTCGTTCGAAAAAATCATGTCACTTGTCACTGATTATTCCGCCGCTAAAAATGCTGAATTATTCGCGTTGATCTCAGCCAATCCAGACAAATTGACGATGGTCGTCATTGCTCTTGGAACAGCGATGGCAACGGCTGGACTGCCATTGATCACTGAACGCTTTACGAAAAAAGACCAAGCTGGTCTAGCAAGATTAGTGACGAATAATATTCAGTTGTTATTTTTTGTTATGATGCCGGCAACGATTGGAATGATCGTCCTATCTTATCCGCTGAATACTTTGTTCTATCGTCCAAACCCACTTGGAGCAGAATTGTTAGCGGCATCGTGTGTAGTGGGAATCATGATGGGGCTTCTCATGGTCTGCTCAACGATGTTGCAAGGACTAGACGGAAATATGCAAGCTGTTTCGTTTTTAGGTATCGGTGTTTTAGTAAAAGTTTTGACACAATTTCCATTGATCTTCCTTTTTAAGGCCTATGGCCCGCTGATCGCGACTTTCATCGGATTATTAGTAGCAAATATGTTTTTATTGGATCGGATCCACGTCTTGTCTCGGTTTCCATTTAGAGAAACAGCTAGTTCCATCGCTAAAGTCACTGTGATGTCCCTTGCAATGGGTGTGGTAGCTTTTGCTGTCAAATTCGGTTGTGAACTGATTTTGAGCTCGGATTCCAAAGTCCAATCGATGATCATTATTTTGATTGTTGCGGCTTCTGGCGGATTGACCTATATCCTCCTAGCGTTAAAAACTCGGATGGCTGATAAATTATTAGGCTCTCGAGTCGATGGTATTCGCCGCCGATTGCATATGCGGTAAACAACTATAAAAAAATGGGGATTAACGGCTAAGCCGTTAGTCCCCATTTTTTTATAGTAATTTGTTTTTTTTCAACACCTTTTTATTGTATCATTCAATGAGTATCGAGCGGTTTTGATGGAATCGTCAAATACTTAGGTTCAATCGACAAATTAGCTAAAAAGCGTTTGAAATCACTAAAAGTGATCACTAATGTTGTGGTATTAATATTAGGATGAAACCCAATTTTTTGCGTTTGATCGATCGTTTGGTCAATGATCAAATTGATTTGATGCAGCGTATCATGGGATAGCGCAAGTGGCGTCACCGATCCTTTTTCCAAGCCAAGCGAGTCGAACAGTTCAGTTTCAGAAGCAAAAGATAAATGACGTTCAGCTAACATTTTAGCTAGCGCTTTAATATCCAGCCGCTTATTTCCCGAACAAATCACTAAATAATAGTTCTTAGACCGCTTGCCTTTCAGCAATAAATTTTTTACTTCACTGCCCTCAATCGAAAAATCGATCTCTGCCACTGTAAAAACAGCCTGATGCTCCACTCGTTCATAGGGAATCTGCCATTTTTTCAGTAATTGATAGACTTCCGTATCCGTTGCTTTAGCGATTATGATCACCGACTTTTCAATAGATTTCGCCAAGTAATAATTGTCTTATTGACGTGATTTAAAACTTCTAGTTCAAGTTTCTTTGTATCTGTTGCCTCTTGCTGTTGAAAAACAGTCAATTGCTCATAGTTATGCTGCAGCTGTTCACGAATCAGTTGATTTTCCTTTGATGGAATCAAACCATTGGCTTCAGCCGTCAATTGTTGGATCACGATTGGTGTCGTTTCGCGAAAATAAACATAGCCATATTTATTAAGATTATTTTTATACGATTGCAGTGTTGACAGTGACAGTTCAAGTATCACTGTTCCATCCATCGTTTGTTTAGGAATCCGTGCAATTTCTACCGGTTGTATGGATTTTGATTTTGGTTTGAACATCCAGCGAGTAATCAAAAAAGTCACTAAACAAACAATGACGTTTGACAGTAGAACTTCTGGACGCAAAAGAGTTTCGAGCATAGCTTCCACTTCCTCTAAGAGATGTTTCCATTATACCGAACTCATTCATTTTGCGGTATCCATTTTTTAAAAATCAATAAAATAAATCAGCCGCGCTCCTAGATTACTTCAAAAATCTTAGCCAATAGCTCGTTGACTGGTTCTAGAAATAGGCTAGAACTTTCTTGAAGCTACTATTCACTGTTGATTTGAAAAAAGAGCGTGATAAAAATCTTATCACACCCAAAAACGGATCAATTGTTGTTATTGGATCTTAGTCAGCGCCTGTTCTAAATCGGCTAATAAATCTTCTGTGTCTTCGATCCCTACTGATAACCGAAGCAATCCATCTGTCACACCTTGTTTTTCTCGTTCTGCTTTTGGCACACAAGCATGACTCATCGTGACTGGATACGATAAGATTGATTCCACACCGCCAAGGCTTACTGCAGCAATTGGGATCTTCAATGCTTCAGCAAAAGAATAAACCGCTGACTGATTTGCTAGTTCAAAAGACAGGACTGCTCCACCAGAAGTCGCTTGTTGCTGATGCACTTGATAACCAGGATGACTTGGCAAACCAGGATAATGGATGCTGCGGACTGCCGGATGTTTTTCCAGCATTTGACTGATTTTTTCCGCACTGCGGGCACTTTGTTCCATCCGCAATGCCATTGTTTTTAATCCCCGCATCGTCAACCAACAGTCTTCGATCCCTAAAATACCGCCTAATACTTTTTGCTGTAACTTAATTTGCTGTTCCCATTTCTCATCATTAGTGATCACTAGACCCGCTACGACATCGCTATGACCGTTGATAAATTTGGTTGCGCTGTGGATCACAACATCGATGCCTAAGGCTAATGGTTTTTGAAATTGAGGCGTCATGAATGTATTGTCGATCATTGTCACTAAGTGGTGTGCTTTAGCGATCGCAACGACGCCTGCAATATTTGTGACTGACAGCAAAGGATTAGATGGCGTTTCTAAATAAAGTCCGCGAGTATTCGGCTGAATCGCCTGCTCCCAGGCTGTAAGATCAGTCTCATCAACAAACGTCACTTCAATCCCAAAACGCTTCATGACCTCATTAACTAATTGAAAAGTCCCTCCGTAAATACTCTTGCACATAACTATATGGTCTCCTTGATTGAAACTCAACAAGACCGCTGAGATTGCGCTCATGCCTGACGCAAATGCTGTTGCATATTTCCCATTTTCAAGTGCAGCAACAGCTTCTTCTAATGCTGTACGAGTCGGGTTACTGAAGCGGGAATAAGTATAGGGTTGGCTGTCTTTGATCGAAGCTTGTTTAAAAGTCGAACATTGATAAATAGGAATCGACGAAGCTCCGGTTTCTTCATCAAAAGCATGATAGCCATGGATCAATTTTGTCTTATCTTTCATCACATATCCCCCTTAATTATTTTTACAAGATTAGCTTACCATCATTTAAAGCGCTTTCTTCGTTTTTTGATGAATTCCCATAAGAAATTTAGTTTATTTTCAGGAATTCTAGGGACTTTCTCATGGACAAAAATAACTCCTACTACCGAAAACTACATTGACCTAAAACGAGTCCCACATTTCGATCTCGGTCAACTAAAAAAAGATTGCAACAAGATGTCGCAATCTTTCACGAGTTATTTTGTTTCTAGATCATGTAAAAACAGTCCGCTCAATAATTTTGGTTCAAACCAAGTTGATTTTGGCGGCATAATTTTTTTCGCATCAGCAACGTCTAATAAGTCCGTCATCTGAGTCGGATACATCGAAAAAGCTAATTTCCATTCACCAGAATCAACTAATTTTTCCAATTCTGCTGTCCCGCGGATTCCACCGACAAAATCGATTCGCATGTCTGTACGAATATCATCAATTCCAAAAATATCTTCTAAAACAAATTTTTGCAACAGCGCTACATCCAGTCTCTCCACCGGATCATTTGGAACCTTTTCTGTTTTGATGCTTAATGTATACCAGGCTGATCCATCGTATAACTGGCAGTTACCAGCTTTTTCTGGTTTTTTCACTCCAGTTTTTACTACTTGATAATTCTCTGCTAAACGCTCCATAAAATCAGCTGGCGGTGTTGTTTTCAAAACGCGATTGTATTCCCAGATCGCCAGCTCATCTTCTGGAAAGATAATCGATAGAAATTGTTCTGTCTCAGGGTTTTGTTCACCGGTTTGACGCTTTTCTAAACCGATTTTTACCGCTGATTCAGTCCGGTGGTGCCCATCTGCAATGTATAATGCCTCTACTTCAGTAAATAAGTCGGTCAATTGCTCTATCGTCTCAGTCTGATCAATCACCCAAACGCGATGAGTCACATCATGATAGCTGACAAAGTCATAAACTGGTGCGTGCACTTTTTGCCAGTTTTTAATAGTTGCTTGGATCTTTTCCTGCGGACGATAACTTAAAAAAATTGGGCTTGTATTTGCATCACACGTTCGAATATGATTCATCCGATCAATTTCTTTTTCATGCCGCGTAAATTCATGTTTCTTGATTTTTCCATCGATATAATCATTGATTGATGTACAAGCGACGATTCCTGTTTGACTTCGTCCAGACATCACCAATTCGTATAAATAGAAATAGGCTTTGTTTTCTTTGAACAACCAACCTTTTTCTAAAAATGCGGCTAAATTATCAGCGGCTTGTTGGTAGACATGCTCATCGTAAGGTGAAAGCTCTGCTGGCAAATCAATCTCTGCTTTATCAATATGAAAATAACTATATGGATTATCAGCGGCGAATGCTTTTGCTTCTTGTGAATTTACAACATCATACGGCAATGCAGCAACTTTATCAGCCAGTTCTGCGGCTGGACGAATACTTCTAAACGGATGCACTTGAACCATTAAAATTCACACTCCTCATCTCGTTTGATCACTCGAACGCGGATAATGCCCTCATTTTTATTTAATTTTTCAGCGATCGCTGCGATTTTGTCTGGATCAGTCTCTGCGATATCTACTAACGTATATGCATAGTCATCTTGACCACGATTGACCATATTATCGATATTGACATCTAAAGAAGCAATTTCAGAAGCGATCAACCCTAACATATTAGGGATATTATGATTGATCACTGTAATTCGATAAGGCGACTCAAAAGCCATCTCAACATTCGGAAAGTTCACAGAACGCTTAATGATCCCTGTTTCTAAAAAACGTTTCAATCCGCGGGCAGCCATCTTGGCACAATTGACTTCAGCTTCTTCAGTCGAAGCACCTAAATGCGGCAAAACAGTAATTTTGTCGTTATGAAGTAATTTTTCTTCAGCAAAATCCGTCGTAAAACCAGCGATTCGCTCTTCATTTACAGCTTTTAACACAGCTGCTGTATCGACGATCTCACCACGGGCAAAATTCATTAACCGTGCTGTTTTTTTCATTAACAGCAGCTCTTCTGTTCCAATCAAATGGCGAGTCTGTTCGGTCAACGGTACATGAACTGTCACAAAATCACAGTTAGTCAAGACTTCTTTCAAGTCTTTTGCGCGTTTTACCCGACGAGAAATACTCCAAGCCGTATCGACTGAAACATATGGATCATAACCAGTGACTTCCATTCCCAGACGATACGCATCATTTGCCACCATCGCACCAATCGAACCTAACCCGATAACACCTAATTTTTTCCCTTCCAATTCGGTACCGGCAAATTGCGCTTTCTGTGCTTCAGCCTGTTCATCAACATCATTGCCTGTTAACGTTTGGACCCAACCGATTCCTTGGACCATTGGTCGAACAGATAACAACAAACTTGCTATCACCAATTCTTTGACAGCATTGGCATTTGCACCGGGTGTATTAAAAACAACGATGCCTTTTTCTGTACATTCTTTAACGGGGATATTATTCGTACCTGCCCCTGCACGAGCAACCGCTAGGACTGAGTCGGGAAAGTTATACTCATGTAATTTTTTGCTTCGTAAAATAATACCATCTGGTTCTTCGCTTTCATTAATACGATAATTTTCTTGATCAAAACGCGCCATTCCTTCAGGGGCAATCGCGTTAAATGTTTGAATTTGAAACATTTACTTTCCTCCATTTTCCTTTTCAAATTGCGCCATGAACGCTACTAAAGCTTCCACACCTTCAACTGGGAAGGCATTGTAAAGACTCGCCCGCATGCCGCCGACAGAACGATGGCCTTTTAGATTTTCGAATCCTTGGGCTAGCGCTGCTTGGTTGAATGCTTTATCTAAGTCTTCATCACCGGTAACAAATGGAATGTTGGTAATTGAACGGCTCGTTTTTTCAACAGGGCTTTTGAATAAGTTTGAGTTTTCGATCGCATCATATAATAATTGGGCTTTTTGCTGATCTTTTTTTGTAATGCCCGCAACTCCACCTTGAGTTTTTATCCATTCAAAGACTAACTTTGCAATATAAATAGCGTAAGTCGGTGGTGTATTGTATAAAGAATTATTTTTTGCCTGTAATGCATAATCCAGCATTGGTGCAAAAACTGCTTCTTGATTGAGCAAGTCTTCTCGAATGATTACGACTGTAAGACCGGCCGGACCGATATTTTTCTGAGCACCAGCGTAGATCACACCAAAGTCTTCTACTTTATAGTCATTGGCTAAAATATTTGAAGACATGTCGGCAACAACTGGGACTTTACCAAATGAAGGAATCTTTGTAAAAGCAGTTCCTTCAATCGTATTATTCGTTGTAATATGCACGTAAGCTGCGTTTTGATCAACCATTTTTGGTACTTCTGGGATATAACTAAAATTCTTATCTTCACTAGAGGCAATAACCTCGACCTCTACATTATCCAACGCTTTTGCAGCACTGATGGCTTTTTTAGACCAAGTTCCGGTATTGATATACAAGGCTTTTTTCCCTTGCGCCAAGTTCAAAGGGATCATGGTAAATTGCAAACTTGCACCGCCTTGTAAAAATAAAACTTTGTAATTGTCGGGAATCACCATCAGTTCTCTCAATAAACCTTCAGCTGCTTGAATAATCTCGTCAAATAAGGAGGAACGATGACTCAACTCCATCACCGACATGCCACTATTTTTATAATCCAGCATCTCGGACTGTGCGATCTCCAATACAGCTTTTGGTAGTACTGCGGGACCTGCGGAAAAATTATAAATCGTCATACTTATTCGCTCCTTCATTAAGATGTGATGATAATTATAACAGAAGCAATTAAATGATAAAAGACTAATTTTAAATTAATTTCAATGTAATTTGTAATAATTCTAGAAAATTTTATTTTGATTTGCATGAATCGTTGATGTTCTTTAAACTTCTTTTCAAACGTTTTCTGTCTAAATCGGACAAATTCGATGTTTTCTTACAGTTAACCATGAGCTTTTTGGCTTTTTTTCATAGGACTTGCCAAAAAATTTTTTCCGGCTCTTCACAAATGACTTTCTTTGATACTTTTGTGTGACTACTAAAATCATTTCGGTTTAGATGATAGCAGTAAACGTTTTTTCATGGACACTCAATAAACGAATTTTACTGAGGACAGAAAAAAACAGAAGTCAGTTTTAGCTAACTTCTGTTTTTTTGCTTATTTGATTTTTAATTCAGCTAACTGCTTTTCTATTTCTGTTTCTTCCGCATCCGCTGCAAGCAATGCACAGGCAGTATACGCACTTTCAACCAAAGCGGTATCAAATAATTTTACTTTTTTTGCTGTCATTTCGATCGCCATTTCCAAGTTCATCTTAGCGCTACCCAAATCATAAAAAGCTAATAACTCATCGGCAGAATTTTCTTCGATCGCTTGTGAAATCAATTCCATCGAAGTACCAATCCCACCGTCTTCTAAGCCACCGGCAGTTGTGATCGGAACATTTTTGGCAATTTCACCAATCAAACGTTTTAATCCTTCCGGTATTTCTTTTGTATGAGAAACTAGCACGACACCTCTACTCATCAAATACACCTGCCTCTATCATGGATTCAAAGAAATATGCTGATGACATCGCGCCAGGATCGATATGACCAATCGAACGCTCGCCAACATACGAAGCCCGGCCTTTTGTCGCCTTGATATTCTTTGTTTTTTCAACCAGCACTTCAATCGTTGCTGGATTTAAAGTACCATTGTTTAAATTTTCCACTGCCGGCACCCATAAATCCAACATTGTTTTTTGACCAGCTTTAGAATTGCCACGCTTTTCAATACCGGCAATTGCAACTTTTAACAGCTCTTCTGGGTCGCTTGTCTCTTTACTAGTCTTCATCATCTCCATCATAGCTGTTCCGTAAAGCGGCCCGGATGCTCCGCCAACCTTGCTGATCAGTGCCATCGCGGTTGCTTTGAATACAGCCGGCAAATCACCTGATAGATCCGCAGCCATTACTGCATCCATCCCACGAGCCATATTATTTCCATGATCCCCATCACCAATCGGTGTATCTAACTCACTTAAATAATCTTTGTTGACTTGAACTTTTTCATTGAACAATTCTAGCGTTTTACGTAAATTCTCTGGTGTAAACATAGTGGACCTCCTTGATTGCTCTATTCAAGCATGCGACTGTTATAAATTCTCTCTGGATAACGTTGAAATAAACGATCCAGTTAATTGATTTTTCGCTTTATTACCAAGCAATTGTATGAACTGGCTCATTTAATAAACGTTCACGTTCTTCGTCTAATTTGATCATCGTGATTGACGCACCCGCCATTTCAAGCGATGTCATGTAATTCCCTACTTTAGTAAACGCAAGCTCAAGACCTTCCTCGGCAAGGATTTGTTTCGCATCATTGAATAGAATAAATAATTCCATCAATGGTGTCGCCCCCATCCCATTTACGAATAATCCGTATTTATCCCCTGAGTGCCAATCAAATTCCGCTTTTAATTTTCCGATGATTTCTTGAGCGATATCGTGAGCAGATTTGATTTTTTCCCGTCGATAACCTGGTTCACCATGAATCCCAACACCAAATTCTATCTCATCTTCAGCCAAAACAAATCCTGGTTTGCCAACTTCGGGAACAGTTGCACCAGACAATGCAATCCCAACTGTTTTGATCTCTTCAACCAATGTTTTCCCATAGTTAGCTAATTCTGGAACTGTTTTTCCTTCTCGAGCCATACCGCCTAAAATTTTATGGACTAACACTGTTCCAGCTACCCCCCGACGCCCTTGGGTATATGTGCTGTCTTCTACGGCGATATCATCGTCGACTAAGACAGAGTCTACTTTGATATCGTCCATTTCAGCTAAATCTTTTGCCATATCAAAATTCATAACATCGCCTGAATAATTCTTAATAATCAGCAACGTCCCTTTTCCTTTATCAGTAGCCTTGATAGCTTCATAAATTTGATCTGGAGTTGGCGAAGTGAAAACTTGGCCGCAAACGGCTGCACTCAACATCCCCTCTCCAACAAAACCGGCATGTGATGGTTCATGTCCACTGCCTCCCCCGCTAACTAACGCTACTTGATCGTATTCGTCACTGCGAGTAACAACCAATGTTTCAGGTACTTGTTTTACATAATCTGGATATGCACTAACCAATCCGCTGACCATTTCTTCTACGACATTTTTTGGATCATTAATAATTTTTTTCACTTACTATTCCTCCCAATTTTTGTTGGTTCATTTCCTAGACTTCGCTCATTTTGGTTTTTCCTTGTATGCAATCAAAATAAATGAAAGAAATCAACCATTCATATTCATTAAGATAGTGTTGTGAAGCCATTTATTTATTCCCATTTCAGTTTTTCGTATAATCGGTCTTATTCACTGATTTTTTAAAGAAAAAACAGATTAGGGTAATAAGAAATCTTATTACCCTAACAAATTTACATTGGTAACGCCATAAACAACCATGCGGCTAAAATTCCGCCAATCATCGGACCAACGATCGGTACCCAAGAATACCCCCAATCGGAATCACCTTTATTGGGAATCGGTAAAAAAGCATGAGCAATCCGCGGACCAAGATCTCGAGCCGGATTGATTGCATATCCAGTAGTGCCTCCAAGTGAAAGCCCGATAACTAAGATCAAAATCCCAACAGCGATCGGATTTAAACCATCGCCAAATTTACTCATCCCAAAAGCTAATAGCGCAAATACCAGCATGAACGTTCCAATAATTTCACTGATCAAGTTCGCGCCTAAACTGCGTATAGCCGGTCCGGTTGAGAATACTCCCAAAATAGCAGCTGATTCTTTTGTTTCTTTCCAGTGAGGATAGTAGTGGATAAATACTAAAACAGCCCCAATAATCGCACCGATCATTTGACCGATGATATATGGAACGACCATATCCCAACCGATTTTCCCGGCAATCGCCATCCCGATCGTAACGGCAGGATTCAAGTGCGCAAATGACATATAACCTGCCGCGTAAGCACCAATCGTAACTGCAGCGCCCCAACCTAATGTAATCGCGATCCAGCCGGCTCCTTCTGCCTTAGTCTTACGTAAGCTAACTCCAGCCACTACGCCGTCACCTAACAATACTAAGACCATCGTGCCAATAATTTCTCCAATTACTTGTGTTGACATGCTTGTATCCATGGAACACTCCTCCTTATTTTCCTGTTATCACTGTGACAGTAATTTTTAAAGAATATTGCACTGTTCGATTATTCTTTTGGACGATGTTTGAACTGCATTGTCGCTTCAACTGCTTCTTGCCAGCCTTTATAAAGGTCATCTGTTGTTTCTTTCGCCATTTTTGGTTCAAATCGTTGACCTTCAGACGCGAATTTTTTGATTTCCTCAATGTCTTTCCAATAGCCGACAGCTAGACCTGCTAGATAGGCCACACCCAGAGCTGTTGTTTCTAAATAAGGTGCCCGCTCTACCGGTGTTTGGATAATATCTGCTTGGAACTGCATCAACATATCATTTTTTGAAGCACCGCCATCTACACGTAATAATTTGATATCTGTACCGGAATCTTTCGCCATTGTTCTTACGACATCTGTTGTTTGATAGGCTAATGATTCCAGTGTTGCCCGGATAAAGTGCTCTTTAGTCGTGCCGCGTGTCAATCCAAAAACGGCTCCGCGGGCTTGTTGATCCCAATAGGGCGCACCTAACCCGGTAAATGCTGGAACAACATACACATTTTCACTACTTTCTACACGTTTGGCATATTCTTCTGATTGCGGAGCCGATTGGAACATTCTCAAGCCATCACGCAACCATTGAATCGCAGAACCTGCCACGAAAATACTTCCTTCCAACGCATACGTGACTTTGCCGTCGATTCCATAACCGATGGTAGTCAATAAGCCATTTTCTGAAAGAATCGGTTTTTCACCCGTATTCATTACAATAAAGGCTCCTGTTCCATAGGTGTTTTTGACCATTCCTTTATCAAAAGCTAATTGACCAACTAGAGCAGCTTGCTGGTCTCCTGCCATACCGCCAATTGGAACTTGATTTCCATAAAAATGATAGTCTTCCGTGTGTCCATAAATCTCAGAATTCGATTTTACTTCTGGCAGCATTTCTTTTGGAATATCTAATAAATCTAAAATTTCTTGATCCCATTCTAAATCATAAATATTGTACATCATTGTCCGACTAGCATTCGTGTAATCTGTGACATGGACTTTTCCACCAGTCAATTTCCAAACTAGCCAAGTATCGATCGTTCCAAATAATAATTCTCCCTTTTTCGCCCGTTCACGTGAGCCCTCAACGTGATCTAAGATCCATTTGACCTTCGTCGCTGAGAAATAAGAATCGATCAGTAGGCCTGTCTTTTTCTGGAACATTTCTGAATGACCCTGTTTTTTTAAATCGTCAGCAATGTCACTCGTTTGTTTTGATTGCCAGACAATCGCGTTATAAATAGGATGACCCGTTTCTTTTTCCCAAATAACCGTCGTTTCACGTTGATTGGTGATCCCGATTCCTTCGATTTGATTTGGACGAAATCCGCCATCAATCAATGCTCCAGCGATTACTGATTGGACCGAATTCCAAATCTCATTTGCATCGTGTTCCACCCAGCCCGGTTTTGGAAAATGCTGAGTAAATTCTTTTTGCGAAGAACTCACTTCTTTACCCGCTTTGTCGAAGATAATTGCTCGACTTGATGTTGTTCCTTGATCGATAGACATGATGTATGAATCCATGTTCCCACTCCTCTTATATTATAATTTTTGTTGCTTTTTTAGATCCGTTAATTGAGTTTCTTTGATTTGTTGATCCAATTCGGCTTGGTACGCCGCTTTTGTCGTTTCATCCCAGGCAAAATAATCTGCCATAGCATCAACAACAGCATCTTTGATTTCCATCAAGCGATGGCTGATAAATAACATATAATTGGTCCGACGCAGCAAATAATCTACTGGTGTTAGTGTCATTTCAGCGTCCATGGCATAGCGCAAGGACATCGATTCCGCTAGCGTCAAACCTTCGAACGTCCCTTGATCTTTTAGGGCAAAAACTTTTTCAGCATTTGACCCGTAAAGTTCAGCGATATACTTGCTGTCTTCAGAATTTAGGCCTTGCTGTTCACCCTTCAAAGCAATTTTCTCCAGCTCCGTTTCTACCGCTTCCGGATCAAGTCGCCCACCAGAAACTGGATAATTTTTTGAATCGATCAGTTCAAAATCACGGTCAGGTAATAACGAATGGATCGTTTTCATTGCACCATCCGCCATTAGTCGGTAATCTGTTAATTTTCCGCCAGATAAGATCAATAAACCATCTTCTGCAACGGTCAGATCACTGCCGCGGGAAACTGCCGATGGATTATCATTGGGCTCTTCTTTTGCTGCTCCAACAATCGTCTTTTCTACTTTAGGGCGGGACTGTTTGCCGTTAGTGTAATCAATCGCAGCTTGGATGATTTTTTCAAAATTTTCATCACTGATCTTCTCTTTTTTTGTTCCATTATAATCTCCAGACGCATCGCTAATCAGCGGTCGTAATCCTGCCCACGCAGCTTCGATATCGTGGATCGTCAAATCTACTCCTGGATAACGATGGTTGACAATTTTTAATAAATAATCGACATCTTCTTGCTCAACCAATGGATGATCGTAATCACCTTGGTAATCAGTGTCTGTTGTGCCAAAATAGGTCTTATTTTCTCGTGGGATGACGAAAATCATTCGTCCGTCGTTTTTACCCGTATCAAAATACGTTGGTTGTGGAACTTTTAATTTTTGACCATCGACAACTAAGTGTACGCCCTTTGTCGGCCGCATATGTGGTTTATGATCAATCTTTGAATCCAATTTTTTAACAATATCTGACCATGGTCCTGCTGTGTTGATGACCAATTTACCATTAATAGTCATAGTCTGATCATTTAAGGTATCTACAGCTTTGACTCCGGATACTTTTCCTTGTTCATCGTGAACTATTTCTTGAACTCTCATACGGCTGACGGCAATAGCACCATCGGCAACCGCTTGTTTGATATTTTCGATTACTAAGCGCGCATCATTATTGCGATAATCTAAATAAACACCACCGCCTAATAATCCCTCTGACGCCAATTGCGGCTCTCGCTCCAAAATCTCCTCTTTACTCAACATGTAGTTGGCATAACGCCCGCCAGTGATCCCTGCTAAATGATCATAAAGATCCATTGCTATTTTGACAGAGAATAAATTGAAGGTCGAACCCGGCTCATCATAGATCGGTAAAATCATTGGATCTGCTTTTGGAATATGAGGGGCAATTTTTTGAATGATTGCTCGTTCCCCGACTGTATCTGCAACTACTTCGACGTCAAATGTTTTCAGATAGCGGATTCCGCCATGCACTAGTTTAGTAGACCGTGAAGAAGTCCCTTCAGCAAAATCTTGCATTTCCAATAATGCTACAGAAAGACCTGAAGCTGCCGCCTGCAATGCCACTCCTGCCCCAGTGATCCCGCCACCAATGATCACCAAATCAAAGGTTTGCTCACTCAGTTTTTGAATCAATTTCGTTCGTTCTCGAAAAGAAAACATGCGTAAACACCTCGCTCTTTCAAATTGATTTATTGCCAAAATCGAAAAATTATTGTGCTGCCAGATTCGTTAATTCCTATAGATGATCGGTGTCTCCTTTGAGTTATTAAATAAATCATCAATTTAACTTACAAAATTAGTGTATCATAACAAAAAAGCGCTTTCAAAATATTATCGCTTATTTTGCTATTATAACTAACATTATTTTGCCAATATTCCTTTTTGGACCAAAACTTTCTATAAATAAATTCCTCCAGCTTAAAAAATCTGTGAAGCAATAATAAAAAAAGGTGGCGTTCCAAAATTTCTTTTCAATTTTTCATGAAGTTTCAGCTTAGTTCTGAAGAAGCTAAAAAACTAATTTAAAAAAAGAATGCGACAAGGCTTTTGTCACATTCCTTTAAAATTTCTATTGATCTTTTCTTGCTCTTAAAGCAGATAAAATTGAGACTGTGTCGATCACTTCTTGCAAGGCGGCACCTAGTAATGCTGGGATTACTCCCGTACTTGCGATCAGCATTAAGATTACGCAAATAATCAATCCAATCAGCACTGATTGACGAGCGATTCGCATCGTATCTTGAGACAAATGGATCGCTGCTGAAACTCGACTCAGATCATCTTTCAAGATGACTGCATCGGCACTTTCACTAGCAGCAGTCGAACCGTGGGCACCCATCGCGATACCGATATCGGCAACGGCTAGAGCGGGCGCATCGTTGACACCATCGCCCACCATCACGACTGGTCGATCTTGTTCTTTGAGGGTTTTTAACACATCGATTTTTTCTGCCGGTAAACATTCAGCATGAACTTCTGTGATTCCGACTTGATTGGCGATTCGATCAGCGATAGATTGACGATCCCCCGTCAGCATGATGGTTTTTTTGATTCCAAGTTTATTTAGTTCTGTGATCGTATTGGCAGATTCTTTGCGGACAATATCAGTAAAAGTGATGTAGCCGACATATTGATCAGCTAAAGAAACATAAACCGCCGTTTTTTCGTTAGTTAATTCGCTAGTTGCTCCCGCAAAAGTTGCTTTACCAACTCGAATTGTTTTGCCATTGACTTTGGCTTGGATCCCTTGTCCGGTGATTTCTTCCAATTCAGTCACAGGAAACAACGCAAGCTGATTCGCTTTTCCATAAGCGACCAATGAACGAGCTAAAATATGGCTAGATTCTTGTTCGCCGCTTGCTGCATAAGTAATCAATTCTTCTTTTGAAACTTCGGTAGTATCGACATGAATCTCTTCGACTGAAAGTTTCCCTTCTGTTAAAGTTCCTGTCTTATCAAATGCGATACTTTTGGCCCGAGCCAGCTTTTCAATGGTCGTTCCGGTTTTTACAACAATACCATTTCGACTTGAGCGACTCATTCCAGCTACCAATGCTACTGGTGCTGCCAAGATCAACGGACAAGGGGAAGCTACAACTAAAACTTCGGCAAAACGAACGGGATCTTTTGAAACAAACCAAGCCACCCCACCGATGATATACGCCGTAATTGTAAATGGAACTGCGTATCGATCAGCCAATCGAACAAAATGAGCGGGCTTTGCTTCAGATTCCTTCACTAATTTTACCAATGTCTGATACTGACTGTCTTGTGCAGATTTTGTCACTTTCATACGAAGTGCTGCATCACCATTGACCGAACCAGACATCAATTCATCATTCATCTTCTTTTCAATCGGTTTGGATTCGCCCGTCAACGAAGATTCATCAACAAACGATTCTCCAACCACAACTCGGCCATCAACCGGAACTAATTCACCCGGTTTAACTAAGATTAAGTCTCCCACTCGAACTTCTTCAACAGTGAGTTCTGTTATTTCTTCGCCATCAATCCGATGAGCCACTTGCGGCGAATTGTCCAAAAGCGAACGTAATTCTCGACTTGCTTGATGACTAGCGTAGTCTTCTAAACTATCCCCGCCTGTCAGCATGATCAAAACAACTAAACTCGCCCAATAATCTCCAACCATTAATGTAGCCACAATAGCAGTAACTGCTAAAATATCTACTCCATATTTTCCTGATCGTAATGTTTTGATCATTCCAATCAACATAGAGATTGTCATGATACCGCTAATGATTGAAACGAGCCAAAAGGCCCATTGATTTTGCTGAAAACCAAACTCCAGAATTAAGGCGATGATTCCAACCATTACTGTTAAAAAAAATTTCTTTATGTTACTCATTTGCTCCGCCTCCATTTTCTTCAGTAATAGATTAGCACTTCAATAATCTAATTGAAAATAAGAAAGCCCAAATGATAAAGATAATCATTAACAACTGAAAAAATATCTTTCTATTTTAAAATAATTATAATTAGAAACCTAAAATAAAAGTTCCCCTCTGCGCTATGACCACCTTCGCGAATTTCCGAAGAAACTGGGGGAACATCAATTGTTCAGAAAAAGGGAACGCGACAAAATCTTTGCCCCATTCCCTTTTCGAAATAGCTATAATCATTATTTTTTTCACTACGGCGTCTTCATCCAAACGGGTTCAAATTGATTTCCATCAGGATCTGTAACTTCCAGACTGAACATTTGATCTTCAGGTATTCCCATATCAACAGCGAAATAATCTCCACCGTTGGCTTTTGCCGCTTCTGCGATTTTTCTGACTGCATCTGGGCTCTCGACTAAAAAAGCAGTCAGCGTTCCACTTTGCACCTTAGTATCTGCGATCTTTTTATCTTTGAGAAATTTACTATAAAACTCATGGCTCAACACCATGATGCAGAAACTATCGTCCCATTTCATCGAACTAGCATGTTCATCAGACATTTCTTGCACTTTCGTAAATCCAAGTTTTTCATAAAATTCTGTCGAAGCTTGCACATCTTGTACCGGATAATTTGTAAATACCATCGTTGACATTTTGTTCACTCCAATCAAATTTTCCTTTATTATGCAAGAATAGTTAGAACAAAGCAAAGAAAGCGCTTGCACGATGTATAACAAACGCTTCTTACCAGATAATTTTAGTTCGATTCATTTTTAACAATTGCTGACAAAAAATGTTTAGCTTCTTGTTAGATAGGAAGGCTCAAATTGTCCTCAAATAACACCCGCTGATTTTTTAAATACTTTGTTTGGCAGGGCGCAGTAAAACTTCACTAATCGTTACATGCTCTGGTTGTTCAATCGCATAAAGCACTGCTTGCGCAACATCTGCTGCCGCTAAACTAAATCCTGCTTTGCCGGCTGTTTCACGTAGTGCCATTTCAGTTGTTTCGTCACCTACTGTATTGAACAATTCTGAGGAAACCATTCCCGGTGAGACGATCGTTGAACGAATGCCATTAGACAGCTCTTCTTGACGCAAACCTTCCATAATAGCCCCTACTGCATATTTCGTTCCGTTATAAACCGCTGAGCCAGGATAAACCACATGACCTGCCACCGAATCCGTTGAAATAATCAAACCAGACTGTTGGTTTTGCATAATGGGTAATACCGCTCCAATGCCGTTCAGCACTCCCATAATATTGATATCCAGCATCTTTTGCCAGCTAACATATTCTAATTTTGCTAAATTGCCCTGCGGCATGATTCCGGCATTATTATACATGACATCAATTCTGCCAAATTTTTCCATAGCTAGATCAATCACTTGTTGGACTTGTTGGCGATCGGTCACATCTGCTTTTTGATAAAAAACTTGCTCACCTAAATCCTCAGCTAAAGCTTTGATTCGTTCCTCTCTCCGCGCAGCCAAGACAAGTTTAGCTCCCTTACTAGCCAATAATTTTGCTGTAGCTTCACCGATACCTGAAGAAGCACCCATAATAATAATTACTTTTTCTGAAATATTCGTCATTAGTTTTTCCCCATTTCTATTTTCTATCTGTACTTGATTCTTTAACTAGCTTATTTTTTTGATTATTTTAGCTGGTGAACCAGCTACGATGACATTGTCCGGTACATCATGAGTAACGGTCGCATCTGCAGCAATAATCGCGTTTTTACCTACTGTTACACCAGGCAAAATCGTAACATTAGCACCTAACCAAGCATTTTCTTTGATCTTAACCGCAGCGACAGACAAGCCTCTACGTTTTTTAGGATCGATTAGATGATTGACTGTAATAATTCGACACATCGGACCAATCAATACATGATCCTCAAGCGTGATTCCGCCTAGATCAACAAACGTAACGTTCTGGTTAATAAAAATGTCTTTCCCCAAAATGATATGTTTCCCAAAATCTGTATAAAATGGTTGAGAAACTGTTACAGAATCATCTATTGGTCTTTCCGTAATCTGTTCCATATACATTCGGACGTTCTTAGGATCATAGTAGCATCCATTCATTTTCATAATAAGTTGTTCATTGTTGGCTTTTAATAAATGAATCTCGTCATAGATGGCAGAACCAGGCAAAATTTCGATTCCTTGGATTTTAGCGAGCAAGTCATAGTTAGCCAAATCATTCGACCTCCTTTATTTGTTGATTTTAGTATACTTCGTTATACTTACAATAAAAAATACTTATATCGAATAGCCAACTATCGTTTTCAGTTATAGGAGGATCTTATGGAACTACGCGTATTGAATTATTTTTTGACCGTTGCTCAAGAAAAAACTATTAGTAAAGCGGCAGAAGTGTTGCATCTTTCTCAACCCACTTTGTCAAAACAATTAAAGGATTTGGAAGAAGAACTGGGGGTTCAACTTTTTATTCGCGGTAATCGTGAAATTTCCTTAACGGAGGATGGGGTTTATTTACAAAATCGTGGAAAAGAAATTCTAGCATTAGTAGATACAACTACTTCAAATCTCCAAAAAAATGAAGTAATCGGCGGCGACATCATGATCGGGGGCGGAGAGACTCAGACATTTCGTGTTTTGTCGGTTCTTTTGAATGACCTGATGGGAAGCTATCCGGACGTTAAAGTCCATATGTATAGCGGTAATGCGGACGATGTCAAAGATAAAATCGATAAAGGCTTGTTGGATTTTGGACTAGTGATCGATCCAGTAGAGAAACAAAAATATGAGTATATTCCACTCCCCGTCTCAGATCGTTGGGGCATTTTAGTCAATAATGATCACAAATTAGCAAAAAAATCGGCAGTTACTCCCAATGATATCCACGATCAGTCATTATTAATCTCTAGTCAAATGTTGGTCAACAATCAGCTTTCTGAATGGTTAGGCGGAAACTTGAATAATTTTAATATAGTCGGCAGTTACAATTTACTTTACAATGCTTCATTATTCATTAAAGATGGAACAAGTATTGCCTTTTGTATCGATGGAATTATTAATACAGAAAACAGTGGCTTGACCTTTGTTCCGCTTATGCCAGAACTCACGTCAAAAACCAATCTCATTTGGAAAAAGAAACAAATTTTTTCAAACGCTGCAGCTCTCTTTTTAGAGAGGTTGAAGCAAGAAATCGAAACAAAATCTTCGTGATTTTTTCTATTAAGAAGTACAATTGGTCTATCAAACTAGCGACATTCATAGCTTAGTTTTACTAAGCTATGCACGCAAAAATTTGTAAGCGCTTCGGCAAAAAAATACAATAATAGGAATTAGGAGTGACGAACATGACCAGTTATGCTAAAAGAATCGAAGACGAATTGCTTTCACCAGAAAACACTGTGCTGACCGTGATCGACTATCAGCCGACCCAAATCAACTCGATCAATTCGATGAACCGTTCAGAATTGATTCGTAATACGGAAATTGTAATCAAATTAGCAAAACTCTATAATATCCCGATTGTACTTTCTACAGTGAATGTTGAAAAAGGGTGGAATACTGATACAATCCCTGTCTTGAAAAAAGCGGTGGGTGAAGATGTTCCCTCTTATGATCGCAGCTCAATCAATGCTTGGGAAGACCAAGAATATAACGCAGCGATTAAAGCCACCGGTCGTAAAAAGATCTTGATCCTTGCTTTATGGACGGAAGCTTGTTTGACTTTTCCAGCCTTAGACGCATTAAAAGAAGGTTATGAAGTCTATCCGATCGTTGATGCGGTCGGTGGAACCTCACCAATTGCACATGAAACAGCCTTGCGCCGTGTCGAACAAGCAGGTGCACAACTAACTTCCATCGCCCAACTCGCTTGCGAACTACAACGCGACTGGAACCGAGAAGAAACCGTACCTGGATTTGATGAATTAATGACCCAGTTTGGTGCATTTTCTAATTTACGGTAACAAAAAATCCCTCGCTGAATACTAGCGAGGGATTTTTATTAAATTTAGCTGCTAATAAAAGTGCGTTTAATATATCCTATTGAGCTAACTCAAAAACAAAGTAATTGATATCACCGCGATATTTGGAGATAGAATATTCAATAGGCACATGATTCTCTGAAAAACCTTGTGTATGAAAATAGAACATCGGGTCTCCTTCTGCCACATCTAATAAGTCACTGATCGTTTCATCAGCTTTTATAACTTCCAATTTTCTTGTAACAGTCTTTATCGGATGTCCCATCTCTTTAAAAACTTGGTACATTTTTTCTTTAGTAAAATCAATTTGTTGAAAATTTGGAAACAATTCAAACGGGATGTAACTAGTGACTAGAACAACCGGCTTTTCCTCCGCATAACGCAGACGTGTTAGCTTATAAACAGCATCCCCTTGATTCAATTCTAAATTCTCTGCAACTTCTTCACTAGCCACAACTTGTTGGAAATTCAAAACTTTTGTTTTAGGTAGGATTCCTTTTCGATTCATTTCTAAATCAAAACTCTCAATCACATGTGTAAACTCTTGTTGGATTTTATTTTTTTTAACAATTGTCCCTCGTTTTTTACGCTTCTCTAAATAACCTTCATCCACTAATGACTGCACGGCTTGACGAATAGTTGGTCGACTAACATTATATTCTTCTGCCAGTTCCATCTCTGTGGGAATAAGTTGGTTTTCCACGTACTCACCATTTTGAATTTTTTCCAATAGATTTATTCGAATTTTTTTATGCAAAGGAACCTTCATAAGCTACCTACTCCTCATTTAACTGTATACATTATAACATATTACTTTTTCCAATATCTTTTTGGCGTGGCTAAAACTACCTCTGCTGTTTCTGGTATTTCTAACCTTTCATCTTTTAATAAAACAATACTTTGCCCAGTTTTGCAACTGATCTCATTAATAATTATCTCACCAGTCAAAATTGTTAGAATACTTGCTATTTCTGATTCGTTTACTACGATTTGTTCCCCTTTTAGATGTCGAATAGTGAATTCACGTTGAGCCACTGTTTCTCCAAATACAAAACTATTTTTCTCTACATGCTGTTCAGGATGCAATGTTTCAATTGCTTTATCAACATGCAACTCACGTTTCTGACCACTTTTATCCTTACGATCATAATCATAAAAACGATACGTAATATCTGTAGCTTGTTGGATTTCATAAACTAGTGAACCTTTTGTTAAGGCATGAATCGTCCCCGATGGAATATAAATCAAATCATTTCTATTGACCGAATATTCTCTCAAAATTTTTGTATATTCATTTTTTTTAGCGGCTTCTGAGATAGCTGATTTTTCAGGAATTTCCTGTTCTGCGTAAATCCAGCCATCTTTTGGAGGTGTAATAAAATACCAGGCTTCACTTTTTCCATAAGGCATATGTTCGATACGTCGAGCATAATCATCAGTTGGATGAACTTGAATGCTAAGATTCTCATCACAGGCAGTAAACGAAATAATTAAAGGATAAACTTCCCCCGCTTCCAGTCCAAATTTTTTCGGATCATCAGTAATCATTTGACTAAAGGTCTGCTCTTCATTCACTATCTTACAATCAATCTCAGAAACTCCGCTTGCTGAATATACCGATCCAATTTTTTCTATCTGATGATTGCCGCTATAATCATGTAGTCTTGGTGTTCCCCAAATCCGTTCTCGTGATTCTGGTTCTAAAATATACATATTATTCCTCCTATAACTTTATTATTTTTAAATAAAGAAGACGCGTCTCAGAAGAAACACGCCGTTTTTTATTTAAAATACCCCGATAATAACACCAACTGCTGAAATTACAGTCAAAACAAGAATAACTTTTGTAGCTGTCATTTGTTTTGAAGTTAGTAAATACCATGCCAGCAATACCATTACTAAAGGGAGCACATTAGGAAAAATTCCATCCAAAACGGTCTGCAATTTTTGAACTTCATCTCCCATAGGGATTTTTATTTTAGTTATTAGTGCAATATTAGAAGCCGCTAAGCCGCCTACAACCATGATTCCTAAAATATTAAAAGCATCGGTAATTCGTTTTGCGTTTTCTCCAATAATGACATCTATTGCATTTACACCTAGCCGATAACCATTCATGAAACATAAATAAGAAATCAATGGACCAATAATTCCATAACTTATAATATAAAAAATTGGACCTAAAGCATTTCCACCCGCGGATAACCCCATCGCAATTGACAATAATATCGGTACAATGATTCCTTGAATAATTGAATCTCCAATACCTGCTAACGGTCCCATTAATGTCGTCTTGATATTTACCGGCATTTCTTCAGGAACATCACCACCGATTGCAATCTCTTCTTCCAATGAAGCAACAATTCCATTAATCAGTTGTCCCGTTTGTGGTTCAGTGTTATAAAACATAGAATGTCTTAGTAATAATCTTCGTTTCGCTGCGTCATCATTTTTATAATATTTTTCAGCAAATGGTAAATATGAATATGCCCAAGCATGTGCCTGTAATTTTTCATAACTCATTGAGGATAAGTGCGTAAATCCCCAGCGTTTCCAAATCTGACGTAATTCTTTTTTTGTTAATCGATTTTCCATTTTTTTCCCTCCTTAAAAAAGGTCCTCGTCTTCATACGCTGCTTCATTTTGTTCAGCCGTCACATTTGTTGTAGTAGAAAGATTATTGTTACTACCATTTTTCCCAGTGCTTAGATAAACAATATACGCAACCAGTGCAGCAAGAAATACTAAAGCAATCATATTTAACTTAGCAAATGCCATCAAAACAAAACCGGCAAAAAAGAAAACCAAGTGTATTTTTTCCTTGATTACGATTCCCATCAACATAGCTATCCCTAAAGCTGGTAAAACACCGCCTAAAACTGAAATAGTATCTGTAACAACTTGTGGAACATTATTTAACAGCCAATCTACTAACCCACGGCCAAAGAAGATAGCTGCAAAAATTGGAATTGCTCGAAGTAAAAAAGTAGTAATTTGCGGATAAACAATATGATTCAATGTAATGCCACGATCATCAATATTTTCAGCAGCTTTCTGTGCTCTAGTATTCCAAAATGAATATAGAGCCATTCGTGTATTATAAAAAATAAGTCCAAATGTTTGACCAATTAGGATTGATAGAGTCACGGCAACAGCCGGTTCTCCAGTTGTTGCTAAAGCAAGCCCTATTCCACCATAGGCTGCGTAAGTAATCTCGCTATTTGTTGCCCCACCAGTAGATAAGTTTGCAATAAAAACAGCTTGAACTGCTAGCCCACATAATACGCCAGTTTTAATATCACCAAAAGCAATACCTACTAAAAATCCTGCTACTAGAGGGCGCCCAACAACATAGAATCCTCCACTCATTCCAAATAGCCAAGGACTTTCAATTGCACCTAAGTAGCAAAAAATCCCTGTCAGTAAAGCTGGTAAAAATAAACTTCCATCCATTTCTTTTCCTCCTTTTAGTCCTCAATTTTTGTTGTTTTTTTAGTAATAATTTATTTTAGTTTGATAATGAATCATATTTTGCCTTCATTGTTTTCCATGGCTTTGATTCATCATCTGGTAATAATTGGAAACCAATTTCAATTCCTTGCTGATCCATATATTCGAATGCTTCATAATCTTTCTCATCGATTGCTACTGTTCTACCAAGTACCTTCGCGCCTTCACGAGTATTCATCGGTCCTACATTTAGCTTTTTACCAAAATCAACTCCCAAACGAACGAGCTCAGCAAATGTTTGCGGAGAGTTACTAATTAAAAAGAAATCCTTCGGCGAATTTTTCCCCTTCGGAACACTTTCTACTGCCTGTTCAGTAGTGTAAACGCCTAACTTCAAATTCCCAGCAGCTGCTTTGAGTACTTTTTTTCGTAAATCATCTTGTGCAATATCATTCCCCACTACCAAAATTCCTTGTACTGGTCGTGCTTTCGTCCATCTTGTTGTTGTTTGTCCATGAATTACTCGGTCATCAATTCTCGCTAAAGTAATTGTCATTTCAAATTCCTCCTAAATAGTAAATTTATCTCTTAATTAAAATTCTAAATCATTTTCTGGAACCATTTCAGTTACAACACCCGTAATACTTTGTTGCCCAATCTCAATTGCACTCGCATATAAATCTGCCAAACTACTACTATTCAATAGATTAGGCCCTATTTCAATAACCATCGGTAAATTCATACCAGCTATCACTCGAACACGTTCTTCATGCAATAAATAGTAACTATAGGCTTCGTTGTAAGGCGTCCCCCCTTTGATATCTGTCAAAATCAACACTTCTTCTGATTCAAACTCCTTCAACAACTTATTAAAGCGTTCTGAAAAATCTTTTATTCCTGCATCAGTTAAACTAATTGACCGTAAATGCGGATTTTCTCCAGCAATCATTTGATAGCTATCCAAAATTCCCTGGCAAAAATCACCATGACTAGTTACAATTATTTTCATCAGCCACACTCCTTTTATGTAATTACAAAATACTTTATGTCATTATGATAATTCCTTTAGAAAGCGTTGTCAATCAGAAAATTCATTTATTTTATCCGTTGACAAGTAAACGAAACTATTTTATGATTTATTATGTAAATACATATTAGGAGGAATTTTTAATGAACTATACGATTGATCAACTTGCACGTTTTATTGACCACACAAATTTGAAACCCTACGCTACTAAAGAAGATATTCGTTTTTTATGCAATGAGGCTAAAGACTACCATTTTAAGATGGTGGCAATTAATCAGGTTCAATCAAAATTATGCAGTGAAATCTTGGCTGATACTGACATTAATGTTGGGGCGGCCATCAGCTTTCCTTTAGGACAAACTTCAATTGAAGCCAAAGTTTCAGAAACTGGGGATGCAATCGAAAAAGGGGCGACCGAAATTGATTATGTTGTTAATCTCACAGAAGTGAAAGCAAAAAATTGGGATTATTTAAAAAACGAGATGGAAAAAATAGTTGCAATTTGTCGTGAAAATGATGTGATTTCAAAAGTCATTTTTGAAAATGCCTATCTTGAAGAAGCAGAAAAAATCGCTCTATGTGAGATTGCTAAAGTAGTGCAACCAGATTTTATTAAAACATCGACTGGTTTTGCTCCAACGGGTGCGACTTTTTCAGATATAAAATTGATGAAAAAACATGTAGGTTCTGAAGTAAAAGTCAAAGCTGCCGGTGGTATACGAGATGCCGAAACTTTCAAAAAAATGATTGCATGCGGTGCTGAACGAATTGGAACGAGTTCTGGAATCACAATTATCGAAGATTTGAAGAAAGAAGCCATTGATGGAAAAATTAATATCTAGGAGGATTTCATGAAAAAAATCGCCATCACTGGTGCAAATGGTTACTTAGCAGCACTGATTCAAGCTAATAACCAAAACAATTATGAATTTATTCCAGTTACTCGAAAAGACGTTGACCTTATACAACCAGAAGCGGTCACTAATTTTTTTGAGAATTTAGAATTTGATCTCGTTCTTCATACGGCTGCTAGAACCCAAACAGTCGATTGTGAAACAAATCCTTTAGATACTTATAAAGTTAATACTGAAAGTCCTATCAACATCGCCAAAGTCTGCCAACAAAAAGACGCTCGGTTTATTTTTCTGAGCACTGAACAAGTTTTTAATCAACGAACGGAGCGCAACCCTTATTCGGAAGAAACACTCGTAGACAGCTCCTCTATTTATGGGCAACAAAAGATCAACGTCGAGAATTTTCTATTAGAAAATGAGATAGACGCGGTGACTTTACGACTATCCTGGATGATGGGGCTTTCCTATCCTGGTATAAAAAGTAGTCCCAATATCATTAAAAAAGTAATGGATGCCCTGTTCTATCAAAAACCGACCAAATTTACTGTCAACGAAGTTCGCGGTATGACTTATGCCAACAATTTAGCAGAGCAGTTTGATAAAATCGTTAATTTACCAAACGGTATCTATCATTTTTCAAGTCAAAATAATCGATCAACATACGAATCTGCTAAATACCTAGCATCAGTATTAGGCTTTAATGAAGCAACAATTGTGCAATATATTTTACCCGATTACAATCGATATGCTGATCGTTTTCGTAATCTGAGATTAGCCACTGATAAAATCGAAGCACAAGGTATTCAAATCTCTACTTTTGAAAATGATTTAGATCGTTGTTTAACTGATTTTGATTGGAAAAACTAAAAAGACTGACCCCACCAAAATTGATAATTTTTGGTGGGGTCAGTCTTTTATTCAGGTTTTAAAAGTCTGATCCTATTCTGATCTTTTTGCATATAGGCTGAACTAATTTTTCTAAGATTAAAAAGGCTTTTACCTTCACTATTCTTTCTTTATCTTTGACTCAATTGATCGGCTTCAGCTAGCATTTTGTATGTTGCTTCAAATGTTTGGCAAACATCTGACGGAATTTCATAATTGTTAGTCGTTGCTTGCAACCGATCAAATTCTGAAGTTAAATCGGCTTCTGGTCCTTCTGTTTGCAGCTGATCCCAAATAGTATCGTAAATTTTTTTCACTTCAAAAACTTCTGGATGATTGGCACCATGTGCGCGTGTGATCGCTGTTGTATAAAGCGCTAATTTTTCTCGGTTTTCATTTAAATAACTACTAATTTTTGACATGATCGTTCCTTCTTTCATTTTCTTTGTTTAGCTGGCGAGCAATTATTTTTCCTCTCCTCTATGTTTCAAAGTATAGAATGAATCATTTCTAAAAAAATTGATAGTTATCAAGTTTTATGAATTTATTTGAGAAATAGCGTGAAGAAGGCCAATCATCTCTTGCATTGCCTCTTATTTAAATTCTACTTTTTGGCTTTTACCGCCAGCCAAATCTCACTGTAACAATTTTCTATGCCGTCATCAAAATTAGTAAATGAGATTTCTGGTGCTTGAACTAGTTCATAATCTGAAGATGGTAACCATTCTGAATAGATTTTTCCCCAAGTATCTTGTAGCGTTTGCGGGAAAGGTCCTTGATTAGGAAATACTGCCCATGTATGTTTGGCTACTTGCAACTGCGTCAAATCTGCAAAGTGATTTTCTTTGGTTGTCGCAAAACAGATAACATGTGTTAAGTCTCCTCTTTCTTCCATTCGCGCTTCATCAAAGGCATAGGATGCATTAAGTACTCGTTGCGGATACAAGTCCCCTAACTCATGCATTTCCGTTTTCTGCTGTGCGGTGATTGATTGGGCTAACTCTTGAATCGCGTTGTTCTCACCTTCAAACTGTACGGGTACCCGTTTGGAAACACCTACTAAGTTGAAAGCTTCTTTTTCTTCAATTTTAAAATCCATTGAAACTCCTCCTTTTACATCAATAAAAAATGAGCGGCGCGGAAAAGATTTTTGTTGCCGGCTTTTAATGACCTCTGAAGGCAAGCTGCCTGACCACTCGCGAAAAGCACGAGAAAAACCTTCTACCGATTGATACCGATACTTGAACGCAACATCGGTCACCAGTTCCCCTTCGACCAAATCTTTATTGGCCATCGCCAGCCGTCGATTTTTGATGTAGTCGATCAAAGAAATTCCCGCAATAAAAGAAAACGTTCGTTTCAAATGATATTCTGATATTCCAATCTGTTTTGCAACTTCTGCTATTGAGATTTCTTGCGTTAAATGTTCCTCAATATACTCCATCAATCGATTCAACTCTTGAATCATTTCCCTCACCTCATTTATATACTGATCATACACAGGATTTGGTCTGACTACTTGATAAATCTCAGACCAATAATGTCGATTGTATCATATAGTAAGAAAGCTGGATCAATTCCATTTTTCAAAATTAAACTATTTGAAAAAGACGCGCACCATTTCTGATTAGAAAAAAGAGAACGACCACTCTTAAAAATTGTTGACCTGTCTTTCGACTATAATAGATAAGAAATAACTACTTTTGGCAGCAGGTTTTATTTCGATCACTTAATAGGTATAATTGAGTTATTGTTTATTAGTGAGGAGTGATTCTAATCGAAAAATTATTAGCTAATATAAATGTTCTTGATTCGTTAAAAAAGATTGCTTTTCCAAACAAACTATTTTTAGTATTGTCATTGTTCTTTGGATTGATGATGATCAAAATTGTTCCGCCATTACAAGCTCCAGATGAAGTAGGACATTTTGTAAAGGCTTATTCATTTTCTGAATTTAACGTACGACCGGAATCCTATTCAAAAAAACTTAATAAAGAAGACAAGACTTGGGGGAATTTTGGTTTTGAAGTCCCATATACTATCAAAAGCATGAACTCCTATGCCATTGATAAAGGTGGGAAAAATGAAGGATATCCTTATTTCTATGAAAAAGCCGACAAAACAAAAATTAAAAACGGAGAGAAAGCCTTTATTGGAACTGGCGGGATTACAAACTATCATTTTTTTAGCTACATCCCGCAAATTATCGGAATCTCGTTTGGAAAGATATTAGGAAAACCAATAATCTGGCAATATTATGCTGCGCGCTATTTTAATTTGGTCGCCTACACCGTGATCGTCTTTTTCGCTATCTGGAAATTCCCCTTTTCAAAAATAGGCTCAACTGTTTTGGCATTGAATCCGATGGCGCTTTTCTTAGCATCCTCGACATCTGGAGATGGTCTCATCATCTCAATCAGTTTTCTATTTATCTCCCGGATCTTAGGATTGGTTACTAAAGACCATATTTCTAATCCCCTGCTTTTGATCAGTGCTTGTTTGATGGTGATTTTAGTTTTAATGAAACCGACTTTGATCACATTAGGAATTCTGTTCTTTTTGATACCTAATAAATTCTTTGGCATTAGGAAAAAAACACTCTGGGGTGTTGGGATTTTTGTTGCAAGTATTTTCTTCTATATTACTTGGAACAAACTTATGATCGATCAACAGATTCTTTACCGGGATTTTGCCAACCCTAACGAGCAACTAGTCTTGTTCTTAAAACAACCATCAATTTTTTTCGAAAATTTTCAAAGAAATTATTTATTCGGTTCAAAAGGAGACGGTATCGTTTATTCATTTGTTGGCAAATTTGGTTTACTAGATACTCCTTTGGGACTGCATTGGGTTGTTTTGTATTTTACAAGCTTCATTCTAGCTGCTCTTGTGCAAGACAAAGAGAGACACTTCTTGACTATCAAGCAGCGGGTGATCTTGACTATTATGATGATTGTTTACACGTTGCTGACTTTCTTTGCTCTGTATCAAATTTGGAATAAGGTTGGACAGACCGATTCGATTGAAGGGCTGCAAGGTCGCTATTTCATTCCTGTTAGCTTGGCGTTGATCCCTTTATTTTCAAGTAAAGAAAAGATTCTAAATATCAAACCAATGAAAATAAATATGCTTGTTTCTGGCTTACTACTGTTGGTCCTACTAGCAACGCTGATCACACTCAGCACACGGTATCCAGCTGCTTAAATCAGTAGTCAGAAAAAAAATATAAATGAAAAAGAAATTGTGGCAGAAGTAGCTTCTATTTATTCGAAAAGGAGGTGTGACAAGATATTTGTCGCACCTCCTTTAGCTTATTATTCATAAAAGCTGAAATTATTTATTCGTCAAATTGATACAATGCAGTAGACAAATAGCGCTCGCCATTATCAGGAACAATGGCTAGTACTTTTTTGTCTGGTCCTAATTCTTTCGCCACTTGAATTGCTGCCTGAATCGCCGCACCTGCTGAGATTCCCACCAAAATCCCTTCTTTCGCTCCCACTTCGCGAGCAGTCTGTAAGGCTGTTTCACTGGAAACAGAAAGGACTTGATCATAAACTGTCGTATCTAATATTTCTGGTACAAAACCTGCTCCAAGTCCTTGGATTTTATGAGGAGCATGCGCTCCACCTCTTAAGACAGCAGACTCTGCAGGTTCTACTGCATAAATTTTCAAATCAGGATAGGGCCGTTTTAATTCTTGCCCTGCGCCTGTGATCGTTCCACCTGTACCAACACCTGCGACAAAGGCGTCTAAGCCGATTTCTTCAAAAGTTGCTTGGATCTCTTTAGCTGTCGTTTCGCGATGGGCTTCTGTATTTGCGGGATTATTGAACTGCAACGGCATGAAGAATCCATCTTGACTAGCTAGCTCTGTAGCTTTCGCAATGGCCCCTTTCATTCCTTCCGCTCCAGGAGTTAAAATCAACGTTGCCCCATAAGCTTGGATAAGTTTTCTCCGCTCAGTGCTCATTGTATCCGGCATTACAATAGTGACTGGATAGCCTTTTGCCGCACCAACCATGGCTAAGCCGACCCCTGTGTTTCCACTAGTCGCTTCGACAAGCGTACTTCCTGGTTTTAATTGTCCAGCTTTTTCAGCTGCTTCGATCATATTTAATGCGATCCGATCTTTTACACTGCCGCCAGGATTAAAAAACTCCAGCTTCACATAAACCTCTCCGCTGTTTTCTGGTACTAGCTTATTTAATTTCACAATAGGTGTCTCACCGATTAACTCTGAAATTGATTGATAAATTTTTCCCATCTTGATTTCCTCCGTCTTCAACTACTTGTTTTTCAGTACGTCAACTATACCTGTTATTTGTTTAGTTTGACTAATACCGATTTTTGATGGTCAGCCATTGATTTTAGTTATAGACGGCACGTCTCCAAATTTTAGCTATTTAATCACTTCTTGATCTCACACTATTTAAAAGCTCGACGACTCTTTTCCGTTTAGAGACTACAAATTGAAAACTTTGTGCAGCTGTTTCGACAATCACCCCATTGGGAATAATCCCAAATGTATTGACGCGCTTAATTGCTTGAATGTCTTCGCTGAGTATTTCTTGCAAGGACGCATCACTATTGAAGCTATGCGGTTGAAAGACCAATTTATTTTGAAAAATCAAAAGATGACCTCCTACCGCCTCTTTTTTGAATTGTCTCTGTATTGCTTTGGTTCTTGAGTTTAGAAGTTGTTCTACAGCAGGATGGTCAGCCGCTTGTTTCCACTCTCTAAAAAGATTGGCTCTAACTTTAAGCAATAATTCTGATTCATATTCATAACTAGTTTGTTTCATCTATAAACCCTCCGATTCATTTAATTTATCTCCCAGTCACCCAGCTGACAGGTATCATCGGCTTCTGCCATTTTAATGAAACCAGTTTAGTCCCTACTTATTAGTAGTAGAAAAAACCAGCTGTTGTTTTTTGATTATAGTCTCTTTTCGGTTTTTTTAAGGAAAAACCTCAACAAAATGAAAAATACATTTTATTCAATCTTTTTTCCAAACTTGATATTAGTCAATTTTTTACTAAAGGAAAGGTCCTATACTATGTCTTGTAAGAACGAAAGAGAAAAGAGGAAGAAAAATGAAATTTCAAAAGTGGATCCAAGATCATAGTAACCACATCACTGTTTTATCAGCCGCTTTAATCGCTTTAGGTTTTATTGGCAAACTTGCCGGTGTCCTGCTTTTATACAAGATCGCCTTAGCAGTCGCCTCGATCATTGCGGTAATCCCTATCGCTATTCACGCTTATCAAGCAGTGAAGGTCAAAGTTATCTCAATTGATTTGTTAGTTACCATCGCTGTAATCGGTGCTTTCATTATTGGTGAATACAATGAATCAGCCATCGTTACTTTTTTATTTTTATTCGGTAGCTACCTAGAACAAAAGACATTGACTAAAACACGAGAATCCATCAAGGCTTTAACAGAAATGGCACCAACTACCGCTAGTGTTGTTCAAGCGGATGGGACGACCGAAGAAGTCGAGATCGATGACGTAGAAGAAGGCGATGTCGTTTTAGTAAAAACTGGCGGCGCAATTCCAGTCGATGGACAAGTCATTGAAGGAAAAGGTTACGCTGATGAAGCAGCGGTAACTGGTGAATCAAAACAAGTCGTTAAAACAACTGGCGATGAAGTTTTCTCTGGAACGATTTTAGCTGATGGTTATTTAAAGATCGAAGCAACTAAAGTCGGTGATGACACTACCTTTGCCAAAATTATTGAATTAGTCGAAGAAGCTCAAGATACTAAATCTCATGCAGAAAAATTTATTGATCGTTTTTCACAATACTATACGCCAGCAGTCTTATTGATCGCATTGATTGTCGGTCTAATCAGTCGTGATTTCCGCTTAGCTATTACCGTTTTAGTTCTTGGTTGCCCTGGTGCTTTAGTTATTGGTGCACCTGTTTCGAACGTCGCTGGGATTGGGAATGGTGCTAAACGTGGAATCTTAGTTAAAGGCGGCGAGGCGATGGATACTTTCTCAAAAATCGATACCTTCGTTTTCGATAAAACAGGAACTTTGACTAAAGGGACCACTGCTGTTTCAAATATCAAGAACTATACAAATGATGAAGAATTAAGTTTAGCCCTAGTAGCCCGGTTAGAAACATTGTCTGATCATCCCCTTGGTCGTGCGGTCATTAATTATGCTACTGAAAAGAAACTTGCTTTCCAACAATTAGCTATTAAAAACAACCAAACAATCAAAGGGCAAGGAATTGTCGCTGAAATCGACGGCCACGAAGTTTGTGCTGGTAATGCCAAATTGATTGCTACACATAATCTCTCGTTGACACCGCAACAAGAACAAGATCTACTCCAATTACAAAAAACTGGTAGTTCCGTTGTGATCGTAGTAATCGATAAAAAGATCACTCAGATCATTGGTGTTTCCGATGTTATTCGTCCAGAAGTTGCCGAACAACTCGCACGTTTGAAACAAGCTGGAGCAAAACACTTAGTTATGCTGACTGGTGACAACCAGATCACTGCTGAATATGTCGCCGATGTTTTAGGAATCGATGAAGTTCATGCTGAATTATTACCAGATGAAAAAGTTCAATTTGTTAAAAAATTCCAAGATCAAGGTCGCCGGGTTGCCTTCGTTGGTGACGGTATCAATGATTCGCCTTCTTTAGCTACAGCCGATATCGGAATCGCCATGGGCTCAGGAACAGATGTCGCCATTGAAACAAGTGATGTCGTCTTGATGCAATCAAGCTTTGAAGCGTTGGTTCATGCTTATCGTTTAGCTAAGAAAACTGTTTTGAACACGCGTGAAAATGTTGTGATCGCGATCGGTGTTGTCTTATTCTTGCTGATTGGCTTGTTTGCCGGCTTTATCTACATGGCTAGTGGAATGTTCGTCCATGAAGCCAGCATTCTAGTCGTAATCTTTAACGCTATGCGCCTACTATACTTTGGCCGTAAAAAATAATTTAGAAAAAACAACGAAACTTGATAACAATCAATTTTTTTAAACGAGCGGCGTCCTATAATAAAAGCATCAAGAAGAAGAGAGGAAGATTTATTATGAAAAAAATCATTATGCAATTAGATACGCTGTCATGCCCAAGCTGTATGCAAAAAATTGAGAATGCTGTTTCTCAACAACCTGGAGTCAGCGATACAAAAGTATTATTCAATGCCAGCAAAATCAAAGCCAACTTCAATCCAGATGAAGTGAGTCCTGAACAATTATCTGCTGTTGTCGAGAAATTAGGTTATGACGTACAATCAACTAAAGTAAAAGAGGCGTAAACAATGAGTACAGTCGAAGAAAAATTTGCTCAAGAAATCGAACAAGCCGAGATTGACCATCATAAACCAACTGCTGGTGCGATGGTAGGCCACATCTTAGCTAACTTTAAACTAGAAGAAATGAAATTGACCCAAGCCCAATTTTATGTTCTAGGACTATCTGCTCATGAATTAAGTCCACTCTTTGCAGGATTTGCTGAGCAAGAAACTGCTTGGTTCAAAAAGATCGCGCATGAATTAGTGATTGAAAATGAGGTCATCCCTACTACCTTAGAAGAAGTGACCCGTTACGGTAAAATTTCTGAACACGGTCAAAACAAATATCTATCAGCTGCTGAGATGTTAGAAAATTTTGCAAAAGACTTTGATTTCCAAAATATCTTTATTACACGGGCGATCAAATTGGCTGAAAAAGAAGAAAAATTTGGTTTGCAACAATTGCTTATCGAACTATTGAGTTTCAATAAAGAAGTCATTTACCAAGTTCAGCGTTTGCAAGGAAAAACTGTTCGCCAAGATTTAGACGAAGAAGACGACGATGATGATTAATCAAACCAGTCTTGTGATCCAAAACAGGAATCAAGGATCACGAGATCTTCTATAATAAATTACAAAAAGCACCAGCAATTGTTTTTGATAAACGATTGCTAGTGCTTTTTTTCTCCTTGTCACAAATGGCAAACCAGTTCTAATACTTTATTTTTTAACCACGGGGATCCACATCTCACCAACGACTGATCCGTTTTGTTCTCCCATCATAACAGTTGCATTTGGTCCGCCGACATAAGCAAAATCAGTGACTGTTGGCAAGACTTGACCAAAGGCAATTCCAGCAAGTGTATTGTTCAACTCATCGACGGTTGCTCCTTCTCCTTTTACCACTAAATAGTCCCCTTGCGGAAATTGAATCACGCGTGATTCTTCTGATAAAGTCACATCAGTCATGACCCCTGCATAATACATCATTTTATTATTTACTGCTTCATTCACAGCAAAAATATAGTCATTTGCTGCAACAGCTTTTAGAGATTTAAGTTTGCCATTTTGTTCAAGTGTTTGCCAAAAAGTTGATTTTTCCCTATTGATTCCCGCAAAATCTGTATAGTCGCTTTTAAGTTCTGTTCCAATCCCCAAAACGATAAAACTTTCTTTTTCTTCCAAAGTATAATTTTTCATATTGCATCTTCCTTTTTTTAAAATTTTATCAAACGAATTGTCTTTTCAGTTGATAAGGTTATACTAGTCTCTAATCATGTCAAAAACTGATACTGTTTAGGAGAATCCATGAAAAAAATTGAACGGATCAATATTATTATGCGCTATATCAATAATCGTTCCCATTTTACAATCTCTGAAATTATGCAAGAATTTAGCATCTCGCGTTCAACTGCTATAAGAGATGTTCGAGAAATCGAAGCTATGGGAATGCCCCTTGTCGCTGAAGTCGGAAGAGCGGGCGGTTACTTCGTCATGAACAATTCTGTCTTGCCTACGATTCGTTTTACCGACGATGAGATCAAAGCACTTTTTATTGCTTTCATGGCTACAAGAAACCAACAACTCCCCTATTTGAAAAGCCGACAATCGCTGACCGAAAAAATACTCGGTCTTATCTCAGAAAATCAGCAGGACAACCTGATTTTATTAAATCAACTTTTGCTTTTCGAGGGGACCAACTCGATTAATCCAGATTTGCTTGAATTATCAGATCTCCCCCAACCCATGTTAGAAAAAATGATCCAATCGCTTCTTGTAGAGCGTTCTTTACTAGTCACTAGTAAAGAAGCGAATGAGGTAAAGACCTATCCCATTTACGTCTTGCACCTTTATCGCGAGAAAAATCTCTGGCACATGGAAGGTTTTGACCTAAAAGAAGAAAAACGGCGATTTTTTCCTATTGATCACTTGATCCAGATAGAGCCTTATCCCCAGAAAAAAATAAACAAGAAAAAAATTTTACAAAAACTAACTGAACAGCCAGAAACAATCAACCTAATTCTCGAACTTGGTCCAAAGGCAATCGCTCAGTTCAAAAAGTATCATCCTTTAAAATTTTCCGTCTCTTATACAAATCCTTACCAAACTACAGCTGTTTTAAAAGCTTCTATTATTGTTAACGATTCTGAAGAACTAGCCGAATTAGCCAATTGGTTACTTTTCTTAGGCAGAGATCTTAAAATCACGAAGATTCCAAACAAAGTTTTAAATTATTTGAAAGGCAGTACACTTTTTTATCACCAAGAGATTCCAGAATCTTAGCAAGTTGAATTTTTCTAAAGCACTGAGTGAGACAGTTTTCTAGCTGTAGATTTCCGCGACTTCTTGAAGATACTTCTTAAACTCAGCTAAAAAAGAGCCTTCACTTTGAACGATTTTTGCATGTTTGCCAAGTGAAAGCAAGAACCGAAAGGATGCTTCGTTTTGCGGTAGTTTTACATCAATCAAAAATTCATTTTGAGTAGTTGCAGTCACTGTTCCTCCACCAAAACGTTCAACTAATACATCTCGAATCAACTGATCCGCTTTTAATGTAAGTAAGACAAAGACGGGGTAAATCGATGCGTCCAACGTCAATGAACGCGGCTGAAACTCACGGGGCACAAAAGTCTGACGGCTGATTTTATAATGCATCATCCGCGAAAGTCGAAAAGTCCGCCAGTCTTGACGTTCCAAACTAAACGCCTGCAAGTACCAGCGTTCTCCTTTATACGTTAAATGATACGGTTCGATCGTGCGCTGACTAAGTTGGCCTTCACGGTCAAAATAATCAAACGTCACTAGTTGCCGCTTTTTGATTGCCTGGCTCAATTGTTCCGCCAACATTTTTAATTCCGTTGAACCAATCCAGCTGGTGTGCTGAATCGATAAAGACTCCGGTGAAGTTTGATCCTCTTGCATCGCTTGGATTTTTGCGATCGTCGCTTGGATCTCCGGACTTTCAATCAACTGCTGAACACCTGATAAAGCTGTCAGCAAATGCTGAATATCTTGTGCCGTCAATAATTTTTTGTCCACTTTATAATTTGGCAACAGCCCGATCCCGCCATTGCGCCCTCGTTGCGTGTAAATGGGAATATTTGCGACACTCAATGTCTCGACATCGCGCAAAATCGTGCGCTTAGAGACACCAAAACGTTCTGCAAATTCTTGCGTAGAAACAATTTCCTTTTTCAATAAAATCATAATCATACTGATCAGTCGTTCAATGCGCATAAAATTTCTCTTTTCTCATAATATATGACAGCTAATTGTCATGTTTAATTAGTTATAGTATACCTATCTTATTAGAAAGAAGGAAACAAAATGACTAACTATGAAATCAAACACTTTAATGAAACTGTAATCAAAGGATACGCTGCAGTTTTACCACTGCCTACAATAGACAATATCAAGGAAGTTTCAGAAAAAAAGAGTCAGCACTTCTTCTCTTTAGCAACTAGTGGAAAATTCCCCGCTTTAATGGCAGAAAGTGCTGATAAAATCGGCTACGCCTTAAGCGAAGCAAAAAACGATCATTTGGAATACTTCGCGGGCGCCAATACTTCGACCGACGACTCAGCAGCTGAAGAACGTGTCTTACCTGCAGGCGAATATGTCGTCTTGAAAGGTCAAGGCGGCCCAAGTCGTCAACTTTTCGATCAATTGATCAAAACTTTTTTTGGTGAAATCTTGTCAGAAAATCCTGATTTATACAAAGAAGATACTTTTGTTGTTGAGGCATTATTGAATGGAAATCCACAAGACGCAGAAGTTGAATTACGGATCCCTCTAAGCAAATAAAAATGATAGTTTTGAAAGACAGTTCCTAGTCTTTCAGGGCTAATTCATTTTCTCAATTATACAAAAACAAGAGCCTGTTCCATTTTAGAACAGGCTCTTGTTTATTAATAATTCGATTTAATATGCTCCTGAAACGGAACCATTTGAGAAATCAAATGAGGTATTTCCAAAGGAAGGTTTTCCTTTATGAGTAACATCGACACCATTTTTAAGTACTTTTAAATTTCTGATTTTAACTGTTCCATTGACGCTGTCATGCAAGATATACGCATCACTTCCTGGAACTAGTTTTGTTTTATATTGTCCTACTAATTTTCCGCTGACAAATGTTTGCATATAGCCTGAAGCAAAATACTTCACCTGAAGATGAACGAGTTGACCTTTGGCTACTCTCGGAGCACCTGTGTTTACAGAATAATACTGTTGTCCAGATGTTCCTGCTCCAGCTGGAAAGTTGATATTCGTTGTATTGATACGTCCTTGAGCAAAGTTGGCATCTGAACCCGCTTGATAATGTAACTCTACCCCTACTTGCCCACTACCGTCACCATTTCCAGCAATGACAAATTGTGTTTCATAATCATTTGAGCTTCCCGTTACAGCAACATCTGCTGAGAAATCAACGGTCGCATTTCCAGTTAAGTTAGCTTGGTCAAAAGCTTTATTAGAATAGAGCAAGCGATAAGATCCAGAAATCTTTTGTTCTTTCCCACCCACGCCAGTCACATTGACATCGACATGTCTAGGTGTTACTCCTGCAGCAGGCGTCTGATTGCCATTTCCAGCTGCATAAAAAGCCACACCTTCATAACGCCAACCTACTTTTTTCAAATGATCCCGTTCATTGGACAAGACTGTATAGTGATGTGTCCCAGATTTTGCGTTTGGATTGTATAAACGATATACCGGAATAGATCCGCCAGAATGCCACGAGATTCCTTCATAACGCCAACCCACTTTTTTTAGATGATCTCGCTCATTTGTGTTCAAAGTATAGAAATGATCTCCACCATTATTAGGGTTGAACATTCTATACACAGTTGCACCGCTATTTGGAGCTTCCCAAGCAGTTCCTTCATTTTTCCAGCCATGTGAAACGATAGCAGGGATCTCATTGTGATTTTGCGTATATAAATGTTCCCCAGTATTTGGATTGTACGCACGATATAGTGTAGATGCTTCAACATCATCAGCATATACCAACGCTCCGCCAGCTGCTAATAAAGCGGCTGCAACAAACAATTTTGATCGAATACTTTTCATTTTAATAACCCCCAATAGTATACTTATTAGTATATTTTTGTCCTTACCCATCAACTAATAGTTACTAAATTGCTATCTCTATTTTTTGATGATTAGGATTTACCCATACTACCCAATTTCAAAAAGTATCTTTAAATAAATCTGAACCAGTAACAAGGATCCCCTGTTCGATTCAAAATAACCGTCTCTGAAATCCCATTATCCGTGTAATTACAGTGAATAATCTTACTATTACTTGTCGCAACACCCGTATGTCCGAAAGCTCCCCCAGAACCTCCTTTTTTACCAGCTACAAAAATATCGCCTCGTCTTACTTCATTTCTAGAAATTGCTTTAAACAATTTTCCTTCATATGAAAATAGAGTATCCGTATTGCCTATCCAAGTTTGTGGTGATAAATAACCTGCTTCAATCAATGAATAAAAGACTGCACTTGAACAATCATAAGAATTGGGACCATTTCTGTAAGCCGTTGAATACGTCACTTTGCCTTGTCGCGCATAAAACCAATCCAGCATAACTTCTTGTTTACTCTTGGTTCCTAACGTATACCAAGAAACACCCTCGTTTCTCCAGCCCGCATTAAGTAATCGATTTCGTTCATTTACATTCATTGTATAATGATGAGATCCAGCACCTCTAGCATTTGGATTGAATACACGATACATGGCTATTCCGCTATTTGGGGTTAGCCATGCTACACCTTCATAGCGCCAGCCGGCACGTTTTAACATATTAATTTCGTTACTATTTAATGTAAAATGATGCTCACCTGAATTTGGATTATAGATCCTAAGCAATTGCTTACCGCTATTGGAAACAACCATACTTACACCCTCGTATCTCCAACCAAGCCGAACTAGATAATCCTTTTCATAGGAGTTCATCGTGTGTAAATGTTCACCTGAATTTGGATTATATACTCGGAAAATAGATATTTTAGGAACACTGACAGCTTTTGGTGTAGCCTTAGCTGAACTAGCTTTTACAGTTAAAGCTTTGGCTTTTTTTACTGTAGTTGTAGTGCTTTTATTTTGAGTGGGTGCTTTGCCTGCTGGCACCTTACTAGTAATGACTGGTGTTTGTTCACTCTCTGTTGACTCCGTAGTAGCTGATTCCGTTTTATTAGTACTTATTTCTTGCGCAGCAGAGTCGCTATTTTCATTGCTGTTAACGTCATTGTCTGTTGTCTCATTTGTACTTGGATCAGTTACTTCTGTTGCGTCATTGGTTGAGCTGGATTCTGACGGATTTGTTTCCGTTGAATCAGTTGAACTTTCAGTATCATTTCCTTGCTCCGATGTACTAATCGTTGTTCCTTGATTGCTCGTTTCAGCTGTATCTGATAGGATTTCTTCTTCAGAACTTGTATTTATATTGTCCGTACTATCTATGTCAGAATTTGCTGTTTCTATCGGTGTTTGTTCAACAATTTGTACAGCTTGATCCGTTGTTACTTCATCTGCATAGACAGCATTGCTGTCTGCTGAAAATGCAGCAGCCCCTAACATACCTAAAAATATTATTGGTGCTATAACCCATGTTCTCTTCTTTTTATACATTTTAAACCGTTTCTTTTCCATTTTTCCCCTCCAAAAAATATGTATCACTTCAATAAAGTACGATCTGGGACTCATTTTTTGTCTATACTGGATAACGATACCGCCTAAAGAAGTACCTAGATGTGCAATTATTTTTATTTCTTAGTATCCTCACTTTACGCAATGACTATCATCATTCCAGCAATTATTCAAACTAGCTTTCACAATAATGAATCAACATTCAAAAATCGAACAAAACACTTTTACCTCTGATCTTAGGCTAAAAAAACACATCATTATTACGCACGTTATTTTGACCCTTGCATTGATTTTACCATTTTTTCTCATCCGATATAACTTAAATAACCATTTTTTTAGTCGAATTTCCAAAAATAACTTCGAAGAACTACGTTAGTATCTTATCTTCATAAACAACACAAAGAAAAAGATAGATTTATGGAAAGTAAAAAAGGACACAGCATAATGCCGCATCCTTAGTTAACCTTCATTCAAATATTCTCCAACAATATAATTCAGTGAAGTTCCATACAAGTAGCTGATTCAGAATTAACTATTTCTATATTCCTTTAACAAAATCATTTTTAAGCTCGATAATTTATCACTGGACTACTTAATCATTTAACATAATAACTTCTTGGGTTTCTTTATCAAAGAAATGAGCCTTTCCTAAATTAAAGGCTAAAGCAACTTGTGCACCCGGTTTGTGGAAGTCACGTGCGTCCACTCGAGAGACAAACTCAGTATCGCCTACTTTAGTATATAAAAGCGTTTCAGCGCCTAGTAACTCAGATACCATGACTTCAGCATTTACAACCGCGCCATCAGAAGAATCCAATGCAATTTGTTCGCTATGGATATCTTCTGGACGAATCCCAAACGTAATCGTTTTTCCTTCATATCCTTTACGAACCAGTGCTCTGTTCCCTCCATCAGGAACTTTTAAGCTCAAACCATGTCCATCACTGATAAACCCATTTTTTAATGTGACCTCAAAGAAATTCATCGCTGGTGAACCAATAAATCCTGCCACAAAAACATTTACTGGTGTATCGTAAACTTCTTGCGGTGTACCCACTTGTTGGATCAATCCATCCTTCATGATAACGATTCGATCAGCCATCGTCATTGCTTCAGTTTGATCATGGGTTACATAAATAGTCGTAGTCCCTAAGCTTTGATGCAGTCTGGCAATTTCTGCTCGCATTGAAACACGGAGTTTTGCATCTAAATTTGACAAAGGTTCGTCCATCAAGAAAACTTGTGCGTCACGGACAATTGCTCGACCTAGTGCTACCCGTTGCTTTTGTCCACCAGATAAAGCTGCGGGTTTCCGTTGTAAGTAATCCGATAGACCCAGTATTTCGGCAGTATTTTCAACTCGCCGCTTAATTTCGTCTTTTTCGTATTTTCTCAATTTCAAGCTAAAGGCCATGTTGTCGTAAACTGACATATGAGGATACAATGCATAGTTTTGAAAAACCATGGCGATATCTCTATCCTTGGGTGGTGCATTATTAACAATTTTATCACCAATCATTAAGTCGCCATCAGTGATATCTTCCAGACCGGCGATCATCCTTAAGGTAGTTGATTTCCCACACCCTGATGGACCAACAAAAACAATAAATTCTTTATCATTAATTTTTAAATTAAAATCAGTTACGGAAAAATCCTCTGCGTTATCATATTTTTTATATATATGATTGAGTGTAAGTTGCGTCATTGCCTCTCATCCTTTTTTTAAATTCTTTAAGCAACATTTATTTTCCACCTGACAAGGCAATTCCTTCAATAAATTGTTTTTGGAATATCAAGAAAACAATAATCAATGGAATACAAGCCAGAAAAGAGCCTGCCATCATTAACGGATAATCTGCACCATACTGACCATTTAAAGTTGCCAATCCTGATGTCAAAGTCATTTTATCAGTGGATGTATTGATGATCAACGGCCATAGTAACGAATTCCAACCGTATAAAAGTGCAAAAATCCCTTGTGAAATCAATGCTGATTTAGATAATGGTAAAATAATAGTAAAGAAAATACGAATTCGCGAACATCCGTCAATGATCGCAGCCTCTTCGACTTCTTTTGGTATTGTCATAAAGAACTGTCTTAGTAAGAAAGTCCCGAAGGCTGAAAACAAGCCTGGTAAAAATAATGCTGGGATCGTATTGATTAGTCCCAATTTTTGGATTAATAAATATTGTGGGATTAAAAAAATCTGACCGGGTACCATTAAAATCGATAATAATAAAATAAACAAAGCATTCCTAAAAGGAAAATGAAGGCGAGCAAAAGCATACGCCGCTAATGCACACAGAAATGTTTGCACTACAACAATCATTAAGGTTGTCACAAAAGTATTCAAATAAAAATTACCAAATGGAAAGATTTCAAAAATCCGTTTGTAATTCTCCCACTGAGGAACCTCTGGGAAAAAAGCTGGCGGAATTTTGATTGCTTCTGTTTTTGTTTTTAAAGAGGTTATTATCATCCAAATAAAAGGAAAGACCATCATTACTGATCCAAGGATTAATAGTAGATGGACAAATATACGATTGACGTTACGTGTTTTTTTCATCTAACTTTCTCCTTTTTAATATGAGTAATGAACCCATTTTTTCTGTAAAGCAAATTCAATCGCGGTAATGATCAAAGTAATGATTAATAAAACGACTACGATGGCTGCTCCATAACCCTTATCATTAAATACAAATGAATTTCGATAGAACAGATACGCCACAGACTGAACACTACGCAATGCTGGATTTGTTTCTGAATACATCATGTAGATTAAATCATAGACTTGCAACGCTGTGATCAAAGTAGTAATTGATTGGAAAAAGACAGTCGGACTCAGCAAAGGAACTGTGATACTAAAAAATTTGCGAATTGGTCCAGCGCCATCAATATCTGCTGCTTCATAATACGTGCTAGGGATTCCTTGCAGACCTGATAGAAAAATTACGATGGATGTTCCTAATGAACTCCATACACCAACAATTATCAAAGCTACCATTGCCCATTCTGAACTTGTAATCCAATTTGGTCCATCAATACCAAATAATCCTAAAAATTGATTGATAATCCCATAATCAGCATTAAACATCCATTTCCAAATCATTGCTACAGCAGAAGTCATTGTGACAGCTGGTAAGAAATAGATCACACGATAAAAACTTTTTCCGCGTATTTTTGAATTTAGTAAAACAGCAATGAAAATTGAGATTATGATTGCCACAGGAACCGTAAAAATAGCATAAACCAAAGTGTTTTTTAACGCCCTTACAAGATCCGCGTCCGTAGCTAGCCGTTTATAATTTTCCAGACCAACCATCTCGTAGCCGCCAAACATTCCCCACTTAGTAAAAGAATAAAAAATACTTTGACCCATTGGTATCAGATAAAACGCTAAAATCCCAATAAACAGTGGGGCTATAAAAAGCCCCGCTGTATATACTTGATCTTTTTTATACTTTTTAAAGATCACATTTGGTGATTTTTTTTGCGACTTATTCTGAGGGTCGTTTTTTTTACTAACTTGTTTCAAGTTCATACTAGCGACCTCCTAAAGTCAGTTATTTTTTAGCTAAGATTTCATTTGCTTTTGTTTGGATTTCTTTGCAAGCTTCATTAACTGTTTTATCACCTGACCAAACTTCATTCATGATATCTTGCTCAATCGCAGTTGCTGCGGAAGAATTTTTATAATTAGAAAACGGAACAGCATAATCAACCGCATCTATAAATACTTGTAAATTTTTATCAGGATAAGCATTTACCCAAGCATCGGCTGAACCTTCGTATGAAGGAATAACTACACCTGATTCAGCAACGTGTTGCATTTGTTCCTTTTTAGATAAAAATTCAATCCATTGTTTGGCTTCTTCTTTATGCTTAGATCCTGCATAAACAACATTTGATAACGAATTTGATGTTGTTGCTCGTTCTTTGCCAGTTGGTAATGGTGCTACATCGATATTTTCTTTACCATATTCATCTTCAAAAATTACTGGTGTTTGGTACGATCCATCAATGATCATCGCTACTTTTCCAGCTAATAATAATTCTGGTTGTTGCGCACTACTTGTCATATCAATCGGAGTTCCTGTACCGTTTTCAATGAAACTATACCAGTATTTCACGCCGTCAATCGTTGCTTTTTCTCCAAAGCCAGACTTTTTACCGTCTTCAATAAATGGACGTCCACCATTTTGATAGATTGCTTGATAATAACCTGTTTCCCACATTGGAGGTGTTCCCAAGCCATAAATACCTTCTTTTTCGTTCGTCAATTGTTTAGCAACCTCTTGCAATTTGGCCCAATCCCAAGTCTCATCGGGATAAGCAATTCCAGCATCGTCGAACATTTTTTTGTTGTACCATAATGCATTTGTATCAAAATCTTTTGGTACTCCATACAATTTTCCATCTTGTGTATAAGATTCTTGATAAATCTCTGGAATCTTATCTTTATCAAATTTAACATCATCCAATGGTTCTAAAGCCCCATTATCGATATAGTCAATTGCTCTAGGGATGTTCATCCAAAATACATCTGGTGCACTTTTACCGGTTATCGCTGTCTCTAATTTAGTCCAGTACTGTGCCCAAGGTGTCACTTGGAATTTGATTTCGATATTAGGATTCTCTTTTTCAAAATCTTTTGCAATTTCTTCATAGATCGGTGCCTGTGCTTTGTCCCACAGACCATAACTAATTGTCACTTTATCATCTGAACTTGCCTTACTATCTGAACTGCCTCCACAAGCTGCCAACAAACTAAGAGCTAGAACACTAGTAATACCTAGAAGAACCTTTTTCATTATTTTTCTCTCCTTTATAGTTTGATTGTCTGATTTTCATCTGCTGATTTAACCTCAGCTTCTGCGATACGGATCGTTTCCATTGTACTTTCTAACGGACAAGCTGCTTGTGGATCTGTGTTATCAATAATTGATTGAGCAAAATGTTTGATTTCGATATAATAACCGCTTTCATTATCGATATTAGGAGTGAAACTTTCTTCATTATTTGGATAGTCAGTGAATTTTTTATTTTCTAAAATGATTGTTCCATGTTCAAATGAGAATCTAAAACGCATTTCAAAACCAAAATCTTCATTATTAATCGTCCAGTTGTCTTGCGCGTTAACAACAATATCATCAAAATTATAATTGGTAGAAACCATATCATACCCGCTGCCTTCGAAATAAACTTTCCCTTTAGTATGGACATCTTTAGGCGTTCCCAACAGCCAATTAATTGTGTCAACATCATGAATATGTTGATCTAGCAAGCAGCCGCCGGAACGCTCCCGATCCAACAACCAATTGTCCCACGACCATAATGGCGTTGTACCGCCTCTAAACAAAGCCACTTCATTCAACGCACCATAGCGTCCACTATCAATCGTATCTTTTATATATCGATAAGAAGGGAAAAAGCGTAACGTTTGACCAATCATTAAATAACGACTATATTTTTTGCTAGCATCAATCATTTCTTGGCAAGCTTCAGTGGTAATTGCCATTGGTTTTTCACAAAAAACATGTAGGCCTAGCGACATCGCTTTTATTGCATAAGGGGCATGGATAAATGTAGGTAGACACAAATCAACATAATCTAATTCTTCATTCGCAATCATTTCTTCCATGTCGGTATAGAAATTAAATTTTGTAAAGTCAATGCTTCTGTCGCTGACATCGATATTGCCTTGAGTTAATTTTCCATTTCTCTTTTCTTCATTTACATCACAAATTGCTACTAGCTTTAGTGGAAAACCTTCATCCATCAAACGTTTATAAATACCTAAATGTGAACTTCCCATAAATCCTAAGCCGACTAAACCAACTCTCAACATTTTGATTCCTCCAATTTATAATTTTGTAATATAACTTAATGCACCCGCTGTATCGAGTGCTAGTTGCTGCCCGTTCATTTTGTAGGGAGATAGTTCACACGTCAGCGGACCATCATAACCGATTTCCTTTAACTCAGCTACACAAGCCTTCCAATTTATATCTCCTTGCAATAAATTAGTAAAGCCTTGAATACTGCCAATGCTTTGCTTAAAATCTTTGACATGGATTTTAGCAATTTTATCTCCTAAAATCCTGATCCATTGTTCTGGGAACCCATATTGTAAAATATTACCAATATCAAAGTATGCTCCTACATAAGCACTATTTATTTCATCAAGTAACTGTCTAAATTCCAATGGAGATAATAAAAATTTATTCCAGACATTTTCTAAACCAATTACAATTTTTTGTTCTTCCGCATAGGGTGCCAATTCAAGTAAGGCATTTTTAGCATATTCATAAGCTTTGTCATATGATTGATCACTTGTCACTAAACCTGGAACAACTAAAATTGTATCTCCTCCCAAACTTTTACAAAGATCAATCATTCTACGAATGATCAGCTTGCCTTTTTCCCGCGTTTTTTCGTCATTACTATTCAAAGGATAGGTCCAATGTAAAGCAGTCGATAAACTTGAAATTGGTAATTGATATTTGTCTACTAATCGTTTGATCCTAGACAATGTATTTTCATCAGCATCCAATGTTAAATCTAGTTTTTCTGCTAAGGCTAAGTCTTTTGATACAATTGATTCCGTTACCACATTCTCAGTAACGTTTAATTCAATCGTGTCAAACCCAGCTTCCTTTGTAACCTTAAATTGTTCTTCTAATGAAAAATCTTTCGGTAGTGACCAAACATTCATTCCTTTTTTCACTATCATCCCTCCTTCTGAGATATTGATCAAACATCGATTGCCTGTTTTTTCTTTGCTGATTCAAATGCAGCTTGGGTAATTAATACAGTATATAACCCATCTTCTCCACTAACTGGTGCTGGCAAATCATTTTCGATAGCTTCAATAAAAGCTTTGAACATCAGATGATCCATATTCTCTTCAAAATAAAAATCTTTCCTTTTTTGTTGATCGTCAGAATAAATTTGCATCTTACGACCAAAACCATCGACTATGACATAACCTTTTTCAAAAACCACTTCCAAAATTGCATCTCCCCAAATTGGATAACTCGTTGGTCGATTCCAAGAAGTATCTAGGGACATAATCGTTTTTTCTTTGAATTGAATGTTGACTAACCCAATGTCTTCCACAGGCAAATTAGTTTCGCTCTTTCCAATAAAGGCTGATATTTTTTCAGGTGTAAGTTGAAATAAATAATTAACTAGATCACTTATATGCACCGTATGATCTATCAATGCACCTCCTCCAGATAAAAGCGGGTCAATAAACCACCCTCCAGGATTTTTCCCATGATTGGACGCATTTATTGCTAAGACTGGTCCGTAATCTTCTTCCAGCATAATTTTCTTTAAATCTTGTACCGGTTGACTAAAACGAACTGGGTGTGCAACCATTAGCTTTACTTGATTTATTTTAGCTGCTTCAATCATTTCTGCCGCATCAGTCATGCTTAATGCCATTGGCTTTTCTACAATGATATGTTTACCTGCTTCACATGCTGAAAGTGTCAATTCTTTATGAAAAACATTTTCTGAGCAAACCAGAACCGTATCACAATCTGTTGATAAAACCTCTTCTACTGTCGGATAAGTTGTTAAATTTCTCTCTCGACAAAATTTTTCTGCGTTATTTAAATGATGGTCGTAAACGCCTGTTATTTCAATATTTGCCGACTGTAATTCATATACATAACTTTCTGCGTGCATATGAGCAATTCCTAAAATCCCGACCTTCATAGTTATTGTTCACTCCCTACTTCTTTCAAATATTTAAGAGCAGAACTAAATTCCATTTCGTCATCATCGCTTTCAAAATAGTCCAATTGAAAATCAAATGCACTAAAAGCATTGTCAGCTGCGCTATCATATTGCACCATTCCATCATTTGAAACCACTTCAACTTTAAAATATGGCTCTTGAATAGATGAATAAGTAGCTAGTGCAAGATTGAATAACGATTCATCATTAAATTGTCCATTAGCAATTTGAGTATTTTGATTCTGTTGTACAATTAAATCAGTTATTTCTATCTGACTTGCTGACAAAGCAATTTTTAACTCAAGTATAAATTGCAACCCTTTCTCTAAAAAATCTTCTAGAGACTCTTGGTTTTTTGGTTGATAATAGCTTAATCTCAGAAATGTAGCTTGTGTTATTCCCCCATCCTTACAAGCATTCAAAACCTTTTTTGCAAACAACATTCTATTCACCTCTTGTGGAATCCGCTTTCATTTATTACAATTAGAATACTCGATGTAATGATCAGAATATTTAGAAAAAAATCTCCTTTATTTGCAAATTAAGCTACTGTCCTAAAAAATTTGTTTTAGTGATCAATCATTTTAAATCTTTGTGAGGTGTAATATTTGGAACAAAATTCTTATTATATCAGCGTTTTGCCTATAAAAAGAATCTATGGGCTAGACATAATTACTTTGAAAAAGAATAATACTTATCAAATTAACAGTACTCCTCAATTTATTTTTTACTATGTGGAAGCAGGAAATGTGAAGCTTATTACAAATGAGCAGGAGCTTTTTTTACAAGGCGGGGAAAGTATCATTCTATCAAATAAAGCTTCTTTTGAATTCATTAATGATACCTGCGACTCAACAAGTATGATTGCTGTTACTTTTAATATTTTCACAGAGGATACTGCCATTCAGCCAGTGATTAAACAAAAAACTCGTTTATCTGAAAATCAAAAAAATTTGATAAAGGATATTGTTTTGAAAGCTCAAGCTTTATACGAGCCCCTATCCATCGAGTGTTTTGATATGCAGAGTCTTAATCAGCAAGCTGACCCATTTGATGAACGAATTCTCTATCTACATTTTGCAGAATTACTTTATACGATCGTTCAAAATTACCAGCGAAATCTCATTTGTGATAAAAAAATGTACCGAAAAAATAATAAACAAGATGTCGTTTCGGAAATTTTAAAATTTATGGAAGAACATTTGGATAAAAATTACTCTGTTGAAGAGCTAGCAAACCTTTTTTTTATCAGCCCTTCCTATATCAAAAAAATCTTTAAGGAACACACCGGTTACAGCATTATTAACTACTATAAAACACTAAAGATGGAACAAGCTAAAGATTTAATTCAAAAAGAAGATATGAGTTTTACTGATATTGGACTATCTCTTGGTTACGATAGTATTCATCATTTTTCTAATACTTTTAAAAAATACACAGGATTAAGTCCTTCCAAATATAAACAATCAATCAATATCGTCAGACAAAAAATCAATTATTTTAGTTAGGAGTTATTGCTTATGCATTTAGAAAATCAGCATGCCCTCTCAGTAGTTAGTGCCGGAAAAATTGGTATTGTAAACTTTACAAGACTAACGCTAGCAACTCACTGCGATACAATTAGCGAAAAGGAAGCTATCATGAAAGATGTATTAGGCTTTGTTCGTTCTTTACATCAAGGAAGGATCGATACTGTATATGCAACTTGTCACAAAGATGAAGCAGTTTATTTAATTTCATTACAGTTTTTCAATCACTCATTAGCAAATATTCTATTGGATTTTTCTTATAAAGATTCTGATAATTATTTAAAAAAATTTGAAATCACCGGTGATCGTGGCATTTATCAATACGATTCTCAACAAGAGAACTCCTTTTCATCAAACTTTTTGAACAGTGGTTCTTATCAAGCCGAAACAGAATTCTCTCCTGTCGATAATATTTGGTTAAATGAACTATTAAGAGAAATCGAACTGAGTATTCGTGGCAATCAATTAATTCACTGATACTAGGAGGACAAAGATGAAAGTTGGAATTATCGGCTGTGCACACATGCAGGCTAAAATCTATACAAATATTTTTAAACAAGAAAATGTTGAGGTTGTTGGCATATTTGATCAAAATTCATTGCGTGGAAATCAATTTGCTAAAGAAATGGGCATTATCTTTTTTAAAAGTTTAGATAGAATACTTACAACATCCATTGATACCGTTTTAATTTGTTCAGAAAATTCACTTCACTATGATTATGTTTTAGCAGCTTCAATTCATAAAAAAAATATTATTGTTGAAAAACCATTAGCCTTAACCACCCAAACTGCATTGCACATGATTGCAGCTTGTCAGGAGGCTCATGTCAAATTATTGGTTGCACATCCTATTCGCTTTTCACAAACAATTCTTGATTTAAAAAACTATTATGAAGCAGGTGAATTAGGGACTATTTATGCGTTAAATTGTACAAATCGTGGAAAAAAACCAGGAGGATGGTTTTTAGATAAGGAATTATCTGGTGGTGGTGCAATTTTAGATCACATGGTTCATCTAATCGATTTATCTCGTTGGTTATTCAATTTTGAAATCGATTCAATTTTAGCACGAGCACAAAAACAGCCTGGCAGTGAAATCGAGGAAGCGGGTTTAATCAATATTACTTTTACTAATGGTGTAATATTAAGTTTGGATACTTCTTGGAATCGGCCTTTAAATTATCCCGTTTGGGGCGATGTGGATCTAGAGATCATTAGCGAAAAAGGCTACACATTTATTGATGCTATTGGACGTAAAGTTGATTACTACGCAGATAATGAAATTCATAATTACTTGAACTATGAGAAAGATATGGACGAGCGGATGATTCAAACCTTTATTGCTACTATTGACCAAGATTTACCTGAAGCTGTTAGTGGTGCTGATGGGCTTTACACCATTCAAATTGCCACTTTAGCTTATCTCTCACTGAAACAAAAAAGAGTGATTTATCGAAATGAATTTGATGAATTATTGCATCAAGATTTTACGCAAAATTAAAAGAAAGGATGTCAAAAACTGACATCCTTCTTTCATTCATTTAAATCTATTAAAGTCTTTCAAGACCTAATCATTTTATGCTGATCAATTGAATCTTGTGCATCCAAAGCCAATAATGACGCTAACATGCTTGATTCTAGATTAGAGATTGGTTTTTTACCTGTGCGGATTGCTGAAATAAAATCAGCCAACTGCTCCTCATCACCTGGTTCCATTTGAACTTCTTCGTGATTATTTTGATAAATCATTACTTCGTCCTTTAGACGATGGTAAATTTTAATTTCGTTACTAGCATCATCAAATGTTAGATGTCCCATAGAGCCAAAGATTTTAAATTCTCGCTGATAAAAAGCATCAAACAGACATAGCTGATAAGAAAGTTGAACACCGTTCCGATACTGCACCATCACACTATTATGATCATCTACATCAATCTCACTATTAAAAACACAACTATCCGGCCAGTCTTCTGACCATTTAATTTTCTTTTCTTTAGCTATATTTTGAATGCTTTCTTCACAAACATCACTTATCTCACAATTGCTGCAATGTAAATCGTTAGAAACTTCATGACCAAATTTTTTTAAAGCACCTGGTTTTCCCATGACCGATAAGCGACCAAAAGCCATTACTTCGTTTGGTTGACTGTCAATATACCAGTTAGCGATATCTAAAGAGTGAGTCGCTTTTTGCAATAATAGGCTAGTTGATTTCTCACGTGTTCGATGCCAATCATGAAAATAAGCGTACCCTCCATATTGAATGTGATCAATAACATTGACCATCTGAATTTCACCAATCATTCCCTTTTCTAGTAACTCTTTAACTTTTTGATAGGAACGAGCATAGCGTAATACGTAGCCAACTTCAAAAGCTTTGGGATAATCAATTAACGCTAATTTGATTTGTTCAATTTTCTCTCGACTAACTTCTAATGGTTTTTCACAAAGAATATGTTTTTTCTTCTCAATCGCTGCTAAAATAATTTCAGCATGCGTATCATCTGGAGTCGCGATAAAAACTGCATCGACTTCTTCATTTGCTAACAATTCTTGATAGGAAGTCGTGTGCGCAATCTCTGGAAACTTATCAAAATTTTTCCCCAGAGCATCACAAACCATCACTATTTGACAATCTTTATTGACCATGATTGTTCTTAAAGCATATTTATAACCCCTATTACCCAGCCCAATAATACCAAATCTAATCATCATTTGATTTTCCCTTCTTGGTTCTCTCACCCTCATTCTAGAAAAGGAATTAAAAAAAAGCAAGTCAATGAATATTATAATCGATCTCCTTTAGAGTGAATTTTTATGCTATTGATTTTTCACAGTAATTTTCTTTTAATTAAATTCATACTTACTTTGTTTTTCTGTAAACGGTCCGTAAAGAAATCACTTTAAAGACTAAAAAAGACACAGCGTACAAAACACGCTGCATCTTTAGCTTTTATTCAAATGTTCTCCAATCAATCAGCGAGGTCCTACTTAACTTTTTAAGTTTTTTCCTCACTAAACTTCGTTGGTTTACTAATCGTTCTGTTCTTTTGCTTATGATTTAGCTTCGTTTTCTTGTTGCAAGGCTTTTAGACCTGCCATGTTAAGCAAGTTCCATGGTGTATCGAATTCCGGTTGGAAGAAGAAATCCGCATAAGCTAGTTGATCGATCGTAAATTTTGTTTGGATCGCAATGGAAATCGCATTGATGTTTGCTGTCAAATCTTTTTTCGACATGACTTGTGCGCCTAAGATCTCATGAGTCGCTGGATCATAGACTAATTTGAACAACATCCGCTCTTTCATATTTTCTGGAACAAAATCCATTAACGTTGCTTGATCCAATAAGACTGATTGAGTCTTGATGCCTAACCGACTTGCCATTTGATCATTCAATCCAGTTGAAGCAAATTTATAATTAAACACCCGTAGTGCTGATGAACCTTGAACCCCAGGGAATGGGAATTTCGCATCGACTAAATTTTTAACTGCATAACGTCCTTGACGTCGTGCATTTGTTGCTAGCGAAATATTGACTTCCGTTTTACCCGGATTGTATTGGATCAGTGTTGCGTCACCGACTGCAAAAACATCTTCAGCGCTTGTCCGCATATATTCATCGGTCTTGATCATCCCGTTTGGATGCATAGCGACTGCATCTTTTAACCAAGCGGTATTGGGTCTAACACCGGCGGACATCACAACCATTTCAGCTGGATATTCCCCTTTATCCGTTACGACCTTCTTGACTTTTCCATCTTCACCGACAAATTCCATGACTTTTTCTTCCATAGCTAACTTGATGCCATTTTCTGTCATTTCTTTTTCTAAAATATCGGTAAAACTTTGATCAAGATAAACCCCTAATGGACGAGTGATAATGTCAACGACCGTCACATTTTTGCCTGCTTTCGCGAAAGCTTCTGCTGCTTCGATCCCAATATACCCACCGCCAACAACTACGACATTTTGGATATCCGGATCTACTGAGTGAATTCTAAGATCGATCGTGTCTTGACGACCGCGCATCGTTTCGATATTTTTCAGCTCATGACCGGGAACAGGTAAGATAAATGGATTAGCCCCAGGACTTAAAATCAATTTATCGTAACTTTCTGTTCGAGTTTGACCACTGATGTGATCCAATACTTCAACTTCATGTTTATCAGGTACTACTTTGGTGATTTCAGTGTTTGTAAAAACGCGAACCCCGCGTTGTTCCATCTCTTCGGCAGTCATGTAACGAATTGAATTAACGTCTTTCACGACTCCTTCAAGATACATTTGCGTGCCTCATCCCATAAATGAGATAAAGTCACCTTTTTCGTACCATTGCACTTCCGCATTGGGATGCGTCAACAGTAATTCTTCGACTGCTTCGTAGCCGCCGTGTGAAGATCCTAAAACAATAACCTTCATCAAAATCCCTCCTAATTAGTTTGATACATTTTTATTGTAACGTAACTCCACTAGAAAAGGATAAATTTTGACTCGTAAATAAGAATGATTCTAAAACACGATTAATAATCATCTGGCTTTTAAATTTTTTGTTCGATACCGGTCACTTCAATGACTAAGACTCGTGTCAAAAAAGGAAATTCTTTTTTCATTTGATCTACGATTTCACCGAATGAAACAAAACTAGCCGTTCCAAAAACGTGAAATCCTGTTCCTGGCCCGACCAGCCCTTCTACTTCGCGACTTCCGATTGTTAAAAGAACCTGATCGTTTTCTGCTAAGTCTTGTTCGACACTATGCATCCCAGCTGCTGGAATATATAACTTATCTCCATCTACCTTCACATAAGAATTCCATGTATTGACCGCATGATAGTAACCTGCCGTGCTTGAAATAATAGTTACGACCCCTTCATGTTCAAGAACTGCTAAAAATGTATCATTAAATATCATAAATCATCTCTCCAATCTATCTAAGATAATCTACAGATATCATAGAATAGTAAAAATGTAAATCAGTACTGCTTACTAAAAAGAGAGAGTCAATTCTACATTTGATCTTTTAGCTAAATGAGAATCTATAGTTAATTCCTGCTGTAATTGGCACTAAATTGCTCAAACATCAAAATAGTTATTCTGTTAAATGATACTATTCGTGTTTTCTAACCTCACAGACATCTTCTGCTGCTTCATTTAAAAAAAGATTGTATTTTCTAAAAAGAGGTGTATATTACTAAAAGTAAAAAATAGTACGCAACTGCGTAAAAGAAAAGGAAGCTCTTAATGGTACCGGATAAACAAAGAACACTAATTTTTATCAATATTTTGATTAGCTGTATTGCATCTTCAATGCTGGCGACGGCTTTGACTACCGCCTTACCGACAATGGTTACCGATTTTCATGTATCAGTAACAACCGGGCAATGGCTGACAAGCGGATATGCACTGGCGATGGGAATAATGATGCCGCTGACAGCTTTTTTAATCGTTCGTTTTCCAACAAAGAAATTATATTTATTTGCAATTGGTTTATTTATTTTAGGTTTAATCGCCTGCGTTTTAGCCCCAAATTTTTCCGTTCTGATGCTCGGTCGGATATTACAAGCATGCGGAAATGGAATTCTGTCTTCAATGGCACAAGTAATTTTATTAACGATCTATCCTCTTGAAAAAAGAGGCAGCATTATGGGCTGGTACGGCCTGTCCATCGGTGCCGCTCCAGTCATCGCTCCAACGATTGCCGGAATACTAGTAGATGTAAGCAGCTGGCGGATGATTTTTTACGCTGCAATCGTGATCATGGCAATCTCCCTTATTTTTTCCTTCCTAGTATTTGATGATGTCTTAGAAAATAGAAAACAAAAATTTGATAGTCTTTCTTTTGTTTTAAGTGGATTAGCTTATGGCGGAATCACGCTGGGGATTGGAACGATCGGTACTTATAGCTTGGTTTCTTATCAGACACTTTTGCCGCTGCTGATTGGTTTTGGCGCAATGATTATTTTTGCGAAACGACAATTTCATTTAGCAGAACCGTTTTTAGATTTGCGAGTATTGCAGTCGAATGTATTTGTGATCAGTTTGATCGGCAGTATGTTATTGTATTTTCTGATGATGGGCTCATCGATTATTTTACCGCTATATGTCCAATCGATCGCCGGCTATTCAGCAACGATTTCTGGTTTAGTAACACTGCCTGGATCATTAGCCATGACGCTGATCAGTCCGTTCACTGGCAGATTCTATGATCGTTTCGGAATAAAAAAACTATTCATCATCGGCGCCATCGCATTATTGTTTAGTAATTTTGGGATGGTATTGATTACGATGAAAACATCGATTCTCATCGTAGCAGGTTTGAATGTTCTTCGGAGTATTGCGATCGGCTGCTTGATGATGCCACTTGTGACTTGGGGCATGAGTGATATCAAACAATCTTTAACAGCACACGGGACTGCACTACTAACTTCTTTACGTACGATTGCCGGTGCGATTGGTTCAGCGGTCTTTGTCAGCATCATGACCGGTGTAACCAAACATTCGGCTCTTTCCTTTGGCAGCAATGCCCAAATTCATGGACTAAATGTTACCTTTATCTTTATGAGCTGTTCGGCTCTAGTTTTAGTCGCTTTTGCCTTTTTCTCAAAAACGACTGCCAAAGTTTCAGCCAATTAGAACGACAAAAAAACGTAAAAAAGCTGATCTTCGCGGCTTTTTTACGTTTTTTAACTTATCCAGTGAATAGTTTGGATACTGTCAGATATTTTTTATTTTGCTTCAATTCTTCTAAGCAACAGCCAGGATACTGCCACGATCACTGCTGAAAGGAAAAGCAGCATGGCTGAAGAGACGTACGGTGATATCCTTACACCTTCGTTCGTCTGATAAATACCTGCGAACAATAACATGAATTTTTGTACAACTGCTTGAAAACCACTAAACCAGATACCCAATACTACGATCAACGGTGCTAACAGCGCCAATCCCAAAATTATCAAATACTTTATTTTTTTGCTGACACGATACAGTAAAAGCGACGTGAAGTGGAACAAACTGATCATGGCAAAAAACATTGCAAAATTCCATAGAAATAATCCGCTGATGTCGTCAGAATATAACAGTGAGTACAACACGATATTGTCTGCAAACTCAAATGAAATCAGCGAGACGATTGCTGTAACTGATCCTAAAAACACACTCATCATCAATGTGGAAACAATGTTTGACAGATAATAGGTTTTACGTGAGATTCCATTGATGATTGAAAAAGTGAAGGCCTCCTTAAACAATTCAAACCCAACAAACATCCCAAAAATAAACGCCGCTGCATCGATTGAGCCTACGGGACCCGGCACACCTTTGAGGACGATCCCTAACACTAAATTGATGCTGAGGATCAACAACAAAATCCCTACTAAAATTTTAGAGGAATATAGATGGTATAAAATAAGATTCTTTAATCGTCTTTTATCTATGACTTGCCTCCTTCAAAATTTTCACATAGGCTTTATTCAAACTGTCTCCTTGAGCAATCTCTGCCAAACTTCCTTGTCTGAGGATCTTGCCTCGATTGATAATCAAAACCTCTTCTAAAACCGGCTCCACCTCATCGATTAAATGCGTACTGATCAGAATTAGATTTTTGTGCAGTTGATGGTATTCATTTAGTACTTCATAAAATAATTCACGATACAAAGAATCGATCCCCAACACCGGCTCATCCAAGATCATAATCTTAGCGTTACTAGCCAATGATACGATGACTTTAAAGATCGTATAATAACCCGTTGACAGACTGTTTGTTTTCTTGTTTAAATCAAGATCAAACTTAGTTGCTAAACTCTTCGCATAGGCTATATCAAATCGAGCAAAGAAACGCGACTCCCAGACTAGCAGATCTTTCATCTTGATATCTTTGGGATAGCGATCTTTTTCCGTTACATAAAAAATTTCTCCTTGAACAAATTCATTTTCAGTCACATTTGCACCGTCTAACAATACCTCGCCATCAGTTGGAAACGCACGGTTGGCAATGATTTTCATCATCGTTGTTTTACCAGCACCATTTGCACCTAAAATACCATAAATTTTACCATCAGGAATCTCTAGAGTGATGTTATCCAGTGCCTTTTTGTCCTCATAAATTTTAGTCAAATTTTTTAACTGTAGCATCGGCTTTTCCTCACAGTCTTTATTTATATAAAAAATTATACTATATATCCTTACTGAAAGATATTTTGTGCTATGGCGAAAAGGACAGGTTGATAAAAACAACAGCAGCAAATAATTTCTCCATTAGATTTATAGGCGTTTTGACGAATAATTTTTTTGAAATAGACAAAAAAATCGCGCTTTACTCCGATTGCTTCAAAAACCAAAATCAACAGCTTAATACTTGTCTGACAGTCGCAGCTACGCTAAACTCAACAAAGGATTAATAGAAAGTTAGGTGTCCTCATGAGCAATAAAAAATAACGAATTATTGATTTAAAAAAACTTAAAAATAAATAGCGATTCTATAACTATTAGGAGTATTCATATGAAAAACCCTCAAACTTTTGACTTAAAAAATTGGCGTAAAAATTTTTATTTATTCTTAACTGGTCAATTTCTCTCTGGGATCACCAGCATGGTCGTTCAGTATTCGATCATCTGGTATTTGACCAAAGCAACTGGCTCCGCAACAATCCTCAGTTTTGCAACATTACTTGGGATGATCCCCATGGTCGTCTTAAGCCCGTTTGTCGGTCCGCTGATTGATCGTTGGGACAAGAAAAAATTACTGATCATCACTGATATCATCGTCGCAATTTTCGCAGTTTTTTTATCGATCGCTGGAACCATTTCACCTGAATTTCCACTTTGGCTAGTGTTTGTTTCATTATTTGTGCGATCTGTTGCCCAGACGTTTCAAATGCCCACGATCCAATCGATCTTACCAACGATGGTCCCAGAATCAGAGATCACTCGCGTCAATGGTCAGTTGGGTACCGTTCAATCGGCCAACTTTATTATTGCCCCTGCATTAGGTGCTTTCTTATTTTCGGTTGTCCCGATGAATATTTTGATTTTATTTGATGTTTTAGGTGTGATTCTTGGTGTTGGGATGTTGTTATTAGTGACTATTCCTCATGTTGTTTCTGAAGGAGAACAAGTCCATCTTTTGACTGATTCAAAATTTGGCTTACAAAAACTTATTGAGAACAAAGGATTGTGGTACATCACGATTATCGGTGCAGTATTTACTTTGATCTTTATGCCTGCAGCCAGCCTGTATCCCTTGATGACGATGGATTATTTTAACGGAACAGTCGGCCAAGCGGGCTTGATCGAAGTGATTTATTCAGTCGGAATGCTAGGCGGCGGCGCGATTATTGGAATCTTTGGCAAGTGGCAAGATCGGATGAAGCCGATTTTGGCCGCCTACGGATTGATTGGTATCACAATTGCCCTTAGCGGCTATCTACCTGGAAATAGTCGGGGATTTATTTTCTTTGTTGCCTTGAATGCTGTGGCTGGTTTTGCGACCCCATTTTTCAATACATTATTGATGGCGATGATTCAGCAAAGCTATGAGCCTAAATATTTAGGTCGAATCCTCGGCGTTTTGAATTCTTTAATGAGTATTACCGGTCCGGTTGGTCTAATTTTTGCAGGGCCACTAGCTGACAAAATCGGGGTAGAAAAAATATTTATCATCGCCGGTATCGGAACATTGGTCTGCGGGATCGTCACCTTCTTGGTCCCAGCGACCCGTAATTATGACAAAGTTTTGCAAGAAAAACTAGCCATAAAAAAACAAACGGAAGAAGAAACAAGTAATTAAAAAAACCAGGAACAGATTTCCTCTGTTCCTGGTTTTTTTAATGGCTGAATGGTTGTTTTACAAAATCAATCTCTGTTTTAGCTTTTATTTATAGACTCTTATTTTCTGAATTTACTTGTACAGGTTTACGCTCTCTCAAATACCAGCTTAACCCTACAACTAAACTGATATAAACAGTTGCCAAAATAATTCGAACTACCGTTGAAGACACCAATATTCCTGAAAGTAAAAATACTAATCCCATCATGATAAACATCCGCTGTTTCTCTTTTTTGGTCATTCTTTTTTCTAAAAATGGTGTGACATATTTTTGATACGCTTTTAATTGCGTTAATTTGTCGTAAAGTTTTTTAGAACTGCGCATCCAAAAGAAACCGGTCAATAAGTAAAATCCTGTCGTCGGTAAGACTGGCAGAAAAATCCCAGCAGTTCCAATAGCAAACGTCACTGCACCCAACACAATATAAATGTATTTTTTTATCATTTAACAATCCCTCATTTTTTCACTTTACCGCATTATAGCGTAAATGCTTGCTAAAATCATCCATATTACAACATTTTTGTCTTCTATTTATTAATTTTTTTATATACTCGGCGCTGTTCTTTTAATTGACCGCTTAAAACTGTTTCAGCGATCATAAAAAGAGTAACTGATTTTTTATGCCTACTGATTCTGCACTTTATTTCGTACGAAATCGTCTTTTTCTGTTTGGAAGAAACGAGGTTGATCGTCTTTTCTTCACTAGAACAGTTCCCCGTCATCTACTCAAAGCGACTTACTTGCTCACCATTTATCAAATGATGACCCTGCCAAAAATTCCACCAATCCGCACATATTTGAATTTTCAAAACAACTGTTTCTAGTAACTAGTGATTTTTTTTGCAATTTGTCAGAAAAAAATTTTTTAACTTTTTTTATTTATTCTCAAATAAAGTTGTCTCTGAAAGCTGCTCCCATGATTTGCCCGATTCTGTTCACTATTGAAAAAAGTTTACCGTTTTTGATTCTGTTTGTGATTTCATATACAATTGTTGATTCTTCAAGTTTTCACATTTCTTACAAAAAATACTATATATTGTGTAAAACATTTTTGATGATACAATATATAGTGTCATATACAGAAAGGAGTAGTTAAATGCTAAATTCAATAAATATTTTATATATCAGTCTGACTGGCAACACAAAAGATTTCATCCGACAGCTTGAGGACTATTACAAGGAAAAAAAAATCAAGATTCACGCTAAAAATGTCAAAGAAATCGTGAAAACCAAACAACCTTACGAAAAGTTGAGCGACCCTTTCGTTACCTTTCTTCCCTCTTTTTTAGAAGGCGGTAACGGGATAGAAAATGGTTACCAAGAAATTTTGACTACCCCGCTAAGAGATTATTTGACTTTTTCAGACAACTATCAAAAGTGTTATGGCATCATTGGCAGCGGCAATCGAAATTTTAATAAGCAGTTTGCATTGACTGCCCATCAATATGCCGACCATTTTGGTTTTCCTTACCTTGATGAGTTCGAATTACGGGGCACAGCAGCAGACATCAAACGAATCGGCGACAAGCTGATTGAGCTGCAGATTAAAGCCAGAAAGAAGGAACAACATGACAGAAATCGATAATACTAAAACTTATTTTTATCTAAATAATCTCTTGAATATTCCTGTAAAGGGAAAAATCCCGCTGCAATACGATCAAGAAGCACTGAACGCTTATTTCAAAGAAACGGTGATCCCAAATACACTGACCTTTGATTCGCTAAGTGAGAAGCTGACCTTTTTAATTGACCGCGACTATATCGATCCAAAAGTAATAGCTCTTTACTCGCCGAATTTTTTAGCGCAACTTTATCAACAACTGGAAAACAGTTCGTTTCAATTTCGCAGTTTCATGGGTGCTTATAAATTTTATACCCAATATGCGATGAAAACCGATGATCAGCAACAATTTTTAGAAAATTTTGTCGACCGCGTCTTTTTCAACGCGTTATATCTCGGCAACGGCGAGCAACAACTTGCTTCCATGATTGCTGAGGAGTTGATCAGCCAGCGCTATCAACCAGCGACACCAACCTTTCTAAATGCGGGTAAAAAACGTCGGGGAGAATTTGTTTCTTGTTTTTTGATCGATATCAGCGACTCGATGTTGTCGATTGGTCGAGCATTGAACTCGGCATTGCAATTGTCTCGGATCGGCGGCGGGGTTGGGGTAAATCTATCCAATCTTCGCGGTGCCGGGGATCCGATCAAAAAAATCGCTAACGCTTCTTCGGGAGTCATTCCAGTTATGAAATTATTGGAAGATGCCTTCAGCTATTCTAATCAACTAGGCCAGCGAAATGGTGCCGGTGTGACTTATTTAAATGTCTTTCATCCCGATATTCTAGCTTTCTTAGCGACTAAAAAAGAAAATGCCGATGAAAAGATCCGAGTAAAAACACTTTCATTAGGGCTAGTGGTCCCTGATAAATATTATGAACTGCTAAAAACAAATCAGCCGATGGCACTCTTTAGTCCCTATGATGTTGAGCGCGTTTATCACAAACCCTTTAGTTATCTTGATATCACGAAAGAATATGATCGACTGGTGGCAAATCCTGAGATCAGAAAAGTGTATATCAATGCTCGAGAACTTGAGCAGGAGATCTCACGCCTGCAGCAAGAATCCGGTTATCCGTATATTTTAAATATCGATACTGCAAACAACACCAATCCGGTAGCAGGGACGATCATCATGAGCAATCTTTGCAGCGAGATCTTGCAACCGCAAGAACCTTCTAGCTTAACGGAGGATCTTTCCTACGAAACGATTGGAACAGATATTTCTTGCAATTTAGGCTCTGCCAATATCGTAAATCTAATCCAATCACCTGATTTCGGGCAGTCGATCGAAGTAGCGGTTCGGGCGTTGACCACGGTTACTGATCATACAGCGATCAATCAAGTGCCAAGTATCAAAAAGGGAAATGACCTGTACCATACGATCGGCTTAGGAGCGATGGGTCTGCATACGGCATTAGCTAAAAATAAAATTGACTATGGTTCATCGGAAGCTTTAGAGTTTACCGAAGCCTTTTTCATTGCGTTAAACTATTACTCCCTCGTAGCAAGTAATAAAATCGCCCAAGAGCGGCAAACGGTTTTTCATGCGTTTGAAAAATCAACCTATGCGGATGGCAGTTATTTCGACTCCTATTTGTCCGAAACATTTACTTTACACAGTCCCAAAAATCAAGCGATTTTTGCTGCGATCCATCTTCCTTCGATTGCGGATTGGAAAGCACTAAAATCAGCGATTGCAGAACACGGATTGTACCATCGCAACCGGCTGGCTGTCGCGCCCAACGGCTCAATTTCTTATATCAATGAGACGAGCGCATCGCTCCATCCGATCACACAATTAGTTGAACAGCGGCAAGAAAACAAAGTGGGTTCGATCTTTTATCCTGCCCCATTTTTAAGCAATGAGACGCTGCCTTACTACACACCGGCTTATGATATGGATCAACGCAAAATCATCGATACTTATGCAGTCGCTCAAAAACATATCGATCAAGGTATGAGTTTGACCTTATTTATGCGTTCCGTCTTACCAGAGGGCTTATATGAATGGAAAAAACCTGGCAATGAACTTATGACGACGCGTGATTTGAATCGGCTGCGAAATTATGCTTGGACGAAAGGAATCAAATCCCTTTATTATGTCCGGACCTTTACCGAAGACGACGAAATTCATACAGTAAATGAATGTGAGTCTTGCATGATCTAAATTTTAGAACCAGCTTGGAGGAAATGAAATGAGCTTTTTATATTATAAAGCGATAAATTGGAATGAAACGCACGATACCCTCGATCAATATACTTGGGAAAAACTAACAAATAATTTCTGGCTGGATATTCGCGTGCCGGTGCAAGAAGATCGGCAATTTTGGGAAACACTTTCTGGGGAAAGTCAAGCAAGGATCGGCAAGCTTTTAGCCAGCGCCTCTTTAAATACTGCTCTTCAATCAGAAATTGGTGCAGCCAGCTTGAGAACGGGGATTCAAACGCAGCAAGAAGAAGCGGTCTTAAATGTTACTACTTTTATGGAATCTGTTCACACTAAAGCGGTCACCACGATTTATCGTGCCTTGATCTCGTCAGAACAAGCCGCCAACTTTTATAAATTTGCGGATGATCAGCCGCTTTTAGCGCAAAAACTCGCTCCTTTTGAACGGATCTTTGCTGCCGGTGATGACCTCCAGAAAAAAGCCGCATTTATTTTTCTAGAGACCGCGCTGACTTTTGGTCACTATGCGCCTATTTTAATGGAAGCACAGCTACCTCAAACAAATCAAATGATCCAAAATATGTTGCAAGGAAGTGCGATTTTTACTGCTTATCTTGGATATAAATTCCAACAAGCTTTCAAAGAACTTCCCACAGAGGCAAAAACTGAATTCACAACTTGGCTTGAAGATTTCACCGCGAATGCTATGTTGACGGAAACACAATTTTTTGAAGCTGAACTTGGGGAAGCTGCTGCAAGCTCAACAAATATCATGGCATACGGCGCAAACTACGCGCTTGATTCATTGGGCTTCAAACGTCAGTTTTCAGAAGAGTTGCCGATACAAATTAAACAATATCTTGCTGGCTTATTGATTACTACTGAACAACTGGCACAACAAGCCCAAACTATCCAAAGCAGTCAGTTGGAGACGATGGCAAATGATGATTATGATTTCTAATGAAACAAGTACTGGAGGATGGAATAATGACGATACAAACCGTAAACTGGAATATTACCGAAGACGAGTTCGATGAGTATGTCTGGGATAAAGCCACCGCTCAATTTTGGCTAGACACGCGCGTCCCTGTTTCAAATGATCTAAAAGACTGGCGCACGCTCTCACAAACGGAAAAAGACGTAATCAATAAAGTCGTCGGCGGTCTTGCGCTGCTCGATACCTTGCAATCCGAAGAAGGAGTCAATGTTATGCGGGAAGATTCATTGACCCGAAAAGAAGTGGCTGTGATCAATAACTTTTTGATGATGGAATCGATCCATGCCAAAAGTTACGGGACCATTTTGACTTCTTTAAATGAAAACTCAGTCATCAACGATGTCTACGAATGGATGAACAACGATCCTCGTATGCAATACAAAGTCCAACGAATCAATGAAATCTATCAAAACGAAGACAATTTAAAGAAGAAAGTGGCTAGTGTTTATTTAGAGGGGATCCTTTATTACAATAATTTTTTCACTCCCCTTTGGTATCGTGGGCAAAATAAATTAGCCAATCTTTCTGAGATCATCAAACTTGTGATCCGAGACGAATCTGTTCATGGAACTTATTTGGGTTACAAATTCCAATTGAGTTTTGCCAAACTGGCTGCCGATGAACAAGCTGACTTTAAAATTTGGATGTATGATTTGTTAGATGATCTGTTAGAAAATGAATTTGCTTTTACTGAAGAAATTTATGCGCCAATCGGTTTAGTTGAAGATGTAAAACAGTTCGTTCGATATAACGCCAATAAATCTTTACAAAACATGGGCTTTCCTAGTCGCTACGACAATGCTTCCATTGAAGATATCAACCCCATCGTTATGAATGGTATCTCCACAGAAACCGCGAATCACGACTTCTTTTCACAAGTAGGCGCAGGCTATCTGATGGGAAATGTAGAAGCAATGGACGAAGAGGACTACGCCTTTTAGCCAAGCACATTCTTAAGCGAAAAGAGCCAAAAATTCTTTGCAAGATTTGTGGCTTTTTTCGTAAATCAATGCTCTCAAAATATAGTTGCGTCGAACAAGGATTTAATTTTAGCCTATCTGCCATATTCAGATAGGCTTTTAAATTAATTAAAGACGTATTGAAGTCCGTTTCCCTTATCTCAATACCATTACAGCACAATAAACCAGTAATAGTGCCATAATAATATTTGTCTGTTTACGATATTTAGTAAAAATATTTTGAAATAATGAACCGAATACTGCCCAAGTAAATGTCCCTAAAAATCCCACTATTGATAATAGTAAAACACCCAGTATAACTCCGCTACTAGATTGTGTATTGAGTATTACAAACGCAGTCATTGAAGTAATCCCATAAATGATCACTTTTACATTAACTAATTGCATAATCGTTCCGGTAAACATACTACTGGGATTTAAAAAATTTTTCTCTGACTTTTTCTGTTTAGGTTTGTCACGAAAAACAGTGAAAGCAAGAAAAAGCATGTACAATGCACCAATACCTTTCATAAATGGCTCTACCTTCGGAATTGAAGCATACAGTACCGTCGTTAAAAGTGCGCATAAAGACATATCAATCAAAAAGCCCGCAAGAACTCCTAGACAAAATATACTCGCTTTCCGTAAACCAAACTTCGCCGCATTAGTCAATGCCATCAAATTATTGGGTCCCGGTGTAAAAGCTGTAACAAAAATATAAGATATGAACGCTGTTGAAATCATCATCTTTCCTTCTTCCTTTTGATTTGATATAATGAACAAAACGACCACTATAAAACTCGTTTTGTTTTTTATATAGTACAATATGTGTTTTATAATGTCAACAAAGGAGAACAATTATGACTGAAATCAATCAAACCTTCTCAAATAACTTGAAACAATATCGTGAAAAAAGAAACCTGAGTCTTGACAATATTTCTAGTTTGACTGGTGTCAGTAAAAGTATGCTAGCTCAAATCGAAAAAGGCAGTGCAAATCCAACAATCAACACAGTCTGGAAGATCGCTAACGGTTTGAAAATTTCATTTACTGAATTAATGACCGCGCCAGAAGAAAATTTTGAAGTTGTACTCGCAGAAAAATTTTCTGTTTTAACAGAAGATGATGGGCATTATCGCAACTACCCCATCTTTCCTTTCAATGATCAACGAGGGTTCGAAATTTATCGGATTGAACTGGATCCCGGCGCCTTCTTACAAGCCGAACCTCATCCAAGCGGTACACAAGAGTTTATCACTGTTTTTGCCGGGGAGATCGAAGTAGAATTTCTCGACCAAAAACTGATTGCAAAAGCTGGTGAAGGAATTCGTTTTAAAGCAGATACTAAACACAGCTATCATAACCCTTCTGACAAATTAACAACGATCAATATGGTCATTTGGTATGAAACACAAAAAGACATTTAAGAAATCCAATCAGCTGATTTTTTTGGTTCTCGGCTGATTGGATTTTTTGCTGCAATAAGCTTTAATTGTCTCAACAGAATTTATCATAAATTATCCATATAAAAATTAATTAAAAAGCGAACTATTGGGTTTCTTTTTCGATCAACGTTATAATGAAGGAAATAATAACAAGAAAATAATGGAGAAGGAGGTTTCAACAATGAAAGAGTTGTCGTTTGAGGAATTGTTTGAGTTCAACTGTTTTTCAGAAGATCCCGCAGAACGCGCAAAGGCCGCCGAATTGTTAGAATATCGTTACGGTTGCGAGATTCACTGTGCCGATATAGCTCACAGTGTCCGCTTTGCTCATCACGCTCGCGGTTCTACTATAATTGCTGCAAAAATTTGCGAAAATGTCACGATTTATCAAAATGTTACGATTGGTTCAAATATGCGCTACAATAAAAAACAAAAACAATGGGAACAGATCGGCAGTCCGATTCTGGCCAAAAATGTCATTGTCGCTGACGGTGCAAAAATTTTAGGTCCGATTACCATCGGTGAAAATTCTGTCGTTGCTGCTGGCGCCATCATTACAAAAGACATTCCAGCAGACAGTATCGCCTTTGGTGTAAATCAATCCAAACCTAAAGATCCAGAGTACGACCTGATTTTTCGGTCAAATATGCCTTCAGGTGAAGAGATCAAGGCAGTCGATGCAAAACGTGTTGCTGAGTTTGATAAATTACACAAATAAAAACGAGAAAAACCAATTATCCAAACGAATTTGTCTGGATAATTGGTTTTATTATGCTTGTGCGCTTGGCAAGATTGTCAGCTCAGTGATTCCCACTTCTGCTGGTTGTGCGATCGCAAACAACACGGTTTTTGCGACTGCTTCAGGAGTGATCGCAATTTGATAAAAGTCTTCCATCCCTTTTTTCGTTTCGGGTGTGGAGATCGTATCTAACAATTCAGTTGCGATTGCTCCTGGATACAGCGTGGTTGTCCGAATATTCGTTTTCTCCATCGCCGATTCCATTCGAAAGCCATCCATAATTGCTCGTACCGCAAATTTTGTTCCAGTATAAACACTGTTGCCGGGAAAAACTTTCAAGCCGGCATGATCCCCGCATTAGCGAACAATACATCTACTTTTCCAAATTTTTCAATTGCAAGTTCAACTAATGCATTCACGTCTTCCGCTTTGCGGACATCCGTTACGGCATAAGTGCTGTTTTCACCAAGTTCCGCGACTAATTGTTGCAGTTTTTCTTCTCGGCGAGCGCCTAAAACGACTTTTGCGCCATTTTCAATTAGCAGTTTCGCTGTTGCTTCGCCAATTCCTGAAGATGCTCCGGTAATGACGATAACTTTGTCTTTAATTGTTTGATCCATCATAATTTTCCTTCATTCCTATTTAAAAATTTCTTTTGCCATGGAAAAAGCGCTCCATGCTTTTGGCCAACCTGCATAAAAAGCTAAATGCGTGATGACTGCGCTGATTTCTTCTTTTGTGACGCCATTTTCTTTAGCAATTTTCAAATGTGCTTCAAGTTGCGGTGCACTCATTGCTAATAAAGCGGCACAAGTAACCATGCTTCGATCATGTGCTGAGAGCTCCTCCTCTTTTGCCCAAACTTCGCCAAATAAAACATCATCATTCAACGCTGCAAACTGAGGGGCAAACTCGCCTAACTGCTCTCTTCCTGCTGTCTGTTTTTTCATATCAACTGCTCCTTATTTTTCTAATTTGTCGTACCATTCATCACTGACTGGTTCTAGCCATTCCGGTGTTCCAGCTGTAATCGCAAGATGTTCAAACCAGCTGTCTTTCGTTGCACCATGCCAATGTTTTACGCCATCATGCGTCACGATGACATCGCCGACGGTCAAAAATTGGGCTTGCTTGCCTTCTTCTTGATACCAGCCTTCGCCGCCAGTCACCAACAGCAACTGATACCCATCATGGTGAATATGCCAATTGTTGCGACAGCCAGGCTCAAATGTAACATTGCCGACACCGACATTGATCGCTGGATCAGCGACTAATGATTTCAAGTAACTTTGTCCTTTAAAATATTGCGCATAGGCATCATTTTTTTCTCCGACTGGAAAAATCACGCCATCTTTTACTTCTTCATGTTTTGCCATTAAAAATTCCTCCAATTAATTATTTCAATAAGTTTTTAGCCAATTTTTCACCGCAGTATCAGACTGTTCGACTCTTGATCCGCGAACAGCCAGCCCCAGTTTTATTTCCGCACCAGGACAGCTCTTTTCTAAGTCTTCAATGCTCGAGCCAAAGGCACTGCCCTCATGAGTACAAAAAGGATAGATCGTTTTGTTTTCCCAATTATTTGCGGCTAAAAACGCCGCAATGACTCGCGGATACGTTCCCCACCAATTCGGAAATCCTAGAAAAATAGTCTCTACTTGTTCCTCCAACTCAAGCAATAATTCTTCGTAATCTACCTGTGCAAATTGTTGTCTTTCCTCTTCAGTTTTTTGGACAACTTCGTCATATTGCACGGAATAAGGAATCCGCGGCGTCAATTCATAGACCGGCAAATTTAACTTCTGCTGGATTTTCCCAGCTAAAATAGCAGTATTCCCGGTTGTGATCATTTGTTTTTTTCCGTTGATATAATTTTCTCCCGCTCTGGAGAAAAAAATAATGACTGTCTTCACCTGCATCCCTCCGATCTATGCTAAACAAAATGAGTCGTACCCTGAACAAGTTCAGCATACGACTCATTTTCATCTATGTCTAATACCTATATGATCATAGTACTATAGTTTGAAAGCATGATTAAAACGATTGATCAATTCTTGGACGGCTGGTGTTTGAACTCGTTTTTTCCAAACTAAAACACAGTTGGTTTTAACCGCTGGATAGAGCGGAATAAACGTTCGCTCTTCCAATTTGCGATCAGAAATCGCTCCTTCAATCGTCAAAGCGGCCCCTATCTGATGGTCCACCAATGGTAAAACATTAAAGATCAAATTAAAGTTCCCTACGATATTTAATTGCTCCAAGGGTATTTCTGACCATTCCGATAGTAAGTTCTGCACTTCCGAGCGGCTGGAACACAAAATAGGCAAACCTTTGATGTCTTCTGGGCGCAAATCAGCTTTATTTGCAATAAACAGTTCCTTAGAAACTAAAAATCCCCATGTTTCCTCTCGCGGCAAAGTCAATGTCTCTACTTCATTCAAATCCACCGGCTCTAATAACACAGCAAGATCCAAAATCCCTTTTTCCAATCGATCCGAGATATCATCACTCGTACCGGTGACCAAATTAAAGCGAATCTGCGGGTAATCTGCGATCAATTCCTCAATCAACATTGCCACCGTATCCGAGTTGTCTGCCTCAACACAACCGATCGTGATCGTCCCGCTCAATTGTTCATTGCATTGCGCCGAAAAAGCTTGTTCTAATTTTTCATCCAAAACTAAAATTTCTTCCGCGCGTTCCTTTAAAAAAAAGCCATCCTTTGTTAAACGCAAGCGATTTTTTTCCCGTTTAAAAAGCGGTGCACCGATCCGATCTTCAAGTTCTTTGATTTGACGGCTCAATGTCGGCTGGGTGATATTCAAAATACGAGCGGCCCGTGAAATATTACCTTCTTGCGCGACTGCCCAGAAATAACGTAAAAGTCTGATCTCCATGTTTGACCTCTTTTTTCCTTTTACTATATCAGATTTTTTTCGATCTGAGTGCTGTGATACTTTTAAAAAAATGAAAAAGATTTTAAGACAGATCCGCCAAAAAGCGGCAAGCTGTCCTATTACAACTTGCCGTTTTTTTTACTTTTCTTCACCTAAAACTATTCCTGCATCAGCAAGTGCCGTTTCAACGATCTCCATCACAATTTTACTATGTTCAAGCTGTTGTTTAACGAAAGTTAGGTCTTTATTTTTGATTACTTGGCTGAATTGTTTGAATTCATCGTACATCCGATGCGGATGCCTCTTATTATCAAAAGTTTCTTGCTCTCCAGCAAGCGATTCAATGGTATAACTTTCTAATGTATTCGTTGGACCATTTACGACGACTGACCCCTCATTCCCTTGAATCGTCGAACGTATTGTTGCCGCTGAATCTTTTGCTCCGATACAGACTGCTTTGACATCGCCATAATCTAAGATCAACATGCCCGAAGTATCGATCGCACGTTCAACATTTGCGAAGTATTGGACGCGCTGAGGTTTTCCTAGTAAGCCTACAACTAGATGGATGTTGTAGATATTGATGTCCATCAAAGCACCGCCGCCCTTTTTAGGGTCAAAGGTCGGCAAGATCGTACCTGCTCTAAAGGCATCATAGCGTGAAGAATATTGTGAATAATTACATTCAATGATCTTTAATTGTCCGATATTTTGACTGGCTTCTTTGATTCCTTGATAGTTTGCCAAATATTGATTAGTGATTGCTTCTACTAATACCAATTCTTTTTCTAACGCCAAACGTTCTAATTCTAATAATTCTGCGTACTTTAATGTAAATGGCTTTTCACAGATCACATGTTTACCAGCTGCCAACGCTTTTTTCGCAAAAGCATAGTGCAAATGATTAGGAACTGCAACGTATACTGTATCAAAATCCGTACTTTTTAAACACTCATCAATATCGGTATAAGCAGCCTCGATCCCATACGTTGCTTGTAATTTTTCCGTTTTTTCTTGACTTCGTTTGGTTCCTAGAATAGCTTTTACTTGAATTTCAGGCAGATCCTTGATGAGTGGCAAAAATTCTTGCACGATCTTGCCTGAGCCGAAGATTGCTAATTTCATTTATTTTCCCCTTTCATCAGTTAGAAACTTGCTGAATTCCTTTTTCCAGCATCGTAATTTGCAGCAAGGTTTCTTCATCTTTGACTGTTTTTGCTTTTCCATTCACTAACGTTTCGTAGATATCTTCATAGACTCGGCTGTAATCACCGATCTCTGAAACAACTTTTTCTTCGTGGTAGTTTTCCGCTTCGTCCACATATGTTAATGTTCCATAATGTTCCGGCAGATCGATCCCAAAGTCTTCGTGATCAGGCATGTAGAACATCTTCAAGTGTTCTTCTTGCCGATCCTTAGTTTCTTTGACAAAGACCCCTTTTTTCCCATAAACAACAAAACTTGGACGCTCCTTCAAACGGAAATAACTTGATTTAACAGAAACTTTCATTCGACCATAAAAGAGATCCAAGTCAAAATAATCATTCATCCGGTCCGTCCCTAAAAGCTGACGTACTTCATAGTGCACATCATCTGGCTGACCAAAATACGAGATTACTTGATCCAAAGTGTGACAAGCATGACCATATAAATAACTAGTGCCGATTGAGAATTTCTCGACACTTTCTGGTACTTCGGGGCGATAGTAATCATAATGCATCTCCACTTCAAGCAGCTCGCCAAGCACTCCACTTTCGATAACTTTTTGAACCGTCAAAAAATCTGAATCATAACGGCGATTTTGGTAACATTGAATAAATAGTCCTTTTTGATCAGCTAAACGAAATAACTCTTTAGCCTCGGCAACTGTTTCAGTAAATGGTTTTTCAATCAAAACGTTTTTTCCATGCTCCAGGACTTCTTTTCCTAATTTGAAATGTAATGGGCTCGGTGTCGTTACGACTACCAATTTAATCTCTGGGTCATTGTAGATTTCATTAATATCAGAAGTATAATTCGTTCCAGGATTTTTCGCCCAAGTGATTTTTCCGCTGGGTGAATAAATCGTTTTGACTTTGATCTTATCTATTAGTTTGGTCGAAAAAGGCAAGTGATAGCGATTCGTACTTTTCCCATTTCCAATATAGGCGATTGTTAACATAAATAAATCCCTCCAAGTTTTCTTTGTTAGCTCTATTATAGAAAAGCTTGGGACATTGAAAAAGAGCTTAGTGAAAAATAGGTCATTTCGTTCAATCATTTCTGCTTACAACTCAAAATTCTGAACATTTCTACCAAAACCCGTCATAAAAAACCGCGAACCCTTCTGAAATCTGCAAAACTGCGGTATGATAATGCTATCATTTATTTTATACCAAAACTTATCAATAACTAAGAAGGTGCCAGCATGCTTTTAAGCGACAAATTACGATTGCAAACAGATTTGACCAACACAGAAAAACGAATTGCCGACTATATTTTACAAAATTTAACAATCATTCCAGCGATCAATGTCGCGGATCTGGCCAAAAATACCTATACTTCCCATTCTTCAGTGATTCGATTAGCGAAAAAAATGGGGTACGAAGGGTTTCGTGATTTTCGCATAGCCATCTCTGAGATCGCTCACAGCGAACTTTATCGTACCGATCCAGTTGATGCTAATTTTCCCTTTTTACCGCAGGATTCAACGAAAACGATCGCCAAAAAAATCGCGGATTTGACGATTAATAGTGTGCAACGAACGCAGGCTCAATTAGACGAGCAAGTTCTCGATGCTGCTGTCGCTTTATTAGCGAAGGCTGAGCGGATTTTTTTATTTGCTCAAGGCGACTCGCAAATTCGTGCCCGCAGTTTTCAAAATAAATTGGTAAAGATCAACAAATTTTTGATCATTGCAGATGAATATGCTGACGAAGATTGGAACGCCGCTAGCCTTACAAGCAGAGATTGTGCGCTTTTCATTACTTATCGGGCAAAGGTGCCGCAATACGATCGGATGTTGAAACATTTTTTAAATGAAAATATTCCTTCGATTTTATTGACCGGCAATCATCGTTCCAGTCTGATCCCACTTGCCACCCAATCGATCGTAGCTACTCAAGAGGAAATGGACTTTTTGAAAGTCAGTACATTTTCCTCACAAGTCGCCTTTGAATACATTTTAGATACACTTTTCTCACTTTTATATGCTAAAAACTTTCAACAAAATCTTGTCGACTTTAAAAAGAAAAATGGATGGATCGAACATGGCAGCTTGTCGGAAAACCCACTTTCCGATTAAAATTGGAATTTTTACGATTGAAACCAGTCTTTCTGAGCAACTGCTTCAAAGAATTTACAGAACCTGAATCTGCCGAGCTTCCGTAAGATGAGAAAATAATCATTCAAACGACTTCTGCCGATACTGCCAAAAAAACAAAAACCCGCTCAAAGTCAATTTGGCTTCAAGTGGGTTTCTTCGTATAATTGAACTACCAGCAATGCTGGCTGTGATTTTTCACTTTGAGTCGGACACTCCTTTAATTTCAATATTAAACTTGCTTAATAGTTCGAGTGTTTCTTTAATCAGCTGGTTGCCCGTCACTAGGTCTGGATCAATGTAAAAATTGCCTTCAGGAAGTGCTCCTTGCAATGCTAAAACATTTGCTAGAACACAGACATTTGCTTCCACTCCTGTGATTTCAATTTGCTTTTTTTCTTGTTTCTTTTCTTCCGCCAATGTCCGGACGTCGATTAATGATTCCGGTGGCAATGCATAGTAATTCTTTTTGATCACATATTCTCCTGATAAAGGAGCAAGCCCCGCGATGATTTGTAATCCAAACAGTTCTTCTGATTCATCCTTGTTCTCTATTGGAATATCTCTTGTGAAAAGAACTATTTCGCCAGAATCTCTTGCTTTTTTAAGCCGCCACTGTATTTTGGGGATTAACTGTTTTGCACGGGGTACATAATTTTTGTCACTAGAATCCAGAATACGATTCTGCATATCCACAATCACTAACATCGTTATTCTCCTATTTCGATCTACCTAAGAAAAAAGAAACGATCAAGACTAAAATCACCGCACCAATGATTGAGGGTACTATCGCCATTCCGGCTAAACTCGGCCCCCAAGAACCTAGTAGTGCTTGTCCTAAAGCCGAGCCCACTAACCCCGCGACGATATTGGCAATCCAGCCCATACTGCTACCTTTACCTGTAAGCGCCCCAGCGATTATCCCAATCACGGCTCCTACGATTAGTGACCATATTAACCCCATAATAAATTCCTCCTAAACTGTAATTTTTTTATTCACCATTTGCGAATTGATTTTTTGAACTTAATCTCACAGCAGCTTTGTCCAAATGACTGTGCCGGTTTCTTTGGCTTAAACCATTTCAGCGACTTCTTCTTGGTTACTGCAACTCATTTATTCTATGGCAATAAGACTGATCTTTTGAATCGTTCCACCCATATAAACTGTTTTTGCACTTCCAGCTGATTAACGTTATTACTAAATCTGGCTTGCCAACACTTTTCGACTACTTATCACAAAAAATTCTGTCTGCACCTCGAAAACTAACAGCTTTGTAAAATAACAATAGGACTAATTTTCTAAAAATAAGATTTTTAGTTTTTCTCCCCTTCATTTATTAGCATAACTTACTTTATTCTATTTTCACAATATTACGCTTAAAACAGAACTATATCTATAAAAATAAAGCATTAAATTGATTAAAAAGAACGGGTTAAAATTTTTGATTCACTTTGTTTGGCAAGAAAAAACTAAACAATAAAATAAAAAAACAAATACTTTGCGGTAACACCTGCAAGCATTTGTTTTTCTAATATTCCAGTTTATTATGCCCCTCCTTTTGGATTGCTAAAAAAGCTATACTGAGTATCTCCTCAGTATAGCTTGACGTTTTATAAAATAAAGCTGCCGAAAATACCGGCAAACATTCCAATCACAGCGATTCCACCACCGATGATCCCTAACTCTTTCCAAGAAAAAACTGGTTTCAATAAGCTCAATGATACGATGCTAACGGCTGGTAAAGTCAGTAACAATGCTGCCGCTGGACCGCTAGTCAGACCTAACGCCATCAATACTTGGATGATCGGAATCTCGCCTGCTGTCGGAATCACAAACAACATTCCAACTACCGCAAATAAGATGATTGCTAAAATTCCGCTATTTAAATGACCGTTGTTGATCGCTGGGAACAACAATCCTTGAAATGAACCTAAAATAAAGACGATCACGATATAAGCGGGCAAGCTTTCAACGATCAGACGCCCTAAAGCTTTAAGCCAGCGGACAAGCAGAACTTGCTGCGTTTCCTCGATCGGATCAAAAATCTTAGTATCTGGAACATTGACCCGTTTGCTCTTAGAAACTTTCGAAACTACCGTTGCAATCCCTAAAACCGCGATTACGCCAAAAATAAGCCGGAAGAACGTGAATTTCCAACCAAGAACAAAGCCCATAAAAATCAATGTTGCTGGATTTAGTAAAGGATTCGCTAAGAAAAAGGCCACCACACTATTGACCGATGCTTGCGCACGCTTTAAGCCAACTGCTACTGGTGCTGTACAACATGTGCACATCATAGTAGGCATTCCTAACACCATTGCAAGTACCGAATTTCTAAATTTACTGCCGCCTAAATATTTTTTGATCATCTTCGTAGGAATCAGTACTTGGACCAATGAACCAACTATCAATCCCAATACAACCGCTTTCCAAACTGAATTGAAATAAGCGATCGTAAACGCGATCCCCGCTTCTAGTGAAAAGATTGGCGTTGATTTTCCAACATTCCCAATGATTGCATCCCCAATCGAATGAGTCGAACTTGCTGCTAATGCTTTTTGAAAATAAGGGAACCATTTCACATAAAATAAACCGACAACTAATACTAATAAAAATAATCCTATATACCAAACTAAATGCGATTTTTTCTTTACACTCTCCATCGACTACTCCCCTTTTTATTATAAAATAATAATATAGCATAAAAAAAAGGAGCATTCCATTGAAAATAAGCAATTATCAGGATAAACGGTGGCAAAAATTACTCATAAAATCAAAAAACCTACATTACAATTTTTAATTCTTAACTGTTACAAAAAACACGTATTCGTTACCAAATACGTGTTCCTGTTCGACTATTTTCATTACTATCATAGCCGTAAATTAATTTTATTTTTAACTTAATCATTCAAAGTAATAACTTCTTGGGTTTCTTTATCAAAGAAATGAGCCTTTCCTAAATTAAAGGCTAAAGCAACTTGTGCACCTGGTTTGTGGAAGTCACGTGCGTCCACTCGAGAGACAAACTCAGTATCGCCTACTTTAGTATATAAAAGCGTTTCAGCGCCTAGTAACTCAGATACCATGACTTCAGCATTTACAACCGCGCCATCAGAAGAATCCAATGCAATTTGTTCGCTATGGATATCTTCTGGACGAATCCCAAACGTAATCGTTTTTCCTTCATATCCTTTACGAACCAGTGATCTGTTCCCTCCATCAGGAACTTTTAAGCTCAAACCATGTCTATCACTGATAAACCCATCTTTTAATGTGACCTCAAAGAAATTCATCGCTGGTGAACCAATAAATCCTGCCACAAAAACATTTACTGGTGTATCGTAAACTTCTTGCGGTGTACCCACCTGTTGAATCAATCCATCCTTCATGATAACGATTCGATCAGCCATCGTCATTGCTTCAGTTTGATCATGGGTTACATAAATAGTCGTAGTCCCTAAGCTTTGATGCAGTCTGGCAATTTCTGCTCGCATTGAAACACGGAGTTTTGCATCTAAATTTGACAGAGGTTCGTCCATCAAGAAAACTTGTGCGTCACGGACAATTGCTCGACCTAGTGCTACCCGTTGTCGTTGTCCTCCCGAAAGAGCAGCTGGTTTTCGTTTGAGATACTCAGTCAATCCTAAGACATCTGCCGCACTTTCCACTCTCTTTTTAATTTCAGCTGGATCATATTTTCTTAATTTTAACCCAAAAGCCATATTGTCAAAAACGGTCATATGCGGATACAATGCATAATTCTGAAAAACCATCGCAATATCTCGGTCTTTCGGAGCTACTTCATTCATCACACGATCACCGATCTTAAACTCGCCTTCTGTAATATCTTCCAATCCCGCAATCATTCTTAAAGTAGTTGATTTCCCGCAACCTGAAGGACCAACAAAAACAATAAATTCTTTATCACCAATTTCTAAGTTAAAATCTGTGACTGAATAGTTTTCGGCATTTTCATATTTTTTATGAATATGCTTTAATGAAAGTTGTGTCATTTAAAATCCCATCCTTCTTAACCTTCTAAAGTTTCGATAGTTTTATTTCTTCCAGATTGTTAACTAGTATATCGGCATTAGGTAAATTTTTGATTGTTCCTACACCGATTGCTAGCATTCCTACTTGTTTAGCTGCTTCAATTCCTGCCTTTGCATCCTCAAAAACCATACATTTATTAGCCGGAATACCAATTCTATTTGCACCTAGTAAAAAAACTTCTGGATTAGGTTTTGCCTTTGAAACATCATTGCCATCTACAATTGCATCAAAATAATTCTGTAGTTTCGTATTTTTTAGAATAAGTCCTGCATTTTTACTTGCTGAACCAAGTGCAATTTTTATGTTCTGACGTTTTAACTGTTTTAACAGTTCCACCACACCAGGCAAGATTTCCGTTTCATCCATTTGACTAATATAACGGACATACACTTCATTTTTTTGCTCCATAAATTGTTTGCGTTCATTTTCTGTGTAGTCTTTTTCTCCTAAAGATAACAGAATTTCCAAAGACTTCACTCTAGAAACACCTTTTAATCGCTCATTATCTTCTTCTGAGAAAGAAATATTTAATTGATCTGCTAATTGTTTCCATGCTAGATAATGATACTTGGCGGTGTCTACTAAGACGCCATCAAGATCAAAGATAGCTCCAAGATACTCAGTCAAACTCTTTGCTCCTTATACTTTTTATTAATCTGGCAATATTTATTCCCGTTCGTTCTAAATTTTGTTCAGCATTTTCTAATACTTCATTCAAGCTTCCAGGCTGCCCAATAATAGGGAAACAGGCGGTAATTCCATAATCTTGAAAATCAACAATTTGCTGATCGACACTCCCACAAATTGCCAGTACTGTCGCAGTTTTAGGTGCACGCTGAGCAATTCCTACAGGTGCCTTTCCTGCCATGCTTTGTTGATCGATTTTTCCTTCACCAACAATAATAAAATCTGCATCTCGTACATGTTGATCAAAATCAAGTACATCTAAAACAAAATCAATCCCGTGAACAATTTTACCTCCAGCGAAACCAACAATTCCGGCTGCTAATCCTCCACCGGCACCACTTCCAGGGATATCTGCCAATTTCGGATCAATCAAATGATAAAATTGTTTTAATGCTTGATCAGTGACTGAAATCTCTTCAGCCGTCAATCCCTTTTGCGGACCAAAAATAGGACTTGCGCCATTTTCTCCACAGAGAACATTTTTTACATCTGTCACTGCATAGATTTTTGCGGTTAATTTTGGAACATTAGTAGTATCGATCCTGGCTACTCTTCCCAAATTTCGTCCGATTGGCTGTAATAAATTGTCTTCTCTGTCATAAAAACGATACCCTAACCCTGCAGCGAGTCCAATACCACCATCAACAGTAGCACTTCCACCAACACCAATATAAATTTTTTGGATTCCGGCTGCTTGCAACTGGAGAATCAATTCTCCTAGTCCAACTGTCATAATGTCTAGCGGTTGTCGCTGTTCTTCGGAAAACATAGGCAGCCCGACTAGATCGGCCATTTCAAAAAAAGCTTGATCCTGAAAACACATATATCTCATTGAAAATGGTTGTTCATTCCAACCACTCACAATTTGGCTTTTTTCTTCCATTAAAATATTTTGCGATAATGCATCTAATGTCCCTTCACCACCATCACCAACTGGTAGTAGGTCAATCGTTGCAGCAGGAAAAACCTGTTCAAAACTTTTTCCTAAAATCATTGCTGCTTTCTTTGCAGAAATGCTTCCTTTGAATGAATCTGGCATCATCAAGATTTTCATCGTTTTACTTTCTGCTCCATTCTAGTTTTTGCTTCAACAAGTACTCTTGTCCCTCAATTCTAATTGGTAATTCCTTTTCAGAATCCTTCATTAAAAGAATAGTATCTTGAGTCAGACGAATCGTTAGTTTCTCATTTTTCCAACAGAAAAGAAATTGCATTTGATTCCAAGCTTTTGGTAACTGTGGAGTAATTTCCAATATTTCTCCTTTTGTAATACCTGCAAAACCAAAAATTGCAGCTAACCAAACTGCACCTAATGCAGCTCCATGAATCCCCTCATCACTAGTATGAGGCAAATCATTTAAATCAATTTTACAAGCTGATTGGAACATTTCGTACGCCCATTCAGCTTCATGAATTCGTGCTGCAACAATTGCATGAATAGCTTTACTCAAAGAGGAATCGTGAATCGTCCGATTTTCATAATAATATAGATTTTGCTTGATTGTTTTAAAATCAAACGCATTTGGCTGTAAATAAAAGAGCATAACCAAGTCGGCCTGTTTCAAGATTTGTCGATCGATAACTTCTTGACGTGAATAATCTGTCAAAATCAATTGATTACCGGCCTGTTCTTTATATTTTGTCAGATCAATTACTGGTTTATTTAAAAATGTATCATCTTGTGGAACCAATCCGTCATCATTTACATTCGGTAAATACACTTTATCAAGAAATTCTTCAAATTGTTTTTGCAACTCTTGATTACCAACTTGCTGTTTTAAAGCTGCTCGTACATTATAAGCTGCTAAATAATTTGTATATGCATTGTTATCTACGTGTTCTGTATACTCATCTGGGCCAATAACATCATGAATTTCGATCCGTCCATTTACTTCTACTCCTCGACTTAACCAAAAAAGAGCGGTTTCTTTTAACAATTCTTTTCCGTATTGATCCATAAAAACTTGATCACCTGTCGATTCATAAAAATCCATCACAGCATATGCAATATCCGCAACAATATGATGTTCTGCAATCGCCGAAGAAATAATCTGACGCTTACCCGTACGGATATTTATTGCCGCGTATTTAGGGGTCTCCTCGTAACCCGTTAAAGCACTTTCCCAAGGAAACAGAGCTCCTTGATAATTATTTTTCCGGGCTTTTTCTTTAGCTCCAGCCAATCTAAGATACCGATATTGCAATAAACTTTTAGCAACTGAAGGAGAATTATGCAAGAAAAATGGCAAGATAAATATCTCTGTATCCCAGAAAACATGCCCTTTGTATCCTTCGCCAGTTAAACCTTTTGCTGCAACACTAAATTGAGGATCATTCGGCGTCATGATCTGGAGATGATAACAGGCAAAATCCAATGCCAGTTGATCAAAATTATTTTGACTATCAACTACTACCCGGTGCTCTGCCCAAAAATCAGACCAGCATTCTTTTGCTTCTTCTGTGATTTGTTCATAAGATATCTCTTCATTTACTGCTTCTTTGACAGAGTCAAATGGCTGATCATTTTCCAAACTAGAGTAAATATACCCTACTTTTTCAAAAACAAAACGCTGATTTTTCTGACAATTTTCTTGGATACTTGTTTGGATTTTCCTATTTTTAGCTGAAATAGTTCCTACTTTATTCAACCGCATCGCTAAGCCTATCGTCAAATGACTCTCAATTGTTTCATATTCAGCAGCTAGTAAACAATCATCGTATACTCGTAAATCACGTTCAATCAGATGTTGGTTTCCTCCGTTAGAAACCTGAGCATTAATTCCTGTTTTAACGCTGATTGTACAATCAGTATCTAGCGGCTCAACAATTAGTTGAAAAGCAAACTGTTCTTTCATCTTCTGACTGACAATTCGTTTGTTTATGATTCTAAACCAATCGCCTGACTGACTCTGCCATTTTAACGAACGAACGAACTCACCCGTTGATAAATCAAGAAAGCGCTGATAATTTGTTATTCGAGAAGTATTCAATGAAAAAACTTCCTCGTTGATACGTAGCTCCAATTCTGTGATATCTGGCAAATTGACTAATTCAGCAGCCTCAGTCCCGACTGTTCGATCAAAGATTCCTCGAACAAAAAAACCGCGGTCTTGATTTCGATAGTTTTCTTCATGTGTCGCGCGAATCCCCAAATAGCCATTCCCCGTGGTCATCAGTGTTGCTTCTTTATTTAATGTCTCTTCATCAAATTGATTAAATTCTATTCTCATAATTCTACTTTTCCACCTGTTTCAGCCGATTGATATAGTGCTTCAATCACTCTTTGAATAATATATCCTTGTCTGCCATCCGCAGTTACTGCTTGTGGATCACCTATGACCTTACGATAGAAATTATCAATACTGGTAAAATGATTATTATTTTCTGCTACATCAATTTGTTTTATGATCTTAAGCTCTCCCGCTTGATCTGTATAGATTTTTCCAGGATAAAGGTTCGCACCAGCTTGATCCCCACAAAGCTGAATATCTAATTCTTTCTCTGGTTGAATATTTAATGCAAACGATGTATTGATACGTAAAATTCCACCATTTTTAAATTCAATCGTACCGAATAGCGAATCCTCTACCGTATACTTTGCTGGATCCCAAGTACCAAATGTTCCTTGATTTTTTTTAGGCCCAATTTTTTGATATTGATAGGCTGAGACGGCATTTATTGTAGGAAAATCTAACAAATATAAAGCTGTGTCTAACATATGGATTCCGTAATCGATCAATGGTCCACCGCCCTGAAGCTCTTTATCAATAAAATTACCCCAACCGGGAACTCCTGAACGTCTCAAAGCATTGGCTTCGCTATAATAGATATCGCCTAATAAAGCAATATTTTCTTTTAACATTTTTGCTTCTGGAGAATAACGATGTTGAAAATCATAGGCTAAAATCGCCTCTTTTTCTTCTGCTAGTTTCCACATATTTTTTGCCTCAATACTCGTCATAGCGGGTGGCTTCTCACAAAAAACAGAACAGCCTGCTTCAAGCACGCTCATCACACTATCATAATGAAACCGATTTGGAGTGCAGATGCTTACGATATCAGGATTTTCCTTCGTAAGCATTTCTTCAATTGTAGTATAGGCATTCTTAAATTGATTATTTTGACAAAAAAGAACCCCTCTAGCTAAATCTGGATCGACTACAGCTGCTAAAATAAATTCCTCTGGCTTTGTTCGATAATAAGCTGCATGAACTTTTTCAGCTACTTGACCGGCGCCGACAATCGCTACTTTTTTCATATCTCGTTCCTTTCAAGAAAAGCATAGTTGAGAATTCAACTATGCTTTTCTCATGCATTCCTTCAAAAAGTTGATAGAGTCTTGATAAATTTTTGGAAGATCATCTCCGCGTAAACGACATTCGTATACTAAGCATCCTTCATAATTTATTTCCTTGATTGTTTTAAAATGCTCAACGAAATTGATTGCTCCCGATCCCGGTTGATAACGATGATTGTCAGCCAAATGAATATGTCCTACATAATCTTTTTGCTCAACCAAAGCTTTTGAAATACTATCTTCTTCGATATTCATATGATAAAAATCTGCTGTAATCTCAACATTTTTTAATTGGTTTTCATCAATATATTTACGAGCATCCGCCAACAAATTGATCATATGATCTTGATAACGATTTAATGGTTCTAAATAGATTTTTGTTCCTGTTTCTGAAGCAACTTTATCTAATTGGATTAGAGAATCACTAACTGCTTTGAAGTCTCCTGCTTTACTTCTTGGAGAAACCATTGGCGGTAAGCGATAAGTGAACATTCCCCAAGCCGCAGGAACAATGATCCCTTTCCCACCTACTTCTGCTAATGCTCGTAAAATTTCGGAAATTTGTTCAATCCCGCGTAAACGACGCTCCTCAATAAAATCTCCAATCCAGCCGTCATACCCATTGCACGCTGTTTCGACTAAAATTCCGGTTTCTTTAATTGCTTCTTTTACTTCTTCAGTATGTTCAATTAATAATTTCCCATCGATTTCATAAGTTTCAAAACCTAGTTCTTTGATGAATCGGAATTTTTCTTTAATATCGGTTGGGAAAAATGCTTGATCTTGTGTTCCAAATTTCATGACAAAATCTCCTCGTATATTTTATATTGTTGAATACTGCTCTCATCACTCATGGTAATGAGAGTAGGTCTGATATCTTTTATAATTCAACGCCCATTTTCACACTTAATGAAGGCTCTTTATCAACATAACGCATAAAGGCTTCCGCGCTTTCAACAAGCGGAACAATTGGTGCAACGATTTCCGTACAATCTAAGTAGCCGCTCATCAATAATTCCCAACAAGTATCCTCAATTCGTTTACGATCCCAACGTGGATACTCAGGATTTGGTTCACTTGAAGCGCGTGCAAAAATAATTTTCGCATTGTTGAAATGTGCTTCACGCCCAAAATTCAATCCTTCTGGGAAAGGTTTTGCAAAAGCCACGTAAGAGATGATGCCGCCATAGGCGATTCCTCGTAAAGAAGCTTGCAAAGCACTGGCTGCGCCACTAGTTTCAATGACAGAATCTACACCTTGTTTATTGGTAAATTCTTTTAATTTAAAACCGACATCTTCTGTAATTGGATTTAAACTATGGACTGCTCCAAATTTTTCAGCTAATTTACGACGTTCTTCGATTGGATCGATTGCAATGACTTTCGCACCAGCGTTCACTGCGATTTGAACAGCGATTAATCCAATTGCTCCAAGTCCAAAAACTGCAACCGCATCTCCTGCGCGAACATTTGCTACTCGTGTCCCACCCATTGCAAATTGTGCTGGATCATAACATACGGCATTTTTCCAATTATCAAAACTTGCCATCTTCCGAAGCTTGTAGTTATTTACACCTTTTGCAATCACAGTTTCTCGAATCGGACCATATGTGCAAACAATATCCCCAATTTGATATTCACTAACAGCGCTGCCTATTTCTGCGACTTCACCAACGACCATATTTCCTAACGGCAGATCACCAAACTCAATACCGCGAGGGCTTCCTTCTTCACGAGGCATAAACATATTCCATTCTGAAGAAAACTCATCATCGATAAAAGGACTGATTCCTCTAAAATCTACTACCTCTGTTCCTGGTTTTGGAGAGGCATATTTTACTTTGATCAATACTTCATCTTCTGTAATATTTCTTTCTTCATATTCTTTTAAACCTGCTACTCGTGGTTCAAGTGCGACTAATTTTTTCATGCTTTTCATCCTCTTTTTTTAATATTATCCTTTGACGCCGCCTTCAATGGCTCCGCCTTTAATAAACCGTTCTGAAAGTGAGTACATAATTACTACTGGTAAAGCAGTAATTAATGAAGCTGCCATCATCCTACCCCAAACATAATCTGGCGTACTGAATAGCGTATTCAAACCGATCGGCAATGTAAATTTATCTGTCGATGATAAGAAAATCGATGCAAATAGGAAATCATTCCAAGAAACCATAAAGCAATATACAAAGACTGAGATAATCCCTGAAAAAGCCAATGGAATCATAATTTGAATAATGATTTGAAAACGACTTAACCCGTCGATCATTGCTGCTTCTTCGATATCTTTAGGAATCGTTTCAAAGTAGCTACGCAACATGAAAATAGCAGTCGGCAGTGTTTGAACGACCATTGTAATAACTAATGACGTTCTCGTATCGTAGAGTCCTAGTGAAGAAATGATTTTAAACAATGGAACAACGATCAAAATTCCTGAGAACATATATACTGTATAAAAACTTGCATTAATCTTATTACGTCCTTTGAAATTTAGTCGTGCTAATGCGTATGCACCACCAATTCCAATAATTACCGCAATTACCGAAGCAAACAACGAAATGATGAAACTATTTTTAAAGTAATCAACAAACGGGAATATTTCTGGGTTAAAGATGTCGACAAAATGTTCCGTTGTAAATTGATGCGGTAAAATTGTCGGTGTAGTTGATATCGCTTCACTGCTCCCTTTAAACGCCGTCATCAACATGATCCAAAAAGGAAACAAATTGATTGCTGAAAAGCAAATGACCATGGCATAAAAGAAAATCCGTTTCACTTTTTTATTTTTAGCCATTATTTAGATCCACCCGCTTTCTTGAAATTAAAATCACAACGGCAATGATAACAAATAAAATTACTGAAATAGCTGAAGCCTTGCCTAAATCATTAAAAGCAAAGGCTGTTTTATAAAGATAAACACCTAGTATATCAACTTTATTTGTCAGCAAGTACACGTCCGTAAACATGTAGAACATCCAGATTGATCGTAGTACAACGACTGTTGCTAGTACTGGTTTGATCGCTGGTAGAGTAACAATTTTAAATTTTTGCCAAAAATTTGCACCATCAATATCTGCAGCTTCATACAAACTTTTATCGACTGTCTGTAAAATCGCTAGTAATGAAATAAACGCATACGGATAGTAGCGCCAAATCGCGAAAATAACGACTAGTGCAAAGCTGGAACCAGGATTATCAAACCATAATGGAGCTTCACTAAAGAGATGCAGCTTATCTACAATAAAGTGATTGATAATTCCGTAACCGTTGTTGAACATATACTTCCAAGCAAAGATCAATGAAATTGACGGTGTAACATAACTTAAAATGATCAAAGAACGAACCAATCCGCGATATTTAAACTCTCGGTTAAATGCGATGGCTACTGCTAAACCTAAAGCAGTGCTTCCCAAAACAACTAGTACCGTATAAGCAACCGTCAAACCTAACGACTTATAAAACGCAGGATCTTTTAAAATATCCAAATAATTGTTTAACCCAACAAAAGTAGATTTTAGATTTGCGTTTAACGGCAAATCTAAAAAACTAATTTGAATGTTCGACAACATTGGAAAGAAAACCAATACAGCTAATAAAATCATGCTCGGCGCTAGTAACGCGATAGCAAATTTTGTATCCGCTTTTTTTGCTACATTTTTCATAGTCCACTCCTACTTTTCAAATGATTCTTGAGCAGTTTTTAATGCGTCTTCTGGTGTTTTTTTTCCGACAGTTACACTGTTGACTGCTTTTGAAATTGCCCCTGAACTAGTAATATCTCCCATTTTTGTGAAGTTTTTATCGCCAACTAAGCCAAATACTTGCACTTTATCAAATGAGCTAGCAATTTCTTTAGGAAGTTCACCAAACGCACTAATTACTTCGTTTGATTGATAAGAAGAACTATCCACTACCTTTTTATTAACTGGTTGTGCGCCTCCTGGTGACATCAAGACCCATTTTTCCATGTTTTGTGCTTCAGATAAGTATTCAATAAATTTTTCAGAAGCAGCTTTTTGTTCCTTATCTAAACCAGATGAAATTGTTAAACCTGAGACCGTACCATAAACGGCTTCTTGTTTATTTGTTGGAATAGCAAACCCGATCTCTCCTGCTTTTCCTTCTTCAAACACAGATGGCAAAATATATGTTGAATAAATTGCCATTGGTACTGATCCATTCATGAATGCGTCCTTGATCTCAGTTACATCGTTTGATCCCGGCATCGTAAATTCTGACAACTCTTTGTAATACTCTAAAGCCTTTTTCATCTCTGGTGTATCGATCGTTACTTTCCCTTTGCTGTCTAAGACGTTCGCATCGTTTGAAAGAGCAAATTGTGAAAAGGCTTGTTCAGTCATAGTGCTGTCAGCTGTCGGCATAGCGATCCCATATTTTTTATTGCTAGCATCATTGAAGTGTTTCGCGATTTCTAATACTGATTCCCAAGTTGTAGGTTCTGAAAATCCTGCATCACTTAAGGATTTTTTGTTATACCAAATGCCTTGAACCCAACCGCTGATTGGTGCCGCAATATAGCCTGATCCGTCTTCTGACCGAACTAATTTTTTTGCACCATCATAATAGTTGTCTTCGCCAACTTTTTTCATAACATCTCCAACTGCCTGTTGATCAATCAGCTCATCTTTATCCATTACTTTTGCAAAATCTTGGCTAACTTCAATAACTCCAGGAAGTTTATTCGAACGGGCCAAAGTAACGACCTTTGTATTGTAAGCATCTTCTTCAACAGGAATCTGTTTTACTTTGATGTCAGGATTGTCTTTCTCAAAATCAGCAACTAATTTGTCAATGACTTTTAGCCGATCTTGTTCCACAGAAGAGTGCATAAATTCAATGGTTGTTTTTCCATCTTCCTTTGCACTTCCTCCGCCACAAGCTCCCAAAGTCAGAGCCAACATCGCCAGTGCAGTACCAAAAATCACTTTCTTTGCTTTCATCTTACTGTCTCCTTTTTAGATATTTTTATTTTTTTCTCAGCCAAACAAATTGATACGGTTCCAAAATGATCTCTTGTTCGATTTGACACTCATTTTTCGTTAACAAATTAACGTAGGTCCCTGCTTCAAGTGAAATGGTTTGATTTTTGTCGCACATATTATGCAACGCATAGACTTCCTCATTGCGTACAAGACCAAACGTCGTACTTGTTGTAGACAGAATTCGCATCGAATGATCTGGATGGAATGCTGTCTCATTTCGCCGTAACTGGATCAATTCTTGTAATTGACGATAAACTTGGTTTCTCAATGAGCCAACTTCTAATAGGCTGTCATAAATTTCTGAAGCTTCATATTTTTCCCGATTGATGGTTCGATTAGCGCCAGTTTGCTCTACCCCTTCATAATAATTGCGCCCGCCTAAAATACTTTGAATATAAACTGCTGGTATACCAACAATAGTCAACAAGATCGAGTGAGCCAGCATAAAACGTTTCACTCTCAATTCATCACCATCTGTTCGATTGCTTAACGCATCTATATAAGTAGTATTGATTTCATAAGGGCTAAATGAACCATCAGGATTCTGTTTGTAATTAACTAAAGCGCCTCCTTTTTCTAAATCAGCGACTAACTCAAGAATTTCATCTTCGTCAATGATTCCTCGAACTGGATTCATCCCAATTCCATCATGCGAAGCTAAAAAATTGAAGAAACTAGTTTCTTTTGTCGGAGGGGTGACCTCACTAGCCCATTTTTGCAAGTAGCTAGTATTCCCTGTTCGAACAGCATGTAACACTAATGGAGGTAAAGGAAATTGATAAACCATCTGTGCTTCATTTGTTCCATCTCCCAAATAGCTGATATTATCTTTATGCGGAACATTTGTCTCCGTGATCAATACTGTACCTGGTGCCACTTCATCAACGATGCTGCGGAAAAGCTGAATGATTTTATGTGTCTTAGTTAGGTGAATACTGCTGGTTCCTAATTCCTTCCACAAAAATCCAACCGCGTCCAATCGAACAAAATCAGCTCCTTGATCTACATAAAAAAGTAATACATCGATCATTCGTAAAAGAACTTTCGGATTAGTAAAATTCAAATCAACTTGATCGTCACTAAATGTCGTCCAAACGTGACGTGTTTTCCCATCAGAATCCTTAAACTCTGAAAGTAAAGGTGAAGTTCTTGGCCGCGTAACCATACTCAAATCTGTTGATGGATCAACATCTATAAAGAAATTGTCGTACCCAGGCTGATTTTCTAAGTATCCTCGAAACCAATTACTTTTTGCAGACATATGATTGCATACAAAATCAAACATCAAACGGGCTTCACGGTTCATTACTTGTACATCTGCCCAATCACCAAGTTCTGGATTGACTTGTTCATAATCGATTACTGAAAAACCATCATCTGAGCTATATGGAAAAAACGGCAAGAAATGAACGATTGGAAAAGTATCAGAGAAAAACTTCCGATAAACGTTTTTAAAAGTCGTTAATTTCGATTCTCCCTCACGATAAAATTGATCACCATAAGTAATCAAAAACACATCGTCTTGGTCCCATTGAATTTTTCTAGGTCGAATTTTTTTATTTTTGTACCCGTCAATTCGTTCAGTAATCGACTCGGTTAAAAATTCAACATCCACTTCATCTGAAAAAACCTCTTGAATTAATTGTTTGATCAATGATAAAACCCCTTTCCGTGGGACCGCTCCCACTCTACACCAAAATAATATTATAGTAAGCGGTTTCTATCAATTGATTTTTTATGAATTTATTTACTTTTATAGACAAATACCTGATATTCCAGTAGAATATCCTTAAATGGTACCGCTCCCAAGTTAGGAGGATTTCTTTTGAAACCAACAATTTATGACATCGCTGAGAAGTCTGGAGTGTCTAAATCCACAGTTTCTCGTGTATTGAACAATCAAGAAAATATTTCACCAGAGGCCAAAGAAAAAGTTTTAGCTGCGATTAAGGAATTAAATTATATGCCTAGCAAATTAGCTCGCGGTCTAACTGGCAATGGATTTGATGCGATATTGGCTATTTCTCATCGCTCAGTCAGCTCGACTAGCGGTAATCCTTTCTTTTCCGATGTTATTCAATCAATATCAGCAGTTTCAGAAAAAAATGATTTTGATTTAATTCTGCAAACTTCTAAAAATAATCAAGAAGAAGCTCAAAAGATCAGAAATAAACTTAATGAAAAACTGATCCGTGGAATTATTATTCTTAGCTCTTCTCAAGATGAAGAATATTTGGAGGAGTTAGATGCTCTCCAACTCCCTATTGTAATTATTGGGAAAGTAGAAAAAGAATATGAATTTATCTATTCGATTGACACGGATAACTACAGTGATAGCTACCAAATGATCCAAACATTGATTGATTTAGGTCATAAAAATATTGCTTGCCTCCATGCCCCCTTAGATATCCATGTTTCATCTGATCGGGTAAACGGGTATCGCAAAGCGCTATTCGATAACTATTTAGACATTAAAAGTGATTGGATCGTAGATGGTGGTTATGTCCTTGAAGATTCAATTCAAGCAGCTAAAAAATTGATCACAAGTAAACAATTACCTAGTGCTATTTTTGCGACAGATGCTTTAAAAGCCTTAAGCTTATTTCAAGTGATCGAAAAGGAAGGTTACAAGATTCCCGATAATTTTTCATTGATTGCCTTTAATGATGAATCCTATTCTGCCTTTTTCACTCCTCGTCTGTCAGGAATCAATGTTCCAACAAATATTTTGGGTACAAAAGCAACTGAACTGTTATTTAAACTAATTAACGGTGAGAAAAATTTACCAAAAAAAATCGTCGTGCCAACAAAATTAAAGCTAACTAATTCTGTTTCAAAAATAGGTAAATAATTTTTAATTAGAATTCTAATCAAGCTGAAGGTTTTAGAGTTCATTTCTTACTGATACATTTTTAGTGGCTCAAGAATTTTTAAGTCGCTAATTTGAATAGTAGGATTCTTAAACGCTCTCTATTTTAGAGCCAATCTTTCTTGATTATTCATTCACTTGATAAACGAATCCCCCTTGCCCATATTTATTGGCTCAAGGGGGATTCATTTATTATTTCCTTAAAGTTCTTTTAAAGAAGACGGTATCGACATCCATTAAATGGTAGTCTTTTGGCATTTCTGATTTTTTTATTCGTTGGAATCCATTTTTTTGGTAGAATTTTTGGGCGGCTTTTAGGACTTCGACAGTCCCTAAATACAAATACTTGTATCCTTGTTTTTCACAATCAGCGACCAGCATATCAAGTAATTTTTTCCCGATTTGTTTTTCTCCGCGGAAATTTTTTGCCACAAACATTTTTTTGATCGCGCCACAATGATTCTCCAGTTTTACTAAAGCGATCGTCCCAATAACTTGATCGTCAGCAAGAGCGAGCCAAAAATTCCCGCCAGTCTCGATGTATTCTTCCGTTATTTTTAGTAGATCCGGCTGATCTTCTACAGTGAGATCAATCTGAAATTCGTCTCTTTGAATAGAAAGAATCAGCTCAATAACTTCTTGTGTATATTTTTCTTCAAACGGGATAATCTTTGACAATTATGACCACTCCTTTTCCTATTTTTTCAGTTCATTCGGAACAACTTTCGACAATATTCGTTCGACTGTCCTCATGGCATCGATCAATTGCTGATAGTTTTCAGTATCTAAAGGTGCTAATAAGTCTAAAACTTTTTGATTTGACTGTTCTTCTACATAGTCGTTTAATTTCAAGCCTTTTTCAGTAAGTTGAAGCTGGGAACTTCGGCTATCCTCAGGATTTTTCTTTTTAAAAAGATACCCTTCACGTTCTAGTTTGCTCAACTTTCGACTTAAGTAACTCTTTTTGATGTTCAAACATTGCGTCAAGTCATTGGCGGTAACAGCCGGCTGGCGGCCGATCTCACCTAAGATTCGCATTTCGATCATTGAATAATCTAGATCAAAGACTTTTTGATCAAACACTCCTAAAATTCTTGTATAGTAACGATTGAATCTTCTAACAGCTTGGAGATCCACTAATTATCACAACCTTTTTGATAGTTTACTTAATCAACTAAGGCGAGTATAGTTTTTAAAGTTTACTATGTCAACTATATTTGATTGAACCTATTCTTATAAACTTTTGTCTGTAAAGCGCTATTTAAAGGAAAAAAACTTGTAGAAAATTGCAGAATCGTTTATTCTAACTATGCATCACGCAACATTAGGAGGAGATCATGATGATATACTCATCTTGTATCGTACGGTCAAGGAACTACTTAACAAATAATTAGTTCTTTGATGGAAAATAAATTTTCCTCAAAGAGAAAAGTGAGGAAAATAATGGATACAGATAATTTAGTTTTAACACCTTATGAATATTGGTATTGCAAGCAACAAATCAGCGAGCTAGTCAGCGCGTATCATTCCGTTAATGATAAACAAGTCATCTTGACTTTACAGACATTGATCCAAGGAAAGACCGCAGAACAGTTTGGTCGCAACCCTTTGTTAACGGCTTATTGGGAAAAATTTCTTGATACTGGACTGACGAGAGACAAATTTGAGAAATTATTTGAAGAAATGAAATCTTTTGTCATCCCAATGAGTGTGCCATCCACCAAACAAATCGACAAGTGTTTTCGCAAAGTCAAAAAAATGCAGTACCCTGAGATACCAACGATTGATTTTCGTGAATTAAGCTATTTAGGTTGGAATGACAGTGGGACCAATCGTAAATATTTGATCCGTAAAATGAACGACCGTTTTACCGGAATTTATGGAAGCTTTGATTCCAATGTACAAAAAGGACACTGTGCCATCTGCAATCAAATCAGTACCGTTGCCTTCTTCTTAGCAACGACCAAATCAGCCGGAGACGGAACTTACACTAAAAAAGGGAATTATATTTGTACCGATAGCGATCAATGCAATCGCCAGATGACACAAATGGAAACTCTGGACCGTTTTTGGGAAACTATCACTAAATAGCATTATAGAAAAAATGGAGCGTGGCATCTTGTCACACTCCATTTTTTAAAACAGTGATTCAATAGCCGTCTGCTTCATTCGCGATCTCTTTTTGATTTGGTACAGTATAATAGAAGAACTATTTGCCTAGGAATTTGCATCAGACTGTTTCCAATCCGGATTAGAATAGGATCACTCAATCCTAGGCTAGCTGAATATTTTCTTCAGCTCTTATATCTTTTTGTTTAAATTTTGAAGTAGCGGCTTTTTTTGTAACTTAAAATTTTGTAGAATTTAAGTATGAGCTATCCTACCATCAAACAAAAACAGATCACTTTTTTCACTAGTTAGCGTATACTAGTGATAATAGATGCTTAGCTTGGAGGAAAAAATGAATATTCAACATTTTATCAATGCGAGAAAACGGGCGGGTTTATCCCAATCCGAATTGGCAGACGGCATTTGTACGCAAACTACTTTGAGCCGCTTTGAAAACAATGGTCAAGTTCCTTCGTTAAAAATTTTGATCCAGCTTTGTGATCGTTTAGGACTGCCTATTGGTGAGTTGTTTCCCAAAGTTGGCGTAAAACAACCCGAACTTTCGGCAAAATTGGAACAAGCTGAGTTTTTTTTGATAACTAGTGAGCATAAACAATTGGCAGAGATCTTAGCTAATATCTCAGTCGATACGATTGAAGATCAAGGTTCATTATTTCGCTATTACTATTTGCAAGGTTATGTCATGATTTTTCAAAAAGCTTCGATCACGGATATTTTATTCACTTTTGATCGCCTTTTATTAATGGAAAAGCAACATAATAATCCTATCTTTCGACTGCTAGCTTTAACTGGCAGCGGCATGGCTTACTCACGTGAAGGCGAAGATGAAAAAGCTGAGTTTTATTTTGAACAAGTTTTTGAAGAGATCTATACCTACCCGATCAAGACGATCGAAGATACTTGGCGCGTCTTGAATATCGTTTTCCACTGCGGCGAATTTTATGGAGAACATGATGAGTTAGCTGCCAGCAATGCGTTGCTAGAATATGCGCTGACTATCTGTTCAGACAACCACGTGACTTATTATTTAGCTCGTGCAGCCTATCAATTAGCGGTCAACGCGATTGCCGAGCAGCGTTCCCGAACAGAGATTCACGAATTACTGGCAGATGCGCGTGCCTATGCAAAAATCAACCGCAATCGGATTTTATTAAACAAAATTTCGGACCTGCAAACGACCTTAAATGATACGAATTGACGCCTCTGTTTTTTTAAGAGGCTTTTTTCTTGTATCGATCTAGGTCTATTTTTTCCGGCTCGTTCTTATATAAAAATGTATATATTATCTATTGACTAAATTGTAATGACAGGTTAAACTGTTTGCGTACGAGTGTGAAAAAAGTCACATTCGCTTGAGATATTTCAATGAAAGATGTGAATACCATAGTGAAAAATCGGCAAGTTCGTGCGATGGGAACCGTCATCGATATCTCGCTTCCAGATGAAACGCCAGAAGAATTGATGGAACTAGCAGAAACTCGGCTGTATGAATATGAATATGTTTTTAGCGCAAATGATGCGTCCTCTGAATTGATGAAAGTTAATCTAAACGCCGAAATAAAACCGGTTACAGTTCGTCCCGAATTGTTTCACTTAATCGAACTGGGATTATCCCACAGTTTAAGCGATTATAGTCGGCTAAACATCGCCATCGGACCCTTAGTCCAAACTTGGCGCATTGGTTTTAGCGATGCGAAAGTCCCTAGTAAAGCGGACATTCAACAACAGTTAGCTTTAGTTGACCCTAAACAGGTCATCTTAGATGAAGCACAACGAACCGTTTTTCTAGCCAAAGCTGGAATGAAATTGGATCTAGGGTCGCTGGCAAAAGGGTACATCGCAGATTTGATTGTAGCGGAATTACAGCAACACAGGGTTCAATCTGGCTTATTAAATCTTGGCGGCAATATTTTAACTTTTGGGACTAGCAGCCACGCGGATGGGTTATGGAGAATTGGAATTCGAGATCCTAGCGGTGGCGAAACGGATTGGAAACGACTTTTGAAAATTGAGGCACAGTCAGTCGTAACTTCTGGTATCTATGAGCGGACATTGCAAGCAGGTAATCGAAATTACCATCATATTTTTGATCCGCTGACTGGTTATCCCGCAGAAACAGAAGTCGCTAGTTTGACCATTGTTTCTGAGAAATCAGTAACTGGTGAAATTTGGACGACTCGCCTCTTTGGCTATCCCCCAGCAGAAATTTTGCGTCAGGTAAATGCTCTACCCGAAATTGAAGCCTTGATTTTGTTAAAAGATGGAACTGAATTTTTATCAACTGGGTTGAAAAAATATTTATAGAAAGAAGGATCTACATGAAGAATTTATTAGCTATCGTCGGAACAAACTCTACAGAGTCTACAAACCGAAACTTACTGAAATATATGAAAAACCATTTTGTTGATCAAGCATCGATCGAAGTAGTCGAGATTGGTGATTTGCCAATGTTCAATAAACCTGAGGATACTACCCTTCCCCCAGAAGTCCTAGCTCTAGCAAAAAAAGTGGAGGCTAGCGAGGGTGTCATTATCAGTACACCAGAATACGATCATGCAGTTCCTGCTTCTTTGATCAATGCCTTGAACTGGTTGTCTTATCATATCTTTCCTTTTGTGGACAAACCCGTTATGGTACTCGGCGCTTCTTATGGAACATTAGGATCATCCAGAGCACAAGCACATTTGCGCCAAATTTTGGATTCTCCTGAGTTAAAAGCACGAGTTATGCCTAGCTCTGAATATTTGTTGGCTCATTCTTTGCAAGCCTTTGATGATGAAGGCAATCTAAAAAATGCAGATGATATCAAACAATTGGACGGCTTATTCAAAGATTTCTTGATCTTTGTCGAAATCTCGAATCAAATGAATGCTGCCCATGAACAAAATAAAAAAGAGGCTGCTAATTTTTCTTGGGAAGCCAATTAACGTGTACTGACACAAAAGAAAGGGGAACTTATGATGAAAATAATCGGAATTGTTGGTTCAACTGCCGACAAATCATATAATCGTCAATTACTACAATTTATTGCAAAAGAATATTACACACTGTTTGACCTGGAGATCTTAGAAATCGCGAATATTCCGATGTTCAACCAAAGCAAAGACCAAACAAATAGCGTTGCTATCCAAAACATGGCCCGCAAAATCATGGGTGCTGACGGCGTCATCATTGCTACACCGGAACATAACCATACGATCCCTGCCGGCTTAAAGAGCGTGTTGGAATGGTTATCATTTAGTATCCATCCTTTAGAAAACAAACCAGTTATGATCGTTGGTGCTTCTTACTTCAGCCAAGGTTCTTCACGGGCACAATTACATTTACGTCAAATCTTGGACGCACCTGGTGTAAACGCACTTGTTATGCCTGGAAATGAATTTTTATTGGGCAATGTAAAAGAAGCTTTTGATGAAGATGGCAACTTGAAGGATGAAGGAACTGTTGGTTTCTTAGGATCTGTATTAAACAAATTTGTTCAATTCATCGAAGTTATTTCTCAACTTGATGGTGCCGGTCCAAAAACGATGCCTGAAGACTTATACGCAAAAGGCAGCATTGCTACGACAATCGAAGGCGTCGAAATGGCCGCTGAAGATTGGGTCGAACAAGCTTCTGAAAAAGTAAATGCTGTTAAAGGAGATACTTACGTTGAATTGGATCGCGGGATCTTGACCGTTGATCAACTTAACTATTTCTTGAAATCAATGCCGATGGAATTAACTTTCGCAGATGATAACAATCAATTCTTGTATTACAACAGAAATGCTGAAGCGGAAGATATGTTTGCGAAACGCTGGAAAAAACAAGTTGGTAACGCGCTGGCTTACTGCCACCCAGAACAAGTTCACAATAATGTTGCTTGGGTTATCTCACAATTGCGTTCAGGTGCTCAAGATGCTGTACGAGTTCATGTACCAACTCATGGTCCTGATAAATTTGTCGTTCATACTTACCAATCAATGCACGATGATGAAGGAAATTACGCGGGAATCAATGAATATATCTTAGACTTTAAACCACTAGTTGACTGGTACTTGCAACAAACAGGTCAAGAATTAGTTGCCGGTAGCGGTGAAGCTGCAGATGCAGTTAGTGGCGCTTCTAAAAAAGAGGCTGCTGAAAAACCAGCCTCTACTCCTGCTGCAAAACCTGCCGCACCAGCCAAACCTGCGGCTGATGCCGTATCAAGTGCTTCTAAACACTAAACGGAAGTGCGCTTCCCCAAATTTTGATAAGATTCAACTTCAATACCGTTGCCTAACTAGGCAGCGGTATTTTTTTAACTCCTTTCCCACTAATCAAAGAACAAATTAAAAAAATACTATATATTGTGTTAAAGGGCCTAATACCACAAAATAAATACAATATCTAGTCTTTTATTTACTGTTTTTTTGCGTTATGATAAGGACTCAAAAAAGAGAATTGGTGGGAATACTATGAATTTAGCAATTTTTTGCAACGCACGTTGCGAAAATGAAATAAAATATAGAGCAATTAAAAATATTAAAATGGAGGTTGTCGCCTAATGAAAATCTATTTAGCCGGTCCCTTTTTTTCAGAGGAACAAATCGCACTGATCCAATCCGTCGAAAAAGCGCTCGACAATAACCCTACAGTCACAGAATTTCATTCGCCACGTCTTGATCAAACAAGCGAGCATGAAGAATTCACACCTGCATGGGCCAATGAAACGTACTTAAAGGATATGCACCATATTGAAACAGCAGATTGTATCGTCGCTTTGTTAGATTACGAACATGGGATTACTGATCCAGGAACTGCCTATGAGATTGGGATAGCTACGATGTTAAAAATCCCGGTCATCGGGCTATTGACTAGCGGTGATACTGTAAACATCATGCTGACAGAGTCACTCCACGCTTTTACCAAACAAATCAGTGACATCCAGTCTTATGATTTTAATAAATTACCGCGTTCTTCTTATCAAGGAAACTACATCTGATTTGATAAGAGTTAATATTTTATACAAGGAGGTTGTGACAGATATTTTGTCATAATCTCCTTGATCGTTTTATCGTCAACTATTTTATACCTTCTCAGAATTTTGCTTTTAATAAGCGACGAACTTTTTAAGTAGGATGTTTGCTTGAATTCTTTTCAGATGGTCAACTCCAGTCCTTCTTTGATCAAGATATTTTTATACTTATCCACGCTATCTTTTCAGCTTGTTTTGCCTTACACTAGAAGCATACTTTGCGTTTGAATCAGTGCTATTTATCTTAGGAGATTTGAAAGGAGATATTACTATGTACAAAGCTTTAGAAAATCGGTATGAACAAACAAAAATTCGCCATGCTGGTAACAGCGGTTTGATGCTGCCAGCTATTTCTCTTGGGTTGTGGCGTCATTATGGCAGCAATGCCCCACTAAACGAGCGCCGCGATGTGATTCTTCATGCATTTGATCAAGGGATCTTTCATTTTGACGTAGCAAATAATTACGGCAATGACGGTTCTGAATTCGGCAGCACAGAGAATCTGTTCGGTCAAATACTCAGCCAAGAGCTGAAGGCTTACCGCAATGAACTAGTCATCTCAACCAAGGCTGGCTATGAAATTCATGATGGTCCTTATGGAATCGGAACTTCTCGCAAATCATTATTTCAAGGAATCAATGATTCTCTTAAACGCCTGCAGCTTGATTATGTAGATATTTATTATGCTCATCGTTTTGACGAAGCTACACCAATTGAAGAAACGGTGCGCGCGTTAGATGATATCGTTCGTCAAGGCAAAGCGCTATACGTCGGTATTTCAAACTATCAAACGCCGCAAGCAAAAGAAGCCGTTCAACTATTTAAAGATTTAGGTACACCGTTTGTGTTGGATCAAATGAGTATGAATATGCTCAACACACAAGTAGACGACAGCGGACTGACAGATTTGCTGCAAGCAAGTGGTGCAGCATTGATCGCCTATGGTCCCTTAGCTGAAGGACTGCTTTCTGATCGTTATCTTGACGGCATCCCAGATAATTTCCGAATCCATCATACTAATAGCGACCTTTTAGCAAATGGTGAAGCTGCCTTAGTCGCAAAATTAAAAGCCTTGAATGAAATTGCTCTAGAACGCAACCAAACACTTAATCAGATGGCGCTTGCTTGGCTGTTGAGAAATCCAGTCGTCGCAAGTGTGATCATCGGAACTACGAGCATCGAACATCTTGATGACAACCTAAAAGCACTCGATCATTTAGACTTTAGCGCGGAAGAAGCCGCAAAAATCAATGAACTGCTTGCCTGAACTGTTACACGATCTAGTGTGACAGAATCTTTTTATTGATAAAAGTTAGATATCAAAAACCGCTTTCCAAGCATAATGGAAAGCGGCTTTTAGTATTTTTTATTTTATTAAATTACTGTAGCAGCATTTTATTATTCTAGCTGCCTACTTTTGAATAAACGGCATCGCTTACTGCTTTAGCTACCACTTCGGCAACGCCTGCTTGGAATGGATCAGGGATGATATTTGTCGTTTGTAATTCATCGGCTGTAATCAAGCTGGCGATCCCTTTGGCCGCAGCAATTTGCATGTCGATCGTGATTTTTTTTGCGCGTGCATCAAGCGCTCCGCGGAATATTCCTGGAAAAGCTAACACATTGTTGATTTGATTAGGAAAATCACTGCGTCCGGTTCCGACGATATACGCCCCCGCCGCCAACGCCTCGTCAGGAAAAATTTCTGGTATTGGGTTGGCCATCGCAAAGATTACTGGTTTTTCTGCCATATTTTTGATCCATTCTGGTTTTAAAATACCAGGAGCAGATACACCAACAAATACATCGGCACCTACTAACGCATCTTGCAACGTTCCCGATTGGTGATCCAAGTTGGTCACTTGGGCGATTGCAGCGTGATGTTCCGGCAATTCCTCTGCATCGGAAGCATTGATGATCCCGCGTTTATCTACGACAGTTACATTTCTTGCGCCTGCAGCTAAAAATTTCTTAGTGACTGATAACCCGGCAGAACCGCCCCCATTGACAACGATCTTGACTTCTTCGATTGTTTTTCCAATTAGTTTTAAACTGTTGAATAGCGCCGCTAGTACAACGATCGCGGTCCCGTGCTGGTCATCGTGAAAAATCGGAATGTCGCATTCTTCGATCAAACGCTGCTCGATCTCAAAACAACGCGGTGCACTGATATCTTCTAAATTCACCCCGCCGAATGTCGGAGCCAAAGCTTTCACGATTTGGATGATTTCTTCCGTATCTTGTGTGTCTAAAACTAAAGGAATTGAATCAACTCCGGCAAAACGTTTGAACAACGCCGCCTTTCCTTCCATGACCGGCATCGCCGCTTCCGCTCCGATATTTCCCAAACCTAAGACTGCAGATCCGTCACTAATAACAGCTACCGTATTTTTTTTCGTCGTTAATTCATACGCCAGCTCTTTATCTTCCGCGATTGCTGAAGACACTGCCGCAACGCCTGGTGTATAGGCGATACTCAAATCTTCTCGATTATCAATGACCACTTTTGAAGCTACTTCTAATTTTCCGCCATATTTTTTTGCTTGTTCTAAGGCTAAAGCTTTTACATCTTTTGTCATTTTTATTTCTCCTCTTTCTATCTTTCAAATTGTTTGATTTATTTTTAAAAAATCATGCGTAAGATCCCGGTCATAGTAATCACGGTAAGTGCTCCACCTAAACGAGTGGCTACTTGGGCAAAAGGCATCAAATTCATGCGATCAGCGGTACTCAAGATCGCTACGTCGCCGGTACCACCCATGCCACTTTGACAAGCTGAGATAATAGCCGCTTCTACAGGATTCATATTCATAAAACGTGAAACAAAAAATCCTGTAACAATGATCGTGAACACGACGCTGATCACCACGATGAAATATTGCCAACTAAGCGTACCAATCACATCTTTTAACGGAATATACAATAAGCCTAAGCCTGCCATCAAAGGGAAAGTGAAGTTGCCGGAAATAAATTTATACAATTGTTTTGAGCCGCGTTGTGTTTCTTTTGGTACAACATTCAAATATTTAAGCAGCGCTGCTAAAACGATCATTAATACCGGTCCAGGAAAACCTGTAAAGTGCTGCAGCAAGCCGCCCGCGATAAACAATGTACAAGCAGTCAACACGCCGGCACCCATTAGTTTGATGTCGATCGGTGCGTGATCTTCTTCTAATGCATCTGCCATATCGTCTGATTTTCCGACTTTGATCAGCTGACCTTGGCCTGAAAATTCGGGCCGCTTTTCGCCAAAACGAGAAAGGAGCGCCGAGCACATGATCGCAAAGAAATTTCCAATGATCGTAGCTGGGATCAGCTGAGCTACTAACTGTTCACTGCCGACACCAGTGATGGCGCTATAGCCAAGCGATAATGGCAAGATACCTTCACCGATTCCGCCAGCTAAAACAGGTGTCACGATATAAAACAGCGCATGTTGCCAATCAAAGCCAACTAAGACACCAACCGTTGTTCCAACTCCCATCGCAAAAACCATCCCAATCAACATCGGAACGATCATCCGCATCAAACCTTGGACTAAGATTTTACGATTCATCCCCAAGATACTTCCGCAGACTAGACAAGCGATATAGAAATATAAGAAATTTGCTTCTTTCATCAAAATATTCGCTGAGTCCAGCACATTTTGGTTAACTAAATTAAAAAATACCAAGATCGATGGAACTAAAAGAGATAAAATAGCGGGTCCACCAAAATGTTTGATAAAGGGAAGCTGACTGCCGATCGTTCCTAATAATGAGCCTAATGTCAAGATGACGGCAAAACCGCCTAACATATTGACTGGCAATTGTTGCGCGAATGCTGTGATCAAAATTACCGCTGAAAGAGCGATATACACCGGCAGCGGAACAGATCCGACTTTTATTTCCATCCATTTTTCGAGAAAAGAGGGATTCTTTTCATCTGGTTGTACAGCCAAATCTACACTAGTCTTTTGAAAATTTTTCTCCATGATTGTTCTCCTCCTATTTTTGTTTCCGCTTTCATAATAAAAGGAGTGTTATCTTTTAGCTACCTTATTCAACTTATTTAAGTAACTCAATTAATTTAATCACACTGTCGGTAAACCCGCTATGCTATACTTATTTTGGGGGATTATCAGATGAAAAAAGGATTACGCTTATGGGCTTTGCTGTCGATTATTTTTGTATCGACACTATTGATTACTAATACGATTCTTTATGGCGTCATATTGTATCAAGATGCCAAAACTGTTCAAAAAAGAGAAGAGAAATTATTGCTTGATCTCGGAAAACAATTGGCTTTAGAACCTGAGATCCAACAAACATTACTAGCAAACAACTATTCAGAAAATACTGAACAGTATACTTTAGCTGTGACACGAATCCACCAATTGGATTTTATCGTCTTGATGGATATGCAAGGCATTCGGCTGACTCACCCGGATAAAACAAAGATCGGCAAATCTTTTGAAGGCGGCGATGAGAAAAAAGCGTTGCACGGAGAATCTCATGTTTCTATCAGCGATGGAACGTTAGGCCGCTCGCTGCGGGGATTCGTGCCGGTCCATGCACAAGGCAAACAAATCGGTGTGGTCGCTTTGGGGATCACACTAGATTCTTTGAGCAAACTTGTCACAAACTCTCGCCAGCAGTACACGCTTGCTTTATTGATCAGCATTGGTGTCGGGCTGCTTGTAGCATCAATCGCGGCTTATTATTTGAAAAAACAATTACTGAACTTAGAGCCGAAAGAGATCTCGCGTTTGTTGACTGAACGAAATGTCATGTTGGATGAAACCAAAGACATCGTAGTCGTCATCGATTCGGATGAAACGATCAATTTGGCAAACATTGCAGCGATCGATATGTATCATCGATTAAGCGGCAATACGGATTCTTTGACTGGCCAAAAAATCGACCAGCTCCTTTTAGACAAAAAACAAGTTGATTTCACCCGCTCAGTCCAACAACTTTATCGGCAAAATGGCCAAGACTACCTTTTCTCTTCCGCTCCGATTTTGGTGCATCAAAAGCAGATTGGGTCGATCTTATTCTTGCGTAATGCTACTGAATCGCTTTTTGTCACCGATCAGCTCGTCAATACAACCGCGTATGCCTCAGCACTGCAAAGTCAGTCTCACGAGTTTATGAACAAGCTGCATATTATTTACGGCTTAGTGGATTTGGAGAACTACAATGAATTGAAGATCTATTTGAATGATATTTTACAACCAGAGAAAGAATTTTCTCATCGCTTAGCTGTGCTAGTAAAAAATCCGATCATAGCTGGTTTTTTTATCGGCGAACGCGAAAAATTTGCGGAGCGGAAAACACAGCTATTCATCGAGATCTCGCCTGAGCTGCCAAATACGACTGATCAAAACCAAACGACAAATTTGATCAATGTGTACCGTTACATCCATCATGCCTTGTTGCAACGCTACTTGCCTGACGAAGTGACTATGAAGATCGAGTATTTTGACCAGCGGCTCAAGACCCGCTATCATTTTCAATTAAACGAAGCGGAAGCGGAAAATCTTGAATTGGCTTTTGCTGAAAATTATTTCACACAATTAGTGGCAGATTGCAATGGGACCTTTCAGCTAACGATCAACGAAGCTATTTTGATGGATTTAGAGACAGATTATAAGGAGAATTGATATGAATGTATTGATTATCGAAGACGATCCGATGGTTGAATTTATCCACCGCAACTATTTGGAAAAAATCGAACTGTTCCAGCTGATTTATTCTGCCGCTACTGTGCAAGATGCTGAGGCATTGTTGGCAAAAAAAGCCATCGACTTGATCCTTTTAGACATTCATCTAAAAGACGGCAACGGTCTAGATCTGCTGACAAAGTTGCGGATGAATAAAACGACGCACGAAGTTATTTTGATCACAGCCGCCAACGAAGCACAAAGCGTCAAAGAAGGCCTCCACTTAGGCGTCATTGATTACTTGATTAAGCCTTTTACCTTTGAACGCTTCAAACAAAGCATCGAACTGTTTAAAAATAAAAAACAACGCTTAGAATCCGCTAAGATCAGTCAAGAGACAATCGATCTCTTACTAAAAAAAGCTGTGCTTTCTGAAGAGTTAGAAAAAGGCTTGTCTGTGGATACATTAGACTTTGTCATAAGAGCGATTCAAGAAATAAAACAGCCGTTCACTATCCAAGAGTTAGCTGACCAATGCGGTCTATCACATGTTTCTGTTCGTAAATACATCAATTATTTGGAACACACGGATCAGCTGAAAGCCGAAATGATCTATACTAAAATTGGGCGTCCGTACAAAGCCTTTCGCTGGTTATAAAAATAGGGTAATAAATGGAGAGCTTTTCAATTAATAAACTGAAACTAGACTACTATTTAATTGAAAAAAAGAGCGGTGACAAGAATTCTGTCACCGCTCCTTCATTTTTTTAGTCATTGGTTGCGATGATATCTTTTGCTTCAATATCAGCACCAAAGAATGGTGCTAATGTTTCTTCATAAGCTTGTTCAAAGAAACCGTCAGCAGATAATGTCTCCAACTCATCGTTGACCCAGTTTAGCAATTCTTTATTGCCTTTTTTAACCGCTGGATTGATCGTTGAAACTTCTCCTATTTCTTTGATTCCTACTTCAAAGTCAGGATTTTCTTTCACCCAAGCATATAGGTAGGAATTGTCATCTGCCAAAGCATCTGCCCGGCCATCTGTCAACGCTTGGAATTGTTGAGATTTTGATTCATATTTTTCTAAGTTCACATCCGGATGTTCTTTTGTGAAATAAGTTTCGGCAGTGGTACCTTTAGTAACAATCAATTTTTTGCCGTCCAAATCTTTTGCATCAGTTACAGCAGCACTTTTAGGTGACACCACACCAATCGCAACTTTCATGTAAGGATCCGCAAAATCGACAACTTTTTCCCGTTCAGGTGTTTTCGTAAAATTGGCTAAAACCAAATCAACTTTATTCGATTTCAACGCGTCTACCCGTTCTTCTGCATTCACGGTGACGTATTCGATTTTATCTTCGCTGCCCAACAAATCTTTAGCTAAACGTTTTGCTAAATAAATATCATAGCCTTGATGTTCGCCTTCTCCATCAACATACCCATAAGGTGATAGATCCCCGAATACCGCAACTTTCAGTTTGCCACGGTCTTTGATTTTATCTAAAGCTGAGGTCGTTTCTTTACTATCACTGCTTTTGCTAGAAGCTGAGTTTCCGCAGCCAGTCAATACCAATCCTACCAGCAGTAACCCGCTGACCAATGCTAACAATTTTTTCATTTTCATTCCTTCTTCCTTTTTTTGTTTATATAAACCGACTTTCGTCAGTCGTATATCGTTTTTTATTCAGCTAAATTTTCAAAATTCAAACTGTCAATAAAGGCCTTTGCCCGTTCAGTCCGAGGTTGAACAAAAAACTCAGCTGCCGTATTCTCTTCTACGATCCGTCCTTCTGCCATAAAAATGATCCGATCGCTGACTTGCCGTGCAAACGCCATTTCATGTGTCACAATAAACATCGTCGTATCCGTCTTTGCTAAATTCAAGATTACTTCTAGAACTTCCCGTACCATTTCCGGATCAAGAGAGGCAGTGATCTCATCCAACAAAATCAACTCTGGCTCCATGCAAAGACTGCGGACGATTGCGACTCGTTGCTTTTGCCCGCCGGAGAGTTCACGGGGATAGTGCTGCGCATAATCTTGTAAGCCGACTCTTTTCAACCAGGTCAACGCGGTGGCTTCACTGACTTTTGGATCAGCTTTTTTCACCATCACTGGTCCAATCGTCAGATTTTCCAAAACTGTCCGATTCGGAAACAAGTCGTAACTTTGGAAGACCATCCCGATTTTTTTACGAACATCTTGCCAATCTTTTTCTTTTAAACTCAACGTGCGATCATGAAATAAAATCTCACCGCTAGTAATTTCTTCCAATCCATTCAAACACCGCAATAAGGAACTTTTTCCACTGCCAGAAGGACCGATCAAAGAAACGATCTCGCCTTTTTCGATGACAAGGTCGATGTCATGTAAAACGGCTTTTTCTTGATAAGATTTATTTAATTTTTTAGTAGCGATAATTGTCTCAGCCATAAAATTTTTCCCTTCTAATATCGTTATTGCGCTGCATATTTGGCGCTAAGTTTTACCGCCCAACGTTCCAAGGGGTAGCACAGAGCGAAGTATAAACAAAAGAGTCCGCCGTAGACCCAAAAACTGGCAGTCGGAACCGTCACCGCATAATTTTCGATCACTTGCGTCCCTACTCGGATCATCTCCGGCACGCCGATCATCATCAACAGACTGGAAGACTTAATGACCCGAGTCACTAAATTCAATGTATCCGGAATGATTGCCGGCAATCCTTGCGGCAAGATGATGACTTGATACATTTGTCGTTGACTAAATCCTAATGAACGACCGATCTCAATTTGAGACTTGGGAACATTTTCCAAAGCTTTTCGCACCAGATCGCTCATCTCAGCTGCGATCCATAAAACAAAAACCAAGATAGAGACCGTTTGGTTCCCCACCTCAGCACCCAATGCTTCAGGTAAAATATAATAAAAAACAAACAACAAAACGAGCAGCGGCACGATACGAAAGACTTCCAAATAGGCTTGCAACAGCCAGCGCAATGGCTTGAACGAACTTGTCCGTTGGATTCCAAAAATAATTCCTAAAAGCAAACCGATCACTAATGCAATCAACGAAAGTTTGATCACCACTAAGACACTTTCCAAAATACGAGCCAAATTATTTCCTTCAAATAAAACCCTATATCCCGTAATTGGCACGTCGCACCCTCCTCTCTACTAAATTGATTATTAGAATCATCGGTAAAATGATCAACGCGTAACTAATCACCAGCAGCAACAAGAACTCACGCGTCATGTAATACATCCCAATCAGATCCTTCGCCGTATTGGTGAGATCCATGATAGAAATGGCACTGAATACCGATGTCTCTTTTAAAAGAAAAATACAATTGGCGCCTAAACTGGGGATGCTCTGGGGCAGTCCTTGCGGCAAGATCACTACTTTAGCCAGCTGCCACTTCGTAAATCCTAACGAACGCCCCGATTCTAGCTGAACCGCCGGAACAGTTTCAAAACTGCCGCGAAACGCTTCTGCCATGTATGCCGCCCCGAGAAAAGTCAGACCTAAAATCGCTGCACTATTTTTCCCAATGGGCAATCCAATCTTGGGAAAGCCGTAATATAAAAAATACAATTGGATCAATAGTGGTGTATTCCGCGCTAAAGAAATGTACGCTCCAACAATTTTTTGTAAAACTGGGATCTTAAAATAACTCACTAATCCAAAAAAGAAGCCCAACAACAATGACAAACAGATTCCGACGACCCCAAGGGCTAAAGTTACCTTTGCTGCCTCCCAATATAAGGGCAATGTCTGTTTGATAATCTCAAAATCCATTTTTCCACCTCTTCTATCCTTAATTTATCTCGTTCACCAGTCGCAGTCTTTGTGACAACATGAATTGCTTTCACCGATCAACCCTTCCCCACCCGGTTCTGTTGATTGACATTAGCGTGTTATTCACTTTTTCCAATCTCTTGAATTGCAAACAAAAAGCCCCCTTGCAGTCTACGACTAACAAGAGGGCGACAAATCCGCGGTACCACCTCTATTCGAGCGATCAAGATCGCTCCTCCATCCGACAGCCTTAAAAAGTAAAATCGGCGGTCCTTTTAACGGTGGACACTCCGCTTTTGATTACCTATCACCAAAAGTTCCTCATTGGCCATTTTCAATTTTTCTCACCTTAGCGCTTCTCACCAGCCAACGCCTCTCTGATAGGGATCAAAATCTACTTTCCAACTCACTGGAAAATGTTTTATTGTTTGTAATCATACCCATTAGCAAAAACAATGTCAAGATTTTTATGAGAATATACTGAAATAAATATTAAATAAAAAATAGATAATTCTAATTATTTTTTGCATATAAAAATTATTAAAGATCCCGCTGCGTAGGAACTGCCGCCTACTTCAGCTGCAGAACCGATTTTTTATAGCAAAAAAGCGAACCACTTAGCGGCTCGCTTTTTATCATTATTTTTCAACTAAAAGTCATTCCACGTATTGCCATCAACTGGTTCCGCCGTCTTTGGTTCATTCTTTGCATTTGGAACAAGTATCATCAATAAAATATACAACAAGACCGGTGCGCCGATCAAGAAAATGCTGGCAATGACGTAGATCACTCGCGCAGTCGTTGGACTGATCCCAAAATATTCTGCAATCCCAGCTAACGTACCTGTCAATACCCGATTGTTTTTAGATTTTGTTATTTTCTTATTCATTTTCGTTTTCTCCCTTTTTCCACTTTCACTAGTTATCTTATGTCCCTATTATGCCGAATCTGCCCCCATTCGTCATAGGCCAAAAGACCTATTTTTTTCAGGCATTTAGGATGATTCTTAAAAAGGGTGGTGTCCATCTGATAAGTTAAAAAATTTTTTGAGCCAAAAAAATGTGATAAAGACTTATAGACTTTGTTCAACTAAGAATCATTCCCCAATTGGATTAGCTGGCGTAGTTTTTCGGGATTGATTAAATAACCGACTTGTTTTTTTGTGATATAGCCATTTTCGCGTAAGTATTTAAACGTATGGGTCAAGTGGCGATAACTAGTACCTAAATAATCTGCAATTTGTGTATTGTTTTCCGTATATTGATCATCCACCGCAACTTCTAATAATAACGCCGCCAAACGATATTTTAGTTCAAATGTCTGAGCATTTGAAAAATGTTCCATCCGCAACAATAATTTTTTCCCAATGTATTGCGCAATGAATTGTGGAAATTCAGCCGTTTTCCATAAGTGTTTCGCCACTATTGCCAAAGGAATCGCTAGACAACGAACCTTGCCGATAGCGACCACGTCTTTAGGCGACTCTTCTGCTTGCACCACCGTTAGTTCGCCAATAAAATCCCCCGATTCAAGAAACTGTAAGATCAGACTTTTTCCATTTGGTTCTTGTTGGATGATACGCGCTTTTCCTTCTAAAATGATAAATAAATTCGTCAACTTTTCCAGCTGAGTGGTGATTTTTTCATTGCGTTCATAGTCGATGAAAAAACTTTGCTGCAAGATTGTTTCACTTAAAAATGGGAATCGTACAAGATCCACTCGATTTTTATTTTTTTCGCTGTATTTTTCTTTCTTCATTTTTTTCTCCTAATTAGGCTATATCTCCTAGTTGCTTTTTTTTATTTCCAGCATACTTGCCTTATCAAATCAACATTGGAGGAATAGTTATGACCCATTCAAAAAATTTAATTTATTCTTTTATCTATTACTTGATTAGTGCCTTTGGGATTAGTTTGACCCTTAAAGCAAACATCGGCGTCAGCAGTTTTAACGCATTGAATGCGACCTTGTCCGAGTTTAGCCAAATCAAGATCGGCACGATCACAGCAAGCGTGAATTTTTTATTTTTGATCGGCTGTATTTTATTAGATCCACAGCGCAGGCTGCGAAACTATTTTACAATGAGCATTGCATTACTGTTTTTCGGCTCAACGATCAATCTGTTTGTCTATTTCATTTTCCCGCTTTTCACGCTGCATTCTTATCTTTTAAATGCCTTGCTCTTTATTTTAGGGACCGTCATTGCAGGCTTTGGTACAGGGAAAGTATTGAAATACCAATTACTGAAATTTCCGATTGAAACGTGCTGTCTTTTTTTAGCTGAACGCACCCCTCACAGCTTTAAATTTTATCGTTACAGTATTGATGTTTTTTGTATTTTGCTTGCTGTACTTCTGACGGTTTCTTTTCACCTGACTCTAATGGTCCGTGAAGGAACGGTCATTAGTCTGCTTTTATTGTCTCCCGTGATCAATCTATCTAAAGATTGAGCGGTTGTATAATCGATTGCTACTCATTTTTGCTTTCGTCTCGCTTTTTTTGATGGTATTCGATCAACGCTCGATTAAAATTGGCGATCATCGCAGTTAAGATGCCCACACCCACCAAAACGTAGACAATCGTAAAAAATTTACCGACTGCGGTGTGGGGAGCAAGATCCCCGTAACCGACGGTAGCCAATGTCATGACTGAAAAATAGAGTCCGTCTAAATAGGTCATGCCTTCAACAGTATGATAAAAAAATGTACCGATCGTCAGAATGAACAGGACCGCCAACATAACGGCCTTTTGTTCTGGTTGACGGAAAAGAATACGCAAAATACGCCATAGACTTCTAAATAATAAGAAAAACGCGACCATAGCAACCGCCTTTCTTGTTTAATCTTATTTAACAGTGTGCCAGAATAGATTAGGTTCAGACCGCTTCATTTATAGTTTAACAAATAGTTCCCTTCTTATAAAAGAAAGTCCGATAAAATAGCTTTTATTAACCCTTTCTTTTTTGCTTTGTTAAAATGAAAGAAAGGAAGTGGCAAATGATGTTACAGCTAAAAAGAGCGTATTTACCCGCAGATGATTCTGACGGTTACCGGATCTTAGTTGACCGTTTGTGGCCGCGGGGAAAATCTAAAGAAACAGAAAAAATCGATTTATGGTTGAAAGAGATCGCGCCGAGTGCCGAATTGCGCAAGTGGTTCAATCATGAAGAGGCAAAATATCCTGAATTTCAAGCAAAGTACCGTGAAGAATTACGCTCCGGCACCGCGAAAGAAGCGCTGGAGAAATTACAGGAAATTCTCTCCAAACAAACGGGCGTTACCCTCGTTTATAGCGCAAAAAGTGATTATAATAACGCCCAAGTCCTATACGATCTTTTGACCGAATAACTCTTTTGATTATCAGTGGATTTTACACTTGCTGGTCGTGTACAAAAAAACGGATGCATCTAGATGCATCCGTTTTTTAATTATTGTAATTGATACTGCCACTTGTCATTGTATAACGAAAAGCGTTCGGCTCGGTATGCCCAAGCACTAGTTGGAAAATCGGTCAAATCAACGTTGAAGATTGTTTTGCCATCTTTGGTGACTTCCATGATCGAGCTGGCTGTTCCCTCATCACGATAGCCGAAATTAACTAACCGATTGTTTGTAGCTGTTAGATAACGGGCGCTGCCGATGATTTTTGTGTAATAGGCTGATCCTAGATCTTCACCAAAATCCCAGATTTCCTCGATTGTCATCTCTTCTTCATTGATACGAACTTGGCGGGCTGTTGAATATTTTTCAGAAGTTTCTTCCTCGCCGCGCGTTACTGAGATATTGTTATCGTAAAATAAAACATCGGTCGTTTCATCATTCTCATCTTGGTCAGGCAAAACAATCGCTGCATGCTGACCGCCGCTGGCTTTGACCGTTCCTGCTAAGAAATATTTTTGATAGCTTTCCGGCCAGCCGCTGCCGTCGCCCATGATCCATTTGATTTCTTTCGTGTCATAATCAATTTTCATCATCGTATCTTGATTCCTCCCCGAAATAATTATGCTGTTGTCTAATTCATCGTAGTCCACCGAATTTTGGTGGAACCAATCGATTTTTCCGTCTTCTCGACTAGTAGAATCATATTCTTCATAGAAAGATTCCGGCAAAAGATCTTTTAGATCGATCGTTTTTTCGATCTCTCCTGTCTCACGGTTCAGCTCGATCATCGTGTCTTCGATATACTGACTGCCGTCACTGACCGTCAAAAGCAAGTTTCCATTAGGCAATTCGATCCCGTCATGATGGATGACGGTCGTCTCTCCTTCGCTTTGACCGGTCTCATTAGTTGCACTAGCACTGGAAAAATCATAGCGTTTGTAGATTTTCCCTAAGTAGTCAGTCTCTAGCAACACATTGTAAGTATTTGCGTCATTGGATTCTTTAGTCAAATAGAGCAGATTGCCGTTATCTAGTTCTTTAAAAATATGGCTGTTATAACGAGTTGAATACCAACGGACATCGCCGTTCGTATCGAAAGCATAGGCTTGTTTCGTACTAGGGACAACAAACGTCACTTCACTGTCACCTAACTCCATTTTTTGCGTATCCGCTTCTTTGACCTCGATTTTTGCGAGAGAATCTGGTAACGCTCCTGTTTTAATCGTTACTGATTTCTCCATGCTGTTTCCTGCTTTATCCGTCAAAGTCACTGTGACTTGATTTTTTGTATTTGCATATAGACCTAAAACCGGAATGCTGTGTTTTGTCGTATAGTCGTCAAAACTATTTTTGATTGTCGTCTCTTCATCCTTGCCAGCGACAGAAATTTCGACTTTCATCGCTTCATCCGTTTGAAACAACAGCAGCGCTGACAGAGGACTGGCCTCATAAGGATTGAGTTTTATATAAATATTGTCTTCATCGTACTCGCCGCTGTCTAACAGTGTTTGATAATTCTTTTCCAATTCGTTCTGCTCTTCTTGCCACTCTTCATTCAAAGCGACCGAGAGCTCTTCGGTTTCCGTGTCATTTGTGATCGTCCCGCTCACACCGCAGCCGGCCAAGAAAACCAGCAGACCAAGAAAAACGGTCACCTGTTTCAGCATCTTCACAAACGTCCTCCTTATCTTTAATTCTTACTATCAATTTGATCGCAATCACAAGAAACTAGTCAAAATCAACTTATGCTTCTTTTATTAAGAGACTTGGCTGAATTCTTGGTTTTTCAATTCATAGACGACATCGCAGGCTTTAGCAACTTCTTGTTCATGAGTAACTAAAACGATACATTTTTGTTGTTCATGCGCGATTTCTTGAAACAGTTTGACGATCTCGCCAGAAGTTGCTTCGTCTAAATTCCCTGTCGGTTCATCGGCGACGATCAGCCCATGTTCACAGCACAAGGCCCGCGTGATCGCGACCCGTTGCTGCTGCCCGCCGGATAAGTGCGTGACTTTTTTCTCAGCCAATTCGCGGGTGATCCCGACTTTTTCCAAATTAGCCAACGCATACGCTTTTTTATCCGTCTGCTGGCTTTGAGCAATCTCCATCGCCGTGACGACATTGTCTACTGCCGATAAATACGGCAGCAGATTGTAGGCTTGAAAGACGATTGAAACATCTTTACGACGATATTCGCGTAAACCAATTTTTTTCAATGAAGTGTCTTCGTAGAGGATTTCTCCGCTTTTAGGGGTATCCAACCCTGCGATCAAGGATAAGAACGTTGTCTTTCCTGAACCGCTCGTGCCTAAAATGGCGTACATTTTGCCTTTTTCAAAAGTCAGATTTACGTTTTCAAATAATGGTCCATTGTTTTCATACCAATAACTTAAATCTTTCGTTGCTAGTGTCATACTGTTTTCCTCCTATTAAGAAATCAAGATTTTTTTCGGATTGAGCCGTAAGATGCCGGCCGATGATAAAACGATCGAGAATAAACTGATTCCAAGTCCGATTCCTGCAAGACTGAGGATCTCTGTCGGTTTTACTGCAATATTCATCTCTTTTACTTCTTCAATTTGAGTAAATGGATTGCCGCCGGTTTGTCCGCCGCGCGGACCACCATTTCCACCAGGTGCTTGTCCTTGACCGGCTCCTGCATCGCCTGCCGCTGCCTGACCATCGGCATTTTGTGTGGTCGTCGTTTGTTGACTTAACAATTGATTGCCTACTGCATTTCCTACGACGTTTCCGCTGGCTGCGGCGATGCCTAGGGCAAAAATCATGCAAACAAAAATTTCGACAAAAAATTGCGAGATGACTTTGACACGTGATTCACCTAATGAAAGTAGCACACCAATCTCATATTTACGTTCACGAATCGACAGCATGATGATCAGCGTCAAGATGATCACACCTGCAGCTGCTACTAAGATCACGATATTTTTTGCGAAACTTGAAACATTATTCAATGGTTGCAACATTTGTTGATACATTTGATCGTTGGTCTCTAAACTGAACGTATCCGTATCGATCAATTTGTTGGCTTGTTTGACAAAACTATCCATTTCTTTTGGATCATCTAACGTATAGACCGCAGAATCAATCGTCTCGCCTTCTGAACCCGTCAATGTATTGACCATAGTATAAGATGAAAAGATCGTATTCGATGGGTTCATAAAGTTGAAGCGTGCGCTCATACTATCGCCGGAACTACTTGTTTTATAGATCCCTTTGATCGTAACTTCAACGTCTTTATCGTCTGTGTCTTTAATTTTGAACGTGTCACCGACACTTAGATCGTTGGATTCCGCTAAACTTTGTTCAATCAACACATTGTTCGTGCCTTCATCGTCTGCTGTAATTGCTTCGCCTTCTACGATACTAGCCGTTCCTGAAGAAAAATCGCTGTAAGAACTGCTTTGTGAAACACCTTTGATTTGGAAATCGCCTTGGCTCATTCCTGCGGGTGCACCTTTGCCTTCCGCTTCGCTAGCTGTGTCAGTGGTTTCTTCACTGTCACTTGAGATTGGGGTAATCCCCGTGCTCTTATCGGCTGATGTGCTGGCTTCAAATGAATAGGATTTTACATTTGATAATTTAGCAATCTCTTCCGCGTCACTTAAATTGACTGGCGTCTGTTCAAAGCTTCCTGGGTCTGGCTGGGTACTTTCTGAATCTGAGTCTGAATCAGATTGCTGTTTAAACATCGCCTCGCGGTTTGTTGCTAATGTGACCGTCGCTCCAACACTTTTTTTCGCATTCGTCGTCGCTAATTCAGCCCCACTTCGGATCGTCAAACCCGCTAACACAAAAATCAAGATGGCTGAAAAAACAGCGATCATGAGAACACTGCGCCCTTTCTTTGCCCAAAGGCTCTGAAGCGCCCGTTTGATATAGTTCATATTGTTTCCTCCTCTAGTTCCGTCATCTTTGACTGTTTGTAGAATAATCAGTCTGCCTTAACTTAAGCTTAAGCGCCGAAGAAATTTTTTAAGGTTGATTTAGGAAAGCATGGTACACTAGAACCGTCATATATATGGGAGGAAAAAAATCCATGATAAACCTATTAATAGTTGAAGACGAAGCGACGCTTTCAAATAATATAAAAGAAATTTTGGCCGACCTTGGAGAAATTAAACAAGTGTACGACGGTGAGGAAGGCTTATTTGAAGCAGAAAGCGGCGTATATGATCTGATTTTATTGGATTTGATGCTGCCGGAAAAAAACGGCTATGAAGTTTTAGCCCAACTCCGAGAAAAGAATATCCAAACCCCGGTGCTGATCTTGACTGCTAAAGACAGTTTGGAAGACAAAGTGACCGGTTTTCAAAAAGGTGCAGATGATTATTTAACAAAACCTTTTTACCGCGAAGAATTGATCATGCGCGTCAAAGCGCTCCTAAAACGCTCATTGGGCCTATTTTCCGAAAACCAATTAGTCTATCAAAAACTGACTTGCAATCTCGCTACGAAAGAAGTATCAGCCGACAGTAAGATCTTGCCGATTCAAGGAAAAGAATTTGAACTTTTAGTCTACTTTATCCAAAATAAAGGGGTGATCTTGACGAAAGAACAAATTTTCGATCGGATCTGGGGCTTTGATTCTGACACGACCCTCACAGTCGTGGAAGTCTATATGAGCCATTTGCGAAAACATTTAAAACCGACCGGCGCTGATCAGTTGTTCAAAACATTGCGAAATGTCGGCTACATCTTACAAAAGGATTGATGCTATGAATACAGAAATTTCAAGAAAACAACGCTTAAAGTTTTTCTTCATCAACGTTGCGGCGTTTGCAAGTATCTTTTTACTGCTAGGTTTCATCACTTTACAGCTTTTGCAAAGTTCGGCGTATCGACAAACGGATCTTTCTTTGACACAAATGGCCGAAAACGAGCATTTGATCGACATGGAGATCACCCGCTACCAGCAAGACGATCCCTTTCTTGCTCAGCTTCCTGCCGAGCAGCATGAAAAAGATCTTGAAGGCAACAATCGCTTCAATACCCAGATCATTTTATGGTCAAAAGACGGCAAAATATTGAATAAAAGTGTCTTAGGCGGACGCTTCACCGAACTGGAAAACTTGACGCTGGATAAAAAACAGCTGGATTCAATCGAGACATTGAATTTGGAAAGCAACTCAGATACAACACAAAAATTATCGTTCCACTCTTATACGATCAAGGCTGATCAAGGTGAGAACGTCGCCTATATCCAATTTTTAGCCAACACGAACCAGATTGCAGACTCCATGAAGACCTTTAGAACGATTTTGATTATTTGTATGGTTATCTTTTGGCTGATCTCGATTGGAATAAGCTTTTACATTTCAAAAATGAACATGCAGCCGATCATGAACTCTTGGCGTAAACAGCAAGAATTCGTGGAAAATGCTTCCCACGAATTACGGACACCCTTAACGATCATTCAAAACAGCCTGCAACAATTATTCACCAAACCGGAACATACGATCATTGAAGAATCCGAACCGATCGCGCAGGCTTTGAACGAAACACGACGCATGAAAAGTTTGACTGAAGACCTTTTGACCTTGGCGCGCAGTGATTCCAATCAACTCATCTTGCAAAAAGAATTGGTTGACCCAAAACCGTTCATCCAACAATTAGCACAGCCTTTCCAAGAAATTGCAGAGATGAACGACAAACACTTCATCTTAGAAAATTTCGCCGATCAACCTATGCTGATCGATGAAAAACGAATCCATCAAGTCTTGGTGATCTTACTGGACAATGCCTTAAAATATACCGACGCCAAAGAAACGATCGTCTTACAATCAGAGATTTCCAGCGACAACTGGCTGATTGAAGTCAAAAATGACGGTCCTTCCATCAACGACGAAGACAAAAAACATATCTTTGAGCGCTTTTATCGCGAAGACCGCTCCCGTTCTAAAGAAACCGGCGGCTACGGCTTAGGACTTTCCATTGCACAACAGATCATCACTCAACACAAAGGCAAGTTAAGCGTCCGCGATTGGCTACCCAAAGGCGTCGTTTTCCAGATTCGGCTACCCTTAAAAAAATAACATTAAATTGACAAGAAAATATAATCCAATAGTCACTCAAATATGTTAAACTCAGACAAAAGAAAAAAGAGGAGAATTCTTGTGATTGAATATACTGGCTTCGACAAAATTTATCGCGACATCGTCCTGGAGATCATCGAACTCGGCACCGATCAAGATCCAGCATTGGTCCGGGCAAAATATGCTGATGGCAGTCCTGCTCCAACACGCTTTATCCAAGGTGTCAATTTTAAGATCACCCCGGCAGACGGCATCCCAATCTTAAAATCAAAACGTGTTTTCCAAAAAACGCCGTTGATTGAATTAGAATGGATCTGGCAAGAACTATCCAACGACGTAACGTGGCTGCAAGATCATAAATGCAAAGTCTGGAACGAATGGGCCGATGAAAACAATACGATCGGCAAAGCATACGGCTATCAGCTTGCCAAAAAATGCCGCAAACTGCCTGATCACAAAGAAAAACTCAATCAAGTCGAATACGTCTTACACCAATTACAAAACAATCCCGGCTCGCGCCGTATCATGACCAGCCTTTGGGATGTCGACGATCTAGACGAGATGACTTTAGAACCATGCGTCTGGGCAACCAATTGGAAAGTCAATAACGGCGTCCTTGACCTCCACGTCAAACAACGCTCCGCTGATATGGCATTAGGCAATCCATTCAACGTCTATCAATACGCCGTCTTGCACCGTTTGATCGCGGATCAATTAGACTTTGAACTCGGCACGATGCACTGGTGCATCGATGACGCCCACGTCTACGATCGTCATATCGATGCATTGAAAGAACAATTGTCACAACCCGTTCCAGACAGCCAACCAACGCTGGTCCTGCCCGCCAAATACGACGAAAACGGCAACAAACACTCCTTCTTTGAACGAAGACTCTCTGAAGTGAAACTAGAGAACTATGAAAACAATGGCGTGTTTAAATATGAAATAGCGGAATAACAAATAGAGCCACAAACGAGTTTACGTTTGTGGCTCTGTTTTAGGTGAGGGAAAATAGAAGAGTACGTTCAGATTTGAAAAAGAACATCCCACTATCTTGTTTAAGCATCATACACAAAAAATAGATTGTTAAATTAGGACGTTTTTGGAAAATAGTTATTATATTTTTTACTTAAGATTTTAACCTTATTATAGAAAGCAACTCTTTTGAAAGTTTTGACCGCAATCCCCCCACATCATAAATGAAACGGGATCACACGATTCAAATTTAATTTTTAATCAAAGCAATTAGTTCCTTGCTTTTTTAAGCGCCTCCCGAAGCTCCTTATCCACTGCATAAATGTATAGCCCGTTAACGCCTCTCGTCATTAACACATTCAACTCATTCTTAAGGAGAAAATCAGAAACATCTATTTTTTCCCCATTCTTTCCCGCACGCATTTGAATAGCTTTCTTGTTTTTGCTTGCTGTTTTGTCAAAAATAATCTTACCATCTCGATATTTTACTGATGGACCTATAATAACGCCCGCATAGTTAAGATCAAAACCTTGAATCGTAAAAGTCGATCCTACCTCACCAATTGTTTGGGCTTGTTCTGCCCAAGCTTGATTACGAGTTCTTCGTTTTTCTTTCCTTGTTTGCGGGAGTTGTAAATTCCATGGTAACCGCCATTCTCCAATTTTCACATTCCAATATTCTTCATCATTCGGCTTACGTTTATCCACATAATCCCAATCAAAAGTTGCTAAAATACGAGAAATTCCTGATTCTTCATTTTGTGCTTTCTTTTGAATTCTTTTATACATTTCTTCGGGATCATCAAATATTTTAATCGCATAATTTTTAGAATCAACCGGGATACGTTCAATTGTTCCATTATCAATAAGATTCCGAATCCACTTTACAGTTTCCTTATCCGCGTTAATTCGTAATTGATTTTCCAAATGAATGTAATTATTATTGAGATTTGCTTCATGAATTGTTTCTAGCATATCCTGCTCATCCCAGTACTGTTCACGAGAAAGAATTTGATTACGATCAAGTACTGCTACAACAACTTTAGCGCGTTTCAAGAGATCCTTAAGCTGATTTTTCCCACGGTAAGATTGTTTCCCTTGAGTCCATAATAAATGTGCTTCATCAACTACGACAATATCTACTTTCTCATCTTCTGAATGATTATTAATAAATCTCGTCGGTTTCGAGACAACGTCTTGATTTCTCTTTGACAAAATACCTAACTTCGAAGCAATTTGTTCATAAACTTTCAACTGCTGATTATGATTCACTAATAAATATTGATTGGTATTCTTAAGTACTACGTTTTCAGACTCCTCTAAAGAAAGTTGACTTAGTTCATAAAACAGACTGCTTAATAACACCGTTTTACCCGATCCAGCTTCACCTTCAACAATAATTAATTGACCTTCTTTATTTCGATTTATTGCTTCTGTTACCTTTAGAATAATATCTTCACGAGCATTCATCTGTTCTCTAGTTAGTTTATGAAAAGGTGAGGCTTTAAAAATAGCTGAATCCCTAATTATTCTTTCAAGCGGAAATAACTCTTTATTTTTTTGCTGTAGTTTCTTCCAAATTTCTGAAAAGATACTTCCTAGTTCTTCTGAAGTATAACAATCATTTTGTGGATTTGTTCTACGATTATTCAAATTTTCAACAGCTTCAACACTAGACAAATACTGCATTAGCCGATTTTCAATATCTAAAGTTAATGACTTGTTGAAATGTTCATGACCTACTACAAACATCTTTGCTTGGTCGGAATCAGATAGTTCTTGCCAATCTTCACGAAGCTCTTTTAAATGTTCAATCGTGCGCCGCTTAATATCTGCAGTTTCACCGATATAAACGGAATATTTTGATGAGCCTTTCTTGTCATTCACGATATAAACTGTTGGATAACTGAGCATCACTTTTTGCTCTTTTTTACCTTTATTCTGAATTTTTTCTTCTAAAGAATTAAGAGATTCTTTTGAATAATCAATTTCATAAATAATTGGTTTTGATAATTTCATACGACACCTCAACAATCCAAAATTTCCCAATTTTGACTTAATTATACCGTAGGATATTTTGTTTATCGAGATAGTTTTATGTTAAATCATACAATAATAAATTTACAATCAGTTATTGATTTGATTAGTACTACTATTTATCACAAATACCAACTATTAAAACCAGAGACACTTTCTAATATTCCCTGTAACTTATAATGAATCCAATTGCCCATACAAATTACTTGGAGCTATTTATCTATTTCACAAACGGTATCATATCATCTGTCAGCTGATCAAAATTCAATTGATTGACTTCTTCAACTTGTTGGATCATCCATTTGGGTAAATTACCGGGCTTCAGTCCACCGCAGATCGCACCGCTGATTGCGCCTATAGTATCAGTGTCCCAGCCTAGTGAAGCACTTAATTGTACAGCTTTTAGTGGGTCCCCTTTGGCCAATTGAACGATAGAAAAAGCACTTGGAATTGTTTCAATTGTCTCCATTCCCGTACCGATTTCCTCATATAATCGCTGTAAAATTAGTTGTTCATCTGTCTCTTGCTGCACGATAATTCGTGCTTGTTTCATGCGGAAAATCAAAGAAGCAGATGGAAAGTCATGACCATATTGTTTCGCAGCAGTAATAGCTTCAAAGGCCAGTGACCAAATTTCATCGATTGATTGCCCGCCGCGAGCAGTATAACTAACGGCGGCCGCCACTGCACTAGCGCCAGCAATCGCAATTTTTGTATTATGTGTAGGTAGACAGATTTCTGCGACATTTTTCACCAACATAGGCAGCTTTCGATAATCGCTAATTAATCCAATTGGTGCAATTTTCATAGAAGCACCATTAGTGGTACCAGCAACACCCGTTTCTTCAATCGAAACGCCTTTAGCAATCTTATCTAATGCTTTTAGCGTTGATGGTCCTGAGACAAAAGCCGAAACGGTTGAGCAGTCATTCCATTCCCGCAGTTCTGCAATGTAATCAGCTACACGGATCTGACCTTGATTCTTTTGGATCATGGATAAAATCATCAATACATTCAATGTATCATCTGTAATTGCACCTGCTGACAGTTTCCTACCAAAGATGTCATTTTCGTTTGAAGCGACTAATTGTTTCACACCATTAGGAAAGTGCTGACGAATTTTTTCTTGTGACCAGCATTCTGTCGGCATCCCCATTGCATCTCCTAAAGCTCCGCCAGCCAAGATACCCCATATTCTTTCTCTCATTCTAATGGACCTCCGCTAAATTTTTGGATTCTATTTGGTTATTAAAAGGAATTACTGTCATTACTTTATCCTTTATTTTGACACTGCCGTTTTGTTGACACAGAATATCTAAGAATTGATTTGAATTTGTCACAGTCACAAAAGTCTCTACGGAATATCCTGCATTGATTACTTTTTTCAAGTCAACCTCCAGAATTTTTTCTCCTTGCGTCACTGTCTGACCTTTTTTTACAAATGGCTTAAACCCTTTTCCTTCTAGCTCAACAGTGTCGATCCCAATATGGATTAAGACATCAATTCCAGTGTCACTAGTGATCCCAATTGCATGTCCACTAGGAAACACAGTTTTGATAACACCAGATACTGGGGAAACAACTTCTCCTTTTTCAGGTACAATAATAAATCCGTTACCTAACGCTTTTGAAGCAAAACTTGGATCTGCTGCACTTTCGATCGGTTTTATTTGTCCTTCTAACGGAGAAATCAAGAATTCTGTTTTCACTAATTCTTTTTCTTCAGATTGAACTACATCTTCTTTTGATTTAAAAGTCATATAAGTTAAAATAAATGCCACTGCTGCTGTCGCAATCGAAGCAATAATTGCTGTGATTAAACCATTCATACTACCAGTTTCAGGATTGATAAAGGCTGCAAAGCCTAAGATTCCAAACGACATGGCATACATCTTAGTAGCAGATAATGCCAAAATTAGCGACCCAACAGCTCCTCCAATCATCGAAAATGCAAACCGTTTTTTCACAGGCAAACTAAATCCGTAGATTGCTGGTTCAATGATACAGAACAAACCTGATACCATGGCTGGAATTGCCAGTGTCTTTTGATCCTTTGACCGAGTTCGTAAAAAAACTGCCAAAACCACTGCAGTTTGCGCAAAATTTGCTGTAAACGACATCGGAAAAATGTAGTCTACACCAGATTGAGCCAAGTTTGTAATTCCAATTGCTGAAATCGGCCAATGTAATCCAAAAATTACAAGGGGTTGATACAATAAAGCAACGGCTAATGAGGTAATTATCGGTGAAATGGTATACAGACCTGATACTCCCGCACTGATTAAAGAGCTGAGCACGTTAGTAATAGGGCCGACAATTAAAATGGTTAATGGGACCGTAATTAAAATTGTCAAAAAGGACGTCACATTATGAGCAATCACTGAAGGAATCATTCTTTTCAGCCAACTCTCTATTTTTGAACCTACATAAACAATGAAAATAATTGGAATCACTGTGTATTGATAACCACTTGCTGGAAATAAAATTGGGATACCAAAGAACGTATTATAAACAGGTGTTTGAAACAAGGTCCCATTAAATAATGTATACAGTACATCCCCGCTTGTCAGACCTGTCATTAATTCTGGAATCAGCAATGTAGCACCTAACATCATACCAACGAAAGGATTCATCTTAAATGCTTTGGCACTTGTATAACCTAGAGTAACCGGTAGAAAATAAAAAACTGCCTGACCCATCGCATGTAAAATAATATAAGCACCATCATTTATTGATAGGATATGGGTTGCGGTTAATAATGCCAAAATTCCTTGCAACAAGCCTGAAGCAGTTAATATTCCTAAGACAGGCGTGATTACTTTCGTAATAGTATCAACTAATGCACTTACTAGCCCCTTTTTTTCTTCATCTGGTGCAGCATTTTTTCCACCCAATTGTTCTTGCACGACTTGAAAGATCTCTGCCACATTGGTACCTACCACAACTTGGAACCGACCCCCAGCAAATTGTGCACTCATAATTTCTGATGATTTTACAAGTGCTTCTTTTTGTACTAAGGAATCATCCTTCAGTGTGAAGCGCAATCTCGTCATACAATGCGTTACGCTTAAAACATTTTCTCGTCCTCCAATATTTTTCAAAATAAATGAAACAAGTGCTTGGTATTTTTCCATTCTGCCTCTCTCCTTTTTTAATATAAAAAGGCAACACTCAAACAAGAGACTATTCATCTCTTATTTGGGTGTTGCCTGCATGATCAGTTACAATCCCTTTTATTTAATTAACCGCTGGACATGTAAAATTAAGTACATTTCCTCTTCCGGGTAGATCTGACAATCTAATTTTCCCTGCAAATAATTTCTAATAATTTCAACGCTTTGCGTCGCCTTTGGATAGAATCTAAGTACTTGATCAAACATTTCCGGTACTGTTTCTCGTCTCGGTTCGTTAATTATGACACGTTGAATAAAGAATTTCAAGTGGGTAACAAACCGCACATAATTCAACGAATCCGTATCCAGCTCAATATTCAAACGATCTTCTACTATCAACACGATTTTTTGTAGCATCTCCGTTGTCAGTAAGGTTTGGGCCGTATCGTTGTTCAACCCACCATTGATAAAATGTAACGCAATGAAACCAGCTTCATCTTCATTCAGTTCAATACCTTCATAATAAGTAATCTGTTTCAAAGCACTTATTCCTGCATTATACTCTTTAGGATAGAATTTCTTGATTTCTAGTAATAAAGCGTTTCGGATCCGCTCACCTTTTCTAAAACGGTTCACAGCGTAATTAATATGATCAGCCAGACCAATATAAGTATTGCCGTCAAAGTTTTTTTGCAGTTCAACTTCAGCATTTTTAATAATCAAAGTCACCAGTTCTAGTCGATTGACGGGTACTTCTTCAATTAATTGAACAAAACGATCAGTGACATTCGGCGAATCTACTACAAATATCTTTTCAATCTTGGCTTCATCAACGATTTGGCCAATTTTTTTATTAAACGCTAAGCCCCTACCAATCAAAATTCGTTCCAAACCCTTCGCATCAATTACTAAAACGACATTATTGTTAAAAATCTTCTTTATTTTAAGCAAGCCGATCCTCCATCCCTAACAAACATTCATAAATCATAGTACCGTTTCTTTTTCATTTGTCAAGACGGTAAAATTCGTGTATATATCCCAATTTCATTTTTATACCTGTTCTAAAAAGAAAAAAAGCGTTTTTTTATTAACTATAATTATATATACGAGCTTATTGTTAATATAAACAGAATTGAAAACACTGAATCTATCATCTACTTTTTCAAAACGAAAAATAATAAACTAAAAACATTAATAATCGCTCCATTCGTAATTTTATCAGTCTCTCTACTTCAATCTACTACTACTTTCAAGGCACCGTAAAATTATGGCACATTGCTGCATACACGGTCAAAATAACTTGTTCGCGCCAGTTTTTCATGATCGGGATCTCTGGGAAAAAATGCAGCAACAATGTGGTCCATTCCGTTTATGAAAAATATGCTTGAAAATAGAAGAAATAGCGTTTCATTTTTCGGCCTGGTTGCTGTATGTAAAGTGTTCGAATGAGTTCGAAACACGGGGTATCGATTGCTTCCGTACTTAATTCGCCACGAATTTGTAGAAGGCGTACTAATTTGATGACAGTGGCTGCGTCAGAACTGGTCTGGTAATAAGCAGTGATGCGTTTTTCTAAGGTTTTTTGTTTCAATCGAAACATCTGACTGATAGTAAAGGGATGTTTTTGCATAAATACGCCTCCTTTTCGAAAGTTTTTGTTCTTCTTTAGTATTAACGAAAGTTTTGCGTTAAATGCGCAACTTTTTTTCACAGCAAAAAGAATTTCAAAACGATACGCAAAAAATCGCGATCTTAATAAAAAAATAGTTGCAAAAATTTTTTCGATTTCACAAGCATTTTTTTCAACTTGCATTAATTATTAAATAACTTAAATCAAGAAATATCTATGTAAATATCCGCTTTTATCCCAGTTGTTCAAAAATATAAATAATCAATTTCTACCTTAATAAAATAGAATTTTTTGCTTTACGTCCTTTAAATAGCTCTACCGATAATAAAAATCCATTATTTTTTTAAAAACAATTTTTCTTAATCCATTAGGTACTACTTAGTTTTTTCACAAATAGAAATGATGATTTTTTTATTTTTACCACAAAAAGAAAGCGTGTACATATTTGTTATTTAGCTTATATTGGTTTTGCGAGTCACAAAAAAATCGCAAGAGAGGATGTTTTTATGGTTAATTTTGAGCGCAATGATTATTTGGATAGCTACTGGTCTGAACTATGGGAGAACTGTTTGAAGCAAGCGGAGCCTTTTGATCCGCTAAGTGTTGCTGAGATCACTTTGATTGCTCCACTTCCTGAACAAACAGGCGTTTTGATTTTCACTGACACAAGAATTTATCATAGCGAAGAAAGCGGCTTAGCGGTACTTCAGCGTTATTCTTTTGCTCATTGTTTCCATCATTACAAATTAATTTGTGGTTGTCTCAAAGCACTCGCCTGTTTTGGTTCTTATAAATTCCCTTGGGTCTGCCCGTACTTTGCGCTTTTTCCATTGGAAAATACTCAGCGGACGATCTGGATCAATCCATTGAAAATTTCGAAGCTGCGCTGCGAGCACGGTTGTTATTATGCGGAAATGCTCACTGGCCCAAGACTTGCTCTGCCAATTTTGCGGCGCAGTCTAATTATGCGGGCAGAACTTACCTGTTATATCCTCGCACTGATTCGCCGTGATTTTTTTCGTTTTGCTAAAAAAGCAAATACACCACTGGCTTATTTGGAGCTGCCGGATACTTATTTTGCTCGTTTGTTGAGTAAGCGGCCGCGCTTGGTTCAGTTTACGCATCAAATTGGCGAATTCACCCGTCATTACAACAAGGTTTATTTTCTCCATCACTATGAAAAATTAGAAGCTGATCCTGATACTATCGATTGGACTGCTTGGTAGATAAAAACCACCGGATACTTCTCATTTATTGGAGTATCCGGTGGTTTATTGATTACTTTTTTGCCTGCTGCATTTTTTCTAAGATCCCCAAAGTATACAGTCTCACCGACATTCGGTATACTTGTTTCAGCAAGACTGATCGTCTCTAGTTGCTAATTTTTTCATAGATCCAATCAGTCAAGGCGTGAAATTTAAAAAAATTCTCTTCAATATTCGAAACAAGGAGGTTCATTCGATGGAAAAAGAAAAGCCCTCAAAATTGATCCAATTTTTTGGTGGTAAGACATCGTATTACATCATCGGGCTGATCATTTTAAGTACCTTAGCGATTTATTTATTGAACACGGTGTCTTTTATTTTCAGACCGCTCGTCGTAATCATCACTACAATCTTACCCCCTATGATTTTTGCGTTATTATTGTATTATTTATTAAATCCGGTGGTCAACTTTTTAAGTAAAAAAGGCCTCCCGCGGCTCATCAGCATCGTACTCACTTATGTGGTGATCATCGGTCTACTTTTTTTCGGTGGAGCAAGACTCATACCGGTGATCCAAACCCAAGCACAGGATTTGATCACGCAATTTCCTAAATACGTGGATGATCTCCAAAACGCGATCAAAAATATTTTAGATGCAACACCGTTTGCGGCGTCTTCAGATCAAGCATTGAATTCATTGGACAAATTAACGAAAGAAGCTTGGAGCTATTTAGGCGAAAATTGGCAAGACGGTGCAAAAGGTTTAGGAACGTTATTTTCTGCCGTTTCCAGCACCGCAATTACTTTGTTTACTGGACCGATCATTGCCTTTTTCTTGATCCAAAATCCACATAAACTTTACAATGCCATGATTGAATTAATCCCGCCGCGTTTTAGAAAAGATTCAAGCGCGCTGGTCAAAATCGCAAACCAACAACTTGGAGCTTTTCTAAAAGGACAAGTGATCGCTTCGTTATTGCTAGGGCTGATCTATTGGGTCGTTTTCTTACTTTTAGGTATGGAATTTGCGACAGTCATCGCACTGGCAGCAGGGATCTTGAGTATCATTCCTTACATTGGCTCATTTTTAGCTTTCATTCCAGGGGTCTTTATTGCCTTTCAAGATTCGACATTTATGGTCGTCAAATTTGTGATCGCCTGGTTTGTCGTTCAATTGCTTCACGGTGATCTCGTTGTTCCCCGCGTCATGGGGGATAAATTGAAGATCCATCCGATCACGATCTTAGTCGTCTTACTCGTTATGGGCGATCTTTTAGGTTTAGTCGGTGTAATCTTTGGTATTCCGATCTATTCCATGGTCAAATTGATCGTTGTTTTTGCTTTCCGCAAATTCAAACAACGGTACAATAAGTATTTTGCTGATGAAGGCGCCTATCGCAATACAGGTTTTTCAGAAGACGATTATTTATAAAAAAAAGACTCCAATTTCCCAAAAAAGGAAACTGGAGTCTTTTTTCTTACCTATCATAAATACTTGTTCGTTCTACTTTAGAGATAAATCGAAAAGAACATCAGCAACGCACCTAACATCACAAATAAATGCCAAACAACATGCATGTAGCGTCTATTTTTCATGCTATAAAAAACCGAGCCAACCGTATAGGCGATCCCGCCGCCAACTAACAGTAATAATCCTTTCAAGCCAACACTATGATACAAGCTTGGTAATGCAATTACGACTGCCCAGCCCATCACATTATAAATGATTGTAGATAATTTTGAGACCGATTTCACTTTACTTAGCGTCAAACTTTTATAAACAATCCCAACAATCGCAGCCAGCCAAATGATACTGAGCAAGACGATTCCGATTGCTCCTCTAATGTACAACAAGCAATACGGGGTGTACGTTCCGGCGATCAATAAGTAAATCGAACAGTGATCAAAAACTTGAAAGACTTTTTTCGCTTTTGTAAAAATCAAACTATGGTACAGCGTCGATGCTAAAAACAGCACCGATAGTGACCCACCATAGATGATGAAAGAAACATAATCCAACCCACTATCTGCCTTTTTCAACAAAAAAACAAATCCGACAATACTTAAAACTACCCCGATACCATGTGTCACTGCATTCAATACTTCATTTGTGATCAAATATTTTCGGCTAAATTGTGTATCCATTTAGTGTTCACCTCAATTTATTTATTAAAGATAATGTAACACAGTTAACAAAATAATTCAATCTAGTTTACGAAACCAGATGACAGATCAACCTAAGACGATTCCCTCCTTGATCAATTTGTAACCAAAAATCAGTTCCTCTTCGAAAAATAGCTCCGCCTCCTTCGTCTCATTTAAAACGTGGATCAATTCATTCAATGTCAATCGATGATTGGGCTGTTTTTTCAAAATGATTTTTGTCTCAGTGGCATTGATCCTTAATTGATTCGTCTGTTTTTCATCGTCAGTGACAAAGACATAGGTATAAGAAGATAATTTTTTTAATTCTCCTGCAGCATCCACTTGGATCGCCGTCAATAAGTCCTTCGCTCTCATTTCATTCACCTCGTATGCAGCTTGCCTGTTGCTATTATTATAGCAAAAAAAAACGATGACCTCGGGAAAAATGCTCCCTAGGTCATCGTCTGCTGCTTAATTTCGATCCAAACTTTTGGCGATTGTATTGCCTATTGACTGCACGATCTGAACTAAGATGATCAGTAAAATAATCGTCGTATACATCACTGCCGGTTCATTTCGTAAGAATCCATACTGGTATGCGATACTGCCTAGACCGCCGGCACCGACTAATCCAGCCATTGCAGTCGCACCGATCAAACCGATCATCGCGATTGTCAATCCCCGAATGATTCCACCGCGCGCTTCTCTTAACAACACGTTGCTAATGATATGGAAATTACTGATTCCCATCGCTTGATAGGCTTCGATCACTCCGCCATCGACTTCTAACAGTGAGGTCTCTACCAATCGCGCCAAGTACGGTGCCGTGTAAATAATCAGCGGCAACAACACGCCTTGGACCCCGATTGTTGTTCCCATGATCAGTTTTGTCAACGGCAAGATCAAGAACAATAAAATAATAAACGGTAATGAACGCAAGACGTTGATCACACTATTTAAAATCGAGTACAACGTAAAATTACTGCTCAACCCGCCTGGACGAGCAATCACCAGCAATACGCCTAACGGTATGCCGATTAAAATCGATAAACCTAACGCGACACAGACCATCACGAGTGTTTGCCCTAATCCTTCGATCACGACACTTCCCCACTGACTCCAAAATTCGCTCATTACACTACCTCCTCAACGATGATCCCTTGACTTTGAATGTATTCTTTCGCCGCTTGAAAATCAGCATCGCTTCCGCCAGCAAACTGGACCAGCAATCGCCCGTGCCGTTTTTCTTTCAAGTAGCCGATATTTCCGCTAAGAATATTAGGGCTCAACGGAAAATCTTTCGAAACTTTTGCCAAAACCGGCTCAGTCGCTTCATCGCCAATAAATTGCAGCTGTACCAATCGTCCAGTCCCTTTATAGGCCGCTAAAACTTCTTCAGGGACGTTGTAGTTGTCGTTAGCTCCAATGAATCGTTTCGTCGTTTCTTCTTCAGGACGGGTAAATAAATTAATCACAGGACCCGCTTCTACGATCTTCCCGTCTTCCATCACAGCCACGCGATCACAGATGCGTTGAACGACTTCGATTTCATGAGTGATCAAAAAGATCGTGATTCCTAACTCTTGATTGATTTTTGCCAATAAAGTCAAGATCGATTCAGTCGTCTCAGGATCTAGCGCGCTCGTCGCTTCATCCGATAACAAAATCTCTGGTTCATGCGCCAATGCTCGTGCAATTGCCACTCGTTGCCGCTGTCCGCCTGACAATTGCGCTGGATAATTGTCCTTGCGATCAGTCAAGCCGACTAAGTCTAAATATTTTGCGACCCGTTTGGCGATCACCTCTTTAGGGACCCCTTCTAACTTCAACGGTTTCGCGATATTTTCATAAACGGTTGCCGTCGACAATAAATTATATCCTTGGAAAATCATGCCGATTTTCCGTCTAGTTAACAATAATTCTTTTTTGTTCAGCTCACGCAGATTTTGGCCATTAATCAAGATATCGCCAGTCGTTGGTGGTTCCAGAAAATTGATCATGCGGATCAAAGTTGATTTACCTGCGCCTGAATACCCGACAACACCAAAAATCTCTCCCTGTTCAATCGTCAAATCAACTTCCTTGACTGCTTCTATTCGACGTTTTTTCTGCTGATAGATTTTTGAGACATTTTTAAGTTCAATCATGTGACGCTTCCTTCCTCATTCGCATTAATTTTTTTCTAGAAAACTCAGCCTGCTGATTCCCCAACTTAGGCGGTCCTTGCATACTTTGTTTAAAACGCTGGAACTACTGATCCTTTGAATTCTTCTTCAATAAATTTCTTTGTTTCATCTGATTGGTAGTATTTTTTAATTTCTTTAACGACCTTGTCGTCTTTATTTTCTGTCCGAACTGCAAAAACATTGAAATTAGGATTGTCTTCTAATGGTTCGTGGTAGATCGCATCATCATTGATGGTCAAACCTGCGCCAAAGGCAAAATTGGTATTGATTGCGGCAGCTGCCAACTCGCCAAGTTGCGATGGAATTTGAGATGCTTCTAACTCAACGATTTCGATGTTTTTTGGATTTTCAGCCACGTCATTTTTCGTCGCTTTGATTTCAACACCGTCTTTTAATTTCAAGACATCCGCTTCTTCCAATAATTTCAATGCCCGATATTCATTTGTTGGATCATTCGGTACACCGACTTTATCGCCTGATTGAAGTTTACTTAAATCTGAGATTTTTTTAGAGTAAACTCCTAATGGGAATGCGACTGTTTTAAAGGCCGATTCGATCTTGTAATCTTTGTCTTTTACTTGTTGTTCTAAAAATGAAAGTGTTTGATAGCTGTTGCCGTCTAAATCTCCATCGCTTAACGCGGTATTTGGCGTATTATAATCATCAAAACTTTTTACTGTGATTTCGATTCCGTCTTTTTTGGCTTGCTTAGCAACTTCTTCTAAAATTTCTTGATGCGGACCTGAAGTCACACCGATCGTCACTTTTTTCTCATCCAATTGTTTTGCTTCATCTTTACTGCCGCAACCAGCTAATAACCCGCCTACTGCCAACACTGCTACACTCAATAAAATCCCTTTACCAAACTTTTTCATTTTTAATTCCTCCTATTTTTATCCATTTTCTACTAGCTACGGTTAAATACTTCATTAACAAAAAGAGTAACTACAAAAAAAGCCCGCCCTCTTCCATTTATAGGAAAAGGACGAGCATGCTCGCGTTACCACCTTCATTTGCAACCGTCTCACAACGAGTGCCTCAACAAGTACAATTTTATACTTGAGCATTGTTAACGAGTGCCGCCCCGTCACTGCCTACTTATCGACAGTGCCATTCAGAGACCATTTTCTAAATCCTTCCGCATATCCGCTCTCACCTGCCCGGATTCTCTTTGATGCTTTACGACCTATACTTTTCTCTTCATCACGTTTCTTTAAATTGATAAATCGTATCTTACACGCTTAAATGAACGGTGTCAATAGTTTTTATCACTGAAAACACATTTGACTTTAATTTTAACAACAGATAAACTAGTTTAAATCTCATTAAAGGAGTTAAAAACAATGGATATTACAACTGAAGTACGTCCCGGTACCAATCGCTACGTTAGCGGAGAAGGTCTTCTTCATGATCTCCCTAGTTATTTAGACGGCTTCGAAAAAATTGCTGTCATTACTGGTGAAAAATCTTTTGAAGCTTTTCAAAACTATTATCAAAAGGAACTTCCCTACCCTACGCATCGCTATGACGGCAGCTCCAGCCATGAAAATGCAGTCGAATTAGCAAATAAAATCGAACACGCTGACTTGCTGCTAGCGATTGGTGGCGGACGCGTGATTGACACAGCAAAAATGGCGGCGGAAGAACTGAACGCTGAATTATTAGTCCTTCCAACTTTAATTTCAAATTGCGCTCCATTCACTCCGATCGTTGCTGTCTATCACCCAGACCGAACATTCAAATCCATCGGCTACATGAAACGTGCCCCGTTCTTAACATTAGTTGATTCAAAATTTTTGTTAGGCACACCCAAAGACTACTTTGTAGCAGGGATCGGTGATACTTTAGCAAAATGGTATGAGATCGAAGGTATCACTCGCAGTCTGTCAGACGAACAAAAATCAGCTTATGTTCGCCTTGGGATTGCTAGTGCCAAAGCGATTCAAGAACTACTGATTCAAGACGCTATTACTGCCATTAATGATTTAGAACAGCTGCAGACTTCAGCTGCATTTACGCGGGTCACAGATACGATTATTGGTTTAGCCGGAGAAACCGGCGGCTTTGCAGCTTCATTTGGTCGTTCGGCTGGCGCACACGCAATCCATGACGGCCTTTCTTTTCTAGCGGCTTCACATGAGCAGCTGCATGGAAAAAAAGTTGCTTACGGAATTCTCGTTCAATTGGCTCATACAAAAAATTTAGACGAGATCCAAAATTTAAAAACATTTTATCAAGCAACGGGTTTACCGTTAAAATTAAACGAGCTGAATATTTTTGAAACGTCTAAAGAAGCATTGCTCCCTGTCATCAACCATGCCGCTTCTGCAAACGAAACTTTCAGAATGGTCGATCCTGAAATTACACCAGATCAAGTGTATCAAGCAATTCAATTAGTCGAGTCTTTATAAAGTTTACTTTTATTCCTTTGGGGTATACCTCAAAGGAATATTTTTTTGAAGTAGACTTTAATGTTATATTAAAAGTTTACTTCAACTATTTATAGCTTATTATCCAAGGATATCTATATCAACGGTTTTTCTGAAGTTTACTTTAATATATTTTCTATCTGGATATAAAAAGGTAAACTTTTAACTAAATAAAGTTTACCTTTTTAGTTTCATGCTGATCAATTGCAGTAAACCTCATATACAAAAATAACGGTTTACTTTATTTGCATCGTTGGTACGCACTGTCCTATCAACGGTTGTTTAAGGTTTACTTGTTTATTCAGGTAAACTTTTTTGTTGGTTATTAAAGTTTACCTGAATATAATAATGAATTAACGGTAAACTTTTTTCTGATTAGATAAAGTTTACTGTTTAATAAAAGTAGACTTTATTAATGATTATTTCTATTTAGAGTACACTTGTATAATAAATAGAGTTTACTTATATTTACTTAAAGTAGACCTTAAAAACAATAAATTACCTTTAAATAAGCCTTTCCAACAATTTTAAGTTTACTTTATATTTATTAAAGTAAACCTTTAGTTATTATAGAGTTTACCTATATACTTTTATCAAGTTTACTTCATCTAATTAAAGTAAACTTTTTACTATCTATTAGGTTTACTTTAAAAATATAAAATAGGTAAACTTTAATTAACCACTCGCAGTAAACTTTATTGTATTTAGAGTTTACTTCATTATTTATAATTGTAGTAAACCTTATTGCACTTTCTACAGATTTATAGTAAACTTTAAAAGAGAAATTAAGATTGGAGAATTTTTATGCCAAAAAAAGCTGAAACCTATGTAGTAGGAAATTTTAAAGGTGGCGTCGGCAAATCGACGACTGTTCAAATGCTCTCATTTGAAAGTGCCTTTCGCAAAAAACGTAAAACATTAGTTATTGATCTTGATCCTCAAGGAAATACGAGTGATGTTTTATCATTGACTGCTGAGAATTTTGGAAATGAAACACTCCCAGAAGAATTTGACTCTACGATTTGGGAGGCCGTTCGATCAGGGGAGATTGCGCCCTCAATTTATCAAATCATCCCAAATTTAGATTTGATTCCTGCGAATATTTCTTTTTCTGATTTTCCGGATTATATGATTGAAAAATATCCTGGCGATAAATTGTCCCAATTCAAGTATATGGAGACGTTGATCGAACCACTAAAAGATATTTATGATGTGATCTACATCGATGTTCCGCCGACGATCAGTACCTATTCAAATGCAGCAATGTATGTTGCAGAATATGTTATCGTCATCTTACAAACACAAGTGAAGTCCTTAAAAGGAGCGCAAAATTATATCGATTATATGAATTTCTTCATAGAACAATATGAAACAGAGCTTGAAGTGGTAGGGATCGTTCCATTTATGATGCAAAAACGGGATTCCGTTGACCAAGAGATCTATACCGCAGCAAAAGAGATCTACGGCGCACATCTTTTGAATACCGTTGTTTTGAATCAAAGCCGTTTAAAACGCTATGATGGTTCCGGTATTACTTATGAAATCAATAAAAATGGTAAAGTTGAGCAGTGGGACAAACGGGCGCACGAAGTTTTTGTAAATATTTTGGATGAAATTGATGAACATCGCCTGATTTTAAGCGGTGAAGAGTAGGGGAGACGTTAAATGGCGAAAAAAATGAAGCTAGATTCACTTTTAACGGCGAATAAAAAAAATAAAGGCATTGAAAAAATGTCTGAATACTCCAATCAAGACAAAGAGAAAGAGGAAAAAAAGCCCAGTTCGCAAGATCTTTTGGCCAATCGCACGTTGAGTCACGAAACAGATTTTCGGCATGCTCCGCTCCATGGAGAAACAAAGCATCCTAATGAACGAAATCAGAGACCGGAAAAAACACCGCCACAAGAAAATGAGGCCGGTAAGAGAGGGCGTAAACGCCAATACTATGATCCGCGCTTAAAAGCTTTAGAGATGCAGAAAATCTCTGCTCGTACTAAAATTCGTATGCAAAACCTAATCAACGCTAAGTTCGACGGCTATACGCCTGATAGAATGATCGACTTTTTATATGACTATTATATTGAAAAGGGCTTATCGAAAGACGACCGGAATTTCTTGGATCAACTAGAAGAAGCCGCAATGCAAGAGTATAAAGAAAAGCCGAAATATCAGAAACTATTCAAAGAATTAGAAAACGATGAGAATTAACTGCAAAAAAAGTAAACCGCAATGCTGGCTAGTTTCGGCATTACGGTTTACTTTTTTTTTAGATAACTAATATTTGGGTTTACCTTTTTTATTGTTCATTCGATTTAAAAGTTTACTTTTGAAAAAGGAAAACTTCTTTTGATACAGTTGTGGATAACTAATAGACTCCTTATCCACATTCGTTTTTATCCACATTTGTACTTAAATAGGGGTTAGATAATACTTTAATTAGAGTTTACCAAAAATACTTTTACATCATTTAATAAAGTAAACCCGAATTGTTTCTTCACGGCTGTTATAGTAAACCTCAATTTGTTTTGCAAACATATTAAAAGTTTACTCTAAAAAAAGATAGCTATAAATCGCTTTACAACGGGATTTTAATCCATTATTCTATACATGTAGAAAAAAACGAAAAAAAGAGTTTAAAGATTTGGCGATCTTTAAACTCAAAGGTTTGAGCTAATTTTGGCGAATTAGCCTGTCACATTTAAATAAACTTATTAGGGTTAGAAAAATTGGTGTTTGCCTAACCTTCATTAAGTATACTATATTTTGATGATTTTCTCAATCAAATATCTTGTGACGGTAAACATTCCTTTAAAAACTTTCGTAACTAATTTTGAGAGTGAACTAAGGAGGTTTTTTTGTGATGTCCACAACTTTAGATAATCTAATGACCGCAACAAACTTACCCAACGGAAATTATCTTCCGATTGATTTGAACTTAATCAATAATCCACAATACAAAGATCTTTCCATTGAAGCCATGATGCTTCATGCGCTTTATACGATGCGGATGACTTGCAGCATTTACAATGCTAAAAAAGATGGCAGCTGGCTGGATGAAGCAGGGCAGCCGTATATTTATTTTTCCAATGAAGAGGCTGCAGCCTTATTGCGCGTTTCTGAACGAAAGATCACCAATTTGAAAAATACCTTATTAACAGCTGGCTTGATTCAAGTTATTCGGCATGGTCTAAAAAACTATCGAATCTATGTTGCGAATCCTAAAGCACCTGAAAAAAATATTGTTGTCCAATTGTCGTTTAAAAATTACACTAGCACAAAGTCTTTGGCTCCTGTGGAAAAACAGGCTGAGACAATCGAAGAAACGTTGTCCACAGTGGATAGAGACGCAGAATCTGCGGGCACGGACTCGCAAAATTTGCTTACAAGTACACAAAAACATTTAGCAAAACAAACTACAAATGCAACAAGTGTAACTAACGAGCTACCTAAAAACGCTGCGAAAATCAAGGATCAACAACTAATCGACGGATTAAGTGCGCGCTATGCGCACATTCTACCGCAACAAGCCTTTCAACGCTTTTTACCTTTTTGCGAAGGAGACTATCAAAAAGCCCGCTGGTTTGTCGATACGATCTTCAAAGCTAAATACGTTAGCACACAGCAATACATCAAAGCCGGGTTGCCGGCAGAAGCAGATGTCCTAACGTTTGAACACAATGATTATTTCAGAACAAGTATTTCAGATGCATTGGCAAAGGCGCTTGAACAAATGTATCGATACAAGACGGTAAAAAATCCTGAGGGCTTCTTCTTTGCCTTTATGAAGGGCTTCTTTAGCGAAAAGATCCGGCAATACCTTGTAGACCATTATCAGTTGACACCGGAGTTACAACAAACGCTTTCATGCGTCCAATTGACGATTCGGCAAAAAAATTCACGTCAAAAGCCGCCGAAAGCACAGAAAGTCGCTAAAAAAATCTCCTAAGAAGTCAAACCTTTGTTATAATGTAGCGGAATCTATCTAGAGAAAGGTTAATTTTATGAATAAGTTTAAACTAGCATTTTTTGGCTACAGTGGACTATTAGGTCTAGTTGTGGGGGTCATTGTTGCTTTGTTTCTGGGCCTGTCAGAACTAGGGCATCAACTTTTGTGGCAAATTTTGCCCAAGGCGTTAGGAGAACCACGACTTTATCCGTTGATTGTGTGTACGATCGGTGGAGTAGCGATCGGTTTTTTTGTCAAAGCTTTTGGGCGCTATCCCCGGACTTTACAAGAATCGTTTGATGAATATCAAGCGACCCAACGAATCGATTATCACGGAGGAAAAATCGTTCGTAATTTACTAGGATCTTTGCTAGTCTTGCTGTTTGGGGCAAGCTTAGGACCAGAAGCAGCGTTAGTCGCGATCATTGGAGGTGTGATCTCCTATGTCGCAGATCGCAGAAAAATCACAGCTGATCAGCGAACAGATCTACTTGAATTTGGGATTGGTACATCTTTAGGTGTGATTTTTATGGCGCCGCTATTTGGGGTTGGACGGTCCGTTGAACAGGAGAACTGGCAAGTCGTAACTGAGAGTAAACTTAAAAAATATGTTTTATACATATTCGCTACGTTTACCGGCTTTATCGGTTACCTCATCACTTATAATCTTTTTCCAAACCAAGAACAAGTTTTTGCGATCCGCAAGTTGGAGAGCAGCTTTACGTGGCAAGGCTTGCTGTTAGTCATTCCGATGATCCTTTTAGGCGCACTGTTTGGAAAATTTTTCTTAGCATTGCAAGAAAAAGGTGAGAAGTTGAATCAGCGAATCCGTAACCCATTACCGCTAGCGATTTTTGCTGGGATCGTCTTAGGGATCTTAGGAACGATCTCGCCGTATTTTTTATTTTCTGGTGAACATAATTTATTGTCCTTCACTCGTCAAGCAGAGACGATGAATTTCTTTATCTTATTATTGATTGGATTTGGCAAAATTGCGATAACAGTTTTTTGTTTAGCCTGTAATTGGCGCGGGGGAACGATTTTCCCGATGATTTTTGCCAGTATTGCAGCGGCTTTAGCATTTGCTAATGTTTTACCGTATTCTCCTGGTTTATTGGTAGCTGTTTTTGCTGCGAGTGCATGTGCGGTAACTTTAAAACAGCCATTGGCAACAGCCTGTTTATTTTTACTGTTGTTCCCGGTGGAATTGTTTTTATGGATTTGGTTAGCAGGATATTTAGGCAATTTATTTTTACAGCGGGTTCCTTTTTTCCAAGAAGAACAAACAATCAAATCGTTCAAGTTGCCAGAATTAGCTAAGCGGGCAAAATCTTCTTCGACAAAATCAGCAAGCGAAACGGATTCGACAAGAGATATCTCAGCATTGAGAAAGGCCGCTGATCGTAAAAAGGCTGCTGAAAAAGTACAACCACAAGTCGCTGAGCCTAAAAAAGAAATCTTGGTGCGAGACGTTCGGAAAAAAAGTGAAACGACAAACCGAGTGGAAACACCAACACGTGAAACAGATGCGGCACCAATGACTCGAATGAGCCGACATCGTCGAAACTGACAACTAACAAAAAATGATGGAAGATCTCACTAAGAAGACCTTCCATCATTTTTTTATTTTAAAGAGAAGTATAATAACAACGCTTAGGACTCGTGATCTGTTCAGCTGTCTTTAGTGCTTTGATTGCTTTTGCAACTTCGCTTGAACTAAGTTTAGTTGCCGCAGCGATTTCGCCGCTTTTTAGCGGTGCTTCGGCCTCTTTCAGTGAATTTAAGACAAGTTCTTCTGGTGACATATAAAAACCTCCTGATATAATTTGATCGTTTTATCTATAATAACAAAGTGAGTGTCTAATAGTTGAATTTAATGGCTGTCATAAAATGCCTTGAATGCTGTTTGCAAGTCTTGTTTTGCAGAGTCCATAATCAAACTAGGGTCGGCGTCTGCCACTTGTGTTCCTTGGGCTCGGACGATTTGGAACGTGTGAAAGCCCATTAGCTCGGTAAAAATCGCGTCTAAATAAGCGCGCGAAAATTCCAAAGGTGTATATCGATCATTGTTTGTGTAAATACTGCCGCTTCCTTGCAGCAACATGATGCGATAGTCATCGGTCATCAAACCAACTGAGCCGTCTGCTGTATAGCGAAACGTTTCCCGAGCAACAAGAACATTATCGATATAGTCTTTTAAGCGAGAAGTGACATTAAAATTATGGAGAGGTTCGACGATTACGATTCTGTGATGAGATTTAAATTGTTCAAGCAATTTTTGGTTTAGATGAGCCGCTTGTTTCTCAGAATCGGTCAGAGGAATATTTTTTGCTTGTTTATCCCAAAGGCTGAACAGTTGCCCATTTGTTACTTGCGGAATCGCCATGTCATATAAGTTGATTTCCTCAATTGTATCTTTAGGAAATTTATTTTTAAACTGTTCAAGAAAATAGTGATAAAGCTGAATTGAAAAGTGATTTGGATTGTGGAAATCTGGATGTGCATTGACTACAAGAGTTTTCATTGAGGGGTCTCCTTCATTTGTTTATTTTTAACATCCTTAGAATAAGGTATAATGGTGTCAATTAATGGCACCATTATGAAAAGAGGAAAAAAATGAAAAAATCGGAGCGCTTAAATTTGGAGCTGGCCTTTTTATCAGATAAGGTAGTCTTTCAGCTGCAAGATCTTATGACGACCTTTGATATCTCTAAGCGAACGGCTTTGCGAGATGTTGCAGCACTTGAAGAGTTGGGTTTGCCGCTTTATTCTGAAGTGGGACCTGGTGGCGGGTACAAGATCACCCAACACCGTTCGATGATCCCAATCTATTTTAATAACCAAGAAGTCAGTGCGATCTTTTTTGCTTTAAAGGCCTTGAAGAATTTATCTTCGACCCCGTTTTCGCAATCTTACCCCCGCATTACGGACAAACTCATGGCTTCTTTGTCACCGTCGCAACAAGCAACAGTCAGGATGATGCAAGGTGCTGTCCATTATTATACCGGGGCCTCGATTTCACATCCGCAATTTTTAAATGATTTTTTGACGATAATTTTAGAAACCCGACCAACTGAAATTTTGTGTCCGGCACGTTGGGGAGCCAAGCCTGTTGAGATTCAAGCGTTTGAATTGCTTTATCGAAACGGAATCTGGTTTTGTGAGGCTGTTTTATTGTCTTCTAAAGAGTGGGTGACACTTAGAATCGATCAAGTCGAAGCTTTCAAACTTATAAAGGAGCCGCCGACAGTTTTTGATCGCAGCCAATTGCACAAATTGAAACAGCATTACGAAAAGACCCATCATGATATTGCTTTTTACTGTCTGTTAACGCAAAAAGGAGCAGAAAAATTTGAAAAAAATCATTACCCTAATATGCACCTGCGTATGCTGGGGGAACAATACGAACTTTATGGCGGGTACAATAAAGACGAGTACGAGTATATGATCGAATATTTATTGTCTTTCGGAGCAGAAGTCAAAGTGCAAAGTCCGCCAGCATTACAACAAGGCTATATCGCAAAACTAAAAATGCTAGTGAGCAATTATGAGTAAACACTTGCCTGATCCACCCCTTATATCTTAGAAGAATTTATAACAAAAAAAGAGGGGAGACGACAAAAATCTTGTCACATCCGCTCTTTTTGGATAAATGGTGATCCAGCTCAGGAATAAGTCGTAATTTTTCTTCTTGAAGCTGAATACGTTTGTTACAATCGTTTCTTTTAATCTTTTGTAGCAATAAGTTCCTCTGTTAGACTTGACCTTCTGGATGGATAGGCGCGTGATGTTCGCTTAAATCTATTCCGTTGACTTTACAAGTAACAGCACTGGCCATTACGCCGCCATTTAGATTAACGACCGTTCGGCCCATATCAACCAACGGCTCAATTGCGATAAAGATTCCGACCAACCCAACAGGCAAACCTAAAGTGGACAAGGCAATGATTGTAGCGACGGTCCCGCCACCGCCAGTTCCGGCGATTCCAAAAGAAGTCATCGCGATGACTAATCCAGCAGACAGTAAAAATTGAGGCGATAACGGATTGATTCCTTGCGTCGCCGCGACAATTGAAATGATGATCCCTGGATATAAACCGGCACATCCACACATTCCCATCGAAGTTGCAAAAGAAGCACTCAAACTAGAGACCCCTTTAGGAATATGCAGCTCTTCTTGCATTTCTAAGTTCATAGCCATTGAGCCGGCACTAGAAGCCGTGATAAAGGCAAAAGATAAAACTGGAAATGCTTTTTTAATATAACGCACTGGTGAAATGCCGCAAAATGCGATGACCAAAACTTGTAAAAGAAAGACGAGCAGGATCGTGGCATAACAAGTAATAAAGAATTGTGCTAATTTCAAAACAGCTGAAATATCATTATTGACTACTGTTGTTGTCATGATAGTGAAAACGGCATAAGGGGCAAAAGATAAGAACAAACGAACAACAGACATAATAATCTCGTAAGCGCTGTCTAAGAAATCTTTGAATAATTGTGCTTCTTTCACTTTACGATCTTTGATTTTTAAATAGGCAAAGCCTAGACACAAAGCAAAAATCACGACGCCTAATGTTGCGCTGGGACGTTGTCCGGTCAAATCATAGAATGGATTTGATGGGAAAATAGCGACAATCTTTTGTGGTAAGGTCAACGTGTGCTCGCCGCCTGAAACATAGCTTTCTTTCAAGTCATTTGCAGCATGCAAAGCACTTTTGGAGATCGTAAACCCGTTGCCATCGATTCCAGACAGTTGGCCAGTGACCAGACCGATCATGCCAGCAATTCCTGCAAAAGTGACTAAGGTAAGAATGATCGTTGCGCCCATTTTGACGACATTTGTTTTTAGTTCGATTTTTGTAAATGCCAACAAGACGCAGACTAGAACTAAAGGAATCGAGATCATTTGCAACAATTTAACATAAATACTTCCAATGATACCGGTCCAATCAGAGAAAAGCAGTCCTTGCTCTGTCGAGAAAATCCCATTTAAAATGAGACCTAGTAGAATACCTAATGCCAATGCCAGGACAACTCTTTTTGAAAAGGGGACTTTGCGCTGTTTCAAATAGATCAATCCATAAATAACAAAAAAAACTACGATAAAAGCTAATAAAAGTAACATTCAATACACTCCTACTATTTAATTGTTGTCAGAAACTCATTTTTTCAGGTGTGTATTCCTAGTGAAATAGTAGATTGTCTAAGAACAGATCATTTTTTTAATTCCTTCAATAATAAATGTGAATAAAATCACTTGAATCGTCAAAGAAAAAGAAATACCGCAACTGAAAGAAGGATACCGCTAACTTAGAAACTCTAAGGTTGATTACTTGTCATAGTCAAAGATGTTTTATATGCATCACGTTACCTCCAGCCTGGTCCATTTCACTAAATCTGTTCTTCAATGAAAAGGATAACAAAAAAGTAATCGAATAAATCCATCCTAAAACTATTCTCATAAAATAAATTGATTTCTAATCACTTTTTATCGTTTAAGGATATTTTTATTGTAAAAAGCAGAACAGAAATAACTTGTACTTTAGTTAGTAAACAGCAAGAATGAAGCCGATTTTGCTTGTGAGAAAGAGCAATCGGTTGGTTTTTATTTATATTAGAAAAATGTGACAAAAAAGAGCGATAAATCAAATAAAAAGTTCATTTTCCTTCAATCAAATCACTAATTATTCGCATTCTTGTGCGGATGACCCGCTAGTTTGTGAAATAGTCTGCACTTTTTGAGGATTAACTCTTTGAAAGCGTTGACCAAAGTTCTATCGACTGCTAATCTATTAATGAGAAGTTTCGAACTTCAAAATGGAAAGGAACGTGTGACGATGTTAAACGAAGGAAAGATTCGTGCGTATTTGGAAAAAGAGAAACTGGATGCTTTTTTTATTGCCAAAAGGGTGAATGTTCGTTTTACTAGTGGTTGGACAGGAGACGATTCATTTATTTTGCTCACACAAGAGGGACAATACTTTTTGACTGATCCGCGTTATACTGAGCAAGCAGATATCGAAGTATCAGATTATGAAATTATTAATTGGCGCTTGCCTGGACGGACTGTTGGAGATACAGTTGCGCGTCTAGCTAGTGAAAAAAACTTAAAAACAATCGCTTTTGAAGCAGATTATTTAACGTACGACATGTATTCTGATTTTACAACGAAAACGACAGCAGAATTTGTACAAGCCGGTGGTGTGATTGATCGGATGCGTGCAATCAAATCGCCGCAAGAAATCCAATACATGCGCAATGCGTGTGAAATTTCTTGCCGAGCTTTTGAGCGGATCCTGAAAGATATTCGGGTGGGTGTGACTGAAAAGGAATTGGCGGCTAAACTTTCTTTGTATATGGTGCAAGAAGGCGCCGACACACAACCTTATGGAAATATTTTGATTTCAGGTGCCAATACATCCTTGCTGCATGGCATCCCATCAAAGAAATCAATCGAGTATGGTGATTTTGTGTTAATGGATTTTGGCTGTCAATATGAAGGCTACATGTCCGATATGACTCGAACAGTCGTTGTCGGCAAAGCAACAGATAGACAACGAGAAGTTTATGAATTAGAAAAACAAAGTTTAGAAGCTGCCGAAGCAGTCATGAAAAACGGTGCAGCAGTCAAAGATATTTATCAAGCCTCGTTAAAACCGTTGCAAGGCACAGAATATCCGCAATATACTTACCGCAATATCGGTCACAGTATCGGTTTATTTGTCCATGAATTGCCGTATATCGATGAACAATATGATGATGTATTGGAAACGAATATGGTGATGACGATCGAACCAGGGATCTATGTTCCAGATTGGGGCGGTGTACGGATTGAAGACCAAGTCTTGATCACTGAAGACGGTTACGAAAATATGATCAGCATTTCCCATGATTTGATTGAATTATAAACATGAGATAGGCTATACTAAGACGACGACGGCAAAGACTGTCGTCGTTTTTTAGTCGTTTGAAATATGATAAAAAAAGTTATTATCCTGTCCGATAACGTTATGATTAACTGGAGGGATACTTTTATTTGAAAGTAGGTAGATCGATGAATGAACGGGAAGCTTTTGATTTCGTCTATGATATTAGTGAAACATTATTGAAAAATGGTGCAGAGATCAAGCGGATCGAGACGACCATTCGCCATATTGCAGAAGCTTTAGAGTTGAAAGATTTTGATAGTTTTGTTTTGATCAATGGTATTTTTATGACTGCACGTTTGAAGGATCAAACGGTTCAAGCGCGGGTTCGCGATATTCCCATCTCGCCGATTAATCTAGGACGGATTGAGCAAATCAATACCTTATCGCGGCGTTTGACTGAAAAACGTTTGAGTCCAGAAGATGCCAATGAGTGGCTACAGGCAATCAAAAAAGAATCCTTTACCTCGGATCCATTAAAGATCTTTGCTTATGCTTTCGGTAGTGCCAGCTTTTGTTTTATTTTTGGTGGCAGCCTGTGGGATACGATTGGTGCACTGGTATTAGGCGTTGTGCTAGCCTGTTTTTCTATGTATTTATTGCCAAAATTCAATATGTCAGACATTATTTCAACGATCACCAGCAGTGCCTTTGTCAGTATTTTGGCTTGTTTGTTCGTTCATTTTCTCCCAGACTTACATTTGACTAGTTTAGTAACTGGCGGAATCATTTCTCTTTTACCGGGAGTGGCTATTGTCAATGGCATCCGCTACTTATTCGATGGTGATTACAGTTCGGGGTGGGGACAGATGATCTACGCGTTGATTACGGCACTTTGTGTGTCGGTGGGGGTCGGGTTAGTGTTAAGAGCCTTTAGTATGCTGTAATTATCAATTGTTTATTTAAAAAGGAGTGAAGCCAATGATCAATGGTTTGTTTCAAACATTAGCTGGTTTTTTAGGAACCATTTCTTTTGCAATACTATTTGAAGTACCGCGCCGTTACTATGTTCATTGCGGAGTGATCGGTGCATGCGGCTGGTTTATTTATTTAGTGATCATGCACTTTTGGGTGGCACCAGTGGCGGCGACGTTCATCGCGTCATTGGTTTTAATCTATCTTTCGCGAGAAGCTTCATTTGCACTAAAAGCGCCGGTGACGATTTTTTTGATTTGTGGGATCTTCTGCCTCGTTCCTGGGGTGGGAATCTATAATTTTACGTATAATTTTTTTATCGGTGATTCGATTAAAGCGGCACAGATTGGGATACAAGTCTTAAAAATTGCGATCGCGATCGCAGTTGGGATCACGGTGGGGTATGAGTTGTCGCCAAAGTTTTTCTACTCCTACCACAAAATGAAAAAAATTCAATATCATGAATAGAAGAAACACAGCGTTGTTGTATAACAGAGCTGTGTTTTTTCTATCCTCACGATTATTAAAAAGTAAACAACTTAGACTAAAGAAATAAGCCAACTCCTTTAGATGGATAAAAGAACAATAAAATGAGAAAATAATAAGAAAAACAAAATGCTTGAAATATAATAAAAATCTGCTGAATTTTAACGAATTAGTCAGAAAAAATGTTAGTTCGAAAAAAAGTTTGAAGAATTGTTTAAAAAAACTAGAAGATATAGTAAACTAATGGAAGCGGATACGAATGATTAGATTTGTTTTTATTCATAGAAACACTTGAAATCCAAATGGTTTTATGGTTATTTTAAAACTAACGATAGGTGAATGGATGCACAAATCTCTATCGATAATTCTAATCTGTTGCATAGCAGTTGATAGTTGTCAAAAAGAGTATTAATGGATTATTAACAGCTGCGTGGGAACAAAGCTGTTCTTAATATAAAGCCATCAGGCAAGAAATAGCAGACTAAAAAAAGGAGTGAAAGATTTTGAAAGAACATCGCGTTGAAAGAGTAATTGAAAAAATGAATGAACAAGGATATGGCCAATTATTGGTTTCAGATCCAACAACTATTTTCTATCTAACTGGCCGCTGGATCCATCCTGGTGAACGGTTATTAGTATTAGTGATTACTCCAGAGAACAAGAACACATTGATCGTCAACAAATTATTCCCAATCGAAGAAGATCTGGGCGTGGAAAAAGTATTTATTGATGATACCGACGACGCTGTGAAAAAAGTTCTTGAGTATGTTGATACTGATAAAAAAATCGGGATCGATAAGAACTGGCCAGCTCATTTCTTACTAGACTTACTAGAAACTGTTCCAAATGCTAAATTAGGAAACGGTTCTGAAGTGACAGATGCTGTTCGTGCGGTCAAAGACGAAGAAGAAAAACAATTGATGCGTGAAGCTCAAGCTGACAATGAACTTGCGATCGATCGTTTGAAAAAATTATTGCCTGAAGAATTAACTGAAGCTGAAATGGCAGAAAAACTAGGTGAATTCTATAAAGAAATGGGCAATACTGGATTTTCATTTGATCCAATCGTCGGCTATGGCGCAAACGCGGCAGATCCGCATCATGAAACGGATGATTCAAAAGTAAAACCGGGCGATTCTGTTATCTTAGACATCGGCGGCATCAAAAATTCTTACGCTTCAGATATGACTCGGACTTTCTTCTACAAAGAAGTTTCTGATAAAGGTCGCGAAGTGTATGAAACCGTTAAAGAAGCAGCGCAACGGGCGATCGATTTAGTGAAGCCAGGTGTGAAATTGTCAGACCTTGATGCAGCAGCTCGTGATTATATCACTGAAAAAGGCTATGGTGAATACTTCACTCATCGCTTAGGCCATTTTATTGGAATTGATTGCCACGAAGCTGGTGACGTTTCAGGATCAAACGACAATGTAGCTGAAGTTGGAAATGTCTTCTCAATCGAACCAGGGATCTATATTCCAGGAGAAATCGGTGTTCGTATCGAAGACTTAGTCATCGTAACAGAAGATGGCTGCGAAAACTTGAATCATTATTCTAAAGAGTTAGAAGTAATCGGTTAGGAGGCCACGCAACGTATGAAAATCGAAGAAGGCTACATGCCTTATTTAGGGCATCAGACGTATTATCGGATTGTTGGTGAACAATCCGGTAATAAAAAACCATTGATTGTCATGCACGGCGGACCTGGATCAACCCATAACTATTTTGAAGTACTTGATGAAATGGCGGTCGATGGCCGCCAGATCATCATGTATGATCAATTAGGTTGTGGAAAATCAGCGGTACCATCGCAGCCAGATCTTTGGACGGCTGAGACTTGGGTCAATGAATTGATTGCTTTGAGAGAACACTTGAACTTGGATGAAGTTCACTTATTAGGCCAATCTTGGGGCGGCATGTTAGAAATTATTTATGTTTGTGATTACGCGCCAAAAGGCATCAAGAGTATGGTTCTTTCAAGTACGTTATCTTCTGCCAAATTATGGGCTCAAGAACAACACCGAATGATCAAATTTATGTCTGAAGAAGATCAAGCAGCGATTGCAAAAGCAGAAGCAACTGGTAATTACGATGATCCAGCGTATCTTGCAGCCAATGATCGTTTCATGGTCCGTCATGCAGCACCGGTATTTACGAAAGACGATCCAGAACCTTTATGGCGTAAAAAAGTCGCTGGAACAGAAAGTTATGTTGCGGCTTGGGGACCAAATGAATATTCACCTGAAGGGACTTTACAAGGGTATGACTACACAGAAAAATTGCGTGAAGTTACTGTCCCAACGCTTGTTACTAGCGGCACAAACGATTTGTGCACACCTTTGATAGCGAAAACTATGTATGACGCGATCCCAGGGGCAAAATGGGAGCTGTTTGCGAACAGCCGACATATGCCGTTTGTGGAGGAACGCGAAAAATACATGAAACTGTTGGAAGGCTGGTTAGCAGCAAACGACTAAGAATTTAAAAGAGAGAAGGAATGATAGTGGAAACAACTCCAGTAAAAACAAAAAAGCCTTTTGGGTTTTATGTCTGTGCACTAGGATTCACGTTTGAACGTTGTGCTTTTTACACAGCAAAATATATGTTAGCGATTTGGATCGCGACAACTGCAGCATCTGGCGGTTTAGGAATGACGAGTGCTCAAGGGGTACAAATTTCAGCATGGTTCGTTGCAGCAACGTATATTACACCAACATTCGGTGGATATATCGCTGACTATTGGTTAAGTCCACGGCTCTGTGTAGCTGCCGGGATGGTTATGATGGGTGTTGGATACATGTTAGCTTGGCAAGCCAGCTCAATGGGGATGGTTTGGCTGATGATCATCTTAGTAGCTCTTGGAACCGGGTTATTTAAAGGAAACCTTTCAGGGGTAAATGCCTTATTGTTCAATGATGAAAAAGAATTGAATGAAGCATTCTCTATTCAATATTCATTTGTTAACGTCGGTTCATTTATTGGAACAACTTTCTTAGTATTGTTGATCCCAGCTTTTGGTTTCAATTTTGTCTTTATGATTTGTGGTGTATTATTGTTAATTGATGCGCTTTGGTTTATCTTTAACAGCCGTTCACTAGGTGAAGCAGGGAAAAAACCATTTAAAATCGACCAACGTCAATTCGAATCAGCAGGGAAAAAAGACAATGCTGCTGATACAAAATTGACTTCAGGCGATAAAAAACGGATCGTTGCGATTATTTTAGTTACATTATTCTCTGTTGTTTTCTGGACAGTTTGGTACTTAGCATATATGCCGGCATATTTCTACTTTGGTTACGGAGATGGTGCTGGATTTATCGAACGTGCTAACTGGGTGATTGGTAGTTTCAAGGTCCCAACTTCTTACTTCGATTCGATGAATGCTTTAACCTGTATCGTCTTAGGACCTGTCTTGGGTCGTTTATGGACGAAACTAGCTGCTCGACCTAAAGGCGATATGAGCATGTTCAAGAAAACAGCACTAGGTATGATGCTAGTTGGTGTTTCTTATCTAGTAATGGTTTTAGCCGATGTAGTCGGAGACGGAAAAACAGGTATCTTATGGTTGGCTTTAGTAAGTCTATTGATGTCAGTTGGTGAAATGGTCTTCTCACCACTTGGAAACTCATTTATTGCAAAATTAGCACCAGCAAAAATGATGGGATTATTATTAGGTGTCTGGACAATCGCTGTGTTCTTCTCACAAATGATTTATCCAGTAATCTATGCATTGTTAGAAACAGATGTCCCTAAAGATTTCCAAATGGGTTATGGGGTTCTAGCCGGAGTCGTTATTGTACTAGGCTTGATTCTATGGTTTGGTAGCAAGTCATTAGACGCACTTGAAACTGCTGAATAATCAGCCCGTTAAAAATTTATCTTAAATGATTAAGTTCTTGCCTCAATAAGGCAAGAACTTTTTTTATATATCAGGTGATGAACTTTATTATATGTGAGTGATTGTACATATAAAAATCACATGGAAAACCTGTTATAACCGAAAAAATAAAAAGTTCATAGGGTTAACCTAAATGAGAATAGCTCTCAATTAAATAACAATCGAAAACTATTTTTAACTTGTCAATATTAGAAAATTGTTCTAGTTAGGTATGAATCAAACATAAAAATGGAATGAACCGTATCGGATAAAACAGTATTAAGACAACTTTTGCAATCGTTTTTCTGTTTTCGTCAAAAATAATGAAAATTTAATTAGAAAACTCCGTAATTCAGGATATATATAAAGTTAATTCCCAGAAAATATCAAAATAATCAAGAAACGACCTTTTATAACTAGAGTGATTGTGCTATTATTTACATGAACTACGGGTGGCTGATTTGCTCAAGTTCAAACAAGATAGAAACAGGGAGGTGAAAAATTTTGACACAAATTCTTATACCATTAAAACAACATGTTGGCGCTCCTTGTAAAGGAATCGTAAAAGCTGGTGATCAAGTCCAACGGGGACAATTGATTGCTGAGCCAAACGGCTTAGGTGCCAACATCCATGCAAGTTTCTCTGGAAAAGTTGTCGATGTAAATGGCGAAAACATTGTTTTAACGATTGATGAAGAACAAGATCTTTCTACTTACGTACCAATTCCTGATACTGAATCGAACGCAAAAGCAGTCGAAGCAGCAGGGATCGTCGGTGCTGGTGGTGCAGGTTTCCCAACATTCTTGAAATTAGCATGTGAGATTCCGGAAGGGCTCTTTATTGCAAATGGAGCAGAATGTGAAGCGCTATTGGCTCACAACGTGAAACAAATGGACGAACATATCGATCAACTAGTCCGTGGAATGAAGTACTGTATGGAAATGACTAAAGCACCTAAAGGCGTGATTGCGGTAAAAGGCAAACATCGTGAGTTAGTACTGCGGTTATTAAAAGCGGTTGCGAATGAACCAAAATTGGATATCTATCAATTACCTGACATGTATCCAGCTGGGGATGAACGAGTGATCGTGCGTGAAGTAATGGACATTGTTTTAAACCCGGGTCAACTTCCAACAGAAGTCGGCGCTGTCATCGATAACGTGGAAACGATTAAACGCATCGTAGAAGCAATCGAAGATCGAAAACCTTTCATTGATAAAGATGTTACGGTTTCTGGACGAGTAAAACAAAAAGAAACAGTCTTTGTAGATGTCCCAATCGGAACACCAGTCAAAACATTAATCAATAATGTCGGCGGGTACGTTGAACCGCACGGTGAAATCGTAATTGGGGGACCGATGACTGGAAGAAGCGGCGATGAAATGACGCCAATCACTAAAACAAGTGGTGGTGTGTTGGTCGCTATGCCTTTCCCACAAGAAACACGCAAAGTCGGTCTTTTGATCTGTGAATGCGGAGGTTCTGCTGAACGGATGACTGAGATTGCTAACAATATGGGTGCAGAAGTTGTCGCTGCAGAACGCTGCAAGCGAATGGTAGAAGTAAATGGAAGATATAGATGTGCCCTGCCGGGTATTTGTCCAGGTCAAGCTGCAACTGTAATGTCCTTGAAAAAACAAGGTGCAGAAGTAATCATGACCGGATCTTGTTCCGATTGAACGAACACCGTTATGGGTGTAGCTCCTAGGTTAGGAGTTCCGGTTTATCATCACACAGATCATGTACTGCGGGCAGATGGTCACAGACTATATCGTAAATTACCTACTACTAAAAACTAATTTAAAATTTAGGAGGATTTAACGAATGTCTATTACAGCAGAAACTGCTAAAGAACATGCCAAAGACCCTGCAGTATTATGTTGCCGTGCGGAAGCAGGCAAAGTAATCGCACCAGATGACTTAGAAGATCCAGCGATCTTCCCAGACTTAGAGGATTCAGGTTTGTTAGAATTACCTGAAAATGCTCTAACAATCGAACAAGTACTTGGCACGACATTGAAAGAAACAACGGATGCGTTGATTCCATTAACGAAAGAATTATTAGATGGTGTTGTTGAAGTTGCTGAAGAAGCAGAAGAAGCTCCAGCAGAAACAGCTGAGACACCAGTTGAAGCACCAGCACCGATCGCGCCAGTAGCGCCGGTTGCCCCTGTGGCACAATTCGGCGGACAAACGATCAAAATCCATATTGCTGAAGGCCGCGGTATCGACTTAGAAGTACCAATGTCTGTAGCTAGTCAAGTCGGCGTAGCTCCCGCTGCACCGGCAGCACCAGTTGCAGCTCAAGCACCTGCTGAACAAGCAGAAGTTGCAGCACCAGAAGCAAAAGTAGAAGAAAAAGTGATCCGTTCAGTTCGTCATGATCACTTAAAGATTGACAAGATCGTCTTTGGTGAAGAAACAAAAATCGAAGGCACAACGTTAACGCTACGTAATATGGAAGAAATGTGTGCAGAAGCTGTTGAGTTAGAAAAGCTTGTTGAAAGCATGACTTTAGAAATCATCACACCAGATAAGTATAGTGAATATAGTGAAACGATCATGGATGTTCAGCCAATCGCTACCAAAGTTGAAGGCGATATTGGCCATGGGATCACCCGTGTTTTAGATGGCGTAGTTATGGTTGTTACAGGAACAGACTCAAATGGTGTTCAAATCGGTGAATTCGGTTCATCAGAAGGTGAATTAGACCGCAACATCATGTGGGGACGTCCTGGCGCACCAGAAAAAGGCGAGATCTTCATTAAAACACAAGTAACAATCAGAGAACATGCAAACATGGAACGTCCTGGTCCATTAGCCGCTCACCACGTGTCTGATCATATTACTCAAGAAATCCGTGAAGCATTGAAAAAAGCGGATGACTCATTAGTGGTTGATTCAGAAGAAATTGTACAAAAACGCCGTATCGGTAATAAGAAGGTCTTGATCGTAAAAGAAATCATGGGTCAAGGTGCAATGCACGATAACTTGATTATGCCGATCGAACCAGTTGGAACACTAGGAGCAAAACCAAACGTTGACCTAGGAAACTTGCCAATCATGTTGGCACCAACAGAAGTTTTAGATGGCGGTTTACATGCGTTAACTTGTATCGGACCTGCATCAAAAGAAACTTCTCGTCATTACTGGAGAGAACCATTGGTTAAAGAAGCAATGGCTGATGAAGAAATCGATCTAGTAGGGGTTATGTTTGTTGGCTCACCACAAGCAAATACTGAAAAGTATTATGTTTCAAAACGTCTAGGAATGACCATCGAAGCAATGGATATTGATGGCGCAATCGTAACGACAGAAGGTTTTGGTAATAACCATATCGATTTTGCTTCTCATATTGAAGAAATCGGGAAACGTGGCGTAAAAGTTGTCGGTGATTCTTACTCTGCTGTTCAAGGAGCATTAGTTGTAGGTAACGCTGAAATGGGCGCAATGGTTGATAATAATAAATCAAAACAAGGAATCGAAAACGAAATCTTGTCTAACAATACTTTGTGTCAAGAAGACGCTATTCGTGATTTAGCAATGTTGAAGACATTAATGGGCGGCGGCGAAATCAAAGCTGCTGAACGTAAATGGAATCCAAATGTAAAAGCGAACAATATCGAGATCATCGAAAAAACCACAGGTAAGAAAATCAACCTAGCGGAAAATGAACAAGTTCTTCCTAAGAGTAAGAAACGTCAAGAAATCTACGAAAAAGATTAAGGCTTAAAGGTGAATCAATGGATAGAATCGATAAACTTAAATATATTTCGACTGAGCAAATGTTTGAAGGAATCCTAGTGGAAATCCACGATGCCAGCGTAACAATCGACATCAAGGGACGTTTAGGACAACTAAAAATACCTCGTCGAATGATTATTTCTGAATATGATTTAGAAATCGGCCAAGAGGTTGGTTTTTTGATGAGCTATCCAGAAGTACTAGAAGAAGAACCAAATGCGCATTATGTTGATGCGATCAAAGAGCATCAACGGCGTCGTTTGGAAAATGAAAAAAGACGAGAAGCAGAAAGCAGAGAGGAGAATTAACACATGGGCTTAACAGTGTTTGAAGGATTACAGTCAGAAATCTTTGTGCCAATCACACCGAAATCTGTCTTTACTCCTGTCAAAAAAGAGCTTAAAGATATGCGTATTGCATTAGCAACTGCAGCGGGTGTTCATTTAAAAACGGACAAACGCTTTAACTTAGCTGGAGATACATCTTATCGTGAAATTCCAGATGTTACACCTAGCGATGATTTAATGGTTTCACACGGAGGATATGACAATGCCGACGTAAACCGTGACGTTAACGCTATGTTCCCAATCGATCGGTTACACGATCTAGTTAAAGAAGGATTCATTAAAGAAGCAGCACCTATGCATTACGGCTTTATGGGTGGCGGGGGAGACCAAGATGCATTCCACGATCTAACTGGTCCTGAAATCGCTCAAAAATTAGTTGACGAAGAAGTCGACGCAGTCGTATTGACCGCTGGCTGAGGAACCTGTCATAGAACTGCCGTGATCGTGCAGAGAGCTATTGAGGAAGCAGGGATTCCTACTATTTTAATCGCCGCATTACCACCAGTAGTACGGCAAAATGGTTCACCAAGAGCCGTAGCACCTCGGGTACCGATGGGCGCAAACGCTGGCGAACCACATAACATTGAAATGCAATTAGGTATCTTACATGATACTCTAAGAAGTTTAGTATCAATCGAAACGCCAGGGAAAATTGTTCCATTACCTTATGAATACATTGCCCACGTCTAAATCAAGAGGTTGATTTAATAAGTGCTCAGCGTCAAGAAATAAGCCGAAAATTCCAAAGATTACTTTTTAATTTTTGTGAATTTTCGACTCGTTTCTATAGATGCTACTTACTTAATCACCGTTTACTTTGAAAGCAGGTGTGAATAATGCGAGGCGAAACTTTAAAGATCAAAGTTTTTCATATGGATGAAGTCACTGTAGGCAGCGACTTTCATATTGAACCAACACGGTTACAGATCAAGGAAGACTTTGATTGCCAAGACGCCGCTATTCAGAAGCTGACGATTCGATTACTCCCACCACATCAACTAGCTGTTGAAACCAACACTATTATGGATATCATTCCGATTTCCACAAAAGTGTTGGGTGTGTTGGGTTCAGGGATCACGCATACACTTACCGGAGTTTCAGTCGTCATGACTGGAGCTATTGAAGAAGGGGAACAAATGCATGAATTTGGCTCTTCTGAGGGAGTATTGCGTGATCATTTAGTATTGAATCAAGCGGGGACGCCTAACGCTAAGGATTACGTGATTTTAGTAGATCTCTTAGCCAAAAAGGGGACTCCTTTTAATCGTGAACTTTGTCTTAAAATGTTTGCGATCGTGGATGAGTTTATTCAAGAAATTCGCGAAAAAATGAAGATGCTGGAAGGAAAAGACGCTTGTGAAGTCCATGTCTATGAAGAGAATGCCCATCCAGGTAAACCCAAAGTAGCCTTAGTCAAGCAAGTAGCGGGGCAAGGAGCGATGTATGATATGTTGCTTTACCCAAATGAGCCAAGCGGCTTCAAAGGCGGCTGTTCAATCATCGATATGAATAATATGCCCGTCTTTTTAACAGCAAATGAATATCGCGATGGAGCGATTCGTTCTATGGTTTAACTGAATAATGGACAGGTGGTGTCGTTAATGGGGATTGGTCCATCAACAAAAGAAACTACACTACATCATTTCCAAGATCCGCTCGTGGATCTTCTAAGTAAGGACCCGGATATTGACTTTCAAGGAGTCGTAGTCGTTGGGACACCGCAAAGTAATGCGATGAAATATCTAGTCGGGCAGCGTTCGGCAGCATGGTTAGAAGGCATGCGTACGAATGGCGTGATCGCTACAACTGACGGCTGGGGCAACTCAGATGTAGATTTTGCGAATACCTTAGAAGAAGTTGGTCGTCGAGACATCAGCGTGATTGGACTCAAGTTCATTGGTACACAAGCTAAATTTGTTGTAGAAAATGACTTCACCAAGCATGTTTTGGATTTTAATAAATCAGCTGAAGGGATCGAAACAGAAGTAGTTGGTGAAAATACTATCAATCATCAAGACGCAATCAAGGCGCTTGCGTCAATCAAATTAAAAATGCGAAAAGACAATCAGCAGTTACGCTGATTATCCACAGTTGTCAAAAGAAATTATTTTTTATATTACGAAGATAGGAAATAAGGAGGGCAATCATGAAAACATCAAAAATGATCTCAGCAATTGATACTCATACAGCAGGTGAAGCTGCTCGTTTAATTATCGGTGGAATTCCAAAATTCCCTGGTGAAACAATGGCGGAAAAAAGAGCGTATCTTGAAAATGAAGCAGACGATCTGCGTAAAATGTTAATGTTAGAACCGCGCGGACACCGTGATATGTTTGGAGCCTTTATCACTGAACCGGTGCATGAAGAAGCGGACTATGGAATCGTCTTCATGGATTCAGGTGGCTATTTGAACATGTGTGGCCACAATACGATCGCAGCGATGTCATCAGCTGTTGAACAAGGCTGGGTCGAAGTAAAAGAAGGCGACCGCGAAGTGAACGTTGTTCAAGATACACCAGCTGGAATCGTTCATGGAACCGTTCATTTGGATGAAGACTATTCAGCAGAATCTGTTTCATTTGATAATGTTGAATCGTTTCTTTATAAAGAAAATGTAACCGTCAACGTCCCTGAAATTGGTGAATTAACAATGGATATCTCCTTTGGCGGAAGCTTCTTTGCAATTTTGCCAGCTTCTTCAATTGGGTTAGAGATCAAGCCAGAAAATGCTTCAAAATTCAATGATCTAGGCATGATTATTCGGGATGCAGTAAATGAACAGATCGAAATTCAACACCCAACTTTGGAACATATTAAAACGGTTGATTTAGTCGAATTTTATGGTCCGGCAACTAGCCCAGACGCAACATTCCAAAATGTTGTCGTGTTTGGTGACGGACAAGTTGACCGCTCTCCTTGCGGAACAGGTACAAGTGCTAAACTTGCAACGTTATACGGCAAAGGTGAAATGAAAGTCGGCGATACATTTGTGTATGAAAGTATTTTATGCACGAAATTTAAAGGCGAAATTGTTGAAGAGGCAGAAGTTGGAGGATACAAAGCTATTATTCCTCGTGTGACAGGATCTGCCTATGTCACTGGATACAACACATTCTTGGTTGATCCGAAAGATTCCTTGAAAGAAGGGTTTCTTTTAGGTTAGAAATGAGGGAGAGATAAGATGGTAACATTATTATTAGTGATTTACGTTGGTTTAATGGTAATGCATACTTTTGTAATGGGTCGCGATTTAGTTAAACATAAAAGCGATCTAGGAAAAGGCAATTGGCTCGTTTCTGGTGTGATCGGCTTTGTCACTGATTTCTTGGATACATTAGGGATCGGCAGTTTTGCACCGACAACAATGTTATTAGACTTTACGAAACAGTTGAGCCATGATCGGCTGTTGCCGGGGACACTAAACGTAGCGCATGCTATTCCTGTATTAGTAGAAGCATTTATCTTTACGACTGTAGTAGAAGTTTCTCCCGTAACATTATTCTCCTTAATTATTGCCGCGACGGTTGGATCATTTGTCGGTTCAAAATTCGTTACGAAATTGCCTGAGAAAAAGGTTCAATTTTGGATGGGTTGGGCATTACTTATTACAGCGGTGTTGATGGGACTTCGTCAAACAGGTATGTTGAACATGTTAGGTGAAGGAAACACGGCGACTGCCTTAACAGGGATCAAATTAGTGATCGGTGTTGTTGTTAACTTTATTCTAGGTGCGTTGATGACGATCGGTGTTGGTTTATACGCACCATGTATGGCTTTAGTTTATATGTTAGGTTTAAGCCCATTAGTTGCATTCCCAGTTATGATGGGTTCTTGTGCAGGCTTGATGCCGGTAGCAAGTTTGAACTTCGTCAAAGAAGGCGACTATGCTCGGAAGGTCAGTCTAGCGATTACAATCGGTGGGATTATCGGAGTAATCATTGCCGCAAAATTTGTTACAGGATTAAACTTAGATATCTTAGCATGGATCATTATCGTCGTGATTGTTTACACAGGGATCACTTATATCTTGAAGAGCCGTAAACCAGCGGTTGCTGTAGATTAATCGCTCTCTCTAACTACTTGCCTGACTAGGCAAGTAGTTTTTTTGTTGTGAAAATTTTTGACTCAAAGTAAATCAGCAGTTGTTTTTTTAAGCGGAGAGTAACAAGGAGATATGATTGTTTAGGTCTTGTTTAAAACGAGTAGATCGATAAAAAGATCATTAATTTTTTTTGTGAATATAAAAACATTCGTCACGATTTGTGGTACTATGTGCATAGTATTGGAATCGTTCTATTTAATGAAAAAACGGTTTTGATTTAAGTATAAAAACTGGTCAAAGTTTACATAGAGAAACAAAAAACAACCTGTTATAATAGAAAACGTGAAGGATGGTGGAAAAGATGGAGACCGTTCAACAATTGATTGTCTGCGGCGGCTGCAACGCAAAAATCGGACCAGGAAATCTGGGGGATTTACTGGCAGATTTACCGAAGGCGACGAATGAAAATTTACTGGTGGGTTTTGACTCAACAGACGATGCGGCTGTTATTAAACTACGCGATGATTTAGCAATTATTCAAACATTGGATTTTTTCCCAACGATGGTGACTGATCCTTATCTTTTTGGTAAGATTGCGGCAGCAAATGCATTAAGTGATGTTTACGCAATGGGGGGAGAAGTGCTATCGGCTTTGAATATCGTTGCTTTTCCAGAAGAAAAAGATTTGAATATATTGAAGGAAATCTTGCGGGGCGGGGCCGAAAAAGTGCAAGAAGCCGGTGCAATTTTAGCTGGCGGACACTCGATCCATGATCAGTCAGTAAAATACGGCTTATCAGTGACAGGCACGATCGATCCAACTAAAATTTATCAAAACAATACTTGTCAGCAAGGCGATCATTTGATTTTAACGAAACCGCTGGGAGTAAGTATCATTACGGTGGGCTATAGTGCAGAAGAAATTAGTGAAGAAGCATTTGTGAAAGCAACCACGAGCATGGAGACACTAAACAAATATGCAATGGATATTATTCGTAAATATTCAATCAATAGTTGTACGGATGTGACTGGTTTTGGCTTAGCAGGACATTTACATGAAATGCTGAATGAGCGTTTCAGTGCAGAGATCCAATCCAAAAATCTACCTTATTTCGAAGAAGCGTACCAAGGAGCAAAGGAATTTATTTTAACTGCCGGTGGCCAACGCAATCGAAATTATATGGAAGCAAAGATTGATTTTCAAATCGATGATTTTGGGATTGAGGAATTATTGTTTGATCCACAAACATCAGGCGGTCTATTAGTAAGTGTTCCAGCCGAAGAGGCGGCAGCTGTAGTACAAAAACTGCAAGCTGCTGATATTCCGGCGCAAGATTTTGGTGTAGTTATTGAAAAACAAAAAACAGAATTGATTGTTTATTAGAGAGGTGGATCTAAAGATGTTTAAAATCGATGCTTTAGGCAAGGCTTGTCCGTTACCTGTAATCGAAACAAAAAAAGCTTTGCGAGAACATACAGTTGTACAAACGTTAGTAGATAATGAGATTGCTACTCAGAACTTGAAAAAGATGGCAGATCAGTTAGGTTATATTTATCAAATGGATCAAGATGCACCAAGTCATTACACCGTAGTTATTTCAAAAGGAAATACTGATTTGACTGAAGAACTGCCGCAAGTCGCAGAACCAGCAGCGACGGTCGATGATTATATTGTAGTAGTAGATACGAATGTAATGGGCCGTGGTTCTGATGAATTAGGGAAAAATTTGTTAAAAGGGTTTATTTATTCTGTAGCTGAACAAGATGTTTTGCCGCAAAAAATCATTTTTTACAATGGTGGCGTTCATTCAGTCGGGGAAGATTCAGACTCACTTGAAGATTTGCAGAACTTGGCCGACCAAGGAGTGGAAATCTATGCGTGTGGGGCTTGTTTGAACTTTTATGAACTAACGCCCGCCGTAGGAGAAGTCACGAATATGTATCGAATCGTAGAGATGATGCGTCAAGCACCAAAAATCGTAAAACCATAAAGGAGCAGTTTTTATGCAGACGTACGGTGTTGCTTTGTTCTATTCAACCCGGGAAGCCATGAAAGCTGAAGAAATCGCAAAGGAAGCCCAACTCGCTGTTCGAATCATTCCAACACCGGAAAAGATTCATGCTAGTTGCGGCTTTTCTTTGAAATACCCACTGGCTGAAGAAAGTACGTTGCTCTCTTTACTTGCTGGTGCGCAGATTAATTCAGAAGGTTTTTATCATGCAACTCGCGAGGGTTTGAAAACAGAATATACGTTAAGAAAGGACAAATAGATGGCAAATATTGTGATTGGGACAGCAGGGCATATCGATCATGGGAAGACGACATTGATCAAAGCACTTACTGGGATCGAAACAGATACGACGAGCGAAGAAAAAAAACGCGGGATGTCGATCAATTTAGGGTTTGCTTATTTAGATCTGCCTAACAACCAGCGCGTTGGGATCGTAGATGTACCGGGACACGAAAAATTTATCAAAAATATGGTTGCAGGCTTGCCAGGAATCAATCTAGTCTTGCTTGTGATTGATGCTGCGGAAGGAATTATGCCGCAAACGAAAGAACACATCGATATTTTGACTTTATTAGGGATCCGTGATTTTTTGATCGTATTAACCAAGGTCGATACTGTCGATTCGGATTTGAAAGAATTAGTAATTGAGGATATTCGTGATCAATTAGTAGACACGCCGCTGGCTGAAGCGGATTTGATTGAAACAGATGCAGTAACAGGTACAGGAATCAAAGAATTATTGGAAAAAATCCAAGCTCATTCTGAAGAAGTACCAGAACGATCGAATAGCGGTTCGGCCCGGTTGAATGTGGATCGCGTATTTAGTGTGAAAGGATTTGGTACGGTCGTTACAGGAACATTATTGGATGGTGCGATCACTGTTGGAGCAGATTTGTATCTTTACCCAAGCGGAAAGAAAACTCGAGTAAGAAATATCCAAGTTCATGAGACAGATGTAAAGAGTGCGCAGCCTGGTCAGCGAACCGCGTTGAATTTGGCCAATATCGCTACTGAAGAAATTCAGCGCGGCGATGTGCTATCTGTTTCGGAAAAGTTGGAAGACACATGGATGTTGGATGTTAAAATTACTTGTCTGCCGGATGTAGACGGTGGGATTGGTTTATGGGATCGCGTACGGTTATTGATCGGAACCCGTGAAGTAATGGCTCGAACGGTTCCGTTAGGTGTTGATTGGATTGGTCCAGGCGAAGAAGGGTTCTTACAGCTGCGTTTAGAAGAACAAGTCGCGGTCAAAGAACGGGACCGGTTCATTTTACGTTCTTATTCACCGATGCAGACAATCGCAGGTGGTGAAGTTTTAGATGCTGCACCCCATAAACATCGCCGGTTCAAAGTTGAAATTCTCGAGAGTCTAAAGGCCAAAGAAGAAGGTAGCTTGGATGAATTGATCACTGATTTCATGGTCAACAAAAAACAACCCTTTACAAAAGAAAAAGTCTTGTTGGAGTATTTAGGTGTTGCTAAAGAAGAATTGCAACCTGTTTTGACAGAAATGGCAGCAGAAGATCGCGTGATTGAAACGTCGGTCGGCTATTTAGCGCATGTCAGCTACCAAAAATTGGTGAGCCAGGCAACAGAAATTTTATCGGCTTATCACAAACAATATCGTTTGCGTTTTGGTATGCCATTGGAAGAATTCCGTTCTCGTATGCGGGGCGTGTTGGCTGAAAAAGAGATCTCAGCGTTGATCGCTTTGCTGAAAAAAGATGTCGTCAAAGAGGCGAACGACAAATTGGCGTTACAAGATTTTGAAGTGACATTCAATAAATATCAACAAGCAGCCAAAGAAAAAATCGAACAGACGCTGGCTAAAAACGGTTATACACCGATTAAAAAAGAAGAATTATTTGATATAGACAAAAATGCGGCAGAAGTTTTAGAAGCTCTAAATGGGGATTCTGTTATCTTTTTAACGCATGAATATGTCTTATTAGGCGAGATCTTCGCTCAAGCAGTAAAACTTGTTCAAGACTATGTCGCAGAACATGGACAAATGACTTTAGGTGATTTCCGTGATTTAACAAATTCTAGTCGAAAATCATCCATGCTGATTTTAGAATATATGGATAAGCAGGAAATCACTAAACGTGTGGAAAATTATCGGGTCCTTGGAAGCTGAGCAAATTTTTTACAGGCTTGAGACAAATGGTTTAGCTGTAAAATTATTTTTGGAAAAATCAATGAACGTAAAGAGAGAAGGTTCAATGAATGGGGATCTATTTAGATAATGCTGCCACAACTGCACAAAAACCAGCGGTAGTAGCTGAAGCGGTGATGGAAATCCTGCAAGGTGAATACGGCAATCCGTCTCGTGGTGCACATGGTTATTCTTTAGCCGGTTTTCGGGTGGCAGAAGCTGCGCGAAACAAAATCAAAGACTTGTTTAAAGCAGACCAGCGCTATGAAGTAGCGTTTACGAATAATGCTACGGTTGCGTTAAATGAAGTTTTAAAAGGGTTGATTCATCCTGGAGATCACGTAATTACAACAGATTGGGAACACAATTCAGTATTACGCCCGCTGTACCAATTAGAAGCGCAAGGTGTCAGTTTCGATGTAGTAACGAGTGAAGCGGGTACTGGACGTTTAAATTACGAGCAGTTTGCTGAAAAAATCCGACCGGAAACGAAAGCCGTAATCTGCAATCATGCCAGCAATGTGACTGGCAATCGTCTAGAGCTTGAATGGGTCAAAGACTTTTGCGAGAAACATCAGTTGTATTTGATCATTGATGCTTCCCAAACAGCCGGGGTCGTCCCAATTGACTTGACTGACGGAAAAATTGCCGCTGTTTGTTTCACGGGTCATAAATCTTTGTATGGTCCACAAGGTACAGGTGGTGTTTGTCTGTTAAAAGAATTACCAATCGAACCCGTCATCACAGGCGGCGACGGGATGCAATCTTTTTCAAAAGTCCAGCCAAAAGAACTGCCAACATTGTTAGAAGCAGGCACATTAAATATCCCAGGTCTGGCTGGTTTAGCCGCAGGGATCCAATGGCTGCAAGAACAAAAGAAAGAGATGAAACTAGGAGATTATTTTTATCAAGAACTGCAAAAAATCGCTGGGGTGACGATTTACGGAGATTTCACTAATTCGCGAGTGGATGTTTTTTCGATCAATATCAAAGATGCGGAATCAGCCGTTGTCAGCGATTTATTGTGGGAGGAATATCAAATTGCGACACGTCCGGGCTATCACTGTGCACCATTGATGCATGAAGCGTTAGGAACAGCTGATCGCGGAACCGTCCGTTTATCACTTTCGAGTTTTACTACTAAGACGGAGCTCGATCAAGTCTTGGCGGCATTAAAAAATCTGGCTTCACGCTGAGAAAGCAGGGGAAATATGTCAAAAGAAATTCAACAAATTTTAGCAAATTTGCCTTCAGTCGATATTTTATTAAAGCAAATCGATTCTAGCTATCCACATGGAAAAGCAAAAGAGGCAGTACAACAAGTTTTAGCGACGATCCGAAAAGAAGTAGTCGCCGGCTCGCGGCAATCAGTGATCGATCAACCTGCGATTTTGGCGCTGATCCACAAAGAATTAGCCGAAAAACAATTTTCTTTGCGGCGAGTGATCAACGGAACCGGGACTGTCGTTCATACTAACTTAGGACGTTCTTCATTAAGTGCGCAGACCCAAGAACAAGTATTGAAAACCAGCTTCCACTATTCGAATTTAGAATTTGATCTAGCTAGTGGAAAGCGTGGTTCTCGTTATAGTCACTTAGTTTCAATCGTGAAAAAACTCACAGGAGCAGAAGATGTTTTAGTCGTAAATAATAATGCTGCGGCAGTGTTATTGGTTTTGAGTACCTTGGTCCAAGAAAAAGAAGTTTTGGTTTCGCGAGGGGAATTAGTTGAGATCGGTGGAGCCTTTCGGATTCCAGACGTCATTACTTCAAGCGGCGGGAAAATCGTAGAAGTAGGAACAACCAACAAGACCCATCTGATTGATTATAAAACGGCGTTAACGGAGGAGACCGGTGCGATTTTGAAAGTTCATACGAGTAATTATCGGATCATCGGTTTTACTGAAAGTCCTGAATTAAACGACTTAGCCGAATTGGCCCATGCATACAAGTTGCCGTTGATCAATGATCTAGGCAGCGGCTTATTATTGGATATGCGTCCTTTTGGTCTGCCGTATGAACCAACAGTCAAAGAAGTTTTGGAGCAAGGCTGTGACATCGTCACGTTCAGCGGAGATAAATTACTCGGCGGTCCGCAAGCAGGGATCATTGTGGGCAAACGCGAATACATCGAAAAGATGAAGAAAAACCAATTGTTGCGGGCATTACGAATCGATAAGATGACCTTGAGCGCATTGGAAGCAACGTTAGCATTGTATCTTGATGAAAAAGAAGCGATAAAAAATGTCCCTACTTTACAAATGATCAGTTTAAGTGAAGCAGATTGTTTAAATAAGGCGACAGAGCTTGCAGAATTATTGCAACCAATCGCGGGATTGAATGTAACGATTGAAAAAGATAACAGTAAAATCGGTGGCGGTTCTTATCCAGAACATTTATTGCCGACATACGCTATTAGCTTGAGCAGTGACCAGGTTCCTGCAGATGTCTTACAAGAAAAGTTGCGACTATCAGCAACACCAATCATTACTCGGATAAAAAATGACTGCAATTACTTAGATCTGCGCACGATTGCGTTCGAAGAATTCCCACTGATCCAAGCTAGTTTGCAAGACATTTTTTGATAAAAAAATTTCAGAGCTAGGGGGTGAAATCATTCAACCACAAAAACAATTAGTTGCTGTATCTCATTGTATTTTGAACCAAAATGCTGTGGTCCATGGATTGGAACGAGCACGAGGAGCATTTCCGTTTGCAATCGACCTATTAAGTCGCGGGATTGCGATTATTCAACTGCCTTGTCCAGAATTTTTGGTCTTAGGCGGTGATCGTCCGCCAATGTCTTACGAGGAATACGCGGCTTTGCCAGATTTTCGTCAGCAGTGTCAACAGATGTTGCAACCGATCATTCAGCAGATTCAAGCCTACCAAGCAGAAGGTTATCACTACCTCGGTGTGATTGGAATCAACGAAAGCCCGAATTGTTCGATCAGTGGACAACGTGGCGTCTTGATGGAAGAGTTTTTTGAAAAATGCCAAAAAGCACAGCTCAACACAGATTATTTGGAAGTACCAACTTGGTATAGTGAGGACAGTGAAGGCGTATTTAAAGAAAAGTTACACAGATTTTTAGAAAAATGCTAGACGGTTAATTAGTTGTGCAGTACCAGAAAAAAAGATTTGTTATGAGGAGTAGAAAAATGAATAGTAAAGCAAAAGTGATCGCGATGTGTGCCATTGCAGTCGTATTAAATGTCGTTTTAGGTGAAGCAGTGGCAATGATGAAAATTCCCTTATTGTTTTTAGATACGATGGGTACGATTTTTATCGCAGCAAATTTTGGGATGGGTTATGGGATTTTAACAGGTGTAACGACGAATTTATTGATGGGTTTAATCAGCGGACCGTTATCGATTCCATTTGCTTTGGTCAATATGGCAGTAGCAATCGTAGTGGCGCTTGTAGCTAGAAAAGGATTTGGTTATAAGCAAGCATTGATTGCTGGTATTTTGTTAGCATTTATTTGTCCAATGATCGGCGCACCTATTCGTTTAGCTCTATTTGGTGGATTCACTGGATCAGGAACAGACATCGTCATCATGGCGTTACGAGCTTCTGGAAAAGAAATGATCAGCGCAACGTATTGGGGAGCTGTAACCGGGAATGTCGTCGATAAAATCGTTTCGTGTCTATTAGTGGCTTGGTTTATCAAATTACCGCAGATGAAACGTTTTGCAGTAAAATGAGCATGAGCAGATTCAAAGGCTAAAGTGCTTAGTCTGAGAATATTGAAATAAGCTAGTATCAACAGATAATCATGTTGAGGCTAGCTTATTTTTTATATTTTTTTCGAGATGACAAAATTGTTAGTTGAAGCTAGGCTCTTTCAATGGTTAGTAGTTTAGAATTTTTGTATAGTTGCTTTAGAAAGTAATAAAGGGGTAATCACTTATGAAAAAAATTTTGATTGGATTGGTTAGTGTGGTCGTCATCGCGTTTATCGGTCTGCAAATAGCACAAAAAGTTGTGTCTAGTGGGGATGAATACTATGTTCAGATCACTACAGATGGCCAACGAATCGATAGTAAAGACGATAGCGGCAATTCTTATGTCGATTATAAATATTCATTGCCAGGATATGATGACGAGGGCAAAGAAAAAGAACTAAAATTCAATGCGGCAAAAGATCGTCCGTTGCGAAGGGAAGCTTTTCTCAAAGTAACTTGGAACAAACAAAAAGGCGTGACTTCGTATGAAGAAGTCCCACAAAAAGAAGTACCGAAAAAAGCATTAGCCAAACTAGGCGCTTGATTCTTGTATACGCATAATAAAAACTGAAATCGATTTGCTGAAAATCGGTTTTGTGATAAGAAATGGGAGTGAAGACATGGAAAAAATCGTAACAGTTAATGAAGTAAAGAAGACTTATGGAAAAGGAAATCAGAAGAAAACAGAAGCTTTAAAAGGAATTTCTTTTGAGGTAGAAAAAGGTGAATTTATCGGGATTATGGGAGCGTCAGGCTCAGGTAAATCAACCTTACTGAATCTACTAGCAACACTAGATAAACCAACTGCAGGACAGATTCAGATCAATCAAGCCGATGTGACCAAATTATCCGGCAATCAACTAGCAGATTTCCGCAGTCATGAGATCGGTTTTATCTTTCAAGACTTCAATTTATTAGAAAATTTGACGGCAGCAGAAAATATCGCCGTTCCATTATCGCTGCAAGGAGTTAAAAGCAAAGAAATCCATCAGCGAGTAGCAAAAGTCGCGCAACGCTTATCAATCGACAGTATTTTAACTAGCTATCCGGCTCAGATCTCTGGTGGACAAAAACAACGGGTGGCAGCTGCGCGGGCGTTAGTGACTCAGCCGACAATTTTACTAGGCGATGAACCCACGGGCGCACTGGATTCAAACAGCGCGCGAGATTTGTTAGATACGATGGAAGAATTGAATCAAACAGATCAAGTCTCGATTCTTTTAGTAACTCATGACCCATTTTCCGCAAGTTACTGTCAACGGATTTTATTCATTAAAGACGGTGTGATCTATCAAGAGGTCAAACGTGAAAATCAAACACGAGAAGCTTTCTATCGCCAGATTTTAAGTATTCTTGGGAATTTGGAACAGTAGGGGGAGATTTTCATGCTTTTAAAATTATCACTGACCGGTATTAAAGCGCGCTTGCGCGATTATGTCGTTCTGTTCTCAGGTTTAGTCGTGGCTTCGGGGATTTTTTATATGTTTGAAGCAATGGCTACTAACAAAAATTTTTTAGAAAACAATTCGATGATCTCAGCAACGGTGATTATTTTTCATCTAGGAACTGTATTGCTTTCAATCATTACCTTCGTTTATATAGTATATGCCAATTCCTTTTTGATGACAATGCGGCAAAAAGATTACGCGATGTTTATGATGCTAGGAGCCAAAGGGCGCAAGATAGCGCAACTGATTTTTATTGAAACTTTTGTTGTAGGTGTCAGCGCTACGATCGTAGGAACAGTTTTAGGCGTTGGTCTAAGCGGTATCGTTCAACAATTGTTAGTCCAACAATTAGATATTAAGATTACTCACTTTACAGCAATCAATTCTTCAGCAGTGCTGTTCACATTGATTTTTTTCACTGCTATTTTTTTATTGGCAGCGATAGTAAATGCCATGACGATCGTGAAAAAACCTATTTTGAGTTTATTAAGAGCCAGTGAAACCCCATTGCCAGCCAATCGTAAGCCTGTAACTTTAGGGCTGGAAGTGATCGCAGGAATCTTATTTTTGGCCATCGGTTATTTCATGATGGCACAAGTGATGCAGTTAGCCTTTTTAGCACTGATCATCGCTTTAGTTACAATTATTTTGGGGACGTATTTAGTATTCCATTCGATTTTGATCTTTGTTTTAGCTCTTTTGAAGCGACGTGAGAATATCGCGTTAAAGAATCTGAATAGTTTTACGTTAGCACAATTAAGTTTTCGAATCCAAGATTACACCCGGATTTTGTCGATGGTAGCGATGCTTTTTGCGCTGGCATTGGGTGCAATTACTGTTGGATTGGGTTTTCACAATGAAATCATGAAAATGACGGAAGCTACGACAACGTATGATCTAGTTTTAAACAATGGTCAGAGCTTCCGCTCATCTGATCTGCGAACAATTCAAGCTACTGCTGATATTGCATATCAACAAAAAGAAGACGCAGACACGATTTATTATGACCGTGGACAGTTTGATCAGACACCTTTCATAGCGAAAGAGTTCGGAACAGGTCGTAAAGTAAAAAAAATCCATTATACCGGAGAACAATTGGCTGCTGATGCAACTGCGGCTGATCAATTGCGTTCGCTAGAATTACCCGAACAAAGCGCGAAGAAGCATCAATTCGTAACTAGCGAAGAGTTTGCTGCTCTGCCAGGTGAAGTCACTCAGCTACGTTTGATCACTGTTGCAGATTTCATGAAAGACAAAGGTGCACTGAAAGAGATAGCCAACGAAAATTTCCGTAAAAATCCAACGTTGGATAAGAACATGAACGGTATGAGCCAAAAAACGCTAGTGTATGAAATGTCTAACGCAGTCTTCTCAGGTTTTGAATTTATGGGATTCTTCTTAGGGATTGCCTTCTTAACAATGTTGGCAAGTTGTCTCATGTTTAAGATCTTATCTGGTGCAAAAAGCGATATCCAACGCTACAGCATGCTAGAAAAAATCGGTACACGCCGCAATCTTTTGAAGCAATCAATCCGCCGAGAAATCGGGATCCTTTTCTTAGTTCCAGGTCTCTTAGGTGTGACACATGTCTTGTTTGGGTTGCAGATGTTCAAATCATTATTAAGTGAACCATACAACAACCTTTGGCTACCATTCTTAATTTTCTTTGTTCTATATTTTATCTATTATTTATTGACGGTCTGGATCTATACAGGGATTGTGATGAAACAAAAAGTTTAGCAAGAAGTCACCGTGCATTCGGAAAACGGGAGTATGACAAGAGTTTGTCATACTCCCGTTTTTTTTTTTTAGGGAATAAGACAAAGCCGAGCAGGCCAGAGATCATTCTTGGGCTGAAAAAATCTACTTATGCAGATTTAGCGAGTCAATTGCGTAGGGCATATTAATTTAATAATTGAGCGATTGTTTGATAAACTAAATGTGATAGAAGTAAAATCGATAAATCGTAAAACGTATCTTTTAAAAAGACGCGGGCATTTTGTCTTAAATTTTTTGGCATAAGAATCATCCTTTCGGTAAGTAGTCGTCTTAAGTTATAATATTCACTTTAACTAGCAAAGCTTATTGCTGACTTAAAAGGTACTAAGAAAAGATAAATTTTATTATGCCAAAGTGACAATGTATTGATTGAGTAATTATTTCAGCTAGGAAAATGAGGAGAAGGGCGGGGAAAATATGGTTGTTTTTGAAAAGTTTATCCAACAGTTTTTTCATTCGATTGTTTTGCTGCTGAATAGTTTATCGATCTTCATTATTTTAGTTGGTGCGTTTTTTTCCTTTATCAAATTGATTCGTGAAAAAGAAAAAGACTTCGCGTCTGTTTTGCATAAAAATAAATACATCAAAGCTTATTTGGGCAGTTATATTTTGTTAAGCTTAGAATTTTTGATTGTAGCAGATATCATCGAATCGATCATCAATCCAACCTTTCAAGATATCATTAAGTTGGCGCTAATCGTCCTTATCCGTACGATGATTTCTTATTTCTTGAATAAAGAGATCAGCGAGTTTTCTGATGATGGCAAGCAGTGATTGAAAGAACGATGAACTTTTGCTTGTTACTTGAGCAATCAATGATCGTAGTTCATAAAATAATAGCCAGCAGCAGCTTGCCCCAATTGTTTTCTTTGTGATTTGTTATTGATTCTCATTTAAATGAATGGTATGATTGTTTTGTTTCGGGAGTGGATGGGTTCTGGTGTTCCCTCTGGTCTTCAAAACCAGTATGAGGAGTTAAGAGCTTCTTAGGTAGGTTCGATTCCTACACATTCCCGCCAATATAAGAAATCAAGTCCGATAAACGTTGATGTAGAGCGATTCTACACCTCGTTTATCGGATTTTTTTATTTTTTAACCAGCTTTTTAACCAGTTCTGATTTTTCAGGATTTTCATTGGAAGAATTTAAATAACAAACATAGTTATCGACGGTTTCTCTTTTCCGAGTTTCGGTAAGGTGAACATATAGGTTCATTGTAATTTGTATATTTGCATGTCCTAACCGTTCTTGAACATCCTTCATTGAACAACCAGCTTCAAGTAATAAGGTGGCGTGGGTATGCCTGAAACCGTGGTTAGTAATCCTTTTTAATTGATACTTATAAATTATTGAATCTAGCCATTTTCGTGGTTGAGATAAGGTAATCAATCCATTTTCTATATTGGAAAAAATCAATTGTTTTGACTTGAATGTAGAAATACCAATTTTAGAATAAAATTTGATCTGATCTTTTTTCCATTGTTTTAAAATAGCGATGGTTTCATCATCAATGGCAATCACCCGTTTTGATTTATTCGTTTTTGGCGGTCCTACGTAAAGTCGGCGATCTTTTCCGACTGTTACAGTCTTTGAAACACGGAGCGTTTTTTGTTCAAAATCGATGTCTTCCCATGTTAATGCTAACATTTCGCCTTTTCTTAGACCGGTGTAAGAAATAGCTCTAAAATATGCATATTTCTTTAAGTCGAGTTCTTTCTTTGCGAGGGAGAGAAAACGATTCAGTTCTTCTCGTGTGTAGAAATTTGAAACTACATCATCCTCAATTTCTTCAGCTACCTTGGGACGGGTAATACGATCAAAAGGATTTGAAAAAGCATAGTTCAAGTTCATTGCGAACTTTATTATTCTTGAAGCATTGCTTATAATTTGTGTATAAGAGACTAGCTTTTCAGACATATCATTCGCAAATTGTTGTGCTTGTATGAGTGTAATCTTATCTACATACATTTTTTTGAAAACAGGTAGGATGTGTAAGGCGAACTGCTCTTTTGTTTTTGAAAAGGTACTTTCTTTTACAGTTTTCTCGTAAGTGATAATCCAAAGATCATAAACTTCTTGATACGTGTGTGGCTTTTGTTTAGAGTCTTTTTTTTGTTGATAATCTAGCTCGAGCTTTTTACAGGCTGCTTGAGCATCTTTTTTCGATTTATACCCCCTTTTGTTGGCAGACTCTTGCTTGCCGGTGACTTCCATTGACACCTAAGTAAGTTTTGAATTGCCATAATTTTTCACCATTCTTTTTTGTATATTGCTTGAATGTTGCCATAATTTTTCTCCTTATCTTGCATAGGCAGGCATATATAAGGTAAAATATGACAAAGAAGCCCCATTAAGGGTGCAGAATTTATGTGATCGCGCCACTCAGTCCGCCAAGATAGACGTGGGTGTGTTTTTTTATTTATGATGATATAATTGGACTATAAAAAACCGTCCAATTGAGGTGAACTAAATGCTTATCGAGTTATCAAGAGAGAATATTGAAACGATAATGGATACGTTTGTGGGCCTTTCCGGTGAATGGGGACGACTTGACCATGAGACTCCTGTCATAAACTTTGATGACCTCCATGATTGGGAAAAAGAATATGTGGTTTATATAGCCAGATTGTATAATGTCGCACCAAACATTGTGGAAAACTATCTAGATTATGTGTATGATTGGATTCCTGCTATAAAAAATAAGTCTCTGCAATATAGATAATGGTATCAGATAGGATAGTAGCGTCTTCTTTTGTAAACCTATCGTCTTTGTGGTGGCTAGATTTAATGCGACTTTTATTTGCAACGTTAAATTTTTGATAATCCTCAGCAAATATTTCAACGTTTTTCCGAAGTAAGCTTAATAACGTGCCTAATGTAGCCACAGGATTATATGGAATTTCTTCCCGACTAAGAATTTTTATCACTAGAATCTCTAAAGCAACGCCTAGTCTGTTCCCCGAATCCTCGAGATCGGGACTATACGCTAACTTTAGACCTCGTATGAAATTTCTGGAAAAATCACTATCTTCCACGATACTAGTAAGGATATCTATTCGTTTTTGTGAATAAACAGTTGTAATATTTTGTACTTGGAAATAAGGTGATAATTCTTGATATGGAATTTTATAGGTCAGGTGAATTTGGGATAAAATCAGTTCGTTACTTCTTGCAATAGGCATATCGTTTTCAGAAATACTGTCTACATCAAGAATAATATTATATTTATTTCCGCCTCCTTGAAGGAGTTCATCCTTGAAATAATATATCCCCTCAACAATTAACAATTAATCGCCTCCTATCGTATCGAATTTTTATTCGGACTTTTTTATGTGATCACGCCACTCAAACTTTGGTAGGGGAGAGCGGCGTGTGTTTTTTCTTGTCAGTAAAAATTATCAAGTGAATGACCAGGGAGTTAATCTTGAGACCAAGATGCATTTCCAAATGTAACTGAATAGGGACCGTTACCTTTTGCTGAATAATGAATAATCACCGTTGCTTTCTTTCCAGATGCGATGCTGTTTGGAATGTTATTATCATATGTGCTCGCATCAAATGTACATAACTCAGAATTACCATCGTATAAATCAAAGGCTTGTGAATTAAATGATAATGGTGAAGATGACGTGTTCTCAACGGTAGCAGTCACAATCACAGGGTGTTCGCCATCTTTTGGTTCATACAATTCAAGATTTGGATTTTCTTCAATAGATTTAATACTAATTTTTTCACCACTTTGGAAAGATCCTTCCTCATTTAGAGACAGTTCGTTAGATGAGGAATCACTATCTTTAACATCTGAAGATTCTTCAGAGTCATCTGTCTCATCCAACCCTAGAAGACCTTCGTAAGCGGTAACTTTCTTCTTCAAGTCAGAGTTTTCCGTTTTTAAATCAGATACTTGCGTTTCCAAGCTAGAAGTCGTCTCATCTGAACCAGACGAGCAACCACCAAGTACAACTATAGCCATTGTAGCAATTAATCCCAAAACAATTTTTTTCATTTCTTAACGCCCCATTTCTGATATAATATTGTTAATGTGTATCTCAGAAATGAGTGGAAGTCCGTGTTACAGCACGGGCTTTTGTTTTTTACTGTAAGACAGCAGCAGCTAATGCTTGTTGAATAGCTACGATATTTTTGTCCTTGCGGAATTGCAGGCTTTCTGCAGGCAACTCAGCGCTTGAAATCCAAATTTTTAATTCGGCATCTAAATCGAAGTGTCCGCTTGTCTCCACAGAAAAACGAGAAATTGATCTGTACGGAATGGATTTATAATCTATTTTTTTTCCAGTGACTCCTTGTTTATCGACAAGTATCAACCGTTTGTCCGTAAAAACGATTAGATCACGCACCAATTTAAAAGCTAGATCTACTCTTTCATTAGAGATCAAAACATCTTGTAATTCTTTTTCTATCGCCTCGTTGCTATGTTGGGTTGCATTTCCCATTAAACCATCGAATAATCCCATGTTAAAACTCCTTTTTTGATATAATATATTTGTCATAATTGCTCAGAAATGAGTGGAAGTCCGTGTGTCCGCACGGGCTTTTTAATCGAATCTTTGTTCTGGCACTCATGAAGATTAACTTTCTTCATAATCGAGTTATTAGCCGATAAAGTTAAAATCCAGCAAAAATCACATTATTGATTCCTAAAAAGTTTAGAAAATACAGGAACAAGACAACTAGATTAATCAAAGTTGAAATAACGATTATTGCGTATCTGATCGAAAGGTATTTCATGAAAAAGACTGGTTGGATGTTAGCATATCTTTTTCCTTTATATTTAAAGGTGATGACCAGCAATATCAGTGTTATTAAAGTCTGGATGATCAATCCTACAAAGTTTGCGCTGTGAGATTGCGTATTTAATTGAAAGAAATAAATTAGTGCTGCAAAAAGATCAATCAATAGTACTAAAAATGGCATAATCGAACCTCGTTTCATAGTTATATGAAAAGAATATAGCACAGAATGTTTACAAAATGCACGAATAGTCTTGCAAAATAGCTAAAAATCGAGTTCTGATTTTTCCACTAAAAAAAGACTCTGTCACAGAGTCTAATCGAAGGGAACGCTTTGTTCTTTTAATTGTTTAATTAATTCAGTGACATAGGCATCTTGAAAATCTTTACGAAAGGATTCCAAAAATTCAGCTGAGATTAAATCAAAGTTTTTTTCGGAATAGTCTAGTAATTCTTTAGGTGTTTCGAATTCTGCAATCACCGAAGCGCTGTCGAAAGAGTCAGCGACGCGTAGTGAAACAGATTTCATTAGAGAAATCACATCAATTTGTGTTTTTAACATAAAATTCACCTCTTATGTAGAGTGTAACACAAGTGGAGCAAAGTAAGGGGGGCTGAGGATGCAAACCAAAAGAGGCAGAGGTGGGGCTTCAAGAAATCTTAACTTGTTTTCGGAAAAGCCGTTTTTCACCAGTAATAGTAGTAAAAAGGACTGTGACAAGAGTGGTGTCACAGTCCCAGAATTTTATTTTACGAATTTATTCAAAATAATTTTGCGGATTTGCTGCCATTTTTTCAAAGAGATTAAGAAAATCAGCAACATGAAAACCGTCACATGCAGCATGGTGAATTTGCAAAGCTATCGGTAGAAAAATTTTATCGTCGAGAAAAACAAATTTTCCACCAGTTACGATTGGTAAAAGGTAAGGCTGATCATTGTTTATATTCAAATTAAATCCTGTAAACGAAGTCCATGGGATCATAGAGATATTAATGACATTTTCCGGCAAGGTCGCTTGCGGAAATAATTTTCCCGTATTACTAAATGTTGCTAGATCAGTGCGATGATTTTTCTCAAACGTTTGAAAATCCAGCGAGTATTCCGTTGCTAAAGTTGAGAATTGATGGGTCTTTTTATCGAAAATCGTATACATCGGCAATAAGTGATCCCAATAGCCAACTTGACCTTCGCGATTGAAGCTTAGCCGAAAATTGATTTTTTGGTTGGCGATAGCCGTTACTAAATAGATGAAACCGGAATAAAAAGAGTGTTCATTTTCCTTTAGGTAATTGTAGAGGTGGGTGACCTCGATTTCTTTAGTCATACTAAAAGATGTTTGTTGAGTTAAAAAATGATTGAAAACTTCGGTCCGTTCCCATTCAGCTAAGTTGATTATTTTAAATGTCATAGAGATTCCTCCTAATAATAAAAAATGGATTGTTAGGAGGATAGATCATCTGATTTTTTCAATTAGATCATTCCTTGTGCTATTTTTTTCAGCTCTATCTTAACAAATTATCTAGGGAAAACAAAGAATTTAAGAAACTAGCTGAAACAATTTGTTCAGATTTGTAAGGATGACTGATTTAAAGGGACAAAGATAGTTTAGCAGCTGAGATTCAATGATGCTATAATCTGTTTGATAAGAACTACATTGTTGCAAAACCTATGCAATGATCAAAAGCAAAGGAGTGTTTACGAATGAAAGAATACAAATTTGAATCGAAAATATATGCCTCAGAAGTTGGAAAAGGCGGAGCGTATGTTATTTTCCCTTACGATGTTCGAACCGAATTTAATAAAGGCCGCGTCAAAGTTCAAGCAACATTTGATGGGATTGACTATCAAGGAAGTATTGTGAATATGGGAGTAAAAAATGCAGACGGCAGTATTTGTTACATTTTAGGAATCAGAAAAGATATTCGCAAACAGTTGAATAAAGAAATCCGCGATACCGTCAAAGTCACGGTTCAAGCTATCGATTAGGTTTATTCAGTTTTTTTTGAAAGTTCGTATTTTTATTAGATAAGCATAAAATCAAATTTTTTTCTGAGCAGATTCTATCGAAAAAATAAAAAACACAAAAGTGGATTTGTCTCTAATTATTAAGAAAAAAGATAAAACTTAATATTATAAAGATTTAAATCAAATAATGTTCATGTTTCTTTGCTTTTAGCAGCCAATCATGTTATGGTTACTAAGTAATACTTTGATATGTGACTAGGTGGTTATCTATATACTTTAAGATACTTTTTTATTACACGTCATTCTTTATTACAAATAAACACACTTGATGTGTAATTGGAGGTACTTATTATGAATAAAGGTACAGTAAAATGGTTTAATGCAGATAAAGGTTTTGGTTTTATCACTGGTGAAGATGGCAATGATGTATTTGCTCATTTCTCAGCTATCCAAGGTGAAGGATTCAAATCTTTAGAAGAAGGTCAAGCAGTGACTTTCGATGTTGAAGAAGGCCAACGTGGCTTACAAGCTTCAAACATTGTAAAAGACTAAGAATTATTTATCGCTAGATGATGAAGGAGATCGGAAACGATCTTCTTTTTTTTAATATTTGAAGGAGGATATTCAAATGGCCAACACCTATGGATTCAAATCTCCACAACCCTCTTTTTTAGGGGAGCGCTTCTTGCTAGGTCAAGAAGTATTTTTCGAATATAAAAAGGAAACGCAAGTCGGGATTGTCAAAAATAAGCTGAATAATTCTGCTGTCGTTAAGATTATAAAAAGTGAAACAGCTGACCTAATCGATTTTACGACGGTAATTAGTTACAGCGAGCTAATTGATCCTAAAACGAATTTTTAACAGGTCAGATTATTTTATTAGAAAATGATCCAACTAACAGCTAAAAATTTTTGTTTAGTATACCTATAAAATTCTGCAGTAACTAAGCGTTTTATTCATCAATGGTAAATCAAATTCCAGGAGAACATTTCGGTGTTCTCTTTTTTATTGAGTAAAACAGAAAAAAGTTTCACGAAAATACAGCTTTCGTGAAACTTTTTTTTAAAATTATACGGCTAAAAAGTTAAAGGCATTCTTTTTCAGCTAATTGTGGAGTCAGCCGATCATCTTCTTTGCGGGGATACTGAGTATCAATCAATGATTTGATTTTTAAAAATAAATTTGCTAGATCCCATTCGTTAAGCAGCATTTTAAGCAAAAATACAGTGCTGTTTGGGATGCCTAGAGACGCTGGCGGAGGGATGAGACTAACTGTCAAATCCGCATCAATCGGGTTATCCACAAAGGTCAAGTCCACAAGTCCTCTGACGGTATCAGTGATCTGTGTATGAATATAAGATTCATACAAGTGTCCCAAATCTGAGAGCAGAAAAATTTTGAAATTTGGCAAACAGTGAGCAGGTGGACAAAGATACGTGCTTAACAATATTGCCTCCACTTCAAAATAATAAAGATCGATCTCTTTTTTAGTAATAGAGAGTGTAAAGTTCTGCCAGAGTTTCTGGAATTTTTGATAATATAAAGGATAATTCTTATGAAAATCAGAAATATCCAAAAAAGTAAGTTGTTGTGTAGTTACTTCATTGACAGGGAAGAATTGTTGAAATAAATATTTCTTTTTGAAATACTTATGAATCAAGGTTCGCTGTTCTAGCGAAAGTACTTGGAATGCTGTTTCAAAGTTTTCAAACCAAGTCGATTCTATTTCTTGGCTTTTCGCTTCTTCTTGTGGAGGAAGGGTCAGAGAATCATTCAGTTGATACTTTAGATTGTCAAAGGAATGGAGAATGACAAGGAGAAATCGCCAATCTTCGGCCGTCCAAGTAGTTAAAAAATTCGGCTTTCGCGGAAGATCCAGGGCATCAATAAAACGTTGTTCCTCACTAGTAAAATCTAAAGTATGCTTGTTTAGAGCAGATACTTGAATGACATATAACCATAAAAGAATGGTGTCGTTGGATACACCTGAATAGGAGATCCCTAAATAAGTAAAAATTTGGTTGCGTAATTCCTTTAATTTATCGCTGTCTTGAATCCAGTGGACATTTTGGATCTGTCTATGGATACTATAAAGAAAGGAAAATAGGTAAAATCGCGCACTAATTTCTCCATTTTTACTACCTGGTTCTTTTTGCAAAGTTAAGCGGCTTGAGACACTGATATGCAGCTGATAATGACTTAAATATTTGTTTAAATCCGTGATTTTTCTACGTAAGGTAGACAAACTGATGCCTTGTTCATGACAAAATTTTTCTGAATTGAATGAGCGCTTATAAAAAAGGGATTCGATAATTTTATAAGAGAGATCAGAAGAAAAGATTTCATCATATAAATACAGCAGTGTTGAAGAATATCGAATCAGTTGAAGCGAAGAAGAATTGATTTTAAGATAAACGTTTTTCTCCGGATAGACCTTACTGATATCTGTTTCTAATTCTTTGCACAAAGAGATCAGTGAATGGATCCCCACCCCCTTAGAAAGTTTTGAAAGCAGATCATTATAGGAGATTTCTTGATTTATTTGACTTAATATTTCAATTATTTCTATTTTTAATTGGTTGTATTTACTTAGATAAATCATAAATAGTAGTCCTCCCTATAAGAAAGATTGCCGTTTATAAAAATAGTCAAAAGATAAATGATAGCTGAAAAAGAATCATCTCTTTATACCAAGGGATATAAAGCTAACAATTAATTCTAAAAATAAAGTTTATTTATATCAAAGATAAATCCTATTTATATTATAGTACAATCTTTCACAAATTGTTATTGAAAACGCTATTATTAAAGCGATAATCTTAAGTGACACGTACCAAAAGACCATTTTTAGAAAACGTAGCCAGTTAAACGAGAAAAGATCGGCGTAAATGAGAATAGGACTCAGTTAGACGACTTTTGAACGTAAACTAACTGAGCAACTTGTTCATATTTCAATAGTAAATAAGAAGAATTAGAGTAAATTATTTCTATTATTAGTTTATAAGAAATACAAACCATAAGATGTTCAAAAATGTCTTTTTGAACACGCGTTTTTGAACATAAATAACTATTGGCTTTAAGTTATAATGGGTGTTGTGTAAAGATACACACGATATTTATAAAAAAGAAGTGGGGAATGAAAATGAAAAAGAATCATTTTGGCGCTCTTTCTGCTGGACAAGAAACAAAACGTTTTAGAATGTGGAAAAGCAAAAAAACTTGGGTTTTCGGAGCAACTGTTTTAGTAACTTTAGGTGTTGCAGGCGCAACACAAGCAAGTGCTGATGAAATTACTACATCTGAAAATGGTGCTGGAGTAATCGTAGAACAAAAAAATGCTTACGATAACACAGATACTGATGCAGCAAATGATCGTGAAATCACTTATTCACAAAATGGTGAAGGTGTATCAACAACTGAAGATTATTACACAGAAAACGGTGCTGGGGTAGCCGTAGCAGAAAATGATGCTTACGACAATACAGATACTGATACAGCAAATGATCGTGAAATCACTTATTCACAAAATGGTGAAGGTGTATCAACAACTGAAGATTATTATACAGAAAACGGTGCTGGAGTAATCGTGGCAGAAAAAGATGCTTACGACAATACAGATACTGATGCAGCAAACAACCGTGAATTCACTTATTCAAAAAATGGTGACGGCGTATCAACAACTGAAACGTATTATTCAGAAAATGGTATCGGTGACTTTGTAGAAGCAAAAGATTTCTACGATAACACAGACGCTGATGCAACAAACAACCGCGAATTCACTTATTCAAAAAATGGTGACGGCGTATCAACAACTGAAACGTATTATTCAGAAAATGGTATCGGCGAATTTGTGGAAGAAAAAGATGCCTATGACAATACAGATGAAGCAACAGACAACAATCGTGAGTTCAATTATTCAGAAAACGGTGTTGGGACATCTGTAGAAGCAGAAGACTTCTACGATAACACAGATGCTGATACAACAAATGATCGTGAAATCACTTATGCTCAAAATGGCACAGGCGTATCCGTTACTGCAGATGATTTCTATGATAATACTGTAGTAACAGCAGACGATGTAGTTACAACACCAGCTAAAGCTAAAGAAGATACTAAAGTAGTTGCAACAGCAACACCAGCTAAGGCAGAAGCTAAAGTAGTTGCGACAGCGGCTCCAGCTAAAGCAGAAGCTAAAACTGAAGCTAAAACAGTGGCAGCAGCTAGCGAAGCAACATTACCAAAAACTGGTGAAACAACAAATACTGGAATGGTTGCTCTTGGAGCTATGATTCTTGCAACTACAGCAGTCGGCGTTGTTGCGGTGAAATCACGTAAAGAAGAATTTTAATAATTTTTGCTGATAGTAATCGAGTAGCAGAAATTACCTCCTTGCAAAACGAAGCAAGGAGGTAATTTTTTGAAAAAAATGGTTAAATGAGGAGAACGAAAGCATGGATTGGACGAATCAGAAAGGTTCAGCTTTTGATCTGAATGCTGGTGAGCTGACTGAAATAAATTCAGAAGTGTTAACAAATTTAGTTAGTGAAGAGACTCTTTTACGGGTTAGTCAAAAAATATCTCAAGAGACGCATGCGCGCATCAATGACTATCGAAAAGACAAGCACTTGGAGGAATATAAGTGGGATTCTTATATCCAAGCAGGGGCTGATCTTCGTGGAAAAGAGATCTTAACGACACCGACAAGCACTCGTCCTAATGGAGAAGAAGGAATGGATGCCCCATACGATTTTGGTTACCCCAGAGAAAAGCTTATTCAGATGGAAGCTATTACAAGTTTAGCCAGCAATAGTTTAAAATGGCTGATTCAAAATGGTAGTCGAGAAATATTTCGCCTCCTTTTGCAAAATGATCCTCGATTTTTATTGGAGGACGATTCGACAGAAAGCGCGGTGGGCGTTCACATTGCTGAAACTGTTGATAATTATTTTATGGGTGCAGTTTATCTAGCTGGAAAGGAAAAAGAGCAAACTATTACTAAAATTGACCGTTCTCAGTTGGTTGAAGCCTATAATTATTCTAGCGATTTAATTGAATTAGAATATTCGCCTTATTCATGGGGAAAGCTGATGCTCGCAAAAGCAGAGGCAATGGAGATCTATCGAAAAAAAGAAACCAGCCAAGCAGAAATTGATCAAGCGGCTAAAAAACTTTTACGAACAATCGTTGATCTAAGTCCGTATGAACAATAAAACAAGCAAAAATTCCAACAAAAAAAGCTGTCATCGCTTTTTTTGTTGGAATTTTTCGTTTTGGTTTCTTAAAGATCGGTTACAAAGAAAAAAAATTTGGCACAAGCGCTCAAATTGAGTAACTTGTGCCAAATAGTATCAACTTTTTTAGATCTCATTCATCCAATACGTGCGATCGATTGACTCAACGAAAATCTCAAAATGGGTCGTGTCAGCTTCAACGATATGAGTAACGCCGTGTACTAAGAAAAATTTATCGGGTTGTCTTAGTTGCAGCGTGTCACCTACAGAGGGAATCAAGGCAAGGTCTAATGCTCGTTCTTCTTTACCGGTAAGAATATTTTTTAAACTAATTTTATACATACTTTTTCCTCCAATTACACTTGTTCATAGACCTAGTGTACCATAGAAAAGAGCAGTAAATAAATTTTATAATAAATGAGAATGGACAAGTAGAAAAAGCCATATTCATAGGAATTTAGCGCTCAAAAAAGCCGTCGTAGGGCAACGACGGCTGGAGTCCTGGGAAGGAACTCGAATAAACAAATGAACTACTGTAACTTTAACGGATAGTCTAATGAGTTACAAGAAAAATGCTCAGCGACAAGTAAAATAATTTCAAATAATGAACGGCACATCACTTAATTAGTTGAAATCTTTCAAAGAAAGAATTGTATGATTTTGGAGAAATCTTTTTTAAGAGCCCTTTCTGACAAATTTTGTTATTGAAAAAAGGGGTATTCTATAAGATAATCCGCCCTTGTCAGCGATTGAAAAGTTGGTTTCGTTTCACAGATTGCTAGTTTTCCTTTATAATTTAATAAAGGAGGCGGTTCCAATGGTTAGCAGACACAAAAATATTTTAGTGGCAGTTGATGGATCAAAACACTCTGAACAAGCTTTTGACGAAGCCGTTGAGGCGGCTAAGCGTGATGATGCTAAATTGAATGTTATTTCAATTATTAATGACAGCGAGCTTTCTACTAGCGCTTTTTCATTTAGCAAGATCTATGCAGCGGAAAAAGAACAGGTGGAAAAAGAATTATTGAAAAAAATTCATGATGCAACGAGCAAAGAATTAGACAATGTGGAGCCTTTTGTTGAGCTAGGCAGCCCAAAAGAAAGAATCATTGAATTTGCTAAAGACAATGAGATCGACTTGATTTTTCTTGGGGCTACAGGTAAAGGAGAGATCCGATTAGCACAAATTGGTTCAACTGCAGCCTATGTCGTGAACCATGCACCTTGTAGTGTGACCGTCATTCGCTGAGCGGGTTAGCCAGTTCATTTTATGGAAGTAGTTGAAAAATTTAGTCATTTAAATTGACCGGTAAAAGATCAATTATAAAAAGTATGGAATAGGAGGTAAAGATTATGAGTAGTAAATATAAAAATATTATGGTTGCTGTTGATGGTTCAGATCAGTCAGAAGGGGCATTTTTTGAAGCAATCGGTGCAGCCAGACGGAACGAAGCAAAATTGTATGTGGTTCAAATAATTGATGATTCCAGCATTCTAGTAAACAGTGCACAACCAATGAATGAAATTTTAGCAGAAGAGTCTCAACGCACAAAACAATATTTAGAAAAGTTGGCTGAGCGAGGACATTATCAAAACATGGAAACTGTTCAATATGTCGGTAATCCTAAAAAAGCACTGACGGAAGAATTACCGGAAAAATATAATATCGATTTGATCTATGTCGGTGCAACCGGAAAAGGACGTTTCCAACGGTTACTAGTCGGTTCTACAAGCGGATATATTGTAAATCATGCACCATGCAACGTAATGGTCGTAAGATAAAAAATAAGAGAAAGCGATCCAAGACAGCTTCAAGAAATTTCAGTTTATTTCTGAAGCAATTGGAACACTACTTATTCGGAAAAAGGAGTTGTGACAATTTTTTTGCCACAATTCCTTTTCTTATTTGCTGACAAGCAACTCATTGAAATAGTAATTATAAATAAAAAAGGCACCTACCGTGGATTCACAGCAGGTGCTTTTAACGCAAATTCGCGTCTTTCATTGGGAAGTCACTCCTAATTCGTTTTTTGCAATTCTTGTACCGCTTTTTCAATCGTTACGCCAGTTGCTACACGTTTTTGATCGTTCTTGTCAAAAACAATAAAAAGATTCAAATCAGTATCCAGTGTGACACGGTATTGCATGTTTGTGTTATCGAATGTCATAATCATTCTCCTTTCTTAATATGACGAAAGGCAACTATTACGTTGATAACGAAATTCCACTTATAAATATAACATAGAATTTGAAATTCTACTAACAAAAAGTTTGTAAACGGTTTATATCAACTGTTATTTATCAATTGCTTAATGATTGTTCTTTAAAAGCATTAAAAAAGTAAAAATCCGAAAATCAACTCGTTTTCTTTATTGAAATCTTGGATAATCGTATAATTTTTAACAAATGCTAAGTGATAGGTGATGGTATGAAAAGAGTTATTCTTTTAATGATTCTTCTGGTAGGAGCTGTCGGGGCTATTTATTTAAGTAAAGAAAAAAATGAAGTCGCTGAGATCGTCAAAGTGATCGAGCAGCCGCAGCCAAAAGAAAAAATAATGTTGGATGTACCATTAGAAAATCAATTTTCCGGTGAGGCACTAGGCAATGGTTGTGAGGTTACTGCATTGTCAATGCTGTTGCGCTATTACGACTATGATATCAATAAAAATAAATTGGCTGCTGAGTTGGATTATCAACCACTATACACCGCATCAGGCAAGCATGGAAATCCCCATTTAGGTTTTGTAGGAGAAATTACCGGTGGAGATGGTACGATGGGCGTTGCTGTTGAACCAATCGCAAAATTAGCAAAAAAATATGTGAACGAGGACTATCGAGTCGTCGCAAGCAAAAAGCTATCCTTTAACGAAATGATAAAGGTTATTGCTAACGGTACACCAGTCTGGATTATAGCGACAGTAGATTTTCAAGTACCGACAAAGCATGATTTTATGCAATGGGAGACGGATCAAGGAACTATGCGTGTCACGGCACTGATTCATTCGGCAGTCATCACGGGTTTTGATCGTTCAAAAAAAATCGTGTACGTGAATGATCCACACGGCTATCACAACCGTAAAGTTTCTTGGACTGATCTTGAAAAAATTTATGATCAAATGGATCGGCAATCACTTTATTTAGAAAAAATAGACTAACTATTTGACGTTTCGAATGAATTCGAAGTGTTTTTTCTGTCGATCAGATAAATCATTGGGAATGAAGCACTAAATAAATAAAAAATACTTTTGAAAAAAATGTCGTCTGTTTTGTCTTGACCTTCACGTTACGTCAAGGTGTAAGATATTTCTTGTCAGGTAGAACTAGTAAAATAGTACGGATCAGTAAGTGAAAAATTGTTTCATCAATGATTGCGCTAGATTGATGAAGGATGCAGTAAAAGGCTTCATTTGGAGCAAATAAAACTGGCTGTAAGAGGGGATAAGATGAATTATACAATTAAACAAATGGCGGAAATTTCAGGTGTCAGCCCACGAACGTTGCGATTTTATGATGAACGTTCATTATTGAAGCCCGCTTTTTTAAGTGAAGCAGGCTACCGGATGTATACCGAAAAAGAAGTCGATCGACTGCAACAAATTTTATTATACCGTTCAATGGAACTCCCGTTAAAAACAATCAAAGAACTGATTGATCGGCCTGACGAAAAAATTCAAGAGACGTTGCTTCAACAAAGAAACCAACTAGAACAAAAACGCCAAGAGTTGGATCACTTGCTGCAAGTCCTTGATAATACTTTGCGTTACTATAAAGGAGAGATTAAGATGACAAATAAAGAAAAATTTGAAGCGTTCAAACAAGAAAAGCTAGCAGAAAACGAAGAAAATTATGGTCAAGAGATTCGTGAAAAATATGGAGAAGCAGCAGTGGAAGAGTCAAACCAGCGCTGGCAAAATATGAGTGAATCCGATTATCAAAAGTTACAAGAAACTGAAAGAACACTGATTAAGAAACTCACTCAGTATCTTGAGTCAGAAGAACTCCCTAGTGAACTAGCAGAAGAAATCTATTCTTTGCATAAGTCTTGGCTGCAATTTAGCTGGAAAGAATATTCTGGCGAGGCACACAAAGGGCTAAGTGAAATGTATCTAGCAGATGAACGCTTCACACATTATTATGACGATAAAAGTGGTCAAGGTGCTACTGAAGCGCTCTATCAAATTATTCAATACTATGCATAATGCTGAATCAGTAGTAGAGTCGCTGAGTAAAATAGGATTCAAAAAAACTGCACAAATACTAATTATCTACAATTAAGAAGTCGTGATAGATCACGGCTTTTTTATATTAAAAAACAGTTTCTTACACGGCAGAATAAAGTCACTAATTGTCTAATTTAATTTCTGTTAGAGAAACTTATAGTTACTTTCTCAACAAACAGCAGAGCTTTTTTAATGTCAGTCAAAAAAATCAAAAATCATAAAAGAATTATCAAATTAGGATTAAAAAATCAGAATTGTAAGTCGCATTCAATTAGCAGATTGATTTGTTAAATCTCTTGGCATGTAAGGCTTTTTTTGGACATCCTTCGTTTAATGAAAAAAATAACTAGAAAGCGCTTTATAATTACTGTACAAAAGTATCTTTGATTCGATACAATGGAGAAAAGGGGGGCTTTATTATGAAAGAATCGTACCAAAAGATACTTGTCGCAGTAGATTCATCTGACCAGGCACGTCGCGCATTTCAAGAAGCAATCGAAGTTACTCGCAGGAACCATGCACATTTGTATATTTTGATGGTATCAGATACCAATCGCTTGGGTGCTGAACCTTATGCTGTAGATCATGTTATAAAAGAGATGCACAAAGCATCAAGTGCTGTAATCGAATCGTTAGAAAAATCGATTCCAGAAGATATTGCTTATACCTCAGTCATGAATGAAGGAAATCCTAAAGCTGAGATTGTCACTTATGCTGAAGAACAAGGAATCGACTTGATTTTGATGGGCGCAACCGGTACAGGAACCTTTTCACGTTTGCTCTTAGGTTCAACGACAGCTTATGTAGTCAATAATGCTCTTTGTAACGTGATGGTTGTTCGATAATTTTTTAAAAATGTAGGAAGAGGCTGTGTTATCACAGTCTCTTAATTTATTTAAAGCAGTACTATTTTTTTATTTTTAAGTCTCAATCGAATGGCTCTTCATTAATTAGTGAGCTTATTCAAGTATTGTTGATTTTTTTCGTGTATGAATCCCTTTGAAAACGAGTTCATCTTCTTTACGTTCAAACTGAAAACAGATATCTTTTTTTCGGCCGGTCTTTTTGGCAGGAATAACAAAATAATCACGATTTTCAGCATCCATCTTAGTAGTGATTTGATTCAAAAATAGTGCTAACGGAAGCGAATCTTTTACTAAGGAATCATATGTTCGATAAAAAATTTCAACAGAATCTGGACTAATCATAGACATGGTCATCACCTCAATAATAGTATACGAACATTTGTTCGAAAAGTAAAGTTGCAATTGAATCCCTTGTTAAATAAACTACGTAAAAAAAAGAAACTTCTATCTGAAAAATAGAAGTTTCTTTGAGATTATCTTGTCAAAATAAAGTAGACAGTGAGCCAAAAAAGCAGACAGGCTCCAAAGATTATCCGAATGACGACATGTTTTGGTTGGCGATAAAGCCACTGATAAAATTTTTTCATAAAAATCCTTTTTATTGTCTCTAGTAGAGAAATTTGTTCCAGTAAAAATGCTAACGCAATCTAAGAAGGAAGTAAAGGCTAAGAACACAACTTAAATCGCGCAAATGTATCAGATTAGAGCGTGGATGGTTGGAATCGAACCAACACCTCTGTCTTAAATGCGGACTACTTCATTGAACGAGTAAAACACCAAGTTCACCCACAAGGATAGTATAATCGAGTCCAAATTATTTTTAAAGCTGATTACGGCTAATTAAAAAAAGATTATGCTTTGCCTTTTTTAGCATAGTCTTCTGAAAATTCTTTGGCGATGATCCAGCCATAACTTTCGGTGATCGCCGCAGCAGTGGAACCATTGATGACATTACCAGCAACTGGAAGTTTTCCAACTAAGAAGCGAGCAGTCAGCTGTCCTGCTTTTTGAGCTAAAAATTGAGTAGCTAATGCCTTTGCTGTGCCTTCTTCCAATTTGATATGAAAGACCTTACCTAAAGCAATCACCATCGCGGTTTGGATCGGTAGTAGAACAGTTGCATCTGGAAAAGGTAATTGAGCCATTCCGGCACCTACAACGGCCGCGGCAGCAGATGCACTGTGGATAATGAGATGGACTTTTTTCTGTTGCGTTTTATTCATCACGAAAGCTCCTTTATTCGTTCAAATTGTATCAAAAATAGTTTGGTTAGTTAGTTGAAAGAAGTTTAGCATCTAGACACAAAAAGAACAATTTTTCTTGTCTTCCTTAAGGCAGTTTTAACTATTCGAAAAGTAAAAAAATGAGGAGAAACAGTTATTTTTATTTTTAGTAAGCAGGGGAGAATGATAAACTATGAGTCAAGGGGGCGGCAAAAATGGTTGATGAATATAAAAATATTCTAGTTGCTGTGGATGGTTCAGCAAAATCAAAAAAAGCATTTGATGAAGCAATTAATATCGCGAAAAGAAATAAGGGAAAATTGACCTTAGCAACAGTTATTGATACGGCTAGTTTCAGCGGAACAACCGGAGGAAATTCGCTTCCACTGATGCAGGAAGCCCGCGAAAAAGCTCAGCAGAGCATCGCAGAATTAGAGCAGCATCGGATGGCTGAAGAACAAGCGGTTCATTTAACTTCACAAATTCTCGCTGGCAATCCTAAGCGGGAAATTGTCGAATTAGCGAAGGAATTAGAAACAGATCTGATCGTCATGGGCTCCACCGGATTAGGCGCATTATCGTTGCTGTTAGTCGGATCGACTACTGCTTATGTCGTGAATCAAGCACCATGTAACGTCATGGTAGTAAAATAAGCAAAAAAACGTCTACCCGTCAGAGTCAGACGTTTTTTTCGTCAAGTGTCATGATCAATTCATTTCCAACATCATAAACATACATGACTCGAGGAAATTCTACTTCTTCATAGTCTTGAACATACGGTGCGGTAATCCCATCAGAAAAATACGGCTCACTTTGAGAATAGACGATACTTAATGTATGAGCTATTTTATTTTTAAAAAAATGAAAGCGTTGCGGAGAAGTAAGATTCAGACCTTTGATTGGCCGCATGAAGATCATATGCCAAATTTCCTGCTGCATGTGTTCAGGAACAAGGCTAAACGGAACATCGCTTCGACGAGTTTTAGTTGGTTCAAACATTTTGTTCAGTCCTTTCTTTTCTTTATCATAGCAGTTTTTATTTAGAAAAAAAGTAAAAATAATCATTTTTTGAGGATTCAGTTCGTCTAAACGGCTTTTTTGAGTTAAAGATGATAAGGTAAAAAGAGAAGAAATAAAGGTAGTTTGAGTTGTTTTATGGATCGGAAAAAAGATGAACGTTTAGGAGGTTTTTTAAATGGATAAGAATATGGAGACCTTGTTGGCTAACGCCGATACTTTTATGCTGACTACGATCGATAATCGCGGATTTCCGCATGTGATTGCTGTTTCACCACCACTTGAACGAAATGGCTTCTACTATTTTAAATTTTATATCAATGGTGATGGACGGACCGCAGAAAATATTCGCCATAATCGCACAGGCAGTCTCTTTTGTTTTGACGAAGCTCAACATGAAAGCATCTCCTTGAAAGGCTATTTATTCACTGAAGAATTAGTAGAGTACAAAAAGCTAGCTGCTCAACTGAATGAATTCCAAAAAGAGTTAAATTACAAGAATCCGATGATCGCCGTTTTTGAGACATTGAGTGTCAAACATTACAAAAAAATGCAAAGCGAATTTTTGGACATACCAGAAAAATAAAAAAAACATCCCTTCAATTGGAGGGATGTTTTTGTTTTAATCAACTTCAACCGCAGTTGGAGCTACCTTGGCTTTTTTGATAATTTTTGCAAGTATCCATGAGAAGATGATGCAGCCAATTCCCATTACGATAGCATAGATGAACATCATATTAAAGCCTGCTTTACCAGGATTAGCATCTAACCAGCCACCAATCATCGTGTACATGAATACGTCTGGTAAATAACCAAGACATGAAACAATTCCAGAAACCCGACCAGTCATTTCAACGGGGAAACCGGCATCGTCAATGATAGCAAAGTATTGACTGCGGACTACATAAATAAAGAATAGTCCGAAGATAAAGTTTGCTATTACTGCTGTTAAAAGACCTGCACCGACAGGCAATACTAGAAATCCAGCGAAACATAGTGTCAGTAAGGCAGCTCCTCCAATAATCACACGCAAACGTGATCCCATTTTATCAGCAATGATCCCACCGATAATTCCACCGGCCGCCTGCACTAGGTAACGTATCCCACCAAGAGTCGTTCCACCGGCCACAGATAAACCATAAACACTGATAGCATAAGTATTAATATACCCTAGAATTCCATAAATGCTGTAAGCAAAAAATACAATAGCAACTAATACCCATGTACGGGGCAGTCTCAATGTTTTAAACATCCCAATCACAACTTTAGAGATTGGTTCTGTGTGTGTTTCTGCAGCTGTGTCTTCAATAACAAACCAATTTAAAATACCAATAATGAAAACAGCGATTGCGCAGACTCGAATAGCCCAAGTTGTACCTAGTATTTCATTTGAAAAACGACTGTATACAGCGGTCATACCAAATACTAACAATGCATTCAATAATCCGCGTAATCCTTCTTGCCAACCAAACAAACGGCCTTGTTCGGAACTATCACCTAACATCCGAGTTGCTTTAATGGCTGCAGACCAGTAAGTAATGATTGTCGATATCCCCATTAAAATGAAAATTAAACGACTGATTTGAAAACTGGGGAAAGTCGAAAACCAAAATCCTAATACACCGGTGATTAAGAATGAAAAGGTCAGTAACTTTCGAGCTGAGAATTTATCTGCTACAATCCCACCAATAAAGTAAGAAAAAGTTGCCATTGTAGCGTAACCTGATGAAAGCATCCCCATCTGTGCATTAGTTAAATCCATTGCATGCTGGATTGGAACATAAAAGGTTTCCCTAATGTAAGGAAGCTGAAAGATAATACCAGCGCCGGCTGATAATAGCAACAATGTTCCCCATTTTTTAACTGCTTGCTTGTTCATATAACGTCCTCCTGTTTGTGAATTGTTCTGGAAAAAAACAAAAAAGAAGCAACGCTTAAATAAGCGTTACTTCTCTCTGGTCTCTAGTAACATCCAAAGTATAGAATTTCATGAAAGCGATGTCAACTCTTTTTTGAATGCTAAATGTTTTCAACAAATAGTATCAATTGATAATTGTCTGGGGAAAAGTGCGTAAAATCTCGATAATTTAACAGATAATTATATTTTTTCTCTTAGGTGTGATTGACGAAAAAGATATTTTCACTTAGACTATGGAAATACAGGAGTCGCCCCTGATAAGGTTGCGATAAATTTACTTATTATTTTAAAACAACGTATTCTTCTTTTTTGTAAATTGTTATGAAAGTTTGTGAGATACAACGAAATGAAAGCGTATTAAATTACTTGTAGGGATAAGGATAATAATGAAAAAAAAAATTATACAAATGATGGAGGACAATCCACTAATTGCGGCTATTAATAGCAAGCGTAGTTTTGAGAAAGCCCTGACTTGTGAAAGTGATATAATCTTTGTTTTGTATGGAGATGTTTGCAGTATCGTGGACATTGTTGATCAATTAAAAGATGCTGGGAAGATTGTAATGGTAGATGTGGACCTGATTGATGGGTTAGCAGCGAAAGAGACAGCTGTCGAGTATTTAAAACGGGCGACAAGAACAGATGGCATTATCAGTTCAAAATCGATTTTATTACGAGCGGCAAAAACTCGGGGATTATTTACGGTTCATCGCTTTTTCCTGATTGACTCTAAGTCTTACCACAATTTACCGAAGCAATTGGGAACATCAAAAGCAGACGTAGTAGAAGTTTTGCCAGGAGCGATGCCAAAAGTGTTATCTTGGGTACAAGATGTTGTGGATGTTCCAATTATAGCAAGCGGTTTAGTTTGCGACAAGGAATTAGTGATGACTGCTCTGCAGGCAGGTGCAGTAGCTATTTCATCAACAAACATGGATGTTTGGGAAATATAGAATAAAAAACCGGTAGTTGTTGCTAAGAGGACAGAGAAAAGCGGACACCACTTATTTGGTGTCCGCTTTTTTATTATGAATTATTTTAATAAGTGGGAGGAAATAAATGGAAATTACAGAATTTAGTATGGATTTGTTTTCGTTAAGAGGGCAAACTGCCATTGTGACTGGGGGAAATACGGGAATCGGACGAGCACTTTCGTTGGCCTTAGCAAAAAGCGGAGCGAATATACTTGTTCCAAGTCTGATTGATGATGATGGAACGACACAAAAAATTATTGAAGAAACTGGATCATGCTATGTCTTTATGGAAGTTGATTTAACAGAAGAAAATGTTTCTAAGCAAGTAGTGGAGTATTGTGTGGAAGTTTTTGGTGGAGTAGACATTTTGGTTAATTGTGCGGGTATGCATCTTTCAGATGAGGTACTTCAGTTTGATCGTTCAAAATGGAATCCAATGGTCCAGTTGAACTTGACGGCAGCCTTCGAGATGGCTCATGAAGCCGCGAAAGTAATGATTCCGCAAAAAAGCGGCAAGATTATTAATATTTGTTCACTATTTTCATATCTAGGAGGGCAACAATCTCCAGCAAATGCAGCGGCTAAACACGGATTAGTTGGACTAACCAAAGCATATTGTGATGAATTGGCAACTTATGGTATCCAAGTCAACGGGATTGCTCCGGGGTACTTGATGACTGATATGACAATAAGAGATCAAGAGAATCCTGTGATTAATCAACAAGTTTTGACTCATACACCAGCTAAACGCTGGGGTGAGTTATCAGATTTGATGGGTACATTAATTTTTTTAGCAAGCCCTGCTTCGAATTTTGTTAATGGACATGTTTTACCGGTAGATGGGGGTTACTTAGTACGATAGTTTTGATTTGTCACGGCGGGTGAGTTCTTGTTGTGACATATTACATAATGGATGGAGGAATCATTTATGATTGAATTTGAACAAGTAGAAAAAAGGTACGGCGAGGATTCGATTGCAGTCCAACCATTTGATTTAACAATTGATGATAATCAGTTTATTTGTGTTATTGGAACAAGCGGGAGCGGAAAAACTACTTTATTACGGATGATCAATCGGATGATAGAACCTTCGAATGGTAGCATCAAGATCAACGGACAAGACGTCACAAAGTTGAATGAGGATGAACTACGGCGGAAAATTGGTTATGTAATTCAAAATGTCGGTTTATTTCCTCATATGACAATCAGAGAAAATATCATGATTGTACCTAAGTTGCTGAAATGGAGTGAGGAAAAAAAAGCCGGGATTGCTGAACGTTTGATCCAACGAGTCGAACTGCCCTTAGATTATTTAGAACGTAAGCCGAAAAACCTTTCCGGCGGACAACAGCAACGGATCGGAGTCATCCGTGCTTTGGCGGCTAGTCAGGATATTATATTAATGGATGAGCCGTTTGGTGCTTTAGATCCTATCACTCGAGACGCATTGCAAGTAATGATCAAAGGACTGCAACAAGAGATGCGCAAAACAATTGTCTTTGTGACTCATGACATGGATGAAGCAATCAAATTAGCTGATAAGATTATCATCATGGATCACGGAGAGATTATGCAGTACGCAGATGTTACTACAATTTTAGAACACCCAGTCAATAGTTTTGTTGAGGAGTTGATTGGTAAACGTAAACGTAATAGCTATTACAATAATGGAATGACTGTTTCTGATTTGATGGTAGACAGGGTCGAAGCAATTTCAATCAGTAAATCAATTACAGAAGCCATTCGGCAGATGTCTGAAAAAAAAGTCGATACTTTACTAGTAGTAGACGATCAAAATTGTTTAAAAGGATTTGTCGATATCAATTTTATCGAGCACAATATTTCTAAGCTAAAACCGACCTCATCCGTTTTTGAAATTATGGAAACTGATACGGCCAGCGTCAATGAAAATGATCGTGTAGCAGATGTAATCGAACCGCTAATCAATCATATCTTTAAATATTTGCCAGTAGTGGATAATGAAGAACATCTTGTAGGAATTGTCACCCGTTCTTCATTGGTTTCACTAGTCCAGAAGCAGCTACAGTAGGAGATGATGATATGGATTTTTTGTCTGAATATGGCACTGAAATTTTATTGAAATTCTGGGAACACTTTTATTTGTCCTTTTTGGCAATTTTTTTAGGTATTGTTGTAGCAGTTCCTTTAGGGGCTCTGTTGACACGCTTAAAAAGAGGTTCTGAAACAATTATTAAAGTTGTTGGTATTTTTCAAACGGTTCCCTCATTGGCGTTACTTTCCATCATGATTCCTTTTTTTGGAATTGGGAAAATCCCAGCGGTTATCGCTTTATTTTTATATTCATTGTTGCCTATTCTACGAAATACTTATACTGGAATCAAATCGGTAGATACAATCTATTTAGACGCTGCAAAAGGAATGGGAATGTCACAAATACAACGTTTATTGCAAATCGAACTACCTTTAGCGATGGGAATTATCATGGCGGGGATTCGCGTTTCGACGGTCTACGTTATTTCTTGGACGACCTTAGCGTCTTATATTGGAGCTGGTGGTTTAGGGGATTATATTTTTAATGGTTTAAATCTCTACCGGATGGATCTGGTATTGATCGGAACGATCCCAATCACGCTTTTAGCATTGGTTTCAGATGCATTGTTGAAGCAGTTAGAACAAAAACTAACGACGGATAGAGGGTGAGCCGATGAAAAAGAGAACTGTTCTTTTAGTAGTAATGGCCTTGCTTTTTGGAAGTTTTATTATTCAGAATTTTTCGACTAAAGATGACACTATCACAGTAGCAGGCGGAGTAACTTCGGAATCACAAATTTTAGGCAATATTGTAGTGGAATTATTGAAACATTCGACAGATAAAAACATTGTTTACCTGAACAACCTAGGCTCTGCGAATTTAATGCATGAGGCAATGGTACGAGGGGATTTAAATGTTGCACCAACTCGTTATACTGGAACAGACTTAATTGGGACTTTGGGTTTGCCAACAGAAAAAGATCCGAATAAAGCATTGGCTATTGTACAACGAGAGTTTGACCGACGTTTTGGCTTTGAGTGGTTTCCCAGTTATGGTTTTTCCAACCAATTTACGTTTATGGTGACTCAAGAAACAGCTAATAAATATGGATTGAAGAAAGTTAGTGATCTGCAAAAATATGCAGGAAAAATGCGATTAGGCTCGGATCAAACTTGGTATAAACGAGAAGGCGATGGTTATAAAGGGTATACTGAGGCTTATAAAACAAAATTTCAACGGGTCTATCCGATGCAGGTTGGTCTACTCTATGATGCCTTAGTCGCAAATGAACTCGATGTTATCTTAGGGTATTCGACAGATGGTCGTGTGGGTAGCTACAACCTCGTGATGCTGGAAGATGATCTCCATTTCTTTCCACCATATACTTGTAGCGTAGTTGTCTCGGATGCAACGTTGAAGAAATATCCAGAACTAAAACCGATCTTGTTGAAGTTACAAGGGACAATCGATACAGAAACGATGCAGCAGTTAAATTATGAGTCAGATAATGAATTGATTGAGCCGAAGATTGTCGCTCAACGTTTTTTAGAGAAGCATAACTTTTTTGAGGAGGGCAGCTGATGTTTGATCATTTAGTACAGTATTTAAGTGAGAATTCTTCGTATTTAGTCACACAATTTGGTGTTCATATTTATATCTCTGTGATTGGTGTTATGCTGACCTTTTTGATTGGTTTTCCTTTAGGAATTCTTTTATCTGAACAGCCAAAACTGTCCAATATTGTGATTGGGATTATCAATGTGATCCAAACGATCCCATCGATTGCTATGTTGACGATGCTCTTGATCTTGATGGGGTTAGGGCAAAATACAGTTGTGGTGACAGTTGTCTTGTATTCTTTATTGCCAATTGTTAAAAATACCTATGTCGGTTTAGTTACTGTCGATCCAATGTATATTGACAGTGCTAAAGGGATCGGCATGAATCGTTATCAAATTTTATACATGATCAAGATTCCATTGGCATTGCCCGTGATTTTAGCAGGTGTGCGTAATGCATTAGTAATTTCCGTGGGGATTACGACAATCGGCTCGTTTATTGGGGCAGGTGGTGTCGGCGACGTGATTTTGCGAGGAATCGCGATTACAGATGGAGGACCAATCATTGTTGTAGGTGCAGTTTTGTGTGCTTTTATTGCTATAATGATGGACTGGCTGTTTGACTGGATTATGAAATAGAATAAGACCTCCGAAATACGCGGAGGTCTTATTTTGTCAGTTTTCGGATAACTTCTTCGATGTAGATCATGAAGATTGTACGGGTCTTTTCATGCGATCTTAACTGTTCATTCTGGTGGAACTTAGTTAGGAAAATAATTTCACTAGTATCAAGTGCTAAGTCTGTATTTAGTTCTTCCATTACTAGCAATGATTTAGCGTGATGTTCTTTAGCTTCTTCAAGTAATGGATTAAAGTTGGCAAACTTTCCAGAAACTGAAAAAATTAGTAATAGAGAATCCTCAGTCAGTAAATTAGGAATTAATGATGGATGACCTACCCGAATGACGTTCTTGTTTAAGGTAAAGTTGAGCTTATATTCAAAGTACTCCATACAAACATTTGTCGGGCCGTAACCAAATAGTAAAATTTTCTCCGATTTTTGGATAAGGCTCGCAAGGTAGTCAACTGAGGAGTCATCAAAATTATCCATAAAGTTTTGGATACGAGCAAATTCACTATTTATTTTCTTCTGTTTGACTAACTCTTTACCAGTTAAGAAGCGAAAATATTCTTTATAACCTGAAAATCCTATTTTTTTGACCAATTTAGAAATTTTTGAAGGCGAAACCCCTGTCAATTTTGCTGCCTCAGTAATCGTTAAGTTGGGTTTGTTTTGGCTTTCCTCGGCCAAATGATTATGTATTCTTATTTCAAGATCATTCATCCGATCCAGTTGTATTTTCACACGAGACACTTCCTTTTATTTTTCATATAGAAATCTTTGGATGATTTCTTATATCGTGAATCAAAAATAGCATGAGCATAATCTAAAAAGCAAGTAAAATATGGAAAATTTTCCATAATATATCAAAAATATAAAAAAAAGCAGAAAATCTAATTAAATTTTAATGTAAAAACATCTTCATATCATTATACTAAATCCATGGAAAGCGCTTTTAAAAAAGATGAATGGAGTTAATTGAATGAATTCTGACACATTAGTTAAAGAAGCAATTATCAAAGACGTAAAGAACATTGTTTCTGAAGAACAAGTAATAACAGATTATGAAACATTGTATGATGCATCTTCCGACCGCTATCGTAAATATATGAAAGCAAAACGTGTATTGGATAATCCAATGCCGACTGCTGTTGTTTATCCCAACAATACAAAAGAAGTCAAAGATTTGCTGATGTATTGTAATGAAAATGATATCAATGTTATTCCTCGAAGCGGAAAAACGGCAACTGAAGGCGGCTTAGAAAACTGGAAAGAGTTAGCATTAGTGATTGATGGCTCTCATATGAATAAAATTTTGAAGATTGATCCATACAATATGCAAGCAACTGTTCAAGCAGGCGTGCCATTGCAAGCTTTAGAAGATGAATTAAGAAAAATTGGCTACACAACTGGACATTCACCACAATCAAAACCGATTGCACAATATGGCGGGTTAGTCGCAACTCGTTCAATCGGACAATTTTCGACTTTATATGGTGGAATCGAAGACATGGTGGTAGGACTTGAATGTGTCTTTCCTAATGGTCACATTTCACGTATTAAGAATATTTCTCGTCGTGCTGGCGGTCCAGATATTCGCCACATCGTTATTGGAAATGAGGGAACCTTATGCTATATCACTGAAGTAACAGTGAAAATCTTTAAATACTATCCAGATAACAATAAATTCTATGGCTATCTAGTCAACAGTGTAGAAGACGGTGTGAAGGTTCTTCGTGAAGTCATGGTAAACGGTTACCGTCCATCAGTTGCTCGGACATATTCACCCGAAGATGCTCGCCAACATTTCTATCATTTTTATGAAGATAAATGTGTTTTAATCTTTATGGCAGAAGGACCAAAAGGCATTGTGGAAGCAACTGGTAAAGGAATTGAAGAAGCTGTTGAGAAATTTAAAGAAGGCGTCTTCAAACAAGTAGATTCACAGCTGATCGAAAATTGGTTTAATCAATTAAATTGGACGCAACAGACTATTGAAGATGAAATTCAAGGGATGATCAATAACGATAAACATGATGGCTATACAACGGAAGTTTCGGCAGACTGGGAAACAATTACAAAGATTTATAATAATGTCATTGATCGTATCCGAAATGAATTTCCGCGTGCTGATGATCTAACGATGCTGGGTGGACACTCTTCGCATAGTTATTTGAATGGAACTAATATGTACTTTGTTTATAACTACAATATTAATTGTGAACCTGAAGATGAAATGAAAATCTATCATCATCCAATTCAAGCAATTATCGTTGAAGAAACACTAAAATTAGGCGGTTCGATGTGCCATCATCATGGGATTGGAAAATATCGTAATGAGTGGACTAAAGAAGAACATCAATCAGCCTACTATATGCTAGAAAGCTTGAAAGAAACCTTTGACCCTAAAGGTGTAATGAGCTTTGGTAATATCTACCCAGTTCAAGAAGGATTGAAGTATCAAAAATAAGTAATTGATTCATTTAAGGGCGAAAAATCGCCCTTAAATGAAATGATAGGAAGGGTCAGTATGAGAATCATTTGTTTAGTCAAATATGTTCCTGATACGGAAAAATTTGAATACGATTACAAAACAGACAAAATTAATCGTAATGCTTCTCGTCTGATTTTGAATCCAGATGATAAAAATGCAGTAGCTTGGGCTATGGCGCAAAAGAAACAGGACTCTTCCACTTATGTTGAAGTTGTCTCGATGGGACCAGAAAAACTGGAGGAACCGTTGAAAGATTTCGTTCGTCTAGGAGCTGATTGTGCAACGTTAATAAGTGATCGACGTTTTGCTGGCAGTGACTCATTAGTGACGGCTCGTATCATTTCTAAATTTCTAGCTTCAAAGGACTACGATGTAATACTCACAGGGACACACACTTTAGATGGCGGAACGGGGCACATTGGTCCTCAGATTGCGGAATCATTGGGACTAAATCAATTCTCTAATGTCATTACTATCAATGAAGTGAATCAAGCGTTTTCAATTGTTGAGGCTTTGCAGGAGAAGAAAACATATCGTTTGAAGATTCAGAATCCTTGTGTATTAAGTGTGACTCACCAAATGAATTTACGTTTAGGATTTGTACGTTATGAAAATATCGAGAAAAATGTAGATGACCAATTTTCACTGGTAACGAATGACACTTTGCAACTGTTGCCAACACAAATTGGCGGCAAAGGCTCACCAACTAAGGTGAGAAAAAATGTGGTAGTCAAAAGAGAGCAGGTAGAACACAAAGTAGTAGGAGTCGATGATGAAGGAATAAACGAAGTAATTCGATTTCTAAAAGAAAAGGGGTACTTAGATGTTTAAAGCACTCATTCTGATAGATAACGATTCTGTCGAGTATTCGCTAAACTTGATTGAATTGATTCATCGGTTGGCTGGTGATGAAGTAGCTTATGTTTATGGGTTAGGAATTAACTTGTCTGGGGAAGTTAAAGGGCTTGATGCGATGATTCGCGTCAATATACCAATGAATCAACAAAAAGATAGCCGCATATTTACTGATATCATTGAACAAGTTCATAAAAAATATCAATTTGATAGTATCATTATTTTGGCGACAGATTTTGGTCGGATGATAGCTCCACGGTTGGCAATGCGGCTCGAAGTAGGATTAGTGGCTGATATCACTGACGTTGAAGTCGACAAGCGAGGCAGAAAATTAATTAGGCCAGCCTTTTCAGGAAATATTATGGCGAAGATTGTATGTGAATCAAGTCCAATTATGGCTAGTGTACATCCAAATGTATTTCATGCTGATGAATTAACAAGCGAACCGGAAATTATTAATTTTATACCAACAGAATTGAAAGCGTCAACAATTGAAGTGCTAGATATTTTGGAAAATGAACAAGATACAATAGATATCCGCGAGGCAGATGTACTTGTTTCTGCTGGTGGGGGATTCACTAAACCGATTGATGAACTAAAGGTATTAGCTGAGAAATTAAACGGTATCGTAGCAGTTTCCAAACGACTAGTGGATTGTAAAAAAGCACCACGGGAGATTCAAGTCGGACAATCTGGAAAAACAGTGAGTCCCAGTCTTTATATCGCATTGGGGATTTATGGCTCGACTCAGCACATTGAAGGGTTAAAAAATGTCAAAGAAATTATCTCGGTGAATACAGATCTTGGTGCGCCGATGAATTACTTAGCGAATCTTGTTGTACATGGAGATGCAACAATATTTGCGGAAAAGTTAAGAGCTAGATTACAGGAATAGTCCAGAATGGATAAAAAATAAGAATAAAGGAAAAGAAGGTAGAAAAATGGAAATCAAAGACTTTAAAATGGATATGTTTTATATCAAAGGGAAGAACGCTATCATTACTGGTGGAAATACAGGATTAGGACAAGCATTCTCATTGGCTTTAGCTGAGGCTGGTGCAAACATTTTTATGCCATCGATTATGCCAGATGATCCAGAATTTAATGCAGTGCTGCAAGAACGCGGTGCTAAAACTGTATATATGGAAGCAGATATTACTAAAGATGGTGTTTGTCAAGAAATTATTGAAAGATGTGTCGCAGAACTTGGGTCAGTAGATATTTTAGTAAACTGTGCAGGAATCTGTCCTATCGATGATGTTGTGAGCTATGGTCGTGACAAATGGGATCCAACAATCGATATCAACTTAACGGCAGCATTTGAGATGAGTCATGAGGCTGCAAAAGTCATGATTCCACAAAAAAGCGGAAAAATTATCAATATCTGTTCACTATTTTCTTTCTTGGGTGGTCAATGGGCTCCTGCATATGCGGCATCTAAGCATGGTCTAGCAGGTTTGACAAAAGCTTACTGTGATGAACTAGCACAATACAACATCCAAGTAAATGGAATTGCACCAGGATACTTCAAAACTCGTGCAGCAAAAGCATCCATCGAAGATCCAGAACGTGGTAAATGGATCGTAGACCATACACCTGAAGGACGTTGGGGAGATGTTGCAGATTTAATGGGAGCAACAGCTTTCTTAGCATCGGAAGCTTCACATTTTGTTAATGGCCATATTTTAGCTGTTGATGGTGGATTCTTAGTGCGATAGTTTACCTATTTTAAAGACTGAGACTAATAAGTTCTCGGTCTTTTTATCAATCTAATTATAATATTAAGCTAAAGTCTATTTAAATTAAGCAGTTGTATAAGTTGTTCGGATGAATGGTTGATTATCTATAACAACAGTTCAAATCTTTTTCATCTGTCTTTAAGAATAACTTTCTAACTAAAAGATCTTTCACTAATGTGAAAAAAGATTTATATTGTTGAAAATCGAACCATCTCTGAAAAAATGCAATCGAATAAACAAGGAGGACCATATGGAGAAAAAATATATTGTTGGTATTGATGGTGGGAGCCAAAGTGCTAAGATCGTCATTTTTGATCTGGAAGGAAATATTGTAGGCGAAGGTAAAGAAGCATTACGCCCAATGCATTTAGGGGATGATGTTGTAGTTGAACATCCAGGGGATGATCTGTGGGATGCTTTATGTGTTGCATCAGCCAAAGCAATGGATGATTTTGGAGTACGAAAAGAAAATATCGTTGGGATTGGTCTAGGCTTTATCCGTTGCTGTCGTGTGTTATTAAAAAAAGACGGGACACTGGCGCAACCAGTTATTAGTTGGATGGATAGGCGTACAGCAACACCGTATGTTCATGACAATCCAGATGTTCAATATGTAACATCAACAAGCGGATACATTACTCATCGATTGACAGGCGAGTTTAGAGACAATATTGGCAATAACTTTGGTCAGTGGCCAGTTGATTATGAAACATGGGATTGGTCGAATGATGAAGAAGTTTTAAAACAATATAATTTGCCTAAAGATATGCTGTTTGAAGCAGTGAAACCAGGTGATAAACTAGGCGTGATTACTAAAGAAGCCAGTGAGAAAACAGGTTTACCGGAAGGGGTACCAGTTTTTGCAACAACCAGTGACAAAGCAGTTGAAGCGCTGGGTGCAGGATTAATTCAGGATACCAGTGCCGTTGTTTCTTTGGGGACTTATATTTGCAGTATGATGATGGGAAAAGAAATGCCGCCAAGCGATGCTGTTAATTATTGGGGAATCTTATCATCAATGCCAAACAGTTATATTTATGAAGGTTATGGCATTCGTCGTGGAATGTGGACGGTTTCTTGGTTTAAAGACCTTTTAGGAGAAAAAATCAGTATCCGTTCTAATTATCAAGGTATCAGCGAAGAAGAATATTTGAATGATCAAGCAGCAAATGTTCCTGCTGGAAGTGATGGTTTAATGACTAAACTAGATTGGTTGGCTAATCCGTGGGAACCATTCAAACGTGGTGTAATGATTGGGTTTAACGCACATCACGACTATCGTTATTTATATCGTTCAATTTTAGAAGGAATTGCCTATACTATGAAAAATAACGTAACAAGTATGATCGATGAACTGGGACACCCAATTGATGAGGTCATTGTTACAGGTGGAGGGTCAAACAGCGATTTATTAATGCAGATTTTTGCCGATGTGTTCAATCTGCCAATCAAGCGTAATGTCGTCAATGGCAGCGCTAGCGTCGGTGCTGCAATCAATGCTGCGGTTGGTTTAGGTATTTATGAAAGTTATGAAGAAGCAGTCGATAAAATGGTTAAAGTTAAGGATATTTTCACACCAAAACCAGAAAATGTTATGATTTATAGACGACTAAATGAAGAGGTATACCAAAGTTTGACTGATTACACCGATGAAGTCTTGAAAAAAACTTACGATGTATTGCATTCAGAAAATTAGAAAAAAGTTAGACCTTCTTGGAGTAGAGAAATCTACTCCATTTTTTTTAACTAACTGTTAGGCGGTTTTCTGAGTATCAAAAATACGCCAAATCTTATTATAAAAGATCTTTTGTTTTAATAAGCTAAAGAAATTTTTCATAAGGGGATTTAGCTAAACAGCTCTTCTTTACCGAACCAGTACGTGCTAACTCAGTGATTCACCTGTAGTGTAATCCTAATTGAACGTTTTATTGCCAGATATTAGTTTTCCACTTTGTCTTTCAACTATTCATGAAGGGTTCTCAAGCTAGGCTCAAAATTATATTTAATCCTAAAAAATACTCCCAAAAAAGTTGGATTTTTGAAATCGGGATAATTTTGACTTTAGTCCTCTCTTTTTTTATTTTTAGAGGTTAGCAAGTTTATCATATAATTAAAATAATTCAAAAATTTTAATAGAAATCTTCCTTTAGAAAAAAGAATAAGTTTCTGTTTTATATAGGTAAAAATAGTGATAAACTCTCAGTAAGCGCTGTCGTTAGCAGAAGATAAACAATAAAATAGCACAAAAAAAGCGCCGAAACAGCGCCACTTTAAAAGTTGATTACGGACTAAGCCTTATTTTAACTCGCTATGTTGTTTTGAATACTTCCAACACACTCATTATAACAAGAATAGAAAAAAAGTAAACGCCTAAATCAAAAAAATTTGGGGAGGACATAATGAATAAAGACTATACAATTGGACTAGATATCGGGACAGCTTCAGTTGGCTGGGCAGTACTAGATCCTAACTACGATTTGATCAAAAAAAATATGAGGATCCAAGGAAATGGGTTAAAGAAACAAAGTAAGAAAAATTTTTGGGGCGTTCGCTTGTTTGAAGCAGGAGAAACGGCTGAAGGAACACGAATGAAACGAACGACGCGGCGAAGATATACACGCCGACGCAATCGGATTCGCTACCTACAAGGGATTTTTCAAGCAGAGATCGCTACGGCTGATAAGAATTTTTTCTATCGTTTAGAGGACAGCTTTTTAGTTCCTGAAGAAAAACGGAATGAACGTCATCCAATTTTTGCGACATTGGACGAAGAGGTGGCATACCATAAGCAATTTCCAACGATTTATCACTTGCGAAGATATTTGGCGGATTCCACTGAGCAAGCCGACCTGCGGCTGGTTTATTTGGCATTGGCACATATCATTAAATTTCGGGGGAATTTTTTAATTGAAGGGAAATTAAACACTGAAAATTCTTCAGTAGAAGAAACATTTAAAAACTTTGTACGTGTGTATAACCAAACGTTTAAGAATCCAGAAAATAGTAGCGAGTCAATCGATGAAACACTAGATGTCAGCACGATATTGCAAAAACGTCTTTCCCGGCAGAAAAAAGCAGAAACTGTACTTAAATTATTTCCTAAAGAGAAATCAACGGGAAGATTTATGCAGTTTTTGAAGATGATTGTAGGGAATCAAGGGAGCTTTAAGAAGACCTTCGATTTGGATGAAGAGTTTAAAATGCAGTTTTCAAAAGATGAGTATGAAGAGCAACTTGAAGGTCTTTTAGGATTGATAGGCGATGACTATGCAGAAGTTTTTGCAGCTGCAAAGACTGTTTATGATGCAGTCGAGTTGTCAGGAATATTGACAGTTAAAGATCTAAGTACTAAAGCAAAACTATCTGCTAGTTTAGTTCAACGTTATGACGAGCATAAAGCCGATCTAGAGACTTTTAAAAAATTTATTCGAACAGAGTTGCCTGATAAATATTTTGAAGTATTTCGTGATGAACAGAAAAATGGCTATGCTGGCTACATCGAAAAAGGAACAACACAGGCAGACTTTTACAAGTATGTGGAAAATTTGCTCAAAAATGTGGAAGGTGCGGATTACTTTTTAGATAAAGTAAGAAAAGAAGACTTTTTAAGAAAACAGCGAACCTTTGATAATGGTGTGATTCCTCATCAAATTCATTTGGAAGAATTGCGAGCAATCATCAATAAGCAAAGCCGTTATTATCCGTTTTTAGCAGAAAATAAAACTAAAATTGAACAAATCTTGACGTTCCGTATTCCTTATTATGTTGGACCGTTAGCTAAAGGAAATAGTCGTTTCGCTTGGCTGAGCCGAAAAAAAGATGATGCGATCGCCCCTTGGAATTTTGCAGAAGTCATCGACAAAGGAAAATCAGCGACAGCGTTCATCGAACGAATGACCAATTATGACAGTTATCTGCCTCAAGAAAAAGTATTACCAAAACACAGCATGCTCTATGAGAAATACACGGTATTTAATGAGTTGACTAAAGTATCGTATATTGATGATCGTGGGGAAGTCCAAAATTTTTCAAGTGTTGAGAAGCAAGAAATTTTCCGCGAGTTATTCAAAAAAAATCGTAAAGTCAACAAAAGTCTACTTGAAAAATTTTTGAAAAATCACTATATGATCGAAACGGCTGAAATCAGAGGAATCGAGCAACGGTTTAATGCAAGTTACGGAACATATCATGATTTGATAAAACTCGGAGTAGATCAAAAAATGTTGGATGATCCGAAAAATGAAGAACTATTTGAGGAGATTGTTAAAATCTTAACGGTTTTTGAAGATCAAAAAATGATTAAAGAGCAATTGAGCAATTTTGAGCCGTATTTTGATCAAGCAGTTCTTAAAAAATTAGCTCGACGACATTACACTGGCTGGGGCCGTTTGTCAGCCAAGTTGATCAATGGCATTCGAGACAAGCAATCAAAAAAACCATCTTAGATTATCTGATGCGAGATGATGATTTCCCAAGAAATAAGAATCGTAATCTGATGCAGTTGATTAACGATGAAAATCTTTCCTTCAAAGAAATTATTGAAAAAGAGCAATCAGTCGATCAATCAGCAGACCTATATGAGGTCGTTGGAGAACTTGCAGGAAGCCCAGCAATTAAAAAAGGTATTTTTCAAAGCTTGAAAATTGTTGATGAAATCGTTGGGATCATGGGTTATCCGCCAAAAAATATTGTGGTCGAAATGGCTCGAGAAAATCAAACGACGACTGCCGGAAGAAATAAATCTCGTGCTCGGCAAAAAGTTTTGGAAGATGCAATGAAAGAGTTGGGTAGTAATATTTTGAAAGAGTATCCGCTAGAAGGGGCTAATTTAAGAAATGATCGGTTATTTTTATACTATTTGCAAAACGGCAAAGATATGTATACCGGTAATGAATTAGACATCAATAAGCTTGCTTATTATGATATTGATCATATTATTCCACAAAGTTTTATAAAAGATAACTCTATAGATAATATGGTTCTAGTCAGCTCGAAAGCAAATCGTGGAAAATCCAATGATGTACCAAGCTCAGATGTTGTTAGGAAAATGATTAATTATTGGGAAAAATTAAAAACAGCCAATCTGATCAGTCAACGAAAATTTGATAATTTGACTAAAGGTATTAGTGGTGGTTTAACAGAAACCGACAAAGCCCATTTTATTAAACGACAATTGGTCGAAACTCGGCAAATCACGAAACATGTCGCTCGGATCTTACATCAAAAATATAATACTGATGAGAATCGTCCCACTCGAGTCATCACGTTGAAATCAGCTTTGACTAGTCAATTTCGCCAGATTTACAAGCTTTATAAAGTCCGCGAAGTCAATGATTACCACCATGCTCATGATGCGTATTTGAATGGTGTTGTTGCGCAAGCTCTTCTGAAGGTTTATCCAAAACTTGAACCAGAATTTGTTTATGGCGACTATCAAAAGTTCAATTTATTCAAAGAAAATAAAGCGACAGCTAAAAAGAATTTCTACAGTAATTTAATGCTCTTTTTCGAAAAAGATCAACCAAGGGTAGATGAAAATGGTGAGATTCTTTGGGATCAGAAACATATCTCAATGGTCAAAAAAGTGATGAGCTACCGCCAAATGAATATTGTAAAGAAAACGGAGATTCAAACGGGGGGATTTTCTAAAGAATCTATCCAAGCAAAAGGAAATTCCTCGAAATTGATTGCACGAAAAAAAGGCTGGGATCCTAAAAAATATGGTGGGTTTGACAGCCCCAATATCGCTTACTCTGTCGTTATTACACATGAAAAAGGAAAGTCTCAGAAAATAACTAAAGATATCGTAGGCATCACAATTATGGAGCACAAAAATTTTGAAGAAAATGCTCAGAAATTCTTAACAGAGAAAGGCTATATCAACCCGCAAGTTGTGGCTAAACTGCCAAAATATGCTTTGTATGAATTGGAAAACGGGCGACGCAGGTTGATTGCTAGTGCTACAGAGGCTCAAAAAGGGAATCAGATGGTACTACCCAATCATTTGGTTGAACTGCTTTATCATGCCAAACATTACGAAGATTTAAATGGGGAAAGTTTGAAATATTTAATAGAGCACAGAGAACTGTTTGACGAATTATTTGAAACAGTGAAACAATTTGCGGCTATCTATACTTTGGCTGATAAAAATTTAGGTATCTTAGAGAATCTATTTGAAGAAAATCAAGACGCAGATATCAAATTAACTGCTCAATCTTTTTTGAATCTGATGCAGTTTAATGCGATGGGTGCACCCGCAGAGTTCAAATTTTTTGATACAACAATTCCGCGCAAACGCTACACGAGTACTAAGGAACTTTTAACCGCAACCATTATTAACCAGTCAATTACCGGTTTGTATGAAACACATTGGAAATTAGGTGAATAATCATGGGATGGCGAACGATTGTGGTAAATACACATTCAAAATTAGCCTATAAAAATAATCATTTAGTTTATAAATCAGCTACTCAAAATGAAATGATTCATCTTTCTGAAATCGATGTTTTACTTTTAGAGACGACAGATATTTTAATTACGACCATGCTGATAAAACGTTTGGTCGATGAAAATATTTTGATTCTTTTTTGTGATGATAAACGCTTGCCCATTGGAAAACTGTTGCCATTTTATGGACGCCACGACAGTAGTTTACAATTAGGGCGTCAAATGAATTGGACATTGGAACAAAAGGGAATCGTTTGGACAGAAATTATTTCACAAAAAATATTGAATCAATCTCAATTTTTAGTAGAATCAGAGTTTTCCGAAAAAGCAAACGCATTAAAGAATTTGCATAAGGAACTTGAGATATTTGATCCATCAAATCGTGAAGGCCATGCGGCTAGAATATATTTCAATACATTATTTGGAAATGATTTCTCGCGTGATAATGAAAACCCGGTCAATGCGGGATTGAATTATGGGTATACTTTATTGCTGAGTATCTTTGCCCGAGAAATCGTCAAATGCGGCTGTATGACACAGTTTGGATTGAAACACGCTAATCAATTTAATGATTTTAATTTAGCCAGTGATTTGATGGAGCCTTTCCGACCGATCGTTGATCAAATCGTTTATGCAAACCGCACAGCTGAGTTTAAGGTAATCAAACGAGTGTTGTTTGAGTTATTTACGAATCAATACACTTACAATTCTAAGGCAATGTTTTTGACGAATATTGCTAGTGATTATACTAAAAAAGTAATTAAAGCATTGAATGAAGAAGTAGAAAGGATTCCGGAGTTTAGGATATGAGTTATCGTTATATGAGGATGATATTGATGTTCGACATGCCGACTGAAACGGCGGATGAAAGAAAAGCATACCGTAACTTCCGTAAATTTTTATTGAGTGAAGGATTCATCATGCATCAGTTTTCGGTTTATAGCAAAATTTTATTAAATGGGACGGCATCTAAGGCAATGGTAGCGAGATTAAAACAAAATAATCCTAAGAAAGGGCTGATCACGGTTCTGACGGTAACTGAAAAGCAGTTTTCACGAATGATTTATTTAAATGGTGAATATGATACTTGTGTTGAAAATACAGATGACAGAATTGTCTTTTTAGGAGATAATTATGCTGAAGATTAATTTTGACATGTTAGATCAGCCGATTGAACTAAATTCTGCTACGATTTTGACAGTCGAGGATACTAAAATTTTTGCCTTATTAACAAAATATTTTTATCAGTATAATGACGACTCAGAACTTCGATTGTTTGATGATAAACAAAAATCAGTTAAAGCAACAGAATTAATGGTGATTACAGATATTTTGGGTTATGATATTAATTCGGCAACTACATTAAAACTGATCTATGCAGATTTAGAAGTACAATTGAATGAAAAACCTGAAGTAAAATCAATGATTGACAAGCTTACTGCAACAATCAGCGAGTTGATCAACTATGAGTTATTAGAACATGAATTAGACTTAGAGTGTGATGAAATTACTATCATTGAGCTATTCAAAGCTTTAGGAATCAAAATTGAAACAACAAGTGACTCAATTTTTGAAAAATTAGTAGAAATTATTCAAGTTTTTAAAAACCTAACCAAGAAAAAATTATTGGTTTTTATCAATATTTGTTCCTATCTGACCAGAGAGGAACTAGTAGAGTTGAATGAATATATTTCCTTATACAATACAACGGTTCTTTATTTGGAACCAAGAAAAATAATGGGAATTGATCAATATATCTTAGATGAAGATTATTATTTGACTTTTGTAACAGATGATTAAATGGTAATATGTTCTTTGACAATGAAATATGAATAATAATTGAAGCATTCAAAGCTGAAATCTTGCTATGGATGAATGGCGCGATTACGAAACTTTTAGAGACCAAAACGGTCTACGAGGTTTTAGAGCTATGCTGTTTTGAATGCTTCCAAAACATTCTTTAAATAATCGGAGTAAGTCCTCAAGTTTTAGAGCTATGCTGTTTTGAATGCTTCCAAAACTGTTACTAAAACAGGAACAAATGACACGTTGTTTTAGAGCTATGCTGTTTTGAATGCTTCCAAAACCATGAACTTAAAATCCATCCATTGAACTGTGTTTTAGAGCTATGCTGTTTTGAATGCTTCCAAAACGAAAATGTCTTCCATATGTTGCATTTGTGAGTTTTAGAGCTATGCTGTTTTGAATGCTTCCAAAACTGCGACGCCCGGAACGAGAAGGAGGAGAAGGTTTTAGAGCTATGCTGTTTTGAATGCTTCCAAAACTATCAAATCATTTAGACGAGCTTTTAACTCGTTTTAGAGCTATGCTGTTTTGAATGCTTCCAAAACTGCTCTGAGATATTCTTATTCTTTAATATCGTTTTAGAGCTATGCTGTTTTGAATGCTTCCAAAACTCTGACATAGTGGTATTGATACCATCTTTCGTTTTAGAGCTATGCTGTTTTGAATGCTTCCAAAACTATAATAACTCTTCTTCCTTCTCGCGCTCTGTTTTAGAGCTATGCTGTTTTGAATGCTTCCAAAACTTAGAAACGGTCGTGAATTACACATGACGAGTTTTAGAGCTATGCTGTTTTGAATGCTTCCAAAACTAGAAGAAAAGTTGGGAAGGTGAATAAACAGTTTTAGAGCTATGCTGTTTTGAATATTTCTAAATAGGGTTGGCAGGCGTGAAAGAATTTTATTGGTTCTAAGTAACAAGTATTATCCTATGATAATTCAGAATTTTGTGTAATTGACTATCAATTTTTTGTAACCGCTTACTATTCTTCGAGTCTAAATTCTGATTTGACAAAGAGAAGAGTCATTTTTTATCTATAAATAATAAAAATTAAAAATGGAGTTATCCATTAATTGAATTTCAGGAGGCGTTTTATAATGAAAGTAGTTTTTCATGTTGATGAGTTGGGAATGATCCGAGAAGCGCGTCATAATATTGAATACGTGTTGTTGACTGAACCAGATGCAGAGATTGTGCTGTTGATGAATGGGGAAGCGGTTCAAGGCTACTTACTGCCGCGAATGAGCAAGTTTATGAAGGAATATCAAGATGTTACGTATCAAGCTTGCCATCAATCGATGCGTAATTTCCGTGTGCGTTCAAAGCAGATGCATGAGCAAGTTGAGATCATTGAATCTGGTGTGATTGGCTTGGTTAAGTTGCAAGAACAAGGATATTCTTATGTCAAGTGTTGATCGGTTAAATTTTTAAGTCCTTCAGAGGAAGGACTTATTTTTTTGTCCAAATTACTTTTTCAGAACGGTAGAGAGTAGTTGAATACGTTTACCTTGAAATTTTTTTTGATTTATCAAAATATTTTCTGAAAAAGACTTTCATTTTATTTTAATAGTGCTTTAATGTTAAGTATAACTATTCAGTCATTTTTTGCATTTTTTAATTGAAAAAGTTGCTATTTTAACTAAAGGGCTTACATTGTATAGTTTATTTGTAAGCGGGAGGTAGTCATGAGACAAGAAAAAATTGTTGAATACTTATATGCGAAGAAGCAAGCGATTGCTCCCAAGGTATTAGCCGCTGCGTTTCAAATATCGGAGCGAACACTCGCAAATGATATCAAATGGTTGAAGGAAACGGGTTTTTCAGAAGGTTTTTCGATCGAGCGGATTCGTTCGAAAGGGTACCAGTTGAAGATCCTTGATCAAATTAAGTTTCAAAATTACTTGGCTCAATCAAAGCAACATGAGCAGGTAGACAATTCAAGTCCGCAAGAGCGAATCAAAAATATTGAATTATTGCTGTTGTTCCACGAGGACTATATCACTATGCAGCAAATTGCCAAGTGGCTAGATGTCAGCTTGTCGACTGTCAAAGCTGACATTAAACAAGTTGAACAGTTTTGTGAGAGTTATGAACTGAAGCTTTTTGGCAAAGCACATTATGGATTAAAAATTCTTGGAACGGAAAGTAAAAAACGGCGGGCAATTTTATACTTGATTCGCAACACGATCAATACCCCTGTTTTGACTGAAAAGTACAAAGAATTCAATTTTGTTTTTGATGAAGAGGCGTTGCGGCATTTCTTGCAAGAGCAGCTGCAAGAAAATCAGTTAAAGATCAGTGATGTCGTCTTTGAAAATGTTGTTCAACATATTCGGCTGCTGTGTTTTCGTATCATGCAAAACAATACGTTAAACAACGACGAGGTAAAATGTGGGGTGACCGTTGATGAGTATGATCGTTTGACAGAAAAACTAGTTGCCTATCTGGAAAAAACATATCAGCTGACCTTTTCAACTGTGGAAAAGAAATATTTAGAAGAACAATTGCGAGGAAAGCTTACGGTTTTAGAGAATTCTGCGGGAAATCAACAACTAGAACAAGCAATTGGCAAAGCACTGGAGCATGTTGACCGGCTGTATCATACACATTTTCGTAACGATCAAGATTTGGCGAATGCCTTGTTGTTGCACGTGGCACCGCTGCTGCAACGACTTTACACCGGACATCAACTAGAAAATCCAATCATTGAAGACATTTATACACAATATGCGAACGTATTCAATGTCGCGATGATCTTTGTCAACGAGCTGAATAAGGGACTGGATGTAGAAATCAGTAAAGATGAGATCGGTTATGTGGCAATCTATTTTGTAGCAAGCCTAGAGAAACAATCCAATCAACTTATTGACGATTATCAAAAGATCGCCGTGATCTGTTCGACCGGCGGCGGGGCAGCTTATCTATTAAAGGTCAATTTGGAACGATTGTTCAGCAATGCGGAAGTTGATACTTTTGCATTAAATGAAATTGACCAAATTGATTCAAGTTTTGACTTAGTGATCTCAACTGTTCCGTTAGAACATGCTGATCTGGAGATTCCGATTATTTATACTAAAACAATTTTGAGTCAGACGGAGATAGCAAAGATCGAAAAAGATTTAAATCTTCTGCGGGAAACGCAAAATAAAGTCTTAGATGTGAACCAGTTTATTTTAAGTTTGTTTGATCCGAACTGGTTTCAAATCGAGAAACACGCCAAAAATTACTTGGAACTTTTGGCAAATGAAGGGGCACGTTTAGAAACACAAGGCTGGGTCGAACAAGGGTTTAAACAAAGTATTTTAAAGCGAGAAAAAATGATTGATACGATTTACCAGCAAGGTGTCGCAGGTCCCCATCCAATGGAACAAGCGGCGATTCGAGAAGTTATTGATGTGATTTTGCTGAAAAAACCGCTGTTGTATGGCGATAAACAAGTAAAAATCATTTTTTTGATCAATATCAAAAAGGATCATTTGAATCTGCATAAGGAAATCAGTCGTCTGATGATCAAAATGATGGAAGATCCTATGTTAGATTCGCAATTAACAAAGATTATGAATTTTCAAGACTTTATGTCTTACATGAAAAGTTTGATGAAAGAAGGATAAAACAAATGAACGATCAAGAAATGGATATTTTTAAAATTATTTCTGCAGCAGGTGATTCACGAGGCTCAGCTTTTGAGGCATTGAGATTAGCACGTAAAGGAAAATTTGATGAAGCAGATGCCAAAATGCAAGAAGCCAAAGAAAAAAGCATCGACGCACATGATGTACAAACAAAATTGATTACTAGCGAGATTAATGGAGATAAGACCGAAACTAGTCTATTGATGGTCCATGCACAAGACCATTTGATGACGAGCATTTTAGCTCGTGATTTGATTGAAGAAATGATCGGTATGTTAAGAGAACAAAGCAAAGCAAAAGCTTTGTAATAATATAAAAATTTTTAGGAGGAGATAGATATGAAAACATTACTAGTTTGTGCTGGGGGCTTCTCAACAACCATGATGATGGAGTCAATGAAAAAAATCGTCAAAGAATCAAAAAGTTTGGATGAAAAAGACTACCCAATGGAAGCGATTGGTGTGGATAAATTGGATCGGTATATCAATGATTACGATGTTATTTTAGTCGGACCGCAATTAAGCCATAAATATGATTTCATCAAAGGAGAAGCCGATAAAATCAATAAACCGACTGTCTTATTGACATCTGATATTTACGGTTCGATGGATGGCGCTACTGTAATGAAACAAGCGTTAGTCGCTTATCGTAAAAATCAAGCATCAAAAACTCAATAGTTAGGAGAGAGAAAAATGGAAAATCCAAAGAAACAAAGCAGCTTTGAAAAAGTTGAAGCATTTATCCGTAAAACATTGGTTCCAGTTGCCAATAAAGTTGACAACAATCCTTACTTGACTGCAATCAAAAAAGGGATGGTCGTAATGACCCCGGTATTATTATTAGGGTCTATCGCAGCGATCTTCCCATCTATTCCTGAATTTATCAAAACTCAAGCAGTTGCTAATTGGTTTGAAAATTATGGCTATATTTTTGGGATTATTTCAAAAGTTTCATTAGGTTTAGTTGGTTTGTATGCTGTTTTAGCTATTTCGTATTTTTTAAGTGAACATTATAAACTTTATACCGTCGGCTCTATGATGCTTTCAGCGATCGCTTTTTTGATCGTCGCGATGGATGTCGATAAAAATGGCAATATCGTTGCCGCTTATCTTGATTCAAAAGGGTTATTCACCGCTATTTTCATTGCTATTATTTCGGTAAAAATTTATCAGTTCTTTACTAAGCACAAGTTGGTCATTAAAATGCCAGAAGGTGTGCCAGATTTTGTTTCTAGTTCATTCGAATTGATTACACCAACTGCTGCAATCGGAATCTTGTTTATCGTGATTCGTGCAGTGACTGACAGTTTATCTGGCGGTGTCTTGTTGCCACAAGTTATCATGGATGTTTTGGCACCAGCAATCGGCAGTCTTGATTCATTATGGATCATCTACATCGTATTAGTTTTACGTTTAGTTTTCTGGTTCTTTGGGATCCATTCAGCTGTATTGTCACCAATCTTATCACCGATTGCCGTTCAATATTTATCAGAAAATATCGCTGCCCATGAAGCAGGTCAACCATTGCAACATGTTATCACAAATGGAACATTGTCAGCCTTTGCCAACTTCACTGGTTCGGGTGTCACGATTGGTTTGGTTTTAGCCATGCTGATCAGCAAATCGTCACGGTATAGAAAAGTTGGGGCAGTAGGATTATTGCCATCACTTTTCGGAATCAATGAGCCGATTCTTTTCGGAGTTCCGATTATTTTGAATCCAGTTTTAATGATTCCATTCATTTTTGGTGGCGCACTAGTAGGGATGTTCCCAATGATTTGTATGAAACTAGGCTTGTTGAACTTCCCAATCTTTGATCCACCATACGTTCCAGTCTTTATGGAAGGATTTTTGACAGGTTTTGACTGGCGCTCAATCATAGTCCAATTGATCCAAGTTGCGTTGTCATTTGGCTTGTATTTGCCATTCTTCAAAGTTTTGGAAAAACAAGAATTAGAACGCGAAGCATTATTAGAAGCTGAAAAAGCCAATTCTGTCATTTCGGATGACGACGAACAATATTTAACAGATATTGATTTCTAGCCAAAAAAGGACAGTTTCAACTGTCCTTTTTGCTTTTTCAATTTAGTATAGCAACAAAAATAATGATCCAACCAAAAGAACAGATTTCGTGGATCAAGAGGTGTGAACAAATGAAGATAGACAAATTACGCGAAAAATTAGCTGCGAAGGCACTAGCCGGTTTGTTAGTGACAGATAAAATCAATCGCCGCTATTTATGCGGCTTTACCGGATCGAATGGCTTGCTGTTGGTTACTGAAGATAAATTACGATTATTTGTCGATGGCCGTTATACGCAGCAAGCTCAGCAACAAACAAATGGTGTTGAAATTTGTGAGATTCCTGTAGGTGGGAATTTAGTTGCGACTTTGCAACCATTCGTCAAAGGATTGACAGTAGGTTTTGAAGCAGGAACAATCGCTTATCAAACATTTACCGAATTACAATCTTTGATGACCGCAGCAGGTGGGAAATTAGTTGCTACAAAGAATTTGGTTGAACGTTTGCGAATGATCAAAACGGCGAAAGAAATCCAGGCTATCAGACAAGCTGCTGTGATTGCTGATCAAACATTGGAGTTGATCTTACCGCTGATTCGCAGTGGAATGAGTGAATTGGAATTAGCTAATGAAATTGATTATCGCAGTAAAAAATTAGGCAGTGAGGGACCTGCCTTTGAAACGATCGTAGCTTCAGGTGTCCGTACTGCTTTGCCTCACGCGCACGCTAGTCAGAAAAAGATTGCAGCCAATGAATTGATCATGATTGATTTTGGCGCGATTTATCAAGGCTATTATTCGGATATCACACGAACATTTGCTTTTGGAGAAGTAGCAGCAGAAATTCAAACGACGTATCAAAAATTACTGGCAGCACAAAAACAAGCAATTCAAGCAGTGGAGTTAACGAAATCTTTAGGCGATATTGATCAGCTTACGAGACAAGAATTACAGCAAAACGATTTAGCACAATATTTCAGTCATAATCTTGGCCATGGAATCGGACTTTCATGTCATGAATATCCTGCATTGGCACCAAAGGAAGCGTTGCTGATTGAAAAGAATATGACCTTTACCATTGAACCAGGCGTGTATTTGGCAGAAGCTGGTTTTGGTATTCGGATTGAAGACGACATCGTTGTAAATGAAGCAGGCCGCGCTGAAATTTTGACGCAGTTTGATAAGGAGTGGATGACAATTGACTGCAAGTGATAAATTATTGATGAAACTATCCAACTTAGATGCATTGCCTGGACAAGAAGCTCAAGTTCAAGCAGCATTGCAAGAAGTGATTCAAGATTCGGCAACTAAAGATGCTTTTGGCAACCTTTATTTTGGTGATTTGAAGACGCAGAAGAAAAAAATCGCATTGTATGCTCATATGGATGAGGTCGGTTTCTTCGTTCATCGTATTACAGAGGATGGATTTGTGTACTTCTATCCGATTGGTGGTTGGTGGGGTCATGTCATTTTAGGCCAACAAGTAAGGGCAACTTGTCGTAAAAATGGAAATGTTTTAGAAGGAATCGTTGGTACCTTACCTAAAACAAGTCATAAAATGACTGAAGTTGTTCCAATCAGCGAGATGTACATCGATTTTGGTGCCCATTCAAAAACCGAGCTAGAAGAGGCCGGATTGCAGATTGGTGATATGATTTTACCTAATACTCAGGCAAAGAAAAGTTTCAATCAAAAGAAAATCATTGGAAAGGCGCTGGATGATCGGGTGGCGTGCACTGTGATGACACAAGTGAAAAACCAGATCGATCCGAAAAACATTGAAGTTATCGGGGTCGGCACTGTCCAAGAAGAGGCCGGAACACGCGGCTCAAAAGTTGCAGCAGCACAAGTTGCAGCAGATATTAATATCGTTATCGATGTTGCAAATGGGAAAGATACGCCTAAAGCGGCTGAATTTCCCAATCGAATTCAAGGCAATGGACCAGGATTAGTGTTAGCAGACAAAACAGCGTTAGCCAATATAAAGTTATTGGATTATTGCAAAGCGGTCGCTGAAAAAAATCAAATTTCTTGGCAATATGATCTGCTTGGCGGCGGCGGTACGGATGCTGGCTCCGTCCAATTATTCGCAGGCAAACCAACGTTAGTTTTTTGTGTACCGGTCCGCTATTGCCATTCGTGGAATTCCATCGTAGAGATTTCTGATGTGGAAGAGGCAATCAACTTATTGTCTGCAGTTATCCGTTCGTTGGATGAAGGAGGCGTCGATCTTGAGCAATTTTAAGGAGCAACGTTCTCGTTATGGTACGTATTCGACACAATGGGATTACGTCCAAGATCGATTCGGTGAAAAAGAATTGTTGCCATTTTCTATTTCAGATACGGATTTTATGATTCCTGATGGTACGATCGATATCCTAGAAAAAGCGGTTACTCGCGGTTTTTTTGGCTACACACGTTGGAACCATTTGGACTATAAAGAAAGTATCAGCCATTGGTTCCAAGAAGAATTTGCGTGTAAAATTGAACCTGAATGGTGCGTCTATTCGCCTAGCGTGATTTACAGTCTGTCCGTGTGTATCCAATTACTGAGTCAAACAAACGATAAAATTGTTACCTTTACTCCATGTTATGACGCTTTTTTTAACTGTATCAGCGGCAACAAGCGCGAATTAGTCACCTTTTCGCTGACAAATCATGATGAACAATTCACTATTGATTTTGTTGAATTAGAAAAAGTCTTTGCAGATGTCAAACCGGCCATCTTTTTATTGTGCAATCCGCACAATCCAACGGGACGAGTATTTACAAAAGAAGAGCTGACACAACTGATTTCTCTGTGCAATCAATATCAAGTCACAATTATCAGTGACGAGATCCATATGGATGTTCGCCGTCCTGGGAAAAAACATTTACCGATCGTGACATTTATGAATCAAATCGAAGTGCCGGTTGTTTTGCTATCTTCTGCTTCTAAAACGTTCAATTCTCCAGGATTGGGTGGCTCGTATGCTGTATTTCCTGAGGGCGCTTTACGAGAATCTTTTTTAAGTATATTAAAAGGACGCGACGGTTTGTCTTCTATTCCATATCCTGCGTTGCTTGCAACGATGGATTGTTACAACAATCAAAAAAACTGGGTAGCTGACTTGAATCGAACCATTGATGAAAATTTTGCCGAGCTGAAAAAAATGCTAGATACCGATCCGCGTATCCGTTTTGTGATTCCGGAAGCAACTTATCTCGGCTGGATCAACATTGAAGGACTGCCTTATTCAATGGAAGAGTTACAAACAGTTTTAGTCAAACGAGAAAAAGTCGCTATTATGAAAGGTGCGACTTACGGAACAGAAGGGACAAACTATCTTCGCTTCAATCTAGGTGCGCCCAAAGAAAAAATCATCGATGGTGCAAAGCGATTGATGAATGCCATTAGCTATTTAGATGAACATTAAAAAACAGAGAAGCAAGCCGTTAACACTTGGCTTACTTCTCTGCTTTTTCGTTCCATTTTTTTGGGCTCCAAATGTTGCCTTCCAGAGCGATTTGTAAACTTTCATTGTCGTCTTCTAATTGTTCAATGTATTTGATTGCTTCTACTACAATAAACTGATATTTTTCTTCTGAAATCCCAGCTAATTGTTCTTCCAACCAAGTATTTCGCATTTACTTCACCTCAAAAGCAGTGTAGCATAGAATTAGTAGATGATCCGTGCAGGATGCTTGGGAGGAAATGTACAATGGAAGTTAATGAAAGCGTTATTTTAGAGGTGGAAGAAGAGCTGACGGCGATGAAAATTGAATTAGAACGTCTGGAGTGCTTGAAATTTTCCAGTGAGTTAAAAGAAGAGCGTATCAAGTCATTGCGCCAAGAAGTCCAACAAGCAGAGCGGTTTTTATGTCAGTAAGCAGATTCATAGCCTTCTGATGTTCTCGATGGTAGACTTATTTTAGAAACAATTTTCGCTTATTTTATCAAACAGGAGGGTTTATTATGACAAATAACGATGAACTAAAAGGTAAAGTGAACGAAGCAAAAGGCAAAATTACAGACGATGAATCGACCGAATTAAAAGGGAAGGTTCAACAAGAAATCGGCAAAGCTAAGGACAAAGCAAAAGAAACTGCAGACGATGTTGCCGAAAAGTTCAATAAAAAAATCGATAAAGAAAAAGAATAATCGATTAGACCTGCGGCAGCGGGTCTTTTTTCTTGGACCAGCTGAAAGATTCTTTAAGTTGCATTATAATAGAAGAAAAGAAGTTAAGGGAGTGGCTAAGTTGTGCGTATTTTAGTAGTCGGTGGAAAAGGAACGATTGGACAGGCGATTGTTGAAAAATTAAAAGATAAGCATGAGCTGATCATTGCTGGCAGAACTAGTGGAGATGTGCAGGTCGATCTAACGTCAGTAGCTAGTATTGAAGCGATGTTCAATAAAGTAGGACATGTCGATGGGATCGTTAATGCTTCAGGAACAGCTAAATTTCGGTTAGTCGAAGAAATGACCCCAGAAGATAATTTAGTAGCCGTACAAAGCAAATTATTAGGTCAAATTAATTTAGCACTGATCGGACAAAAGTATCTGCGGCGAAATGGAAGCATTACGTTGACGACAGGCGTTATGAAAGATGATCCAGTCCCTGGCGGTGCTTCTGCAGCGATGGCAAATGGCGGAGTACAAGCTTTTGTAAAAGCAGCGGCAATCGACTTCACTCAAGGCATCCGCATCAATTGTGTCAGCCCAAATGTTTTAGTTGAGTCCTATGATAAATATCAAAACTCTTTCAAAGGATTTGTCCCAGTCCCCGCAGAACGGGTAGCAATGGCCTATGTCAAAAGTGTCGAAGGCAAACAAACAGGACAAGAATACCAAGTATATTAAAGAAAGTCACTTCCAGTCAGTAAAATGAAAGTCTAGACGCGAAAAAAGGATCAATAGATACTCTGTTGATCCTTTTTCCTATAGAAGTTTGGGTGTTTTCGTATAATTAGCTAAGAACAATTTTTTAAAAAGAAAAACTTAAGAATGATTGAATTCTTCCAACTTCTAGTTATAGTATGTACTGTAAAGTATATACTGAAATAAACTGTATCAATAAAGTTTATTTAGCCAAGTTGCTTAAGTATCAGTATAGTAAATTTGAGGACATTTTGATAATAATAAGGGATTGATTAAGGAGAGAATATGCAAGAAAAAAAAACGACAAAAGCAAAATTTGATCAAGTATCATTTGAAATAGAAAAACGAATTCATGAAGGAGTCTATGTAAGCGCACAGAAACTACCATCAGAATATGATCTGGCTAAAGAATTTGATTGTAGTCGATTAACTGTTCGTAAAGCCATTGATGATTTGATTAAAAAAAATATTTTAGTAAAACATCGTGGTAAAGGAAGTTACGTGATGACGCAGCCTAAAATTCAGAGTGGTCGTTCTGGTCTGCAAGGATTTACTGAGGCAGCAAAGGCATATGGGAAAACAAGTAGTACTGAAGTGATTTCGTTTAGAAAAATCAGCGAACCAACGGATAAAATTTTAACTGCATTGCAATTAGAACAAGGTGATCCAATTTATGAGTTAGTTCGTCGACGAATTTTAGATGACGAACCAATGACAGTTGAAAAAATTTATTTATCTGAATATTACATAAAAGGATTGACCGAAGAAGATTTCAACGGATCTTTGTTTGAATTATTGGAGAAAAAGACGGAAATTGCTTATTCACATCAAGAAGTAGAAGCTATTTTAGTAAAGCCAGAGCTTTCAAAGCTTTTGAATGTTCCAATGGGCGATCCGTTATTGCAAGTTCATTCCGTAACTTATGCACTAGATGCAACACCAATCTTTTATGATATTTCATACTATCGCTCGGATCGCTATGTATTTAAAACGACATTGACTCGTTACAATCATTGATTTAGTAAATTTAACACGCAGATAAAATAATGGGTGAATCTAATAATTTCTTTTGAAAAAAATAGATAAATAAAAACTGGGAGGTTTTTTTATGCCAATTGATTTTAGAAAAGTGATCGAAGAAAACAAAGAGCAATTCTATCAAGATCTTGATCAAGTAATGCAGGTTGAAAGTGTAAAGGGCCCCTCTGCTAAACATGCTCCATTTGGGAGAGGACCTAAAGAGGCTTTAGAGACTGTGATGGCATTGGCACAGAAATATGGATTTAAAACAGCAATCGTAAATGATGCAGTGGGCTATGCTCAATGGGGTGAAGGAGAAGATTATATTGGCGTGGTAGGTCATTTAGATGTTGTCCCCGCCGGTGAAGGGTGGTCTTTTCCTCCCTTTAAATTAAGTAAAAAAGATCACCGTTTTTATGGACGAGGAATATTAGACAATAAAGGGCCGATTCTCTCCTGTCTATTTGGATTGAAGCTATTAAAAGAATTGAATGTTCCTATTAAAAAACCAATTCGAATCATTTTTGGAACAGATGAAGAAAGTGGTAGTTCGGATATTCCACTTTATTTAAGTGAAGAAAAGGCACCCCAGTTTGGTTTTACACCAGATTGTAAGTATCCGGTAGTATATGGTGAACGTGGAATTGTCAATTATGAAATATTGACAGCGATTCCTGATAATGAACTAACTATTTTAGGAGAATTTATTGGCGATCAAGCACGAGATCATGTTCCAGATGAGTTGTCTGTAACGGTCAACGGAGAAAAAATTAGTGTTATTGGTAAGCGGGCACCATCTAACGCACCAGAACTTGGGAAAAACGCGATCACTCTATTAGCAGAAAAAATGGTTCAAGAAGAATCAATTTCTGGAAAGCTAAGTGACTATTTTGCGTGGGTGGTAAGAAGCCTATCGGAAAAACATTATGGACAAGGGTTGGGAATCGATTTTTCGGATATAGATAGTGGAAAATTAATGCTTACTCCGTATCAGTTAATAAAGAAAGAACACCAGCTTGCTCTTTCAGTAGCTGTTCGTTACCCAGTTTCGGTAACTGAATCAGATGTGACGGAAGCACTAGAAAATCATTTGCCTCCTGAAAGCCAATTAAAAGTTATTCGTCGCATTAAAAGTAGTCATTTTCCCAAAGATGATCTGAATGTCCAATTATTAACAGAAGTTTATGAGAAAGTAACCAATCTAGATGGGACGCCGGTTACGACTACAGGAGCTACTTATGCACGCTTTGTTCCGAATATCGTGGCATTTGGTCCATCCTTTCCCGGTCAAAAGGGAATCGCTCATAATAAAGATGAGTATATGGATGAAAAGGACCTATTATTAAATATGGAAATTTATATGCACGGAATGTTGAAACTAGTTGAATAATCAAAAAGAAGGCCTGGCAGTGATCTGCTGGGTCTTTTTCAAATTTTTTCAGCCATGAAATAAAAAAAGATAAAGAAATTTTTAGTTTAGTATATACAAAACAGTATATACTAATTATAATGAAGTCAGAATTTTAGAAATGTAAACGGTAACGAAAAAGGAGGATGACAATGGCCTGGGGAGCGATTGCCACGTGGCGTATGGCACATGATGGCGTAGTAGAAGCATTACGATTGCTAGAAAATAAAGAAAAAGCCGGCGATGCTGTAGAGAATTTAATTAAAACAGTGGAAGACTATCCTTATTATAAATCAGTTGGTTTTGGCGGATTGCCGAATGCTGAAGGGATTTTGGAAATGGATGCGGCCTTTATGAATGGAGATACATTTGAAATTGGGGCAGTTGCTGGAATTACAGATGTAAAAAATCCAATCTCTGTCGCACGAAAATTGAGTAAAGATAAATTCAATAGTTTTCGAGTTGGTGAAGGGGCAACAAAGTACTCTATGTTAGAGGGCTTTGAAAGAAAAAGTATGCTAACTGAACGAGCGCATAAAATTTGGGAAAAGCGACTGAAAGAAATCCATGAGAACAATTTAAACCCTTATGATGGTCATGATACGGTTGGAGCAATCACATTAGATCAGATGGGAACGATGACGGCTGGAACTTCTAGTTCAGGCTTATTTATGAAAAAACCTGGTCGTGTAGGTGATTCGCCGCTCTCTGGTTCTGGTTTTTATGTAGATAGTGAAGTCGGTGGTGCAGCTGCAACTGGATTAGGGGAAGATTTGATGAAAGGTTGCTTATCTTATGAGATTGTTCGTTTGATGAGTGAGGGAATGAGTCCACAAACAGCTTGTGACAAAGCTGTCTATGAGTTCCACGATAAGCTAATCACCCGTTATGGAAAAGCCGGCGCATTTTCATTAGTTGCCATGAATGCCCAAGGCGAATGGGGAGTTGCTACCAACGTTGAATTTACTTTTAGTGTCGGTAATGACCAAGAGAAGCCGCAGATTTTTATTGCGAATATGGGAGCTAACCACACTACGAATATTCAGCCAATTACACAAGAATGGCTAGATGCTTATGAAAAAAGGATAAAAGCACCAATTGAATAAAAATTAGGAGAGTGGAAAACATGAGTAAAAAACAGATTTACCTGTTCTGTGACGCAGGAATGTCAACAAGTATTATGGTCAATAAAATGATGGAAGTCGTTAATAAGCACAATATGCCGCTTCAAATTACGGCTTTCCCAGTTGCACGTTCACAAGAGGTAGTGGAAAAAGAAAAGCCTGTAGCAATTCTATTAGGCCCACAAGTTAAATTTCTGCTCGAAAAAACTAAAGAACAATTTACTCCGCAAGGCATTCCGGTAGCTGTAATTCCACCAGAGATCTATGGCATGATGGATGGCGAAAAAGCGATGAAAGAAGTTTTAAAATTAATTAAAGAGAATAAAAAAAGCAATTAATTAATAGGAGGGAAAAAAATGGAAAAGTTTTTAAATTGGTTGGAAAAAATTTTGACGCCATTAGCTAAAATCATTGGAGAAAACAAGTATTTGATTGCAATCCGTGACGGTTTCTTGATCTCGACGCCATTATTAATTGTTGGTTCCTTCTTCTTATTACTTGCAAACTTTCCGATTCCAAATTGGAGCAATATTATTTCTCCAATTTTAGGGGACAACTGGGAATCTTTGATGTCAGTACCAGCATCAGCCAGTTTCGATGTTATGACGATTTTAGCTGTTGTGGGGATCGCGTATAGTTTGGGAAGACAGTTAGATATCGATGCAATTCAATCTGGTGCGTTAGCTTTGGTATCCTTCTTTATTTTGACACCATTTACTACACAATTCACACCTGAAAACAGTACTCAAGTTTTTGATGTGACTAGTTTGCCACTAAAATGGATGGGTTCAAGTGGTTTGTTCCTCGGGATGTTAATCGCCCTAATTTCTACCCGAATTTTTGCGGCAGTGATTCATCGTGGGTGGACGATTAAAATGCCGGAAGGTGTTCCGCCGACGGTAGTGAAGTCCTTTGAAGCATTGATTCCAAGTTTTGTTGTTGTAACAATTATGTTTGTTATCAATTGGATAGTTTCGTTAACGCCAATGGGTAACTTGCAAGATATAATTTTTACATTCTTGCAAACACCATTATTAAGTTTAGGTAATACTTTAGGTGCAATGATTATTGCTTATTTATTCTTACATTTCTTCTGGTTCTTCGGAATCAATGGGTCCAGTGTAGTAGGAGCAGTATTCAATCCTGTTTTACGAGCATTATCTGTAGAAAATATGCAAGCATTTAAAGATGGTCATGAAATTCCTAATATTATCACAGGACAATTTCAAGATATGTTTGCGACATTCGGTGGGGGCGGTTCAACATTATCACTGATTCTTGTAATGATAATTTTCTGTAAGAGTCAACGAGTGAAAAAATTATCGCAGTTATCATTAGTTCCAAGTATTTTTGGAATCAATGAACCAATCATTTTTGGATTGCCGATTGTATTAAATCCAATCATTTTGATTCCATTTGCACTCGTCCCTACAATTAATATTATTATCTCTTACTTTGCAATGGATTGGGGAATCGTTCCTTATACAAATGGGATTCAGTTGCCATGGACGACGCCACCGATCATTTCTGGTTTCTTAGTAAGCGGTTGGCAAGCCTCGGTGTTGCAAGTCTTATTGATTGTTTTAGGAATGGTGATTTATTATCCATTTATTAAAGTACTAGACGATCAATATTTACGTGAAGAAAAAGATGCGGAAGAAAAAGAAACAGAAGAAATTGACTTTGATACGTTTGATTTTGATGAAATCTAAGATAGGTGAAGATAGTGAAGAAAATTATATTGGTTTTAAATCATGTTCAGGCAGGGATGGGCAGTGATGAGAATGCTGACCTAACTCCTAGCGGGAAAAAAGCGGCATTAGGACCAGGACAAACACTTATACCGTATTTAAAAGAACACGATGCTGAAATCATTGCTACATTATATTGTGGAGATCATTATTATTTGGATCATCAAGAAGAAGTTGCTAAGAAATTTGTAGGATTTGCAAAAAAATTTCAAGCAGATGCTGTAATCTGTGGCCCGGCAATGCATTATCCAAATTTTGGTGAAATGGCAGGTTCATTGACAAAAATTTTTATTCAACATGGTATTCCTACAATTGCTGCCATGTCGATTGAAAATCCTGCGACACAGATGTATCAAAAAGAGATTCCCATTGTAAAAATGCCTAAAAAAGGCGGAATCGGTTTAAATGATTCTTTTAAAAATATGGCATTACTGGCAGCTGAAAAAGCAAAAGGTGAAGATACTAAAGTTTTAGAAGAACAGATCTGTTTTTAAAAGGAAGGATTTTTGACAAATGAACGATGAACAATTACAAGTAGTTATGGGACTAATCATGAACGCAGGAAATGCAAAAAGCGAGGCAATCGCTGCCTTAGCAGCTGCAAAAAACAATGATTTTTCTGAGGCTGAAGAACGGATGAAGGCGGCAAATGATGCATTGATTGAGGCGCATAATACTCAAACGAGTCTATTGACTGCTGAAGCAAGTGGAAACAATTCAGAGGTAACATTGTTAATGGTCCATAGTCAAGATCATTTAATGAACGCCATTTCTTATCTGGGGTTAACGCAAGAACTGATTGATGTATACCATAGACTGGCAGCTTTAGAAAAATAAAATTAAAACTGACAAAGCCATTTGGCTTTGTCAGTTTTTTTCTGAAGAAATAAACGATGAAGCTGCCTGGCTTCACAAAATAGCCCCAGCTTTTATCCAAAGAAAAACAATGCTTCAATCGCAAGAAAAATTCCAATCAGCAAAATTTTGCCTAGTGGATTGTAAGGATTGATTGCCCAGCCAAAACCAAATTTTTTGGATGATACCTGCAGTTTTGTAAAGAAAAGATTAAGCGAGAGCCTAGCTCTTTTGCTCAGTTTCTTTTTGGTGTTATTGTTTAATAATCGTTTGGATAATGAACTACGATAAATTTCACGATATTGTTTGTTTGATTGTCCCAATTATGATTTCTAGTCGAAAAATAATGGGCCGAGTCTCCAGGATAAAGCTGGTAGATTGTGTCTTCGATCATTAAGGTCAAGATTCCTTCTAGGACATAAACGAATTCTTCTCCTTGATGCGGATAAGGGGCAGGTAGTTCACGATTTTCATGAGGCATGATTTCGATCATTTTTGGTGCGATCATTTTATCTTGTGGAAAGGAACTTAATTGTTTATCGATCATATTATTTAATTTATGGATCACAGGCTGATTGTACCCGCGAACGATCGGCTCGATCTCAGCTTCTTCTTCAAAAAAGAAATTGATCTTTACTTTGAACAAAGTTGCGATAGTTGATAGATGTTCTACTGCAATGGTGGTGATTCCGCGTTCAAATTGCGATAAAAAGCCTGTAGATAGACCCGTAGCTTCGGAAAGTTGTTTGAGTGTCATCCCGCGCTCGTTGCGCAGATTTTTCACTTTTTCGCCAATATTCATCGGCATATACCTCCTTCTTATTAAAGTTTTCTTCTGTTTAGTATACCTGAAATATAGCGGGAGTTCTAATCATCATTTTGGTGAAAAAAGAAATAAAATAAAAAACAAAAATTCACAATAGTGAATAAAGCGCTTGCAACTGTCTAGTGAGCACTCTATAATGAAGGCGGGAGGGAAGCACGTGAAAAAGACGACGATTTTTAACATTCAGAAATTTTCGACTCATGATGGGCCGGGGATTCGTACGACAATTTTTTTCAAAGGGTGTCCCATAAGATGTGAATGGTGTCACAATCCTGAAAGTCAGGTATTTGCGCCAGAGATCATGTTGAACAAATACGGCAAAGAGGAACTGATTGGCAAAGAATATTCCATTCGTGAATTAGTAAAGAAAATTCAAGCAGATCAAATTTTTTATGATCAATCAGGCGGCGGGGTGACGTTTTCTGGTGGGGAAGTAATGGCACAAAATATGGATTATGTTTTGCCATTAGCTAAAGAGTGCCAACGGTTAGGAATTACAGTTGCGATCGATACTTGCGGAGTCGCACCGACTGAGAACTATCGTCAGATTTTGCCTTATGCTGATTTATTTTTGTACGATTTAAAGTTCATTGATTCACATACTCATCAACTGTATACCGGAGCTAATAATCAGTTAGTTTTAGACAATTTACGTTTCTTATCAGCACAGCAGACAGAGATCAATTTACGGCTGATTTTATTAGATGAAATTAATGCCGATGAGGTTGCAGCAAATAGAATCATTGATTGGCTAGCTGAAGAGGAAATTCATGTGAATGAAATTTCTTTATTGCCTTATCATGACTTTGGTCGGGATAAGTATGAACGTTTGAAACGTATTTGCACACAAAATTTTAGCAAACCAGCAGAGGAACAAGTGGCAATGATCCAAAAACGATATCAAGATGCAGGGTATCGAGTAACGATTGGCGGCTAATTATTCAAAAGCAATAAAACTACATTCAAGGAGGAAAAGTAATGACGGAATTGACATTGGAACCGACTAAACGAGGGAGTACGGAACGAATCAAATATTTAAGAGAAATCAGCGACAAAAAATGTACTCCGAGTATTTCGATGGAACGGGCAGTTTTATTAACAGAAGCTTATAAGATGTGGGAAGGAACAGTTTCTGCACCAGTATTACGCGGACGTGCCTTTAAATACATTATGGAAAATCGAACGAACTATATTGAAAAAGGCTCATTAATTTTGGGTGAAAAAGGAGATAAGCCATGGGCAGCGCCAACCTTTCCTGAATTGTGCTGCCACACATTAGAAGATTTTGACAATATGCACAATCGCGAGAAAGTTTTTTTCCGGGTGAGCGAGGAAGATCGTCGGATTCAAGAAGACGTGATTATTCCCTATTGGCATGAGCGTGCGATGATGACACGAATGAATCGATTGTTGCCAAAAGAGTGGCATTTATTATTTGACGGCGGTTTGTACACAGAATTTTTAATGCAGCGAGGGCCAGGACATACCGTAGCAGATGGGAAAATGTATCAAAAAGGATTTGCTGATTTTAAAGCCGATATTCAACAAGAAATTGATCATTTAGATTACAACAATGACATGGAAGCTTTGAATAAGCGTGAAGAATTAGAAGGAATGAAGTTAGTTTGCGAAGGAATGATCATTTACGGCAAGCGCTACGCTGAACAATGTCGCAAGTTAGCCAAAACAGAAACTGATCCACAATGGCAACAAGAGCTGCTTGATTTAGCGGAAGTTTGCGATGTCGTTCCTGAGCATGCACCACAAACTTTCCGGCAAGCAATCCAAATGTATTGGTTCACTCACATCGGTGTAACTGTCGAAATGAATAATTGGGATGCGTACTCGCCAGGAAAACTTGATCAACATCTAGAGCCTTTTTATGAAAAAGATATCGAAGAAGGGCGTTTAACACGGGAAGAAGCGCGGGAATTATTGGAAAATCTTTGGATTCAGTTCAATAATCAACCAGCGCCCCCAAAAGTTGGTATCACCTTGAAAGAAAGTGGGACGTATACTGATTTTTGTAACTTGAATACAGGTGCGTTGCGTCCAGATGGGACAAGTGGAGTGAGCGATGTCAGCTATTTGATTTTAGAAGTGATGGATGAAATGAAATTGTTGCAGCCCAGCTCTAATGTCCAAATCTCACGTAAAACACCAGAGAAATTTTTACGCGAAGCATTGAAAGTATCACGCAAAGGTTGGGGACAGCCGGCGATGTACAATTCCGAAGCAATCTTGGCAGAGTTAAGCTATCTTGGAAAATCTATCGATGATGCTAGGGAGAGCGGGATTTGTTCCGGTTGTGTCGAAGTTGGTGTAGCTGGAAAAGAAGCCTATGTTTTAACCGGATACCTCAATATTCCCAAAGTTTTTGAATTAGCAATGAATCGCGGCTATGATCATTATACAGATAAACAAGTCGGTATCGATGTAGGTGATTTCACTCAAATGAAATCTTATGAAGAAGTTTTTGAGGCATTTTATCAAGAATTACAATATGTAGTGGATGTGAAAGTGGCGGGAAATAATTTGATTGAACGAATGTACATGGAATTTATGCCAGTGCCGTTGCTTTCAGTGATGTCTGACGACTGTATCAAAGTTGGAAAAGATTATAATGCTGGCGGTGCCCGCTACAATACTAGCTATATTCAGTGCGTGGGAATCGCGACGATCACTGATTCATTAGCGGCAATCAAATACAATGTTTTTGAAGAAAAAACGATGACGATGCAAGAATTATTGGCGGCTTGTGAAGCTGATTTCGAGAACTATGATGAAATTTATGATCGTATTTATAATGAGACACCTAAATATGGCAATGACGATGACGCTGCAGACAACTTATTGCGAGATGTCGCTGCTTCGCTGCAAGAAGTGATCGCAGGTCGTCCAACACCAAAAGGCTCAAAAACAGTGGTTGAATTTTTACCAACGACTTGTCATGTTTATTTCGGTCAAGTTATGGAGGCTTCACCAAATGGGCGCCACAAGGGAATCCCGTTGCCAGATGGGATCTCGCCAGAAAAAGGCGCTGATCGTAATGGTCCGACTGCTGTGATCAAGTCGGCATCAAAAATTGATCAGACCAAAACCGGCGGCGCATTGCTAAATCAAAAATTCACTCCGAGCGTGGTAGCCGGAGAAGCGGGAATAACCAATATGGCTTCACTAGTTCGCAGTTATTTTGCTTTAGATGGACACCATATCCAATTCAATGTAATCGATCGAGCAACACTTTTGAAAGCACAAAAACATCCAAAAGAATATGAAAACTTGATCGTACGAGTTGCAGGGTATAGTGATTACTTCAATAACCTTGAAAAAGCATTACAAGATGAGATCATCTCTCGTACGGAGCAAGCGTTCGGCTAAGAAGTCAAACTGCAGAATTTGACTAGGACAAGACAAGAAAATTTGCTTACCAAGTCATAAGAAAATTGTTGGATTCAAACAAGTTAAAGGACTGTGACACGTCTTTGTCACAGTCCTTTTTTCGAATAGACGGTACTATTAGTAAGATGTATCGATCTTGTTTAAAGCGTATATCGCAATGGAAGTTGCTGCGCTTGAATGTTTTCTAAGAAAGTTTGATCGTGTTCTACGATCAGCATCGTGGGCTTTACTTGCAATAAAAGGTCTTCTAATTGTTTCTGATTGAAGACATCGAGATAGTTCAAGGGTTCATCCCAAATATAGAGTTCGGCTTCTTGAGCTAAAGATTTAGCCAACTCCACTTTTTTGCGTTGACCCATACTCATTTCCTCAATTTTATTTTGAAAGACATTGCGTTCCATTCCTAATTTCCGCAAGTTGTTTAAAAAAGCAGAATAGTCCAACTGGTTTGCTTCAGCAAAATCTTGCAAATTGCCGTGATTGCTTTCATAATTTTGTCTTACATAACTGATTTTTGCAGTTGGCTGAAGTAAGTGGCCTTCAGCTTCGCCAGTAAAAGTTCCTAGCAGATAATGCAGTACGCTAGATTTTCCAATTCCATTTGGTCCGGTCAATGCGGTAATTTGACCGCGTGTTAATTCGAAGGAAAGTGGGGCAAAAAGTGTTTTCTCAGCATAATGTAACGACAACTCTTCTAGTTTTAGAAGCTGTCCATGACGGCTCGGCTGATAATTCATCGTTAAGCGATCAACATCTTCCAAATCTTTTAACAAGCGTTCTTTTTCTTCGATTTGATCATACATCCGACCTTCGATATTTTTTGAACGTTTCATCGTTCGAGCCGCTCGAGCACCGATGAAACCTGTATCATAAACGGCTCCGCTGCCCTTTTCTGAGGGTTTTCCGTATTTGTTCTTTTCTCGTGAACGGGACCATTCTGCTTTTTCGGCAGCTGTTTTTTTCAAACGGCCGATTTCTTTTTTGATCTTTCTATTTTGGGCAAGTTCAAACTCGTCTCGCATTTTCTTTTGTTCTTCATACGTTGTGAAATTTCCTTGATAGAGAACTAACTGACTTTTTTCAATTGCTAAAGTATGGTCTGTAACTTGATTTAAAAATAGACGATCGTGACTGACAACGATGAAACCTTCTTTGTGCTGCAAATAGTCAGCTACATGTTGCCGGCCTTGCAGATCTAGGTGATTAGTCGGTTCATCAATCAATGGAAAGAAATCAGCTTGAGTGAAAAGCAAAGCTAATAAAATTTTTGTCTGCTCTCCACCAGACAGTGTGTGGTATGGCTGCCAGAGCACTTGCGGATCTAGCTGGATTAAGTTCATTTCCCGTTCTAGTTCCCACAATTCAAAATCAGCAGCTTCTGATAAAGCGTAATAGGTTAGTTGGTCAGTCTTATCAATAGCTACTGGGAAATAAACCGGGTGCATAGGAAACTGAATTTCTCCTTGGTACGGGTATTTTCCTAATAGTAAATGCAGCAATGTCGTTTTGCCGCGGCCGTTTCGACCGACTAGTCCTAATCTCCAACTACTGTCAATCGTTAAATCAGCATTATCAAACAATAAATCAACCTGTTTATCAAAGCCAAATGTCAAATGTGTAATTTTAATTGTTGTCATAAATATATCCCTCCTTGTCCCCAATGGAAACAAAAAAATCCTAACCAATTTTCAGGAAAGGATCGGGAGAAAGTTGCTCTTTAAAGTGATATTTTTTTGAAATAATAAAAATATCGATAATTTTGTGCAGAACAGCCTTTGCTTAACCGGAAATCATCAGTGGATTTCCAATCAAATAAACGAGAGCCTGAACGACAAAAAAAGAGACCTACCTTTGAAACCCTAAGCCAATCCTGAAAATCTGCCCACTAATCCCATCAATACAAGTTGATCTAAGATCGGTTTGCAACTTCCAACATTCGCTTAGTTTTTCAATGGCATGATCCCTCGTTTCTATAATTAATAAAACCATTAAAACAAAATTTTTCAGCTTTGTCAAAAAAAACGGACGCAGCCGCTTCCCCAAACATGCTACGCCCTGGAGTGATCCTCGATAAACGAGGCGAAGAAAATATTTCTTCTGTTATTATAATAGCATATTCCAACCTAAATAATCCCTTTGGACGCTTGTGAATCAGTTCAGCTATAGTAGATATCAGAATATTTGGTACAATGAGAATAGAAATGGAGGTGGAGGGATGAACTATGCAGGAATTTACCATCGTCCCGAAAGTGAATTTGCATTTCTCTACACAAAAGATCAAATGCGGATTCGCTTACAAACAGCGCGTGATGAAATAAAATCGGTCGGCCTGATCAGTGGAGATTTTTATTTATTCTCAGAAGAATGGTACCGAGAACAACAACCGATGAGTAAAACGTATACAACAGATACTCATGATTATTGGGAAATTGAAGTGACCGCGCCACATCGACGGTTAGCATATGCGTTTTGTATTATTGATTTTTCAGGAACGAAAATTTTTTATACGGATCAAGGGATCTTTGAATACGAGGAAGATCGCTTGATGCGTGATTATCTTTATTTTCGGATGCCTTATTTTCAAGAAATCGATCGTTTCAAAGTGCCAGAGTGGGTAGCAAAAACAGTCTGGTATCAAATTTTCCCTGAACGTTTTTCCAATGGGGATCCTTCGAATGATCCAGCCGACGTTTTAGCGTGGGGAAGTGAAAATCCGACTCGCGAAAATTTTTTTGGTGGTGACTTGCAAGGTGTTATTGATAAGTTGGATTATTTGGAAGATTTGGGCATAAATGGGCTGTATCTTTGTCCAATATTTACCGCACCGTCGAATCATAAATATGATACGATCGATTATTATGAGATCGATCCGCACTTTGGTGATAAACAGCTCTTTCGTGAGTTGGTCGAAAAAGCTCATGAACGAGGGATTCGAGTGATGTTGGACGCGGTATTCAACCATCTGGGAGCAAGTTCGCATCAGTGGCAAGATGTAATTTTACATGGTGCGGCGTCTGATTATGCTGATTGGTTCCATATTGATTCCTTTCCGCCGCGGTATACAATGATCCCTCACTCAGAAAATGCCAAGCAGTTGAATTATGATACGTTCAATTTTAATCCTCACATGCCTAAATTGAACACCGCTAACCCAGAAGTTCAGAATTATTTATTGGAGATCGCAACTTATTGGATTCGTGAATTTGATATTGATGGTTGGCGGCTGGATGTGGCGAATGAAGTCGATCATCACTTTTGGAAAAAGTTTCATGAAGCTGTTTTGCAGCAAAAAGCTGATTTATATATTTTAGGAGAAATCTGGCACTCCTCTCAGCCCTGGCTGCAAGGAGACGAATTTCATGCTGTCATGAACTACGCGTTTACTGATCGCATCAAAGCCTTTTTCTTAGAACAATCGATCTCGATTTCACAAATGATCTTTGGGATGAATCGGCAGCAGTTGCTTTATCGGGATCAAACCAATGAAGTCAGTTTTAATTTGTTAGATTCTCACGACACACCGCGAATCTTAACAATCTGTCAAGGCGATAAGGCCTTGATGAAGACGGTATTGACCTTTATGTTCATCCAAAAAGGAACACCTTGCATTTACTATGGTACTGAAGTTGGAATGGAAGGCGGGATGGATCCTGATTGCCGCCGCTGTATGGTCTGGGAAGATCAAGATGAAGAACTGTACAATTTTTTCAAAAAGTTGATCGCCTTGCGTAAACAATTTTATGAAGTATTCAGTTATGGTACGATAACCTGGCATTATGACGATGATAAAAAACTTTTTTCACTGACACGAAGTCACAAAGGAAAGACTTTGATTGCAACATTCAATGAAGGGACTACAGTAGAAATCAAAAAGACCGGTCACTGCCTGCTTGGACAAAACTATCAGGAAGAAACGGCGTATCAACTGCTGCGCCATGGATTTGTGATTGAAGAAAGCAGCGCTACGGATCCGATTTGAAAAAGATCAAACACGATTTGTTGGAGAAGATTCTGACTAGAGGAGATAATCCAAACGAAGCCTGTTTTTATGGTATAGTAAGTGCATCAGTCAAGAGTTGCGGAGGAAAATAATGAATAATAATGATTTATTATTACGGCTAAGATATGCTCTAGATATCAAAGATTCTGATATCATCAAAGCGTTTCAGTTGGGCGGTATGGATGTTTCTAGAGAAGAAGAAAAAGCGATGTTGACAAGAGTAAGGAATCAAGAAGTTGAAGACAACGACGAATTTGAAAAAAATATGTATGTAAAAATGATCAACAATAAAGTGTTGGATACTTTTTTAAACGGTTTTATTATAATAAAACGCGGGGAGCAAAAAAATAAACCAACGCAATCCGTGCAACCAAAAAGTACTGAGATCCGACATATCAATAATATTTTGTTGAAAAAGGTAAAAATTGCGCTGGCGTTGACTAGTGACGATATGCTGGATATTTTAGCAGCAGCTGAGGTGTATCCTTCAAAGGGCGAGCTAGGTGCGATTCTACGAAAAGAAGGACATCGTAATTTCAAGCCTTGCGGGGATAAGTATGCGCGAAATTTTCTAAAAGGATTAGCTTTGTGCTATCGGGATTAAAATAGAATCAAGAGGCTGTGGCAAATATTTGCCACAGCCTCTTTTAGCTAATAAGTTTATCTGTGATCTGTTTTGAAACAAGGCAATTTTAAAGGTTAAGTCATCGCGCACATATATGTGCGTAATAAAAATATATAAACATCTTATTGACTTTATATAATCCGCGTATTAAACTGTTGATAGATCAAATAAAACTTTTTAAGAGGAGAATTTCATGAATCGTTGGGTTTATTTATTTTCAGAAGGTTCAAAGGAGCAAAAAGGTTTATTAGGCGGAAAGGGCGCTAACCTAGCAGAGATGACAAAATTGGGTCTACCGGTGCCGACAGGTTTTACGGTAACAACAGAAGCCTGCTTATATTATTTAAATAATGGAAATCAATTGATCGATGAAATAAAAGATCAAGTTATGGCAGCAGTTGAAAAATTGGCTGGACAAACAGGTAAGAAATTTGATGATTTGGAGAACCCGTTGTTGGTCTCAGTCCGCAGCGGCTCAAAATTTTCAATGCCGGGAATGATGGATACTGTTTTGAATTTAGGTCTGAATGATCAAACCGTTGCCGCATTAGCTGCGAACAGTCAAAACGAACGCTTTGCGTATGATTGTTATCGCCGTTTGTTGCAAATGTTTGGCAATGTTGTGATGGGGATGGATACTAGTGATTTTGAAAATCGGATCACTGCGCTAAAGAAAGCAAACGGGCTGACCTTTGATACAGAATTAACAGCAGACCATTGGAAACAAATTGTAAGCGAGTACAAAGAGATCTATCGTGAAAAATTACAGCGAGAATTTCCGCAAGATCCAATTGAACAATTGTATTTGGCAATCGAAGCGGTCTTTGGCAGCTGGAACAATCAGCGTGCAAAGACCTATCGTCGACTACATGACATCAGCGACAATCTAGGAACAGCTGTGAATGTTCAAGAAATGGTATTTGGAAACTTTGGTGAGAGTTCAGGAACGGGTGTAGTCTTCTCACGCAATCCTTCTCTAGGTGATCCTGGTTTGTTTGGAGAATACTTGATCAATGCGCAAGGTGAAGATGTCGTTGCCGGTGTGCGCACACCAAAACCTATTCAAGTATTAGCCGATGAATTGCCAGAACAATTTCAACAACTAAAAAGTATTTGCGAAAACTTGGAAAAACACTATCACGATATGCAAGATGTCGAGTTTACGATCGAACGGGAAAAATTATTTATCTTGCAAACTAGAAACGGCAAACGAACATCAAAAGCAGCTTTAACGATTTTGCTAGACTTTTATAAAGAAGGAATCATTGATGAAAAAGAATTAGTCAACCGAATCGAAGCAAAAGATTTAGAAGCGGCCTTGCATCCAAACTTTGACGAAGACGCCTTGAAAAAACGCGAATCCTTCTTATCCGGATTAGCAGCTAGCCCAGGTGCTGCAACAGGAGCGGCATATTTCACTGCCGAAGCAGCTACTGCGGCAAAAGCGCGCGGAGAGAAAGTCGTATTAGTCCGTGAAGAAACATCGCCAGAAGATATTGAAGGAATCGCTGTCAGTGAAGCAGTGATCACTAGTCGCGGCGGGATGACTTCTCACGCGGCAGTCGTGGCTCGCGGAATGGGGATCTGTTCGGTCGTTGGGTGTGAACAATTAACTGTAGTTGCAGAAAATCGAGCAATAGTTGGCGACAATGTCATCGAAGAAGGAACGATTTTATCGGTCAATGGATCGAGCGGGAAAATTTATTTTGGCGAAATTCCGATGGAAGAATTGAGCAATATGGTGGCATTAGATGAACTGCATACCATTTGGGAACGGCATGCGGCAATCAAGGTACGCGCGAATGCCGAGACGCCTAAAGATATCAAAACAGGAATGGCTTTAGGTGCTGTCGGTATCGGATTGGCACGGACAGAGCATATGTTTTTTGAAAAGAGCCGCTTGCTACAATTTCGTCAATTGATTTTAGCAGATAGCTTAGCAGAACGCTTAGAAGTTTTGGAAGATTTGAAAAAAGTACAAAAACAAGACTTTAAGTTTATGTACGAAGCTGCGAACGGTAAAGCGACGACGATCCGGCTGCTTGATCCACCGTTGCATGAATTTTTACCAAAGGGTGCGGATGAATGCCGTGAAGTTGCCAAAGACTTAGGGAAAACATTTAATGAAGTGAAACGGAAAACAGATAACCTGGCTGAAGTCAATCCAATGTTAGGCTTCCGTGGATTACGTTTAGGAGTAGCCTATCCAGAAATTTATCAAATGCAGGCTGAAGCGATTATTGAGGCTGCTTGCGAAGTGATGCAAGCAACAGGTCTTAAGATCCAGCCTGAGATTATGATCCCATTTACCATCGATGCAAAAGAATTTGCTCGAGTTCGTTCAGCGATTGAAGAAGCGATTCAAAAAAGTCTTGAGGAGCAAAAACAAGTGTTGGAATATCAGATTGGTACAATGATCGAGATCCCAAGAGCTTGCTTTGTTGCTGACGAGATTGCTGAATATGCAGATTTCTTCAGTTTTGGAACAAACGACTTGACCCAAATGGCATTAGGGTTGTCACGTGATGATTCGCCGCGGATCATTAATCAATACATGGAAAACGGTATTTTTGCAGACGATCCGTTTCAAGTGTTAGATGAAGCCGGAGTCGGAGCATTGATGAAACTAGCAATTGAACGCGGCAGACAAGTCAATCCTAACTTGAAAATCGGTGTGTGTGGGGAAGCGGCTGCCCATCCGAAATCAATTGCCTTTTTAAACAATTTAGCGATCGATTATATTTCTTGTTCACCATTTAGGATTCCGCAAGCGAAGATGACGTTGGCACAAATGGCGTTGAAAGTTTAGGATAAAATCAGAATAAAAAAACGATAATATGAATTTTTGATTAAAGAATAATATGATTTAAAAAAGAGATAGTCTTTTATCAGGCTATCTTTCTTTTGTTATTCATAAACAAAAAAAGGAAAGAATAAATTAGCTAAAGATAACAAAAAAATGAGAAAAAATACGATTAAATGAACGAAATATAATTTGTAAACGAATACAACCTTCGTTATACTTCATATAGGGTTTGAATATGTCATGTCATAATAGAACAGTTTTATTTTTTACAGCTTGAATAACAAAAAATATTTAGGAAAAAATATTATTTTTAATGAAAATCAGTTTATTTCTTCTAAATGATAGTTTTCCCACAATGACTTATGAATAAGATTACGGTATAATGTCAACTTGGGAGGTGAAACAAACTGCGGAATTAGGAATCATAGAATAACATTTAAGTGTTCATAAGCGGTCTTTTCCGTTGATTGTTTTAACGTAGTACATTCTTAAAAAGGACCAAGGATTTATCTTTTGAAAATAGTTATTCTAAGCTGTCAAAATTTGAAAACGATATTTGGACATGATCTTTCTAATGAATCTAACAAGTTTTCGAACTTGTTACAAAAAAAGAAAGCAGGGATTAAACAATGACAATTGATTGGCAAAAAGAAGTAGAAGCACGCAAAGATGATTTACTAAAAGATTTAGGTGAACTTATCAAAATCAATAGTATTCGCGATGTGGAACATGGAACGAAAGAAGAACCGCTAGGACCTGGACCAGCTGCCGCTTTACGCAAAGTATTAGAATTCGGTGACCGCGATGGTTTCGTTACAAAAAACATCGAAAACGTAGCCGGCCATATCGAATACGGAGACGGCGAAGAAATGTTTGGACTGTTAGGTCACGTTGACGTAGTTCCTGTCGATGACAATTGGGATACTGATCCTTTTGAACCAGTCATCAAAGACGGCAAATTATATGCTCGCGGCTCAGCCGACGATAAAGGACCTTCGATCGCTGCCTACTATGCAATGCGAATCATCAAAGACCTAGAATTACCAATCTCTAAAAAAATTCGCTTTATCTTCGGAACAGATGAAGAAAGCGAATGGGTTGGGATCCATCGCTACATGGAAGTTGAAGAAATGCCGAAAGTTGGTTTTTCTCCAGATGCACAATTTCCAATCATCAACGGTGAAAAAGGTATCTTATCTTATGAAGTAACTTTTGCGCCTAAAGCTGATGCAAAAGCTGGCGACTTTGATCTTGTAAGCTTCAAATCAGGTTTGCGGACAAACATGGTGCCAGGAGATGCAACTGCTGTTCTTAAAGTGAATGATGAAGCTAAAGTTGCTGACATGAAGACGGCTTTTGCAGCATTCATCGAAAAATCAGGTGTAAAAGGTGAATTTACTGAAAACAATGGTGAAATTACGTTAACTGTGATTGGTAAAGCTGCTCATGCGCAAGAACCAAAATTTGGTGTAAACTCTGCAACATTCTTAGCAACATTCTTAGTGGATTACAACTTAGACGGCAACGGTGCACACTACGTTCAAACAGTTTCTGAATTTATGCACCTAGATTACAATGGTAAGAAATTAAATGCTTACACAAAACATGATGTAATGGGTGAAACAACTTCTTCAGCAAACTTATTTGATTACAGCCAAGAAGGCGTTAAAAAAGTAACATTGAATGTTCGTCATCCAGAAGGTATCACTAAAGATGATATTTTAGCTAACATGAAAGAAGTTCTTAAAGCTGCGGACGTTTCAATCGAAATCATCGGTGACGTGAAGACGCCGCACTATGTTCCAGCAAGTGATCCATTAGTGAAGACATTATTGGATGTTTATGAAGAACATACTGGACTTGATGGTCATGAAGAATCAATCGGCGGCGGAACTTATGGCCGTATCCTAGAACGTGGTGTCGCATACGGCGCAATGTTCCCAGGAGAAGAAAATGTAATGCATCAACCAAATGAATTTATGCCTATTGATAGCTTGTTCAAAGCAACAGCTATTTATGCTGACGCAATTTATCGCTTAGTTAAATAGTCGGTAATGAGAGGATACGGAATCCTGTCTTTACGGGATTCCTCATCTCATTGGGGAAAAGATAGTAAGGAAGGAATCTCAATAATGAAAAAACTCTCAAAAGACGCTTTTGGCGGAATCAACGGCAAGGACTATGTCCCGTACGTTGCAGAAAAACCTAAAAAATCTGGTTCAACAATCATTTTGATTTTAGGTATTTTCTTGGCAGCACTATTTGCTGCATCAACTGCTTATTCAGGTATGAAAGCCGGTTTGACTGTAGCTGCAGGTATTCCAGGCGCAATTATTGGATCAGGGCTCGTTGCTCTGTTTGTAAAACCTAAAACTATTTTAGGGAAGAACTTATTACAATTAATGTCAAGTGGTGGGGAATCTGTAGCCTCAGGGATGATTTTCGTATTGCCAGCGGTTATTTTAGTCGGCGGTAAAGTAAACTTCATCCAAGGTGTTGGTCTTGGTATCGGCGCTGTTTTACTAGGTGTAGGTGTATTTTCACTTGTTCAAGATTATATGTTAGTCAGCGAACACGGCAAATTGGTTTATCCAGAAGCAATGGCTATTTCTGAAACATTAGTCGCTTCTGATACAGGTGGCGACTCACTTAAATACATGGGTATCGGCTTTGGTATCGGTGGGGTTTTAACTGCCTTGACAGGATCGGTTTTCGGTGTAATGAACAATGTGATCAGCTACGTGAATGAAAGCTTCTACAAATGGAAATTTGAAACAGAAGTTAACCCATTGTTAGCAGGTATTGGTTTTATCGTAGGGATGGATGTATCTGTCTTGATGTTTGCTGGTTCAATCTTAGCAAACTTCGCAATCGCACCATTACTAGGCTACTTCATGGGAATGGCAGACAGCAGTGCACATATCTGGGACAATGCTTCTCAATTATTAAGTGCTTCTGATTTTGCAGTTATTTCTGGTTCATATGTTAAATACATCGGTGCGGGTATGATGATTTCTGGTGGATTGATCGGTGCGATCAAATTGATCCCAACCATCATCTCATCAATTTCTGCAACCTTAAAAGGTCGCAAAGACGGTGTTGAACAAGATGGCGGCGGTATGTTGCCGTTGATCATTGGTGCAGTTGTTGGTATCATCATGGGCTTTGTTATTACAGGAAGCGTTGCAATGGCATTAATTGGCGGAATATTGTCAATCATCTTAAGTTTCTTATTTGTTATCGTTGCAGGTCGTTTGACTGGTACGATCGGTACATCAAACTTGCCAGTATCTGGTATGACAATCGCTTCAATGGTTATCTTAACATTAGTTTTTGTTATGATGGGCTGGACAACAACTGAAAATACGCAACAATTATTATTGTTTGGTACATTTATCGTATTAGCAATTTCTGTTGCAGGTGGTTATTCTCAATCACAAAAAGTTACTTTCGTAATGGGCGGAAACTTCTCAGAAGGTCGTCGTTACTTCTTGATTTCAAACATTGTAGGTGTGGTTATCGTTACTGGTATGATGGTCATCTTAGCACCACAATTAGCAATCACTGGTTCTAACCCTCCATTTGGATTGCCACAAGCAAACTTGATGGCAACATTGACTTCAGGAATCATGTCTGGTTCACTTCCTTGGCACATGGTTATTGCTGGGGTTGTAATGGGAATCGTCTTACACTTCATGAAAGTTCCAATCATGACATTTGCGATTGGTTTCTACTTACCAATTTCAACAACTTCAATCATTTTAGTTGGTGCATTGATTCGTAAATTAATCGATGTTATGAACAAAAAAGAAACAGAAGAAGTTGCTGAAGAACGGATCACTTTAGGTGTCAGCTTGTCATCTGGTCTGATTGCTGGTGGTTCAATCATCGGTTTGATCGGAATCATTTTACAAATTACTGGTATCGTAACTCCAGGATCACCAACTGGTTTCTTAGGATCTAACGGTGCGGCATTCTTACTATTGGCAATCTTAGTTGTTGCGATCATTGTTCCATTGTTAAGTGTGAAGAAAGTGAAACACAATGACTAGTGAACAGTCGAATGCTGTAAGTCCTGAAACAGAAGTATTATTGGACCGAGTTTATCGGCAAAAAGAAGACCTGCATTATGAAGTACGCGATGGCATCGTCTTTGTCATTACGGAACAAAATGCTTGGATACAACGAGTCTTACGTAAGATCCATTACAAGATTCCGGAAACTTCTGAGATGGAACTCGACAAATACGGCAGTTTCATTCTGCAACAAGTCGATGGGCAAAAAACAGTTAGAGAAATTGGCGAAAACCTTGGTTCTGCCATTGAAGAGGCCAACAATCAATTGTATGATCGACTATTGATTTATTTGAATCATTTAGAAAAGAATGAAAAATATATCGAATTAGTTTAAAAAAATCCTCCAAGTCTTTGCTTGGAGGATTTTTTATTTCTCATAACAAAACAGCCCGTCTAGTAAAAGTAATCGTTTTCATTAAACTTTAACCGAACTTGGCGGCAGTCTTTGTTATAATTATTTTATCATCAGAAAAAAGTAAGAATAAAGGAGCGAAGTAAATGAAGATCAATCAATTTGGTTTAAAACGTGTTTCATTTGACGAAGCAAAAAAAGAATTGCTGGCAGCTGGTTTTTTAGCGAGTGATTCTCCTCAAGATGCGACGAAATTATGGTTTAGATTTTTGCGAAAAAGTTTTTTGAACGTCCATGATGACAGTAGTTTTATAAATAAACTCGGCAACTTTTTAGCAGATGAAGAAACGGACTTAGCGACATTCTATCGATCAGGAGATTCCTTGACTAAAGAAATCTTTTATACAGTGGGCATGCAATTATTAGAGTTTGAACCGGCGATTGATTTTGAGCCGAAAGAAGTGCTTGCTGAAGCTGAGAAAATTGGTGTTCCGCTTTTTGCTGGAGAGTTTGCTAGTGAGGAGACCGTCATTGAAGCATGGTATCTATTATTGACAAGTCATACTAAAAATGGCCTGAACTACTTAGATAAACTTGCTTCAGAAGGCTATTATGAGAACAATCCAGTCAGTAAACCATTCTTTTTCAATGGGAAGGCACAAGCAGTTTTTGATACCACGCGCTTGATTCGTGAGGTCGTGTATGTGGAAGCGCCATTGGATACGGATAAAGATGGAAAACGGGATCTTTTAAAACTAGAAATTTTGCGTCCAGCTGAAACAGAAGCAGGCCTGCAAGTAGCGACTTTATTTACTGCAAGTCCGTACAGCCAAGGAGTCAATGGATCCGCCGGTGAAGAATTGACTTATGATGTCAATGTGCCGTTGGAACGCAAGGAGCCGACTGAAACGACGTATGCCGAAATCCAATACAAACCAGAACCGATAGAATTACCAGCAGAACGAGAAGTAAGTGGCCAAGCAACACACGCGACAGAGACATTCAGTCGCGAAAATAATCACAGCTTGAACGACTTTTTCTTAGCACGGGGATTTGCTATTGTATATGGCGCGGGGATCGGTACTCGAGATTCTGATGGGATCCAAACTTGTGGTTCTGTCGAGCAGACAACGGCGATGGCAGCTTACATTGAATGGCTGGCCGGTAATCGTCGCGCCTTTACAAATCGAACGGACAATATTGAGATCAAAGCATGGTGGAGTAACAAAAAAGTAGCGATGACCGGTAAATCATATCTTGGGACGCTGGCAACGGCTTGTGCGACTCGTCAAGTTGAAGGATTAGAAACGATTATCTCTGAAGCGGCGATTTCTAATTGGTATCAGTACTACCGTGATAATGGGTTAGTCATCGCACCGGGAGGATTTCCTGGAGAAGACGCTGATGTTTTAGCAATCGAAACTTTCAGTAAAATGCGTAATGCTGGCGATTACTTGCATAGCAAGAACTTTTTCTTGGACTACTTAAAAGAAATGGCTGAACTGCAAGATCGGAAAATGGGGAATTATAACACATTTTGGGATGAACGGAACTATTTGCCGTTTATCAAAGATATCAAGTGTGATGTTGTGATGGTTCATGGGCTCAATGACTGGAATGTAAAACCGCGACAAGTGGCAGATCTATGGGATGCATTAAAAGAGGTGCCTGTTGCGAAAAAATTGATTTTACACCAAGGACAGCATATCTATATCAATAATATGCCTTCACTGGATTTCCAAGATATGATGAACTTATGGCTGAGTCATAAATTATATGGTGTAGAAAACAACGCCAAGGAACTTTTGCCAGACATCGTGTATCAAAAAAATACAGCACCTGAAACGTGGGCGACTTTAGACGATTGGGCACCAGTTAGTGAAAAAGTTTATTATTTGGCTGAAAAAGCATTATCAGAAACTAATGCAACTGGTTCAGTCACATTTAATGATCGACTGCCAAAAGAACAATACGAAAGCTACACCAAAAATGTTGCTCTATGGGAAAAAGAATTGAAAACGGTAGGGCCAATGGAGAATCATCGCTATTTAGCCAAAACTAAAGGTTTGGATCAAGCGATTTTCTTAAATGGTCGCCCTAAAGTGAAAATAAAAGTCGCTTCAAGTAGCGATTTAGGAATGTTGAGTTTTGAATTGATCGACTTTGGTCCTGCTAAACGCTTGAAACCAGTTCCGGATGTTTTAGTGCCGCATGGGTTACCGCTAGGCAGAAATTGGCGAGAAGACAATTTAGTAGAATTTAAACTCGGTACAGAAGATGAATGTAAACTGATCACTCGCGGGCACATCAATTTACAAAATCGTGAAAATGCTTGGAAAGTCGATGACTTGAAAGCAAATGAGTTTGTAGAAATCGAACTCAGTTTGCATCCGACGATGTATCACTTGCCGGCAGGCCGTCAAATTGGGTTAGCCGTTTATGGAACTGATTTTGGAATGACTGTCCGCGGCAATCAAGATATCATGTATACAATCGACTTGGCAGCATCACAATTGATCTTGCCAATCGGTGAATAGAGTAAATTATCTCAAAATTGGGTCATTATCCAGTTTTGAGATTTTTTGTGCTTTTCAGGCGGCTAGTTTTTTTCAAAAGGAATGCTATACTAAGAAAAAATGAAAAAGGTGTTGAGTATGAAAATCAAGGGAGTCATATTTGCTTGTTCAGCGGGGGCTCTGTGGGCAGTGTCAGGAATTATGTGTCAAATTTTGTTCAAAGAGTATTTAGTTTCGCCTGAATGGCTGGCTAGTACACGTCTTCTAGCAGCTGGAGGTTTGCTGACAGGAATTAGTTTTTTTCAGCGAAGTGTTCCACGAAAAAATTTTTCATCAAAAGATTTGTTGAGTCTAGTATTGTTCTCTTTGATTGGAATGTTAGGAGTACAGTACACATATTTTAAAGCGATTCAATATAGCGGTGCGGCGATCGCAACGATTTTGCAGTTTACAGGACCGATCTTTATTTTTATTTTTTTAGTTTTACATAAAGAAAAGCGGATCAACCTTAGAGAAACTGCTTTATTGATTGTGACTTTTATCAGTGTTTTTTTGATCGTGACAAAAGGAGAGGTTGAAACGTTGAATATTTCAGCGGCAGGTTTTGTGATGGGGATTGCATCGGCGATCACACTAGCTTTTTATACAATCCAGCCGCGAAAATTATTAGTGAAATATGGTGAAACACGTATCGCTGGTTTAGGTATGCTGATTGCTGGACTAACCTTTCAATTGATTCATCCAATCTGGCGGCCAGACTTTCAAATGGATAGTTATTCACTTAGTTTAGTCAGCAGCATTATTATATTTGGGACAGCGTTGCCTTTTTTATTTCAATTGTCCAGTCTGCGGTTTATTGAAGCCTCGTTAGCGGGTGTGTTGACCGTAACTGAACCGATCTTGGCGACGCTATTGAGTGTACTACTTTTTAATAGTCAGTTTACAAAAATCCAGTTGCTGGGGTTTGTTGGGGTAATTATTTCAGTTATTTTATTGACACGCTTGTCGGATAAAAAAATCGTGCCAGAAGATGAGTTGACAGATTGAAAGTTGACGATATTTGTGGGGATAAAACTAGAATTATCAATAGGAGTTGTGTGTATGAAAGAACGAGTTGTCGTCTTTGGGGATGCAATCATCGCAATTATTTTGACCATTATTGTTTTGGAGTTGCCGATTCAAACGGCAGCAAATGGGATCGTAGATATTGTCTCATTATTGAGAGCTATCGGGATTTATTTTATTAGTTTTTGTTTTGTGGCAAATTTGTGGTTTCAGACGGGATATGCCTTTAATAAAATAGAGCAAGTAAAAAATAAAGAACTAGTCATTTATTTACTATTATTATTCTTTTTGTCATTGGTTCCTTCTGCAACACGGTTGCTGATCGAAGATACGACCAAACAAACACTTTTGATCTATGGGGTGTTGACGCTTATCGTGACAGCTGTGATGCGTCGGTTGATTACGGCCTTAACAAAACAAGCATTGAAAGAGGATCATCAGCGGAAACACCGAATCGCTGAGCTGAATAAGCAAGACGCTTTGTCGGTAGTTCTTCGAGTAATCATTCTAATTTTTGGCCTTTTTTTCATAAAACCGGTATTGATTATTTATTTGGTCTTACCTATTATGGCTTTTTTACAAAATATCGTGGATCGTGAGGAAGATAATCTACTCGCGTCATTGGATAGCCAACAACAAGCAGATTATTTTCAAGACCGAAATCAAGTCTGGGGCAATTCGATGCGGCGCTATTCAACATTGCTGCGAGATTCAATGAAAGAGGGCAGTGAACAGGATCCTGATCGTTGGAAGCAAGTCATGGCTGTTTGGGAAGACCATATCGATAAAGAAATCAATGAACGAAAAGAGCATCTTCCATCACTAAATGGAAATGAAAAGCGGCGGATGGAAAGTGAAATCACTCGTTTAGAAAAACAAAAAGAGAAACTAATGATGCAAAAGGCATTAACCGAACAAAACAGAGGTCAGGAAAAGGGACTGAGAAAACAGCGGTTGAAGCAACGGAATTTCAGGAAATAGCGGATCACTCACCAAATACCAAGCCAAACGTCTTTGGCTTGGTATTTTTTGACTTCTTTTGTATAATGAACTATAAATATCGCAAGAGAGCTAGGTGAAGTAAATGGCACTAACGATGATCGAACATCCAATAAAAATGTATATTCGGCGTGATCTAGGTATCACTGTTGAACAATTTGGCAAACTTGCTGGGATTCCACAATCCACTTTAGCAACATGGATCAAACGCGATCGGCGCGTAGAAAAATTGCCGATAGATTTTTATAGTGCGTTGGCGACTGTACGCAAGCAAAAAATCGAGGTAGTTTATGGTGAGTTGTTAGAGTGGCAACAGCGGTATGATCGTTATAAACAAGAAAGTCTTCAAACGATTGCAGACGAGCAGCCGCTGTTTTCACTAGCGGCAGAAGAAGGGCGGAATATTTACCGGATTTATCGTACTCGGCAAATAGAAAGTCAGCTGCTTGAACCGTCTCGTCGCTTAAGAAAAGCGATTGATCAGTTGAATGCGCAACATTTCATTCAAGTAATGATTGAGATTTACGGGACAGTGGAAGTACCGCTACCGACTTGGATCGCAAAATCTTTTAATAAGAGTGAGCTGAAAGAAATCGGGCAAGCCTTTTACAATGAGTTATTGATGAAAGGATAAGCTTTGTGCTAGCAGTAGGCAGCTTGTACCATGAAAAATAACGTGCACTCCTTAAGTTAGATTTGTCCAACTTAAGGAGTGCACGTTTGCTAGTTAAAGCTCTTCTTTAATAGTTGCGGTGATCTTTTTTAAGCTATCTGTCATTTGACCAGAATGTTTGATAATATCAGATACCCGTAAGAAACTGTTTTTGTACATGGCCACCTCATGAAATTTTTTATATTTCTCTTCGATTTCATTAAAAGTGACGGGTTTACGGTCATCCTTTTCTACTGTTTCTGAACCATTCACATAATGCATCCCTAAAAAAGAGAGGGCATCATTGATTCCATCTAAAAATGCTTCGTATTCCTCTTGCCGGATCTTGCCGTCTGCTAAACGCTGACGCTGTTTTTCAATAAATAGTTCGATTACTTGTTCCACTCACAATCCTCCTGTCGCTATGCATTTTTCTTATTACTCATCATGATTATTGTACTATGAAACAAAGTATTTGTGTTATAAAAAAAATAAAAATTTTGGATAGCTAGAAAAACAGGACTCTTTTTGTCAACAAACAATGAATTTTCAAAATAATTTGACAATTTGGTTTTTTTTCGGAATAATGATAAAAGATTAAAATTACCTGATAAATTGCTAAATTAAAGGAGACATTAGATGGAACAAAAAAAACGCAAGCAATTGTTAACATTGATTGAAGCGGACTGCCGTTTGAGTACTGAAGAATATGCTGTAATGTTGGGCGAGGATGAACTCGTTGTTGCTGCAGAAATCAAACGATTGGAGCAAGAAAAAATTATTTGTGGGTATCGCGCTTTGATCGATTGGGACAAAGTGGAAGATGATTGGATTGAGGCGCTTGTTGAGGTTCAAACCATTCCTAGAGGAGAAGAAGGGAATCGCGAAATCGCTGAACGAGTTCGTAAATTTCCTGAAGTTAAATCGTTCTTTTTTGTCAGTGGTGGGTTTGATTTTATTTTACTGTTGCAAGGACGTAATTTTAAAGAGATCTCGAAATTTATTTCGACTAATTTAGCATCAATTCCTGATGTTTCAGGAACACAGACTCATTTTTTATTAGAAAAATACAAAGAGTGGGGGATCGATTTGGATCAAACGGACTCCGATCCTAGAATCCAGGTGAGCCTATGAGAGATTTTTTAACGAAAAGAATTACAGATCTGCAACCATCCGGTATTCGTAAGTTTTTTGACATTGTTTCTGAACAGCCGGATGCGATTTCTTTAGGAGTCGGTGAGCCAGACTTCGATACGCCTTCTCACATGGTTCAAGAAGGGGTCCGTTCGCTTCAAGAAGGGCGAACATTTTATACTGCTAATGCGGGACTACTTGAATTACGTGAAAAGATCAGCGATTATTTATTGTTTCGCAATAAAATCAAATACGATCCAAGGAATGAAGTAATCGTGACAGTGGGCGGCAGCGAGGCTATCGATATGGCATTACGGATTTTTGTGGAGGCCGGCGATGAAGTGATCATTCCGCAACCAAGTTTTGTCTGTTATGAACCGATTACACAAATGGCTGGCGGAACACCGGTGACGATCGATCTGAAGGCAGAAAATCAATTTAGATTGACACCGGAAGAACTTGAAAGTGTACTGACGGAAAAAAGTAAAATTTTGATCTTATCGTATCCGAACAATCCAACTGGTGGTACGATGGATCGAGAAGCTTTGATTAAAATCGCGGATGTCGTGAAGAAACACGATCTATTGGTCATTACCGATGAAATCTACGCGGAACTAATGTATGATGAACCGTTCACCAGTATTGCGGAACTGCCGGGAATGCGGGAACGAACGATCGTCATTAATGGTTTTTCAAAAGGATTTGCTATGACGGGCTGGCGGTTAGGTTTTGTGGCTGGGCCTGAAATATTTATGGAACAGCTATTGAAACTTCATCAATACACGATTATGGCAGCGCCAACGGCAAGTCAATACGCTGCTTTAGCTGGTTTGAAAAATAATTGGCAAGAAACGGTAGAACCAATGCGCTTATCCTATGAAGAACGTCGGAATTATTTGCATCATGCGTTAGAAAAAATGGGATTGCCTTGCTACAAAGCCAAAGGAGCATTCTACCTCTTTCCACAGATCAGCCAATTTGGCTTAACTAGCGAAGAGTTTGCACTACGATTATTAGAAGAAGAAAAGCTGGCTGTAATTCCTGGTTCAGCTTTTGGAAAAAGCGGGGAAGGGTTTTTACGTCTTTCATATGCTTATTCAATTTACGAATTAAAAGAGGCAATCCAACGGCTAGAACGTTTTGTATTGCGTTTGAAGCAGTAAATAAACCTTTTTGAAACTATGATAGAAGTAAATAACTTCAAGAAAATAGAAAAAACGGTTGTGACAAGATTCTTGTCATGACCGCTTTTTTATAACTGACAGCGTAATACGAGGAGTGTTTTGAACACTAGTAAAAGCCCAGCTATAAATAGAGAAAGTGTCAGTTTGTTTGATCTACTTATACAGAAATAATCTGTGAGTTAGATAAAACTTCGTCTATATATTTGCTAAAAGCATTCTTACGTTTCATGATAAATGATAAGATGAAATTGTACCTTAGAAATCAAAAAGTTAATGAGGGAGGTTTTTATGCTTTCACGTTTCAAACAGTCAAAATTACTCTTTTGGACAGTCGAGATGGTCTTGGCGATCATCGGTATTTATTTTATTTTACAAATGCCCGATGTCTTTAAACCAGTGATAGGAATGATTTCTGCTATTTTACTGCCACTGTTGATTGCTGGGTTTCTCTATTACATGTTTGATCCAATCGTTGTTTTCTTAGAAGAACGGGCGGGAATTCCGCGCGTCTTTGGCTTTCTCTTAGCCTTCATCGTTATCGCTGTCGTGATTGTTTTGATCACGATGAATGCTGTTCCAAAGATGATCGAGCAAACGGTTCAACTGACACAAAATTTACCAGTCTATGCTGAAGAGACTGGACAGTGGTTAAATGAACTAGGCAGCCGATCAGAGTTTAAAAACTTTAATTTGGAGGACCAACTGGCTTCTGCAAATTTGACTATCAACAACTTGATTCAAATGGGCATCGTCAGTATAACTTCCAGCTTATCACTGATTGTTAGTTTTGCGATGAAATTTTTTGTGCTATTGTTTACAGTACCGTTTATTTTAATTTTTATGTTCAAAGATGGGCATAAATTTTTAGATGCAGTCTCTCATTTTTTTCCTTTGTCGATTCGTAAAGAACTGCGGCAAACGGTTCGTGAATTAAATGAAACACTTTCAACTTATATCAGCAGTACCGTTTTAGACGCTTTTATCATTGGCGTGTTAAGTTTTATTGCAATGACTATTTTTAAACAGCCGTATAGTTTGTTACTGGCTATTTTTTGCGGAGTCACAAATATCATTCCTTATGTAGGGCCTTTTATTGGAGCAGTGCCCGCAATCATTGTCGGCTTATTTGTTTCTCCTGCACAAGCAGTATATATGGGATTATCGATCTTGGTCATTCAGCAATTAGACGGCAATTTAATCAAACCACTACTTTTTGGCAAATCATTGAATATTCATCCTTTGACCATTATTTTGGTTTTGATTGGTGCAGGCAGTGTTGCGGGGATCCTGGGCATGTTGATCTGTATCCCGGTTTATGCGGTAATCAAGACATTGATCATCAATATGCATAAAATTTATCAACTTCGCCGAGAAAGTCAGTTGTTTAAAGAAAATGGCAAAAGTTAAAGGGAAAGTAAAAAGAGTGTGACAATTGTCACACTCTTTTTTTCATTAAACGGCAAGCAGCAATTCTTTCGAAAATAAACTGAGATTCCAAAAAAATTAAAGCAACAGTTTTTGAAAATTCCTTCTGCTTTCTTGAAGCTGTCCGTTATGGTCACTAGCTCGTTGAATTATTGTGAAATTTTTTCATAAATCAGGATCATAAAAAATAACTAATTTTTATCCTTATCGTCAGAATCGCGTAAAATTTTACTAGATATCGGTTTATTTCTTTCAAATTTAAAATGGTAGATTCCTAAAAGGGCGATAAACCAAATAGGGGAGAAAATCAATGCTTCCCGCGTATCGCTAGCTAGTGCTAAAACGAACAATACAAAAGCTAAAAAGACAAAGACTAAATAATTCGTATAAGGGAAGAGCGGTAATCTAAAGGTACTCTTTGCTGCTAAAGCTGGATTCGTCTTACGATAACGCAGATGCGTAAAGACGATCATTCCCCAAATAAAAATAAAACAGATGGTCGCAATTGAACTGATCAACGTAAAAATCCGACTAGGTACGAAGAAATTCAGGAGTACGGCAATAAAGATGATCAACGTTGAAAAGATCAATGCATTGCCGGGCACGCGATTTTTAGTTAACTTAGTGAATGGTTTAGGAGCACTGCCTTCTTGAGCCAATGAACGAACCATGCGACTGGTACTGTAGATCGCGCTGTTGCAAGCAGACATAGCAGAACTTAAAACGACTAAATTGACGATTGAAGCCGCTGCTGCGATCCCAATCTCTGAAAAAACTTGGACGAAGGGGCTTTGATCTGCTGATAAACTTGACCAAGGATAGATCGACATGATCACAAACAATGATCCTAGATAGAATAAAATGATCCGCAATGGGATAGTATCGATCGCTTTTGGCAAAACTGTTTTAGGATCAGAAGTTTCTCCGCCAATCAGTCCGACTAATTCCACACCACAAAAAGCAAAAGTCGCCATTTGGAAAGAAAGTACAAAACCGCCGGCACCTTTTGGAAAGAAGCCGCCATGCTGCCATAAATTATTGATATTAACGGTACCGGCACTTGTTTTGAAACCGGTGAAGAGCATAAATGCGCCAGCGACGATTAAAGCAATAATAGCAACTACTTTGATCAAGGCAAACCAAAATTCCAATTCACCAAAGAGTCCAACGGCTACCAGATTCAATCCCAGCAGTATGACTAACGCAATAACTTCTGGCAACCACTGGGGAATATTGGGCAGCCAGTAGCTGACGTACATTCCAGTCGCCGTCAGATCGGCCATCGCAATAGCGATCCAGCAAAACCAATAAGTCCAGCCGGTTACAAAGGCCGCTTTTTTTCCTAAGTAATCAGCGATAAAATCAAGAAAAGAGTGGTAATTCAAGTTAGATAGCATCAATTCGCCTAAAGCGCGCATAATCAAGAAAATAATGCAACCTGTGATTGTATAAGATAGAAGGATCGATGGACCAGTTAATTGAATGGTTTTTCCAGAACCAAGAAATAGTCCAGTGCCGATTGCTCCTCCGATTGAGATTAATTGAACGTGGCGATTTTTCAATCCTCTATCCAATTCTTCATGACTTTCCAATAAAATCAGTCCTTTTTTAAGAATAAAAGAAGTTTATCAGAAATCGACTTGCAGGTTAAAAAAAAATAGTTAAAATAATAAAATGATTAAAAAGTTCTGAAAATTTTAAAATAACAAAAGAATAAAAAGATTTGCCGAAGATTTCACTATAACTTGTGTCTGATAATGGTTAAAATGCTATAATATTGAAAACTTGTGTAAGATTATCAACTCATTCATTTACTATGAGCTGAGCCGATTCAAATTGTAAAAAAAATAGTACTGCATTAAGCAGTGTCGGATTGAATTATGAAATAAATATTGCTTGTATCTTTTGCCTAGTGATGGGAAAAGAAATTTTTTCTCTTTGAAACAATTGATTACACAATAAGAAAAAGGGGGAGCCGGTTTGAAAAAGAAAACAATCGGTTGGGTGCTATTAGGACTGGTTGTATTTGGCGCAATTAGTTTTGCTAGCTACCATATTTATCAAGAAAAAATGCTTCAGTCAGAAAAAGAGAACAAGAAGGTCTTGAATGATCGTCTGGCTGATCTTTATGAAGATCAAACGTTGGGTTACTTTAAAGCGGATATCTCGGCAGAGGCTTTTGATGATCTGACGTCTGAAGTAAAAAATCAGCGAGGAGAGCGTCGAACTTTAGATGAGATCGCTCAGGCAAAGAAAAATTTTGAGCTTCAAACTGATTTGAATGAACTATTTGAAAGTGATGTCTTAAATGGAATGGATTTATCTGCGCACCCAGTATTGAAAACACCAAATGAAAATCAGATCCAAACATTAAAGAACCAAGCAAACGAAAGTTCCGCCAAAGACAAAGAGTGGGGTCAAGATATTACTATGCTGTTAGGTATCGCGGAAACTCAAGCGAAAGATTTTACGGCTGCAGAAAACGATGTGAAAAATTTGGTCAATAAAGGAAGCGAGCTGACCTTATCGGACTATTTAACAGGGGTCAAAACATTAGCTGTTTTGCCCGACGGTAAATTCAAACAACAACTTTTAGATCAATTAGCACCAGTCAAAAATCAATTAGCCAATGAAAATGCTAGTTTTGCAACTCAGATTCAGAAAAGCGATGCCTCGATGGAAACTGCTAGAAAGAGTTATCAAGAGCGGCAGGCAAAAGTGTTGGCCGAGCGCAACAAAGAGCTTACGGCGTTAAAAAAAGACTTAGCTAAAAAACAAGCGACCTATGATTCATATAAAGATCTTCTCGAGTCAATCGAGGACAGTAAAAAAGATGAATCTTCACGTAAAGATTCAGAAAAGGAGTCGCGTTCTCGTGAGTCAGATTCTGAATCCAGCTCATCTTCTGACGCAGAGTCTTCAGATTCAGTAGAAGAAGAATAGTTTAAAATGAAATTGCTTTAGAGCAATAGCAAAAGGATGTGACAAATTTTTTGTCACATCCTTTTTTTGTATAGGTATTCTGATCGCTTCTATAATAAAATAAAAATTTTTTTTAATCTCTTGCCTCGTCTAGTTGTTTCTTCAACTCGCTGATTTGTTTATCAAGGTCTTTGCTTTGAGTTTTCGCCTCACTGATTTGGCTTTTTATGGTGTTTAGTTCCGAATTACGTTCTGCTTTTTCGTGGGCATACTCAACTTCTTTGTTCCGATAGACATTGGTATATTGATCAGAAAGTGATCCGCCTGAAGGTTCAACTTGTTGGATCAAGGTGAAGACTTGTTGAGCATATTGATCAAAAATCTGCCAATTGTCTTGTGTATCAGTCACGATGATCTCAAGCTGACTGAGTGTATCGATTCGTTCAGAGATCAATTGATTACTAAAAGTCGAGGCTTCTTCGACCATGGGTGTATTCAATTTTGCTGCGGTTAATTCATTGGCTTTTTGTTTTGCTAATGTATCAATATTGGCAGTTGCTGCTTGCAAGGCATTTTTCCGAGTTTCTAAGACTTGTTTCGTTTGGCTGGAACGAGTGACTAATTGGTTATCAACTTTTTGTACAGAAGCAGGCATTTGGAAATCGACATCTTCCTTTCCGTTGTTCAGAAGATCCATTGTTTGTTTAAAAATCTCCTTTGTTGCCTGTCCGACACTTGCGTTGTCTTGCGGTTGCGGTGTATCATCCCCCGCCCAGACAGCCACAGTGTAATAAGGAGTAGCACCCACGGTCCATAGATCCTTGGCTTCATCAGTCGTACCCGTTTTAACCGCCCAATACTGATTATGTGCTAAGTTTAAACTAGCCGCTGTGCCGTCTGCATTTTGATGCACAGCTTTCATCGTATCGATTGTTAAATACGCGGCATCATCACTATAGATTTTTTGCTGTGTAAGATCGTCTTGCGTAAATATTTCTTGACCGGTATCTTTGCGTTTGATCGTGTTGATATTCAGCGGTGCTCGATAATTTCCTTGATTTACGAGCGTTGCGATGCCGCTAGCCATTTCTTGCGTAGTAGCCCCATAAGTCATCCCGCCGACAGCAATGATCGGGTTATCGTCTCCGACATCAAGACCAGTAAATTGCATTTGCGCAAGCGGCTGGTAGATCGGTTCTTTCAGTTCCGTGCGATTTTCTTCGGCTAATTTATAAGCCACGACATTAGAAGAGATTGCTAACGCGTTGCGTAACGTCAGATTTCCTTTTGAAGCATTGTAAACATTATTAGGGTAGGTACTATTTGGGCGATCATCTGAGACAGTTGTTGTTTCTAACAAACCGCGTTCATATGCTGGAGCGTAAGAAACGAGTGGTTTGATCGCAGACCCAGGTTGACGATAGGAAAGAAAAGCTCGGTTATAATTATTGCCTTCTTCACCACGACCGCCGATACTTGCCACGACATTGCCCGTTTGATTATCAATCACAGTCATCGCCGCCTGTTTTGTATATAGGCTATTTTCGCCGCGATCTTGCCAAGCATTCATAGTGTTGCTGAGGATGCTTTGTAATTGATCATGCAGCGCAGTATCAATATTTGTGCTGATTTGATAGCCGCCGGAGATGATTCGTTGATAAACTTTGTTATATGCAACTTTGTATTCTTTATTGTAACGTTCTTCTTCTTCTTTTGAATCAAACTGGTATTGGAAGCGGAAGTCTTGCTGTCCCATTAAGACTTTGGCAGCAGAATCAACGGCTAGAGCGACCTCATTGCTGTCTAGTTGATTATTTAGCGCATTACTGTGGATCTTCGCCGTGAAGTCATCTGCTACAGCTTTTTCATATTGTTTATTCGTAATGTAGCCTTGTGCGTTCATTTCTTTTAAGATCAGTTTGGCACGTTTCAAAGCATTTTGCTTATTAGTCGTTGGGTCAAAAATTCCAGGATTATTAGTAACGCCAATCAATGTCGCTTTTTCTAGCAGACTTGTATCATTAATCGATTGACCAAAGTAAACTTTTGCCGCAGCATTAATTCCATAAGCACCGTGACCAAAATAAACATTGTTTAAATAATATTCTAAAATTTGATGTTTCGTGAAGCGTTTTTCTAACGCTTGCGCCATGACCATTTCTTCCACTTTACGCGAGATTGAGACTTCAGGGGTCAAATAAATATTTTTGACCAGCTGTTGAGTAATTGTTGATGCCCCACGAACGCCTTTCCCGGTAGCGGCATTCAATGCGATGGTCAATAAACCTTGTGTATCTACGCCGTGGTGTTCATAAAAACGTTTGTCTTCGATCGAGATCAGAGCTTGCGAAACTAACGGATCCATTTTTTTATAAGTTAGATAATCACGTTCTTGAGTCTTGAGCTCTTTGATCGTTTGACCATTTTTATCTAGAATCGTTGTAGGGTGGTGCTGTTTGAAGTCGCTCTCTTGAATTTTTGCCGCATGTTCTTCTCCGGCATCGATGGCAGCTGTTACTTCTTTTCCATATTTTTGGAAGAAAAAAATAGTTCCAGTAATGATCAGTAAAATCATCACTGCAAGAATACTCAGCGAGATTTTAGTTGATTTCGCTAGCTTTTTACGGGATGCTTTTTTTTTCTGCTTCTTTGTTTTATTATCTAATTTTTTCTGATGTCGTTCTTGTCTCTTCGCCATATCCGCCTGTCCTTATAAAATCATTTCTTCTAGTGTAATGGAAAATGATTAGAATGACTATCATATTCATATTTTTCCAAGGAAAAATTTAGATTATCTATAAAAATAAAAAGAGAATTGCTAGAAATACTTGACGCTTGCTGCATTAGTCGCCACAATAAGGATGAAATGAGGTGACTTATGAACACGTCAAAAAAATGGTTGGTTTTTTGGGGCGTTCTAGCTGCGCTATTCGTGGGCTCTTTTGGGATCATATTGAGTGGGAATTTTCCGCAGTTTACGATTCCCTTCAGTGTCTTCGCCAGTGAGGATAAAACAGAGAAAAAAGAAGAATTGCCAAAACTAAAAATAGTAGCACTTAGAGAGATCAACGATCAAGAATTATTAAAGCAGCAAACAGAAAAAGTGGCGGCTTTAAATCAGGCATTTAAAGACAACGCCAGCTTTTCAAGTTCGCAGGCAATGGCAGATACAATCGAAGAAATCTATGGGGCAGCTAAAGATGAAAAAAATAGCTTTAAGCTTTATCGGAAAATCTATCCTATGGTGAGTTCGGAGGAGAGCGGGTTTGTCACTGTGAGCCTGATCGGTTTTGGTCAACGGTTAGTCGACGATCAGCCGATGATGATCCAACGTCAAATCTGGAGTTTTACAGATACTAGCGGAGCACGCCATGACTACACGGTGAGTCTGCGATTCAATGACCAAGAGTTGACAGCGTTGACTGCTGAAGAAGGCGGAGAGGCTGCATCAGTTATTACTAATGATGATACTTATCTAGATAAGTCAGCTGATTTTGAGACTGCCTGGTCAGAGTTGGTTCGTCGCGGGACGGACATCCAGCTCTATCGTGAAATGAAAAAAGACGGTATGGATAGTGATCAAACCGAATTTAAAGCGTTAGAAAAGAGTATCGCAGTAACGGATCCAAGTGGATTTTTTGCATTGTTCGACGCGACTCGCGGCGATCTTACCCATGCGTATTTATCCGGATTTTACCACACGAATACCCCGACAGACGGGCAATCAGATTATTACTTCCGAGTACCGACTTCTGAAAAAAAAGTAGCAGAGTTTCTAGTCGTTTACGATCGCTTGCAGCAAAAAATCGTATCGATCAACCGTCGATGAGTACAAAAAAGTGTTAGGAGCATGTGCTTCTAACACTTTTTTTAATCGATAATGAGAGCCTCATGACCTGTTTCCGGTAAAAATTTTTCAAATAAATCTGCAGTCTTTAGTTTCATATAATTTGTAACGGAGCCAGAACTGCAGCCATACCATTCCCGTTTGGCAACGGATTGGTCGAAAACTAACTGAATTTCATGATTGGGGTCCTTTAACAAACTAAAAATGGTCGCTGCGCCGGGAATGACACCTAAGCGTTCATTGAGCAAGTCAATAGAAGCAAAGGAGACACGGGGGATCGCTAGTTTTTTACCGAATTCTTTTGTAACAAATTTAAAGTTTGCCGGTGTGATATAAAGATAGAACTTCGTTTTTTTCTGATTACATAAAAAAATCGTTTTTACAACTTCGATTCCTAAGCGAGCATCAATATCAAGACAATCTTCCATTGTTACCGCTTCACCGGTTGCTACTTGATAAAAGGGAATCTCTAACGTTGTTAATGTTTCGTAGGTCATCTTTTCCAATTCCGAGCCAAACTCAGTCGGTGGGGTAGTCTGTATGTCGCTTACGTAAACCATAGCGGCCTCCTTTTTACTTGTGATTAATAATACAATACTTGTTTTTGAATCGTTTCTCAAGTTGAACGTGATTATTTCGGCTGTTTAGCTAAATCTTTTTTCACAAGTGCTGCTAAAATCATTTCGATGTCATGGTAATCCGTCTCAGAAATATTGGAGCGAATGATGATCGATTCTTGACCCTCGAGCAGAAAACTTTTACAGGTCGGGGAGGTACCGATAATCAGCTGGGCCGCTTTCGGATCTTCGACAAACTGCAATCGGTATCGATTCTTGAAATACAAACGAATTCTTTGGCGAATAAAAATACTAAACAATTCACTATATTCAGAAAAAGCATACACTGATATTTCTGGTAAACAGTTTTCTAAAGAAAAAAGAGTCACACAAGTTAAAAACGAGTAGACGCGCAGCTGGTTTCGATCATAATCGGGAACTGCTCGAGTAAGGTCGTCCCAAAATGCTTCAAACCGGCGAAAGTAGTAAGGAAATTGAGTGCGTACACAATTGAGCGCAACACTGCTTCTCAGCCGGTCGATCATTGAATCATTTAACTTGAAAAAATTTAGGGCGGCATAGTGTCGCTTGATTTTTTGCGCGACAAATTCTTGTTCACGGCGATCTAACGGTCTAAAATGATGTGAAAAACAGTCTACCCATTGACAGACAGCTCGCTCTAGGAAAGGTTCATTTAGCGTTTTTTTAGTAGCAAGTTCAAAATCGGTCAAAAAAGAACTATAAAGAGCATAAAGAAAAAAATGCCAGTCATTTGTGTTCCAATTTCTTAAATAAATTGGTTTTTTGGGGTAGTCGAAATGCTCCAACTGCTCTTTTTCATCACTGGTGAAAAGAAGTTCGCCCTTTTGGCTGAGGGATTGATTGACAATCAGTAGCCAGAAACCGATGATTTCTAAGTTCGTCGGGTTGCTTATGAGTTTTAAATCAGCTTCGATTTGTCGGGCGATTTGTAAATAGGCATCTGGATTGATCCATTCAATTTGATTGAACTGATGATACAGTTCTCTAATAAAGAGATAATAAAAACGTCGGATATCGATTTCTCGTCCTTTTAAACTGATTTTAGCTGAACAGGAAATGTAAAGATCATAGTCAGTCAGCCCCTGATTGATTTCTCTGATTTTTCGACGCAGTTTTGATTCACTGATATTTTTATCCATACAAAATTGAATAGCTGAAATTTTTCTTTTTGCTAAAATTGCGTGGAGGATCTCGCAAGCGAGATCGTGTTGGTAAAGATAACTGGTCAATGATTGCAGATTTGTAGAAGATCGGTCTAATTGAATACCACGGCCATTATCCATACGCAATTTCAATGAATAATCGTCATCAGTATAAAGCTTGTCGATGATTGTTTGCAGTTCTTTGCAATTTACCCGAATCGTACCTAGACTAGCGGAACCAATTTTTGCTTGCAATTCTTTCAAGGAGGTTGGTTCTTGTAAGCCGTCCAAAATCTCGATGATCTGAATCTTCAACAATGTGTTTCGATCCATCTCAAGCATAAAATTCTCCTCCAATCGTATTAAATAATCGGCAACACCGTTTTATATAATAAGTTAAAATAATATTTAATACAAATTAAACGCTGTCAAGTGATAAAAAAACAAATTTATGCTTAAATAATAAAATGTTTTTATGATATAACTATAGTTATGATTATGTTCGTTAAATATTATCTAAAAAAAACTGAAAATAGCAGTCTGAGCTTTTTGAGAGGGGAAATTTTGCTTTTTTCGTCGCTAAGCGATATCTGAGGATAACGACAAGAAGAGGGACTACGCTCAGTGAAGGGGAGTTGCGTGCGGTCTTTTTTCAAACAATTCGATTAGATTTTTTGGACTTTGCTTGCTGACACAAATATTTCAAGTTACACTAAAATAAAAAAGGAAGTGGCCTTTTGTATTTGATCATATTAGTAGTTTTTGTCATTTTAGTAGGAGCATATAATATTTATCTCAACCTTGCACGCCGTAAGAAGAAAAAGGTGACACCTTTGATGGTGAATATCCAAGTGACATTGAATATTGTATTAGTTATTGCAGGGTTGCTTTATTTGATTTTTGGATAAAAAAAGAGGAAGACAAGAAGTGGAACTTCACTAGTTAGATGTAAAAAGCTAACTTCGTGAGTGGTTCAACAGCTGTCATTCCTCTTTTTTTAACGAATAGAAACAATTTGTGCGCCAAATGGCATCAGCGCCAAGCGAGCAAGTTTCAAAGATTGCATAGCAAATGGGATTCCTACAATTGTGATAGCAAGCAAAGCAGCGCTGACCAAGTGTCCTATTGCTAAAGGAATACCAGAAACGATTAACCAAATAATATTAACGATCAAGTTTACACCAGTTGTCTGGTACACAACGTCTTTACCAAACGGCGCAAAGCTCAAACTGGCAAACTTAAAGCATTGTAAACCAATAGGAATACCGATAATGGTGATACACCATAAGATCCCGGCCAAACACCAAGTCAAACCACCGATCAAGCCGCCAAAGATAAACCAGATAAGATTACCTAAACAAGACATTTATCATTCCTCCATTTATTGACCAGTATATCATTTTGCAGATCAAATACATCCATCTTAAGATGGAATAAACTAGCTAAAAAAGCAGCAATATGCTAGATTCATTAAAAAAGATCAGAGAATTTTTTGAGGAGGTCTATGCTTTGGAACAATTCGAATTACTTTCTGTTGATCAAGCAACATGGCTAAAAGGCTATCATTGGCCTTGTGAAGATCCGCAGTCAGTTCTCCAAGTATCACACGGAATGGCAGAGCATTTATTGCGCTATCAGCCGTTAGCTGATTATTTAAATAAGCAAAAAATCGTGATGATCGGTCATGATCATCTTGGACACGGCGCTTCGATCCATACAGATCCGCCGGGTTATTTTCATGACAAAACGTTAAAACATGGATTGGTTCAAGATTTGTATCAAGTAACGCAATGGGGAAAAAACAAGTATCCGAATCTGCCTTTTTTTATCTTGGGTCACAGTATGGGCTCATTTATTTTGCGGAATTACTTGTATGAATTTGGTGAGAAGCTCACTGGTGCGATTTTAGTTGGAACAGGCCAGCAGCCGCTTTGGCTCACCCGCTTTGGTCAACAATCCGCTAAATTATTGGGGAAAATTCAAGGAGAGAAGCATCCTAGTAAATTGATCGATCAACTCGCTTTTGGCAATATGAATCGCAAGATACACAACAAAAAAACAAATAAGGATTGGCTGGTTAGTTTGCCTGAAGAAGTTACAGCGTACTTAGCAGATCCTGACTGCGGTTTTCTTTTTACCTTAAATGGGTATCAGGAACTTTTTTCATTGATTATTCGTGCACAAGAGCCTGAAGAGATAAACAAAATACCAAAGGAACTGCCATTATTATTTTTATCAGGCAAAGCAGATCCAATCGGAGATTTTGGTAAAGGAGTAATGAAAGCAGCAAGTACTTATCAAGCTGCTGGAATGAAGCAGGTGACGGTTCGACTTTATGAAAAAGCCCGTCATGAATTGTTAAATGAAGCTCAAAAATCGACAGTTTTTCATGATATCAGCAAATGGATGGAAAATATTTCTATAAAATGATATTATTGAAAAAATTCTAAGGATTTGAGGGATCGTATGAAAGCAAAATTCATGATTGATTATCGCCATCAATGTGACTGGCAGCCGCAAGGTGGTCAACAGCAATCACCAATTAATATCCAAACAGCTCAAATTGTAACCAATGATTCACTTGCAAGTATCCAAGTGAATTTTGCTAAAACAACGGCAACGTTTCTAAATAATGGACAAAACCTGCAATTGTTGGGGGCAGGACAAGCCTTTTTCAATCACAGCTTGTTTCAATTTGTCCAAGTTCATTTTCATGCGGATTCTGAGCATCAAATCGACGGAAAGACCTATCCTTTAGAAGGTCATTTTCTTTTCCAAACACCCAACGGACGAACGGCTGTTATCGGAGTACTTTATCAAGTGGGAGAACATAATCTGGATTTTGAACATGTTTTGAATCAATACGATCAGCAGCAAGGAGAGGGAGAGTTTTCAGTCGCACGTTTGATCCCCGAGAATAAAAGTTATTATCATTATGCGGGTTCGTTGACAACACCACCTTTGACTGAAGGGGTGGAATGGTATGTGATGCATACGGTTTTAGAAGTCTCTGAAGAGCAGATCCAACGATTTATTTCTATTCACGGAAGAAATAACCGTATTTGTCAATCGCTGAACAGTCGAAAAATAGTAAGTTTTAACGAATAAAGGGATGCGATCAAAGTCTAGTCACATCCCTTTTTTTTAGGTGGGTATGGTTATCGCAACGCCATTACTGACTGTGGTTTAGTTTTGTTTCTTTGGTGCAGCTACATGTAACCCTCTGCTTCTTTTCGGGTTAGCCAAAAATGAATACCACCAGTAGAATCAGCCCAGCGATTGGGGTTGAAGTTTTCTGCCACGACCCATTTGCCCACACGATAAATAAACTCACTGTCAACATAAGAGACCGCTTCGTTATAATTTTCTAGTGTATACATATCTTTGATCGTCAGTACTTTGGCTTTATCACAGCGGCAACAAGTGTTGGTAGCAGAAGTTCTGCGGGCATCGGCGGGAATCAGCAATTGGACGATTTTAAAGCCAAAACATTTTTTATAGCCGATCAATGGGCCTTCTGCTGGACAGTAAAGGTCAAAAAATTGAGTCTGATTATCATGGATGATCTTGGTTAAATCAGCATGTTCCAACATGGCAAAAAATAAATTTGCACCAGAAATATCGGCTTCTCGCAAATTGGAATCTTGAAAATCGGTGCCTTTCAATGAAGCTCCCCGTAAAATCGTACCAGAAAAGTTGCAATTACGGCATAAACAGTTCTCTAAATTTGCACCAGTCAAATCGGCATTAGAAAAGTCAACATTTTCAAAAGTCAAATCGTGAAAATCGGCATTTTGTAATTTGCGGAATGAAAAATCATGATTTTTAAGTCCGTTACACATAGCGATCATTTCCTCTCCCAGTTCTTTCTATCTATTCTAGCACCTTCAAGTAAGAGAAACTATTCCAAATATAAGGAGCGGTTAGCGTTGAAAGCAGATTTAGTGGGGAGCGCATTTTCAATTTTATAATCGAGAATCAATTTCTTTTAAAGCTTTTTCTGGTACTTGATCACGTCGAAGCTCTTCATATGTTTCGACATGAGCACCTTTATTAGTCAGTTTTAAGTAGCGATTCGTCTTTAGTTTGGTGAGTCCATTAAAGCGAATCGTCCGTGTTTCACCATCTTTATTAGCAGCAAGATGTTTGTAGCTGGCTGTTCCATACTCATTAACAGATTGCGGTACACCAGTTTTTACATAAAGTTCACTTTGGAAAACTAAAGGATTGAGCTGGTCTAAAACACCAGCGACTTCGCTGGCTGAATGACTGGCATAGAGCCTAGCACCTAAAAGCAAAATGAAAATGCCGCTAATGATGCCAAATAGTTTTTTTAACATAGAATAATTAGTCCCTTCAAATTTGATACATTCAGCTTATCACCATTTTGAAAGGTAAAGATCGGGCGATGGACTGAACCACAACTAACAAAATTGTCACAAAATTTGAGGGTCATTGAAGAAGTTGTGAAAAATGGTATACTTAATTTGTTAGGAAAACGCTTTCTTTCGTTTTTAGTAGATTTTAAAAAAATACCAATAGGGGGAGAATATGAAATTTTTTTTAGATACAGCGAATATTGAAGAAATAGAACGGATCAATCAGCTTGGGCTGGTCGATGGTATTACGACCAATCCTACAATCATTGCTAAAGAGGGCAGAGATTTTGAAACAGTAATCAAAGAAATTTGTACGCTAGTCAATGGTCCAGTTAGTGCAGAAGTCACCGCTTTAGACAGTGAAGGAATGATTCGTGAAGCACGTGTGATCAGTCAGTGGGCCGAGAATATTGTAGTGAAAATCCCTATGACTGAAGAGGGACTCAGAGCGGTCCATACGATTTCACAAGAGGGGATCAAGACGAACGTCACTTTGATTTTTTCAGCGGCACAAGGCTTGATGGCTGCGAAAGCTGGCGCGACTTATGTCAGTCCTTTTATCGGTCGTTTAGAAGATATTGCTTCTGATGGAATCCAGTTAGTCAGTGATTTGCGAGAAATTTTTGATATGTACGGTTTTGAAACAGCGATCATTGCAGCGAGTGTTCGTAATCTTGGTCATGTGGAAGCTGCAGCGTTAGCAGGATCAGATATTGCAACAATTCCAGGGAATTTATTTCCAAAGTTATGGAGCCATCCATTAACAACGAATGGAATCAGTCAATTTGAAGCAGATTGGCAAGCATATCAGGCTAAACAAAAGTAAAAAGGATCAGTGAGAAGAAACTCTCACTGATCCTTTTGCTATTATTTCAATAACTAGTTGTTTTATTTTGCTGGCCGGTAGCCTGCTTTCTTTGCTTCATCGACTGTTTTGAACCAAGCTCTTGGATTGGTCGTCTGATCGTAGTATTTACCGCCAGGCAAATGGTAGACACCACTTTTTGATCCTTTGATCAAACCTTTTCCGTGACTGTCGACATATTCTTTATTCGCCGACGCGGTCGAATTTTCTGTTGTTTCAGTCTTAGTCGTGCTAGTCCCATCCGCATAATTTAACGTTACACCGTTTTGCACGTTAAAGATATAGACGTTGAAAGCAATAGCGTCGCCATCAATCGATTGAGCCATCATATGAACCCCGCGGGCGAGCAGTTCATCCCCGCGGAAAATCGGAACAACTGAATAGCGAACATAATTTTTAGGACTTTTTTCTAAATAATATTTGACATCCATTTCAAAACGCAACATTTCCGGACTGTTCAATTGGCGTGTACCGGTAATCAAGTTTTTCCAATTGGCATTTTCTCCAGATAATTGATAGCCGATCAAATGAGAACGATTGAAAAGATATTGTCCATTGATTTTTTTACTGTGCCAGCCAGTTGGTGAGACACTTGAAATACTGCCGCGTTCGCCGGTGGGCATCAATTTTTGATTCAATAATGCTTCGGCACCAGTTGCACGATTTAGAGAATCTAAATCACCATATTTTTCCCAAGGACCATTAGCAGTGGACAGATCCTCTTTAGAAAAAGTCGGCTTGTTTTGATTGATTTCGATCGTTTGATTTCCTCGATAGTCAAGAGCGGCTAAATCTTGGGAATCGTTGATTTGCATTTGGTTTTTTTGCGAGGTAGCTGGTGTTGAAGTTGATTCCGGCTTGGTATCTTTAATGCTACAGCCAGCAAGGACAGCGATCGAAATAAGGGTCGCTGCGACTAATTTAGTTTTTTTGGACAAGAAAATTACTCCTATTCTACTTCTTTATCATTTGCTTAGGACCGTAAGCAAGTCTATGGAGCCTCTGATTATTCAGGGGCTCCAATAATTTTGATATATTCATCAGGATTCAAGATTTCGAAATGTTTTGCAACTAACTGATTGCGCTTGTTGCGGCGACCTTCAATCCGAATCCGATATTTATTTTCCGGCAAGCGGAAGACATAACCCGAAAGGTAACGATCTTTGATCAAGACTTCCGTTTTTTCTTCACCGTTGCTCATGATCAATAATGACATCATGATCGGCTTTTCTTGCAATAAAATTGTTTTTTCTAATAAGCCGCGATACTCTTCCAAAAAATCACTTCTTTCTATAAAAAAGTCTATAGCTCGATTTTAGCATTTTTGAGTGATTAATGCTCTAAAAACGATGTAATCTATGTGACTCTTACAAAATTTGAGAAAAAAAGCAGAAATCATTTAGACTTCTGCTTTGGATCTATAATTCATCATTTAGCGCAGCTACATTAGCCGCAACTTGTTTATTTCCGTGATGCAATTCAACAATTGTCCAGATTAATAAGGCGAGAACTGCAGCAATTAGAAGATAAGCAATCGTATCAGCAGTGGTGATTTCACCAACGGTCGGATGATCTCCAAAAAAGCCTTCTATTTGGCTAGGCAAGCCGATCAAATTTAAATAGGTCAATCCGATAACTGAGATCCAGCCGAGCAGTTGGATAATTCGTTTGTTTTTAAAGCGATTGCCCATTTCGGCACGGCTGTTAGTCATCATCAGCAGTGGCAACATAGAAAAAGGCAAGGCAAAGGCTAAAAAGACTTGCGAATTATTCATTAAATTATTCAACGCTTCATGCTCTTGGATCACAGTCTCACCGCGAGTAAACAAAACACAGATCAATACGGGAACAACTGAGATTAGTCGAGTGACTAAGCGACGCAGCCAAATCGGCATCCGCATATGAATAAAACCTTCCATAATAACTTGTCCAGTCAAAGTTCCGGTAATAGTTGAGTTTTGACCAGAAGCCAACAAAGCTACTGCAAACAAAGTTGATAATGCACCAGTTTTTGCGACAGTCATCAAAATGCCATTGCTCATTGTAGCTGGATTAGACAAAGCTTCATACAATCCAAAGAAAGAAGGATCTTCAACAGTCCCAGTTTTAAAAACAGCGACCCCCATGATCAACAGCAAGGCATTTACTAAAAATGCCAGTGATAATTGGATATTTGAATCCCATGTGGTGAAACGAACTGCATTTGCGACATCATCTTCATCCTCATGATCGATTTCCCGAGTTTGTGAGATCGCTGAATGAAGATAAAGATTATGGGGCATGACTGTTGCACCGATGATTCCCAATGCACCAGTTAACGGTGTTTGACCGGCAATTGCAGGGGAATTGGCGAATGTTTCATTGGTTGGAACAAATCCTTTCAATACATCCTTCCAGTTAGGATTAGATAGCGCTACTTGGTAAATAAAGACGATGAGAATGACAAAAATCAAGCAGACGACGATGGCTTCGATTTTCCGGAAGCCGACTTTTGTTAAAAGCAGTAATAAAAAAACATCCAAAACAGTAATAAATACGGCAATAACTAAAGGAATATTGAATAATAAATACAAGGCGATGGCCGCACCGATGACTTCGGCGATATCTGTTGCCATGATCGCTAATTCAGTTAAGAGCCAAAGAACAATTCCTAAAGATTTGCTTGTCCGAGCTCGAATCGCTTGTGCTAAGTCCATCTGAGTGACGATCCCAAGTTTGGCTGCCATGTATTGCAAAAGCATGGCGACTAAACTAGAAAGCAAGATGACCGACATTAATAAATATTGGAAATTTTGGCCGCCAGTAATAGATGTCGACCAGTTTCCAGGATCCATATAGCCGACAGCGACTAAAGCACCTGGACCCGAATAAGCAAGCAGTGTTCGCCAAAAACTTTTTCCTTTCGGCACTTTTATAGTACCATTGACCTCCTCTAAAGAAAGTCCATTTGTATGCTCTAAAATGGGGTGTTTAGTTGTACTCAAGATGTGCCCACCTTTCTCTAATGGTTTCTACGAGGCAATCATACACCTAAAATAAGGAAAATGGAAGAAAAAGATTCGGTATGCCTAAAATTGTTAAAGATCAATTTATTTGGTATTGGAGTGATAAAGAAAAAGTGAATCATCAAACAATAAAAAAAGGCTTCCCATTATTTGGGAGCCTTTTTTATTGGCTGATCTCAATCACGCGATCGGTCCAGTCTTGATAAAATCCTTCTTCATGGGAAACGACGATAACCGTTCCAGCAAAGTTTGCTAAACTTTCGCGTAAACTGTCTTTGGTACTTTGATCAATATGATTCGTTGGTTCATCGAGAATCAGCAGGTTGCCTTTTTGCATCGTCATTTGACACAGTTTGACTTTAGTTTGCTCGCCACCGCTTAATGTACTCAAGGGTTCTTGCGCCAATTGATTTGGCAATCCGGCTTTAGCTAAATGTTTGCGTAATTCTTTGACCGTTTCTTTTGGGAAAAGTTCACTTAAATATTGTAATGGCGTTTGATAAGGGTTTTCCCATTGGAGATCTTGTTCAAAATAATTGATTGTCGTATTAGCAGGGAAGTGGAATTCTCCAGCAATTTTTGGAATCGCTCCGATCAATGTTTTTAATAGTGTTGATTTTCCAATGCCGTTGAATCCACGGATTGCGACTTTTTCACCATAGCGTAAGGTGATATTGATCGGCGCAAGCAAAGGTCTTTGGTAACCAATTTCAAGATCAGTTGTCTCAAGTGCCAGCGTCGTAACGATCGGTGCATAGGGGAAATTGAACTGGGCAACCGCGTTAGCCGATGGCGGTGTTAATCGGTCCACTTTGTCTAATTGCTTTTGCCGACTTTTTGCCATAGTTGAACGAGAACCAGCTTTATATTTGCGGATGTAAGCTTCCGTTTTTTCAATTTGTCGTTTTTGAGCGGCGTATTGTTTTAGATACGTCTCTTGAAACTGTTCCTTTTGCTTTAAAGCTTTGGTCAAGTTTCCCGTATATTTAGTCAGTTTACCAAATTCGATGTCTGCGATATGCGTTGTGATCTGGTTTAAAAAGTCACGATCATGAGAAATTACTACAAAAGTGCCGACAAAATCTTGTAAGAACTGGCTCAACCAGGCGACGTGTTCATCATCTAGGTGGTTAGTTGGTTCATCTAAGATCAATACATCCGGTTTTTCCAGTAATAACTTTGCTAAAATCAGTTTTGAACGTTGTCCGCCGCTTAGGTCTTCTAACGGTGTATCCATCCCTAAGACATCTAAGCCTAAACCGCTACTCATTTCAGCAACCAAAGTATCGATTTGATAAAAATCACCTTGGTCTAATTCTGTTTGTAAGCGACCGGCTCGTTCCAATAATTTATCGTCCAATGATTCGCTGTATTCCATATACAGTTCGCCGATTCTTGCTTCTTTAGCAAAATCTGAAGCATAAGCCGTTTTTAAGAAATCTTTGATAGATAAGGTTGGGTCGACTTCGACATATTGATCCAAATAACCAACATGGATGTTTTTTTGCCACGCAATAGTGCCATCGTCAGGCAACTGCTCGCCAGTGATAATCTTGATCAAGGTACTTTTTCCTGCTCCATTTTGTCCAATCAGACCAAGATGTTCCCCTTTATTCAAATGTAATTCTAAATCTTCATACAAAATCTTATCCCCAAATTGTTGGGTGATTCCGGTTAAATCTAAGATACTCATGTTTCTCCTACTTTCTTACTCAATTTCCCATCATCCAATAAAAGTAGGGGATAGTCAAGTAAAAAAGGGTTAGTTTTAGGACTTTTAAAACTGTAGAATTCGTAAAAAAAATGATAGCGGAAACATTTTTGCCATAAAAAGCTGTATGAGAAACAGGCGGTCATAAGTGAAATTTCAAAATAAAAGAATGCCTAAAAATAAGTCGTTCTCAAATTATTAGGCAAAAACCTAACAAAAACTTCGACATGCTTTTTAGACACTCTATTTAAGCTTACGCCCCTGCCAAGGAAGTTAAGTATAGCATTAACTGGGTTGGTTGTGAAAAATTAATTGCATCGCGCGTCTTAATGGAAAGAAAACGAGGCTGACAATCAGAATGGTTGAAAAAAGATTAATCACAGTAGCTGGCATAGTAGCCAAAGCAGCGAAGAAAGCGGGCTTCAAATGAGCACCAGCAATCATTCCCATAACAGTCACTTTGATGACCGACATGATGAACTTAGCGATGCCGGCAAAAATCCCAATGATTACGATTTGATAAACACGCGTTGGTTTACGTTTGAAAATTGAAAAAGCGGCATAAGCAGCTGCGCCAACCACAAAACTTTCAATCAGAAAGTAGGGAGCTTCACTAGCAAACCCATTTAAAATATCAAAGATAAAAAAGCCAATCCCGCCAGCTAACGACCCTTGCCAGTAACCAATCAATAAAACAGCTAACAAGACCACCGCATTGCCAAAATGAATAAAGGCTCCCGTTGGTAAGGGAATCTTGATCATCGTTCCAATAAAGGTCAATGCGGCAAATAATGCAATCAATACTAAATTTTGAATTCGTTTATCACTGTTCATCTGCATACTCCAATCGTTTTTCTCCATGAGTGTAGGCCCCGTGCCAAACGTGACCGACATACGGATTGATTTTTTCACCCGATGCAATCGCGGCTTGGACAAATGCAATCGCCAGTTTGATGGCTTGTTCAAGAGGGTAGTTTTTCGCAATCGCTGCAGTGATCGCCGCCGCAAACGTACACCCAGCACCATGATTATAAGGTGTCGCAATGACTGGATGCGGATAACGATAGAAATTTCTCCCATCATAATGAAGGTCGAGGGTTTGTTTGTCGTCAAACCGTGCACCACCTTTGATCACCACGTGTTTAACGCCTAGCAAGGCAATTTTTTTAGCGGCTTGCTGCATTTGTTTTTCTGAAGTTAAGTCACCTAGTTCAGCTAAAATCCCCGCTTCACGCAGATTTGGAGTTGTGATCAAGGCATGCGGCAATAATACTTTTTGCAAGGCTTGAACTTGTTCATTTTGAATGAAATCTTTGGTACCTTTCCCACCGATGACAGGGTCCACAAGCAGTGGGATATCTTTAGGAAGGTGTTTGGCTGCTACATGAATGATCTCTTCAGAAGGTAATAATCCTGTTTTAACTGCGTCAATCGGTCCTGCGAAGATTGATGCGAGTTGTTCTTGAATCCACTCGGTCGGCAACTTCTTCAAGTGATGATCTCCAGTTTCTGGGTCTAAAGTGACGATTGAAGTAATCGCTGCTAAACCAAAAGTTCCAAATTCCTGAAACGTTTTTAAATCTGCTTCTAGGCCGCCTCCGCCAGTAGCGTCAGAACCAGCAATTGTTGCAACTTTCTTCATCATTTTGCCTCCATTCTTAGCAATAAAATTCAGATGTAATGAACTCTTCAAGCATATCTTTTTAAGCAGCGAAAAAAAAGAGCCAATTGGATTTGTTTTAACTCAGCCAATTAGTAAAAATAAATAGTAGTTCGTTTCATTTTTTAGCGATGAAACGCAGCTAGACGTTTTTATAGCTGAACGAAAAGATCAGAAAAAGCAAGTGAGATATTAAAAATTTCTGAGAACAGAAGATAAAAGTGGTGTATCAAAAAAGACAAATCTAGTTTTGAACCTAGACTTGTCTGCAATTAAATCTTGTTTATTAGTTCTGACTTATCTATCTTGGACTGATACCTAACGAAATCCGACCAAAGCGGCTGATTCGCGTCACTTTCCAACTGGGAGACCAAACCGTTTCGACAGATACTTCTTTGATCCCATCAAGTTCTTTAAGTGCCACGACGATTTCATTAGGCACGGTCACCATACAACCGCAGCCCATTGATGTGAAAGTGACAACTACTTTACAATGTCCATCCTCAGTCAAATCAATTTCATAAAGCAGTCCTAAATTATATATATCCAATCCTATCTCAGGATCATAGATTGTTTCGAATTTTTCGATCAATTGCTCGCCGATAGCGGCTGCTCGATCATTTATTAAGATATCTTCCCGCATCCTTTTTCCCCCGTTCCAAAAAGATTATGTGTATTTTTTCATGAAACATTCTTTTTTTCAAGAGTTTTTATGAAATTTTTTTGTTTTGCCTTAGAATTCTTTAATGTTTGTGTTAAAATACAATTAGATTATTCAAAGGCATTGCTGGAATAATAATGATTTTTTTGAAAGGGGAGTTTCACTATGACTGATAACCAGCCAAAAAAAGATATCCGTATCAGAAGTAATGTTTATGACAATATGGTCAAATCACCAAACCGTGCGTTATTGCGGGCAACGGGGATGGGAGATCAAGAACTCGAGCAGCCGATCATTGGTGTGATTAGTACTTGGGCAGAAAACACCCCCTGTAATATTCATTTAGCCGATTTAGGTAAGCTTGCTAAAAAAGGGGTACTGACTGCTGGTGGGTGGCCTGTTCAATTTGGAACAATCACAGTTTCAGATGGAATTGCGATGGGGACGCCTGGGATGCGTTTTTCTTTACCGTCACGCGATATTATCGCTGATTCAGTTGAAGCCGCAATCAGCGGACATAACTGCGATGCATTTGTAGCCATCGGCGGTTGTGATAAAAATATGCCGGGTTGTATGATCGCGATTGCAAATACAGATATTCCTTCAATTTTTGTTTATGGCGGGACGATTGCGCCTGGTAACCTTGATGGAGAAGATATCGACTTAGTTTCTGTATTTGAAGCGATTGGTCAATGGAACCATCATGACATGACTGCTGAAGAAGTTCGTCGAATCGAATGCAATGCCTGTCCTGGACCTGGTGGCTGCGGTGGAATGTACACAGCCAATACGATGGCCTCTGCAATTGAAGCGATGGGAATGAGCTTACCTGGTTCTTCTTCACATCCGGCAACAACTGAAGCTAAATTAAAAGACGTAGAAGAAGCTGGCGAAGCAGTGATGAAATTATTGGAAAAAGGAATTTATCCAAAAGACATCATGACTCGCAAAGCTTTTGAAAATGCAATTACGGTTGTCATGGCTTTGGGCGGCTCCACTAATGCAGTCTTGCATTTAATGGCAATGGCGCACGCAGCTAACGTTGAGTTAACTTTAGATGATTTTAACGATTTTCAAGAAAAGGTTCCTCATCTAGCCGATTTGAAACCAAGTGGGAAATATGTTTTCCAAGACTTGTATGAAGTTGGCGGGGTACCCGCAGTGATGAAATATCTTTATGAAAATGGCTACTTGCACGGGGATTGTTTGACTGTTACTGGAAAAACACTCGCAGAAAACTTAGCAGACGTTCCTCCACTAAAAGAAGGTCAACAAATCATCATGCCATTTGAAAATCCAAAACGGAAAGATGGTCCATTGATCATCTTACATGGGAATTTGGCGACAGAAGGTGCCGTTGCCAAAGTTTCTGGCGTGAAAGTTCGTCGTCATGAAGGTCCGGCAAAAGTATTTAACACAGAAGATGAGGCAATCGACGCAGTGCTTGCAGACGAAGTTGTCGATGGCGATGTTGTCGTTGTTCGTTACGTTGGACCAAAGGGCGGACCGGGTATGCCGGAAATGTTGTCTCTGTCTAGCATGATCGTCGGAAAAGGACAAGGTGAGACCGTTGCATTGTTGACAGATGGTCGTTTCTCAGGTGGTACTCACGGACTCGTTGTTGGTCATATCGCTCCTGAAGCACAAGATGGCGGACCAATCGCGTTGTTAAAAACCGGTGATACAGTCGTTATCGACCAAGATACTAAAGAACTTACGATGAAAGTTTCTGAAGCTGAACTTGCTAAACGTCAAGCCGAGCTTGTGATTCCGCCATTGCATAGCCGTGGTGTTCTAGGAAAATATGCACATCTTGTTTCTAGTTCCGCAGAAGGTGCAATTACCGATTTTTGGAAAAAAGAAGACTAATTGTAGAAAATTAAGACTCATTTTATTTAAGCGATAGACAAATCTAGAATTAAAACTAGATTTGTCTTTTTTTGTATTTGAGCGAGCAATTATTCATTTTTAGCGATATACGGGCTATCAAAAGAATTCAAAAAAGAGGTTGTAACAATATTTTTGTCACAACCTCTAATTTTTAAATATAAATTACCGAGTTTTCAACCATTGATCGCGGATATGATCGGTTAAACGAATGATTCGTTTACCAACTTCTGAATATTGATTTGTTGCTAAGTTTGCTAATGAGACCCGTACGGCCCATTCGCCGCTGCCGAAAGCGTTGGCCTTGAGCAGCATCAATTGTTCTTTTTCTGCTAGAGAAGTTAAAACTTTTGTAACGGTCCATTTATTTTTCAAATAGTCCGCAAAGTCGTTGCCGTAACGTTTACGGCTCCAATCTTCGTAATTGATTTCGCAATAATAAGCTGTATCTAAATCTGCTAATGGCTCTTGCAAGCCCAAAGTGTTGAATAATAATTTTTCCCGTTGCCGACAAATATCCATTACTTCGGCTTTATAGGCTTTTCCTTCATCTAATAAACTGTACAAACTAAACATGACCATCATGACTTGTTGCGGAGCAGAAAGTCCAGACGCATGATTCAACGCAACATCGCGGCTGTCAGCGACGATGCGATCGATAAATGTAATGCTTGTTGGATCTGCGGTCAATGAAGCATAGCGTGCATTTAGCTGTTCGACTTTGTCTTGCGGTAAATTTGCGATCAGTTTATCAAAAAGGTTTTGTCTAGCGACAGCAATCGTACCTACACGCCAACCGGTTGCCCCAAAATATTTTGAATAAGAATAGATGCAGGCAGTATTATAAGGAATCTCAGAAAATAGAGAAGTAAAGACTGGTACAAATGTGCCATAAACGTCATCAGTTAAGATCATCAGTCCAGGATTATCTGTAACAACGATATCTTTTAACAAATCGATCGTTGAAGGACAAAGCGCATTGGCTGTTGGATTGCTTGGATTTACTACAAAGACTGCTTTGATGGATGGATCCCGTAATTTATTGATTTCGTCATCTGGATATTGATAGGTCATTTTGCCATCGATCATGACTTGCTTTGCTTGAACCTTGACGATATCGAATGAATACTTCGGTAATTCAGGAATTTCTAAGTAAGGAGCGAAGGTCGGCAACATCAAAGCAATTTTATCTCCACGATTCAGTAAAAAATTATTGAGCAAAGTATCGAAGATGTAGCAGATTCCTGCGGTTCCGCCTTCTACAGCAAAAATATCAAACGGAGTTTCACTGTTAGAAAAAAGTTCTTGATTTAAATACGCTTTGATGGGACCTTCACAGGCCGTTAAGCAGCGGACGGGATTGGGATAGTTATCTCCAATGATATGATCGAGCATACTTGTCAACCAAATTTCTTTAGGCATTCCTAAATAGTTATTATCAGAAAACCAGATTTTTTTTAAAAAATCGGCACCTTTACCTGGTCGATCAGCTAAAAAATCGACAAACCGTTGACTGCGATCTCTATCGGCTTGGATCATACCAGCTGTTAATTCCCCATTACCGTACAATGTTTCTTGTGTGGCGAATTGCCCCAATAAGAAGAAGGCTTCTCGTGGCGTCGGAGCCGTCCAGTTTGGATTTCCACGCCCGGCATTCAGAAGATTCGTAACTTTTTTATTTTTATGAATTTTTTGTTCTAAAAAAAGACTTAATTCAAATGGGCTTAATTCCTCTAAGGCTTGTTCGGCAGTTGTTGACACAGATATGACTCCTTCTACGCTTTATTTTAAGTCTATAGTAACGAGAAAAATTTTTAATACAGCGTAAATACGCTTAGAGTTTATGAGAAAATTTCTGTTAAAAAACAAAGAAATAAGAGCTGTTTTTTTCAAAATCGTCTGAAAAAGGCGATACGACAATTAAGTTAACGCTTACAAAACTCTTAGAATTACCTTTTAGAGTTTTGTATCGCACTAGATCTCAGACTTACGACCCATGCCAAATAGTAAAAAGTCGGTATACTGTATGTATAAGTTGGCCGCTAAGGTTAGTCAAAATAAAGCAGCAAAACGAGATATGGAATTATTTGAATAAGGAGGAAGTTAAGATGGAGCAAATCATCGCTATTGCGTTTATCGCATTATTGGTTTTCTTTGTTGTAAAAGTCGGTTCAGTCTTATGGCGGATTGCCGGACTGTTGTTTCTGCTATTTATTATTTATATCTATAAAGACCAAGTCATCTCACAAGTTCAACAGTTTGTCGCTGATCCTAATTTTGGGGAATTGTGGCAAAACATTTCAAATTTTTTTGGGAATTTATTTGATAAGGTTACAGGTTTTGTGAGTACAGTGATTGAATAAAAAAAGCGGCCAAATGGTCGCTTTTTGGCTATATACGATTAATTCCAAGCAAATGTTTCTTACAACGTTGATAACTTGCTAAAACCTTTTCTGGTACAGCGACATGAGGAATAAAATTAGCACCTTTTGGACCATAACCATTTTCATCATCGTTTAGTCGACGAATCTCACCAAGAACTAAAGATAAAAAATAATCAGCAGTCCACCAAGTATCCATTTGAGGATTTTTAAAAAGCGGCTGTCGATTAAAATTGATCAATTGAGGCTGTTCAAAAAAGAGTGGGTAGATCGCTGACAAAGGCAATTGCCATTCGTGACTGAAAGTTAGATGAGAACGTTTTTGGACTAGCGGATCTTGGACTAGCCAAAACCTTTGCGGCAGATCTTGTTTTAAAAGTTCATAAGAGAAACGGGCATTTTCGCCGGTATTGGTCGAGTCTTTTTCTAATAATAACGTGAGCTCACGCAAACAGTAATGGGAGAATATTTCTTGGGTAATTTCAGCCTCTGAAAGCTGCTGCCAGTCTGCGCGTACGAGTTCAGGATAGCTTTTTTGACAATTTCTGATCAATGGGGCAGTGCCGTGACCGATGCCACCGACAAAAACGACCCGTCGGATCTCAGATACTCTTTCACAAAATTTTGCGGCAGAAATGATTAAATAAGGCAAACTGTTGCCGGCAATCACCAATGTATCGGAATGAAAATTTGGATTTTCTGGACTTGTTGTTAAATACTCAACGAGTGTAACAAAATCAGACATGATAGTCTCCTTACTCATGAAACGAAATAGTGCTTACAAGTATACTAGCAAAAATTTAGGAAGAAAAAAACTGCAAGAATAAACTGGCAGTTTAGAACAAATATTGAATGAAAAAGAAAATACATAAGATAAAAAGGACAATGGACAAAGTTAGCCAAGTTTTTTGTTTGATCCAAAGAAACTTGCCATAACAAAAGGCCGCAGCCGCACCGGTCAAGAGGCTAAACAGATCCATTACTTCGCGGTGTTCAATAATACGAGCGAGCATTAGAATACTGAAAAGGATCAGACTAAAAATTCCGGCGGTCGCTAAAGCTAAATCGGTACTAGTCTGTTTACGTTCTTTTTCCATGTGTTTCCCTCCATCCGTAAAAGTGAGTCATCTGATTCATTCGAAACGGTTGTTTTTTTAAATTTCATGTTCTTGCAAATTAAGAAAAAGCAGTCTAATCGTATTTTTGAGGTTTATTTTTATTATAAATGAATCCGATTCCAATGTCACGTTTCTAAGAATTAATCAGTGATAAGATAGTTATTTTTTGAAACTATCCGTACGATCTCCGTTTTTTTGACCTAAGTTACCGATGAGTAGTGTATACTTGATGAGTGAAAGAGGTGAGAATGTGACACAATTTTATTTTGTCCGACATGGAAAAACGGTGATCAATGCAGAAGGACGTTTCAATGGAGGATCTGTCGATTCTCCTTTGAACCCATCTGGAATAGCCGCTACCAAGCGGATGGCTCAACATTTAAAAACGGTATCTTTTGATCTAGCATTGACTTCACCGCAGATGCGTGCGCAGACGACGGCAAAAATTGTTTTAGAAGAAAGCCTGAATCCGCCCGCACTAACGATTATTGAAGATTTGCGTGAAATGCATTTAGGCGATTGGGACGGTAAAAATATCGCTCAAATTACAGCAGCTTATCCAGAGGAATTAAAGAATTATCGCACACATCCAGAGCTGTTTAATGCAGAAAAAATCCATGCCGAAGCATACTCCAGTCTGATCGCCCGCAGTACAAAGGTGATCAAAGAAGTAACAGAAACACATCCAACTGACAAAGTGCTCGTCGTTAGTCATGGAATTTTGCTGATGGCTTTGCTGAATACCCTAAAAGGGGTACCTTTAGCGAAAATTCGTGAGAGTGGCATCGTAGATAATTCAAGTTTAACTATCTTGAATCATTCAAAGGATCAAATGTTTTTTGAAACATGGGGACAAGTTTTTTAATGAAGAGAAGAATACTTTATTAGGTAACAATCGCATAAAAGGGTCCGCAAAACTTTATTAAAGTAGCAGCGTATTCATGATAAAAGGTGCAAACTTTTTTTCGAAGCAAATCGTAACATTCTATTAAAAACTTTAAGAAGTTTTTTAATAGAATGTTTTTTTATATTGAAGTGACAGTATGGATTTTAAGATAAAAGAACAAAATTTTATTAACTCGAAGAGACTTTAAAAAAATAGTAAAGACTAAAAAAATCCTTTCAAATAATTTTTGAAAGGATTTTTGTTATTTAAATGGATAAATCTTAACTAGACAGCAGATCTTTTCGTTTTAATCGGTAAGTTAATTCAATCATGGTTTCTTGCTCATCCAAAGGAGCGGAGGCATCCGTCAAAAAGTATTCATAGCTGCGAAAAGTGAAGACGCCATTTTCCTGTTTGATGGCTGCAATTAGCTCTTCATAAGAGTCGGTCAAGTCATCATAGTCGCCGATATAAAGTGTTCGTACAGCTTGATAGCTAGGCAAGAGATAACTTTGGAATTTCTCTGTCGAAGGCAATTCTTGATTGATTGGAAAGCCGACCTCAATCTCTAATAACTGATCTCTAGGTTGTCCAGACTCGTCAAGATTTAAGTAAGAAATAAAGGGCGTTCCTATAGACTCAGCGTCATTTTTTTGTATATATTCTAGCAAATCCGCAAAAGACTTTCCGATGTAACTTGGAATGTGTTCATGCGAAAGATGAGCGGACATCGAAACAATCGTCTGTGCCGGTTTGATGATCTTCTCAATTTGCATACTGTATCCTCCATTTCATAAACTGTTATGGTGATTGTAACAAGGAATGAAATCGAATACAAACAGGAGCTATTTTGCTGTTTGGAATCCCATGATTTGTCCATGCTGATTCAAGTAATTAAAGAAAATGGGGAACAAGTCTACATCGGCTTTATCCAAACATCCTTTTGCCTCGAGACGTAGCCATGTTTTGGGAGAAATCTTTTTTTCTAATCGTTTTTTTGCTTGTTGGAAACTTGGCTTTTTTTGATAGACTACGCGGTTCAACAACTCTCCTTTAGCATAGAGGTAGCAGTAATAGCGTTTTTCTTCCGGCAGGATACCGACAAAGGTTTGATTTTGCATGATTTGGATTAGTTGCTTGTTGCGGCGCAAAAAGCGTTGGACTGTTAGATAATTATTCCACCATTGTGCTGAGGATTCGTAGTCATGCCGCTCGCTAGCGGATTGTACACGTTGATCAATCCGAGTCAGTAAAGAAGTCGATTGACCTAAGAGCGTCTCCTTGATTTCCTGGATTCGCAAATCAAATTCTTCTTCCGGAGAGATCTCAGTATAATCTTTAACGATTCCTGCTACGTATTTTAACGGACCGTCTAAGCGGTAGACGCTATTGATGATCTGTTTTAGTTCTTGAATCTTGCTTTGCTTGAAAAAAGGACCAATCACTAGGCCTTCTTCAGCCCACTCATTTAAGACTTTCAAATAAGGGGATTTGTCGATAAATTGAAAGTAGCCGTAGCCTTCATAATGATTCATCATTCGATTATATTGCGGGCGAATTTGATGGATCAGTTGGCATTCTAGTAGGAGCGCATCGAATTCGGTATCGACTAATTCATAATCAAAATCTGTGATTCTTTGAACCATCTCTTGAACTTTTCGCGAGTGTTGCTTATTTTTAATAAAATAGGAACTAACTCGCTGTTTTAAGTTTTTAGCTTTTCCGACATAAATAATTTCATTTCGGCTATTTTTCATCTGGTAGACACCAGGAGTTTTTGGCAGATTTTTAATTTTTTCTTTTAGCATAGAACCACCTCATTTTTTTCGAAGTACACAAAAAGATTTTTAAATAACTTTTAAAAACATTGTTACGAAATAAATTTTTTTCTATTCTCAAATTTTTGGGGGAAATAGAACTTTTTAGTCTATTTCCTGAAAAAATAATATGAAATATCCAAAAAAAGAACCTTTCTCAATGACCGCTTATTTCGATTGTGTTATAATTGACTACGTGAAGAATGCAATGAGAGAAAGAATGGAGAGATGTTAAATGTCAAATAAAGTTTTAACCCGACGCGAGCTGCGTCAACAAAAACGACAGAAGGCCGCTAACTATCGCTACCTAAAGAAAGGGTCGGCTGTAGTAGGAACTGCATTAGTGACTGTCTCAGTGACGGCGCCTTTGCTGAACACCCATGAAGTAGAAGCTGTTGAAGGAAAAACGACTGCCACCACATCCAATGTTAATAAAGAAGCGTTTATCAAGGAAGTTTCAAATATAATCAAACCATTAGCTGAAAAACATGATCTTTACGCTTCGATTTTGATCGCGCAAGCTGGTCTTGAAAGTGACTGGGGACAAAACAGTTACGCACAAGCTCCTTATTATAATTTATTCGGTTTAGAAGGCCAATATCAAGGCAAGTCTGCGATGCTAGACAAAAAGGATCCAGAAACGAACCAAACGGCGAAAAAAGAATTGAAACAATATGGTTCTTATAAAGAAGCGATTCAAGATTATATTGAGATTTTAAAAACAACTTCCGGCGATGGTAATGAGAATTACTTTAGCGGGACTTGGCGGAGCAATGCTGCAGACTATCAAGCAGCCGCAACAGTGTTAGCTACTCGCTTTAATAATGATCAAACATATGCCCAAAAATTAGTTTCTGCGATCCAAGAATATGATTTGACTAACTATGATGCAACGGCACCTGTAACACCACCAGTAGCCCAAGCTGCTGTACCTGAACAACAGGCAGAATACACGGTTCAATCTGGTGACACGGTCAATTCTATCACGGATCAATTCGGGATTGAAATCAAAGATTTTACTGAATGGAATAACATCAATGACAATAATATTTACGCTGGACAAACAGTAATCGTCGGCAGTGAATCCGTCAGCGAGGCAGCATCCGTTGTCGCAACAACACCTGTTGAAGCTACACCAGTCGATAATTCGGTGTCAGCTGTAGCGACTACACCAATTGACAACACAGGATCAACTGGAGTTTCTGCACCAGCTGCACCAATAACAGCAGCGACACCAGTTGCAACTCCAGAAGCAGTACAGCCGGAGACAACACCTGTTCAACAAGAAACAGTACAGCAAGAAACCGCACCAACGACACCGGTAGAAACACCAGAACAACCGGTTCAATCAGAAACACCAGCAGAAACACCAGAACAACCAGTTCAATCAGAAACGCCAGCGACACCTGAACAACAACCTGTTGAAGCGCAGCCAGATCAAACTGATCAAGCAGGATCTGAACAAGCGACCGAAGCTTCACGAGGACAACAAGTTGTTAATGAAGCAGAAAAATATATCGGTACACCATATGTTTGGGGTGGAAAAGATACAAGTGGATTTGACTGCTCAGGTCTTACGCAATATGTATACAAACAAGTAACTGGACAAGATATCGGCAGTTGGACAGTCGCCCAAGAATCCTCAGGGACTCAAATTTCGGTTAGTGAAGCACAACAAGGCGATTTGTTATTCTGGGGAGATCAAGGTTCAACTTACCACGTGGCGATCTCAGCTGGTGGTGATCAGTACATTCACGCGCCTCAACCAGGTGAAAACGTAAAATATGGTTCAACTCAATACTATACACCAGACTTCGGTGTCCGTGTATATTAAACCAACCTAAATAGACTTGTCCAAGAAGATAGCTGCAAATCTTCTTGGATTTTTTTTATGGATAGACGGGACTATCAGTAAAAATAGCTAGGACGGTTCAATAGATTATTTAATTTCCTAGTGATAGCAGTCTTAATAAAAATTTTAGCAGCAGAATTGTGTTAAGGCAGTATACTGTATACGATACATAAACTGGTGAAGTGAAGAGACTTTCTTCAAAAGAGGGATGTTGATGAAATTAAATAAAAAAGAACTAACAATCAGAAAAGAACTAACTGCATTAGCAGAAACCGTGCCTCAAGTATTGACTGAGCGGATTGAACAATATCCCGAAAATAAACGTCGGCCGGTAAATAAGACTATTTTCAAAAATGATTATTTTCAATTGACGTATAATACGAAAAAAGCTTCGTTGGCGATCGCATCAAAAGGTGATTTAGTTTATTCTGCGATTCCGTATGATACTGCTAGAAACTATATCCAACGAGCCGCGATCCAATATCTGCTTCATCCGGAAGACATTCGCCGATATATCGAACTACACCAGACAACGTTGGAAAAATATTTGATGTTGAGCATTTTCCAAGTGACAGGCAACCGAGTCGATGAGAATTCGTTTGAAGTGAAGCAAGCGTACCAAGCTGTTTTACAAAATCCATTATTGGAAATCCAAATTGCCGGTCGCTTAATGCAGCATGATGAGACAGGACCGTTGTCGGCAAATCTTGCGGGGAAATTTCTGTTTAGTGAGAATAAAAAAACTGGGATTGCCGGCTATATTTCTGAATACTTAAATTTTGCTGTGTCACTTGCCAACTCATTGCCGCTAATGATTGATGGCAATGATGTAAAATTGTTAGATACACAGGTTCCTCTGTCGATCGACAATAGTTTGTCAATTCATTCAGACATCGAACCTGCACTGACTCGCTTGCCGGAAGAAGTGCAATCAGGAATCAAAAATGCCTTAGTTGTTGCGGATGAGGCAGTGGTAGTCAATACAGAACCGCTTTTGCGTTCAAAGCACGGCGAGGAGCTGTCAAGAGTACGAGAAAACTACGTAGCGCATAGTGTTCCTCCAGACGAGGCAGAAAAATATTTCAAGAATGTCCATTCTACTGAAAACCGCCATCTAGTCAATGTCGTCTCAGACATTCACGCAAAGGATGGAAAATTACCATTTACAAATCGCCATTTTAATATTTTAGCGGGAGATATTTCAGACTCTCATGTCAAAGATGCCGAAGTTGCGGGGCTGTACGTTATCGGCGGTCATGAATTAGTCGATGTATTGCCGGAAACATTGGATCGATCAGCTAAACCATGGGATCAATGGCAGCCATTTTTCAACTATGAGTGGTTTGAAAAATGGCTGAAAGATCCAGACGATGCTTGGTATCTATTACCTACAGGAGATCATCCTTTTTACGAAGTAGTCAAAAAAGAACTCGAGGAACGTTTTCCCCAAATGGCGGTATTGAATAACAATAGTCTGCTTCATGAGAATATCCGTTATATTGGGCTGACGATCCCAGTGGCATTAGTCAGACGAAAAAAAGCGCAGCAACGCTTTATTTTAGAATCGTTGGAAAGATTATTAGGTGAAGATACAACGACACCAACAGTTATTGTCTCACATGCACCGTTGTTTAATGAATTGAGTTTGTTACCGGAAACGAGCGAGGCGTACAATCAAGAATACATTTGTGAAGAGCCAGAGATTGAAAAATTATTTGAACGATACAATATTATCGGCGTAATCCATGGTCATCATCATATTCCTGCGTCGTCAAGACGGTTTAAGAAAGTTCAATTTGCTGGGAAGAAATTATTTGTCGTTTGTTCGATCTATTCAAAAGTAAATACGGGTTTTGAATTGATGAGTTTGCTAACGGGGATCAATCAAATGCAGAGCTGAAAAAGAGGCTGTTAACGTTAGGTTATTTTTCATCAGTGAGCACCAATGAACAAAAAACTAGGGATGTGACAAGATTTTTGTCACATCCCTGTTTTATTATTAGGCTAATACAGCAGCGATCATATCTGGTAATTCTTTTTTCATGACACGTTTAGTAGCTAATGCGTCAGTATAAGTGATCGTTTGATCTGCAGCGATCGTTGCTAAAAGTTGACGATCTTTTTTAGGCGGATTGTAGAAGACTTCGATTGCTTTGTCAGCATCCGACCATTCAGCAGAATAATTTGCTTTTGATTTTAAGGCTTGATTCAATGTTTCCGCTTGTTCAGACGTCACACCTGTGTTCAGTGGTTCTTTAGCAACATCAGCTAAGATGTCTTGTGCTAGTTCTGTTGCTTTCTCAGTTTCTGCAGCAACGGGTGCCGTTTTGAAACTGTCTGCCCACAAATTATAGATACTATTCGTTAATTGATTCAACGTATCTGTTTGTGGCTTTTGAATATGTGCATCGATCAATTCTTTGAATGAGTGATCTTGCTCTGTACTTTGGATATGACGAGTTTTGCCATCTGGTGTTTTTTCCTCAAGATGGATGCGATGAGTCTCCGCTTTGTCAAAATAAATTTTTACATCGCTGTGGATATGGTTCGCAAGAGTTTCTTCCACTTGAGCAAAAGTTTTGTTGATTTGTTTGTTACGGTTCTTGATTGATTTTTTGATACTTTTCAAATTCACGAGTATAATTCAGTCGCTTTCTTTTAAGAGTTGTTCTAATCCGTTTGTATTATAGCATACTTCGTTAAAAGTGCAGTAATAATACAAAAAAAGGCGGAGATTTCTCCCCGCCAGTAAAATTTTTAACGCAAGTCATCCAGAAATTCGGTTTTTCCGGGATCAATCTCGTCACGCATCTTGATAATTTTAGCAGGAGTACCAGCAACAACCGCTCCAGCAGGGACATCTTTTGTTACGACTGCGCCTGCAGCGACGACGGCATCTTTTCCAACATGGACGCCCTCTAAAATAACAGCATTGGCTCCGACTAAAACATTATCTTCCACAATGACCGGTGAGGCACTGGGTGGTTCTAAAACTCCAGCTAACACGGCACCAGCTCCAATATGGGCATGTTTTCCAACAGTCGCACGGGCACCTAAAATGGCTCCCATATCGATCATGGAACTTTCGCCAATCGAAGCTCCGATATTGATGATCGCCCCCATCATAATGACCGCTTTTTCACCAATTGCAACTCGCTCGCGAATCAATGCGCCCGGTTCGATCCGTGCGTTGACAGTTGAGATGTCTAACATCGGAATCGCCGAGTTTCTACGATCATTTTCAAGATGGACGTTGCTGATTTTTGCATGTTGTTCGTCCAAGACTTCTTGGACTGCCTGGTTTTCACCAATCAAGATCCAAGTCGTACCTTGACCGAAAAATTGAACCTTTTCTTTGGCAATACCGGTCAGGTCTCCTTGAACATAGGCTTTAACCGGCGTTGTTTTCTCGGCGTTTTTGATATATTTTGCAATTTCATAAGGATCAGTTAAAGTCATTGATATTCCCCAATCTCGTACTAAAGTAGTTATAGTTATTTAGCCAAACACAATTAACTTTCGTCAATCAATTTTTCCATGTCATATAGGCCAGTCTTTTTATTACTGATGTATTTCGCGGCTTTGACGGCTCCACTGGCAAAAATGTTACGTGATAAGGCCAAATGATTTAGCTCGATCACTTCATCCGGTCCAGCGTAAATGACCGTGTGTTCGCCAGGAATAGTCCCCCCGCGAACAGCATGAATCCCTAACTCTGATAGTGGATTTTCTAAATCGTTGCCATGTCGGCCATAAATATAAGTTTTCTTTTCTTCAACGGCTTCATTTACTGCATCTGCTAATAAAAGAGCTGTTCCGCTAGGGGAATCTTTTTTCTGGTTGTGATGTTTTTCAACGATTTCAATATTAAATTCTTCTTCTAAAACAGGGGTGATCGATCGGATCGCTTTAGCCAATAAATTGATTCCTAAAGACATGTTTGCTGAAAAGAAGACAGCGGTTTGTTCAGCGGCCTTAACTAGCTGTGCTTTAACTTCGTCAGTCAATCCTGTCGTAGCTACAACAACGGGGATCTTTTTTTCGACACAATAATCTAAAATAGCAGGGACAGCAGAATAATGGGAAAAGTCAATGACCACGTCAGCCGCGACTTGACAATCTGCGATGGCCTGATAAGTAGGAAAGTCTGCTTCAAAAACTTCTCGATCAATTCCGGCAACAACTTGCATTTCTGCCTGTTGAGCGATCATTGTTTGCAACACTTGTCCCATCCGTCCGTTGGCACCGCTCAAGATGATCTTGATCATTTGGCGACCTCCAAACCATAAGCAGTCATTTCATTTTTCAAACGTTCAACTGTTTCGGCCTTCGCAGCAGTAAGGGGGAGACGGAAGTTTGGTTCAATCTTGCCTAATAAACTAACTGCAGTTTTAACCGGGATCGGATTTACTTCGCTAAAAATTGTGTGAATCAGCGGCAATTGAGCCAATTGGATTTTTTGTGCCAACTGTAAATCGCCGTCTAGTAAGGCGTGAGTCAGTTCATGAGTTTGATGTGGGGCGATGTTGGCGATCGTTGAGATCGATCCGCTTCCGCCAAGTGCCATGATTGGCAGTACTTGATCATCATTTCCAGAATAAATCGCAAAATCATCTGGTGTGATTCGGGCGATCTCAGCAATTTGAGAAATGTCGCCGCTTGCTTCTTTGATTGCCACAATATTAGGAATTTCACTTAAACGTGTGACCATTTGCGGAGTGATATTCATATTAGTACGTGAAGCAACAGAGTATAAAATGATTGGCAGTTTCACGCTCTGAGCAATTTTTTGGTAGTGTAAAAAGAGACCGTCATCTGACGTTTTATTGTAGTAAGGAGTTACGATTAATAAGGCATCGGCACCAACTTTTTCGGCTCCAGTCGATAATTCGATGGCGTGTCGAGTATCGTTTACACCAGTTCCCGCAATTACTGGAATTCGTCCGTTTACCTTTTTGACGACAGCCTCGATTACTGCAATATGTTCATCATTAGCTAAAGTAGAGGCTTCGCCAGTCGTTCCGCACGCAATAATTGCATCGGTTCCTTCAGCAATCTGCCATTCAACAAGTTCGCCTAACTGCTTGTAATCTACGACACCATCGGCTTTCATGGGGGTGACTAAAGCGACACCAGATCCTTCAAATATTTTCAAGGGAGACAACTCCTTCATTATTTTTTCAAAGCCTTTATGAAAAGGTCTTTAATAGTGAAATTATAGCTCAATTATGAGTGGATGCCAACGTAAATCTCATGAAAATTTTAATCAATCGATTTTAAAAAGAATAGTGGAATAAATTCAACAGCAGCGGCTCGTAAAAATTTCAAGTGGTTTAATAAGCGATGATTTAAAATATTAAGAAAACAAATTAATGACCAAATAAGCAATTTATACTATAATATGAGAAACTAACAATGGTTTTTTAATCTAAAAAGCATTATTTTAAGAATGTTTACGGAAACGAGTGAGACAATGATCGACACAGAGGTCAAAGAATTAGAAGAATTAGTAACTACGATGCGCCGCGAGCTGCATCAAATTCCTGAATTGGGATTAAAAGAGGAACAGACAGCAGCGTACATTCGAAAGAAATTAGCATCCTTTGGAATTACCGAGACACATGAAGTTCTCGGAACTGGGACGATTGCAGTCTTACGAGGAACAAAACCAGGAAAGACTCTGGCTTTTCGCTCAGATATCGATGCGTTACCGGTTAAAGAGCAGACTGGATATGCGTTTGCTTCAAAAAATCCAGGAAAAATGCATGCATGTGGTCATGATGGACATATGGCAACATTGCTGGGGTTTATCGCCTATTTATATAAACATCCTGAAAAAATTCAAGGAACGCTTGTTTTTGTTTTCCAACCGGCTGAAGAAGGCCCCGGTGGTGCAGAAATGATCATGAAAACAGGAATTTTACAGAAACTGGGAGTAGAAGAAATCGTCGGCTTGCATGTCTTTCCTGATTTACCAGCTGGGAAAATCGCTTGTCGGCCTGGAGCAATGATGGCACGTAATGCAGAAGTGACAATCACGATCAAAGGTGTCAGCACCCACGGAGCACAGCCACAATTAGGTGAGGACGCGATTGTCGCTGCCGGCGGAGTGATTACCGGATTAAATAGTATTTTAGCAAGAAACATCGGCCCGTTGGATAATGTTGTGTTGACATTTGGTACGATCCATGGTGGAGAAGCGATGAATATCGTTGCTAAAGAAGTTGTTTTACATGGAACGATGCGTGCATTTGATGATGCCGTTTATGATGAAGTGGTTCGCCGTATCGAATTGTTAGCGGGAGAGATCGCAAAAGGCTACGGCTGTGAAGCAGAAGTAGTTTTCAATCATATGTATCGTGTAGTAGATAATGATCCTAAAATGGTGAAGATATTGGAGAAAGTTGCGGCTGATTACTATGTAGAAACATTGCCTTACTTAATCGCGGAAGATTTTTCAATGTATCAACAAGAAATTCCGGGAATGTTCTTCTTTTTAGGAATTCGAGACGAAGCAAAGGGCTATACTTATCCGCTGCATAGCAGCCAGCTGAAATTTGATGAAGTGAATCTGTTGTTAGGCGTTCAGACTTATGTAAATTTGATTGCTGGGCTGAATGAAAATTAATTGAGGGGGCTTATGATGGATTTTGAAACGAAAAATGGGCATTTAATGTGGGACGGCTGTGATACAGTCGCATTAGCTGAAAAATTCGGCACACCGTTATATGTCTTTTCACAAACAAAAATCGAAGAAAAATGTCAAGAACTGCAACGAGATTTTGTCGAAAAATATGAAAATGTCCGAGTTGCATTTGCCAGCAAAGCTTTTTCAACGTTAGCGATGCTTAAAATCATCCAAACACAAGGCTTTTCACTGGATGTCGTTTCAGACGGAGAGCTGTACACAGCGATCAAAGGCGCATTTCCAGCCGAACACATTGAAATGAACGGCAATAATAAGTCGATTCAAGAATTGGAAATGGCGATAGATTACGGTGTGGGACGCATCATCGTCGACAGTTTGCAAGAAGTTGACTTGATTGCGGAAATTGCGAAGGAAAAGCAAAAAATAGTAGATATTTTATTTCGAATTACACCAGAGGTCAATGTCCAGACACATTCATTTATTTCAACTGGACAAAAAGATTCAAAATTTGGTATCCCAATTGATGAGACCATTTTATTTCCGCAAATCCAACATGCGATCGAAACACCGGAAGTAAACTTCTTAGGCTTTCATTTTCATGTAGGCAGTCAGCTGTTTGATAACCAGGCACATCTAGCAGCAGTCGATATCGCTTTGGACTTAGTTAAAATGGTAAAAAATCGTTTTGACTATTCAATCAAAGAATTAAATTTTGGCGGTGGTTTTGGAGTCCGTTATACAGATACGGATCAACCTAAACCGTTTAGTTATTTCACAGATCCGATGATGGAAAAAGTGTTGGCTTTTTGTGAGGAAGAGCATTTTGCCCAACCAGCAGTCGTAATCGAGCCAGGGCGCAGTATCGTTGCAGAGGCCGGTATCAGTCTACACAAAATTGGTGCAATCAAAGAGCTTCCAGGGCTACGAAAATATGTTAGCATCGATGGTGGAATGACGGATAATATTCGTCCGGGACTTTATGACGCAAAGTATACCGGGGTATTAGCAAACAAAGCAGGGCATGCAGCGGAAGAAAAAGTGACCATTTCTGGTAAAGCATGTGAAAGTACAGATATCCTAGTCAAAGATATCGAATTGCCAATGGTTGAAACAGGGGATCTATTTGCAACATTTTCAACGGGAGCGTATGGTTATTCCATGGCCAGCAACTATAATAAATTGGCGATTCCAGCAGTTGTATTGACAAAAGCCGGGCAAGCAGAAATCATTGTAAAAAGACAAACATTGGATCAAATCATTCAAAATGAGGTCGTTCCTGATTTTCTAAAATCGAAATAAGCTGAAATGAGGTTATCAGATGAGCATACCATTTTATAAAATACAAGGTGCTGGAAATGATTTCATCTTGATCGACAATCAAAAAATAGGTTTTTCTAGTGACCAATTAACAACATTTGCAGCGCGCGTCTGTGCACGCCGCCTCTCAGTTGGCGCGGATACATTGATCGCCATTGAGTCTGCGCGTGGTAGCGGCGATTTTTATGCACGTTTTTTCAATGCGGATGGTTCTGAAGCCGAAATGTGCGGGAATGGAGCCCGATGTGTTGCTCGCTGGGCATATGAGACTGGCATCGCAAAAGAAAAAATGATCATTGAAACGATTGCTGGCGATGTACCGGCAGAACGTTTAGATACTCGAACATACCGGGTGAAATTAAACTCACCGACTGTTTTTGAAGCAGCTAAACTTATTCAAGTCGACGGCAAAGAAGTACTAGTAGATTATGTCGAATTAGGTGATCCAGGAATTCCGCATTTAGTTGTTCACATCCCGGATCTTGCGATGACAGAATTAGAAGCGATTTTTGATTTTGCTAGAAAATTGCGAAACCATACGGCTTTTGAAAAAGGAGCAAACGTAAACTTTTACGATATTTTGCCAGATCAAACTGTTGTGGAACGGACGTATGAGCGCGGTGTTGAAGATTTTACTTTAGCTTGCGGAACTGGAACGGGGTCGACGGCTTATGCATTGACCAAAAAAGGCTTGATTAAAACTGATCCAGTAGTAATCGAGGTTTTAGGTGGCCAGCTTCAAGTAAATGTTGTTAATGATGATCTTTACTTGATCGGTGATACAAACTTAGTAAGCAATGGCACGATTTTAGATGAAGATTTAAATTAAAAAAGATGACCAAAATTTTGGTCATCTTTTTTAATTTACTAGCTAGTCAATCAAGATTATTTTTTGTTTATTGTACTCTTTGCGGATTTTATCTGGGATCTGTTCTGAAATCAGATACGTCAAATCGTCCACAGGACCCACGATATGATTGCTAATGGTGCCAAATTTATCATTGGTGATCATTCCTAAAACTTCTGTCGAGATACGGACCATTTCCCGTTTTATTTCTGATTCTTGTGTAGTCGGTACACTTGTTCCAGCATCTAAATCTAAGTTATAGATTCCCATGATATAGAGATCTGCACGAATATTTTGCAATTGCTTGTGCGTTTGTACGCCAATATTGATCATTGATTGTTTGTAAAATACGCCACCAATATTAATGATCTCAAGGTTAGGATGCTGGGCTAATTCAATCGCTATCGGCGGACTGTTTGTAATGATCGTCGCACGAAAATCTTTCGGGATCTCTTTAGCTAAAGCCAGATTGGTTGTACTACCATCGATAATAATTACAGAATCTTCTCTTAAAAAAGGCAAGGCTTTATGAGCCAGCTTTTTTTTTCGATCACTGGCTACGGTTTCTCGATAATTAAAATCAGTAATTGGCGGGCCGACACGTAAAGCCCCGCTATGAACTCTTTTTAAGAGACCTTGACCATCCAACTCTTTCAAATCTCTTCGAATCGTATCTTCTGAAACGTTAAAACGTTGACTCAAATCACTTGCGATAACTTTTTGTTCAATGTTTAGTAGATCTACAATTTTTTGATGCCGCTCCTCTTTTAACATACTGCATACTCCTTCTTATTTCTTCATGTTTATCATGCCATGTATGCGTTTTTGTGTCAATTTCAATCTGCTTAAAACTGTATTTCGCGCACAAACATGCATAAAATGATAAAAACATATCTTGTTTATGTTGACTTGTGCTTGTTAAGCGATTACAATGAACTCGTAAACGAATGAAGGAGGTAGCTTATGAAAAACAAAATTATTTTATCACCATCGATTATGTGCGGAGATCTGGTGAATTTAGAGAGAAGTATCACAGAATTAACAAATATCGGAATGGACACGTTGCATATCGATGTAATCGATGGTTCATTCAGTCCCAGCATGCCTTTAGGAATCGATACCATTAAAAGAATGCGCGAGATCACTTCAATGAATTTTGATATACACATCATGTCAAATGACAACGAATTCTTTATCGGTGAGATGTTGAAGATCGGAGTTGAAGGAATTACTTTCCATCATGAAACAAGTCTACATGTAGATCGCTACATTCAATTGATCAAAAATGCAGGAACAAAGGTTGGTATGGCATTGAATCCGGCAACTCCATTAAATGTGTTAGATTATATCTTGCCAGAAATTGATCGGGTATGCTTGATGTTGATCAATCCAGGGTTTGCAACAAATAAAAATGAGAAACAAATTCCGTATGCCTTGAAAAAAGTTGCTGATTTGCGTCAGTTGATCGATAAACAAGAATTGGCAGTAGATATTCAAGTAGATGGCCGGGTATCATTAGCGACGATTCCAGGTTTATTAGATGCCGGTGCGACAAATCTAGTATTAGGAAGTACAGGATTATTTATTGCTGGAAATACGTTAGCAGAAAATCGTCAATTATTAGCTGAAGCAATCGGAAAAGCGGCCTCAATGAAATAAGTTGAAAAATAAGTTAGAACGACAAAAATTGGAGGGAAAGTCATGAGTTATCAAATAGTCGAACAAAAAATTATAAAAGAAATTGCGGCAACTTTAGACAGCATTGACGTGCAAGAAGTTGAGCAATTAGTTGCAGAGATTGAAAAAGCAGAACGAGTTTTTTTTGTAGGTGTTGGTCGTGTGTTGCTTTCATTAGAAGGGATTGCTAAACGATTGGCACATTTAGGCATTCAGACAGTTGTAGTGGGGCAGATTACAGAACCTGCAATTACAGAAAATGATTTACTGATCGTCGGATCTGGCAGCGGGGAAAGTTCTTTTCCACTAGCAATTGCGAGAAAAGCTAAAAGTTTTAAAGCAAAAGTGGCCCATATTGGATCAAATGCCAACAGTTCGATGAAGGAATATACTGATCTTTTTATCCGTATTCCCGTGCAGACCAAATTAGCTTTACCTGGTGAGATCCCTTCAGTTCAGCCAATGACTAGTTTATTTGAACAGTGTTTACTTTTATTAGGGGATACGATTGCTTTGATGATGATCGAAGAAAAATCAATCGATATGCCTAGCTTGTGGCAATATCATGCAAATTTGGAGTAGGTGAAGAAAATGAAAGCGGTACATTTTGGTGCAGGAAATATTGGACGCGGATTTATTGGACAAATTTTACATCAGAATGGGTTTGAAATCTGTTTTGTTGATACTAATGCAGATTTGATCCAACAGTTGAATCAAGATGGCGGTTATTCGATCGAGATCATCGATGAAGCCGCAACAACAGACTTTGTCGATCAAGTCACAGCACTTAACAGTTTGTCTGAGACAGAAAAAGTGCTTAAAACGATTGAAACAGCTGATATTTTAACGACATCTGTTGGTGCAAATAATTTAGTGAAAATTGCGCCGATTCTTGCAAAAGGTTTAAAAAAACGTTTTGATCAAAAGCGCAGTATTAATATTTTAGCCAATGAAAATATTATCAATGCAAGCGACAATTTAAAAGCGACCGTTTATGCATTACTTTCGGCAGAAGAAGCAGCCATTTTTGAACAGTTTGCTTATTTTGTGAATACAGCTATTGATCGTCAGTCTTTAGGCAAACGTGTTGATGGCAAGGCAGTTGCAGTCGTTGAACCCTATTATGAATGGGTGATTAATCGGCGGCAACTAGATCCTGCGACATCATTTGATCTGACCCATGTAGTTTTGATCGATGAAATGCAGCCTTATATCGAACGAAAACTTTATATCGTCAATGCAGCACATGCGGCAGTAGCTTATTTAGGCGCGTTGCAAGGATACGAAACGATCCAAACAGCCATTCAAAATGAAGAAATTTTAAAGTTGGTCAATCAATTCTTAGCAGAAAACTTAGAATATTTCGTGCAAGAGTATCATTTTTCGCGGAAGGATCTAACAGCTTTTATTGAAAAGACATTAAGACGCCACGGCAACCAAAAACTTTCAGATGCGATTGTTCGGGTCGGCGGTTCGCCAATTAGAAAATTAGGCCCCAACGATCGTCTAGTTGCGCCAGTAGTAAAGCTAAGCGCACGAGGATTGCCTCATCAAGCGGGCATGGAAGTTATTGCGGCTGGGTATCACTATCGGAATGTAGGAGATCCTGAAGCGGAGAAATTGAAGAAGCTGATTGCAGAAGAGGGCTTAGAAGCAACGATCAAACAAATTTCAAAATTAACTGGAGAGCTGCTTGAAGGAGTTATTGCTGCGTATGAGTCACAGATATAGGAGGCCCACATGTTAAAAGAACAATTAAAAGGAAATACAATGTTTGCTGCCAAAGTTGATTCTTGGCAAGCGGCGATTCGTAAAGGGGCACAACCTTTGCTAGAAAAAAACATCATCGAAGAAGCATATGTTGAGGCAATGATCCAAAATGTTTTAGATAATGGCAATTACATTATTTTATTGCCGCAAGTCGCGATGCCTCATGCACGTCCAGAATACGGCAGTAAAGGCGTTGGCATAACCTTTTTACATCTGGCTGAACCCGTCATGTTTCCAGGCGAAGAACCAGTCAAAGTTTTATTTACTTTGTCCTCAGATTCGCCTGACGGACATTTGGAATTGATTGGAAGTCTAGGTGAATTGTTAAGTGATGAAGAATTGTATCAAAAGTTAATTGACGTTACGACAGAAGAAGCATTGTTTGATTTAATCAATGAGTAAAGGAGAGAAGGAAATGGATGGAACGAATGCAGAAAAAAAAGTATCCACACGTGCGAGAGTGCAAGCATTTGGTGGATTTTTAACTAACATGGTATTGCCCAACATCGGTGCATTTATTGCTTGGGGGATCGTGACTGCTTTATTTATCCCAACTGGCTGGTTTCCTAACAAAGCGTTAGGCGAATTGGTTTCACCGACAGTTAGCTATTTACTACCATTATTACTAGCCTATACGGGTGGACGTATGATCGGTGGTCAACGTGGCGCAGTTTTAGGCGCACTTGCAACCATCGGATTGATTATTGGTGCAGATATTCCCATGTTTATGGGCGCCATGATCATGGGGCCATTAGGCGGCTGGATCATGAAAAAGACAGATGAGTTTTTAGATGGAAAAATTCCTGCCGGTTTTGAGATGGTTGTTAATAATTTCTCGATCGGGATTATCGGATTTATCTTAATGTGTTTGTCTTATTTAGTTGTTGGTCCAACGATCCAATCAGCCAACCAATTTGTAACAAACGCGATTGAAGCGTTAGTATCCACTGGTTTCTTACCATTATTATCTTTGATCAATGAACCAGCAAAAGTTTTATTCTTGAATAATGTTATCGATCAAGGTGTCTATTATCCATTAGGAATGCAGCAAACATTAGAAGCCGGAAAATCGATTTACTTCATGGTAGCATCGAATCCTGGACCTGGTTTAGGTTTATTATTAGCGTATTCTTTCTTTGGAAAAAAAGTAGCCAAACGAACAGCGCCAGGCGCGATCATTATCCACTTCTTTGGTGGGATCCACGAAATGTATTTTCCATATGTCTTGATGAAACCGATTACTATTTTATCAATGATCGCAGGTGGAATGGCTGGGACATTGACCTTCCAATTGCTTGATGTAGGATTAGTAGCTGGACCAAGTCCAGGTTCGATTTTCTCTTACTTAGCGTTGACACCTCGCGGCAATTTCTTTGGAATGATCGCCGGGGTCGTGATCGCAACGGCCGTTTCTTTCTTAGTCACAGCGGTAATTTTAAAGGCAGATAAATCGGATGATGATGACAGCTTTGAAGAGTCTGTCCAAAAATCAAAATCGATGAAATCTGAAGGAAAAGAACTGTTAAATGGCGAGTCTGCTAAAACAGTCGATGCACTCGTTGCTGGATTGAGCAAAGTATCATTTGCTTGTGACGCAGGGATGGGCAGCAGCGCGATGGGCGCTACGACATTTAGAAAGAAACTTCAAAAAGCTGGGATCACTGATATTGAGGTCAAAAATTATCGAATTGAAGATGTGCCGGAAGATAGTGATATGGTAGTCGTTCACCAAGATCTGGAGGAACGGACCCACAATGCACACCCTAAAATGAAGATAGTGACTTTGAAAAATTATTTGCAAGATCCAGCAATCGATAAATTAGTCGATGAAATTGTTGAAGCAAGGAACAAAGAATAGATTGGACACCGGTGAAGTTTTTTGCCGGTGTTTTTTTATATCATTAAGCTGTGAATAAAATTTTTATGAAAAGTACTAGAATGAAGGAATCCTGATTGTCGGAAAAGCTAGTCGCATCGCTTCTTCATTGACGCAGAAATTTATTGGACTTATCATGAAGAGAGTACAATTATCTAGGAGGCTGACATGAAAAAATTTAAAAAAATGGTAGCAATCGAACCTACCAAATTATTGCCTGAATGGGATGAAAAATTGCGATCATTGGCGGAAGAGACGATTTTTTATGAGGATGTTCCGACAGATGCAACAACTATAAGTGAGCGGATCGGTGATGCGGATTGCGTACTATTAAGTTTTACGAGTTTCATCGATCAGGAAGTATTAGATGCTTGTCCTAATATTCGTTACATCGGGATTTGTGCGAGCTTGTATTCCCCTGAAAATGCCAATGTCGATATTCTCTATGCAGAGAAAAAAGGAATCGTGGTGACGGGTGTCCGCGATTATGGCGACGAAGGTGTGAAAGAATATGCCGTTAGCGAATTGGTTCGCTTGCTGCAAGGGCGCGGGGATGCGATGTGGAAGGCTGAACCAATGGAATTGACTGGAGTCAAAATTGGAATCGTTGGCATGGGTACTGTTGGCAGCTTGTTGGCACGGACAATGAACTTTTTTGGAATGAACGTCAATTACTACAGTCGAACTCGAAAACCTGATATAGAAAAAGAATTGGGGATGGATTATCTTCCGTTAAATGAATTGCTGCAAAAGGTCGATATCTTAATCACTTGTCTGAATAAAAATGTTGTTTTATTAGATAATGCGGCCTTTGAACTTTTCGGGAATGGGAAAATTTTGATGAATGTTTCGATTGCTCCATCGCATGAAATTGCGGCATTGAAAACTTGGTTGAATCAACCTGGAAACTTTGCTTTTAGCGATACTGAAGCAGGACTGGGAGAAGAAGTGATTGATTTGCCGAATGTTTTTGCTGGGAAAACAAATGCTGGCTTGACCTCGATGGCTAAGGTCCGTCTGGCACAAAAAGTAATCGCCAATATTGAAAATTTTCAAATGAATCATTGATTATTACTGAACGAACAAGGGGGTGTGACCAGAGTTTTGTCACACCCCCTTATTGCGAATAAATCGTGTTCCAGTTTCTTCGGAACTAAGCCAAAATTACTTGAAGCGGTTCGCTGCAGTTACAACTTTTTTGTGCGAGCTTCAATAAAATTACCGATAATAAAAATCAAAATCCCTAGCCAAATAAACGCAAAGGCAATAAATTGCGGCAGAGCATAGGGCTCATGAAACAGGAAGATTGCCATAATCAACATGATTGTAGGATTAATATATTGCAAGAAACCGATCGTGATGTAGGATAATTTTTTTACAGCCGTTGAAAAGAGCAACAATGGAATCGCTGTGACGATTCCAGTACCCACGAGCAGTAAATTCGTATTAAACGGATAGTGCATGAAACCAGTTGGTGAGATAAAAAACAAATAAATCAGACCTAAAGGTGCCATGATCAATGTTTCCAAGGTAATACTTGTAGCAGCACTCAGCTGCAGCTGCTTTTTAGTTAATCCGTATAAACAAAAACTGGCAGCTAGAAAAAGCGAATTGAAAGGAAAAACACCTGTCTGAATGGTTAATAAGACGACACCGGCAAAAGCGGAAAGGCTCGCGAGTTTCGCTTGTTTTGACAGAGGTTCTTTTAGATAAAGCGAACCTGCAAGGACATTCAATAAAGGGTTGATGTAATAACCTAAGCTCGCTTGCTGGACTTGCCCAATCGATACAGTATAGATATAGATTCCCCAATTGAGTGAAATGAAAATTGCGGCGGCAAGGATCGCCAGTGTATTTCGGCGGCTTTTCAACAGCTCCTTGCTTTCTTGAATAAAAGTAGGAAACTTTCGAAACAAGGTCAAATAGATCGTCATAAAAAGCAGCGACCAAATAATTCGATAAAATAAAATATCAATAGATCCGACGTTTCCTAGTAATTTCCAATAAAGCGGTAGAAATCCCCAAAAGATATAGGCGCCGAACCCATAGAGCAATCCAGAATCTTTTTTCATTAGAACCTCCTTTAATGCTAGTATCCATTAGTTTAACATAGAAAACTAAGTATTTTTTCATAAAAATATCTTCCTGAAAACGAAGTAGCGAACGAAATCTATAAAATAAATCCTTTCTACCAGTGATAGAAAGGATCTATTTTTGTTCTAATTAGCAGTAGGTTTAAAAGCTAATTTGTATTCGGTGATTGTTTCAAAGGGTTCGTTAGCAGCAAGTCTGATTGAACCGAAATCAGTATACTGTTCAGCTCCAGGCGCAGTTTGTGTTTCAAAAGTGATTCCGCCATGATTGGCTAACTGTTTGCCGTGCATCTCAGGAGCGTCAGTTCCAAAGTTTGCAGTAAAAATAACGATACTGGACAGATCGGTTGCGACAGTGAGCTCAGTTGTGCCATCAGGGCTGAGCAATTTAGCAGCCGGTATAGCTAAATCGTTTTCATCCAAGAAAAAGGGATGATCGATGCCGTCGAATTGCTTTTTCTGATCAAAGTCGCTGGCAAAAACTTCAGCTATTTTTTTTCCTTTTTGAAAATCAAAAGCCGTTCCTACCGTACTTGCTTTTTCACCTGTGGGAATACTATCTTGGCGAAGTGGAGCAAAGGCAGTACTGTTCAGCCAAAGTTTGTGTTCAGCAATCGATTGCGTGACGTCGCCGGTCAAATTAAAATAGACATGATTGGTCGGATTGAATAAAGTTGGTTGATCGCTGATTCCAGTTGTGGTTACGCGCCAGATATTTTCTTGAGTGAGGGTATGACGCACTTCAACGGTTAAATTGCCGGGAAATCCGTGCTCACCATCAGGACTGATCGTCGTAAAAATAACAGAGGCTTCATCATCACTATTTTCAATCGTGTATGTCCATTTTTTCGTTTCAAATCCAGGTAGACCACCATGCAAGGAGTGTCCATTTCCTGGATCGGTCGTCGCTTGATGAACTTTACCATCTAATACAAACCGCCCATTTTCGATCCGACCAGCTGTCCGACCAATCGAAGCTCCGATAAAAACATCTTTTTCCAAGTATTCTGTAGCAGAGTCAAACCCTAAAACCAATTCTTTGTCGCGACCAAGGCTGACGATCCGAGCGCCTAAATCGGTGACAGATAAATGAACGCCAGCATCATTTGTAAGGGTGATCAGCTGGTAACCGTTGCCAAAATCTTTTTCTATAATTTGCATATAAAAACCTCTCTTTTTGTGTGTTGAACAGCTATCATGTTTTATTAATTTTAGCGATTTGTAACGTAAGTGACAAGCTCTAAAAAAATTTTTTAAGATAATGAATGGATAACCGACACGTTGACCGCAAGAATTTCGACCCTATTCTTAAACGCTGACTCCTTAATTGGATGCCAGCGTTTTTTCAAATTGGATATAGTTTGATAATTCTTTTTGGTATTCTTGCCAATTCGCATTGCCTGTATTTAAGTAGTCAGCCAATAGATAGCCGATGTACGGACCAGTTGTCAAACCGGACGAACCAAGTCCGCTGGCAACTAGCAAGTGATCATTCAACTGACCAAAAAAGGGTGCAAAATCAGAGGTATACGCCCGCGTACCAACGCGATAGTGAAAAGGCTGTTCTAATAATTTTTCTGGTTCAGCCAAAAATTTCCGAGTGCTATTGGCCAATTGTTTAAAAGCCTCTGGAGTTTCTTTCAAATTCCAGCCTGCTTCATTTTCATGAGTCGCACCTAGTAATATTTTTCCGGCTGAAAATGGAATCAAATCAGCTTCACCATCTAACATAGCAACTGGAAAGTCTCCACTGTTTTTGAAAGCCGTTTGAAAAACCAAAAGTTGGCCTTTTTGTGGACGCAAATCGACTTGATAATTCAAGGGTGCTAATAATTTTTTCAAATGTGGACCTACCGTTAAAATAATTTGATCGAAGACTTCTCGTTTTTCTCCATAAATAACGGTAGTAGTATCTGCTAGCTGAGCTCGCTGTGAAATAAAGTCGACGCCTTTTTTTTCAGCCAATTTATGCATTTGGATTAAATAAGCTTTGCCATCTAAACGACCGCCGCCACTAACTTTGAGCGCAGGGTGTGGTCTTAACAACGGCAATTCTTGTTGCGTCTGTTCCGCCGAAAGCTGTTTGATCGTACCAATCTCTGGCGCATTTTTTTTACGTTCTTCAGCCAAAGCTAAAAGTTCAGCCAATTGTTTTTCTGGACGTAAAAGCAAAGTGCCCGACTGGCGATAGATCGTGTCATCTAATTGAAAGTCTTGGATCAGTTTTGGGAAAAATCCGGTGCCATCTTTGGCTAGTCGATACCATTGTTTGTTGCGTCGTTTCGATAACCAAGGGGAGATGATCCCGGCACTAGCACTGGTAGCCTGACCGGTGGGATCGTCAAATAAAGTTACGTGATATTTTTTTTGATCTATATAATTTGCGAGCGTCATACCAATGATGCCGCCGCCGATAATCGCGATTTTTTTCATGCTCTTCACTTCTTTCTGTTATCGATTTTGACATAGTGCGTTACTTTTTTCAATAAAATTAGCATATTTTACTTTACCTGTCGTAGTAATTATCGTACAATCATTACAACGACAGATGGAGTAATTTGAGGAGGTGGCAAAATGATTTCAAGCGATGGGATTCGTGGGTACAATGATGTGATCATTTTGTCCGTATTGAAAGATGGTGATTCGTACGGTTATGCCGTTTCCCAAAAAATACGAGAGATAAGTGAAGAAATTTATGTTATTAAGGAAACGACCCTTTACTCAGCTTTCAACCGTTTGGAAAAAAATGGCTATATTCATTCTTATCCAGGAGAGATTACCCATGGAAAAAAGCGGACGTACTATCAGATAACAGCCAAAGGTCTGACTTTTTTAGTAGAGAAACGAGCCGAATGGAAACAAACTAAAAAAGTTGTGAACCGATTTATGAAAGAAGGGTAAAAAATGGATACGATTAAAAATTATGTAGAGACATTGTTTCTGGAATTTCCAAATACTGAGGAAGTCCAACGAGCTAAACAAGAAATTTTAACGATTATGGAAGACCACTATTTGGCATTATTAGATGAAGGAAAAAGCGAGCATGAAGCGATTGGACAAGCCATCAGTGAATTTGGTTCAATTGATGAATTACGTGAAGAATTAGGTATTTCATTTCAAAAAGAAAAAAACGGAATTGATGAAGATGAGATGTATCAATATTTGATAGCACAAAAGCAAGGAGCGAAGGGACTCAGCTTGGGAATCAGCGGGTGTTTATTAGCTGTTGGGATCTTGACTAGCCTAGGGATCGGAGGCATTGCGATCATGGCTCTCTTACTGTTTTTCATTGTCCTAGCGATCAGTATCGGGGCTATTATTTATAACGGCATGCAATTTTCTAAAAATAATGAGCTGTTAAATGATCGCTTTATTCCTGTTGATTTAAACAAAGAAGCGCAAAGATTGAAACAAGGGTATCAAAAAAGTTTTCAAGTCAGCCTAGTTATCGGTATTTGTCTATGTATCTTAAGCGTATCACCCATTTTATTTTTTAAAATGTTCACGTATGCGAGGTATGGAGTACCAGTTATGTTTTTATTTTTAGCGGTGGGTGTCTTTCTAATTATCTACGGCGGAATCAATTACAGTATTTTCGATAAATTTATTAAAGAAAAATATTTTATCGCAGATGAAGATATCTTAGGACCGAATGCGCTGCAGGAAAAATATGGGGATGCGGCTCAGGCTAGATATTTACTTGGAAGAATTTATTGGCCGATCGTGGTGATGATCTACTTAGGCTGGTCTTTTTTAACGAATTTATGGGGTTCTAGTTGGCTGATCCTTGTCATGGCGGGTCTGCTTTATAGTATTTTACAAGCAGTTATCACAAAAAAATAGCATAGAACTATCAAAAAGAAGCTTGCTCCAATTTTAGTGGATCAAGCTTCTTTTTTCGTTAAGTCAATGCCTAAATAATGATACGTTCGCAGTTTTTTATTTTCGTTTACTTGCGTAACTTGAAAGTAAAAAATGTGTTCCTGATGATCAATAGTCATCGATCCAGGAATCCTGAATCGATCGATCTTTCTTTTGTTCATAAGATAGAGCAGTTCGTCCTGCAATGCAAAAAAAGGAACATCCGTCAGGACATAGTCAGTAAAATCTTTCGTCAATTTTTCTGCATTTTCAGTGTGATAATCAAATTCGGCCCCCTCAACATTCAGCGTCATGAAAAGTCACTCCATTTAGGATGCTTGACTAAATGGACATGGCGGATTGATCCATTGGGAATAGCTTGGATTTTCGTGTTAGCATCCGCCAAAAAAATAGTCGTGTCATCAAATCCAAGAACGACACCGATAATATCAGCGAACGCTTCGCCCTCAGAGTTCAATGCTGCTAATTGAATCTCAACTAAATTTTTGCTGAGGTAGGATGTACTAAGAATCTCGGCGATTTCGATCGTGGTCATTTGCGGTTTTCTTGGACGAGTTAAATTTCTTTTAGTTTTTTCTGTCTTCATTCGAGCCGTATGTTCACTTAAATAAAAGCCCATCCATTTTGCCATACCGCGATCATGATACTCCCGGATAAGCGGATCGGAATGATAAGACATGAATGATTCTCCCATGACACACCTCCACTAATTAGCTTGAAAAGAAAACTCTTGTCAAAAGCCCAACAATTTTTATCTAAATGATTGCGTACGACAGCTTCCAAACTAGAGGATTTTAAAGAGTCCGTATAAAATATGCCTACAAGCCGTCCAACCCACCTGCACCGCCGTCATGCCCGCCGACTAAATTTGAGCGGGTAAGGCTGCGGCCATGCTCCAACTTAGAACTAGCACGAATGATGGAGACAAAACCATATTTTGCTCGAATCAGATCCATCACTTGATCTAAATGTTCATGCTTGATTTGTTCTTCGGCTTTTTCAAAAAGATTTAATTGAGTATCAGCAGTGTACTGCAGATCAGAATAAGTCACACCAATATTCCGGATCAATTCCCCCGTATAGAACTTCTTGAATAAAAACAACAGATGAGCCGTCAATTCATTAGTATTGTCGGTGGGGGTGATCTTGAGTTGGCGGCTGAATCCTTTAGTCAATTCGTTTTTTGAATAACCGATCGCTAAAGAGACCGTTCCTGTTTTTGCATTATTTCTGCGCAAGCGGATAGCAACTTGTTCCGCCATTTCACGAATGACCAAAGCCATCTCAGCACCGTGATAATCCCTCGGCAAAATTTGACTATTGCCAATGTTTTTTGATTTTGGGATATATTGTTCTTGTAGTTTGGTGCGATCGATCCCATTGGCATGGTGGTATAATTGCAGCCCGATAATCCCAAATTTATTTTTTAATTTAGCAGGGGAAGCATGGGCTAAGTCGTAGATAGTTTGGATCCCCATTTCGCGGAAATTATTTTTCATTCGATTACCAATGCCCCAAAAATCATCTAGTTCGGGAATTTTCCAAACCTTTTCTGCAACATCTTGATAATTCCACAACGCACGCATAGTTTTAGCATTCTTTGCCTCATTGTCCAACGCTAGTTTAGCCAGTAAAGGATTACTGTTTGATAAACCGACAGTAGAGTAGATTCCCGTTTGTTGCAAGATATCTTTTTGGATCATTTGTGCTACTATATCTAATTTTTTTGCGCGGCTATGATTTTCTGGAACAAAATAGTTCAAGCTATGCGTCAAATCAACCACGCCTTCATCGATGGAGTACCACATGATGTCTTCATCGGCTGCATAATTACGAATGATACTTTGAATCTTTAGATTTTCAGAAATATAGTACCGCATCCTAGGAGGGACAATGATCAAATTATCGACAGCTGGATTCTCAGCGGCTTTAGGAAGCTGCCACGCTCTTGTCACATTCGTAATACCTAACATTTTTTTTGCCATAGGACTGCTGGCTAAAATAAGCCCGGAGGTATTGTCTGCATGACTCATCACAACTAAAAGATCTTTTAATGGATGACGGCCGCGTGCGACTAATTCACAGCTGGCATAAAAAGATTTCATATCAATAAACGCATAGTCTCCAGTTGGTTCTAATTCATAGTTGAAATTCATTTGAATCCCCTTAACTTTGACATTCACAAACAGTGAGCAATCAATTCCAATCCATCGTTTAAAAAAACAGAACTTACGTTCGTATATATATTACTTCGTTTCTTGAAAAAAAGTCAAGTAACTCTCCGTTTTATTTGATAAAAAACTAATAGAAACAAAAAGATCCAACAGACGATAAAGCAGACTGTTGGATCAGTAGAGAATTAATTTTATTTGAGACTTAAAACATTATTCTTGATAAGCTCTCTTGTTTTTCTAAACTCGGATAAGATCTCTGCTTCGCTTCCGACTGCTCGAGCAGGGTCTTGCAGATCCCAATGAAGATGTTTGACACCTTTAGGGATGGCCGGACACTTATCTTTTGCATCACCACAAAGGGTAATGATCAAATCCGCATGATTGAAGTAGTCTCTATCGATCAAATCAGATGTTTGATTGGAAATGTCGATCCCATCTTCTGCCATGATTTGAACCGCTTTAGGATTTAAGCCGTGAGTTTCGATTCCGGCACTTCTGATTTCAAATTGTGTGCTAGGCAAGTATTTGTGAGCATAGCCTTCAGCCATTTGACTGCGACAAGAATTTCCTGTACATAAAAAATACACTTTCTTCATTCCGATTGTCCTCCAATATACGTTCATTCAGTGAGAATTTATTCGTGTGATTAATACGTCAAAAATAATAGTACCGAAATTCCTGTTAAGATACCAACAAAAACAGTTGAAGCAGTGGTGATCACAGGAATCACTAATCATATTCGTGAAGCAAAGTTCGGCTGCCATTTCTCAACGGCAAAATTTCCATTTGAAAGTTTGGAAATTTTCTTAATCCATTCCAATTCATTAAAAGAACGAGCTTTTAAAATATCGTTGTGTGTATCAGCTGCAAATAGGCTCTGATTGATCAGCCACCAAGTATGAGCAATTTTTGCCCGATCCAAATCTTCAGCTAGACGCATAGATTCATAAACGGGTGTTGTTTCAGGTAAAGTGATCATTAATACTTCTGTTTCGGCTTTGTTTTGCAGTCGCGGCAATAATTTTTGAATAGAAAGCGGGACTTCACCTGAACTTCTGGCGACTTCTTTTGCATAACTTTGAGTAGAATCTAGAAGCAGCAAAGTATGTCCCGTAGGTGCCGTATCAATAACGACAAGTTCATTTTCTGATTTATCAACGATCTCCGCGAAAGCGCGGAATACCGCTATTTCTTGTGTGCATGGAGAACGTAGATCTTCTTCTATATAAGCTAGATCATCAGCTTTCAATGTTTCACGAGCTTTCGAAAGAACAGTTTCTTTATAATCAGCTAGTTCTTTTTCTTCATCAATATGGCTAATTGAAATAGGGAAATCGGCTGGAAGAAACAGGTTCAAATGATCAGCCGGATCCGTGGTGGCTAAATGAACTTTTTTTCCTGCTTGGGCCAATTTTTCCGCGATTTTAATCGCAACAGTTGTTTTGCCAACACCACCTTTACCCATTGTAAAAATAATTTTTTTGTTTGTCCGAATGAACTCATTTACGATCAAATCTAAATGAGGAAAATCAAGTGATGTATGTTCTAATTCAACAATAGCCGGTTGTTGTTCGTTTAATAGAATTTGTAACTTGTCGATTCCCGTAACATTGTAAGGACGAAGCGGGATATAAAATGATTCAAATTTATGCAACAGAGTCGTGTTGGCTAAATCATTTTGTTGCTCTGTGTAAATCTCTTGAGAAATTACATCGTCAGGCACTTTCAGTAAACCATTGACTACTAATCGTTGGTTTTTGATTCCCAATTTCAGCAGCTCTATTGAAGCACGCTCAGCTTCGATCAAAGGAGCTGCTTGTGGGCGGGTAACTAGTATCAAAGATGTTTGAGCAGCATCAGTCAATGTTGCAACGGCTTTTTCATACCGTTCTTTTTGACCGCTCAATCCTGATAATTGTCCCAAGCAAGAAACACCTGTAGTATTTTCATTTAGAAAACTGTTCCAAGCAGAAGGGAGCTGCAACATTCTTAATGTATGACCAGTTGGTGCTGTATCAAAGAGAATATAGTCAAACTGTTTGGCAACTTGTTCATCTGTTAGGAAATTTGCGAACTCATTGAAGGCAGCAATTTCAACGGTACAAGATCCGGATAACTGTTCTTCCATATTAATAAGAGCGCTGTCAGGAAGGATTCCACGATACGGACCGACAACTTGTTCTTTGTACTCTTTAGCAGCAGTGATCGGATCAAAATTGGCAACTTTTAAATTAGTAATGCCCGCAATAGTTGTAGGCCGATTCGATAACGTAGTTTGAAAAACGTCTTGCAAGTTTGAAGCGGGGTCCGTGCTGACGAGCATAACTTTTTTATTGTCTTGTGCCAAAGTTACGGCGGTTGCACAGGCAGTAGTCGTTTTGCCAACGCCGCCTTTGCCTGTAAAAAATAAATATTTGGTTAGTCCCATCTTTTGGGGAATATAGCGAAGCATGGCATTTCCTCCTGATCGACTAGCAACAGCCAGAATTTCCACCGCAGCAATCGCTCGAGCTGTTTGCGGGCTGCATTACGAAGTGGACGTCTCCATATGTTCCAAACTCTTCTAAAGTAGGGTAGGCGCCTTCTTTGACGATTTCACCATCTAATAAGGTCACCGGCAAAATATCGTTACCTTTTTCTTGCAGTAATTTTAAAACGGCAGGTTGATTGACAAAGGCATCTGGATCACCGGTTAAATTATGACGGGCAGCTTCAATTGAATCTAGCCCTTCGAAAATTTCAAAGACAGAAGTCACCATCAATAATTCTTCGTCGACTGATGGACCGCAAACACCGGTAGAGCAACACATGGCTGGTTCAAATAATTCCAATTTTTTCATCGTTTCTTTCTCCTTTACAGTTACAATTTATTTTTTTGCAAAGACAATCATCGTCATCAGAAAATAATTGCTTGATTGATCCCATAAATTGATCAATAAAACTTTCAGTTAATTGATAATGATGCCACGTCCCTTGTTTCGTGACAAGAATGATACCGGCTTTTTCCAATACCTTCATATGATGAGACAAGGTTGGTTGGGTGAAGTCAAAGTGGTCTAAAATATCGCAAGCACATAAACTGCCGCATGATAACAAGTCGATAATTTTTAAACGGCTTGGGTCAGCTAAAGCTTTTAATATTTTGGTCATTTCAGCATAATTCATAGTTCAACTCCTCTATATAGAAATCCATCTATGTATTTAATATAGATGAACCTCAATATATCGTCAATCGTTTCTGTCCTTTTCATCGAACTAAGTAAAGCTCTGTAATTCATTCTTGGAAGAAAGGGGGGATTGGACAAACAAAAAAGCCATGGGAAGAATCCCATGACTGATTAAAACAATTTAAATTCATTTAACGGCCAAAAGCGTAAAATCACTTTTCCTTGAATCAAAGAGTGATCGACAAAACCGAAAATTCGGCTATCTTTTGAGATCAAACGGTTATCACCTAAAACAAAATATTGATCTGTCGGGACAGTCACTGAAAAATCATCTGTGAAACTGGTAGCATTTTCAGCTTGTTCTTGGAAAGCCGAATTATATGAATACTCATCAGCCAGCGCGTCTTTTTTAAACTGCTCCTTGAACTCGTCAAGATACGGTTCATCGTATGTTTTGCCGTTGATGGTCAACACATTATTCTTCATTTCTACCTGATCGCCGGGCAAGCCGATGATCCGCTTCACCACGTAAAGACTCTGATTATCCGGTTCTTTTGTTGTAATAATATCCTGTCTATCTAAATTAGATAGTTTGGATGTGATTAAGCGTTGATTGTCGTGGAGTGTCGGGTCCATTGAATGGCCTTCAACTTTCACTGGTGAAAAAACAAATATTCTAGCAAGAAAAATTAGAGCAATGATAATGACTACTGGAAGCCATTCTTTTATTTTATTGTTCATAGGGTCACCTCGTGTTTAAATTTTATCATTCTTCAAAATAAAAAGCTCTTTTAAACTATTATTCGTTTAAGGCTAGAGAAATCAAGTAGTTTGTGGGAAACTAAAACGAGGATCAATGATAGGAGCAAAGCGATGAATAAGAATTATCCCGTCTCACCAAACGTACCCCAAAGTTTTTCCAACGATTTCTATTTGGAAGATGAAGCTAGTATTGAAGCTGTTCACGGCTACGGATTGGATTATAGTTACTTAGTTTGTGAAAATCTAGTATTACGCCGATCGATTTTAGAAAAAGTGACGATGCAACGGACAAAACTGGTTCGCTTTGAAGCGAACAATGTGTTTTTTAAAAACTGTGATTTCTCAAATCTTGAATGGATCGGTGGTAGCTTTCATCAAGTTGTTTTTGAAAATTGCAAACTGACAGGCTGTAATTTTGCAGAAAGCTATTTGCGTGATTGTCAGTTCAAAGATTGTTTGATCAATTTTGGTTCTTTCAGCGCGACAAATTTAAAAAATGTTGCATTTGAACACTGCCAATTAAACGATAGTGAATTTTTTGAAGTACGATGGAAACATTTATTTTTGGTAGATAATGAATTGACTAACAGCAACTGGATGCGGACTAAATTAGCTGAATTAGATTTTACAACCAATCGATTTAGTAAGATTGCCTTCTCAATGGACCAGTTGAAAGGGCTAAAAGTCGATACTTATCAAGCGGTAGTTATCGCAGCGGGACTAGGTTTGCAGATCAAAGATAACTAAAAAATTGGTGTCTGACAGAATAAATTACTCCGCTGAAATAATCAAAGATTTAGGTCAGCGGAGCAGCTGACGATTACAAAGAATTTTAAGACAAGTATTTTGATCTTGTACGGAAGAAGCCCACCTTATTTATAACAAGTGGCAAGAAAAAGTTCAGCGTCTTGGTTCATAAAAATCTTTTCACCACGATAAAAAGGTTGAATACTTACTTGGGAGAAACCAATCGTTTTTAGTAAACTTGATAATTCAGATTCAGCAAAACCATTGTGGACTTTAGGATGGTAGACTTTTGAATTTTCAATAAAATCAACAATCAATAGTTTGCCGCCTTTTGGTAAGAGATCAAAGAGTTCCGTCAAGATTTTTTTTGTATCGGGAATATGCAGCAAAACCAACGACAGTACGATCGTGTCAACCGTTAACTCAGGAGTTTCTTTAGTAAAATCAGCTTGCAGGACGCGGACATTGGTTAGTTGTTGCTGGTTTATTTTATGTTGTGCTACGGCTAACATTTGTTCTGCTGGATCAACTAAAAGCAGTTCATCAGCTTGCTCGGCTAAAGGTAAGCTGACTAACCCAGTTCCGCCGCCGTAATCTAGTACTTTTCCATAAAATTCAGGTTCAATTTTTTTTGTAATAATTTGGGCTAAATGTTTCCGTTCAGGGGTATCATAAGTTTGTGCTATCTTTTCAAAAATATTTTCGGTCATCAGATCGACTCCAATCAATTTAATAGCAATATTGTACGTTATTTTAGCATTAAAATACATAGATTTAGTCCGAAGCGGCTATCAGAGCAACTGATTGAATAAAATTGCGCTATAATAAAGCGAGAAAGGTGGAAGGTTATGCTTATTAGTTTAGTCAGTTCATTACTAATGATCGGTGTTTTTGCTGGAATCTTGGGCGCAATTTTAGGAATTGGCGGCGGGATTATTTTAACGCCTTTTTTGACATTAATCATAGGATTAGATATCAAATACGCGATTGCAGCAAGTATTGTTTGTGTAATTGCGACAAGTTCCGGTGCGACTATCGCCTATTTGAAAGACGATATGTTGAATCTGCGGGTAGCGATGTTTTTAGAGATTGCAACAACGATCGGCGCAATCGTTGGAGCGGTACTTTCTGGTATCGTACCAACAGGATTTTTATTTATTCTATTTGGTGGATTTTTACTGTTTTCAGTGATTAACATGATTCAAAAACTACGTGGAAAATCAGACAATGGCGTCAATGGATCTGTTAAGGACTCACTAGCTGAAAAATTAAAATTAAATGGTTCATATTATGACAAAGTACTGGAAAAACAAATTGATTATCAAGTTGAAAAAGTGCCTGGCGGTTTTGCGATGATGTTTGGTGCAGGGATTGCTTCGGGCTTGTTAGGAATTGGTAGTGGTGTTTTTAAGGTGACAGCAATGGATACCATTATGAAAATGCCATTGAAACCCTCAAGTGCTACGAGCAATTTAATGATGGGCGTGACGGCAGCAGCTTCTGCGATGGTTTACTTTTTTAACGGAACGATCTTACCAGAAATTGCGGCGCCGCTAGCCTTAGGGGTTTTAGTTGGCGCAACAATCGGCTCTAGGATCATGCAACGGTTGAAACCTGCCGTCATTCGCTTGATCTTTATTCCGATATTGTTATTTATGGGGATCCAGATGGTTCTCCGCGGATTTGGGGTGATCGTTTAATGGAAGAAAAAGAAGAAATTTTAAAAGTTGAACGGTCGATCGGATACATTTTACGGATCGGTGTGATCGTGTCTGCCGCAATCATTGTGATTGGGCTGGTTTTATTATTTTTGCGACCAACCGCCATTCAAACACCAACTAGCTTGTCATTGATCTTTCAAGGTTTGCTTCGATTAAGAGGAGAAGCCTTCATTATGCTGGGATTGTTCTGTTTGATTTTGACACCAGTTTTACGAGTGGTCGTGTCGATTTTTGCTTTTGCAAAAGAAAAAGATTATTTGTATGTAGTGATCACAGTAATCGTGTTGATCATTCTGATTATCGGGATGAGTTTAGGTTTAGTCGAAAAATAGCTGCAAAAAAAAGAAGTGACAAAATTTTTGTCACTTCTTTTTTTATTCGTTTCATTGAATCAAAAAGATGATTAAGCTTAATAAACCTAGGCTAGTAACAATAGTAAATAGGAGTTTATCGCGTTTTGTCGTAAAGACTGGGCGGTGATACGTGTGACTGTTCCACAGCCAAAAGACAAGTCCTAACGCATAGATTCCGATGCAATAAAGTAAATTTAGCAATCCAGAAGAATACAGCATATAAATTCCATAAACAATGCCGCCGATTGCTAAAAACTGTTGACCTTTATGTTTTTTCTTTTTAGCAATCTGCCATAAAAATGCAGCAGATAAAACATAAGGGACTAGCACCATGGTCGTTGCGGTATTCGTCACTGCTTGGAAAGCATCCATTGCCCAACGAGAAATCAAAAAGACGATCTGCATGATGGCGCCATTTAAGATCAACGCATTTACAGGTGCGTTTTGTTTATTGGCTTTTCCTAAAAATGCTGGGAACATTTTGTCTTGTGCTGCGTCAAAAGAAATCTCGGCAGCTAAAATTGTCCACGATATCCATGCACCTAAGACTGAGATGATGACTCCGATGTCAATCATGTGAGCTGCCCACGCACCCGTGGATACCCGTAAAACGCCGCTTAAAGAAGGACTAGGTAGTGCCGCTAATTCGGTTTGTGGCAATGAGCCGAAACTAAGCATCACGATCAAAACGTAAATAGCTAACGTTATCGCGTATCCGATTAAGGTAGCACGACCGACGTCGCGAGCACGTTTGGCACGCCCAGACAGTACAACAGCGCCTTCAATCCCAACAAAAACCCACATCGTTTGTAACATGGCATGTCGGATCTGCGTTGGAATACTGCCTAAATGCTGCCCATTCAAGTTTATATTTTGAGCAAAGACATCGAATGAAAAAGTCTGATAATTAAAATGGATAAATAAAAGTAAAATTGCCATTAAAATCGGAATGACTTTTGCGCCGGTAGCAATCGTATTTAAAATACTTGCAGTTCGAATGCCGCGAGCCACTAAAAAAACAACGCTCCAGATCATAAAGGTCCCCAAAAATAAACCAATCCGACCACCAGAACCACCAATTGAGGGAATGAACTTGCTTAAAGCGTCTAAAAATAAAATGACAAAAGACACATTTCCAATAATATTGCTCAGCCAATAACCCCAAGCCGAGTTGAAGCCGATATAATCGCCAAAACCATCTTTGGCGTAATAATAAATCCCACCGATGATTTGCGGCTCTTCTTTTGAAAGAGTTTGAAACACTTTCGCAATAAAGAAAACGCCGAGTCCGGTAATTAGCCAGGCGAGTAACGAAGCAATTACACCAGCTGACTGCGAAATACTGCTAGGCAAGTTAAAGACGCCGCCGCCTAACATCGAGCCGATGACAATCATACTCAAACCTAATAAACTCATCTCTTTCGTATGGTTATCAGGTGCTTGATTTTGTTCCATAAATTTCCTCCTAAGAAATACTGTTTCTATTCAAGCATATTTGTGTGAAAATGACCATAAGGATAAAGTGAAACTAAGTGTTTTTACATTAAAGAATTATCATTTTGTTATAATTTGAAGCGACAAGTAGCACTTTTGTTTGAAAATAAGGAAATACCTGATCCTAAATACGTGCAGAAGAAAATTATTTTGGAATTAGGAAAAATTGCGTGCATTCCTGAATTTTTATCAGGAAATGATTTTTAAAAATAGCAAACCCAACAGTTTGTTGCTGTTTATTTTCTTTAGGAGAGGCTGTTTTTTAGTTAACAGAGTGATAAAATTGAATCAGCAAGGAGGTCTAAAATGATTAAAGTTCGAGTAGCAACACCTGCAGATGCAGCGGCATTAGTTGCGATTTATACGCCTTATGTCGAAGAAACAACCATTACTTTTGATTATGAAGTGCCCAGTGAGGCGACATTTGTTCAAAATATAGAAGAAACGGTCGACACATATCCCTATTTTGTGGCAGAAGATGAGGGAGAAATCTTAGGATATGCCTATGCGCATCCATATAAAAATCGAGCGGCTTATGATTGGGCAGTGGAGGTCAGTGTTTACGTTGATCGTACAAAACGCGGCAATGGGACAGGCAAAGTTTTATACCAAGCGCTAGAAGCAGCATTAAAAAAACAAAACGTCGCGATTTTAACAGCATGTATTACTGGTGGAAATCAATCTAGTATCCATTTTCATACAAAACTTGGTTATCAAGAAGTCGCTAGTTTTCCTAAAATAGGTTATAAATTTGATCAATGGCTCGATGTCATCTGGCTGCAAAAATTTTTAACTAAGCCAGAAGGACAATTACCAGCATTTATTCCGTTTGCTAAACTAGACAAAAAAGTTACAGAGAAGTGAGCGTAAAAGTGCAGGAGTTTGCAATTACTTTTTTAACGGATTTTTACGACAAAAACATCGTTGGTTTTTGAACTGGATAGAAATTAAATTCTGTTAATGAGATTCTAATTAAATTCAATAAGAATTGTTACGGACCTGTACCGCTGATTTGTTATTCTTGCAATATCAAAGCGAGGAGGGCTCTAATAGCGCAATGAAACGAGAAAAGGACGCTTCGAAAAACGGAGTAAAACCGACTGACTTTTTACTAGAAATGTTGGCGTTGTTCATTCTGATTTCCTTAACTATTTATGCCATCAAAACGGGTAAACTTTTTTAAAACGAACAATAAACAATCTTTAAATCAATATTTTATAAACTAAAAACCCTTAATATATGAGGGTTTTTGGTTTATTTTCCGTTATCGTAAAATTGTAATCATTCTATATTTTTATGAAAAGGGGTAAGGTCTTACAATTTTTCTAGGTTTTCTTTTAGGGGTTTCTTCGTGTTCTTAGTCAGAGATCACTAACCGCAAAAAAAACTGCCTGAAGTTTAGGCAGTTAATGGTTTTCCGCCAGTTTATTTTTAAAAGAAGAACCGGCGTAGAAAATGAAGCATTCAAATAGTGCTAAAGCGTAAGTCCAATATTTAAAAGGATTGAAGAAATAAGTGATATATCTATCTAAGGGAGTAAGAAAAATAATAAGTCCTAAGAATAAAACTCCGCTCATGATCAAACCTATAGTAGTATATTTTTGGGGTTTTAGACTGATCAATAAAAGATAGAGTTTAGTAAACAATAACCACAAAAAGAAAAGAATCAGAGCGTGAGAACTTCTTTCTATCATTTTCCCTTTAAGAACAGTACTGAAAAGAACAGAAAAGATAAGTAGTGCAATGATAGGTGCGAATAGAAAAAATTTATTTAATAGCAGTGCTAAATTTGTCATTTTCTTATTTTTATAGTCATGACGTATAGTTTTTGATACATACAGATGGTATAGACAAACTCCAATGATCAGACACAACAATAAATAGCTCAAAATGATCCCTTCCTTCAAAAAAATTATATCAGATTAAACCAGACAGGTCTCGTAAGTGATTGACTATTTAGGAGACCTGTCTGGTTTTCAAGTTGGTAGTAATAGTACACAAACTTTTTAGTTCTTGGTAAATTCTTCCAAAGCTTTCATTTTTTCGATGACAAGTTCGGGAGTAATGGTTTCTTTCATTAAATGGATCATCTCACCAGGAGCACAAGCGCGTTCGGCGACGGCTTGAAATTCTGAATCTGTCAGATTTAAGTTCATTGCTGCCAAGTTGATTGGTAAATTTAATAGTTGATAAAAGGGTAATAATTGTTCGATTTCTGTTTGTTTATTTTCAATCATCAACTGGACTAAAATACCGTAAGCCACTTTATTTCCGTGGAGCTGTTCATGACTGCCAGAGATAACAGTCAACGCATCATGGATCGAGTGTGCACCAGCGGTCCGACCGTATTCGTCACCGAACCCGCCAACCATTCCTGCTAATAAAATATTTGCTTCGACAACATCAATAAAGGCTTGATTCATTTCTTTTTTGTCCATCGCATTCAAGGCAGCGATACTTTTGTTCAAAAGAATCTCATGACTTTTTTTAGCGGCGAATTCAGCCACTTGGACTTCAAGCGGTTTGACTGCTAATTGCGAGATGATCACGTTGGATTCGTACCATTTTGCTAAAGTATCGCCAATGCCTGCGATCATTAATTCTCGAGGAGAATGCAAAATAACTGCAGGATCGATCAATACAAGATCATTTGCTTTGGGAAAAATATCATAGCGCAGCATGACACCAGTCTCGTCATAGATCACACTCAAAGGAGTATAGGATGCACAAGTCGCTGCTAATGTTGGCAAGATGATGATGGGCAACTGAGCTTTGTAGGCAACGAATTTTCCTAAATCAGCAACTTTTCCACCGCCGACAGCGACAATTCCGTCAAATTGCTCTTTTTTGCATAAAGACGCAAAATTTTCAGCAGCTGAGTCGGTACACTGTCCACCATAATAATGAAATGATTTTGCTAGGGATAGTTCAGGAAAGTACGGCTTTACTGCGCTCCAAGACTTTTCTCCGTGCAAGATGAGGATATTCTTAATATTTCTTCGTTCAAGATGGAATTCTAATGAGTTCCAGGCATTTGGTTTCAATTCATATTCCTGCGGGGCACCGCGGACAATCAGCTGTTTTGTCATGAGAAAACTTCTTTCATCATTTTTTTAGATACATCTTTTTTTATTATAATAGTTATGGTAGTATAAACGCAAGTTGCTTTTGAATATTTATTCTTTAATTGTTATATACTTATATTATTATTCATTAAAAGACCGACGTTCTGTTATCCTTTCATTGATTGTACAAGATCGCAGAGTGGAGAATGACTAGCTTTTTACAGTAAGACGTATGCAATTATTTATAGGTAGTCTGAATATATTCAGCAAAATAAGCGACAAAAACAGCAATAGCTGGAAATTGGTTCATTATATAGTAAGAAGGAGCGGAAGAGATGAAAAAGAAAATTGGAGCATTGCTCACAGTGCTACTGATGGTGTTGAATTTTTTACCGGCAAATGTACACGGGGCAGAAAAAGATGCGATTTATGAACGGATCCAAGAAAGCGGCGAATTAGTTGTCGGTTTATCAGCGGACTATGCACCGTATGAATTTCATGCAGAGGTTGATGGAAAAGATGAGATTGTTGGATTCGATATCTCAATCGCTGAAAAAATCGCAAAAGATATGGGTGTCAAACTAAAAATTGAAGAGCTTGGGTTCGATGCGCTTTTAGGTGCGTTGAAAACAGGAAAGATCGACCTCGTAATTTCTGGGATGTCGATTACGGAGGAGCGCTTAAAAGAAGTTGATTTTTCAGATCCATATTTTGTCGTCCAGCAAAAAGTTTTAGTTCGTAAAGAGGATAAGCAACGCTTTAAAACAACGGCTGATTTTGCTGAAATACCAGTCGGAGCACAAAAACAAACGACCCAAGAAGAGTTAGTCAAAAATGAAATGACTGGTGCCGAACTGACTTCGTTACAAAAAGTTCCTGACTTGATCAATAACTTATTGAACAAAAAAGTTGAAGCCGTCGTGCTGGAACAACCAGTGGCTGAGGCCTATGCCCAACAAAGTGATAATGTAGCTTTAGCATCAGTGAAATTTGAACAAGGTGAAAAAGTTACGGCTATCGCCATGTCAAAAAATACACCAGAGTTGAAAAAACATGTTAACGGATCGATCAAAACGATCAATGACAAAGATTTATTGAAGGGGTATCAAAAAGAAGCAAATGAATTGATGTTCCAAGAAGACCAATCCTTCTTGCAAAAATATGGGCCTTACTACTTAGACGGTGCTAAGTATACTATTTTGTTAGCATTTGTGGGTGTCTTGTTTGGCTTGATCTTTGGTAGTTTATTAGCTTTGATGAAACTCAGCAAGAGTAAGATCTTGAAAGCTATCGCAGTCATCTACATTGAATATGTTCGGGGAACACCACTGTTAGTCCAAATCTTTATCGTTTATTTCGGGACCGGTGTTTTAGGATTAGACTTATCTAAATTATTGGCTGGTTGTATCGCGGTCTCACTTAACAGTGCCGCATATGTGGCTGAGATCGTCCGGGCGGGGATCAATGCGGTGAACAAAGGTCAAACGGAAGCTGCTCGTTCATTAGGCATGAATCAAAAAGAAGCGATGCGGTATATCATCTTCCCACAAGCCATTAAAAATATTTTACCGGCATTAGGAAATGAATTTGTGACGATTATCAAAGAATCATCAGTGGTTTCGGTTATCGGCGTTTCGGAATTGATTTTCCAAACAGGTGTCGTGCAAGGCGCTAGCTTTAAGCCGTTCTTACCGTATGTGTTGGTATCACTGATCTACTTCGTGTTGACCTTCTGTATTTCCCGTCTATTAGGTTTAGTTGAAAGGAGAATGGGCCTGAATGATTAATGTACAAAAATTATCTAAAAGTTTTGGTAATAACGAGGTATTGAAATCGATTGATCTTACGGTAAAAGAAGGGGAAGTTGTGGTAATTATCGGACCTTCTGGGAGTGGGAAAAGTACGATTTTGCGTTGTTTGAACTTATTGGAAGAACCGACTTCAGGAGAAATCTTTTTTGAAAAGCAAAATATTACAGCGCCTAATAGTAATATCGATCAGATTCGTCAAAAAATGGGCATGGTATTCCAAAGTTTCAATTTGTTCCCGCATATGAGTGTGTTGGACAATCTGACGATTACACCGGTAAAAATAAAAAAAGAAGATCCTGCAAAGGCAAAGGAACAAGCTTTATCATTGTTAGATCAAGTTGGGTTAAAAGAAAAGGCGAACAGCTATCCGGCTAGTTTATCTGGCGGACAGCAACAGCGGGTGGCGATTGCTCGTGCACTTGCGATGAACCCTGACGTGATGTTGTTTGATGAACCGACTTCTGCGCTTGATCCAGAAATGGTCGGTGAAGTGTTGGGTGTTATGCAAGACTTAGCAAAAAAAGGGATGACAATGGTCGTTGTAACGCATGAGATGGGCTTTGCTAAAGAAGTAGCTGATCGTGTGATTTTTATGGCAGACGGTATCATCCAAGAAGAAGGCACTCCAGAAGAAATATTTGATCATCCGCAAAATAGTCGGACACAAGATTTCTTGAATAAAGTATTATAATTGTTACGAAATGGAGGAGTAAGGATGGATAACAGTAAAATAGCACGACGCTTCCAACAACCAGCGGAAAACTTATTGATGAAGATCGCGATCTTAGCAAAAGAACAAGAAGAGATCATTGATCTATCAATTGGCGATCCGGATTTGATCACGAACCCAGCGATCATCGAAGCAGCCTATGCAGATGTAAAAAAAGGCGCGACGAACTATACTGCGCCGGCCGGCAGTAAAGAATTTTTGCAGGCAGTTGTTGATTTTTATCAAAAAAAATATGGCTTGACCTTCCAATTAGATCAAGTTCACGCGACAGTTGGAGCATTACACGCGATGTATTTAGTAATGCAAGTTCTGCTTGATCCCGGTGATGAGGTGATCATTCACGAACCGTACTTTTCTCCTTATCGCGAACAAGTGGTACTTTCTGGGGGAACACCCGTCATTGTTCCAACTTATGAAGAAAATGGGTTCCAATTAGATGTGGAAGACTTAAAGAAAGCAATCACTGAGCGAACAAAGGCGATTGTAATCAATTCACCGAATAATCCGACAGGAACAGTCTTTACGGAGGCAACCTTGAAACAAATTGCTGAAGTAGCTATTGAAAATGATCTATTTATTATTTCAGATGAAATCTATGAAGATTTTGCTTTTACAGAAAAATTTGTACCGATGGCACGCCTTGCGCCAGAAAATACCATCACGATCAGCGGTCTATCAAAAGGTTTTGCGATGACCGGCTGGCGTTTAGGGTATTTGATTGCTCCGGCATATATCAAACAAATCGCCGGTATGATCAATGAAAGTATTACTTATTCGGCACCAACGGCCTCTCAACGTGCGGGTATTTATGCTTTGGGTCATTATGAAGAACTTGTTTTGCCGACGGTTGCTATTTTTAAAGAACGGCTAGAATATATTGAAAAAAGAGTTGCTGATATTCCATACTTATCCTTGCGACCAGTTGCTGGTAGCATGTACGCGTTTATCAACATCAGTAAAAGCGGACTGGATTCGGTGACATTTGTAGAGCAAGTGTTAGAACAAAGCGGCGTATTATTTGTTCCCGGTAAAGCGTTTGGTGCAACAGGCGATAACTACATTCGCTTAGCAGCAACCCAGCCATTAGAACTATTAGCAGAAGCTTTTGATCGATTGGAAAAGTTGACTTTTTAAAGTCTGTCTGCTCAGATAAAGAAATCAAAAGGTTGTGACATATGTCGCAGCCTTTTATTTTTTTGTCATAGGTATGAGTCTTGCTTCTTAGATTAATTTGTTATAATCAATATAAAAGTAGAAGAGAAGGTGTGCAGACAAATGACTAGAACGTGGTTTATTACGGGAGGAAGTAAAGGAATCGGTTTTGAAACGGCGAAGATTGTTTTAGAAAATGGCGATCAAGTTATTTCATTTTCTAGAACAGAAGGGAAGCTAGCCAGTTTAAAAGAAAAATATGATCAATCCCTATTGATCTGTTTAGGTGATATTGAGCAACGTGAAGCGGTATTTGCTGCTGCGGCTAAAGGAGCGGAAACATTTAAGGGAATCGATATTGCTTTAAGCAACGCTGGAATGATGCTTGGCGGTATGGTTGAAGAGACGACTGAAGCAGAAGCACGGAAAATAATGAATGTAAATTTCTTTGGTTCGCTTTGGACAGCACAAGTAGTTTCTCCGTATTTACGCAAAAAACAGGGGCGTTTCATTCAAATGAGCAGTATCGGCGGAATCATGTCTTGGATGACTTCCGGGTTGTACAGTGCTAGTAAATTTGCGATAGAAGGTCTGACAGAAGCATTGGCACAAGAATTAGCGCCGTTTGGTGTTCATGTTACGATCGTAGAGCCAGGCGGTTATTGGACAGATCTTTATAAAAATTTGCATAGTAGCGAGCGGTTCTCCGATTATCAAGAACTTCATCAGCAAATGGATGACTTCTCAAAAGAGCAAGAAGGTCAAGCGACAGATAGTGATCCAGCTTTAGCCGCAACAGCAATTTTTAAACTTGCAGCATTGCCTGAGCCGCCATTGCGTTTACTTTTGAGTGATTCTCTTTTTGATATGGTGATTGAAGCGACGGAAAATAAAATCACTGATTGGAAAAAAGAGGAGTCTCTCAGTCGCGCATCAGAAAAATTGATTCCCATGCCAAAAGGTTATTTAGATGATACTGAGTTATAAAAAATAGAAAGCAGACGTAAGCGATGAACGAAATTATTGAAGAAATCAAAGCGTATGAGCCCTTTACGCAACAAGAAGCCAAAGATCAAAAACTATTTTTAGAGAACGTACAATTCCAAAAAAATTTGCTGACTCGGGAAAATCCAGACTATCATTTTTCTTCTTCAGCCTGGGTAGTCAATCCAGTATATGATAAGGTGCTGATGGTCTATCACAATATCTATCAGTCTTATTCTTGGACAGGCGGACATGCAGATGGCTGTGACGATCTTCTTTTCGTCGCTAAGAAGGAATTAGAAGAAGAGACTGGGATCAAAGAGTATCAGTTGATTCATGAAGGTCTGTTTGCCTTTGATATTCTACCTGTGCCAGCCCATGTTAAAAACGGGCAACCTATCAAGGAACACTACCACATCAATACGACTTATTTATTTATGGCAGCAGAGGACCAACCTTTTAAAATCAAAGAAGATGAAAACAGCGATGTAAAATGGATCGATATTGCGGCTATTGATACGGCAGTGACGGAAGAAGCGATGAAAGTTTATTACCATAAAATGGTGGAAAAGGCACGGCTGCTAAAAGATAGCTGAAACTAGCGATGCAAATAAAAAATAAGATGACTGGGAAACTGGGCATCTTTTTTATTGTTTAAGCAAAAGTAGTTTACATAATTTAATTACGAATCGATACTTGAAAATTAGAGCAGCTCAGTTTTTCCATGATTGCTTGATGGCTAAAAAATGATTTTAAGCTAAAAAAAATCAAATCTAATTATCATAATTATTGATAAGAAAAGCGTGTATCAAAAATAGTACCCATGGAGCCCGACAATTTATTGGCATATTTCTGTCTTTTTTTAATTTTAAATAATAATTGTAAGTAGCGTAGAAAACGCTATCTAATTTTTTTAGTACGATTTTAGCTTGGTATGACGTTGTTTTTACGTAAAATCAAGATATGATAAAAAAACAAATTAAAATGGTGGTGTTTAATGTTCTCGTCTTTTGTTATTTTTTCATTTAATCGATCGTTTTTATTGAATCAGATAAGTCTGCTTAAACGATGTTTTTAAGATGTTTGCCAATTTCTAGCTATCTTGCGCTTGATGTTTTTTCATTGTAAAGTAACATTCAGGGAGTTTCTTACGTTTACAGTGTTCTTGCTCAATGACTAACGAACTATCAGAACAAAACACTGGGTAATGAAGCATCCTAGATAAAAATTGAATAGGAGTGGTTTTAATGTCCAAAGCAGAAAAAGGCATGACGCTTGGCGCTCTGGTCATGATGATCTTTACCTCAGTATTCGGGTTTGCTAATGGCCCGGTCGCTTTTTACTTGATGGGGTATGGCTCGATCGTCTTTTATGTCGTTGCCGCGATTCTATTTTTCATTCCGTTTGCTTTAATGATGGCTGAATTTGGTTCAACTATCAAAGGTGAAAACAGCGGGATGTATAAATGGTTGGAAGTCAGCGTAGGACCGCGTTTTGCGTTCATCGGAACGTTCATGTGGTTTGCTTCTTACGTTGTCTGGATGGTTTCTACATCGTCAAAAGTTTGGATCCCTTTCACAACGGCATTTGCCGGAAGTGACCAAACGCAAAAACTGCACATGTTTGGTCTAAATTCAACCCAAATGGTTGGTCTTTTAGCATGTGTATGGATGATTATTGTTACTTTAGTCTCGATCAAAGGGGTTAAAGGAATCGTTAAGATCACAAGTCTGGGCGGACTTGCGGTAACTAGTTTGAACGTTGTTCTTATTGTGATTTCAGGCATTATTTTGGTTGCAAACGGCGGTCATTTGGCTCAACCGTTCGACCACATTTTACATTCGCCAAACCCTAGTTATCAAAGTCCAATCGGGTTATTAGGTTTTGCTGTATTCGCGATTTTTGCGTATGGCGGGATTGAAGCTGTCGGCGGAATGGTCGACAAAACACATAACCCAGAAAAAACATTCCCTAAAGCAGTCGTTCTTTCTGCCTTGATCATTTCGGTCGGCTATGCACTGGGAATTTTCCTTTGGGGTGTAAGTACAAATTGGCAAGATGTTTTATCTGGTGATTCAACTAACTTAGGAAATATCTCTTATGTCATGATGAACAACTTAGGTGTTGAGTTTGGTAAAGGTATCGGTCTTAGCCAAGCAGCTGCTATTAGCATGGGTAACTGGTTTGCTCGTTATACTGGTTTAGGTATGTTCTTGGCATACAGCGGGGCATTCTTTACATTGACGTATTCACCATTGAAGACGTTGATTATGGGAACACCTAAAAAATTATGGCCTAAGAAATTTACTGTCTTAAACGAAAATGGTATGCCAAGTTACGCAATGTGGACACAATGTGCGATTGTTGTTGCGATTATTTTGATCGCTTCATTCGCTACACCAGATCCATCAGCGTTCTACAATATTTTGACTTTGATGGCAAACGTATCAATGACATTGCCGTACTTATTCTTGATTTATGCATTTCCTAAATTCAAGAAAAAAGAAGGTCTGGAACGGCCGTTTGAAGTATACAAATCACATGGCATGACAATGGCTATCAGTATAGTAGTCTTCTTATTAGTATTGGGTGCGAATGTCTTTACGATCTTCCAACCAATCATTGAAGGTGCTGGTGCACGGGATACACTTTGGATGATTGCAGGTCCAGTTGGATTTACAGTAGTAGGAATCATTCTTTATCAAAACTACGTACGTCGTTCAAAAGCTGAATAATTAATTATCAAGCCTCGGCAAATTTTGCTGAGGCTTTTTTTAAGAAAGCACATCCAATTTGATTAGACCAACAACACTATATATCGTGTTGTTTTTTTACATAACATTAAAAACACACAAAATCTAGTCTTTACTTCAAAAAAAATAGTAGTAATATTTATCAAGGATTTAAAAAAGTTTAATAAGAAGGGATAGATGAAACGATGCTATTAGTAGCTGGTACGATTGGTGCGGGTAAAAGCAGTCTGACAGATATGTTGTCACAGGAAATGAATTCAAAACCATTTTATGAGAACGTCGATGATAATGAAGTGCTGCCATTGTTTTACTCAAATCCAGAAAAATATACATTTTTGTTGCAGATATTCTTTTTAAATAAACGTTTTTTGGCGATGAAAGATGCCTTAAAACAAGCAGATAATGTACTGGATCGTTCAATTTATGAGGATAGTTTGTTATTTCATTTAAATGCTGATCTTGGCAGAGTAAGCCAAGACGAAGTGATTCAATACGATAATTTATTGGATACTATGTTAAAAGAACTAGAACTTGCTGCACCACAAAAAAGACCTGATTTGTTAGTTCACATCAAAGTCTCTTTTGAAGTGATGTTGGAGCGAATCGAAAAAAGAGGCCGTGATTATGAACAAATCGCTACAAATCCAGAGTTATTCGACTATTATCGACTGGTCAATCAACGGTATCAGCAATGGTTTGAAAACTTTGATATTTGTCCTAAGATCCAGATCGACGGCGATCGTTATGATTTTGTCGCAGATCCTAAAGCCGCTGAAACGGTCGTTAAGCTAATTAAAGAAGAAGCAACCAAATTGAATCAGCACGCACTTAAACGAGGAAGTTATTATTCAACAGAGAAGATCGAAAAGGGAATTTTTTAAGGCCTTTTTCAACTAAAAAAAGAACGAATGTTTTCTAGAAGGAGTCATCAATGTTAAATTATTTCAATTTTTTACTTCATCAATTAAAAGGGTGGCCGCAACAAAATTATTATCTCTTTTTCTTCAGTCTGGGTTGTCAGACGATGACATTGGTGAATCAACCGATCAATTTGTTAACTGTGATCACATTCATAGGGACCACACTTGGGGTGTTATGTATTCTTTCAATCAGTGCCGCCAAGTCAGTTAACGGTGTCTTAGGGATTCTTTCTGCACTTTGTTTTATTTATGTCGGTTACTCGGCTAAAAATTATTTAAGTATTGGAGAACAGATTGCCTATATGATCACTCTGGATATCCCCGTATTGTTAAGCAAAGAGTGGAACCATAATATGGCTTCAAAGATTCGTAAATTTACTGGGAAAATTTGGGTAATCGCTATTATCAGTACGATCATCGTGTATTTTATCTCAGGCTATTTGATCCAACGATTGACTGACGATCCACGTCCTTGGATCGATGCGATCGCTTTTTCAATCAGTTTAAGTGCTGGAATCATCAGCTTTTTACGTTACAATAATCAATATTTTTGGTGGTTGGCCTCAGGACTTGCTCAAATGGTCCTTTGGTATATTTCCTTTACACATGGTTCAGCGAGTCTAGCGATGTTCGTCAATAGCTCGGTTTATTTGATCAATGATGTTTTGGCATTTACTGTTTCGCCTTGGTATAATAAAAAAACACGCGAAAATATGCAACAGATGGAAGAAGAATATTATCTAAGTCATTAGTAAACGAAAAAGACCTGACAATCGGATTAGATTGTCAGGTCTTTTTTTACTTTCAGTAGTAAAACTAGTTGCTTAGCGTATGTTTTCTAATTAAATAGATCGTTTTTTATTTAACGATAGATCATAATATCAACAGTATTATATGCTTGCGATAATTAATATAGTGTTATAAAAAGATATGATATGTTTTAATAGATCATCCCTTAAATGATAAAATCGGGATCAAGTCTGTTTAATTGTATTGGTGGCAGGAATAATAATTAAAAGAAAAATGATTTTTTGAACGGTAGATTAAATAACGATATACTCATCAACCGTCACGGTTTTAGACGAGAATCTTAAAACCATAGCCACGAATATGTTCTTTTAGGAGTTCTAAGTAATGCAAAGCCAACGGACTCAGTTCTAATTGCTGTTGTTTGATCCAACCTAAAGTAATCACATCGTCATACTCTAAAGGAATGGCCACGATTTTATCGTCATTTAACTCGCTGCTGATGATGCCCGAACTTATCGTATATCCATTGAGTCCGACCATGAGATTGAAAATCGTCGCGCGATCACTGACTTTGATATTTTTTTTGCGATCCCAAGTGCTCAAGATCTCTTCGGAAAAATAAAAAGAATTTGTTTCGCCCTGTTCATAAGACAAATATGGGTAGCCTTCAAGATCTGTTAACCGGATCTTTTTTTTCGCTACTAAAGGATTGGAACGGCTAACGAATACATGCGGTTTCGCTTCAAAAAGTGGTGTGAATTCAAGTCCTTTTTCTTTAAATAATTTTTTCATGACTTGTTGGTTGAATGAATTCAAGTATAAGATCCCTAACTCGCTTTTGAAGCTGGTCAAATCGTCAAAAATATTTTCTGTTTCTGTTTCGCGCAAAGTAAAGTTGTATTCATCAGAATTCACTGTGCGTAATAGTTCCACAAATGCATGGACCACAAACGCGTAATGTTGAGCGGAGACGGAGAAACTCTGTTTCCGCAGCGGCTTATTTTTGAATTTCTCTTCTAACAGATTGACTTGATCTAAAATCTGACGGCAGTAAATCAAAAATTCACGTCCTTCAGATGTGGGAATAATCCCTTGTTTATTGCGAACAAGCAGTTGAACGTTCATTTCATTTTCTAATTCCTTCAATGCATTCGAAAGGCTGGGCTGAGTCAGATATAATGCCTTCGCGGCTTCATTGATTGAGCCTTTTTCAATAATTTTTTCAAAATAAATCAGTTGTTGCAAACGCATAATGTCACCTCTATTTTTTATGAGTATAACGGATGTTATAGCGAAAGGCTATAACTAGTTATTACTTTTTTCAGTTATTCAAGTAAAAAGAAGCGTGCTAATGTTGTCCGTACACAACTGAAGGAGGAAGTTATATGAAAACATCGATTATTGGATTTCCTAGAATTGGAGAAAATCGGGAATTAAAATTCGCAACTGAAAAATACTTTAGAAAAGAGTTAACAATTGACGAATTGGAGACTTTTTCAAAAGAGTTGCGCCAAAAACATTGGGAATTAATTAAAAATAGCGGGGTTGAAGGCATTCCTAGTAATGATTTCTCCCTTTACGATACAACCCTTGATGCAGCCTATTTACTAAATATTATTCCAAAAGAAGTAACCGAGCTGAACCTATCTGAAAGCGAAAAATACTTTGCTTTAGCCCGCGGGTATCAAGGCGAAAAAGGCGATATTAAAGCTCGACCAATGAAAAAATGGTTCAACACGAATTATCATTACATCGTGCCGAAATTTGAAAAAGAGACCAATATTTTTGTCAGCGGCGATAAAATTTTCAAGGAATATCAAGAAGCAAAAGATTTAGGGATAAATACTCGCCCAGTGATCGTTGGACCATTCACCTTGCTGCAATTGAGTGAGTTTGCCCCTGGGGTCGATCGTGCAGTCGTTGCTGAAAAATTAACAGACGCGTATAAAGAAATTTTACAACGTCTTAGCGAATTAGGTGCCGAATGGATCCAATTAGATGAACCAAGTTTAGTGAAAGATCTAACATCTGAAGAATTGCAAGAATTCAAAGCGATCTATCAAGTATTATTAGCAGATTCAACAATCAATGTCTTGCTGCAAACATATTTTGGCGATATTCGTGATGCCTATGAAACAGTGATCAATCTGCCGTTTGCTGGTGTTGGCTTGGACTTTATTGAAGGACGCAAAACTTTGGAATTAGTTAAACAAGGCTTTCCGCAAGACAAAGTGTTGTTTGCCGGTGTAGTGAACGGAAAAAATATTTGGCGCAACAATTATCAACAGACGATCGAAGTATTGAAGCAAGTCGAACAAGAAAAACTGGTTTTAACAACTTCTTGCTCATTATTGCATGTACCTTTTACTACTGAAAACGAAACGTTCTCAACAGAGATTAAGCAACATTTTGCCTTTGCTAAAGAAAAGCTAACAGAATTAGCAGAGTTAGCGGCGATTTTAGCGAACACTGATGAATCATTGAAGGCCAATCAGAAATTATTTGCTAAAAGTCGTTTTACCGAGAATAAGACGGTTCAAGAGAAAATCAAAGCATTGACTGCGGCAGACTATGTTCGTAAACCCATCTTTGAAGAACGGGTAAGTGTACAAAAGACTGCATTTGATTTTCCAGTATTACCGACGACTACGATCGGGTCTTTCCCACAAACAAGAGAAGTGAAGCAGACTCGGGCAAAATATAAACGTCAAGAAATCAGCGAAGAAACCTACGATCAATTTATTGCTCAACAAATCAATGAATGGATTGAATGGCAAGAACAAATCGGCTTAGATGTTTTAGTCCATGGAGAGTTTGAAAGAAATGATATGGTCGAATATTTCGGTCAAAACTTGTCTGGTTATCTATTCAGCAAAAACGGCTGGGTTCAGTCGTATGGTACTCGTGGAGTGAAACCGCCGATCATTTGGGGCGATGTTGCGCGGGAAAAACCGATCACAGTGAAATGGTCCGCCTATGCTCAAAAACAAACAGAAAAGATCGTCAAAGGAATGCTGACAGGTCCGGTCACGATCTTAAACTGGTCATTTCCGCGAGAAGACATCAGCTTGAAAGACTCGACTTTGCAAATTGCTTTAGCGATTCAAGAAGAAGTCCTGGATTTAGAAAAGAATGGTGTCCGAGTGATCCAGATCGATGAAGCGGCACTACGCGAAAAATTACCGCTAAGAAAAACAGACTGGTATTCAGAATATTTGGATTGGTCGATTCCGGCCTTTCGTTTAGTACACAGCAAAGTCCAAGCAACGACCCAGATCCATACGCATATGTGCTATAGCGAATTTACAGATATTATTCCGGCCATTGACCAAATGGATGCTGATGTGATCTCTTTTGAGGCCTCACGCTCAAATCTAGCCATTTTAGATGAATTGAAACAGCAAAACTTCAAAACAGCCGTTGGTCCGGGGGTCTATGACATCCATTCACCGCGAATTCCAGCAGTTGAAGAAATCAAGCAAACGATCGGTAAAATTTTAGCGAAAGTGCCTTTAGAAAAAGTTTGGATCAATCCTGATTGCGGTTTGAAAACACGGGGGATTCCAGAAACGACTGCCAGCTTGACGAACATGACAGAAGCGGTGAAACAAATCAGAGAGGAACTGTAGCCTATGTCCAGTACATTATCGTTTGAAGTTTTTCCGCCGAACACTCAAGTTGGGGCGAACAAGCTTTTTAAAACGCTGAAAGAGTTGCAGCAGTTACAACCTGATTTCATCAGTGTGACTTGTAGCAATAATCGCCAAACGATTGAAGAGACGACCTTAAAAGTGGCTGACTATATTCATAATGAGTTGAAAGTTCCAACGATCGCACATCTACCAGCGGTTTATTTGAATCAAGCGCAGCTAGACGGCTTAGTCAAACAATTAGATGCAATTGGGATCAATCAAATCTTAGCCTTGCGGGGGGACATTTTGCCAGAGTTGCCGCCGGAGAAAGATTTTCATTACGCAAGCGATCTGATTGATTATGTGAAAAAAGAAGCGCCGCATTTTCATATCAGTGGAGCCTGTTATCCTGAAGCACATCCCGAATCGCTCAGCCGAGTTGAAGATATAAAAAACTTGAAGAAAAAAGTCTCAGTCGGCTGTGAACAGCTGATCACCCAGTTGTTTTTTGATAATGAGCTGTTTTATCACTTCCAAGAAGCCTGTTATTTAGCGGATATCAAGGTCCCTATCCTTGCAGGAATTATGCCGATCGTTAATCGTAATCAAGCGCTGCGTTTGATCAAGACGACGCAGACCAAATTGCCCCGTAAGTTTTTAGCGATTTTAGAAAAATACGAGCACGACCCAGTTGCGTTAAAAGAGGCCGGGCTGGCTTATGCAATCGATCAGATCGTTGATTTGACAACGCAGGATGTTGCAGGGATTCATTTGTACACGATGAACAATGCTGAAGTCGCAAAACATATTTATCATAACACCAAAAATGTCTTGCACGGCCAAGTCAAAGCAGGTTAATTTTTTTACATTTGACATAAATGATAAAATGATTATAATTAGGTTAACGTTAATAATGAAACAGTGAAGAGAAGAGTAATTGACGGCACTAGATACAGAGACCTCGGTTGGTGAGAAAGAGGGCAAAGTAAACTCAATGAAGATGAGCTCTGAGTTTTCTAACGGGTTAACGCTTGTTAGACGGTAGCGACCGTTATTCCGCCGAGCTTCATTTGGAGCTGTCGAGGTATTTTTTAATACGAATTTGGGTGGTAACACGGTTCAAACCGTCCCTTTGTCTTATTGGCAAGGGGACGGTTTTTTTTATTCTATTGAAGGGGTGAGTGAATGGAAAAAGCAGAATTTATTCAAAACTATTATCAACAAAGACAACAGACCGATTCATTAAAATGGGATGGTTTGAAAGAACGTTATGGCGATGGTGGATTATTACCTTTATGGGTAGCAGACATGGATTTTTCTGTTCCTTCGTTTATTCAAGAAGCCTTGAAACAGCGGATCGATCACGGAATCTTCGGCTATTCATTAGTGCCAGAAACGTATTTTTCAACTTACCAACGTTGGCAAAAACGCCATGAACAGACAGCCTTTCAAAAAGATTGGCTGCACTTTACGACTGGCGTTGTTCAAGGGCTTTACGATTTGATCAATTGTTTCACAAATGAAGGGGATCAAGTCATCATCCAGCCGCCGGTCTATTATCCATTCTTTGACGCAATCAGAAAACAAAATCGTCAATTAGTAACCTCAGAACTAGTGGAAACAGAAGACGGCTATCAAATGGATCTAGCGAATTTTGAAAATAAATTGATCACTAATGATGTGAAATTATTTGTGCTCTGTTCGCCACATAATCCAGTTGGACGAGTTTGGAACAAAGCAGAATTAAAAGAGATCCTTCGTTTGTGCAAAGAAAACGACGTGCTAGTTATTTCAGATGAAATTCATTCAGATTTAATTTTGCCTGGCCATTCATTTGTTTCAGCTGTAACCGTGGCGGAAGAATTAGATTTTTTGGATCATCTGATCGTCTGCAACGCACCATCTAAAACTTTCAATTTAGCCGCATTGCTGAATGCTCACATTTGGCTGCCGGATAAAAAATTGCAAAAAAAATATCAAACGTGGGAAAGTATCCATCGGCAAACAGAAAATAGTTTGTTAGGACAACTTGCCGGACAAAAGGCTTACGATCAGGGTGATGAGTGGCTGCAAAGTTTACTGACAGTCATCGGTCAGAATTATCAACTGCTGAAAAAACAGTTGGCTGAAAATATACCTGAAATTAAAATCCACGATCTTCAAGGGACCTATTTAGCTTGGTTAGATTTGCGAAACTGGCTCTCAACAGTTGAAACGAAGCAGTTTATCCAAGAACAAGCCGGTTTGGCAATTGATTATGGCGAATGGTTTTCACCTGAAACAAAAGGATTCATTCGGATCAATTTAGCGACAAGTCCCGACAATATTGAGTCAACCGTAAAAAGATTAATAGCGGTCAACCGTAAAATCAAAGGAGGAAATTAACTATGTATCATACAGCGACAGAATTAGCCCAAATCGGGAATCATAGCGACAAACAAACAGGAGCCGTTTCCGCACCAATCTATTTATCCACGACGTATTCCCATCCAGAATTAGGTCAAAGTACCGGATATGATTACACACGAACAAAAAATCCAACACGAACGATCTTAGAAGACGCACTGGCAAAATTAGAAGCAGGAAGTCAAGGAATCGTGACGAGCTCAGGAATGAGTGCGATCCAATTAGTCTTCAATTATTTTCCCGCCAAAAGTGAATTTTTAGTCTCTCGCGATCTTTACGGCGGTAGCTATCGCTATTTTAAAGAATTGGAGCGTCAAAATTCTTCAGTCTTTCATTATTTCGATGATTTTGCCAGTTTAAAGAGTCAATTGAACGAAGACATCGATGCCGTCTTTTTGGAAACACCGACAAATCCTTTGATGCAAGAAGCTTCGATTGCTGAAACAGCAAAACTTGCTCAACAAAATAATGCCCTATTGATCGTAGACAACACCTTCTCCACACCGTTAAGACAACAACCGCTAAAAGATGGTGCGGATATTGTCGTTCATTCTGGTACGAAATTTTTAAGTGGACACAATGATTTGCTTGCAGGTGTCGTAGTCGCTAAAGATGCGGAGCTAGGAGAAAAATTGGCTTGGCTCTGTAACACGACTGGTCCTACTTTATCAAGTTTTGATAGTTGGTTGTTTATCCGCAGCTTAAAAACATTGAAAGTTCGATTTGAACAACAAGAGCGCAATGCGCAAGAAATCGCCGAAGCATTAAAAACATTTCCGCAAATAGAAAAAGTACTGTATCCTGGAATCGGGGGAATGATCAGTTTTTATGTCAATGATGCAAAAAAAATCGATCGTTTTTTAGCCGAATTAAAATTGATTACTTTTGCCGAAAGTTTAGGTGGCGTAGAGACGTTGATCACGTATCCGACAACGCAAACCCATGCGGATATTCCGAAAGAATTGCGGGAATCTTATGGGTTGACCGATAAGCTATTGCGCCTTTCGGTTGGGATCGAAGACAGTCAAGACTTGTTATCTGATCTTACTCAAGGATTAAAGGTATTCGAAAGTTAGGGATCGTTGGTTGAATGATCGAGGAGGAAGAAAAATGAATTTACAGCAATACCGATATGTTTTGACTATTGCCCAAGTAGGGAGTTTTAGTCAGGCTGCCAAGGAATTATTTGTGACACAGCCTAGTCTTTCCAGTTCAATCAAAGAAATAGAAAATGAATTAGATGTCCAACTGTTTCACCGCTCAAAGTCAGGCGTTTGCCTGACTGAAGCGGGTAGTGATTTTTTGATTTACGCAAAGCGGATCTTATCGCAAGTGGAAGAGATGGAGAAACATTTTGTGTCAGGGACTAAAAAAAATTTTACTGTAAGTTCGCAGCACTATGATTTTTTATATGATCCCTTCATAAAAGTTACGAAAAAATTTCAAACAGCATGCCAGAATTTTTATTTAGTTGAGACAACGACTCAGAAAATATTGGAAAGTATTCGGGATTTTGAAAGCGAACTAGGGATCTTATACTTAAATCCGCAGAGTAAACGAATGTTTGAGCGTTATTTCAGTCAAGAAAGTCTTAATTTTGAGGTGTTGGGTAATTTTTCTACGCATATCTATTTAGGAAAGAATCATCCGCTAGCAGCTAAGCCCGTTTTGACCAATGACGATCTAATTGCTTATCCGCAAGTTCGATTTATTCAAGAAGATCACGGTTCTGCTCATTTAGATGAAGACCCGATCAATAGTTCCAAAGAACAATCAAATCTTTATACAAACGATCGCGGGACGTTAATGAATTTATTGGATGCCTCAGATGCCTATGCTTCTGGTCTGGGAATTCTCAACGAATTAACAAAAGATCAAATCGTTTTGCGGCCATTAAAAGACGCCGATGTCCACTCATTAGTCGTAATCACCAATACTCGGCGCAAGCAATCAGAAATGGGCGCGTTCTTTTTGGCAGAATTAAAACGGACGTTACAAAAAACACAAGATGATATAGTTAAAACCAATGGATAGTCATAAAATTTATCAATTGGATTAACTGTACGATCAACTGTATAGTTAATCCATTAAATAGAACGAATTTTGGAAGGGGCATTTTTTTATGGAAGAGTTCAAACAAGCACATAAAATGATGATGCCATGCATGATGTGTCTATGTCCATCATGTTCTTTGGTATCCCCTTGAATGACGACATTTTAAAATGACGAAGTTTAAAGACGACCAAAGGACTTGAATTTATTTCAAGTCCTTTTTCGTTTCTTAAAAAGCGGATGGAGGAATCCTACAGCTTAATTTATGAAGTATTACAAGAAAAGCACTTTTTAGAGTTATAGGAAGAAGGCGAGTGTTTCAGGCTCATGTTATCCACTTATTTATCAGAATAATCCGACATTTATAAAATTAGGAGTGATACAAATGAACTATAATACACGATTGATCCAAGGGATTCCGGTGGAAGAGAATCCATATCAAGCGATCGTCCCGCCGATTTTTTTAGCAACGACTTACAAACAAGATAACTTTGAACAGCCGAATGAGTCAGGCATCGTTTATGGACGCGGCGGAAATCCTACCCGTAATCAATTAGAAAAACTAGTTGCTCAATTAGAAAATGGTGTGGCAGCTCAAGCCGCAGCCAGTGGCATGGCAGCTCTTGCTAGTGTCACCCAGCTAGTCAAACCAGGAGAAATAATTTTGACCCAAGGAAATATTTATGGCGGTACGTTTGATTTATTGGAAGACTTAAAAGAACACGGAATCCAAGTGATTTATCATGAAGATTTGAATCGATTAGAAAAAAGTGATTTTACCCCAGACGTAAAATTAGTTTTGATTGAATCACCTTCCAATCCGTCGCTGCAAGTAACAGATATTCAGAAGATCGCGGTGCTGGCGCATGAACAGGAGGCGCTAGTCGCTGTCGATAATACTTTTTTGACGAGCTACCTGCAAAAACCGCTTGATTTAGGAGCGGATATCGTGATTTATTCCGCTACGAAATATCTTTCTGGTCATGCCGATGTCATCGCTGGATTAACGGTAGTCAAAGATACCGGCTTGGCTGAAAAGCTAGCGCATATCCAACATACTTTCGGTGGAATTCTCGCACCTTTTGACAGTTACAGTTTGATTCGCGGCATTAAAACGCTGAGTGTCCGCTTTGATCGTCAAATCGAGAATACCAAAGAGCTGATCCGATTTATTGAAGAAAAAGGATTTACAACTTACTTCCCAGGCTCGGCGCCAGAACAAAAAGAAATCCAAGCAAGACAAGCAAAAGATATCGGCGCATTGTTTTCGTTTGAATTGCCAGAAGCGTATGATTTGCAAACTTTTTTAAGCGGATTGAAAATCTTTGCCTTCGCACCGAGTCTTGGTGGAGTCGAGAGTTTGATCGGAACACCGGCAACCACGTCGCATCGATCGTTTACCCCTGAACAACGTGCTCACTTTGGAATCAGCGATCGTTTGATTCGAGTAGCGGTAGGAATCGAAGACATCGCTGATTTGCGTGATGACCTCGAAAAAGCATTAGAAAACAGCAGAAAGGAGTAAACGAAGATGCCTACATTATTAGATTTGATTGGTCAAACGCCAATCGTCCAGTTGCAAAGAATCGTTCCATCAGAATTAAGTGAAGTTTATGTCAAACTTGAGTCATTCAATCTAGGCGGCAGTATAAAAGATCGAATTGCAAAAGCTATGGTAGAGGCTGCTGAAAAGAAAGGGATCTTGACTCCAGGAAAAACGATCGTTGAAGCGACGAGTGGCAATACAGGAATCGGTTTAGCCTTGATCGGCGCTTTGAAGGGTTATCAAGTAGTGATTGCATTACCAGAGATTGTAAGTGAAGAACGAAAAAAATTGATTCGCGCATATGGAGCAACCGTTATTGAAACACCAGCAGAAGAAGGTCTGCAAGGACCTTTTCGAATCGTAGAAGAGTATTTAGCAAAAGGTGATGATTACGTCACATTAAAACAATTTGAAAATATTGTGAATCCAAACGCACATCAGCAGACGACTGGACCTGAAATCACCGATTTTTTCAACGGTACTCCTGATGTCTTAGTAGCCGGTATCGGAACAGGCGGAACGATCACCGGAGTAGGCCAGTATTTGCGACAAATCGATCCTGACGTAAAAATTATTGCCGTGGAGCCAAAAGAATCCGCGGTTTTAAATGGAGGAGCGGCTGGTCCACACATTATCCAAGGAATCGGAGCCGGCTTTATTCCAGAAATTTTAGACCAGACAATTTATGATTCTGTTTTCGATGTACCAGGTCAGGAAGCTAAAAAAACCGCACAAGAATTAGCGAGAAAAGAAGGGCTGCTCGTAGGTTTTTCTGGTGGGGCAGCAGTCTATGCCGCATTAGAAGAAGCTAAAAAAGCTACAAAACCAACAAAAATTTTGGCGATCGTTCCAGATAATGGGGAACGTTACCTATCTACAACATTATTTGACGAGGACGCTACTATTCTTGCTTAGTCTGATAGGCGGCAGGGATAAAATAATTTTTTTAGAAAAATGGTCCGCATATGAGGAGGATAAAGATAAATGGAATTAAAAAGAGCAAATGACGCAGAAATTGGTAAGAAAGGTCGGTTTGTCCGACAAAATAATCAGTTTATCGCAACTTTTGGGCAAGAGGAAGGTCAATTGCCGGTTGAAGCAAATAAATATCGCTTATTATGGGCGCCTGTTTGTCCTTGGGCGCATCGAGCAGTGATCGTTCGATCGGTACTTGGATTAGATAAGGTGATCAGTCTAGGCACCGCTGATCCGATTCGTCCGAAACTAGATCATATCGATTGGGCATTTACGCTAGATGAAAACGATGTAGATCCTGTTTTAGGTATCCACTATATTGGAGAAGCGTACTTAAACGCAGATCCAACCTATGATAAACGGCCAACTGTCCCTGCTTTAGTAGATATTGAAACGAAGAAAGTTGTCGAAAATGACTACCATAATTTAACGTATTATTTTGAACGAGATTGGAAAGAACTGCATAAAGCAGGTGCGCCTGATCTATTTCCTGAAGAATTGGAAGATGAAATTCGTGAGCTGAACGATATAATTTTCCATGATATCAATAACGGCGTCTATAAAGCCGGCTTTGCTCGCTCTCAAGAAGCGTATGAAGAAGCGTATAACGCAGTTTTTGATCGGTTGGACTGGTTGGAAGAACGGCTTAGCCAGCAACGTTATTTACATGGCAATCAACTGACAGATAGTGATGTCCGTTTATATACGACACTTGCACGATTTGATGTTGCTTATTATGGCGCCTTCCATGTAAATAAACGCAGACTGATTGATTATCCTAATTTGTGGGCTTATGCACGAGATTTATACCAAACTCCAGGTTTTGGCGATACGACAGATTTTGATGGAATCAAGAAACATTATTTCTTATCTATTCATATCGATACGACCGAAGAAAAAATAAAAATTCTGCCTAAAGGACCCGATACGAGTATTTGGTTGGAGCCTTCTGGTCGTGCAGAAAAATTTCATAATTAATAATGGATCAAAAGGAAAAGAAAATGACAGATATTAGTTTTGGTACAGAATTGACAAACGTCAATTGGACGGACGTCACGCAATTACTGCATTCTTATGGGTTGACCGACTTGTCGGAAGACAAAATCAAACTGGCTTTTGAGAATAGTTACCGATTTGTTTTTGTCTTTGACGCAGAGGGTCAGACTGTGGGTGTGGCTAGAGCAGTATCGGACGGTGTGACCCATGCAGAAATATACAATATTGCTTTAGCAGAAAAATACCATCATCTAGGAATCGGTCGTCAGTTGTTTCAACGTTTGGTGGATCAGCTAGATGGGATGATTGTTACTTTATATACGCATCCTAAAACGATCGAATGGTATAAAAGTCTGGGAATGTCGCAATTAAATACGGCGATGGTCCTATTTCGGCCTCATGAAAAAGAATGGATGTTACAAGAAAAATTTATTGATGATTAGAGGAGTGTTTTTATGAAATTGTTTCAAAAAATCGGGTTGGTTGCAGTATTAAGTTTAGCGGTAGTCGGTACGGCTGCTTGCGGGAAAAAAGCCGCGGCTGAACAACCGAAAAAAGAAGAGATCGTTATCGCAACGGGGGCGTATCCTAAACCGTATGCCTATGAAGAAGATGGCAAATTAAAAGGATTTGATATCGATTTAGCCAAAGCGGTGTTTAAAAAATTACCACAATATACTGTTTCATTTGAAAAAACAGAGTTTCCTTCTATTTTAGCGGGAATCGATACAGGACGTTATCAAATGGGCGCCAATTCATTTGCAAAAAGTGAAGAAAGAACAGAAAAATATCAGTTCTCAGAGGCCCTTTATAATAACCCAATGGGGATTATTCTTCCTAAAGATTCTACTATTAAAAGTTTTGACGATTTGGCCGGCAAAAAGACTTCCGGGGAACCGGCTGTCAGCTATTCCGTATTGATCGAAGACTATAACAAGAAACATACGGATAATCCAATCAAATTGAGCTATACCGAAGAAGACATGGTCAAACAATTCCAAAATGTTGAAAATGGTAAACTTGATTTCAAATTGGAAAGTATCATTATTGCTAATCAAGTCATTAAAGATCAAAAATTGAATTTGAAAACAGTGGAAGTTCCTCAAGGGACTGTTGATAGCCGTTCAGCTTACAGCTACTTTGTTTTTGCAAAAACAAAAGAAGGAAAAGCCTTAGCAAAAAAGGTCAACAAAGTCTTAGATTCCTTCCGCGAAGATGGAACCTTGCAGAAACTTAGCGAACAATACTTTGGGAAAGACTACGTCCCAGATGCTTCAGAGGCAAAAGAATAGAGGTTTAAAAAATGGAACAGTTATTTGATATCCGCCTGTTTTTTTCAAGTATTCCAGAATTATTAGAGTTTTTGCCGATCTCACTATTGATCACCGGTGTCTCAATGATTTTTGGACTGCTGTTGGCGTTAGTATTTGCTCTAGTAAGAAATACGAAGATCCCAGTTTTGAGTCAAATCATTACGGTCCTTGTTTCGTTTGTTCGTGGGACACCAATCATCGTTCAATTGTATCTAACTTATAATGGGATTCCGCTGCTTTTAAAATACATCAATATGCAATATGGAACGGATCTGTCTGTCAATGACGTTCCTCCGTTATTGTTCGTTTTTGTAACTTTTGCAATAAACGAAGCGGCCTACAATTCTGAAACTCTTCGGGCAGCCTTTGGTTCGGTTGACCGCTATCAAATTGAAGCAGCCGAATCTTTAGGAATGACATTCCCACAAATTTTGAGAAGAGTCATTATTCCCGAAGCGGCCACAGTAGCCATTCCGCCATTAGGCAACTCATTGATCAGCTTGCTCAAAGGAACTTCGTTGGCTTTTGTAGCGGGGGTAACCGAAATGACTGCTCAAGGAAAAATAATTTCTGGGTCGAATTTCCGATATTTTGAAGTCTATCTAGCATTAGCTGTGATCTATTGGGTATTGACGATCATCATCGAACTAGTTATTCGCTTCCTAGAAGACCGTATGATGATCAAACAGCCGGTGAATCGATCGGAAAAACGCAAGGCGATCGAAGTGAAAGAAAATTATTCTCAAGGAAGTGAATTTTTTTGATTGAGATCAAAGGTTTATCGAAAAGCTTCGGCACACAAAAGGTGATCGATGATATCGAGTTAGAGATTGAAACAGGGGATGTCGTCGCGCTTATTGGTTCTTCTGGTGCGGGGAAATCAACGTTTCTAAGAACCTTAAATTACTTAGAAAAAGCAGATCATGGCAAACTTGTGATCGATGACTTTTCTGTTGACTTTTCGACGATCACAAAAAATGAAATTTTAGAATTGCGTCGGAGAACTGCAATGGTTTTTCAGCAGTTTGCGTTATTTGAACGAAAAACGGCGATCCAAAATGTGATGGAAGGTCTCGTGATCGTTAAGGGAATCGATAAACAAACCGCATACCAACAGGCTGCAGCAGAATTAGCCAACGTCGGACTTGAAGATCGCTCAGAGTATTATCCGCAGCAATTATCCGGAGGTCAGCAACAGCGAGTAGCAATCGCCCGTTCACTGGCGATGAAACCGCGGCTTTTATTATTAGATGAACCGACATCGGCGTTAGATCCGGAATTGGTTCAAGAAGTGTTGACAACAATCAAAGGTGCTGCTGAAGCAGGACAAACGATGGTCTTAGTTTCGCACGAGATGGACTTTGTCTATGAAGTAGCCACGAAGGTATTGTTTTTAGAAAAAGGGAAAATTATTGAAAGCGGACCGACAAAAGAAGTCTTTCATCGTCCGCAACATCCGCGAACTCAAGAATTCTTGCGGAAATTTTCATGATAGGACTTAGAAAGGCGAAGCCAATGAATTTAAAACAACAGTTAGTCGAGATTCGACATTACTTGCACCAACATCCAGAGCGTTCTGGAGCAGAATTCCAAACAACCAAATTTTTGAAAGAACAATTAATAGCAAAAAATATTCGGCTAGTTCCCACAACATTAAAAACTGGCGTGATAGCTGAGATCGGAAATCCAGCAAAAGGTCCGACCATTGCGTTGCGGGCAGATATCGATGCTTTGCCTATTGATGAACAGACTGGACTTTCCTATGCCTCTGTTTATTCAGGGACGATGCATGCATGTGGACACGATTTTCATCAGACTTCGTTGCTAGGTGCCGCCTTTTTGTTAAAAGAAAAAGAAGAACAGTTAAACGGATTAGTTCGTTTGATTTTTCAACCAGCAGAAGAAGGACATTTTGGTGCTCAACAAGTGATCGATGCAGGACATCTGGAAGATGTCCAAGCGATTATTGGTTACCATAATCATCCGGGACTTGCTCCAGGAAAAATCGGATTGCGACCAGCCGGAATCATGGCGGCCGTCGACCAATTTGAAGTAACGATTCATGGAGTAGGCACGCATGCTGCTGCTCCTCATCTTGGAGTCGACGTGCTAGTAACGATCAGCGGGATTATTCAGAATTTGCAATCGATCGTCGCTCGCAACAGCTCGCCTTTAAATCCATCTGTGGTTAGTGTGACCCATATGACTGCTGGAAATACTTGGAATGTGTTGCCTGATCAAGGATTCTTTGAAGGAACACTGCGGAGTTTTTCTCCGGCAAGCCGTGAATTATTAAATCAACGATTTGTTGAAATTGTAGAACATACCGCTGCAACTTATGGCGCAAAAGCAACGATCAAAATGATTCCTGGACCGCCAGTAACTTTTAACGATCCTCAATTAACAGAGTGGGCGATTGAAGCGAGTCAAGAGGCTGGTGATGTTTTACATGTTGAACCTTCAACAGCTGGTGAAGATTTTGCCAATTTCCAACAAAAGATTCCAGGGGTCTTTGCTTTTATCGGTTCAAACGGTGAAGAGGGCGCTCCAGCATGGCATCACAGCGACTTTATCGTAAAAGATGAAGGACTCATGACCGCTGTAAATTATTATGTTGTCAATGCAGAAAATTTATTGGAAAAGTTAAGCGACAACGATTCGAAATAGTCTATCCGTGTTGATAAACATCAAGCTTGATGTTTATCAACACTTTTTTTCTCAAAAATTTTCTACCGTCAGCCAAAAAACTTTAAACGATTTTTATGAAGTTTTCTACAGATTTTGTATGCGGTTCCTTTTTGTGATTGCTATCTCTTTTTAAACCATGTATGCTTGATTATAGGACAAAAAAATTATTTAAGGCGGGTGCAAAGATGAAGCAACATCCATTAGAAGGTAAAACAGCCATAATCAAATTTGATTCAGGACTGCAGTTTCGGATTGATTTTTTAGCAGAAAAGCAGTTGCGGTGGACGTCTATTCGAAAAGAAGATGAAGGCGCAACTGATGTTGAAACGATTCATATTGAAGAATATCCGGGCGGAATCTTTTCAGTTGATTGGGTCGAAGAATCCGGATTGTGTGTTTCTTATACTATTGATACGAACAATGCGTTTGTTAAAAGTTTTATGACATTCTCTGATGAGAATTATCGCGGCGGGCGGCGACCGTTTGTTCATGAAGGAACTTTCCAGTTCATTGAAACAAGTGAGCCTGTCTAGATAGGGCAGTAGCAACGGATGAAATTAAAAAGCAAAGGATACAAACTCGCACGTTGAGTGAGGTTGTATCCTTTTTGATGGTTAAAAAAATTGTTTAATTTAATGGAGATGGAGAAGTAGTAAATTTCTGATCATCAGGACTAGATAATTTAGAAATACGGTCGGTTGCACTAGTTGAAGATCACAGACTATAACATGACTTAAAAAGTAAAATCAGTTTAGTTCATTCGGCAGAATTGGTCCAGTTAGACGGTAGTTTTTAGATAGTCTCTTAAACTTTATCAAATTTATTTAGGTTACGTTCAGGTAACTATAGAACTTTAAAGTGCGTACTTACAATAAAGCTGCAATTGGACTAAAATAGACTTATTCCCAAATAAAGGAGTTACTATACGATGTCGAATTATGCTTTTTTAAAAACGTATCAGTTCAAAAATGGCGTTGAAATCAAAAACCGGATCGTTATTCCGCCAATGACCGAAGCATCCAGTTTAGAAAATGGAGCCGTGTCTCAAGACGAGTTACGCTATTTCAAAATCCATACAGGTGGCGCAGGTATGTTTATTGCGCCAGCTGCGAATGTTACTGCACTTGGTAAAGGCTTTGAAGGTCAGCTATCTATCGCTGAAGATCGGTTTCTACCTGGATTGACTCGCTTAGCTGAAACAATCAAACATGATGGGACAAAAGCTATCTTGCAATTGTATCACGCAGGGCGGATGTCTAATTCTGCTATTCTTCGCGGACAACAGACAGTCAGTGCCAGTGCAGTTGCGGCTCCCCGTCCAGGTTCTGAAACACCACGGGAACTAACTGAAGCAGAAATCGAAACGATTATCACAGCTTTTGGCGAAGCGACTCGTCGCGCCATCCAAGCAGGTTTTGATGGAATTGAATTGCATGGTGCGAATACTTATTTGCTGCAACAATTCTTTTCACCACATTCAAATCGGCGCACTGATCAATGGGGCGGAACGATCGAAAAACGGATGGCTTTTATATTAAAAGTAATTACTAGTGTTCAGACCGCTGTACGCAACTATGCGACGACCCCTTTTATTATCGGTTATCGAATCTCGCCAGAAGAACTAGAGACTCCGGGGATTCGGATGGCAGACACATTGAAACTGGTAGATGTTTTAGCTGACCAACCAATTGACTATTTACATATTTCTCTTGGAGATGTTTGGCAGTCTTCGTTAAATGATAAAAATGATTCAGAGCCGCTAGTTTTGAAAATCAAACGTCAATTAGCGGGTCGTTTGCCTATCATCGCAGTTGGTGGATTAAAAACACCAGCAGAAGTTGAAAAAGTAATGGAGGCAGGTATCGATTTTGCTGCTTTAGGACACGAAAGTCTTTACGAACCGCATTGGGTCCAGAAAGTGATCGCCGATCAGATCGACACAATCCGTTATTCGATCGCTGAAGCTGATTATGAAGAACTAGGGATCAACTTAGCCTTTCGTGAATTCGGACATCTTTAAAATCGAAATAAGATTGACGTATTGGTCAGTTATAACTTGTACACTTCAGATCGCTAGAAATGATTCTAGCGATTTTTTTATAATTATTTCATGAGTTGATGTTCAGCAAGAACCTCTGCAGCTGACATCTCCTGTACGTATTTTTCGGTTCCATCATTTACCGCTTTGCCATAATACGCACGTTTAAAGTTGATCTCATCTAGCGTGTCATTTAGTTGCTGCATTTTTTGCTCAAGTGAAACTTTCAATTCTTCAAACATTTCTTTCCGCAATTGAAGGGTGGCATCGCCTGCTAAACACCATTGAATAAAGATCTTAATGTCCTTGATCTGCATTCCAGCGAGTTTCAAACATTGGATCATTTCAATCGTAGCAATATTTTTCTGCGAAAATATCCGATTTCCTGATGGATCTTTTACTAAATCAGGAATTAATTCTTGCTTATCATAATAACGAATAGTTGATATTGGCAAAGCAAAGCGTTGGGCTACTTCACCGATAGAAAAAGTTGTTTGCATTATTTTGGCTCCTTTTTTCATTTTACTGTTGACCTAAAGTTGAGTTTAGATGATATAGTGATTTTACCAAATTTTAGAGAATAAAGCGAAAAGGGGTTTTTACATGTCGATTAAAAATAAAGTAGTTGTCATTACAGGTGCTTCAAGCGGAATTGGTGCTGCAACTGCCAAAAAATTAGCTGAAAAAGGAGCGAAATTAGTTTTGGGGGCACGTCGGAAAGATAGATTGCAAGAGTTGGCAAATGAGATCAAGCAAGCTGGCGGTCAAGTGATTTTTCAAGTAACTGATGTAACAAAAGTTTCCGATAACCAAAAGTTAGTTGAACTTGCTCAAACACATTTCGGCGGAGTAGATGTCATCTTTTTAAATGCCGGTCTGATGCCCAATTCACCGTTATCAGATTTGAAGACTGACGAGTGGAATCAAATGGTCGATGTCAACATCAAAGGCGTCTTAAATGGTATCGCGGCGGTCTTGCCAATATTTAAAGAACAAAAAGCGGGTCACGTGATCACGACTTCCTCCGTGGCTGGTTTAAAAGCATATCCTGGAGGAGCTGTTTATGGCGCAACCAAATGGGCCGTCCGAGATTTAATGGAAGTTTTGCGGATGGAATCCGCTCAAGAAGGTTCAAACATTCGGACCGCAACAATTTATCCTGCGGCGATCAAGACCGAATTATTAGATACGATTACTGATAAAACATCCAAAGAAGGAATGGCCCAACTTTACGATACTTACCAAATTGGACCAGAAAGTGTCGCTAATATTGTATCGTTTGCCATCGATCAGCCGGAAAATACGAATGTAAGTGAATTTACTGTGGGACCAACTAATCAACCTTGGTAAACACCGTCATTCAGACAAAAAAATACTAGATCATTTCATAAAAAAGCAGAGAAACAATTGCCAAAGGAACTGACCCAATAACCTGAGACAAAATAAAAAAGCACCCCTTGTTGAATTCAAGTTAAAATGAATTTAACAAGGA
>NZ_BJDX01000003.1 GCF_005405365.1 Enterococcus xiangfangensis
TCGAACACAGAAGTTAAGCTTCTTAGCGCCGATTGTAGTGAGGGGTTGCCCCTTGTGAGATTAGGACGTCGCCACGCAGTTGAGCTATTCACTCTAGTGAATAGCTTTTTTTATTTATTGAATGGTTTGAACGAAATGTCTATTCCATCCTTCATTAAGAGGTAGTAATAAATTTTATAAAAAATTATTTGAGGATTGATCGGTTACTTTATGATACTGAATCTCAAGAAGAATAGGGATATTTTTTTTTAGTTTTGGCTTATTATGAATGAAGATTGAGCAGTTGATTTATTGTGAAATCTTTTTTAATTTTTTTAGTTAGAGAGGATTGTTTGATTTGCTTTATGTAGCACGACATGGGGAAACAGAATGGAATAAAGCGGGGATTATTTCGGGAAGAAGTGACATTGCGTTATCAGAAGTTGGCTATCGTCAAGCCGCTGTGTTAGCAGAAGAAGTTGCTGAATTGGATGTATCGATTACAAAAATTATTCATTCGCCATTGGAACGCGCGCAAGAAACAGCTCGTCTTGTAGCAGAAAAAAATTATTTGCCGCTGAGAATGGATGAACGTTTGATCGAATTAGATTATGGAGATTATGATGGAACTAGTGATGCGCAGGAAAGCTATTTAAAGTTGCGTACCCAATTTGCGGTTCGCTATCCTAACGGAGAATCTTTGATGGATGTGTATGCTCGGACCGTTCTGCTATTGAAGGAATTAGAGCAAGATTCAGAAAATATATATTTGCTAGTTTGTCACAATTCAGTTATTCGAGCAATTAAAAATTATTTTGAGCCATTAGAAAATGAGGCTGTTTTCAATTATCGAACGCCTAATGCAAAATTGATCAGATTTGATTGGGAGAAATAATCAATTAGTATAAAGCAATTTAAAAAGACCGGACATTGCGTCCGGTCTTTTAAATTGCTTTATGCATTAAGTGGATCTTTTGGATTGTTTGTTGCCATTTACCTTGTTCAGTATCGGAAAGAGATAGCGGCAAACTCTCTATAAGCCCTTGAGAAGAAATTTTAGCAGGTGAACCGACATAGCAATTATCTGCAGGATGGTAGTGACTAACAGGTACGACCAGCGAATCGTCCGCTAAGATCGCTGCAACAATTCGGGCAGCTTGAACAGCGATTCCATAAGAGGTATAGCCTTTTCCTCTAAAGGTGATCCAGCCACCGTTACGAGCTGTCTGTTCCAACGAAGCGAGCTTTTCAGCAGCTAGTGTGTCAGTAATAGGAACACCATCGATCTTAACACTAGACCAGGCAACAAATTGAGTTTCGCCATGTTCTCCAATTACATAGCCGTCAATTGAAGCAGGGTGGATGTTCAGATCTTTGCTGACTGCATGTTTCATTCGACCAGTGTCCAGTGAAGTTCCAGTGCCTAAGACCCGTTCTCGAGGAAATCCAGTTAATTCTTGCAAGTATTGTGTAATCACATCACATGGATTGGTGATGTTTAATAAGATACCCTTAAAGCCGGATTTTTTAATTTTTGGTGCCCATTCTTCAACGAGTGTTTTAGTTAGATTCAGTTCAGCAAAACGATCAGAATTGCCTTCAAAAATAGTAATGTCACCGGCAGAAAAAATAATGACATCGGTATCTGCAAGCTCAGCTAAGTCTGGGACGATCAGTCGGACTTGATGGTTTTGCTCCATTTGTCCATCCATCAAATCATTTAATTCAGCCTCAATGATGTTTTCCTTTGGATCAAAAAGAACCAATTCATCGACTATATTTTTTGAGATCAAAGTGTAGGCAGTCGTACTGCCGACATGACCGAGACCAATAATTGCAACTTTTTTCAATTACTACACGCCTTTCTTTTTGAGAAGTACTATTTAAAAAAGGATGCCCCTAATGTGAGAAAAAGTCAATAGAATAATTAGTAAATGATTAATTTGATAGACTATCTTTTAATATTTGATACACGCGCTGTGCATCTGCTGGAGTTCCTCTCAATTCATAATCGGCTAAAAAAGGAAAATCGAAGGCCTGACTGTATTGTTTTGCCGTCAAGCAATACTGATAGTTAAAATTTTTATTGCCGCTGCCTACGACCCCTAAACATTTTTGGTAATTGTTTTTGTACTCTAGGTAGTCTCGCATGACTTCGGTCAATATTTCAGTATCTCCATTGTCTACGCCATTTCCGCCTTCTAGATAAGTTGGGACGAAGGTAAAGAAGGGTGTTGTTTCAACTGCAAAGGGAGTATTTTCCGAAATTTCTTTTGCAGCGATTAATGGATTTTCCGCGGCTAATTGATGCTGTTCTTCAGCATAAGCGATCAATCGCTTGACGAATGCTCGTGTATTTCCCGAAATCGATATATATAAGATATTCATGAATGCTGGTTCCTCCAAGCTCGATAATAATTTTTTCAAAAATAGAATAGCTGTTTTCCTTTTAGAATTATAGCATGAAAAAGATTCCTTAAATAAGATGTAAACGGTTGCAAAAAATTATAAAGTATGATATAACTATAAGTGTAAGGGATAGGTCCCTAAGTTGTAGAAAATACAACGGAAATGAGCGAGTGATTGTTCGTTTCAAGTGAATGCCGAAATGGCAGGAAGGAAGTAGGGATTTGAAGTTTCCTTACAATGTAACTCAAGTCTAGCGGGGAAGAGAAATGTAGACAGTAGAACCATTTCTCCACTTAATGGTGAGGCTTAAACGAAATTCAACCACAAAGACGTTTAAGACCGAGAAAAAAGGTGTAAATATTCCAGAAATCTGGAATGAAGAAAAAACACTTAGCCATTAGACCCGCTGGATTGTTTTTTTTTTGCCAAAAAAAGATTATGACAGAAGTGATTTGCTTTACGAGACTTTGCCTTAGTTCTGAAGAAGCTGCTTTTGGAACATCATTTATTCAAAAAAAGGGTGTATGACAAAAATTTGTCATACACCCTTTTAAAATACTGGCATTTTTTGGACGGATTGGTTTATTTGTTGTAGTAACGAATATTATCACTGATTTTATTGATCGCAAATTTTGTTGGATCAGAAAATGTATAGGTTTTTCCATCAGTCGGCAACTTTTCAGCGAACATTTCCTCGTATTCAGTGATGGATAAACGTTTCCGTTTTGAAAGCAGCAACTGGTTTTCTTCAATCGATAAGTACTGTTGATAGTCTTCCATTAAAGTCATCGAGAAAAATTCACTGACAGCACCAGAACCGTAGCTAAATAGTCCGATTCGTTCACCAGCGGCCAATTTGCTGTTGTCTAGGAGCGAAGCTAAGCCGAGATATAGCGAGCCTGTATAGAGATTGCCTACTTGGCGGCTATAAATAATGGCTTCATCGTAACGAGTTTCCAAACGCTGCTGCTCTGTCTCAGACATTTCTGGAAAAATTGCTCGCAAAGCTTTGCGGCCCATTTTTGTATAGGGTAAGTGAAAAGTCAAGGCAGCATAGTCAGAACTCGTTGTTTGATTGATTTTTTTATTTTGTTCCCAAATCCGTGTAAAGGAATCAATATAGATTTGATTCGACAGATGTCCATCAACTAATGGATAGTCGTGCCCTGCTGGCCGCCAAAAATCATAAACGTCTTCAGAATAGAAGACACTGTCATTGTTAAAGGCCAATAGGTGTGGATTTTTAGTAACTAACATGGCAACGGCTCCGCATCCTTGGGTAGGCTCACCGCCAGAATGCAGTCCGTATTTAGCGATATCAGCAGCAATCACTAAAACTTTTCGATCTGGATGTGCGGCGACATAATCACGTGCCTGTTGCAATGCCGCTGTGCCGCCGTAACAGGCGTGTTTGATTTCGAATGAACGAGCGAAAGGCTGAATATCAAGCAGTTTATGAATAGTCACTGCGGCTGATTTTGAAAAATCGGTGCTGGATTCTGTACCAACGATCACCATATCAATCATTTTTTTGTCATCGGCTGTAAGAATTTTTGCCGCTGCACTTGCTCCTAAGGTAATAATGTCTTGTGTTTTAGGGATAAGCGCCATTTGGTCTTGTCCAAGTCCAATGTGAAATTTAGCAGGATCGGTTTCACGAGCATGTGCTAAGTCAGTCATATCAAGATAATAATCTGGCACGTGGAAACTTATTTTATCAATTCCTATGGTCATATTGCTCCTCCTTGTGTTGTTATGGAGTTCATTTTTATAGAAAGCGAAATTTTGTTCTATCATAGATACTTTGCTAAATAAGCTAGATCAGCAGTATAGTAAAGTCTGATTTTTGTATAGCTAGTCTTATGCGATGGATCTTAGCGAAGCAGAGTAGATCGTCATTTCTTCCAGAAGTAAATATATCACAGAAAAGCTCTAATTAGTCGAGTTTGAATCTTAAGAAATTATAAAACTATCTATGCTATACTTACCTCTGATTTTTAATGAAATTATTGGAGGTGCATCCTTGGAAGAAGTAGTTATTTTAAGTGCTGTACGAACACCAATTGGCAGATATAAGGGGAAATTAGCGCCCATCTCAGCCGTCGAGCTCGGTGCGATTGCAGTCAAAGAAGCGGTCAAACGTGCAGAGCTTGCGCCAGAACAAGTTGAACAAGTATTTCTGGGAAATGTTTTACAAGCAGGAAATGGTCAAAATGTGGCACGGCAATCAGCTGTAAAAGCAGGGATTCCTTATACTGTTCCTGCAACTACGATCAATGAAGTCTGCGGATCTGGCATGAAAGCAATCATTTTTGCAATGCAGCAGATTTTATTAGGAGAAGCGCAAGTCGTACTTGCCGGTGGGACAGAAAATATGTCGCAAGCACCAAAGGTTACCAGTTTTGATTATGTTACACAAGAATGGCAAGAACCAAAATCAAGTATGATTTATGACGGTTTGACGGATGCTTTTAGCGGAGAACACATGGGATTGACTGCGGAAAAAGTTGCAGAAGAATACCAGATCACACGTGAAGCCCAAGATCAATATGCTTATGGATCACAAATAAAAGCAGCAAAAGCCAGCACAAGCGGAAAATTTGATTCAGAAATCGTTTCCGTGGTACTTCCAGATGGAAGTATTATGCGAGAAGACGAAGGGATTCGATTTGATTCAACATTAGAAAAAATCCGATCACTAAAACCAGCATTTAAAGAAAATGGGGTAGTGACAGCGGCGAATGCATCAACGTTAAATGATGGCGCCTCAGCAATCGTTTTGGCGGCAAAATCGTATGCTGTTGAACATGGTTTGGCTTATTTAGCAGTCATCAATGATTATAGCGAAGTAGGGATCGATCCAAGTATTATGGGAGTGGCGCCTGTTTCAGCCATCAATAAATTATTGCAAAAAGCCAATCGAACAATTGATGAGATCGATATTTTTCAAATCAATGAAGCCTTTGCTTCGGCATCAGTTGCTGTACAAAATGAATTGAAGATCCCAGATCAGAAATTAAATGTCTATGGTGGCGCGATCTCTTTGGGGCATCCCATTGGAGCAAGCGGTACTCGAATCGTGGCGACTTTGATTTCTGAATTGATTCAAGAAGAGAAACAACGAGGAATAGCCAGCCTATGTATCGGCGGCGGGCTAGGATTAGCTTTGATGATAACTAAAGCAGCAGATCATGAGACTGCACAAAAAAAATTCTATCAAATGTCCCAAACTGAACGGCTGACAAAGTTAATCAAAGAAAAAAAACTATCTGCTAAAGAAGCGGCTCAATTAACAAGTCAAACGGGGTTACCGGAAAAAATTGCAAATAACTTGATCGAAAACCAAATCAGCGAATGTGCGATTCCGTTAGGTCTTGCACAAAATTTTGTCATTAACGGAAAAGAAAAAGTGATTCCGATGGCAACGGAAGAACCATCAGTGATCGCTGCTGCCAGCAATGCGGGCAAGATCATTGCTAAAGCTGGCGGTATCACGACCCGTGTGATCAATCAGGAAATGATTGGTCAAATCGTTTTACAAAATGTTACAGAATTCGAAAAACTTAAAAAGATTCTTAATGAAAATGAGCCGCTCTTTTTTGCTGCGGCCAAAAAAAGTTACCCCTCGATCTATCAGCGCGGTGGAGGCTTGCGTTTGATTAATCTGCGAACCTTTGAAACCGGCTATCTTTCTATTGATCTAGTGGTTGATACAAAAGATGCGATGGGCGCCAATATTTTGAATACGATGTTGGAAGCCGTTGCTCAAGAAGTAAGACAAGTGATTCCTGATGCGGAGATCCTGTTTAGTATTTTGAGCAATTATGCGACAGAATCGTTGATCGAAGCTCGTTGCGAACTGCCGTTAGATCAAATAACGCCTGAAATCGCGCAAAAAATTGCAGCTGCCAACGACTTTAGCAAGCTAGATCCTTATCGAGCCGCGACTAACAACAAAGGGATCATGAATGGAATCGATGCGGTTGTATTAGCGACCGGCAATGATACGCGGGCAGTAGCTGCGGCTTGTCATGCGTATGCGGCACGAAATGGGCGCTATGAAGGTTTGACAGACTGGTCGATCCAAGCAGATCGGCTGATTGGAAAATTAGTAGTGCCAATGAAAGTCGGGATCGTCGGCGGTGCGACCAAAGTTTTACCAAAAGCACAATTGAGTTTGAAATTATTAGAAATTTCAACTGCTGCAGAACTTGGAGAAATAATTGTGGCGGTTGGATTGGCACAAAATCTAGCAGCAATCAAAGCATTGGTGACTGATGGCATTCAAAAAGGACACATGGCGATGCAAAGTCGCTCATTAGCGATCACAGCCGGCGCGACTACCGGAGAGATCTCGCAAGTATCTAGTCAATTGCGAAAAGCAGAACAAATGAATCTAGCGACAGCAGAAGCGATCATAAAAAAAATTCGACTAGGCTAAGCTGCTTTTTATCAAAGCTAGAAAGAAAAACAAAAAATAAACGGACCGGTTTTCTGTAGGTTAAATCCTTTAGAAAAACGATCCGTTTGTTTTATTTATCGATACGCAAATAGACCATATCGATTAGGTGAACGCCGTGATCAATGATCGGTTCACGGTAATTATCAGTGAAAAAATTTTTCACACGGTGAGAGTTACGAAACCCACATTTTTGATAAAAAGCTAGTGTCTCAGGAACATCGCCTGTTCCGACATAAATAGTTTGATAACGGCTTAAAAATTTAGTAATTAGAAATTGAATCATTACTGTACCATACCCTTGTCTTTGAGCACTCGGTAGCGTCGCGATATTCTTTAATTCACATTCTTGATCGTTGAGTTTTAGAATGACCGCTACACACACTACCTCCGGATCATACAAAGCAAATAACTGACCTTGATTAAGGTAACGATCAATCATGTCTTCTTGTTCATCTGCTAAAAGTAATAAGTCGAGCAAGCTCTTTTTATCTGTAATGATTTCTTCAAACCTCATTGTTGACCTCCTTGGCAGACTGCAGGTCTATGAGCCGTCAGTCAAAATTATTTAAAACTAAAATCTAGATACACAGGATTATGATCAGAATATTTGAACTGCATATCTTTGACATGGACGTTGTTGACCGCAATATTATCCGAGACAAGGAAACCGTCTATGAGTGTGGTGTACGATTTTCCTTCTTTATAAGGTTTATCCAGTGCACGAGCAGAAGGAATTTTTTCAGCTGCTAGTCTGCCGGTGGGAAGCTGAAAACCGGCTGGTAATTGATCTTTAGGGAAAGGATGTGTCCAAGTCTCTCGTTTTTTGCTCGTATTGAAGACTTCGGGACTGTTGCCTAAAACATCATGGTTGTAATCGCCAGCGACTAGTACGTAGTTGCCTTTTTTATATTCATTTTCCATCACGTTAAAAATTTTTTCTAGTTGCGCAGCTTGGATCGAACGATCTTTAGTGAAGGCAGATAAATGAGTATTGATAGCAATGAACTCATGCCCCCCTTTGACTGGCATGCGGCTGACGGTAAAGGCGCGATCCAAATCAAAAAATTTATTGAAGTTTGTTTCGATCGGCAACGAATAGCGTTTACTGCTGGTAATCTCAGCTTGACTCAGTGTGACTAAACCTGATTTTGCTTTGCCGATTGGATCGGTAAAAGGGTAGAATAAATAAGCTGAATCGTAATTTTGTCCATAGAGATGATTGTAATCCTCTAAATGTTCACCCAAAAAAGCAACTTGATCGACATGTTGAGAACGGTCGCCGTCTTGGTCGACTTCTTGATAAAATGCAAAAGTTGGTGCTAACTCTTTTGTTGTTTGGACGATTCCTTGCATATTTTCTTTCACTGTCTTTTTGTCATATGCGCGTGAGTAATCGCCGCCATCCATAAAGAAACTATAACTTGGCGGATAAGCGCCATAACCAATATTGTGACTCATCGCTCGATAAGTTTTATTTGTTTCTAGCATTTGTGTTTGCCGGTTCACAGGGTTTAAAGTAATCGCATCCGGCAAGCGGTCGTAGCTGACAAATAAATAAATCAAGTAACCGCCAAAGACTACGATCAGTGCTACAATGATCCCTAAAAGAATTTTTATGATCTTTTTCATTCGTTTCCTCCTAGTATATCTGAATGCCGTATTTCAACAGCAAAAATCATTTCTCAAATATCATAGCAGATTTTTTATTGAACACAAAACATCCTCACTTTCACAAATCTTGTTTGCATGGTACACTAAAATAGTAGTGTTAAATGTTATTAAAAGAGAGGTTTTAAAATGATTCGATTTGCAAGAAAAGAAGATGGTATAGCAGTTTCTAAACTAATACTAGTTATTTTAAAAGACATGGAGTTGGATTTTTTAGCTAAATTCGGTGAGGAAAAGACTTTGGAAGTCCTTGCGACCTGTTTTAAAGATCCGACCTATCGGTTTGGGTATGCGCGCGGTTTAGTGGAAGAAATCAATGGAACCATTGCCGGTGCAGTATTTGGTTATCCTGCAAATGAAGAAGCGATTATTGATCGACCTTTAGAAAATTATTTGCGCTCACAAGGAGTAGGAGACAGCCGAATGTTTATCGATTCGGAAGTATTTCCTAATGAGTGGTATTTAGATTCGATCGCAGTGGATGAAAGGTTCCGTGGACAAGGAATCGGATCGAAATTATTGACTGCGGCAGATCGCTTAGCAACCCATGAAGGAGAAAAAGTCATCGGATTAAATGTCGACAAAGCTAATCCAAATGCCAAACGCCTGTACTTGCGTGAAGGTTTTGAAGATGCGGGAGAAATAATGATCAGCGGACATGTCTATGACCATATGCAACGAAAAGTAAAAGCTGCTCGCTAATAATTAGTATCGGTTAGCGGATAGGTTGCAGCTATTTTTGAGAAAAAAAGAACTGTGCCACAGTTGGCTCAGTTCTTTAATTTTGGGAAAAAGTCATTTTTAACGTCGTCTCTGGATTAGAATGTTTGCTGCGATTATAAAGCCAATAATCCATGATTGCTGCAACACAGATACAGACTGGGGCGTCTTTTGGATCAGTAACATTCAAGACGTAGTAGTCGCCGGTTAATAACGTCGCTTTATCCATCGTCATGATTGGCTGATTGAATTGGTTAATCTTATATTTATGATTGTAAATGTCGCCATAGACAGCCCAGTGGAGTTGCTGGATGTAATAAAAATCCCCTGGCCAATGGAAAATTTTATGGAGCACACCAACTTTTGTATGTTCATAATAGATCTCAAACTTGCGGCCAAAAATGACACTGGCTTGTTTGATATAAGCGACGATTTGTCCATCCATTGCATAGAGCGACAGGACATTTCCTTTACGTCCCCAGTGACCGACCATTAAATATAAAGGCACACCGTTGTTGTCTTTGACGATCGTTCGTGTGGTAGAACTTAATTGTTTTTCTTGGATAAAGAACTCGGTCATGCTAGTCACACCTTTTGATTTTGATTATTCAGAAAGGATTCGAGCGATTGCCGTTGCTACACCATTTTGTTCATTGGTATCAGTTATGTTGTTAGCGATTTTTTTGACAGCAGCAGCAGCATTGCCCATTGCAAAACTTGTGCCGGCGTAAGTCAGCATGCTGACATCGTTAAAATTATCGCCTAAAGCCATGACTTGACTGGCGGTAAATCCGCGCTCTTCAGCGAATTGTTTCAAAGCAATTCCTTTTTGCGCATTGACATGATTGATTTCAATATTAGTTGATTCGGATGCGGCAATAGCAAGATCGCCAATTTTTTCTAGTTCGCCAGCGATTCCTTTCAGTTGCGCTGGACCATTTTTATCAAAAGCGATGATTTTTAAAACATCTTCATCACTGGCAATTAATGTTTGCCGAATATCATCAACAAAAGTGATGGGGGTTAAAGATAAGTGTTGGGAAGATGCGGCGATCGCTCGTTTTTTTGATATTCCCGGAATTTTACTTAAAAGATGTTCAGCAACAAAATCGATTCGCATAGGCTGATTGGCTGAATAGACTTGTTCGGCGGTAAAAATTTCATAATATAATCCGGCTTCTTCAAGTGTATCCATTACATCTAATGTGCGTTGTTTTCCGATTGGAATGGTAAAGATGGTTTCTCGGTCAGCATTTACAACGTGGGCACCATTTAATAAGATCATTGGGACACGAATATCCGATTCGTCCAATGAAATTCTTGCATGACTCATTCCACGTCCAGTCGCTGCAATAAATTCGATTCCTTGTGCTTGGGCTTTCTGAATGGCCGCGACGTTTGCTGTCGGAACTTGCATTTGATTGTTCAACAGTGTACCGTCCATATCAGAGGCAATGAGTTTTATCAAAATTATTCACCTAGCTTTCCTATCATACACCGATAGTGTACCATAATCTCAGAGTCGGAAAGCATGTCTGATTGATTCTTAAAAAAGAATTAGTCGAGCTGTGAATAATTTTAAGCAATCAGTGATAAGATCTTATGGCAATCAATAGTTGAAGATTAGGAGTAGAGGTTATGAAAGAAATCATCCACAATGACTGGCAGCAAGTTTTAGCCAATCAATTTCAAGCACCTTATTATTTAAAATTAAGGGAATTTTTGAAAGAGGAATACAGTACACAAAAGATCCATCCGGATATGTATCATATTTTTGAAGCATTAGAACTGACACCGTATGACGAAGTCAAAGTCGTGATCCTCGGACAAGATCCGTATCATGGTGTCGACCAAGCACATGGGTTGTCTTTTTCAGTCCAGCCGGGAGTGAAGATCCCACCGTCATTGCGCAATATCTATCAAGAAATGCAAAGTGATTTAGGGATTGAGCCAGTCCAGCACGGCAATCTAGTTAGTTGGGCCAAACAGGGAGTATTGTTGCTGAATACGGTATTGACTGTGCGAGAAGGCCAGGCTTATTCGCATCGCGGCAAGGGTTGGGAACAATTGACTGATGCGATTATCGAACGCTTGAACGCAAGAGAGAAACCAATCGTTTTTATTTTATGGGGAAAACCTGCGCAAGAAAAAAGTAAGATGATCGATACTAGCAAACACGCGATTATCAAGTCAGTTCATCCATCGCCTTTATCAGCTCATCGCGGCTTTTTCGGGTCAAAACCTTTTTCGAAAACGAATCAACTTTTACTAGAATGGGGCGAGTCGCCAATCGATTGGCAATTGCCTGAAACAGTGTGATATGACAACGTTTTCTGTTATAGAGACAGTTTGTGAAAATGTACTTAATTCATGTTTACTAGATTTTAATTAGTAGTACAGGTATTTTATTCTGTCCTTTTCTTTTCAGTTGAAGTGTTGTATGATTAATAGGAAATAAATATCTGGAGGGTTTTATCGTGGATCTATTTGATAGTTTGAAATTTAAGATTATTCGTCGCAACATTAAAATTGCATTTCCTGAAGCAACAGACGCTCGTATTTTAGGAGCCGCTTCTCGTTTGAAATCAGAAGAGTTGATTGATCCAGTTTTGATTGGTAATTTAGCCGAAATCGAAAAAGCTGCGAGCGCTCGTGGAATCGCTTTAGAAAACTTCACGATCATTGATCCTGATCATTTTGATCGTTGGGATGAAATGGTCGCAGCCTTTGTTGAACGCCGCAAAGGAAAAGTCAGCAAAGAAGATGCTGAAAAAATGCTTAAAGATGAAAATTACTTTGGAACAATGTTGACTTACATGGGAATTACTGAAGGAATGGTTTCTGGTGCCATCCATTCAACTGGCGACACGGTTCGTCCAGCTCTACAAATTATCAAAACAAAACCAGGTGTCAGCCGGACAAGCGGAGCTTTCTTAATGGTTCGTGGCCGCGATCAAGAGAAATATTTATTCTCTGACTGTGCAATCAACGTTAACCCAAATGTACAAGAATTGGCAGAAATCGCTGTTGAATCAGCTAAAACAGCAGAATTGTTTGATATTGAACCAAAAGTTGCAATGATGAGCTTCTCAACTAAAGGCTCTGCGAAAGCTCCTGAAGTTGAAAAAGTTGCAGAAGCAACTAAGATCGCTCAAGAATTAGCACCAGATTATTTGATTGATGGTGAATTACAATTTGATGCTGCTTACATCCCAGGTGTAGCACAATTGAAAGCGCCTGAATCAAAAGTAGCTGGACAAGCAACGGTCTTTGTTTTCCCAGAATTACAATCAGGAAATATCGGTTATAAGATTGCACAACGTTTTGGTGGATTTGAAGCGATCGGACCAATCTTGCAAGGATTGAACAAACCAATTTCTGATCTTTCTCGCGGTTCTAACGAAGAAGATGTCTACAAACTTTCTATCATTACAGCTGCACAATCATTGATGAACTAATCAATGATTGTTTAAAGTTAAATCAAAAAGCAAGAATTCGGAAGTTCACGAATTCTTGCTTTTTTTGGTGGTTGATTTTAAGAAGATTTGTCAGCGCTCCGTTAAAAAAACTGATAAAAAAACAAGCAAAAAAATCTTTTGCTTTGCTCTCTTAGGCTAAATCGGTATACTAAATTGGTAATAGAAAAGAGGGGAAATAGCGTGATAACCTTAGTAAATACAACAGCAACTGAAGAATTAGGCAAAATTATCGGAAGGGCGGCAGAACCAAGCGATAATTTAGTTTTAACGGGCGATCTTGGAGCGGGGAAAACGACCTTGACTAAAGGAATCGCTCGCGGGTTAGGAATCGAGCAAATGATTAAAAGTCCGACATACACGATCATTCGTGAATACCAACAAGGGCGTTTGCCGCTTTATCACATGGATGTTTATCGGATTGAAGCCGGCGCAGGTGATTTAGGATTGGATGATTATTTTGAAGGGGATGGTCTTTCTGTTATTGAGTGGGGCCAGCAATTAGGTGAGTACTTACCGGAAGATTATTTGGAATTACTTATTTCAAAGGATGAGCAAGATGAGAATTTGCGTCAGATCGAATTGCTTGCCCATGGGGAACAAGCCCAACGATTCCAAACACGAATCATGAAGGCGTGGGAAGCATGAGTGCCATCGAGATCACATTAAGAGAAGCGATTCCGACTGACGCGGCTACTTTATTACAAGTTAGTCGAAAGATTGCTGAAGAAACGGACTTTTTGATCATGGATGAAGCAGGTCTCGGATTAACAGAAGAACTGCTGGGTCTACAATTAGCTAATTTATATGAAAGTGAAAACAATCTTCTTTTGCTAGCTTTGGCAGATGAAGAAATCGTTGGGATGGCTTCAGTTAAAGCTGCACCAGAATTTACTGTCTCACACATTGGAGAAATCGGAATAAGTGTGTTGAAGGATTTTTGGGGAATCGGGTTAGGGACTACGTTATTGGCGGAAGTGATCGATTGGAGTGAAAATGACTCTCCTTTGCGGCGGTTAGAATTAACCGTTCAAAAAAGAAACGAGCGGGCGATTCATTTATATCAAAAATTTGGTTTTGCAACCGAGGCTACGATGGTGCGCGGAGCTAAAGACAAACAGGGAGAATTTCTCGATGTCTTGTTAATGAGCAAATTGATCAATTAAAAAGGTTGTGACAAGAATTTTATCACAACCTCGCTGTTTCAATTATCGTACTAGATGATCTGCGAAAATTAGTTTGCTCGCTAAAAACTTAACAACTGCGTATTTTTTTCCTACATGGGCAGAACTAATTTTTTTAAAGGATCGACGCCAAAATGTTCTTCTTGATAAAGTAAGATCTTTGCGCAGGCACGACTATCTTCCAACGCATCATGGTGGTGCTCCAAAGGGATCTTTAGCTCTTGGCAGACTGTATTCAAACGATGATTCGGCATTTCAGGAAACAAACGGCGACTTGTTCGGACAGTACAAAGAGACAGATAAGAGGGCTGAGCAAGTTGGTAATAATCCAAGCAACCGGCTAAGACTTTCGTATCAAAACCTGCATTGTGGGCGACAATCAAACGATTGTTTTGATAATAGTGTTGGATCTCCTGCCAGACTTCAGGAAATTTTGGTGCATTGGCAACATCTTCTGGATGAATCCCATGAATCTGGATATTTTTCCAGAAAAACTCGGTATCTGGCTTGATCATCGAATAATATTCGCCAACGATTTGGCTATTTTTTACCATCACAAGCGCCAGTGAGCAGGCACTATGAGCCTGATAGTTCGCTGTTTCAAAGTCCATTGCGATAAAATTCAATCGATTCACCTCTTTAACTTGTTTTAACACAATTTATTCAAGGGTGAAAGTCTTGTGTCAAAAAGATTCAAAAATTTTAAAGATCGATATCTAATTCGACTGGACAATGATCGCTGCCAAAAATCTCGGTATGAATCTTAGCATCTTGTAGCCGTTCTTTCAGATAATCAGAAACGACGAAATAGTCGATCCGCCAGCCAGCATTATTTTTACGGGCATTGAAACGGTAGCTCCACCATGAATAAATCCCTTCTTGATTAGGATAAAAATGACGGAATGTGTCAATATAGCCATTTGCTAATAAGGTACTGAATTTTTCGCGTTCTTGTGGAGTAAAACCGGCATTTTTTTGATTCGTTTTCCAATTTTTTAAGTCGATATTCTCGTGAGCGACATTCAAATCACCACAGAAAATAACTGGTTTTTGTTCGTTTAAGCGGTTTAAATGAGTCAAAAAGGCCTCTTCCCAAGTCATGCGGTAGTCTAAACGTTTCAATTCATTTTGTGAGTTGGGCGTGTAGCAAGTGATCACGTAATATTCAGGATATTCTAAAGTGATAACACGGCCTTCGTTGTCGTGTGCTTCAACACCAAGACCATAAGCAACACTGAGAGGTTCGTGTTTGGTAAAAATAGCGGTACCTGAATAGCCTTTTTTCTCCGCATAGTTCCAATATTCATAATAACCTGGTAAGTCCATTTCGATCTGTCCAGCTTGTAATTTCGTTTCTTGCAGACAAAAAAAGTCAGCATCCAAATCATTAAAAACATCCATAAAGTTCTTTTTCATCACGGCACGCAAGCCGTTGACGTTCCAAGAAATCAATTTCACAAGTCATTCCTCCAATAGTCATTCAATCATGGACTAATTGTAACGAAAAAGAATCAGAATGCAAAGAATGTGCGATTTATTTTTCTGAATGATATTTTAAGGAATCAGAATTTAAAAACAGTAAATACGTTCTTTACCTTTTCCTAAATAAGCCAACATATTAAGGTCAAACTAATCATCCAAAAAGGAGTGTCATTATGAAAATCGGAGTTATTGGAATTGGCGGCATCGCTCAAAAAGCCTATCTGCCTACTTACACAAAAATACGCAAAGAAGCAGACTTTATTTTTGCAACACGCAACAGCGATGTCCGAAAAGCGCTGGTAGAAGAACACCATTTTGAAACTGTCGTCGAAACGATCGACCAGTTATTGACCCAAAAAATCGAAGCGTGTTTTATCCACGCAGCAACTAGAGTTCACTTTGAACTCGCTAAAAAATGCTTAGAAGCAGGGGTCGCAGTTTTTATCGATAAGCCTGTCAGTGAAGACTTTCAAGAAGTACGTTTGTTGCAAGAATTAGCTAAAGAAAAAAATCTTCTATTCATGGTGGGCTTCAATCGGCGTTTTGCACCGATGGTCGATCGGTTAAAACAGCTGACACAAAAGCGTGTCATTCACTTAGAGAAAAATGAGCCAGATCATGCGATGGCAGTTCAATACGGGATCTATGATCTGTTCATCCATTTAGTTGATACAGCTGTCTATTTATTAGATGATGAGATCATGAGCGTCCATTCAAAGATTCACGAGGAAAATGGTCAGATGGTGTATGCGCAGATGCAACTTTCGACGGCAACTAGTGAGTGCTTGCTGTCAATGGATCTGATGAGTGGCGGCAAAATGGAACGCTACCAAGTCAACTCGCCTAAACAAACGATGATCTTGGAGCAACTGACAGATCTCACCATCAAACGTGGCCAAAAAGAGGAAGTGCAGCGTTTTGGCGATTGGACGACGACGTTAGAAAAACGCGGATTTGAACAATTAGTGCTCCAATTCATTGCAGCTTTAAAAGGAAAAGATGTTGATTTGAGACAGGCGGACGTTTCATTAAGCCATGAATTGTGCGAGCAAATGCTTCAACAGCATATCCGTCATCAATTATAGGGTGGTAAGTTTTTTATTCGCGTGCTAAAATGGCAAGGACGTTTGAAAAATTTACCCGTAATGAACGAGAGAGGCTTATCAAAGTGAAAACAACAGCACTGATCAACGCATTACCCAATTTGAAAATCCTTTTGGATGAACCTTTAATGAATTATACATTTACGAAGACTGGTGGACCGGTAGATGCTCTTGCATTTCCGAAAGACAATGAAGAAGTCAAAGCGTTAGTCGATTATTGTCGTGCAAATGATCTGCCATGGATCGTTTTAGGCAATGCCAGTAACTTGATCGTCAAAGACGGCGGGATCCGCGGTGTAGTAATTATGCTGTCAGATATGACAGCAATTCAAGTAGAGGACCATACGATTACTGCTCAAGCTGGAGCGAAACTAACGGATACAACCTATGTCGCTTTGGAACATTCTTTGACCGGTTTTGAATTTGCTTGCGGTATTCCTGGCAGTATCGGCGGTGCAGTCTTTATGAATGCAGGAGCCTATGATGGACAATTAGAAGATGTTTTTGAATCTGTTGATGTTTTGTTAGCTGATGGAACTTTTGAAACGTGGGACAAAACTCAGATGAACTTTTCTTACCGTCATTCAGCGATCCAAGATCAACCAGCAATCGTGTTGAGCGCGCGTTTTAGTCTGACTGCTGGTGATCCAGAACAGATTAAAAAAAGAATGACTGAACTCACAGAGTTGCGCGAGTTGAAGCAACCGTTAGAATACCCTTCATGTGGCAGTGTTTTCAAGCGCCCAGTGGGACATTTTACTGGAAAATTGATTCAAGATGCAGGCTTACAAGGATTGATTTGGGGCGGCGCGCAGATTTCTGAAAAACATGCCGGTTTCATTGTGAACATCGATCACGCCACAGCGACTGATTATATTGAGCTGATTGCTCATATCAAACAGATAATCAAAGAAAAATTTGACGTGGCACTAGAAACAGAAGTCCGGATTCTGGGTGAAGATCCAAAATAAAAAAATGCTTGATAGAAGTCAGTGATGATTTCTATCAAGCATTTTTTATTTTTTCATTAAGCGTAATAAAACAGCGCACACACCCATAGTCGCGATGCCGGCTACGATTGCTTCAACCAAGCCACTGCCAAAAATGATCCCTATGATGACGCCATAGACAGCATCAGCAGCAACTTTTAAAACATTGGCATAACTGTCTTTAAAGAAAAAGAAGATCAAGTTCATCACCAAAATGGTATTGGTCATTGAGCCAGCCAAGCCAGCGATGAATAAACTGACCGGTCGTGCTTTTTGTTTCATCAAGTGGTGAAGTCCTTGATAAACAAAATAGGGGACAACACCGATCAATATCCGAGGAAGAATAGCGATTATTAACGCTCGCCAATCGCCTTGATTCGTCAATGGATTTGCAATAAAAGGAGAAAAGACAAACGACATCGGTGTGATAAAAATCGTTGACCGAGCCAAACTGATCACACCAAAGACTGCTCCCAATCCAGCGCCGATTCGCGGCCCTAAGACAATGGATGCGATAATAACGGGAATATGCATAGTCGTTGCATTGATCGGACCAATCGGGATAAAGCCAAGCGGGGTGACCGCTAAGATGATCATGATCGCTAAAAACATTGCGGTTAAAGTAAAGCCTCTTACATTGTTCTCTTTCAATTTGTTACTCCTTTAATTTCGAATTTACTACATGTACAATGTCTGAAACATTTGCTAAGGCACCACGACCATAATCACCGCAAGCTAGTAATGCTTCTCTTGGTACGATCTCTTGATAGCCAACGTCTTTCAAAGTTGCAAGGTTTCGTTGAACAATCGGATTTTGATACATGTAGGTATTCATTGCTGGTGCAATAATTCTAGGCGTATCTGGCAACAAGGCCAAAGCTACAGTTGATAATAAATCATCCGCGATTCCGTTTGCTAATTTGCCAATCGTATTAGCAGAAGCAGGAGCCACAAGAAATAGATCTGCATTTTTTGCTAAAGTAATATGATTGATCAAGGCAGGATCTGGTTCTGCCATCACATCAAGATGAACACGACGATGTGATAATGATTGAATCGTCAATGGCGTGATAAATTCCGTACTGCTTTTAGTCATCACCACGTCTAATTTGTACCCCATCTTAGTCAATTCATTGGTGATATCCGCTGCTTTATATGCGGAGATACTGCCGCTGACGCCTAACAAAATAGTTTTCATCGTGTTTCCTCCAATTTCATGACTTCTTTTTTGATCAACTCTGCAATCTCAGTTTTAGTTTGAGCTTCTTTGACTTTATGCTGGCGGTTGATCAGATACCCATGATGTTTTTCACCATCGATCTCCGCTAAATCGTTCGCTAAAATAAAATCTGCTTGATTTTTTTCAAGACTGGCTTTTGCTACATTTAACAATTCGATCATCGGTACATCAACTAAGAGTTTAAATCCGACCAAGATCGTTTGTGGCTGCAATTTTTTGATCAAAGAAATAATTTTTGGATTCTTCTTTAAAACGATCACCAAATGATCTGTATCAGAAGAGATTTTTTTCTCTGTTCGTTGATTTGCGATTTCCGCTAAAGTTTTTGGCAAATCTGCTGGTTGTGTGGCAACCGCTGTCTCAAGATCTTCAAGTGTCACGGAACTTTCCGGAGTAAAGTCGCTGACAGCCATACTGTGGATCACTGCATCATAAGAATTCGCAGTCATCAAGGCTTTCAACGTTTTTTCCAAATCAGCCGTGGATTCAATGTAATGATAATGGATATTTCCTTCAGGTTTCACTGCAAGCTGTGTAGTGATCAAATCGATGGTTGCGTCTTCTTTGGCAAAACTTTCTGCGATTGCTTTGCCTAATTTTCCGCTAGAATGATTAGTAATAGCACGAACATCATCGATTTTTTCTGAAGTTCCACCTGAAGTAATTAAGATTCTCACGTATTTTTTCCTCCTAAAGCAACGATCGTACGGCCTACATGTTTTCCTGCTAACAGAGCATCGGCTGTCTCTGGGACTTGTGCTAAATCAATTTGTTGAACTTGAAGAGCCGCTGGCACGGACCATTCATCCGCCAGTTTATGCCAAAGTTTTTCGCGGTGAGCTGTTGAAGCTTCGACGGAGTCGATTCCCAATAAATTGACTCCGCGTAAAATAAAAGGCAGGACGGTGGTAGTCAATTTGATCCCGCCGGCATTGCCGCAAAGAGCCAAACTGCCACCGTAATTAACAAATGGAATGACTTGTGCAAGTGTTTCGCCGCCGACAGTATCGACTACGAAATCAAAGAGCTGCTTATTTAAAGGTCGATTTTTTTCTGGGAATAATTCTGCAGGTGAAAGGACTGCTGTTGCACCTAATTGTTTTAAGTAGTCTTGCTGATCTTCTTTTCGACTGAATGCGGTAATTTCTTTACAACCAATCTGTTTTAGAAAATGCAACGCAAATCCACCAACACCGCCAGTCGCTCCAGTGACCAACACACGGCTGTCGGCAGTTAGGCGGCCGTGTTGTTGCAACGCATCGACTGCCAGTGCTGCTGTAAAACCGGCTGTACCGAAAGTCATCGCTTGTTTTTCTGATAATGCTTGCGGCAATTTCACACACCAAGCAGCGGGAACGACTTGCAGATCGCTTAGACCGCCATCTTGTTTAACTCCTAGTCCATAGCCTGTTACTAACACCAAATCATCAACTTGAAAAGCGTCATCCTTTGAAGCGATGATTTTTCCAGCCAAATCGACACCGGGAGTCATTGGATAGTCTCTTAACACCCCAGTATTAGCTTTTGTAGCCAAGGCATCTTTGTAATTGATCCCAGAATAACTCACAGCAATTAAAACGTCGCCTTCATCGATCTCAGGTTGGGTGAAGGATTCGATGATTGTGTGAACGGTCTCATCTTTTATTACGCGTAAACGGCGATACTCAGTCATTTTTTTTCCTCCTATTTTTATAATAGTCAGCTTTGATTGGAAAAATAGGTGATTCATCCGTCACTAAGCCGAAAAAATTCGTTTTTTTTTTTGGATAAAATTTAGTCTACATGAAGCAACTATAAATTTAACGCAATGATCAAACGATGTAAACTGACAAAAGTAAAATCAGCAGAATCGGTTACTATTATCTTAGCGGAAATGAAGGAAAAAGCAAACTTCTTTTCTCTTTGATTTCTGAGAGAAGTTTTCTATGAAAATAGTTAAAAAACTTGATTTTCAACAAAAAATTCGTATACTTTAGTAGTGTCATATTAAACAATAAGTTTACTATTAGCAAACAAAATGAAAGTTGTTTCGTTTGTTTTGCTTTTTTTGCATGGAGTCGAATGATGGTAAATGAAGAGCAGTGAGCAAATGTCTCACTAGCAGACTAATTGATTTGAGGTGAAGGCCATGGAGATTGGCGAGAAGCTGCGTAATTTACGGATTCAAAAAAATTTGACGCAAGAAGAATTGGGAGAACGGACCGATTTGTCTAAAGGATATATCTCTCAATTGGAACGAGATCTAAGTTCTCCATCAATGGAGTCTTTTTTTGATATTTTGGAAGTTTTAGGCGTGACGCCGGCAGAGTTTTTCAAACAAAAAACAGACGATCAAAAAATCGTCTACAAAGAAGAGGACACCACATTTTACAGTGATGACGAACATGGCTATCACATCAAGTGGCTGATTCCGGAATCAAATGAAAAAGAAATGGAACCAATCTTATTGACGCTTGAAAAAAAAGGTCAATACAAACAATTTACTCCGTCGCTTTCAGAAACATTTATCTATGTATTAGAAGGAAAGGTCGCCTTGCAGTTTGGTGAAACGTTACATGAAGCAAAAAAAGGCGAAAGTATTTATTATGAAGCCAGCAAACCGCATCGGTTGCAAAATCAAGCGGCAGGGATCAGCAAAGTTTTGATCGTTGCTACAGAATCTTATTTATAGAAAAAGGACGTGAAGTCATGGCAAACACAATTATTTCATTTAAAGATATCAGCAAACAGTACGATGATGACGATCCCGTATTGAAAAAAATCAATTTTGATATTGAAGAGGGGCGGTTTTATACATTATTAGGGCCTTCAGGTTGTGGGAAAACAACGATTTTAAGGATCATCGCCGGGTTTACCGATGTGAGTGCAGGCGAGATTTTTTTTGAAGGCAAACGAATGAATGATATCCCCGCCAACAAACGTCAAGTGAACACAGTCTTTCAAGATTATGCGCTATTTCCGCACATGAATGTGTTTGACAACGTTGCGTTTGGGCTGAAAATCAAAAAATTATCGAAACAAGAAATCGAAAAAAAAGTTTTGGAAGCCTTAAAACTTGTTCAGCTGCCAGGTTATGAAAATCGTGAGATCACGGAAATGTCCGGTGGCCAGCGGCAACGTGTAGCGATCGCCCGGGCAATCGTCAATGAACCGAAGATTTTATTGTTGGATGAACCATTATCGGCTTTAGATCTAAAGTTGCGAACAGATATGCAATACGAATTGCGTGCGCTGCAAAAACGCTTAGGCATCACATTTATTTTTGTGACCCACGATCAAGAAGAGGCGCTAGCGATGAGTGATGAGATCTTTGTAATGAACAAAGGAAAAATCGTTCAAAGTGGGACTCCTGTTGATATTTATGATGAACCGATCAATCATTTTGTGGCGGATTTTGTCGGAGAAAGCAACATTGTGACCGGTGAAATGGTGGAAGATAATTTAGTCAAATTTGTCGGGAAAAATTTTGAATGTGTTGATGGCGGAATGCGGCCTAATGAACCAGTTGAAGTCGTTTTACGTCCTGAAGATCTAACTTTGACAACTCCTGAAAATGGCAAATTAGTCGTAACTGTGGACACTCAATTGTTCCGCGGAGTGCATTACGAAATGAATTGTATCGATGCTGATGGCAATGAATGGATGGTCCATTCAACTAAAAAAGCGAAAAAAGGCAGCAAGGTCGGCTTATCTTTTGAACCTGAAGACATCCACGTGATGCGTTTCAATGAAAGCGAAGAAGATTTTGAAGCACGCTTAGAAAGCTATGAAGATTAGGAGGAAAGCACAATGAAAAGTATGCGGCGATTTTATTCAGTTCCTTATTTCTTTTGGCTTTTATTCTTTGTCATTGCGCCGGTGATCTTGATCGTCTATCAATCATTTTTTGATATGCATGGAAATGTTACGTTAAGTAATTATCAAACGTATTTAACGTCAAAAACGTATTTGATGATGACCGTCAATTCCGTGTTGTTTGCTTTTTTGATCACTTTGATGACTCTTTTAATCAGTTATCCAACGGCGTATTTTTTATCAAAACTAAAACATCGCCAACTATTATTATTACTCGTTGTTTTGCCGACTTGGATCAATTTGTTATTGAAAGCTTACGCATTTATCGGTATTTTCAGTGCCAATGGTTCAGTCAATGATTTTCTAAGTTTTATTGGGATCGGACAAAAGCAGCTATTATTCACGGATTTTAGTTTTATGTTTGTGGCAGCATATATCGAACTGCCGTTTATGATTATGCCGATTTTTAATGCATTAGAAGAAATCAATCCGTCACTAATCAGCGCTAGTCGTGATCTGGGTGCAAATAATTTTGATACATTCCGTCGGGTGATCTTTCCTCTTTCATTGAACGGTGTCAAAAGTGGTGTGCAGGCTGTTTTCATCCCGTCACTGTCACTCTTCATGTTAACCCGTTTGATCGGTGGTAATCGAGTGATTACTTTAGGAACAGCGATTGAAGAACATTTCTTAGTTACCCAAAACTGGGGGATGGGTTCAACGATTGGAGTCATTTTGATCGTGGCGATGTTCATCGTGATGATGTTAACGGGTGAAAAACGTAAAGGAGGTCGGATAAAATGAAAAGAAAAAATTTCTCTTGGTCAACAATCTATTTGATCTTTGTTTTTATTTTGCTGTATATCCCGATTTTTTATTTGATTTTCTACTCATTTAATCAAGCAGGGAACATGAGCTCTTTTACCGGCTTTACTTGGGAACATTATCAAAATCTTTTTTCTGATCGGCGCTTAATCACGATTGTTGTTCAGACATTTGTTCTAGCCTTTTTATCGGCACTTTTAGCAACGATTATCGGAACATTTGGTGCGATGGGAATCTATTATACGCGCAAACGCAACTCACGAAACATTTTGCTAGGTTTGAATAATATTTTAATGGTCTCGCCAGATGTTATCATTGGTGCCAGCTTTTTGATTTTGTTCACCATGTTAGGTAGTGTTTTAAAAAACTTCCAACTTGGGTTTGTCAGTGTTTTGCTGTCGCATATTGCCTTTAGTATTCCAATCGTCGTCTTGATGGTTTTACCAAAACTAAAAGAAATGAACGATTCAATGATCGATGCGGCACGCGATTTAGGCGCAAATAATTTTCAAGTATTAAGTAATATCATCTTGCCTTTTCTGACACCGGGGATCATCGCGGGTTATTTCATGGCGTTCACGTATTCATTAGATGATTTTGCCGTAACATTCTTTGTGACGGGCAACGGCTTTACGACACTTTCGGTTGAAATCTACTCACGAGCTCGCCAAGGAATCAGTCTGGAAATCAATGCATTATCAACACTCGTCTTTATTTTCTCTTTAATCTTAGTAGTAGGCTATTACTTTATTAGCCGCGATACTTCAAAAAAAGCACGGAAACGGAAACAGGAATTTGAGGAGGTGGCAGTACTGAAATGAGAAAATTGCAGTCGCTTTTCATTGGGGTTGTCGCCATCATTCTTTTATTGACCTTTTTAGTCGTTCGTTTGAATCATGCTTCTAACGCCAGTTCTAAAGTGTTGAACATTTATAATTGGGGCGATTACATCGATCCTGAATTAATCAAACAATTTGAAAAAGAATATGGATATAAAGTGAATTATGAAACTTTCGATTCCAACGAAGCAATGGAGGCAAAGATTAAACAAGGTGGAACGGCCTATGACATTGCTATTCCTAGCGAATACATGATCCAAAAGATGAAAAAAGAAAACTTATTGCTGCCTTTAGATCACACGAAGATCCATGGATTAGAAAATATCGATCCGCGCTTTTTAGATTTAGCTTTCGATCGTGAAAATCAATATTCGATTCCCTATTTTTGGGGAACATTGGGCATCGTTTATAATGATAAATTCGTCGATGGAGAGAAGATCAAACATTGGGAAGATCTTTGGCGCCCAGAATTAAAAAACAATATCATGCTGATCGATGGTGCTCGTGAAGTGATGGGGCTATCACTGACAACTTTTGGTTACTCGATCAACAGCAAAAAAATGGAACAGTTAACACAAGCAACCAAAAAATTGAATGACTTGACCCCAAATGTCAAAGCCATCGTAGCCGATGAAATCAAGATGTATATGGCGAATGAAGAAAGTGCGGTAGCGGTGACCTTTTCCGGTGAAGCAGCTGACATGATGGCAGAAAATGAACACCTTCATTATGTCATTCCGCCAGAAGGATCAAATCTCTGGTTCGATAATATCGTGATTCCTAAAACGTCTAAAAACCAAGCAGGCGCCTACGATTTCATTAATTTCATGTTGAAACCAGCGATTGCTAAGCAAAATGCAGAATACATCGGATACTCAACACCAAACAAAAAAGCCTTAGCAATGCTGCCAAAAAGTATTGCTGACGACCAGCAATTTTATCCAGACGATGAAACCATCAACCACTTAGAAGTCTATAAAAACCTAGGCGCAAAATATTTAGGCATTTACAATGACCTGTACCTAGAGTTTAAGATGTATAGGAGATAATGGCAAAACTCAGCGAGAATGGGGATTTATCAACGTTCTAAAAAGCTAAAAATCGTCTTTTTTCTACCTGAGTTTTCCAATCTTCTACCAAAAGCGGCTGAAAAGCCGCTTTTTTTGTGTTATTTTATTTTTTCTACCACGTTTTTCTACCAGAGATACTTTACTAGAAGAGCTTTACGATAGAGATTTTTACCAGACGATGTTGAAAATAAAAAGACAGAAACGCTTGACCGTATATAGACGTTCATCTATATTGTATATAGATAATTATCTATATACAATTCAATAGGAGGCCCTCCATGGAAAACTATGAACAGATTGCTACCATCATGAAAGCCTTAGCTGATCCAAAAAGGTTGAAAATTGTTGACTTACTTTCTACAGCTGACTCTCTTTGTGCATGTGAAGTGTTGGAGAATTTTGACTTTACTCAACCGACATTATCACACCACATGAAGCTTTTAGAGAAGGCAGGAATTGTCAAAGTAACGAAAAAGAGTCAATGGCATCATTACGCTTTACAGGAAGATTTTGTTGAGGATTTCCTAGTAATTTTGAAGGAACTTCTTATCAAAGAAAAATCAATTAGCTAGTAATCGATAGGAGTCTTATGAATGAACAATGTATCTACGGAAGTAACTGAAAAACCTGCAATTAATTTCTTCGAGAAGTATCTAACGGTTTGGGTATTGTTATGTATGGCAGCAGGCATGCTAATCGGAAAGTTTTTACCTAGTGTCGCAGACCGATTAGAAAGCTATCAAGTGTTAAATACAAATATTCCAATTGCCGTTTTAACTTGGGTTATGATTTTCCCAATGATGATGAAAATCGATTTTAAATCAATACTGAATGTCCGAAAAACATATCAGGGGATTATGATCTCTAGCATTACAAGCTGGCTAATTAAGCCGTTCTTGATGTTTGGCTTAGCATCTTTCTTCTTTTATGTTGTTTTTAGCAATTTTATCCCAGCAGACTTAGCAAAAGACTATGTGGCTGGAGCCGTTTTATTAGGGGCAGCGCCATGTACCGCTATGGTTTTTGTTTGGTCAAACCTTACAAAAGGTGATCCAGCGCATACCTTGGTTCAAGTATCAATTAACGATTTATTAATCATTGTCCTATTTGTACCAATTGTTTCCTTCCTTTTAGGAGTAAATAGTGTGTTTGTACCATGGAATATTCTCTTTGCCTCCGTACTACTATTTGTGCTAGTACCGTTAGTTGGTGGGGCATTAACGCGATACTTCATGATAAAACGTAAGGGAATTGATTACTTTAACAATCGCTTCTTACCAAAGTTTGACTCCATTACAACCATTGGCTTGTTATTGACATTGGTAATCATTTTTACTTATCAGGGGGATATTATTTTAAACAATCCGTTTCATGTTCTCATGATTGCCGTTCCTTTAGTCTTACAAAATATTATTACCGCAAACTTTGCTTATTTTACTTGTAAATGGACAAAACAGCCTCATAATGTGGCAGCGCCAGCAGCTTTGATTGGTGCTTCCGACTTTTTCGAGTTATCGGTTGCCGTAGCAATTATGCTTTTCGGTGTCAATTCACCAGTTGTACTTGTGACAACAGTAGGCGTTCTAACAGAAGTACCTGTTATGTTGTTATTAGTCAAATTGATAAATGGAACGAAAGATTGGTTCCCAACAAAAGGAGAAAATGAATGAAAAAAATCTATTTCTTATGTACGGGCAATTCCTGTCGAAGTCAAATAGCGGAAGGCTTTGCTAAAAAATACTTAGATGATTCTTGGGAAATCCGAAGTGCTGGAGTTGAAACCCACGGTCTGAATCCTAGAGCAGTGGCCGTAATGGAAGAATCTGGAATCGATATTTCGAATCAAACATCTGACTTGATTGATTTGGACTACTTTAATCAGTCTGACATGATTATCACTCTTTGCGGTGACGCAGCAGATAAGTGTCCCATGATTCCAAAGGAAAGCACTCACCTTCATTGGGACTTAGTAGATCCTGCCAAAGCGAAAGGATCTGAGGCAGAAATTAGAAGTGCTTTCCGAGACACAAGAGATGAAATCGAAAAGAGAATGATTGAATTATCGAAGCAGTTAAATGTTTAATTCAAAAGGGGGGGGAAGGTATGTGGACTTGGATTAGCGATCAATTACTAAAAATGGTTTGGCTAAATGATTTGATGGGAAAATTAGTTGAGCGTTTTGGACTTTCGATCGATAGCAAGATAGGGGCAAGTCTTCAGTTCTTTCTGTTTGATACAATTAAGATTTTTATCTTATTAACGATCTTAATTTTTGTCATGGGGGTTATTCAGACTTTTTTTCCACCTGAAAGAACCAAAGTATTGTTGGGTGGCTTAAAAGGTTGGAAGGGGAATTTACTGGGAGCACTTTTGGGTACAGTCACGCCTTTTTGTAGTTGTTCTAGCATTCCAATTTTTATTGGGTTTACAACCGCTGGATTACCGTTAGGAGTAACCTTCTCCTTCCTTATTTCCTCACCAATGGTTGATATTGCCTCAATTATCCTGTTAATGTCTTTCTTCGGCTGGAAATTTGCGATAGCTTATGTTCTTTTAGGATTACTGCTAGCTGTAATTGGAGGTACACTCATTGATAAATTACACCTAGAGAATGAAATTCAAGATTATATTCGCGAGATGGAGGAAGGTCTTAGCCAAGTTGAAACCTATACCATAAAAAAAAGAATGGCTTATGGTTGGGGGCAAGTGAAGGAGGTTGCTAGTAAAGTCTGGCTTTATGTATTAATTGGGGTTGGGATTGGTGCGCTCATTCATAATTGGATTCCGACCAGTTTTATTCAAAGCATCCTAGGTAATAATAATCCGTTTGGCCTGATTATTGCGACCTTAATTGGGGCACCAATTTATGCAGATATTTTTGGTGTTCTCCCAATAGCAGAAGCGCTATTCTCAAAAGGGGTGCCAGTGGGAACTTTGATGGCTTTCATGATGTCTGTCACAACGTTGTCTTTGCCGTCATTAATCATGTTAAGTAGAGTGGTTAAACCTAAATTGTTAGGAATCTTTATCACAATTTGTATTGTAGGTATTTTATTGATTGGCTTTACTTTCAATAGTATAGCTTTATAAAAAGTTAAGGGGGATTAGATAATTATGGAAATCAAAATTGTAGGTCCAGGTTGTAAAAACTGTCAAAAGTTAAAAGAAAATGTAGAAACAGCAGTGTCGGAGTTAGGCATTACGCCGACAATTACAAAAGTCGAAGATATGGCTGAAATCGTGAAAGCTGGTGTGATGAAGACGCCAGGACTGATTATTGATGATAAATTAGTTGTTAGTGGCCGAGTTGCAAAACCAAAGGAAATCAAGGAGTTATTGCAAGAGGCTTAAAAGAGATCAAAGATAGATAAATCACTGAATGCTTGGAGATATTCGAAAGAAGCATAAAATAATACTGTAAAGACAAACTCCAGGTCGGGTTTCGCCACAAGCGAATTACCCGATCTGGAGTTTTGTCTATTGCAGGGAGGCGCAGCCGGACTGCATGAATAAAGCCCCCGGTTCTAACAGGGGGCTAACAAAGAACAGGAAACTGGGACAACTACCCATTTGGGAGTGTCCTAGCAGTGTTTTCTTTGTCACATGCTTATAGAGCTTGTCACTTTATTTTGATGATGGATACGCTGCGTTTAACAGACGTTCTTTCTCGACTTCCATCACGAATGGTAGATAGAGATATTGCTGTTCTAGTAGGTATTGATTGTCCTCTGTGTACTGATAAGAAGCGGTTTCTTTTGAATAGACCAACGGAGCAATTCGCACATCGCCGGTTGATTGATTGATTGAGTATAGAAGAATGGCCTTTTCTACTAGTTTCTTTGGCAAATGTTTCCCAAAATAGGAATAGGATTCTTGATTTGCTAAATAGACGAGTAAGCGATCCACACTAAAGTTGGAGAAGGTAAAGGGCATCATGTGCAGAATATGATTTTGATTGTCATGGTGTAAATAGAGCTGCGCTTCTTTACCAAAATTAGTTGAACCAAGGTAAAGCCGCTTTTTCTCGTCGATACATTGGAAAGTAAACTGATCTTGTTCAGTTGGTGGAATGAGGTTTGTAATAAAAAATTCAACCATTCGATCCATTTCTTTTTCACTGACAAAATCTGCTTGTTTCAGTTCGTCTACTATCAGTCCTTCAATCTTAGGATCAAGCTTACCTGCCTTCTTTTGAAGCATTTCTAAAATGTATTGGTTTTCTTGCTCACCATACAAAAGATATTCGTTGGTGACATGGCCTATTTCTGCAATTTGGTGAAGGGTTTCGGTTTTTGGAAGGTTAATCCCACGTTCCCAGTTATTGACTGTACTTCGCGGTAAATCACCAATTAGTTTGCCAAATTTCTCCATACTCAACTTTAACTCTTGGCGAATCTGCCGAATTCGATTGCCAACTGCTTGCTTGTCTATCTCCATGAAAACTCCTCCTCATGATGAGTTCTTAAATTCAGTATACTTGTGTACTTAAAAAAAGTCAAAGTCTATTGACTTAAAATAAATACAAGCGTACAATTGATTTGTACTTAAAATAAGTCTATCGGTTCTTTGACAAGTAAATAGCAGAAGGAGGTTTGTCTATGAACCAAGTTAATCAACATGATCTCGGTGAAGCCATTCGAGTTTCTCGAGAAGAAAGGGGGTGGACCCAGCGATATTTAGCAGAAAAAGTGGGGATTTCGAGATCGTTATTATCGAAAGTAGAAAAAGGAACGAGACAATTAAGTGCAGAAAAATTGACTCTTATACTGGATAGTTTGCAAGAAGAGGTTGTTCCAGTTAATCGTGTTTTGATTGATTATCTAACCATTCACTTTTTCTCGAATCAACATTTAAAGTTGATTGAAGAGATTATTGGCATGCCTATTGAACGCTTTGAGGAATTGGATTATGCACCAAAGGGCTATATTGGGCAATATGTTTGGAATCAAGTAATCACGATTCGGTATTCCATTGACGATACGGTAAAAGGAACCGTAATGGAGTTTTCAGGTCAAGGCTGTAAACATCTTGCCATGCGTTTGAAAACCGCAAAATCAAACTGGCAAGAGTTCTTCCGTAAGGTATTAGATTATCAGGGAAACTTTACACGGATTGATTTTACTTTAGATGATTTTGTGGGGAGTCTCAGCATTCCAGAACTAAAGCGTAAAGTAACACTAGGCCATGTATGGACCACGTTTCAAGTGAGTGAATCTCATGGCGGGACGGATATCACAAATAATGAATCAAATGGCGAGACCTTGTATTTAGGCTCAAAGAAGAGTCAATGTCGCTTTTGTTTTTATCAGAAGGATTATGAACAACGAAAGCGAAGAGGAATACCACTTGAAGAGGCAGAAGTGAAAAATCGCTTTGAACTACGGTATCGAAAAGAGAAAGCACAAAGCTTGGCAAAGATTATTTCAAGATCCCATGATTTAACCAAACTGTTCTTTGAGTTACTTAATGGAGCAATTTGTTTTTATGACCGTGATCCAAATGATCCAGATGCAAAAGTCGATGCCAAATGGGCAGCCTTTATTGACAATCGTGGCGCAATCACTATTTCTTTAGAGACAATTCCTCAAAGCTTTGAGAAAAGTATGAATTGGTTAATTCATGGTGTTTCGCCATCGCTAGCTTTTATAGCACAAGTGGATCAAACGTTTCATTCTTCCTTGTTGTCTTTGATTATTGAACAAGGAGAAATGAATCCAAGACAGATTAAACTTCTCCAAAATATGAAGGCAGACCCAGAATATTATCAGGAGGAGGTTGAGTATTATGAACGAAAACTACAAAGTATATCAAATGAGAAAACAAGCTACTAAAAAAGCAAAGTACTGCTTACACAACAAGTTGTGCAACGTACTCCGCCTCGACAAGACGAGTATAACACAACCATTGAATGAGAAACAATTGATTATAAAGAGGATTAATTTAAAAGGAGTAAAGTATCAGGGGGTGAGAGAATGGAAACAAAATGTGATTTCATGGTAAATCGTGCAATTTTGATAGAGATGGGCTTTAAACCTAGTCAAGCTGCACGAATGATTAAAGAGAGCAAAACGTATCTTGCAAGGGTTGAAGGTATAGATTTTTATAACAATCGCCAAGTTGGTGTGGTGCCATCTCGAGTGATTGAACATCTTTTCCACGTTCAAGTTGCGGAATAAACAGTACAAGCGCGGTACAATTAAAGTAGATTTTCTCGAGTATAGAGAGGAATGGTACGATGCCAAAAATTAAAAATATTTATCAAGACAAAAAAACAAAAAAATGGTTCTTTCGAGCATATCTAGGTATAGATGAAAATGGAAGAAAGGTTCAGAAGACTAAACGAAGCTATGCTTCACAAAAAGATGCCAAAATTGCTTATGACAAGTACATGGAAACACATGATTTTAACAAGACAGTTCCTAATCAACTGTGTTCTACCAATCAAATGACTTTCGAAGAGTTTTACAAGGATAGGTTTGTAAAATGGTATGAGAGACAGGTGAAAAGTCAAACATATGAGAATGCGCAATTTATATTCGAAAAGCGAATGCAGTTTTTCTATCATTTTCGTGTTCGAGATATTACAAGTCACGATATTGAGGATTGGCTATTTGAACTAAGCCAGACAGAGTCACGTAATTCACGGAAAAAAGTCAATGGCGAAACGTTATCAAAGTCTTATATCAATCGGATTCGGGGACACTTAAAGATTGTATTGGATCGGGCTGTTAAAGAGGGGGTGATTGCTAAAAATCCCGTTGAAGATGTTTCTTCGCTTCCCTCTGAGAATAAGAAAGTTGAGTTTTGGGAACACAGTGAGTTTCTAAAAGTGATGAATGAATTGAAGGACGATAAGATTCAAACCCACCATCGGAAGATTGTGTATGAAATGCTCTTTTATACTGGCATTCGGATTGGAGAACTTGAAGCTTTGTCTTGGTCAAATGTAGATTTCGAGAAAAACACGATAACGATTGAGAAGACACTAATTTATAATACAAAAAATGATTGGCACTTTTCGACTCCAAAAACTAAATGCGCTTATCGAACAATTGGGATGGGAAAGAAACTTTCATTAAAGCTCAGACAGTGGTATGACTTGCAAAAACGTATTGGAAATTTTGAATATGTTGCTCAGTTGGACGGAACCTTTACGCCACCTTATTCTTTTGCAAACTGGTTAAAAGAAGCTGCTAAAAAAGCGGGCGTCAAACCGATTAAGCTTCACGCGCTACGACATTCTCATGTTGCATTTCTGATTGAGCAGAACATTCAACCGCTCTCGATTCAAGAACGATTGGGCCATGCGAATATCCAAATCACTTTAGGAACTTACGGTCACTTATATGCGAAGTCAGATCAACAAGTGGTAAATGCGATTGATAATGTTCAAGAGGGCGCTATTCTTTCAAAAAATGACAATTTATTACCAGTCTGAGTTTTCCACTGCGCTACCAGAAGACAGACAAATGCTTTTGTACCAGTGCTTTTGGTTGAGTTGCTCCTGTTGAAGATGTACAGGAAATAATAGAGGAATTTAGTTAAAATGATGTTAAATCAATGGGAAAATAGGAGAAAGGTTGGACTATAGTTAGTTCAGCCTTTTTTGATTCAGCGGGTCTGTTCCCTAAATCACTATTGCATCGATAAAAGCCCATCTAACTAGTCACTAGCTAGATGGGCTTTTTATTGTTTATCAGTCGGTTTTATTTTCTTTTAGTCCTAAGATTACTTCGCGGACTTTTGCGATCGTTTCTTGCGCGCTTTCACGGTTATGGAACATCAAAATCACATAAAGCGAGTCGATGATGCTTAACTGAGCGATTCGTGAAGCAAGGGCTTCGGAACGAAATTCGATTTCTTCTGAGATCGAGATGAAGACGACATCGCCTAATTTTGCCAGCGGTGAATTTGCTTGACTGGTGACTACAATCACTTTTGCGCCTGATTTTTTAGCCGCATTTGCGATGTGGATCGTTTCTTTTGATTTGCCAGAATGAGAGATCACAATGGCACAATCTGCTTCGGTTAATAATGAGGCTTCCATCAATTGGATATGGTAATCGGTACTGTGACCTACAGGAATAGGCGAGCGTAAAAATTTGTGGTAGGCATCGGTCGCAACGATCTCTGAACCGCCGACACCAAAGAAATACAGCCGTCTAGAGGCAGAGATTATTTTGACTGCGGCATTTAGATCTTCCTCATTTAATAGTTTTTTTGTATCGGTGAGCGTTTTAATATTTGAGTCAAAAACTTTTTGGGCCATCACTAACTCGGAATCGTTTTTTTGAATATTTTCGTGAATCGTAACGGCGGACAAATCATTCTCTTGTTTCAATAACGCCAGCTTAAAATCTTTGAAGCCACTAAATCCTAATGTTTTTGTAAATTGAAAAAAAGTTGAGTCAGCGATGCCTAATTCGGCGGCAAGGTCGCTGATCGAGCTATGACTAACCTTGCTTGGATTTTCCAATATATAGTCAGCAATCGCTTGTTCTTTTGGGCTAAAGTCTGTATACATCGATTTTATTTGCAGGTGAATCGGGCTAGCCATTTGTGCTCCTCCTTTATTTGATAAGTAGTTAACCTTAAGATACTCGCAAAAAAAAAAAAATCAACAAAAATATTTTTTCTTTTTTCTATTATACAAAAAAATATTTTTTTGTATAATAAGACTATAACATGAATGCGCTATCAGAAAGCGATTTCTGGCTGTGTAAGGTCAAATTGGATGATGTTTCTGCGGTTTAAAGGAAAAAGGGGGAATTATATAAAAGAAGAGAAGACTTGGTTGAGTGAGATTGAAGTTGTCAGTCAGTAGCTAAGCAAGACTAAAAGGAGCTTTAGGATGGGAAAATACAAAATTGCAATTGTAAATTCAAGTAGTTTCGGCAAAATTTTTCATGACCAGCTGGAGCAGCTTGAGAAAATCGGCGATGTTCGTTCGTTTACGGTTGATGGAGAAATCGGCGGACGTGAATTAGCAGAGTTGTTACAAGGGTACAATATCATTATTGCGAGTGTCACACCATTTTTTACTCAGGAATTTTTTGATTATAAAGATGAACTTATTTTAATTACAAGACATGGTATTGGTTACAACAATATTGATATTGAAGCAGCACGTAAGCATGACACACTTGTTTCGATCATTCCAGCTTTAGTTGAACGAGATGCAGTAGCAGAAAATAATGTTACAAATCTGTTGGCACTTTTAAGAAAAACCGTTGAAGCCAATCAAAGTGTTAAAAATGATAAATGGGAAGATCGAGCAAATTTCGTTGGTCGGACACTTTTCAACAAAACAGTTGGTGTTATCGGTGTCGGTAATACAGGAAGTTGTGTAGTCGAGATTTTGCGAAATGGTTTTCGATGCAACGTCTTGGCCTACGATCCGTATAAATCGGCTTTGCATATCGAAAGTCACGGTGCTAAGAAAGTTGATTTGCCGCAACTATTAAAAGAAGCGGACATTATTTGTCTTAGCGCCAGCCTCAATGAAGAAAATTATCATATGATCTCTACTGAAGAAATTGCACAGATGAAAGACAATGTCTACTTATCTAATAGCGCTCGCGGGGCGTTGCTTGACGAAGAAGCAATTGTTACCGCTTTAAAATCAGGTAAAATCGCAGGATTAGCAACGGATGTGTTAGAAGAAGAACCTGGTCGCAAAGATCATCCTTATCTGGCTTTTAGTAATGTAGTTATGACGCCGCATACTTCAGCTTATACGATGGAATGTTTACAGGAAATGGGCGCGAAATGTCTCCGAGATGTCGAAGATGTTGTCGTCGGAAAAGTTCCTGAACGGTCAGTCCAAGCGAAAAGCACGCATGTCAGATAGAAAGAAGGGCTAAGATGTTAACGGATTTAAAGGTTAAAGTTGGTCCCCAGTTTTATCGCTACCATGTTGGTGCGATCGATTTTGTACCAGCTGTTTTGCAAGAATTCTCAGCAAAAAATATTTTAATTGTCCATGGTCAAATTTCTTTTGAAAAAGCAAAACCTTATCTGAGTTTTCTGAAGCAAGCAGATTATAACTTTCATTTTTTACAATACACTGGTGAGTGCAGTTACTACGGAGCGGAAAGAATCGCTGAAGTAGTACGGGAAAACCAAATCGACTTCATTATCGGAGTTGGCGGAGGAAAGCTGGCTGATTTAGTTGGGTATGCTGCCCACATGATGAATGTGAATTTCGGTGTGATTCCGACATTAGCTAGTAATTGTGCTCCTTGGACACCGTTGTCAGTGATGTATAAGGAAAATGGAGAATCAGAAGGAAAAAGTGAGCATTTCTTACGGCAAGCAGCCTTTTTCATTACGGATCCAGAATTAGTCGTGGATGCACCGGTGAACTATTTTATCGCTGGACTCGCAGATACGATTGCAAAATGGTATGAGTCGGATGCTATTTTACAACAAGCACATTTGAAAAATGAACCGTTCTTGCAATTAGCCGGCTATACTTCAGAGCTTTGTAAGGCAGCAATTTTAAATGATTCTGCTAAAGCAATCAAAGATATGAAAGCAGGCAAAGCAACCGAAGAATTTGTTCATTTATCAGAAATCGTTTTTGCAGTGGCTGGTTTAGTTGGCGGATTAGGCGATAAATATGCTAGAAATGCGATTGCTCATGCGATGCATGATGGGATGAGCAAATATATTCCTGCAAGTCATCGGTTCTTGCACGGCGAAAAAGTTGCTTATGGTATTTTCTATCAATTAGCGGTCGAGAAAAAATGGGAGCAGATCACTGCATTGATCCCATTTTATCAAGAGTTAGATCTACCGATGTCATTAACTCAGATGCAGCTCTTACCAGAAGATGAAACAGTAATCGATCAAATCGTAGCTTTTATGGATTCAAAAGATAAGGTCCATTTACTGCCGATCCCGATCACTACTGATTTATTGAAGAAATCGATTTTTGCATTAGAGAATTACATCAACAAGAATTAAAATCAAATCCTCGCGTTAGTTTAGAGGAAAATAAACAAATATTAAGCCTATTCAAAACGAAAATAGGTACATTAATAGGAATTAGGAGGAGCTTATGGATACTTTAAGTGTAATGCAGAGTCTGTTGATTGCTTTATGGGTTGCTGCGGTAATGTCGCGCTGGCTAGGAGGAGGAGCAACGTTAACTTTACGTTTTTCACCTCTTATGACTGGTTTGGTCGTAGGGATTATCATGGGAGACGTTGCCCAAGCAATGATCGTAACTGCCGCTTTGCAAATGATTTATATGGGTGTATTCTCACCAGGCGGATCAATGCCTGCTGAACCATCTATCGCTGCGGCAATCGCGGTTCCAGTAGCATTGTTAGGAAACTTAAAACCAGAAGCGGCGATCGCAGTTGCCGTGCCCGTTGGTTTACTAGGAAGCTATTTGTATCAATTCCGCTTCTTTATCAATACATTCTTAGGAAAGTATACGGATAAAGCTGTTGAAGATTTGAACACAAAAGCAATCAAACGCTCGATCATTTTATATCCAACAATTGCTTCATTTGTTCTATTTGTCCCATTAGTATTCATTGCTCTTTATTTAGGAGCACCGATTATTGCAGATGTCATCAATGCGCTCGAAGGAACAGTGGTCATTCATATTCTTGAAGTAGTAGGTGGCGGGTTAGCTGCTATCGGTATCGCAACTACTGTGTATGTAATCGGTCGAAAAGATTATATGGTCTTTTTCTTCCTAGCATATTTCATGAGTGTGGTATTTAAATCCCTTGAAATCACAATGGTTACTTATGCAATCTTTGGGATCGTTATTGCATTGATCTTCGTTCAGTCACAAAAAGGCAAAGGATCTGCTCCTGCAACTGAATCAGCAAGCAGTGGTTCATCCGCAACTTTTGATGATGACGATGATTATGATGACGGATTTTAATAAACCAAACTAGGAGGGAAAAAATATGACTGAAGTATCAAATACACAAACAACAGCGAATAAAAGCTTAGCACCTGAAGAAATTACTAGCAAAGATGTTACTAAAGCGTATCTAAGATGGCATTTCGCCAATGAAATTCCTCACTCTTTTGAACGCTACTTGGCACCATCATTACTATATGCAATGCTGCCAATCTTGAAAAAATTATATAAAAACGATGATGATTTAAAAGCTGCATACAAGCGTCAACTACTCTTTTTCAATACTCAATTAAGTTGGGGCGGCGGTGTCATCACAGGTCTGATGTCTTCAATGGAACAACAGCGTGCTCAAGAAGAGTATGAAAAGACAGAAATCTTGATGCAAGATGATTTGATGTATAACACTAAAGCCGGTTTGATGGGAGCATTGGCTGGCATTGGTGATGCGATTGACTCAGGGACTGTTCAATATATTTTCATCGCAATCGCAGTACCTTGGGCGCAACAAGGAAGTGCCTTGGGAGCGTTGTTCCCATTCGTCTTCTTCGCACTTTACCAAGCCGCACTAGGGGTCTTCTTCGCAAGACAATCCTTTACTATGGGACGAAATGCCACTGGTTTGATGCAAAGTACAGGCGTTCAAACAGCGATCGAAGCACTTTCAGTGTTGGGGCTGTTCATGATGGGAATCTTGGCAGGAAACTATGTAAAAGTCGAATCAACATTGAAATTTGCAATCTCAGGGCGAGAGTTCGTTATTCAAGAAATTCTTGATCAGATCGTACCTGGACTATTACCTTTAGCAGTTGTTATGGGTGTTTACTGGTTCTATACCAAGAAAGGGCTGAAAGTTACACAAGCCTTACTATGGTTGACTTTGATTTTAATTATTTTAGCCGGAATCGGAATCTTATAATTTTGAAAGGAAGTGTTTAAAATGGGCGAAATTAATTTAGCTCGTGTGGACGAACGTTTGATCCACGGTCAAGTAATGGTAACTTTATCACAAAAAAGTGGAGTAAATTCAATCTTCGTTGTTGACGAAGTCGTAGCGAAAGATAAATTTATGCGTGATCTATATAAAAATGCCGGTAGTCGGACGGGACAAAAGACGATCGTCATTACACCAGAAAAAGCAAAATTTTATTGGGATGAATTCAAATTCAAAGAATATAACTGCATCTTGATTACAAAAACAGTTGGTGTAATCTATGATCTTGTGAAACATGGAGTACCGATGAAGGAATTGAATATTGGCGGTATCGCCCAAAAAGATCCTGAAAAAGATATTTTAGTGACGAAATCTGTTTACTTGAACAAAGAAGATGCAGAAAAATTAAAAGATTTGAATGAAAATTACGGCGTAGAGAACATCTATTTCCAAGCAACACCTTCTGCACCGAAATCTAGCTTAAAAGATGTCTTGAAACAATTCGGTTTATAGAAACAATTGAAAAAACCAAGGAGGGGAGAACAGATGGAGCAGACGGAGGTATTTAAAGATTGGCTGTTTCGTTACCAATACATTTACCGCTTGCGGCGAACGGAAAAAAGCAAGAAGCGGTTTCTAACCGCTTTGGTAACAGATATTGCTAAAATGCGGGAAGATGTTCGTGTAATCGAATACGACCAGCAGAAGAAATATGCATCGCGAAATGTTTATGTCGGAAATATCAAACAAGCAGACCAAGTGATCTGCACCTTCTATGATACTCCTCCTGAAAGTGTAGGTTCTTATCAGTTGTTTGATCGTAAAGATCAGTCCAAAAAGACAACGACCTTTATTTTAGCTAGTACGATTTTGACGATTCTTTTAGGTGTGATTGGGACATTGGTCTATATGCAGATCTCACCAAACTCGTTTCAGTTCAATTCTATCAGTACGTTAGGCATCATAGTGATCTATGCAGGTTACTTTGCCCTGCTAGGTAAAGTAACTAAAGGGTTATCTAATCGAAAAACTTTAGTCCGAAATACCTCGTCAATCTTAGCGATGCTGAAAATAATCGCAGAAAACAAACAAAAAAATGTTGCATATGCTTTTTTAGATGAAGGTAGTTACGGCAGCAAGGGATTGGATGAATTGCAAAAGCAAGTCAAAAGAGGCAGTAAAATTTATTATTTAGATAGTGTAGGGACATCGGCGCCTTTGCATCTATTGGGTGAATTGCCAAATAATAAAAAACTCGATGAAACGATCGACTACCAAGCAGCCGATCAAAAGGTAAACTATCTGTTTAGTGCACGCAAAGATCAAGCCGATTCAACTTTTTATCTGAATCCGACTGATTTAAAAGAGAAACACTTGAATATGGAAAATATCGCTGCTGTAACGAATTTGTTTCAGTAAGAGAAGCGGAGGGTACGTATGTTAGGAATTGTAATTGCTACTCATGGAAAATTAAGTGATGGCTTAAAAGATGCCGCAGAAGTGATTGTCGGAACAACGAATAATATCGCTACAGTTAATTTAAATCCTGGCGATGATGTCCAAAATTTGGGACAAAAAATTGAAGTGGCTGTTAAAGAAGTCGATAAAAATGCAGGAGTCATTGTGTTGACTGATTTAGTAAGTGCTAGTCCATATAATCAATCTGTGTTGATCACTAATGGTTTAGCACCAGAACTTCAAGCGAATGTTTATATAATCGGTGGAGTTAATCTACCAATGCTACTAGAAACGATCAATCATCAAATCTTGAGTACACCGGTTGAAGAAATTGCAGCTGCTGTAATCGACCAAGGAAAAAATAGTTTAGATGTTTGGCATTTCTCAGAAACGGATGAAGATGACGACGAGGACGATTTTTAGAAAAGGGAGGCTAGACCAATGAAGTGGGGCTTTAGATGGTATGGAGAAAAAGGCGACTCCATTTCCTTAAACAATATTCGACAAATTCCAGGGATCAACGGGGTTGTTGGAACATTGCTGAATAAACTTCCAGGGGATGTCTGGGAAGTTTCAGAGATTCGTGAGTTAAAAGAATCAATTGAAAAAGAAAACTTAGAGTTATTAGGTATTGAAAGTGTAGCGATCCTTGATGCAATCAAAGCTGGGACAGCCGAACGTGATCATTACATCGATAACTATATTCAAACAATCAGAAACTTGTCTGAATGCGGTGTTCATTTAATCTGTTATAGTTTTAAACCAATTTTCGGTTGGGCTAAAACAACATTGAATTATGAAAATGAAGATGGCAGTTTGGCATTATTATACGATCAAGCGGTGGTCGATAACATGGAACCGGGTGATATGTATAAATTGATCAGCAGTCAGTCTAAAGGCTTCCAACTTTCTGGTTGGGAAGAAGAACGCTTAAATAAATTTAATTCTTTAGTTGAGATGTATGACGGCGTGACAGAAGAAGTTTTATTTGATAACTTGAAATATTTCCTTGAACGAATCATTCCAGTTTGTGAAGAAACGGATGTAAAAATGGGAATCCATCCGGACGATCCACCATGGGAAATTTTTGTCTTCCCTCGGATTACTAAAAATTTAGCGGATCTAAAACGTATCATCAGTATGGTCGATTCACCATATAATGGTGTAACCTTATGTACGGGCGCGTTAGGTGCAGATCCTAACAACGATATGGTTGAGATCATTCATGCTGTTGGAGATCGGATCAACTTTGTTCACTTCCGCAACGTAGAATTTTTAGGTTACCGCAAGTTTAAAGAGACGGCTCACTTATCGACAGAAGGGTCGCTTGATATGTATGCGATCATGGAAGCATTAATCGAAGTTGGCTTTGATGGAGTAGTTCGCCCAGATCATGGTCGAACACTTTGGGGAGAAGTCGCTAGACCCGGCTACGGTCTGTATGATCGGGCAATGGGGATTACCTATATGCAAGGATTGCACGAAGCAATCACAAAAAGTAAAAAATAGAGTTGCGTAGAAAGCGAGAGAAGAAAATGTCAGTAAATATGAATCATCCAGTTTATGAACAGTTAGCGAAAACAAAATTATTGCCGCTTTATACTGCGACTGATTTGGACTACTTAGCTAAAGTAGAAGAGATTTTGTTAGAAAATGACGTTCCATTGATCGAAGTGACTTTCCGCAGCGATTTAGCCAATGCAGCAATCAAACAGTTATCAGCCTCTGGTAAATTGATGGTTGGTGCAGGTACGGTTCGAACACTAGCAGAAGCCAAAAGTGCTGTTGAAAATGGGGCGAAATTTGTCGTTTCTCCAGCTGTTGTTCCTGATGTGATCGAATATTGTTTAGAACAAGGGATTCCTGTTTTCCCTGGAACTGCAACGCCAAGAGATATTCAATCGGCAGCAGATTACGGCATCAAAGTAGTGAAGTTTTTCCCGGCAGATATTTATGGCGGATTAAAAGCAATCAACGCTTTGAGCGGTCCATTCTATGATATCAACTTTTTGCCAACTGGCGGGATCAATGAAGATAATTTTGTAGAATATCTTGAAAATCCCCACGTTATGGGTGTAGGAGGCTCCTTTATCTTATCCGAGAAAATAGTCAAAGAAGATAATGGTGAACGAATGAGCCAAATTCTGCGGTCATTAGTTGAAAAAATCAAGTAGCTAATAAGAAAAGTATGCGGCGCTGAAAAGCGTCGTATATTTTTTGTATCAGGAAATGCTGGAACGTGCAATTAAAAGCGATCTCTTTGAGGTGTAGCGAGCCTTTTGGTGAGTAATAGAAAGGAAACGACAAAGAGGGACTAAAGTTGTCAGCGGGGGAATCTACGCTGTTTTTTTCTTTTAGACAAACAAAAATGTTGATAGAAAAGTCTAACTGATTTTCTATCAACCCAGAGTAGTATAGGAAATTGAATCCAACAAAAAGCATCAAGAGATGAAAATCTCCTGATGCTTTTTGTTGACTATTATTTATTTGCTCCGTTTAAAGCTTCCCATTTCCAATCTTCTACTTCTGGAATATCTGTTCCGTTTGCACGAATGTAATCGTGGTGGAAGGCCAATGTATCATCCATTTTTTGAGAGAAGTCTGCGGCTTTTTCACCGTAAGCTGCATTAGCTCCATCTTGAGCTAAGTGGAAACGATCCATTTCACTGAAGACCCGCATATCAAACGGCGTCGTGATATCGCCATTTTCACGGTAACCATGGATATGGATGTTATGATTGTGACGATCGAAGAAGATATCACGAACCATTCCTTCGTAACCATGGAAAGCAAAGACGATTGGTTTGTCTTTAGTAAAGATCGCATCGAATTGATCATCACTTAATCCGCGAGGATCAATTTCAGGATGACGCAATTTCAATAAATCAACGACATTGACAAAACGAATTTTCAGTTCAGGAAACTGTTTGTTCAAGATTGAAACAGCTGCTAAAGCTTCCAAGTTTGGTTCTGTACCAGCAGCAGCAACGACTAAATCAGGTTCTGCACCATTATCCGTACTTGCCCAGTCGATGACTTTCAAGCCTTCTTCCACTAATTCTTCTGCTTCAGTAGCTGAATAGAATTGTGGACGAGGGTGTTTACTTGAAACGATCAAGTTGATCACTTGTTTGTCTTGCATTGCTTTATCCATGACAGCCATCAAACTATTTGCATCGGCTGGTAAATATTCACGAATAAATTCTGGTTTTTTCTCAGCTAAGTGAGTCAATACACCTGGATCTTGGTGAGTATAACCATTGTGATCTTGTTGGAATACAGTTGATGTCGCGATAACATTCAATGCAGGGTATTCTTTCCGCCAAGCATGAGCACTAGCTTTACGCATCCATTTGAAGTGTTGAGTCAACATAGAATCAACGACACGTAAGAATGATTCGTAACTTGCAAAGAAACCATGACGCCCAGTTAGAACATAACCTTCTAAGAAACCTTCTGCTTGGTGTTCAGATAATTGACCATCAATTACTCGACCGGCTGAAGATTGCCATTCGTCAGTACTATTTTTTGGTTCTAACCATTGACGATCTGTCTTTTCGAAGACTTTATTCAAACGATTTGATTTTGTTTCATCTGGTCCGAAGATCCGGAAATTTGTTGGGTTGTTAACGACCATGTCACGAGCTTGTTGACCAAAGATGATCATATCTTGCGCCATTACTGAACCAGGAGTCGTTGTATCGATTGCGTATTGTTTCCAGTCAGGCATGTTCATTGGTTTTGGATCGATTCCGCCATTAGTGATTGGATTTGTCGACATCCGTTTATCGCCTTTAGGAGATAATTCTTTTAATTCAGCAACAATTTTGCCGTTTTCATCAAATAATTCTTCTGGGCGGTAAGATTTCAACCAATCAACCAATTTGTCTGCATGTTCCATATCTTCTGAACCGACAGGGATTGGAACTTGGTGAGCACGGAAAGTTCCTTCAAGTTGTTCGCCAGCCCATGTTTGAGGACCGGTCCAACCTTTAGGCGTTCTGAAAATAATGACTGGCCATGCAGGCATTTTAGCATCTTCAGCTTTGCCTTTACGAGCTTCGCTTTGGATTGCTTTGATTTCTTCGATGACTTCATCCAATACTTTTGCCATTAGTGGGTGAACTTCTGCAGGATCAGTTCCAACAACAAAATATGGTTTCCAACCCATACCTTCAAAATATTTTTTCAAGTCTTCATCACTTTTACGCGATAAAATTGTTGGGTTAGAGATTTTTCCGCCGTTTAAGTAAAGGATCGGTAAAACAGCACCATCGTTAACAGGGTTGATAAACGTATTTGAGAACCAACCAGCAGCAAGAGGGCCAGTTTCAGATTCACCATCACCAACTACAGTTGCAGCAATGACATCAGGATTGTCTAATACGGCACCTGTTGCATGAGATAATGCATAACCTAATTCGCCGCCTTCATGAATAGAACCTGGTGTTTCTGGTGCCGCATGAGAGGCGATACCGCCAGGAAAAGAAAAGATTTTGCAAAGTTTTTTAAGCCCAGCTTCATCTTCTGTGATTTCTGGATAAGTTTCTGTGTAGCTGCCATCAATATAAGAGTTTGAAACCATTACTTGACCGCCGTGACCAGGCCCTTCAATATAAAACATGTTCAAATCATATTTATTAATCGCACGATTCAAGTGAGCGTAAACAAAGTTTTGACCAGCAATGGTACCCCAGTGACCGATTGGATGAGTTTTAACATCTTCTTTTTTTAGCGGCTGTTTTAATAGTGGATTGTCTTTCAAATACATTTGAGCGACAGAGATATAGTTAGCAGCACGCCACCAAGCATCAACTTTATTTAAGTAGTCTTGAGAATCTAGGTTATTTGACATGTAGAAAATCTCCTTTTTAAGTAAATAATACTTTAATGTTTTCACACACAATATACATGGGTTTCTAACATTTGTAAACCCTTTTTTGGTATTTTTTACATTAAGTAGCGGATGTACTAATGTAAAATAACTTACAATAAATATTTCTAGTTTTTAAAACAGAACAACATGGAGTTTTAATAACAAAAAAATATTGTGATGATTTTAACTTAATTTTAGAATAAAAGAACTGAGTGTTATGGAGAAGCCAAATTTTAGTGAAGAATAGATCGCAGAAAATAAACAAAATAATAGCAGGTTTTTAAAATTTCATAAATAGATCCTTCTTTTTTCAGAAATTGATTCAAAATACCCAGAACTTTTTCAAATATTGCGCGTAAGCTGAATGGAACCTTAAAAGTTTTTTCTCTTACGAAAGTAGGAACCTCAAAACAAATAAAGCCGGCGCATCAGCGTCGGCTTTATTTATAGTAAATTAGTCGATCAATTATATACCCATGCATTTGCAAGCTGCGGCATGAGCTGTTCGAGAGTGTATCCTTGTTTACAATGGGCCTTATCTGGCGAATCATTTGGATCATAAACAATAATTTGATCAGTTTGAACACTTTTTTTGATTACCATAATGTGGCCGACATCGGTGAATTCTCCTGGATTGACAGAAACGACTATAGGTAGATTTTGGTTCAAATATTGTTGGATCTTGGCTTGATCTTTTCCAAGATTCTGTTCAGTTAATCCGTAATTTTGTGCAAAAGCTGGAAAAATCGACCAAGCGGTGCCTTGTCCCGTTTCATAATAACGATTGCCGCTCCACTGTAAAATCTCAGTGGGATAGACTGTACGATGTTCTCGATAAGAAAGAATCATTGCAAGTGAGGTGATAGCACAGCCGTTAGTAGCTAAATCATTTTGTCCAGTGCCGCTGCCATAGGCTTCGTTTGCCCAACGCAAATCGGTTTGCAACAGCAGGGGAAAGTCTTGACCTTGTTCTTGAAGATATTGATTCGCAGTGCTAGAGAAGTCTGCTTGACTGTTGACTTCATTACCAAAGTGAAAAATTCGATTAGAAAAAATTCCGAGGCTTGCGATCACTAAAAAGCAGCCTAGTAAAATTGAAAACGGACGAATTCGTCGCCGCATAAAAAACACCTCCACTCTTTCATTAAAACGAAAAATAGAGGAGGTGTCATCGGTCAAAAGTTGTAATTTATTCGAAGTCTTCTAATTCCAAGCTGAGCTCCTCCCAAGTTGAAAGCAATTCTTCCTGGTTGGATTTTTGTGCGTCTAACTTGTTTGTTAATTCTAATAACTGAACATGATCATTCAAAACATCTGGTTGGCTCATTTGGATCTCTAATTCAGCAATTTTTTGATCTAAAGCGGTGAGTGTTTCTTCGACCGTTTCAATTTTACGCCGCAAAGTGCGAATCAATTTTTGCTGCTCTTTATCTTGATGAAATTTCTTCTTTGGAACTTCGACGGGGGCCGCTTCTTTTGCCCGCAATTCAGCAATCTCTTCTTCTTCTTTTTTCTTTTCCAAATAGTAGTCATAATCACCAAGATATAATTTGCTGCCTTCAGGTGAAAGTTCGATTACTTTGTTGGCAATCCGATTGATAAAATAGCGGTCATGAGAAACAAACAACAGTGTGCCTTGATAATCAATCAAGGCATTTTCCAAAACTTCTTTGTTGTCGATGTCTAAGTGGTTTGTTGGTTCATCAAGGATCAAAAAATTTTCTTTATCCATAGAAAGTTTGGCCAGAGCGACTCGCGCTTTTTCACCGCCGCTCAATAGTGGAATGGTCTTTTCGACATCTTCACCACTAAAAAGGAAACCGCCCAACACACTGCGGATATCTTTTTCCGGAGTAGTAGGATGTTCATCCCACAATTCGGCTAAGATCGTTTTATTGCCGTGTAAATCGGCTTGTCCTTGGTCATAGTAGCCGATAGTGACATTGGTACCAAAATGCGGTTCTCCTTTGATAAAGGGAAGTTGTCCAATCAAAGATTTCAATAACGTAGACTTTCCGATCCCGTTTGGTCCAACAAGCGCGATTGCGTCTTCTTTGCGGATATCTAGATCAATCGGTTCAGACAGCGTTTTTTCATAACCAATCGCGGCATCTTCAACCTGCAAGACGACATTACCAGAAACTTTGTCAATATCAAACATGAATCTCGCTGATTTTTCTTTACCATCAGGTCGATCCAAACGATCCATTTTTTCTAAGGTTTTGCGTCGGCTTTGTGCCCGTTTCGTTGTGGAAGCACGAACTAAATTTCGAGCGACAAAATCTTCGAGTTTTTCGATTTTGTCTTGTTGTTTCTCATAGGCTTTCCAATCGCTAGCAAGCTGTGCAGCTTTCAAATCCAAATAGCGGGAATAATTGCCGGTATAATGACGAATCTTATGGCGTGAGAGCTCATAGATCTCATTTACGACTCGATCCAAAAAGTAGCGGTCATGTGAAACAATCAGTAACGCCCCGGAATATCCTTGTAAATAGTCTTCCAACCAAGCCAATGTTTCAATATCTAAATGATTGGTCGGTTCATCAAGAATCAAAATATCAGGCTTGACCAGCAGCATTCGAGCTAAAGCTAAACGGGTCTTTTGGCCGCCGGATAAGGTACTGATCTCTTTGTCATAAAAACTGTCATCAAATTTGAATCCATGAAGGACGCTACGAATCTCGTTTTCATAGCCATAACCATTTTGCTCATTAAAATCATGTTGAAGCTGATCGTACTCTTTCAATAAGGAAGTGTAGTGGGAATCACTCTCAGGCGTTTCACCGAGCTTGATCTCGACTTCTCGCATCCGAGTTTCCATTTGACGAACATTTTCGAAAGCTTTCAGCATCTCATTCCAAATTGTTTCATTTGAATCCAGTCCAGTATCTTGAGCTAGATAACCTAAAGTGGCTTGTTTATTTTTGATAACTTGCCCAGCATCAGGTGCTTCGATGTTGGCAATAATTTTTAACAGCGTAGATTTACCCGCGCCATTTCGTCCAACTAGACCGATTCGTGCTTTACTATCAACTTCAAGATGAATATTTTCGAATAAAGTGTCGGCACCAAAATAGCGGGCGATTTGATTTGCTTGTAATAAAATCATTGGATATCTTCCTTAAATTTATTTTTCCGAATGGATTCAGTCTACCATATTTTTGGAGACGTTGCGATTGGAAGCGGTCATTTTACTGGATCGTGATTTTTTCACAAAATTTCGAGCAAGTACGTTGCAATTATACAGACATTCTTGCTATTATAGTTCAGTAGTAAACATTTACGAATTTTTTTAATGAAGGAGAGTTATTGTGAAAGAAAATGCAATTCCAAAAGCAACTGTTAAACGACTACCGTTATACTATCGGTATTTACGTATATTAAATAATGCAGGAAAAACGAAAGTGTCTTCAACGGAACTAAGTGAGGCAATCCAAGTCGATAGTGCTACAATCCGTCGTGATTTTTCTTATTTTGGCGAGTTAGGCAAACGTGGATACGGATATGATGTAGAAGACTTGATGTATTTCTTTGGAAAGATCTTGAATGACGATCAATTGACGAATGTCGCTTTAGTCGGTGTCGGGAATTTAGGAAGCGCCTTGTTAAAATTCAAGTTCCATCAAAGCAATAGCATCCGCGTAAGTTGCGCTTTTGATATCAAAGAAGATATCGTGGGACGTATTGTGGATGGTATTCCTGTATATCCATTAGATAGTATGGTAGAACAAATCAAATTACAACAAATCGAAATCGCAATTTTGACTTTGCCTGCCGAACAAGGGCAGCAAGTCGTGGATCAATTGGCTGAAGCAGGGATTAAAGGAATCTTGAACTTTACTGCAGCCCGTCTGACTGCACCAGATGATATCATTATTCAAAGTGTTGATTTGACGAATGAATTGCAAACATTGATCTATTTCCTACATCACAACACGGATAACAAATAAAAGAAGTTGTGATAGGAGTAGGCAGTTTTAAGAAATAAGAAGCAATTTTGATTTATTTTCGAAGAAACTGCTGGAACACCGATTACTCGAAAAAAGGGATGAGACAAAAATTTTGTCTCATCCCTTTTTATCTGGAATCAATGCTCACTGAACAATGATTGATAATCTGTTATTTCTGAATCTGTTGGTAATTGCTGCAAAAGTTCTTCTAAAGAATGAAAATCGATAAAACGAGCTTGACGACTCACTTCTTTTCCTTTGTGAAAGACTAAAACCGCAGGTACCGTCAATACTTCAAAGAAGCCGGCCAGTTCAGGTTCGTGCATAATATCCAACTGATGAAAAGCAATCGCATTCGTTTCAGCAAGTTTTTTAACTCTAGGCGCATCAACATGGCAAATACTGCACGTTTCCGAAGAAATGAATACGATGTTGTTCATCTCTGTAGCAATCACCTGTTTGACACTTGCTAAGGTAGCCATAAGCAAACTTCCTTTCTTAGTAAACACTTTGTCTGTAAGATAACTAGAAAGAGTCACTCTGTCAATTTTATTGTTTGAAATAAATAGTTGTCCAATTTAATAAAAAGCGTTATACTCTCTAATGTATCGCGGGTGTAGTTTAGTGGTAAAACAGAAGCTTCCCAAGCTTCCGTCGCGAGTTCGATTCTCGTCACCCGCTTCCTTGAAGAGTGCCAATACCTTGATACCAAAGGATTGGCACTCTTTTTTTGGTTGTTACACAAAAATTACACAAAAAAATTAAAAAAGAATCGAAAGAAGCGTTTAATAAAAACTCCGCTAGTTTATTTACAGCAGAGTTCTTGAAAGGTATTCTGTTTATTTGGAATGATCAAGACTGCTTGGCTGTCGATTCGTGCTACACTTTATCAAGAATTTTAATATCTGCATCGTCTGAGTGTTGCGTTGTGATTTCATCTTTGAAGATTGAGAGATCCTTTTGGAAGATGTATTTACTAAATTGTTCGCTTAGTATTTGGCTGACATTTCGATAAGCAAACGTCGGCGTGTTCGGTAAAGTATAGTAGTAAAGACCATTTTTTTCATAAACGGGCTGATCAACGGTTGTAAATTGATTGCCTTCAATGGCGTTTCCAGCATCTGCTGCTATATCAATAATGAAGGTGCCTTTTTTTAACTGGGCTTGTTCTTCGATAGATAAAATCGGCTCACCGGAATCGCCGACTCTGATTCCATTAACAATAATCGAGTATTTAGACAACTGTCGTTTGAAATTCGGCAATGTTTTGCGATAAAAAAGTTGGACAGATGAAGAAAGTTTTGAAACGCCATGGAATGCGCCTTGTGCGGTATTTCCTGAGCCTAAAATAGCGATCTCGTGGTCGCTAGTTGGTAGAAGACCAAAACTCAGCAGTGCATGCAATACCCCAGCATAACCAGCATAAAAGCTGTTTTGATAAACAAAGTTTTTCGGAATGATTTTTGAAGGATAAGATTTTCCTTGATAAAACATGGTAGGTGCTTGATTATCGATATCAAGAATGTAGAGATTTTTAGGAATTGCTTGAGTTTCCATAAATTTTTTGCCAGATCCTAATGGATGAGTCCAGCCGATGATCATCTGGTTTGGTCGGATTAAGTCATAGTCGCATGGTTGGATGATTTTTAAGGAAAAAATACCATCACATAGGGCGAAGATTTCAGTACGATTTAAAATCGTGCAGCCTGCTTGCTGATACTCTTCATCAGCGATACCTAGCGAGTCTCCGAAACCGTTTTCGATATAAATCGAATTAGCAAATTGCTTGATGTGTTCAGGAAGTAAAGGAAGTCGGCGCTCATGCGGAAAATCTGTTTTTAGAAAACCCAATTTCATAATAACATCTCCATTCTATTCTTATTATTTTATATATAATATTATTTAAAAATATCTTTTATAGATACTTTTATATTATTTAGTCTAACATAGATTATCAATTATTTTCTATAACTAAGTATATTATGTTAGAAAATAAACGGTAACTACTGATCGATAGTCGACTTAAAGGATAGAGTTGCTGAATCATTCGTTTTATTCTGATAGTTGATTTTTTATATCAGCAGATATTTTCCTGTCAATCGATCTTTTTTTGATGAGTTCTTGCTATTTAATTAGTGGTTGGGGTATGCTAATGGAGATGTGGGGAGAAGACCTCCACAAGGATAATCTATCCTGATTAAATCAACGTTTGTGGCTGAGCGTTGATTTTTTTTATATATTTCTGAAAGTAGAGTATGTGTAAAAGAATATTCAGAATCAGTGATGAGTTATAGGAAATCTGGAATGGCGCGATCTTTTTAGTTAAAAAGGGTGATACTCGTGAATCTGTTGGATTTCCTCTAAGTGTCGGCATATACTTAGGCATCAATCATGGAAACAAAAAATTTATTGGGCAAAGTTTGGTATACTGATTAAAAGAACCAGCGTTCTATCTAGCAGGACGTAACGGAAAGTTTGTTGATGAAAAGGAGTTGAGGGTTTGTCAGATTATCAAATGGAAAAAACGATGGGAAAGTTTTTTCGCAGTAAAGGATCAAAGGTAACCGGAATCGTCCGAATCTTAGGAAGTTGGTATGATTACAAAGTAGTCAATGGATCGCCAGAGCCAGGAGATATGTTGGAAGTTATTGATTTTACCAGTCGGGAACTATTAGTTGTCATCAATAATAATCTAGAAGAAAGAGATGTGAATTATATTGTTAATCTTTAATATCATTTTATTCATTATCGCAATCGTCATCGTTTTGTTTATCCTCAGCCAGTTGGTCGTAATTGTCCAACAAGGGGAGGTCAAAGTAGTTGAGAGTTTTGGGAAATATGTGAAAACATTAGAGCCAGGTCTGCATTTTTTGATCCCGATTCTATACGTAGTTCGTCGACGCGTTTCTTTAAAACAAACACCGATCCAAATTGAACCGCAAAGTGTGATTACCCGCGACAATGTTATTGTAGAAATCGATGAAGCCATCAAGTATCATGTGACAGATGCCCGAGCTTTTGTCTATGATAACGAAGATTCGGTCACTTCAATGATCCAAGATTGTCAATCTAATTTGCGTGGAATTATTGGAAAGATGGAGTTAAACGAGGTACTAAATGGGACCGAAGAAATCAATCTGAATCTTTATGAAAGTGTCAAAGATATTACTTCTGGTTATGGTTTATCGATTGATCGGATCAATATCGGAGAAATCTCTGTTTCAGATGAGATTGTCAATTCAATGAACAAATTGATTACTGCTAGTCGTGACAAAGAATCATTGATCACGATCTCTGAAGGGAAAAAACAATCGGTGATTTTGGAATCTGAAGCAAAATCATCTGAAATGCAGATCGATGCCGAAGCGCGAGCACGACAAACAAAAATTGATGCGGATGCGCGAGCTGAACGAACTAAAATCGATGCCGCAGCAGAAGCTGAGCGGATCGCTAAGATTACAGAAGCGGAAACTGCCCGGATCAAAGAAATCAATCAAGCAATCGCAGACAGCAATTTAACGGATGAAATGATTGCTTATCTAGGCATCGAAGCTTTCAAACATGTCGTTGAAAATAATGGCAATACCGTAATCATGCCAAGTAATTTAACAGAGCTGGGTAATATTCCAGCAATCAAAGAAATTTGGCAACAAACAAAATAATAACTGTTTTTAGTTTACTCGTGATTTCTTGTTGACTGGAACAAAATATCCGAATAAATTTTTTGATTCGTCAATTGGATGAAAAACGAGTTATTAAAATCAATTAGGAGTTGAAGGGTCATCGCGTCAAAGAAACAAACCTCTAAAATCATTTCAGCAATCGTTGTTGTATTAGCGGGGATCTATGGTGTCTATTCGCAAGTAGCACCAAAGGAATCAAAGGATATAAAAAGCACTGTTAGTCAATTATCAGAAGTTCCAGATTACGATGGGGAACATCAAACGATCGAATTGAATCACAATCAGCCCAACTTTTCAAAGGAAGATCTTTCGTTGGATGCGGGGACTTGGACGCGATTTTCTGATTTAGATAAATTAAATCGTGTAGGGACAGCCAATGCAATGCTGGGGAAAGACTTAATGCCTGATCAAGAAAGAGAACGGCTCTATGTGAAGCCAACAGGCTGGCATCAAAAATTCTATAATGATGAACCGTTATACAATCGCGCGCATTTGATCGCCCACCAATTTTCAGGTGAGAACAATAATCTGAAAAATTTAATGACTGGAACAGCCGCGATGAACGATCCTGGAATGAATGATCATGAGATCGAAATCGGAAATTATATTCGAAAAACCAATCACCATGTTCGCTATCGTGTGACACCTTATTTCAAAGGCGACGAATTGGTCGCTCGTGGAGTACAGATGGAAGCACAAAGTATTGAAGATGATCAGATTTCATTCAACTTGTTTATTTATAATATCCAAGAGGGCATCAAAATCGATTATCAAACCGGATATTCAAATAAAGAATAAAAATAAACTATCCAATTTTTTGATTGGATAGTTTTTTTGTAACAAAATAAAAAACCGAGGGGCATCCTCGGTTTAATGGATTAGTTTAATGAGCTGCTATTTTCCATAACTTCATCGATCAAGCCGTAAGCTTTTGCTTCTTCGGCCGACATGAAGTTGTCACGATCTGTGTCGCGTTCAATGACTTCGATTGGTTGACCAGTACGTTCTGATAAAATGTTGTTTAAACGTTCACGCGTCTTCAAGATATGGCGTGCAGCGATTTCGATTTCAGTCGCTTGACCTTGTGCACCGCCAAGTGGTTGGTGAATCATGATTTCAGCATTTGGTAAGGCGAAACGTTTCCCTTTCGCACCAGCCGTTAGTAAGAAGCTGCCCATTGAAGCTGCCATGCCCAGTACAATAGTTTGTACATCAGCTTTAACAAAATTCATTGTATCAAAAATTGCTAAACCAGCAGATACGCTTCCTCCTGGGGAATTAATGTAAAGATAAATATCCTTCTCAGAATCTTGGGCATCCAAGAAAAGTAATTGGGCGATGATGGTGTTTGCCATATCATCGTTTACTTCGCCGCTAAGCATGATGATGCGGTCTTTTAATAAACGAGAGTAAATGTCGTAAGCACGTTCGCCACGAGATGATTGTTCAATGACTGTAGGAACTAAATTCATAGTGAATCCTCCTTAAAATATTGTTCGTAGATTAGTTTAGCACAAACAAGGTTAGATTGCTAAAACTTAAAAAGAGTATACAACGTTGGTCAGTTTTGGTCAAATAGAAGGCTCCACTTTTTTTACAAGGGTCAACTATCGTAAAAATAGGAAAATATGGTACTATTAATAACGATAAGAACATGCTAACCTTCCCGTTTTTGTGCAGGATCAAGAGTTGATGGTTGAATGGATAATTGATCTGTATAAAATGGGTTTTATTCTTTGCAAAAGTAATTTTATCATTATAAAGTAGGAGGAACAAACGTGGAAATTGCATTTATCGGACTGATCGGTGTATTGATCGGAGCGGGAGTGACGGGAATCGCCACCTTTGCGGTGATCAAGCACATTGATTCACGTCGTTATCGTGAAAGAGAATTGGAACATCAGGTGAAAGAAATCGAAACGATCAATCTCTTGAATAAAAAAATCAATGAAATCTTATCCAAGCGCAATGTTTTGATGCAAGACTATGTCGCATTCAATTCATTTGATGATTGTTATATCACGATCGATGATTTTATCTATTTGAATTCATTTACAGCTCAAAATAGTTTTTATTTGCCCAATTATTTGATCGAAGAATTTTTCAAAAATATTTCTCATCGAAAAGTTATTTTATCACCTGAAGAAACGGTGAAAATCGGCGGTTTTACTTATAAAGGCGGTCGGATCGTAATGGAAACTTTTTCTGAACAATTGTTAGAAATTTTAAATGAAAAAAGACAGCAATTATCTCGTTCAACGAAACAGCCATTGCGCTATTTCAATGTACAATAATCAATAAAAAAATTTAAAACAGATTATGCAACTAATAATCTATGATTACAGACGAGGTGAGAATAGATGACAGTAATTATTGCTCATCGCGGGAGTGCTGGGACTCACCCAGAAAATACATTGCCTGCGTTTATGGAAGCAGTTCGCTCAGGAGTGGATGGGATTGAGTTGGATGTCCATCTGACAGCTGATCAACAGCTAGTCGTCATCCATGATGAAAGTGTCGATCGGACAACAGACGGTACCGGCTTGATTCGTGAATTGACATTAGAAGAGATCAAGGAACTTGATGCTGGCAGCTGGTTTGATGAAAAATATCAAGCAACAAAGATTTCAACGTTACAAGAGGTTTTGAATCTATTACTACAAATGCGCTTTAGAGGCTTTTTGTGTATCGAACTCAAGACAAACAAGTTTCATTATCCTGGAATCGAGAAAAAAATTTCAGCGGTCATGACCAGCAAAAAATGGCCGTTTGATTATTGGTACGCAAGTTTTAATCTTGATTCGCTGCGAATCATGCACGAATACGAACCAGATATTCAATATAACTTGCTTCAAAAAAATGATTTAGAAAAATACAAACAAGTTTTAGCGACAGATTTTATTGAAGGGTTGCATCCAAATTATGATTGGGTCAAACAGCATCCTGAAATCGTTAAAAATTTTCCAAAGGCGATTCGTCCTTGGACACCGAATTTGTATGAAACGATGATGACTTGTTTTGAAAATAATTTTGCTGGCATAATCACCGATTTTCCGGAAAAAGCGATTCGTATGAGAAGCAGGTACAATCAATGAAAGTAATTGCGATTGTAGGACCGACTGCGGTTGGCAAAACGAGTCTAAGTATTGAATTAGCCAAACGTTTCAATGGGGAGATTATCAGCGGCGATTCTATGCAAGTTTATCGCGGGCTGGATATTGGGACAGCCAAGGTGACGAGAGAAGAAATGGAAGGAATTCCGCATTATTTGATCGATGTACGAAATGACGACGAAAGTTATTCAGCTGCTGATTTTCAAATAGCTGCCAGACAAGCGATCCAAGAGATTACTAAAAAAGGCAAATTACCGATCGTCGTTGGCGGCACGGGCTTATATATCCAATCGTTGTTATGGGATTACAAGCTGGGCAGCGAAGGGAAACTAGAGGACGATTCGTTGCGAAAAAAATACGAAGCTTTTGCGGAAAAAAATGGCAATCAAGCATTGTGGGAAAAATTACGCACAACCGATCCTTTAGCAGCAGAAAAAATCCATTACAATAATCGCAAAAAAATGATTCGAGCTTTAGAAGTTTTTCAACTGACGGGTCATTCGATCTTAGAACCAAAAGAACAGCCTAAAAAACTTTACGATAGTTTCTTGATTGGACTCAATACAGAACGCACGGTTTTGTATCAGCGAATCAATCAACGGGTGGATCTTCTGGTTCAGCAAGGCTTGTTAGAAGAGGCTGAAAAACTGGCAAAAACACCCAATGTTCAGGCAGCCCAAGGAATTGGCTATAAAGAGTTGTTCCCTTATTTTTCAGGAAATTCTTCGTTAGCGGAAGCATTAGAGGAAGTGAAGCTGCATTCACGCCGTTATGCCAAGCGTCAATTAACTTGGTTTCGCAATCGAATGTCTGTTCAGTGGTATGATTTAGTCCAGCATCCTGAAGAAATCTTAGAAATTGAATCGGCAGTTGCTAAATGGCTAAAAAACAAGTAAGAAAAAGTTAGATTAAATCAGCAGTTTTTTAATATTATTGGACAGTTGAAGAATCAATTTTTATTGTACGGAAAATCTATTATAAAATTTAGGGGGAAAACGGATTGTCAGAAAGAGTCATTTTAGTCGGCGTCGAGACAGACGAGAATAATTACAATTATTTAGAATCGATGCATGAGTTGGCCGGACTAACCAAGACGGCTCATGGCGAGATAGTTTTTTCATTAACGCAAAAGCGTCCCAAAGTGGACCGGCAAACGATTATCGGAAAAGGAAAATTAGAAGAGCTGGCACAACTAGTCGATGCGCATGAGGCGGAACTTGTAATCTTTAACCATGCACTGACTCCTAGACAAAGTCAAACGATTGAGGCGCAAGTGGGTGTCCCAGTCATAGATCGGATTCAATTGATTTTAGATATCTTTGCTTCGCGTGCCCGTTCTAAAGAAGGAAAACTGCAAGTTGAGTTGGCACAGTTGGATTATTTATTGCCGCGTCTAGTCGGACAAGGTCAAAGTTTGTCTCGTTTGGGTGGTGGTATTGGTACACGTGGACCAGGTGAAACAAAATTAGAAACCGATCGTCGCCATATTCGCCAACGAATCTCTGCTATCAAAAAAGAGGTGAAAGAGGTGGAGGCTCATCGTGAGCGAAGCCGTCAAAAAAGACAACAGTCCAGCATTTTTCAAATGGGATTGATTGGATACACCAACGCAGGCAAGTCAACTATTTTAAATTTACTGACCAATGCGGATACGTATTCTGAAGATCAATTATTTGCTACTTTGGATCCATTGACAAAACGCTGGCATTTGCCGCAAGGAATGGAGACAACGATTACTGATACAGTAGGGTTTATCCAAGACTTGCCGACGCAATTAGTCGATGCCTTTCAATCAACGCTAGAAGAAAGCCGAGGGATGGATCTGTTGCTGCATATCGTTGATGCCAGCGCGGAAGATCGGCAGCAACAAGAAAAGACTGTGATCGATTTATTGAAAGAACTTAAGATGGACGATATTCCAATGTTGACGATCTACAATAAAGCAGACCGAATCGATGAATTTTCTTTTACACCGACACTATTTCCTAATATCCTGATCTCAGCCAAAACAATCAAAGGCAAAGAGCTTTTAGCAGATGCAATCAAACGAGAAGTTATGAATTTATTGGAACCTTATTTATTGACCTTAGACGCTGACGAAGGACGTGCATTAAGTGAACTGAAGCGAGAGACACTTGTTTTAAGCGAGACGTTCAACGAGGAGAAAGAACAATATATCGTTCGCGGATTCGCTAAGAAAAAATCGCTTTGGATCAGAAGAATGGAAGATGAATTGGATAGTTAAGCTATACAATTTAGAATGAACGAGTAACATTATCGGAAGAACGGCAGCATTTTCCAGCCGTCTATCCTAATTTGAATTAAACAAATACCTTAGAAAAAATTCTGCAATCAAAAAGATTGTGGAATTTTTTTGTTCATTTTTATTTAACAACTTTTCTGATTTTAACTAAAAAGTTTGTTCGTCGATTTTTTTACCTAGAATAGGAAATTTTTTTACAGGAAAATACTGATTTCACCGGTCTTTTTTTTAAAGTCCGAACATTCATAAAATCAATGTAAGAAAATGTAACATTAACACTTGACGATTGGTCTATCGGGTGGTATTCTTTTTTCAACATCAAAAAACAAGGAGGAGCTGTTATGCGGGAAAAAGAATTGCGTCGTTCACTTGCCGTTTTTCCAATTGGTACGGTTATGAAATTAACAGATTTGACTGCAAGACAGATTCGGTACTATGAGGAGCAAGAATTGATCCACCCGGAACGAAGTGAGGGAAACCGTAGGATGTATTCTCTAAACGACATTGATGTGTTATTAGAAATCAAAGATTATTTATCCGATGGACTCAACATGGCAGGAATCAAACGGGTCTATCAAATGCGACAAGAAGAAGTCAAAGCTGCCAAAGAAAAACCGCCATTGACTGATAAAGATGTCCGCCGTATCTTTTATGACGAGATGTTGACTCAAGGCGGCTTGCAACAACAGAATCCATATCAATCACAAGGGCCAAAGTTGTAGTGATTATAGGAAATAAAAAATGAAGTGCGAGGAAGGGATTAGTTATTATGCCGAAAAGAGATCTAAGTAAAGAGGATATCAAACGAATTGTCGAGGAAGAGAATGTCCGTTTCTTACGTCTGATGTTTACAGATATTTTGGGAACTATCAAAAATGTTGAAGTACCTGTTAGTCAAATGGAAAAAGTGCTAGATGATAAAATGATGTTCGACGGTTCATCAATCGAAGGATTTGTTCGAATCGAAGAAAGCGATATGTACTTGTATCCAGATTTGTCTACTTGGATGATTTTTCCATGGGAAAACGACCATGGAAAGGTTGGACGTTTGATTTGTGATATTTATGGACCAGATGGCAAACCATTTGCAGGAGATCCTCGCGGAAACTTGAAACGTGTGCTAAAAGGAATGGATGAGTTTGGCTTTACTTCATTTAATTTAGGACCTGAACCAGAATTTTTCCTATTCAAATTAGATGAAAATGGCGATCCAACCTTAGATTTGAACGACAAAGGCGGTTACTTTGATTTTGCCCCAACTGACTTAGGTGAAAATTGTCGTCGTGATATCGTGTTAGAACTTGAAAGTTTAGGCTTTGAAGTTGAGGCTTCACACCACGAAGTTGCTCCAGGGCAACACGAGATCGACTTCAAGTATGCAGACGTAGTTGAAGCATGCGACAACATTCAAACTTTCAAATTAGTTGTTAAAACAATTGCACGCAAACACGGTCTTCATGCCACCTTTATGCCAAAACCACTTTATGGAATCAATGGTTCTGGTATGCATTGCAACATGTCATTATTCAATGATGAAGGCAATGTTTTCTATGATGAAGATGGTCCAATGAAATTAAGCAAAACAGCTTACCAATTTTTAGCAGGTCTCTTAAAACACGCACGCGCATACACGGCAGTATGCAACCCGATCGTAAACTCTTATAAACGTTTAGTTCCTGGCTTTGAAGCACCTGTTTATGTTGCTTGGAGCGGACACAACCGTTCACCATTGATTCGTGTCCCTGAATCACGTGGTCTATCTACCCGTCTTGAATTACGTTCAGTCGATCCAGCAGCTAATCCATACTTAACAATGGCTGTATTATTAGAAGCTGGTTTAGATGGTATTCGGAATGAATTGACACCGCCAGAAGCAGTTGATCGTAATATTTACGTGATGACTGAAGAGGAACGTAAAGAAGCTGAAATTTATGATTTGCCTTCAACGATCCACAATGCAATCAAAGCATTGCGTAAAGACCAAACGATGGTCGATGCGTTAGGCGATCACATCTATACAAACTTTAGCGAAGCGAAACGGATGGAATGGGCTGCCTTTCGTCAGACCGTTTCAGAGTGGGAACGTGATCAATATTTAGAGCTTTATTAATCCTAACTCGCAAAACTCTTGGGTTTTCCCAAGAGCTTTTTTGTAAGCAAAAATAGTTATTAAGATCGGAAGAATCATTAGTTTTTTAGGCAGAGACTTTTTAAACGACGCAAGATGATCTTAAAAAGCGTATATTCTTCACAAAATCATGGTATAATAATTCGGAAGATTTCCTAAAGTCGAGAAATCGATCACTTGCAAAATTTGTAAGTTTTGTCTTCTTCTAGTAAAATGTAATTGTTGGTAATTCCAAGGAGAGGTGTGAGAAAATGGGATACACAGATGAAACAGTCCGTTTTGATTTTGATGACAATCGTAAGAAAGAGATTAGTGAAACATTGACGATTGTCTACAATGCGTTAGCTGAAAAAGGCTACAATCCGATCAACCAAATCGTCGGCTATTTATTGTCAGGCGATCCTGCGTATATTCCTCGTTATCAAGATGCTCGAAACTTGATTCGTCGTCATGAACGCGATGAAGTTATGGAAGTTTTGGTAAAATATTACTTGAAGGATCATGGTATAGAGATTCGATGAGAGTAATGGGATTAGATGTCGGCTCGAAAACTGTCGGGATCGCGGTGAGTGATCCATTTGGTTGGACGGCTCAAGGAGTCGAGATCATCCGAATCGACGAAGAACAAGGGAAATTTGGCTTTGAGCGCTTAGGCGAACTAGTCAAAGAATACCAAGTCACCAAATTTGTAGTAGGACTCCCTAAAAATATGAATAACTCAATTGGTCCGCGGGCAGAGGCTTCGATCGCATATGCCGAAAAAATCAAAGAACTCTTTGATTTACCAGTTGATTTTCAAGATGAACGATTGACAACGGTCCAAGCTGAACGGATGTTGATTGAACAAGCGGACGTATCACGTTCGAAAAGAAAAAAAGTTATCGATAAGCTGGCAGCAGTCATGATTTTACAAAACTATCTTGATCGCGCCGGCAACAAATTTTAGAAAAGAGGAATGAAGATGGCCCACGAACACACACATGATCATGACCACGACCACGAACATGAAGTAATTACTTTAGTAGATGATGAAGGAAATGAAACGCTCTACGAAATTCTTCTAACGATCGATGGTCAAGAAGAATTTAACCGCAACTATGTACTTCTTTATCCAGCAGGCGCTCCTGAAGATGAAGATGTTGAATTACAAGCCTATGCCTACCTTGAAAATGAAGATGGCAGCGAAGGCGAATTAGAACAAATTGAAACAGATGCTGAGTGGGACATGATTGAAGAAGTCTTCAACACATTCATGACTGAAGAAGAACAATAAGCTAAAAAACTAAGAGAAACCCTGATATGATGGGGTTTCTTTTTTTTTGTACTTTTTGGCTAAGTTAATTAAAAAATAGAGAATGCTCATGAAACATGGTCAGTTGGTTAAAGTCAGAATTTTTACTAGGGAAAATTTTTGCCTAAATTATCTAATCACAGGAGGCAATGAAACGAGAAATAAGTAGAAAAATGATTGAGTAAGCTGCGATCAGTCCAAATATACTTAGAAAATGGGGTGGGAATGATTACCTAGTAAATGTGCTTTTTTGGTATAATAAATCTAATATAATGAAAAAAAGAATTTACAATAGCATGAGTTTGTCCGTTTCTGTGTTTTTTATGGTGTCGGTAATTTTTTCTACACTTTTCTGTCCTGCTTAAAAGAGTAGAAAAAAACGTTTTGTGTCCTAGTTGGTTGGGGAATACTTTGTTTTTTAGTGTAAGGTAGGTTTTAAATAAAAAATGGGTGGGATGAGCTGATGGAAATAATAAACGCTTTACGGGATTTTTTATGGGATTACATTATTATTGCACTTCTATGTTTTGCGGGGGTCTTTTTCTCAATTCAAACGCGGTTTGTTCAGTTTAGAAAACTAAAAGAGAGTTTCAAATTGACTTTTGGAAATATAAGTTTAAGAGGTAATAAGGCGGGCGATGAAGGGATGACTTCGTTCCAATCGCTGATGACTTCTATCGCGGCCCAAATAGGAACGGGAAACTTGGCAGGTGTTGCTACTGCAATGGTGATGGGAGGACCGGGATCAGTTTTTTGGATGTGGCTTAGCGCATTGATGGGAATGGCGATTATTTATGCAGAAGCGACACTTTCCCAAATTTATAGAACACGAAAAGGAAATGAAATTGTCGGCGGCCCAGTATACTATATAAGAGCTGCCTTCAGTGGAATGGTTGGCAAATATGCAGCGGCATTATTTTCTGTTTTATTAATACTTGCATTAGGATTTATGGGGAATATGGTTCAGGCAAATTCGGTAGGACAAGCCATGGAGGCAGCGTTTAATATCCCGCCGCTGGTGACTGGCGTTGTTTTAGGGCTAGCGAGTTTGTATGTTTTTATTGGAGGAACCGAGCGAGTCGCCGCTGTGACGGAAAAAATCGTTCCTTTGATGGCTGTTTTCTTTGCGCTTGTTTCGATCATCGTTGTAATCATCAATTTTGCAATGATCCCTGAAGCTATTCGAGAGATCTTTGTCGGCGCATTCAAACCAGAGGCTGTAATGGGTGGCATCTTGGGTGTTGGGGTAAAGGAAAGTATTCGTTTTGGAATTGCTCGCGGGTTATTTACTCATGAAGCAGGTATGGGATCTACTCCGCATGCTCATGCATTAGCTAGAGTATCGCACCCGGCAAAACAAGGATTGGTCGCAATGATGGGTGTCTTTATCGATACGATTATTTTGTTGCCGATGACAGTCTTTGTAATTTTGACTAGTGGATCACTTGGGACAACTAAAAACGGGGTCTTTTTAGATGGGATTGAATTGACACAACATGCATATTCTCAGACACTAGGTAGTTTTGGCTACCCATTTATAGCGATATGTGTGACGTTATTTGCTTATGCGACATTGATAGGGTGGTACTTTTTTGGAGAAGCCAATGTGAAATACTTATTTGGGAAAAAAGCAGTTCCAATTTATGCGGTTTTAGTTGCAATTTTTATTGCGATTGGCAGCGGCTTGAAGGTAGAGTTGGTTTGGTCGATGGCTGATTTATTTAATGGGTTGATGATCATTCCTAATATTATTGCAATCTTTGCACTTTATAAAAAAATTGTTATCGCTACAAAAGAATATGAATTATCTTCTAAGTAATAAGGCCGATTAGTAAACGAAAGGCTCAATAGTGTAGAAATAATAAAGCTGGGAAAATGAATACCATCGTATTCATTTTCCCAGCTTTTTTTAAAAAAAGGAGGCCAGTCACAAATGCAACTGGCAAAATGAAAAAGATTATTGGGTTGAAGCTACTATAATAGCTGAAGCTTAATGGGAGCTTAACTGACTTTGAAATTTTTTTGAGAGGTTTCAGCCTTCTCGAGAACAAATGAATAAAACAGTACGTAACCAAAACGGGCTACGTACTGTTCATGCGTTTATTGCACAAGCTAATTATTAACTAAAAAATCCTGATGGAGCACTACTTGTATCGATCATAATATTTTTTGTTTGGGTGTAAGCCTCTAACATAGATTTATAAGTTTCACGACCGATTCCAGATTTTTTATACCCGCCGAATGGTGCACCTGCTGGGATCTGGTTGTAAGTATTTACCCACACGCGCCCGGTTTCTAAGGCACGACTGACTGTCAATGCTGTATTGATGTTTTGGGTCCAAACGCCGCCACCTAATCCATAGATCGAATCATTAGCCATTGCAATGACTTCTTCAGCGGTATCGAACTTAATAACAACTGCCACAGGTCCAAAGATTTCTTCTTTGGCAATACGCATATCATTTGTCACATTTGTGATCAAAGTAGGGGCTACGAAGCAACCCTGATCTAATCCATCAGCTGTAAGTCGTTTGCCACCGGCTTTGATTTCTGCGCCTTCTGCCTTACCGATTTCGATGTATTTCAAAATCGTTTGGACTTGATTTTCATTTATTTGTGCCCCCATCTGGATGCCATCTTCCCAAGGCAGGCCAACATTTACTTTATCAAAGGCTTTTGACAAGTCTTCAACAAAGCGGTCATAGATACCTGACTGAACAAAGATCCGTGATCCCGCGCAGCAAACTTGACCTTGGTTGAATAAGATTCCTAATTGAGCGCCATCTAAAGCCTTTTCATAAGGCATATCGTCAAAGAAGATGTTTGCTGATTTGCCACCTAATTCCAAAGTAGCTGGAATCAATCGTTTTGCGGCGGAGATCGCTACGTTGTAACCAATCTCAGTTGAACCAGTGAACGCTAATTTATCGATTCCTTCATGGTGGAGCATGTATTCACCAGACTTGGAGCCTTTTCCGGTAACAACATTTAAAACGCCTTTAGGTAAAACTTCTTGTGTGAGACGCGCAAATTCTAAAACGCTTAAAGAAGTTGTAGACGATGGGTGGATAACGATCGTATTACCAGCTGCCAAAGCTGGCGCAATTTTCCATGCCGCCATCAAGAATGGAAAATTCCACGGAATAATTTGCCCCACGACACCGATCGGTTCTTTTAAATTGATGGTTAATGTATTTTCATCTAATTGCTGAGCCGTTCCTTCTTCTGAACGCAACACGCCAGCAAAGTAACGGAAATGATCTGCGCCATAAGGAACATCGATAATTTGAGTTTCACGTAAAGGTTTCCCATTATCCAATGTTTCTACTAACGCTAAATGTTCCGCATTTTCTTCAATGATATCCGCGATTTTTAAAAGAATTCGTGAACGATCCTCAATCGAGATTTTTCGCCATTCAGGTAAAGCCGCACGTGCAGCTGCAACCGCTAAGTCGACCTCTGCATCAGTTGCATCTACGAATTTTGCAAGTTCTTGACCGTCAGCGGGATTTTTTGCGGAAAGCAACCGGTCCTTTTCACTAGCGGTCCATGCGCCATCTATAAACAAACCGTACTGATCTTGTAATTCTACTTGGTAACTCATTAAAAAACCTCTCCTTCTCACTAGATTACTTTCAAGTATACCGCTTTCATAAAAGATTACAATTAAATTTTGTGAAATCAGCCCACGATTATGAATTTTACATTAGTTTATTCGGGCGTTTTTTAACTGTAATCCAATGTGAGTTGTTAGTTTTTCTGCTGCTAGCAAGGAAATTTCGAAAGTATCGTAGGGATAATTCAAGGAATAATTCATGGAGTATGATATGCTAGTTGTATTAAATAATGCGAGGTGATCACGCTGTTTATTTCAGAGCTGGAAAGAAACGAGAGTAAGATGGTAGTAGTGAGGTATGACAAAGAGGAGCCAATAATTTTTGACAAAGATTCTGCGCTAGATTTTGCGATGACGATAGACTATCAGTATGGAACAAGTAATATCATCTTGCCAAAAGACGCGATCAGCAGTACTTTTTTTGATCTGAGTTCACAGCTAGCAGGTGAAATTTTACAAGCTTATATAAATTATGACGTACGTTTAGCTATTGTTGGTGATTTTAGTGAGGGGAGCAAGGCATTAAAAGACTTTATTCGTGAGAGTAATAAGGGAAGCAATTTTTATTTCGTGCCGAATTTAGATGAAGCTATTAGTTATTTAAGCAAATAAACGAGATCAGCTGCTAATCAAGCTGATCTCGTTTATTTTTTAAGATTACCCAACTTTAGCTACACTCCCGCCTAGTTTATCCGCAAGTTTCATCGCTTGTTCCTTGGAATTAAAACGCCACGCTAGATTTTTATCATACGTCCTTTTGCCCTTAGCGGTAATGTAACTATGTAAAACAATAATTGCATACATAAGAGCGTCGCTTCCTTTCAGATAGTCTGTTAGTTATTATAGGAGCAAAAGAAAGCGTTGTCAATATGTAGCAAGCATATCTGTGAAATAGATAAAAAGCTTATGATAGTCGAAGAAGTTGATTGAGTAGATGGCGTTCTGCCAAATAACAATCAATAGCAAAACTAAAAGCAATAAGCACTCTTAGATTAAACGTTGAATTTGAGTTTATTGGTCATACGTCCATTTTTTGTTAAACAGATTATTTGTCACCGTTTGACTGAAAGCGTAACATCATTCTTGTAAGCGATATCAATTTGAAGGCAGGGATGGAAAGTGGAGAAAATTTATCAAGCGAGTACAGCAGAAGGTGCGATTGATTTTATTAATATGGAGGATCTTGAAACGGCGGCTAAAGAGATTATACCTAAAGGCGGGTATGGTTATATCAGCAGCGGGGCGGGGGATATTTTTACCTATCAAGAAAATGTAAGGGCTTTTAATCATAAATTGATTATTCCGCACGTATTACGTGATGTCGAATTGCCAGATACAACGACTAAATTTGGAGACGAACAGCTGACGGCTCCGATCATTATGGCACCGGTCGCAGCTCACGGATTAGCAAATATTGCAGCTGAAAAAGCTTCTGCTAAAGGTGTCGCTCGTTTTGGAACGATCTATACGGCTAGTTCTTATGCCTCCTGTACACTTGAAGAAATTCGAGCAGCCGGCGGAATGGAAGCTCCGCAATGGTTTCAATTTTATATGAGTAAAGATGACGGTATCAATCGCGACATATTGGAGATGGCTAAACGTAATGGTGCAAAAGCGATTGTATTGACCGCGGATGCGACAGTCGGCGGAAATCGTGAAACGGATCGCCGCAATGGGTTTACTTTTCCATTAGCAATGCCGATCGTTCAAGCATATCAATCCGGGATCGGTCAAACCATGGATGCCGTTTATGGATCTTCTAAACAAAAATTAAGCCCTAAAGATGTCGAGTTCATCGCCAGCCATTCTGAGCTTCCGGTGTATGTCAAAGGTGTTCAATCAGAAGAAGATGTGGAACGCTCACTGGCTTCTGGTGCTTCAGGTATCTGGGTATCCAATCATGGCGGACGTCAGCTTGACGGTGGACCGGCAGCATTTGATTCGTTGCAATATGTAGCTGAGGCTGTAGCAGGAAGGGCACCAATTGTTTTTGACAGCGGCGTTCGCCGTGGACAACATGTCTTTAAAGCGCTGGCTTCTGGTGCTGACTTAGTAGCAATCGGTCGTCCGGTTATTTATGGGTTGGCTCTAGGCGGAGGAACGGGTGTGCAGCAAGTCTTTGAATTTTTCAAAAAAGAATTAGAGATGGTCATGCAACTAGCCGGGACACAAACAATCACAGATATCAAACAGACTCGTTTAAGAGAGAACGGTTATTTGTAAAAGCAATGGGACTTTACTATTTTCTTTTTGCATGGTATCTTTTTATTATAAATAACAAGAGGAGGAAAAGTAATGACAGCATCGATGAAATTGTGGAATAAACTTTTGAATGACTAATTAAATAGCAATTCAAAAGTCTAGGTGCGGCAATTTCAAGGGATGAGTGTATACTTTTCTAAAGCAAATGCAAGGCATAGTCTTAGGCTATGTCTTTTTCTATACACTTTTTTCCTTTCCTAGCAAGAAAGGAAATTGAATACGATGGAAAATTTATCTATAAAGTTAACAAATATTCGTCATAGTTTCGGCGCAAAAGAACTTTTTTCGCTTGATTCATTGACTGTTTATCAAGGAGATCGAATTGGGATCGTCGGTCCTAATGGGCAAGGAAAATCAACCTTATTGAAAATAATTCAAGGTGAGCTAAAACCTGACACAGGAAGGGTGCAACGAGCTGGGGAGTTTAATTTTTTTCGGCAAAGTGCTGAAGTTGCTGAAATCAATTTGGCAACTATTGATTGGGAGCTGATGGGTCGTTTCTTTGTGCCGAAAAATCAAGTGGACACATTGAGCGGTGGTGAGGCGACAAAGTTTCGATTGGCACAAGTGCTGTCAAGTTACGAAGCAGGACTACTGCTAGATGAACCAACAACGCATCTTGATCAAGCAAGCATTCAGACGTTGATAGAAGAGTTGCGCTATTATTATGGAACGTTGTTGTTTGTCAGCCATGATCGGTACTTTTTGAATCAATTGGCAACGAAAATATGGGAAATAGAAGCTGGGAAAATCACAGAATACAGCGGAAATTATGATGATTTTCGTCAACAAAAAGAGTTGAAAAACCTTGAGAATGAGCGAGCAGCTGAAAAATTTATGAAGGAAAAGGGGCGTTTGGAGTCAGCAATTGCCAAAAAGAAAGCACAAGCTGAACAAAATAAAAAAATTTCACTGAAGAAAAAACAGCAGAATATTCGTCCTGATCGATTATCGTCCTCTAAACAAAAAGATACTGTGCAGAAAAATCTTCAGAAATCCGCCAAGGCAATGGAAAGCCGCTTATCGCAGCTTGAAGAGAAAAAGGGTTCTCAAGCAGAGCGAACGCTCATTTTTCCACCTTCTAAAACGCTTGAACTGCATAATAAATTTCCGATTCGAGGAGACGCTTTTCACTTAAAAAAAGGAGAAAAAGTTTTGTTTGATCGCTGTGATTTTCAGTTTGGGTTAGGCAAACGCATCGCGATCACTGGAAAAAATGGCGCTGGAAAATCTTCGCTGTTACAAAGTATTTTGAACAACGAGGAAGGGATCGTTTTATCTCCTAAAGTTGTGTTTTCGACGTATCATCAGATGTCTTACAAAATAAGCGGGGAGCAGACGATTTTAACTTATTTGATGGAACAAACTGAATATAAGGAACCACTCATTCGCAGCATTTTGCATAATTTAGACTTTTCTCAACTGGAGATGACTAAACCAATCAGCGGGTTAAGCGGCGGGGAAGCGACTCGAATACAGATTGCTTTATTGTTTACGAGACCTTCAAATGTATTGATTCTTGACGAGCCGACAAATTTTATCGATCTCAAAACGCTTGAAGCATTGGAAACATTGATAGGTGCGTATTCTGGCACCGTGATTTTTACTTCTCATGATCGTTATTTTGTTGAAAAAAATGCGGACGAAATTTATGAAATTAAAGATTTTCGTCTGCAACTCAGTTAGTTAAGATAGTTAAATCATACGATGTGTTCAATGATCAAAAGGGGCTTCAGTTGAAGTGTGGTTACAATGTCGCTATAGTGCTGTCGGACCGTTATATCATGATCTTTAGTGACCAATTATTTGTTATTAAATAGTTGTATTAAGACACACAGACGTTTGATGTGACTGTATTAGCAACTGTTTTTCATAAGCAAGTTTCTATATTTATTCGTTTTTTATATGGTATAAAAGAAACGGTAGTTAAAAATGAATAATGAATGGAGACGATAGTGTTGAAAAAATGGTTGGTAGGGTTAACATTTATAATGGCAGGATTGGTTTTTGCAGCCTGCGGGAATAAGCAAGTTGATGGGGACAACAGTTGGAAAAAAGTGGAAGAAAAGCAAGAATTGACAGTAGCAACTTCAGGCACACTTTTTCCTTCTTCTTACTATAATGATGAGAATAAATTAGTCGGCTATGATGTAGATGTGGCCAAAGCCGTTGCAAAACAGTTGGATCTAAAAATCAACTTTAAAGAGTACAATGTCGATGGACAAGTGACAGCAGTCAATCGTGGAGAAGCAGACTTTGCAGCTAATGATTTTGGTCTTTCTAAAGAACGCAGTAAAAAATTTGCGCTATCTTCACCGATCAAACATTCTTTTGACAGCATGATCGTAAGAAAAAGCGATGATTCAGGCATCCATTCGCTGGAAGACCTTAAAGGTAAGAAAGCAGCCGGCGAACCGAATACGAGTTATATGAAGATCGCAGAAAAATACGGCGCAAAAGCAGTGACTTATGATAACGCAACCAATGATCAATACTTGACGGATGTAGCAAACGGGCGCACTGATGTGATCTTGAATGATTACTATCTTCAAAAAATGTCTGTGGCCGCTCTACCGGATATTCCAGTCAAGATTTTAGAAGATGTCTATTTTAACGCAAATTTTACCGGCTTTTTATTTGATAAAGACAATCAAGCGTTAAAAGCAAAAATCAATGGGGCTTTGGCAACCTTGAAAAAAGATGGTACGTTAGAAAAAATATCGAAACAATATTTTGGAACAGATGTTTCAGTGAAACCAGAACAAGAAGTATCTGAGAAAGTCTCGGCGGAATAATGTACATTCCGACAATCGATTTAGCGTTGATGCTGGAGTCGATTCCTTTTCTTTTAAGCGGATTGGGCTACACTTTAGGAATTAGTCTGGCGGCATTTATTTTCGGAAATCTTCTTGGAGTCATAATGACTGTGCTGGGCTTTGCATCTTGGCGGCCGGTCAAGCTATTTGTCCGCTTTTATCTGTCTTTCCTACGAGGAACACCGGCACTAGTTTTATTATTTCTGTTGTATTTTGGCTTGCCGTATCAATTAAATGCGGTCGTAGCAGCTGTTATTTGTTTTAGTTTGACTAGCAGCGCTTTTATCGGTGAAATTTATCGCGGTTCAATCGCAGGCGTTAGTGCAGGTCAATGGGATGCAGCTGCTGCGTTAGGCAATCGTTTCTTTCCAACGATGCGCTATATTATTTTACCGCAAGCTGTCCGGATCTCGATTCCGGCATTGAGTAATGTCGCAATGGATCTGCTCAAAGGGACTTCTTTGGCAGCAATGATCACCGTACCGGATATTTTTCAAAAAGCTAAGATTATTGGTGGTCGGACATTTGATTATTTATCGATGTATATTTTAGTCGCATTACTTTATTGGCTGCTTTGTATCGGCATTGGTCAGATCCAGCATCGCTTAGAGCATTATTTTCAACAGAAATATATATAAAAAAGCCAAGAACTCAACTACTGCTTGAGTTCTTGGCTTTTATACTAAGGCTTTTTGCCAAATGATAACTTTTATATTAAAAAAAGCCGCAATTATTGAGGAAACACTTTTCATCAGTAGATGTACTTGAAAATCTGTTTCTCTTGATTTTCAACTAACTTCAGGTAGAATATGAAGTTAACTCAAGGGATCCGGTAAATGAGCGAGAACAGATTGGAAGTGAAGCTATGAAACATCTACCACCTGCAAAATTTGCGTTACATGATAGTGTGCAGTTTAGAGTTGCTGATGACATTCTAACGGGTGTGATTGAGCTTACAGACTTTGCTCGTTTTTCTAACAGAAAGTATCACTCTTACGGTATTTTTGTGCAAGAGCGAGGGTGTTCTTTTTTACATGTCCCTGAGTCTGATATCTTGGAGAAACTTTAATTGTATGATGACAAAAAATGATGAGACGAAGGCTTGTTTCATCCGTTTTTTTACAAATAGAATTGGTTAAATAAAAGTATACAAGAGGTGCTGACAATGAAAGACGGCCTATATTGGGCGGAAAAATTGCGCAATCAAGAGATTAGTTTTCAAGAATTGTTAGAAATTTTCAAAACAAAGGCACGTCAACAAAATCCACAGTTAAATGCGTTTGTAACGATGATGGATCAGGAGGCGCTTGCGGAATATCGTATACACGAAAAAATCGCAGAGCAACCTTTTGCTGGACTCCCCATCCCGTTAAAAATGTTAGGACAAGATAAAAAGAATTGGTTGAGTACATCGGGTTCAAGATTATTGCTGGAACAGCGTGCAAGCCGTAATAGTAATTTTACAAATCAGCTGTTAAAAAATGGCTTGATCCCGTTTGCTCAAACAAATGCGCCGGAGTTCGGCTTTAAAAATATCACGGATGCCCAAGTCTATGGGCCTGCTAAAAATCCATGGAATCCTGCTTATTACTCAGGAGGATCTAGCGGTGGAGCAGCCAGTGCAGTTGCAGCTGGGATCGTGCCGATTGCCGGAGCAAGTGACGGCGGCGGATCAATCCGGATTCCTGCTTCTTTTTGCGGATTGATTGGTTTGAAACCAACTCGCGGTGTGATGCCGGTAGGCCCAAGTGGTTGGCGCGGCTGGCAGGGAGCGGCGATCGATTTTGCTCTGACTGTCTCGATGCGTGATACTGAGAAACTTTTCTATGGCATGCGAGAAATTAATAGTGCAGCGCCGTATCAAGCACCTAAAAAAGCTTGGCGGCATAAAGAAGCAGCTAATCAAAAGACTTTGAAAGTTGCTGTTATCATCGATTCGCCAATTGATTCGATCGTTTCTGCTGAAGCAATCCAGGCGGTAGAACAAGCGTATGAATTTTTGTTGGCGCAAGGTCATCAAGTGGAGCTGATTGCGTATCCAATGGATGGAAAAGAGCTGATGGCAAGTTATTATTTGATGAACGGGGCCGAAACGGCGGCTATGTTTGTGGGAATCGAACAAGGGATAAGTCGTGCTGTTAGAAAAGAAGATATGGAATTGATGTCATGGGGCATCTATCAATACGGCAAAAAAATTCCTGCCAGCCACTATATCAATGCATTAAATTTGTGGGATAAAGCGGCTTTTACGATGGAAGAATTGTTTAAAGATTATGATCTGCTGTTGACTCCGACAACTGCGACAACAGCACCTAAGGTAGGTGAAGACTTGCAAAGTGATGCCATCCGTTCGTCATTGGCTAACGCCGAAAATTTATCAGAAAATGAATTACAAGAACTAGTGGATCAAATGTTCGAAAGAAGTCTTCAAATCACGCCTTACACTCAGTTAGCAAATCTAACGGGACAACCGGCTATCAGTTTGCCAACGCACTTGGCGCACGATTTGCCTTTAGGTATTCAATTTACCGCCGCACGGGGACGAGAAGATCTGCTTTTACAAGTCGGAAAACTATTTGAAACGGAATATGGTTTCCAATTACCTGCATACTACCGAGAAAAATAAGTTGTTTTGCTAGAACCATCAGATTGGACTATCAATCTTGATGGTTTTTTTGGTACACTTAATAAAGTTGTGAAAGCGGTTTAATTGGAAGGAGACAAGAGAATGATTTTATTAAAAGCGCGCCATGTGATTACAGGCGATGGAAAAACGGTTATTGAAGATGGCGGAGTCGTTTATGCAGAAGATATTATTTTAGCTGTTGGCAAAGCAGCAGAATTGGAAAAAGAATTTCCACAAGCACAGGTCCGTGATTATGGCGAAGCATCGATTTTACCGGGCTTGATGGATGCTCATATTCATCTGGGGTATTATTGGACGCAACCAGACTTGCATCATTACAATGACTTCATGATCGCTTACTATGCACAGCAGCAAGCAGAAACGTGTTTGGAAAAAGGGGTGACAACGATCCGAGATTGTTGCGGGCCACAATTTTTATTAGAGACATTACGTCTAGCTGCAGAAAAAGGGTTTGTCAAAGCACCGAGAATTTTGCATACAGATCGCGGAATTTGTATTACTGGCGGACACGGACATGAAGATGGTATCGAGGAAGTCGATGGCGTAGAAAATATTCGCCACACGATTCGGCGTCAAAAAAAAGACGGAGCAGATTGGATCAAGCTGTTGACGACTAACCGTGATGATATTTGTGAGTTTACGCAAGAAGAATTAGATGCAGGAGTAGCCGAAGCTCATCGATTAGGAATGAAATGTGTGGTCCATTCAGGGACGCAACCGGGGATTCAAATGTGTATCGATGCGGGCTTTGATACGATCGAACATGGAAATTTCTTAACGGTGGATCAAGCCAAACAAATGGTGAAAAACCAGCAGTCATGGACGCCGACGATGTTTGCTTATCATTTTCTGGCAGAATACAATCAGAAAGTTCAAGAAGTCGGAATCGATCATTCCAATCAATCAACAGAAACCTATTCACATCATTTAGATTTTTTTGAAAGTTCTGTACAGGCTTATTCAGAAAACTTCAAAGCCATTTATGATGAAGGTGTAACGATTCTTGCGGGAACAGATATGGTGATGTTAGAGGCGCCAAGTGTACCAATCGTCGAAGAATTAGAATTGATGGTCCATTATGGATTAACACCTGTGGAAGCCATTCAAACAGCGACACAAAATCCCGCTCGTGTATTTGAATTGTCAGAAGTTACTGGCGAATTGAAAAGTGGTCTGCAAGCAGATATCGTTGTGGCAGAAGGGGATGTGACCAAAGAGATCCAAGATTTAAGAAACATTCGTCAAGTTTTCTTGGCCGGAAAGGAAGTCTAAAGAAAACTTGCGGCAGATGGAACGATCCTAAAAAGTTAGCTTTTTGGTCTAACTTTTTAGGATTGATGTATTAAACATGTCATTATCGAAAGGTTTTCTAGATCATTTTTTGGGCTTTTTCAGTATTGGTAAAATGCAATTTGACGTATTTGCGCAGTAAATCTATCCCACCTTGTCGTAATAATTTTGCTGCGAGTTCATCAGAAGGTTTGCCGGCGCCGGAAGGTACTTTGGTTTCAAGTTCTAAAGAGGCTTTATCCAATTCTTCAAGGAAACTAGCTCGGCTAATAATCGAAGCCGCCGCAACAGAAAGATGGTATTGTTCACCTTTAGTGACAAAATAGATCTTTTGTTCAACGCGTTTTGGTTCTTGTTTAACATACTTTAAATAATTTGCTTCAGAAGTGAATTGATCGATTAAGATCGCGTCAGGTTTCGTTGGTTTGATTTGTTCCAATAGCAGACGGATCGCTTGGTTGTGCAGTGCGACTTTCATTCGAACGGCATTGTATTTAGGCTGGATCTCATTATATTTTTCAGGATCAACGACTAATAATTTATAAGGGATCAATTCTTTGAGCGTCAGTGCCATTTTACGAATCTGATCATCAGTTAACATTTTTGAGTCTTTGACACCTAATTGCTGCAAAGTAGCTAGCTGCTCCTTATCGACATACGCTGCACAGACACACAGAGGGCCAAAATAGCTGCCATTGCCGACTTCATCACTACCAAGCACAGCTAATGAAGCAAAATTTTTAGGCAAAGTGCTGCTTTTTTTAGGAGCAGTATCTGTTTTTCCCCAGCGGGCTGCTTCTTGTTCGGCGTTATTGCCTTGAAATAAGACTTTACCTGAAGTATAGGCTGTAATGCTTGTCCCGTTTTTTTTAGCGGAAAATTCACTATAGGGAACTTTTTTATTCAATAGGTGGTCAGAATAATACATTTTGAGTTTTTGAATTTCAGCTTTTGATAATTTTAAAACAGCAGAGCTCATAGTTTTTTCTCTTTTCTTTAAGTTAATTCGCTTTTAATTGATGAAAGTTGTACATATCAAAGATTTTAGCATATAATATATTAGTGTTTTTGTTACGAAACTATTAAAAAAATTGTTTTAGGAAGGTTGATCGATATGGCGCAAAATCGCTATAAGGCAATCGTTGCCGGTCAGACTTATACTATCATTGGACAGGAATCCAAGCAACATATGGATATGGTGACTGCGTTGGTCAATGAGCAGTTAGAAGAGATTCTATCGTTGTCGCCTGCCATTACACCAGAAAAGGCGGCAATGTTGCTGGCGATCAATGCGATTTCAGACCAGCTGAAAAAGCAAGAAGCATTAATGAAACTAGAAAAGCAGCAACATACGCTTGATGGGCAGGCTGCTCATAATTTAGAATTAGAGAATCGGATAAAAAAAATCGAAGCCATTGAAGCTGAAGCTAAAGAAATCATGCGGAAAAATGGAAAAGAAAATGTTCCAATTCGAAATCACGTAGAAGCTCAGCAGATCGTTAATGAAAATCGAAAACGTGAGATTCAAAAAAGAGCGGCAAATAAATAAGTGAGGGATATTATGTTAACATTGATAATTTTATTTGCATTACTGCTATCTTTTTATGTTGGCTATCGCCGCGGCGTTGCCTATCAGTTAGTATTTTCAATCGGTTATCTGCTGACATTTATTGTTGCACGAATGTTTTATCAGCAGTTGGGAACACATTTGGACCTGTTCGTGCCGTACCCATCGGTTACAGCCGAATCAAAAATGGTCTATTATTCTGTTGAACAAGCCTTCAATTTAGATAAGGCGTTTTATGCAGGCGTGGCTTTTGTGATGATCTTAGTGATTGGTTGGCTCTTGACGCATTTGATTGCGATCTTTTTTAAAGATCTGTTGTTTAAAGTGGCGATTCCCCAATACGATGGGATCATCGCGGGGGTCTTGCAGGTGATTATCTGTTACGTGGCGATCTTTTTGATTTTGAAGTTAGTGAGTTTTGTACCGATGGCTCTGATTCAAGGTCAGCTAGAAAACAGTTGGTTTGCGCGGTTTATCATTGAACATTCGCTGTTTCTAAGCTCGCAGTTTGACAATTTATGGGTCACAAAAATTATTGGATAAAGTAAAAAAACCGGGACGCTGTTTGACAGGTTTCGGTTTATTTATGTATAGAAGGTGAAAAAATGAATGAACGTATCCTAAAAACATTAGAGTTTGAACAAGTTACGAAAATGATTCAACAGTTTTTAACGACTGAACAAGGGGAAGAAGAGCTTCGCCAATTGGCACCTTCTAGCGATGAAGCGACGGTTCAAGCGTGGTTGGATGAGACAGAAGATGGCATGAAGGTCCAACGTTTGCGCGGGGGGCTTCCGATTCCTAAATTAAATAATATCAAACCACATATGAAACGAATCGAGATTGGTGCGAATCTGAATGGTTTGGAATTAGCAGAAGTTTCGCGAGTTCTTTCTACTACGAGCGAATTGGTTCGTTTCATTGAAGATTTAAAAGACAGTGAGTTGGAATTTTTGCGGCTGTATTTTTGGGAAGAACAGTTGACGACATTGCCGGAATTAAGCGGGAAATTGCGTCGTTCGGTGGAAGAAGACGGTCATGTACGAGATGAGGCTTCGCCAGAATTACGAACGATCCGCAGTCAAATCCGTCGCAGTGAACAAACAATCCGCGAACAGCTAGACGGATTGATTCGCGGGAAAAATGCGAAATATTTAAGCGATAGCTTGATTACCATGAGAAATGATCGTTACGTGATTCCAGTGAAGCAAGAATACCGCGGAGTCTTTGGCGGAGTAGTCCATGATCAAAGCGCTTCAGGTCAAACATTGTTTATGGAACCTAAGCAAGTCGTAGAATTGAACAACCGTCTGCGTCAGCAACAAATTGCAGAGCGAACGGAGATCGAACGTATTTTAGCAGAATTATCTGGAGAATTAGTAGCACCTCGTCACGACATTTTGCATAATGCTTATGTTTTAGGCCGTTTTGATTTAATGAATGCCAAAGCACGGTTTGCAAAGACATTAAAAGCGGTTGTTCCACAGATCAATCAAGCTAATCATGTTTCTTTCAAACAAGCTCGTCATCCCTTATTGGATCAAGAAAAAGCGGTCGCAAATGATCTGATGATCGGACAAGACTTCCAAGCAGTAGTAATCACCGGCCCGAACACCGGTGGTAAAACAATCTCGTTAAAAACTTTAGGACTGTTGCAATTGATGGGGCAAGCAGGATTTCCTTTGCCAGTTGCCGAAGAAAGTCAAATGGGTATTTTTACAGAAATCTTTGCAGACATTGGTGATGAGCAATCCATCGAACAAAGCTTATCAACCTTTTCTTCTCATATGACCAATATCGTGTCGATTTTAGATAAAATCGATGAGCATAGTTTAGTATTATTCGATGAGCTTGGTGCGGGAACGGATCCACAAGAAGGTGCGGCATTGGCGATTGCGATTCTAGATGCGGTTGGGGCAAAAGCTGCCTATGTCATGGCGACGACCCATTATCCAGAATTGAAAATTTATGGCTACAATCGTTCTAATACGATCAATGCCAGTATGGAGTTTGATGTCGATACATTAAGTCCAACGTATCGGCTCTTGATCGGTGTTCCCGGTCGAAGCAATGCCTTTGAGATTTCACGCCGACTTGGTTTAGATCCGTTAGTAATTGAAAGTGCTAAGCAGATCATCGATGAAGAAAGCCAAGATCTTAATGAAATGATCGCAGATTTAGAAAATCAACGAAAAGCAACAGAGACTGAGTATTTAGAGATTCGTCATTATGTGGATGAGTCAGAAAAATTGTATCGTGATCTGAAAACAGCCTATTCTTATTTCTTCGACGAACGAGAACAAGAAATGGCAAAAGCACGCAAAAAAGCAAATGCCATTGTCAATGAAGCAGAAGAGAATGCTGAAAAAATTATCAAAGAGATTCGTCAAATGCAACTGTCCGGTCAAGGAAATGTAAAAGAACATCACTTGATTGATGCAAAGTCCCAGCTCGCTGATTTAAAACAAGACGAACAATTAAAGAAAAATAAAGTTTTACAAAAAGCAAAAGCGAAAAAACAATTTAAACCAAACGATGAAGTTATCGTAGAGACTTATGGTCAACGTGGAACGTTGATTCAAAAAGTCGGCGACAATGACTGGCAAGTTCAACTAGGGATTTTGAAGATGACAGTCTCAGAAGAAGACATGACGCTGACTACACCGGTAGAAGAACCAAAACAACGAGTAGTTACCGGTGTGCAGCGTGGTGCTAGTGCTCGAGTAAAACCAGAATTAGATTTACGCGGGAAGCGTTATGAAGAAGCACTCGCTGAAGTTGATCAATATATCGATGCGGCGCTACTTGCTAATTTTGCCCAAGTTCGGATCATTCATGGGAAAGGAACCGGCGCTTTACGTAAAGGAATCACAGATTATTTGAAAAATAATCGAAATGTTAAGACCTTTGAATTTGCTCCGGCAAATCAAGGCGGCAGCGGTGCAACCGTGGTAACATTCAAATAGTTTACAAGTGTAAGCAGAAGAGTAGCGTAGAAAAAGCACGCGTGCTATACTATTTTTATCAAGAAAACAGATGCTTATTTATCGAGCATCCAAACGAATATAGGAGGAATTCAAATGTCACAAGTAGTTACTGATAAAACTTTTAATGAAGAAACAGATAACGGACTTGTTTTGATCGACTTTTGGGCTACTTGGTGTGGTCCTTGTCGGATGCAAGCACCGATCTTAGAACAATTATCTGAGGAATACGATGAAGATGAATTCAGAATCGTAAAAATGGATGTGGATGAAAATCCAGAAACTCCTGCATCATTCGGAATCATGAGCATCCCAACGCTTCTTTTGAAAAAAGACGGACAAGTCGTTGATAAAGTGATCGGCGTTCACACGAAAGATCAATTAAAAGAGCTTATCCAAGCTCACATGTAAGAAGTATTGAGCTGGACTTTATGTCCAGCTTTTTTGTCAGTTCAACTTTACCAGCCGACTTTACTGGATAGAATTTAAAAAGCGGCGGTTAATTACAAGAGAGCGGTGAAGGGAAACAGCTTATGAACGAACGAATAAAAAATAAATTAGCGCTTTTGCCTGATCAACCCGGCTGTTACTTGATGAAAGATAAAAACGGTACGATCATTTACGTTGGGAAAGCAAAAATTTTAAAAAATCGAGTCCGCTCTTATTTTACTGGTAGCCACAATACAAAAACTGAACGGTTAGTCAGTGAGATCGTGGATTTTGAATATATCGTAACAGAGTCTAACATTGAGGCGTTGTTACTTGAGATCAATTTGATCAAAAAAAATGATCCAAAGTACAATATCATGTTGAAGGATGATAAAACGTATCCTTTTTTGAAAATTACCAATGAAAAGTATCCGCGTTTGATGATTACACGAAAGGTCTTGAAAGATAAGGCCCATTACTTTGGTCCATATCCTGATGTGAATGCTGCGAACGAAACGAAGAAACTATTGGATCGTTTATTTCCGTTACGTAAGTGCAAGCCATCGCAAAAGACACCTTGCCTTTATTATCATCTGGGGCAATGTCTTTGCCCGTATGCGTTTCATGTCGATCCGCAAGTATATAAAGATATGGTCGAAGAGATCAAACAATTTTTGACGGGCGGTCATACAGAGATCCAAGAACAATTAAACGAAAAAATGAATCAAGCCGCGGCAGATATGGAATTTGAAAAAGCCGCCGAATACCGTGATCAGATCAAAGCAATCGAGACAGTCATGACTAAGCAAAAAATGACGACAACTGATTTAGTCGATCGCGATATTTTTGGTTATGCAACGGATAAAGGGTGGATGTGTGTCCAAGTCTTTTTTGTTCGTCAAGGAAAATTGATTGAACGAGACGTCTCGATGTTCCCATTTTATAATGATGCGGAAGAAGATTTTTTGACTTATATCGGCCAGTTCTATCAAGAAAATGAACATTTTATTCCTAAAGAAGTTTTGATCCCGGATAATATCGACAAAGCCAGTGTAGAAGCATTATTAGCCACAAAAGTATTGCAGCCGCAACGTGGGGAAAAGAAAAAATTAGTGAAGCTAGCTGGAAAGAATGCCCACGTCGCCTTGAATGAAAAATTTGATTTGATCGGCCGCAGTGAAGCACGAACAATTGGTGCAGTAGAAAAACTAGGCGATGCAATGAATATCCCGGCACCGATTCGAATCGAAGCTTTTGATAATTCGAATATTATGGGAACGGATCCCGTTTCTGCGATGGTCGTTTTCATCGATGGAAAACCAGCGAAGAAAGAATACCGTAAATATAAGATCAAAACAGTCAAAGGACCGGATGACTACGCTTCAATGCGTGAAGTGATCTACCGACGTTATTCGCGGGTCTTAAAAGAAGGACTGCCCTTTCCTGATTTAATCGTAATCGACGGGGGAAAAGGACAAGTCGATGTGGCGAAAGATGTTTTAGCCAATCAACTGGGGATTGATATTCCGATTGCCGGTCTGGCAAAAGATGATAAGCACAAAACGAGTGAGTTGCTTTTTGGTCCAGAATTAAGTGTTGTACCATTAGAACGAAACTCGCAAGAATTTTTCTTGCTGCAGCGTATCCAAGATGAGGTCCATCGCTTTGCAATCACTTTCCATCGTCAGCTGCGCAGTAAAAATAGTTTTGCTTCAAAACTTGATAATATCGACGGCTTAGGCCCAAAACGCAGAAAAATGTTGTTGAAAGAATTCAAATCATTGAAAAATATCCAAGCGGCTTCGATCGAGGAGCTGCAAAAAGTAGGATTGCCTAAAGCAGTGGCAGAAAATACGTATAATCAATTACAGAAAAAATAAAGTATAGCATCCTTTACATAAAAAGTAGGGGATGCTATACTTTTGTCAAATAATGTAAAGGACACTATACATTAAGAGGTGGTCACATGCAGAATCGAATTCAAATACTTCGAAAAGAACATAAGCTGACCCAAAATGATTTAGCGCAGGAACTAGAAGTCACCAGACAGACGATTATTTCACTGGAAAGTGGTCGCTACAACGCGTCTTTGCTCTTAGCTCATAAAATCGCTCGCTTTTTCGACTTGACGATCGAAGATGTATTTATTTTTTCTGAGGAGGATGAGGAATTGTGAGAGCGTTAACTAAAATCGATCGCGCGTATCGGAAAAAATTACAAAAACAAACGCTGATCTATTCAGCCGCAACTATTTTCATGTTGGCATGTCTAGGAATTTTATTGATTGGAACGACTTGGTATGAATTAGCAATAAACGATCGTGCAGCCGGCTTTTTATTCGGTTTTTTCCTATCATTGAGTTGTGTGTTTCTGATATATATCGTAAGAAATCACCGTACAATGAATGACCCGGAAAAATTGAGACAGCATCGAATCGCTAAAACAGATGAACGCAATTTAGCAATCTCAAGCAAATCCCTGCAAATCACTGGTTCTGTCATGGCAATCGTGTTATTGATTTTAACTATGGTCGGAAGTTTTATTTCAGCAGATTTGATGTTTGTATCCAGCAGTCTGCTTTATGTATTTTTGGGTAGTTATTTGATTTGTTATCTTTATTTTAGAAAGAAATTATAAGGAGTGAGGAAATGTTACAAGTAGAGCATTTAAGCAAAAGTTTTGGCTCGTATAAGGCATTGAACGATCTAAACTTTACGATTGAAGACGGGAAAATTTTGGGACTGATCGGTCAAAATGGTGCAGGAAAGACGACAACATTTCGTTTGATTCTGGACTTTTTAACAAAAGATTCCGGAAGTGTTCAGTGGGATGGTCATGAAATGTCGGAAAAAGATTATAATTTGATCGGCTATTTACCGGAAGAACGCGGGTTGTATCCTAAGGTCACGATTGAGAACCAATTATTGTTTTTTGCATCGTTGCGAGGAAAGAGCAAACAAGAGATTTTGCCAAAAATCGATGAATGGATGGAAAAATTTCAAGTCAAAGGGAAGAAAACGGACAAAGTAAAATCCCTTTCGAAAGGAAATCAACAAAAAGTCCAATTGATATCGACATTGATCCATGAACCTAAGCTGGTTATTTTAGACGAACCGTTCAGTGGCTTAGATCCTGTCAATGCGGAGTTATTAAAAAATGGCATTATTGAATTAAAAGAAAAAGGTTCTTGTGTCATTTTCTCTAGTCACAATATGGATAATGTCGAAAAAATCTGTGATCATTTGATCATGCTGCGAAATGGAGAAACCGTGTTGAACGGCAAGGTCCATGAGATCCGCGAATCTTACGGCCGCAGCAAATTATATTTAGAATCACCGATGACGAAAGAAGCGCTGCAGGCATTTGCTGGAGTCCACACCGTTGTTCAAAAAGATGACGGCATTTTTGATATCACATTGGAAAATCCGTCTGTGGGACAAGCAATCTTTGCTGAAGCGACTAAGAACGGCTATATCCCAATGTTCAATCAGCAACCACCGACGTTAGAAGAAATCTTTAAATGGAAAGCGGGTGTTATAAATGAGTAAGCTAGGAATCATCGTCAAAGACGTTTATAAAAAAAATGTAAAATCGACCGCTTTTGCGATCATGATCTTAGCGCCATTTTTTGTTATGGGGATTTTCTATTTATCCCAACATTTCTTCGGCGACGCAAATGAAATCAATCAAATTGGGATCGTCAGTAACCACCCCGCCGCAGCCGAGCAACTAGCTAAGACTGAAAATAAAGATTATACATTTAAAGTTGTAGCAAGCGATAAAAAAGCTCAAGATCAATTAGAAGATAAGAAAATTGACGCGTATCTTGATCTAAAACTGGATGAGCATCAAGTTTCGGGGAAATTATATAGTAAAGCCTCTTTAGGGACTTCTACAGAAATGGCGCTGCAGCAAATTTTGAGCTCGATGCAAACAACGCTTCGTGCGAGTTCGCTGAATTTAACTACCACTCAAGTTCAAGAAGTTATGGAGCCGGCAAAATTTGAAGCTGCAAAAGTCAGTTTTGAAAATGGCAAGATGGAAAGTGATGGCGGCAATTCAGACACTCAGTATGTGTTTAGTTTCTTAACAACAATCATCATGTTTGTTTTCATCATGAGCTATTCATCAATCATTGCGCAAGAGATCGCTTCAGAAAAAGGAACGCGGATCATGGAAGTGCTACTTTCAAGTATGAAGGCGAAGACGCATTATTATGGAAAATTACTAGGAGTGTTGTTAGTGGCACTGACTCAGTTGCTGATCTATGGCATCGCGCTGGTCATAGGCTATCGCCAGTTCAAAGACCTTCCAATGGTAAAAGGAATGATTGAAAATGTATCGTTGAAAAGTATATTTGGCAGCAACATATTAATGATTGTCGGCTTCATGCTGGTAGGGATTTTCTTATATACCGTTCTTTCAGCTTTGTGCGGTTCATTGGTCAGCAAGCCTGAAGATACAGCTAAAGCGATCCAGCCGGTCATGTACCTTTCGATGATAGGGTATATGTTAGGCTTGATTTTAGGAAGCTCGGATCCGACAAACGTGATCATTAAAGTCACCTCATATATTCCATTTTTATCTTCTTACAGTATGCCGATCCGCTTAGCTTCAGGGACTGCCGCAATGTCCGGCGCATTTATTTCTCTAGGGATTCTTGTGATTTTCACCGGCTTGTTAACTGTTTTTTCTGCTCAGTTATACAAATCAAACGTTTTAGTTTACAGTGAAGGCGGTACACTCAGTGCGTTGAAACAATCGATTGCAATCATGCGGAATAATCGTCAAAAGTAAACAAATCAGTTGACCCTGGAATCAAAGTCTCTCACAATAAAGATAAGCTTTAAACAAATTGCAGCACGAGGAACAAGGAGGAAATTTGATGGATAAAACAAAAAGATTAGCAAATGGAATCGAAATGCCTCGCTTAGGTTTAGGTGTTTGGCGCGTAGAAGAAACGGATGCTACAAATTCTGTAAAATGGGCGATTGAAAATGGCTATCATTTGATTGATACCGCCGCTATTTACAAAAATGAAACGGGTGTTGGCAAAGGAATCGCTCAATCAGGAATCAAGCGAGAAAATTTGTTCGTTACTACCAAACTGTGGAATGCTGATCAAGGATATGAGACCGCTCATCAAGCCTTCAATGATAGCTTAGAACGCTTGGGTTTGGATTATGTGGATCTATATTTGATTCATTGGCCAGTTGAAGGAAAATTCAATGATTCCTGGCGGGCAATGGAAGAAATCTATGCAAGTGGCCGCGCCAAAGCAATTGGAGTATCTAATTTTCATCAGCATCATATTGAAGAACTGATGACCACTGCTAAAATTAAACCAATGGTGGATCAAATTGAACTTCATCCAACATTGACGCAAGAAAATCTGCGGGAATATTTGGCTAAAGAAGGAATCGCAGTCGAAGCTTGGTCGCCGTTAGGGCAAGGAAAAATCTTACAAAATCCGACATTGACAGAGATCGGTAAGAAGCACAAAAAGTCAGCGGCACAAGTCATTATTCGCTGGCATTTACAAAGCGATATCATCGTGATCCCTAAATCGGTCCATGAGGAACGAATCAAAGAAAACTTTGATGTCTTTGATTTTGAACTAAGTGAGGATGAAATGAAACAAATCGATCATTTGAATATTAATGAACGACTTGGTGCAGATCCAGATAATTTTAATTTCTAAATTGTTATAAAAACACATGTGAGAATGGTTCTAATTTGATCTCACATGTGTTTTTTTTCGTGGCGATAAAAGTCAATAAAAACTTTTTTTTTGAAAGATAATCCTTTTTTTAATAATTTTATGATAGAATAGCAAAAAAATAGGAGGTTTTTGATGGGTGATTATTTAGTGAAAATTAATTCGTTGATTTGGGGAGCCCCGATGATCGTATTAATTTTAGGAATCGGTATTGTTTTAACGATTGGTTGTCGCATGATCCAAATTCGCCGCTTGCCGCTAGCACTAAAGTATATGATAAAAAATGAAGAAGGCGGACAAGGAGATGTCACCAGTTTTCAAGCACTATGTACGGCTTTGTCGGCTACGATTGGTACAGGTAATATTGTTGGAGTCGCTACTGCGATCGTTGCAGGGGGACCGGGCGCTTTATTTTGGTTAGAAGTCGCTGGATTATTAGGAATGGCAACGAAATATGCTGAGGGATTATTGGCGGTCAAATATCGAACGTTCGATGATCATGGCAAAGCTTTAGGCGGCCCCTTTTATTATATTGAAAACGGACTTGGCCAAAAATGGAAATGGCTGGCAAAAATGTTTGCCTTTTTTGGAGCAGTTGCTGGTTTGATCGGAATCGGTACGATTGCTCAGATCAATGGGATCACTTCCGCTGCAGAAACGTTTTTTGATCCAGAAAAAATAAATACGGTTACATTGTTTGGCAATCAATATTCATGGGCGGTGATTATTTCTGGAATTGTCGTTACAGTTTTAGTTGCGATCGTGTTGATTGGCGGTGTCCAACGAATCGCACGAGTATCTGAAATCATCGTGCCATTGATGATCGTCATCTACGTTGGTTTGTGTTTGTTCATGATCATAATCAATATCACCAAACTGCCGGCAGTTATTGTGGAAATCGTTCAAAGCGCTTTTGGCTTACGAGCTGTTTCTGGCGGAGCAATGGGAGCGATGATGATCGCAATGCAAAAAGGTGTCGCTCGAGGGATCTTTTCAAATGAATCCGGTTTAGGTAGTGCTCCGATTGCTGCTGCTGCCGCACAATCAAAAGAACCGGTGCGTCAAGGACTTGTTTCAATGACCGGAACTTTTATTGATACATTGGTCGTTTGTAATATGACTGGAATGGCGATTATTTTGACAGGTGCTTGGAAAACCGGTTTGGAAGGATCGGCGGTGACGATTTATGCCTTTACCGAAGCTTTGCCAATCTCACAAACGGTTGTATCATTACTGTTGATGGTTTGTTTAGCTTTCTTCGCCTTTACGACTATATTAGGCTGGAATTATTATTCAGAGCGTTGTTTAAGTTATTTAACAGGTGGGAACACCAAATTCTCTTCTGCTTTTCGTATCGTTTACATCTTAGCAGTCTTTATCGGTCCTTACTTAACCGTATCAGCTGTATGGACAATTGCGGATATATTCAACGGCTTAATGGCATTTCCCAATATTATTGCCTTGATTTTATTAAGCCCGGTTGTATTCAAGGAAACAAAATCTTACTTTGCTCGCTTAGCAGTGAGCGAGACGGACGATTTGGCCTCAATTCCGTTGGATGCATCCTTTGATGATGAATAAAAAAAGCGACAGCAAGAATACAAATTTGCTGTCGCTTGATTTTTTCATCATTCAAAAATAGTGAGCGTTAAAAGAAGCCCGTTATTGATTATTCAAATTCTTGTACAAAATAATCAAATAAGCTTTGCTCCATGGGATCTTTTTTATGAGTTAGTTCTGGATGCCACTGCACGCCGAGGATCTTTGTATTTTTTTCGCGGCTTTCGACGGCTTCAATGATCCCGTCAGGAGCCCAAGCAATGGGTACAAGACTTTCAGCGAGATCTTTGATGGCTTGATGATGATAGGAATTCACTTTTGCTTGTTCGCCAAAAAGTGAGGCTAAGGTTGAATTCGCTTTTACCGTAATTGAATGCAGACCAAAATTTGGAACGGTAGGAAACATATCATGTTTGACTTCCCATTTAGGGTATTGAGATAAATCTTGGTATAGCGTTCCGCCTAATGTCACATTCAGCAATTGTGTTCCGCGGCAAACAGTAAAAATCGGTTTGTTTTGCCGAATGGCTTCTTTGATCAAAGCCATTTCAAAAGAGTCTCGTTCAATACTTGTCGGACCTAATTTTGGATGGGGCTCTTCTTCATATAGAAAAGGTGTTACATCTTGTCCACCGGCTAGTAATAATTTGTCGATAGCCGCCACATAGTCGCTAGCTGATTCAGGATCACTGATCGGCAAGACTACCGGGATGCCGCCTGCTTGATGGACACCATCAATAAAACCTTGTGGAGTATAAGTAATTTGTTGATCAAAAAATGCTTGATTGTTTTGATAAAGTTGATTTGCTGCAATTCCAATGATATTTTTTTTCATGAACGATCACTCCTCTATCATTTGATACCATAGTCAAAACTTAAAAAGCAAGTATTTCGATTATTAAATTTTCTTTTATTTAACCAAATAAAAAACTTCTATAATATTACGATTATTTGTTTAAGCGATGAAGGTGATTTTTATACTTTTTGGTGAAAACTAGTTACGGATATACCAATTTTTGGTATACTATAGTTGTAAATATAAACAAAACGGTTGGGCGCAAGCTTCAAGGATCGGGTTCTTCAAGGGGTGAGAAGAACGACCTTGCTAGTTTGCGCTTTTTTTTCATACAAAGGAGGGTTTGTGTGCTAGAAGCTTTAGAAAAAATAAAATTTGCAGAAGAACAAAATGAGCGTGAAAAAGAAAAACTGATTGCAGAGTTGGCTGCTTATGAAGCAAGTCGAAAAAAAATACTGCAAGAAAAAAAAGCAGCATTGAAAAATACTTTTTCTGAGGTGTCGACAGAAAAAGAAAAAAGCTTGACGCAAAAATTGGCTGACGAAGAGCAAGAGTTGACTAATAGTGCTACAGCGGCGATCAAGTTGATGGAGAAGAATTATCTTGAAAAGAAAGAACAAACGATCCAAGCAATCATTGAAAGGGTGATCTCAGAATATGGCAGTTAGCAAAATGAGCAAGCTAACTTTGATTGCTCAACAAGGATATAGCGAACAGATTCTTTCTGCGATCCAAGGATTCCAAGGAGTAGAGATCCGCGACCTCTTTCAGCAGACTGTCAGTAATGAGTGGGTGGAGGAATACTTTGAAGCAGCAGCTCCGCTACCTAGTCAAGATGGACTTTCAAAGATTGACCAGCAGCTAGAAGAAATAGCCCATGCTATTCAATTTATTGAACACCATGGCAGCAGTCGTGAAAAAGGAATGCATCTCAAACGCCAGCAAGCTACGCTGAAAACACTGGAAGAAAAATTTGATGAATCGGCTTTATTAGCGGAATTAACAAGTATCCAAGAATTAGAACAGCGGTTTACCGAAATGAATGAAAAACAACGAGTATTGCATGAACGAGAAAGTCTTTTACAAAAATGGCAAGCACTGGATTTCTTGGCTGAAGATTTTTCATTACGCTCGGCGAACTATTTTTTAGGAACAGTCGATGCTAGCGTCTGGGAATTGCTTGAACAGCAGATAAAGGAACGACAAATCTATTATGAATTAATTTATAGTGATGAGCAGCTCGTTAATTTTTCATTGGTTTATCTGCGAAAGGAAGCATCAATCATTCAAGAGCTGATACATCAGTTCAGTGTCATCACCTTTACTTATAAGGAAAAAGAATTACCTAAAGTTGAATTGGCTGCAATCCAGCAAGTATTGCTTGAATCAGTGGAAGAACAAAAACGTTTGGCACGTTTGATTGGTCAAAAGAAAATCAGCATCGAAAGTTTGGAAATGGCGGAAGAAGTACTGCTGGCTTATAAAAATCGTTGGATGATTCATGATCGGTTTATCAAAGACGACAAAGTATTTTTGCTCCAAGGTTGGCTGGAAACCGCGAGCTTCAACAGATTCGAAGCTTTTATAAATGACTTGATTGGTCAAGAGAATCTTTATTTAGAAATCGAAGAACCGACAGAAGTCGAGATTGCTGAAGAAATACCGACGAAATTGAAAAACAATGCAGTAGTTAAACCATTTGAGATGTTGACAGAAATGTATAGTTTGCCTAAATATCACGAGATCGATCCAACACCATGGTTCATGCCCTTTTATTTCGTATTTTTTGGCATGATGGTGGCAGATGCAGGATATGGCGCATTGATGTTATTGGCGACCACACTCGCACTGCGAACAGTCTTGCCGCGAGGAATGGAACGGTTCATGCATTTTTTCCAAATCTTAGCTGTTCCGACTATTATGTGGGGCTTGATTTATAATTCATTTTTCGGTTATTCGTTAGGGTATCCGCCAATTCTTTCAACAAGTGACGATGTCATCAGTATTTTGATCTTATCGATCATTTTTGGTGTAATCCAAATCTTTATCGGGTTAGGCTTAGCGGCAAAAGAAAATATCAAAGCCAAAAATTATCTTGGCGCGGTTTCTGATGGCTTTGCTTGGCAAGGAATCATGGTTGGTGCGATTGTCGGCGGTTTAGGAAAAATGTTATTGAATAGTCAACCGTTATTTATAGTCGGAGTTGTTTTGGCAATAGTGAGTGCATTGCTGATCATTCTTACACCAATGCTGCAGTCAAAATCAAAAATCAAAGGTTTGGCAAAAGGTGCGTATAACTTATATGGAATCACCAGCTATATCGGTGATCTTGTTAGTTATACACGGTTGATGGCATTAGGTATTTCCGGCGGGAGTATCGCTGCGGCGTTCAATATGTTAGTAGGATATATGCCGCCAGTTGCACGTTTTAGTGTCGGAATTTTATTGATGGTAGCCTTACACGGCTTGAATATTTTCTTATCGTTACTTTCAGCATATGTTCATGGCGCCCGGTTACAATATGTCGAGTTTTTTGGCAAATTTTACGAAGGCGGTGGGCGCGCGTTTCGCCCATTAAAGACAGAAGAAAAATATGTAAATATTGAACAAGAAAAATAATTGGAGGAATTTTAGACAATGATGGAGTATTTGATTAACAACAGCGGCGGTATTATTTTTGCGATTTTAGGAATGGCAACAGCAACAATCTTTTCTGGAATCGGGTCATCAAAAGGTGTCGGTATGACCGGGGAAGCGGCAGCAGCTTTGACCACTAGCCAACCAGAAAAATTTGGTCAAGCCCTGATCTTGCAATTATTGCCAGGGACACAAGGGTTGTATGGATTCGTTATTGCCTTTTTGATTTTTACAAACTTGTCAGGTGATTTGACCGTGGTCCAAGGGTTAGGTTATCTAGGCGCGTCATTACCGATTGCTTTTACTGGATTATTTTCAGGGATTGCTCAAGGACGAGTGGCAGCTGCTGGTATTCAGATCTTAGCGAAAAAACCAGAACATGCGACAAAGGGAATTATCTATGCTGCGATGGTTGAAACTTATGCAATCTTAGGTTTCGTTATCTCATTCTTGTTAGTAGGACAAGTATAAGGAGTTTTTTGATGGAAGCAATCGAAAAAATAGTCGAACAATTGAAGCAACAAGCTGATTTGGAACAGCGCCAGTTAAAAGAAACTGAACGGACACGAATCGAACAAGAATTTCAAGCAGCAGAAGCAGAAATAATAGCAGATCATCAGAAACGTTTGGAGAAAAACTTACAAAATCTAGAGAACAAGTATAAGCAGGAAGCAAATCGCCAACAAGTTGCACAAAAACAGCAGATTTTAAATCAGAAACAAGCTGTTTTAGAACGAGTATTTGCTGAAGCAGTTCTTCAAATGGAAAGTCGTTCCGCAAAAGAACAACAAGAATTTGCTCAGCGGGCTTTGAATAAACTTCCCATACATGGTGAACTGGCTTTTATTCCAGGAGAAAAGTCTCAGTCGATTTTTACCAAAGAATGGTTAGTTGAGCAAAATCAACAACTGGCGTATCAATTAAATTTAGCTGATACGACTATTGCTGATCAAGCGGGTTTTATTTTAGATAAGAACGGTGTCCAGTATAACTTTCTTTACCAAAGTTTAGTTAGAGAGATCCAAGAACGAGAAAGCTTTGCCATTGCTCAAGCGCTGTTTGATTAAGCGAGCGCAATAGGAATGTCAATCAAAGTCGATCTTGTGTTGCACGGATTTTTGCTAAAAAGTAATGCAGTAACTGCGAATTAGGAGGCATTGAATGAAACAAGCTATGTATCATGAATTGAATCCGCTGGTTCGTTTAAAAGAATTGGAATTGTTGTCACCAGAACTACTGACGAGAATGGTGAAATCCGATGATTTGACGGAAATCGAGACACTGTTTCGAGGAACGATTTACGGTGAGTATTTGACGGATAATTTTTATGAGAGCTTTGAGGAAGCCTTGGGACAGGCCCAAGCGAGTTTACTAATGGAATTAGTAAAAATGATTCCTGATCCTGATGTTATTTGGATCTATACGATGCGCTATACCTTCCACAATCTCAAGGCATTAATCAAAGCCGAATTATTAGAGCAAAATTTTGATGCGCTTTATATTTATGACGGCTTCTATTCCTTAGATCAGATCAAGACCGCTATTCGAACGGGTCAGGCAAGCGGATTGCCAGACATTTTACTAGAAAGTATCCAAGAGGTGCGGGAGCATTTTGAAGAGTCGAATAGTTTGCAAGGAATCGATATTATTTTAGATCGTAATTATTTAAATGCACAAAGAAAAATCGCTGACAAAATTGGTGAACCAGAGTTATCAGAAGAAGTGACTAGCTTTATCGATTTTACGAACATATTGATGACTGCACGCGGGATCAAACAGCAGAGAAGCCGAAACTTCATGCTAACTGCCTTGTCCAGTCAAGGAAGTATTCCAAAAGAAGAGTTATTAGCCAGTGTTGAAATCGGTTTGGAACAGCTGACCAACTATTTACGAACAACTTCGTATGCTGAGGTGATCGAACCGATCATCCAAAACAATACTATCAAGTTGAACCAATTGGAACGGCTCTGTGATGACTACTTGACAAGTTTTTATGAGACAGCTCAGACGCAAGCTTTTGGTCCTTTGCCTGTTTTGGCTTTGCTGAATGCAAAGGCAATCGAAGCAAAAAATTTGCGATTGATCATTACGGGCAAACGAGTAGGATTAACGGATGAACAAATAAGAGAGAGGATGCGAGAGACTTATGGCACATAAAATCGGCGCAATTGGCGATAAAGACTCGATTCTACCTTTCAGACTTTTTGATTTTGATACTCGTACCACAAAAGATAAACAAATCATTCGTCAGCAGATCGACGAAATGGCTAAGAACGAATATGGTGTCATTTATATCACTGAGGAATTTGCTCAACTTGTTCCGGATACGATCAAACGTTATGAACAAGAAATGGTTCCAGCGATCGTACTGATCCCTAATCACGAAGGAACACTAGGAATCGGCAAATCTATGATCCAAGGACAAGTTGAACGAGCAGTCGGACAGAATATTTTATAAAGGAGCTAATGTCTTGCAAGAAGGAAGAATAATAAAAGTTTCTGGCCCACTAGTGCTGGCAGAAAATATGGAGCAAGCAGCGATTCAAGATATTTGTTATGTTGGTGACCTTGGAGTTATCGGCGAAATTATCGAGATGCGCGGCAATGTCGCCTCCATTCAAGTATATGAAGAAACGGCAGGAATCGGTCCTGGCGAACCCGTTAGAACGACTGGAGAAGCGCTCTCGGTTGAATTAGGACCAGGGATCCTTTCACAAATGTTCGATGGAATCCAGCGTCCATTGGATACGTTTAAAGAACAAACGAATAGTAATTTTCTTAATCGTGGAGTTCAAATCCCTGCTTTAGATCATACAAAGAAATGGTGGTTTGAAGCGTCTGTTGAGACAGGCGTTACTGTATCAGCTGGCGATATAGTTGGGACGGTTGAAGAAACGAAGATCATCACTCATAAAATCATGGTTCCTAATGGCATTAAAGGAACAGTGAAAAAAATTTCATCGGGTGAATATACGATCGATGATCCTGTCTATGTAATTGAGACAGCCAACGGACCACAAGAATTTTCGATGTTACAAAAATGGCCGGTTCGTCGCGGTCGTCCAGTTTCAGAAAAATTAAATCCAGAAGCACCAATGATTACCGGTCAACGAGTCATCGATACGTTTTTCCCTGTAGTAAAAGGCGGAGCCGCTGCAGTTCCAGGACCATTCGGCGCTGGGAAAACAGTTGTTCAGCATCAGATCGCAAAATGGGCCGACGTCGATATCGTAGTTTATGTTGGTTGCGGTGAACGTGGGAATGAAATGACAGATGTACTGAATGAATTTCCTGAACTAGTTGATCCTAAAACAGGCGAATCGGTAATGGAACGAACGATTTTGATTGCCAATACTTCAAATATGCCGGTAGCGGCACGGGAAGCGTCCATTTACACCGGAATCACAATCGCGGAATATTTTCGAGATATGGGCTACAATATTGCGATCATGGCAGATTCAACTTCACGCTGGGCAGAAGCTTTGCGTGAAATGAGCGGACGTTTAGAAGAAATGCCTGGTGATGAAGGGTATCCAGCTTATTTGGGTAGTCGGTTAGCAGAATATTATGAACGATCCGGCCGCGTAATTGCTCTGGGCAGTGATAGACGTGAAGGGTCGATTACAGCAATCAGCGCCGTATCCCCTTCAGGGGGAGATACTTCTGAGCCTGTAACACAAAATACGTTGCGGGTCGTAAAAGTTTTCTGGGGATTAAGCGCAACTTTAGCACAACAACGCCATTTTCCATCGATCGATTGGCTGCAAAGTTATTCTTTATACTCCACAGAAGTTGGGAAATATTTAGACAACGCATTGCAGGCGAATTGGTCACAAATGGTCGCAGAAGGAATGAAAATACTGCAAAAAGAATCTGAATTAAATGAAATTGTTCGTTTAGTCGGAATTGATTCGTTATCTGAAAAAGATCGACTGACACTTGAAGTCGCGAAATCTTTACGTGAAGATTATTTGCAGCAAAATGCTTTTGACGATGTTGATACATTTACCTCAAGAGAAAAACAATTTAAAATGATCCAAAATATTTTGACGTTTAATAAAGAGGGGCAACGCGCATTAGAGTTGGGAACGTATTTGAAAGAAATCATGGACGGGACATTTGTTTTACGTGATCGAATCGCGCGGAGCAAATACATCCCAGAAACAGAATTAGCCAAATTGGATCAAATCAATTTAGATATCGTTGCGGAAATCCAAGCAATCGTTGCAGAAGGAGGAATGACCAATGATTAAAGAATACAAAACGATCAATGAAGTGGTCGGCCCTTTGATGGCGATTGACAAAGTAGAAGGAATCAAATACGAAGAGTTGTTGGAAGTCCGTTTGAGCAATGGAGAAATCCGACGCGGCCAAGTCTTAGAGATTCACGAAGACAAGGCGTTAGTCCAAATCTTTGAAGGAACTAGTGGTATCAATTTAAAAGAATCGACTGCACGTTTTTTAGGTCATCCATTAGAGCTGGGTGTTTCAGAAGATATGGTCGGTCGGGTATTTGATGGTCTCGGTCGGCCCAAAGACGGCGGACCAGAGATTTTAGCTGAAAAAAATGTTGATATCAATGGGGAAGTAATCAATCCTGTTTCACGAGATTATCCGGATGAATTTATCCAAACAGGAATCTCAGCGATTGATCATTTGAATACGCTAGTTCGCGGTCAAAAACTGCCGGTGTTTTCTGGTTTTGGTTTACCGCACAAAGAATTAGCTGCTCAAATTGCTCGGCAAGCGACCGTATTGAATGCAGACGATGATTTTGCGGTTGTTTTTGCTGGAATCGGTATTACGTTTGAAGAAGCAGAATTTTTCATGGAAGATTTTCGTCAAACTGGGGCGATCGATCGTTCCGTAGTTTTTATGAATCTGGCGAATGATCCAGCAATTGAACGGATCGCCACGCCGCGGATGGCTTTGACTGCCGCTGAATATTTAGCCTATGAAAAAGGCATGCACGTCTTAGTTATCATGACAGATATGACAAATTATTGTGAAGCATTGCGTGAAATTTCGGCTGCTCGGCGGGAAGTTCCTGGTCGAAGAGGCTATCCTGGTTATCTTTATACGAATCTAGCGACATTGTATGAACGTGCCGGCAGGATTCGCGGGTTGAAAGGTTCTGTAACGCAGATCCCAATCTTGACGATGCCAGAAGATGACAAGACGCATCCAATCCCTGACTTAACTGGGTATATTACGGAAGGGCAAATCATTTTATCCCGTGAATTGGATAAAAATGGAATTCAACCGCCAATCGATGTATTGCCATCCTTGTCACGTTTAAAAGATAAAGGAACCGGTGAAGGCAAGACGCGGAAAGATCACGCACCGACGATGAACCAGTTGTTTGCGGCGTATGCGCAAGGAAAGCAAGCTAAAGAGTTAGCAGTAGTGCTTGGAGATTCCGCATTATCAGATGTCGATAAAATCTATGCAAAATTTGCCGAGCGCTTTGAAGAAGAGTATGTCAATCAAGGATTTTATGAAAACCGCTCGATCGAAGAAACGTTGGATCTTGGCTGGGAACTTTTAGCGATGTTGCCGCGTACAGAGTTGAAACGGATCAAAGATGACATGTTGGATGAATATTTAACAGAAGGAGTTTGATCCTATGGTGAAATTAAACGTCAATCCAACGCGGATGGAACTCACCCGGCTGAAAAAACAATTAACAACAGCTAGTCGCGGGCATAAACTGTTGAAAGATAAGCAAGATGAGCTGATGCGTCGTTTTATTTTATTAGTTAAAAAGAACGATCAATTGCGCACAGAAGTTGAAGTGAAGTTGCAACAAGCAATGAAAAATTTTTCAGTAGCGGATGCGTTGTTAAATGACAAATATATCGAAGAGTTGTTAGCTGTTCCAAAAGAACGGGTTACACTGGATGTGATCGAAAAAGACGTTATGAGTGTCAAAGTACCGATAATGAATTTTCAACATCAATCAGAATTGTCAGATGGACCGTTGGAATATGGTTTCCTGAATTCCAACGATGAACTGGATCAAAGTCTGCAAAAATTTACAGAAGTCTTGCCCGAATTATTGGAGCTGACTGAGATCGAAAAAACGTGTCAATTGATGGCAAAAGAGATCGAAAAGACACGCCGACGCGTAAATGCTCTAGAGTATATGACGATCCCGCAATTGGAAGAGACAATTTACTTTATCCAAATGAAGTTAGAAGAAAACGAACGGGCAGAAGTAACTCGTATGATCAAAGTTAAAAATATGGGGACTACTTACTAAGTAGTTCCTTTTTTTGAAAGTAGGAAGTATGAATAGAAAAAAGTATTGGTCTAACAAACTTCATCCGATCCAATTTATCGCCTTAGGATTTGCGGTAGTGATTTTATTAGGCGGTTTACTGTTGACCCTGCCGGTGTTTACACAATCAGGGAAAGGGACGCCATTCATCGATGCCTTATTTACGGCTACATCGGCAACTTGTGTAACGGGACTTACGACACTGACAACTAGTGAACATTGGAATATGGGAGGACAATGGGTCATTTTGTGCTTAATTGAAGTTGGTGGATTAGGTTTTATGATGATGCCGTTTATTTTTATTGCACTCATGAAGAAAAAAGTCGGATTGTTGACTAGGATCATTTTGCAAGAGTCATTAAATCTCGATACTTTATCAGGCGTGATGCGCTTGATGTTTTACATTCTTCGGTTTGCACTGGGCTTTCAATTAGTGGGGGCTTTGCTGCTGGCGATAGATTTTATTCCTAGTTATGGAATGTCAAAAGGTCTTTGGTATGCGTTGTTCCATTCTGTTTCAGCCTTTTGCAATGCTGGCTTTGATTTGTTTGGAGATAGTCTAGTAGGTTTTCAAAACAACGCGTATGTATTATTAGTAATCTCCGGCTTGATCATTGCTGGTGGATTGGGCTTTATCGTTTGGCGAGATTTGTTGAATTTTCGTAAAACAAGAAGACTGAGTTTGCATAGTAAGTTAGCGTTAACTGTATCGAGCAGTCTGCTGATTATCGGGACGATCGTTTTTTATGTATCCGAAGCCGGTGGACAGACAATCGTCGGAAATGTATCTGCGCTTGATAGTTTTGTTAACATATTTTTTATGTCGGTGACTGCTCGAACGGCTGGTTATTTTTCAGTTGATTATGGGAGTGTTAGCCAGGCGGGGATCTTGTTTACAATTGTTTTGATGTTTATCGGGGGAACATCAGGCTCCACAGCCGGTGGTCTGAAGACAACGACATTTGGAGTTTTGGTAGTCCAAGCGATTTCCCTCTTGAAAGGAAGGGAACATGCGGAAGTATTTCGGCGGACGATCCGACCATCGATTGTCTCACGCGCGCTCACCTTATTTTTTATTACATTAAGCTTGTGTATCGGCGTGACGATGGTGATGTCAGCAACTGAGATCTTGCCGCACTTTCGCGGAATTGAATATCTGTTGTTTGAAACATTTTCAGCTTTTGGAACTGTAGGGCTTACAATGGGATTAACACCGAATTTAAGTCTGATAGGAAAGCTTTTGATCATCGGTTTGATGTATCTTGGACGAGTGGGTGTTTTGACCGTGGGTTTTGCCTTAATGATGCGCTTGATAAAAGCCAAAGGCGGGCGTTACAAGCTTCCAGAAGAAAGTGTGATTATCGGTTAAGAGTCCGTTGTTTAAAAAAGTTCATATAAGTATAAAAAAGGTTGCGGCAACTGCCACAACCTTTTACATTTTAACGAATTACTTCAATTTTGTAGCCATCTGGATCGGTAATGAAATAATATGAGGGATCTGTTCCAGGCAAGCCTTTCATATCGGTAACAGCAAAACCGTGAGCTTTATGTTGTTCATGAAGTTGCGTGATATCTTCTGAACGAATTGCAATATGACCGTATCCGTTTCCTAAGTCATATGCAGCATGATCATAGTTGTAAGTCAACTCTAGTTCGTACTCATCTCCTGGTAAAGTTAAGTAAACAAGAGTGAACTTTGATTCTGGAAAATCACGACGACGGGATTCCTCAAAGCCAAATGCGTCTTGATAAAATTTTACGGATGCGTCTAAGTCTTTTACGCGGACGCAAGTATGTGCCATTTTCATAAATAAGCAACCTCCTAATAATTGATAATTTCATGATAACATAAAAGTTTAAATTGCAGCAGCATGTTCAGCTCAGTGGTTGTTTATGAGGATTTTTTAATGTAAACTAACTAGTAAATACAATTTGCAGGAGGATACCAATGATCCCAGTGTTTGGCGTAAAAGAAACCGATAAAAATTATCAAGCGCGTTACGCGGCTTACGCAATTTTAATAAATGAGGAAGGAAATATTGCACTTGTTCAAGCTCCTAATGGCGCTTACTTTTTGCCTGGAGGAGAAATCGAAGGAAACGAGACTAAAGAAGAAGCAATCGCTCGTGAGATGTTGGAAGAATTAGGCTATGAAGTCATTTTATCCGATTATCTAGGGCAGGCTGATGAATATTTTTATTCTCGTCATCGTACGACTTTCTTTTACAATCCCGGCTATTTTTATTTTGCAAAAAGTTGGAAAAAAATATCTGAGCCGTTAGAAGAAGGCAACAACAGCAGCTGGGAATCGCCAGCTAAAGCGCTTGAATTATTGAAGCGGGGCAGCCATAAATGGGCAGTGGAAGAATGGCTAAAGAAAAAAACTTTCTGAGTTTTGTAGTGACCCTCAAATGTTAGAGCCTTGGTCTAACGTTTGGGGGCCAATCCTTCTCAGAAAGTTTTTTTAATTGACTAACTCACCGTTGTGAATATATTTAGCAAAAGCCTGGTAATAATCTTCAAAAAGATCAGAATTTTTACTATCTTGCTGGGTCATTTCTTTTGGATAATAGAAACGGACATCGCCTTGTCCTTGCCCAGTCAGTGCGGAAACTAATTGACTGGCCTTTGATAATTCAATCAATGAGCCGTCTTTTTGCATCAATTCAATCTGTGTTCGGTGGCTGCCTTTTTCAGGATGATACAGGTCATAAGGTAGATCGTAACTGGAATTGATCGCAGTATAATAACGTGGGTCAAAGCCGGCTTTTTCAACTAAAGTTTTCATTTCAGTTAAACGTGGATTATCACTAGTGTCGACTGCGATTGATTTTAATGGTTTGCGATTTAAGAAGCGGTCGGCTAGATCACTTAAAATCAAATCTTGCTCTTCCATCCATTGAGAGAAATACGTGTTTAGTACTCCGTCGTCCAATTTCAAATAATCGGCCAACGAGAAATCTTCTTTCAAAAAAGGAATCAAAAATTGCGAATGAAGCGTAAAAATATCCGCGTTACGCTGATACAGTTCGTGGGCACGATCTAATAAATGTTCTAACAGCACTTCCATCGCACGAGAAACTGGATGGAAATAAACTTGGACATACATTTGATAACGACTAACGATATAGTCCTCAACAGCATGCATCCCATTCATCGAAAAAGCGATCCCGCCGGCATAAGGCCGAATGACCCGCAAGATTCGTGTTAAATCAAAAGTACCATACTCTGTCCCAGTGTAGTAGGCATCTCGCAACAAATAATCCATTCGATCCGCGTCGATCTGGCTAGAGATCATTTGTACTACTTGCGGATTTTCATAAGTTTTAGTGATCACACTGGCAACTTTTTCTGGAAATCCCTCTTCAACATTATTTAAAATCTGAAAAACTTCTGTTTCTGGTGAAGTAATGATGGCGACAGTCAACGCTTCATGATCAGTATGGAAAATATGTTCGAAAGTATGCGAATAAGGACCGTGCCCAACATCGTGCAGCAAGGCCGCACACAAGGCGACTAAACGATGGGAGTCATCCCAACCGTCTTTCCCGTATTTTTCTTTAGAAAAGTTTCGCTGAAAAATATCGCAGATTCGGCGAGTGATGTCATATACTCCTAGTGAATGGGCAAAACGGCTGTGTTCTGCTCCATGAAACGTATAAGAGGTCGTCCCGAGTTGCTTGATTCGGCGCAAACGTTGAACTTCTCTTGAATTGATCAAATCCAAAATTACTTGGTGTTGGACATGGATATAATTGTGAACAGGATCGCGGAAAACTTTTTCCAGTGGGAGCATTTGATATTTATAGGTCATTGAGAGCCTCCTGAATGATCGAATTGCGTTGGTACATATTTTGAATGCGTCGTTGATAATCGTCTAATTGCTGAAAATTTGGTAAAAAGGACGTTTGATCCTGATGCGGCAAGGTTTGCAGTAATTCATTTTTGACAGAATCAATCGTTACATCAAAAGCTGCCGCATCATGCAGGGTTGTCATGCTTGCCGGATTTACTGGCGGATAATCGATTCCAAATTGTTCTTCTAATCCGCTTTGATAATAGCTGCGAACAATGTTGCCCCGCAAATTTTGCTCACCATTGACGCTTAAATACATCATGATCGCGACACCATCTTTTACTCGTCGTTGTGCGATCCCCGCAATTTTTTTGCCATTGATTGAAAGATCATATTTACCTGGACAATAAGAATCAGTGATTTCACCGACTGTTAATTTTAATTGACCGAAACGAGTCTGTTCCAGCCAATCCACCATGGCTTGATAACCATCATCAATCGATAGTGCGGAGATCGTATTTTTTGGAAGAATCAATGAGACATTTAGGATCCCAGCGTCACTGATTACGCCCAACCCGCCAGCATTACGTAAAAGCAGGTGATAATTTTCTTTTTGGACAGTCTTGAGCGCTTGGTCAAAGTAAGTCACGCGACTGTCTTTCATTCCTAAGATCAATGTTTGTGGTAATTGCCAGAAATGAATGATCGGCTGTTCCTGCTCACCACTGAATGCTGTTAACACATCAGTTAAAGCAAAGGGGCTGAACAAATCATTTTCTGGGAGCATCCCTTGATCAAAAAGCAATGCTTCTTTCATCTAATCGTCCTTTCGTTCTTTAATTTTTTTACTATTATAAACAAAAATGTGAAAAGCAACTAATTAAGTCGCTCAAAAAGCAGAAGTAGTTGACAAAAAAAGTAAAACCGACAAAAATAAATAGTGGAAGGAGTGGAAGCTCTGTGAATATTAAAGAAGGCATTCCAGCAAAAATAAAAGTTCAAACGAAAGTCACTCAAAATAATGAGTCAGAAGATTTCGTATTTGATCTCCTTGGACAAGTCGTCAAGATGGGAGACACGTTGTATATTCGTTACAAAGAGATTCAACCGGACGGACAAGAGGCACCTGTTACGGTGAAGGTGACCCCAGATTCGCAAGTTCAATTGATCCGTTCTGGCGAAGCGCGGATGCGCATGCGATTTGCCTATCGTGAAAAACTGGAGACAAATTACAAAACCCCCTACGGCATGTTCATCATTTCAACTTACGCAAAAAATTTACATGTCAGTTTGAAAGATCGTCCATTTTCCGGAATCATTACGATTGATTATACTCTTTATATGAAAGAAGAAAAAGTCGGCGACTATCAAATGGTCTTAGAATTTACAACCTGAGTACAAGAAAGGTTTGCTTTTTAGCTTTTGATTTTGTATGATAAGGAGTAGACTTTGAAAGGACGTGTCATACTTGGAACTTAGTATTTTTGATGGTTTGAACAAAGATGAATTATCAATGATTGAAGTGGCACACGCAATTCTGGAAGAACGCGCAGATGTAATGGATTTTTCGGATCTAGTAAATCAAATCCAAAATTATCTTGGCAAATCAGACAGTGAAATTCGTGATGCATTAGCCCAATTTTATACCGATTTAAATATTGATGGAAGCTTTATTTCTCTAGGCGATAATCGCTGGGGATTACGTTCATGGTATGCGATCGATTCTATCGATGAAGAAGTCAACCATGTAGACGACGAAGAAGAAGATGCACCGCGTCGTAAAAAACGCAAAAAAGTCAATGCCTTCATCAATGGCGATGAAGATGCGATCGACTATAATGACGATGATCCAGAGGATGCAGACTTATTAGCCGACGATGAAGAAGATGAAATCGACGACGATGATGACGATGACGATGACGAAATCGCAGCATACAACTCTGATTTACAAGAAATCGGAGCGGATGCAAACGAGGATGATGAAGAAGTTGTCCCAGGCGGAATCGAAGATGATCTAAGTGTTATCGATGATGACGACGATGATTTTGATGATGAAGAGGACGAAGAATAGATCGATTGATCTATTCTTTTCTTTTTTTAACTTAGTGAAACCGATCAAAAAAAGACACCGCTCTACAGAGTAGTATCAAGTGATGCAGAGAGGTAAAACGCTGAGAATAAAAATGAAAAAAATAAATGAAATGTATAATTTTATCGGTCATATTGTGCAAGTAATGTTAAATAGTGGAAATAGTATTGTTGGATTCGTGGATGATTGCGAAACAGTTTTCGATAATGATATAGGAGAGACTTTATTGCTAGATGTGGCAACAACTCATCTACCACAAATGTATAGAAAATCTTATCCACTAGAAACGGTACTGATAAAAGATATCAAAGACATTGAAATAGTTGAGTAGAGTACAGACCAAGGAGCTTTGTGCTTTTTATTTTGCCCTGAACAACGGTAGGATGAATGAAATGACGCGTGAAGATTTAAAAGATGAGGTTTATCAGCTTTTTTGATAAATCTAGAGCCTGTTTGTCTAGTTTTCTCCAAACTTAAATAATTAACAGAAACAAAAAAAGAAGCCTTTCAGCTTCTTTTGCTTACTATTATATTGATAAAACCTAACCCACTTTATTAAAGGTTTAACTACAGAAAGGCCACGAATTACTTTTAACCACAAACTCTTTGTAAGTGAATATACCGTAAATCTTCATATATAGCGGTTTTGTGTAATCTTGTCATTTGATGTATACTCTAAATTGTTGAGAAAATGCGCCCTGAGGGAATCGAACCCCCGTCTCAAGAACCGGAATCTTACGTGATATCCACTACACTAAGGGCGCAAGCACGAGTATTAGTTTAGCATATAATTTGAAAAAAACAAGGGGAAAGTAATATGAAGTTTCAACAAAGTTATTCGCAAAAGCAGCAACAGACTCAAAAACTAGCGATGACACAAGAATTGCAGCAGGCTATCCAGATCTTACAATTTAATACTGAAGAGTTGCAAGACTATGTTGAAACGGTTTCTTTAGAAAATCCGTTGTTTGATGTGGTCGCTCCAAAAATCCAAAGCGACTTGATGCAAATGCACAGCGGACCGGTCAAAGAAGATTCTTTTATCCAAATCGCCGATCATCCGGTCTCGTTATTTGAGCATTTGATCCATCAGATCCATTTGAATTACCGCGACACGTTTATTCGTGAGATCATGTTGGTGTTAGTAGAGTACATCGATGTAAACGGCTATTTGAAGGTCGATGAAGAGGAAATTAAAAAAGAGTTGAAAGCGACAGATATTCAATATCTGGATGCGTTGACACTCTTGCAACAATTAGATCCGCCAGGAGTGGGTGCTAGAAACTTGCAAGAATGTTTGATGTTGCAAACCGAGCAAGATGATTACGCACCAGACTTGGCGTATCTCTTGTTAGAAGAATCTTTTGAGGCGATTGCGAAAAGAAAATTTGAACAAATTGCCAAGGAATACAAAATCAGTTTAGCTCAAGTTCAACAGATTCTGGATTATATTCGATCCTTGAATCCATTTCCAGGAACAGGTTTTGGAAGCCAAGACTCAAACTTTATTATTCCAGATCTTACATTAGTAAGGCGAGAAGGCCAGTTAGTCGTTTTATCTAATAAACGAGGACAACTGCGCTTGAATTTTCAAGAAAATTATTTTAATCGCTTGAAACTGCAGGCCGATGAAGAGACCAAAGTTTATTTAAAAGAAAAATTGCAACAATTTGAATGGCTGAATAAAACCCTCGGCCAGCGAAAAGATACGATTCTTGAGGTCGGAAAAATCATTGTACAGCATCAAGCAGCTTTTTTTGAAAACAAACAAGGTACATTAAAGCCATTGATGTTAAAAGATGTAGCTAAACAATTAGAAGTCCATGAATCGACGATCAGCCGTGCGGTCAATGGCAAGTATATCGAGACGGATTTTGGTGTATTTGAATTACGCCGTTTTTTTGTCAATAAAGTCAATGATGAAGAAACATCGGCAGATGAAGTTAAACAGTTGATCAGTACTTTAATCGAACAAGAAGATAAGCACAAGCCATTATCAGATCAAAAAATCGTCGGATTGCTTGCTGAACAAGCGCAAAAAATTTCTCGACGAACAGTAGCAAAATATCGGGATGCGCTAAATATTCCCAGTTCATCGAAAAGAAAACGTTTTGATTAAATCAAGTGAAAAAAGCGGGTCTTTTTCCTTGCATAGAAGTCTCAAACCTGTTACACTCTGAAATGTAAGAAATTTGCAAATTTCAAATGAGTAATTTGATTTTCTTGCATTTTTTTTAAAATTCATGGGTCGCCAAACGTCTATGAGGGACTACTTGAGTCCAGCGGAGGGATTCCTTTGTTAAGTGAATTAAGAGTACTCGAAGCAATCGCCCCTGATGTGTTAGAGGTTGTAAAGAAAAGATATCGCATCATGCAGAATATTTTTTGGATGCAACCAATCGGTCGAAGAAACTTAGCTGATTCATTAGGTCTTACTGAGCGTGTACTGCGTAGTGAGACAGATTATCTTAGAGATCAGCGTTTGATTGATGCGACAAAGAGCGGCATGTTGCTGACTGAAAAAGGCGAAGGTTTATTGCAACATCTAGAAGTTTTGATGGAACAATTTACCGGTATGGATCAGTTAGAAAAACGGCTTGCTTCGCAATTTAAAATCGAACGATGCCTGATTGTTTCTGGTAACAGTGATGAACAGGAAAAAGTGATCGGTGAATTTGGCGAGTTGATTGACGAAGCATTGCAACGTCAATTACCAGATGGCCGAAACATAATCGCAGTGATGGGCGGTACGACAATGGCAGAAGTTGCTAGACACGTCAGCCCGTTAGAAACAGCGAAACGTCATAATACTTTTGTTCCAGCCCGAGGCGGTATCGGTGAAGCGGTAGCTATTCAAGCCAATTCAGTGAGTGCCTTGATGGCAGCTAATGCACATGGTGAACATCGCGTGTTGTATGTGCCAGAACAATTGAGTGAATTAGCGTATCACACACTGCTGAAAGAACCTTCGATTAAAAATGTCTTGGCGATGATCAAAGAGGCAAATTGTGTTGTACACAGTATTGGTCGGGCGGTACACATGGCAGCCAGACGAAAGATGTCAGAAGATGAAATCATTCGTTTGAAACAAAAAAATGCTGTAGCAGAATCATTTGGTTACTTTTTTGATGAACATGGAGCAATCGTTCATAAAGTACCACGTATCGGTTTATCATTAGAAGATATTCAAAAGATGCCGATTGTTCTAGCTGTCGCAGGTGGCAAAAGCAAAGCGAAAGCCATCACAGCATATATGAAAAATGCTCCAAAACAAACGTGGCTCATCACAGATGAAGCTGCTGCAAATGAGATTTTAAAAGGGTCATCCCTTTAAAATAAATATATTTTTTGATTCCATAAGGAGGAAATCTTAAATGACAGTAAAAGTTGGAATTAACGGATTTGGACGTATCGGACGCTTAGCATTCCGCCGTATCCAAGATGTAGAAGGATTGGAAGTTGTAGCTATCAACGACTTAACAGACGCTAAAATGTTGGCTCACTTGTTAAAATATGATACAACTCAAGGTCGCTTTAACGGAACTGTTGAAGTTCATGAAGGTTCATTCAACGTGAACGGAAAAGAAGTTAAAGTTCTTGCTAACCGCAACCCTGAAGAATTACCTTGGGGAGAACTAGGAGTAGACATCGTATTAGAATGTACTGGCTTCTTCACTTCTAAACCTGCTGCTGAAAAACATTTAACAGCTGGTGCTAAACGTGTTGTTATCTCAGCTCCTGGTGGTAACGATGTTCCAACAATCGTTTACAATACTAACCACGAAACTTTAACTGGTGACGAAACAGTTATTTCTGGTGCTTCATGTACTACTAACTGTTTAGCTCCTATGGCTAAAACTTTAAATGACGAATTTGGTGTTGTTGAAGGTTTAATGACAACTATCCACGCTTACACTGGTGACCAAATGACTCTTGATGGACCTCATCCTAAAGGTGACTTCCGTCGCGCACGTGCTGCTGCAGCAAACATCGTGCCTAACTCAACTGGTGCTGCTAAAGCAATCGGTTTAGTTATCCCTGACTTGAACGGTAAATTAGACGGAGCAGCTCAACGTGTTCCTGTTGCAACTGGTTCATTAACTGAATTAGTGACTGTTCTTAACAAAAAAGTTACTGTTGATGAAGTAAATGCAGCTATGAAAGCAGCATCAAACGAATCATTCGGTTACAACACTGACGAAATCGTTTCTTCAGATATCGTAGGCATGACTTACGGTTCATTATTTGACGAAACTCAAACTAAAGTAATGACAGTTGGCGAACAACAATTAGTTAAAACTGTTGCTTGGTATGACAACGAAATGTCATACACTGCTCAATTAGTTCGTACTTTAGAATACTTCGCAAAACTTTAAGATTTAGTTTAAACGAAAACAAATTGTCTGAAACAAGGCGGGGAAGCAACGCGCTTCTCCGTTTTTTTCGTAAGTCTATCATTAGCTCTTTTATTAGAAAGAGTTGTATAATGATAGAGATTCAAAAAAATATTTGGAGGTTTTCTTTCATGGCAAAAATGACAGTTAAAGATCTTGACTTGAAAGACAAGAAAGTTTTAGTCCGTGTGGATTTTAACGTTCCTGTTAAAGATGGCGTGATTACTGATGACACTCGTATCAAAGCGGCGTTACCAACAATCAACTACATTTTAGAACAAGGCGGCAAAGCTATTTTGTTCTCTCACTTAGGTCGTGTGAAAACAGAAGAAGACAAAGCAGGCAAATCATTAAAACCTGTTGCTGAACGTCTAAGCGAATTATTAGGTAAAAACGTAACGTTCGTACCTGAAACTCGTGGTTCTGAATTAGAAGCAGCAATCGCAGACATGAAAGACGGCGACGTAGTTGTATTTGAAAATACTCGTTTTGAAGATATCGACGGCAAAAAAGAAAGCGGCAATGACGCTGAACTTGGCAAATACTGGGCTTCATTAGGCGATGTATTCGTAAATGACGCATTTGGTACTGCACACCGGGCCCACGCTTCAAACGTAGGGATCGCTTCTACTGGAATTCCAACTGTTGCTGGATTCTTAATGGAAAAAGAAATCAAATTCATCGGCGAAGCTGTTGAAGAACCTAAACGCCCTATGATCGCTATCTTAGGTGGCGCGAAAGTTTCGGATAAAATCGGCGTAATCAAAAACTTGATTCCTAAAGCTGACAAAATCTTGATCGGCGGCGGAATGACATACACATTCTACAAAGCTAAAGGCATGGAAATCGGTAACTCATTAGTAGAAGCTGACAAAGTGGAATTAGCAAAAGAATTAATTGAAGCAGCGGGCGATAAATTAGTATTACCAGTTGACTCAATCACAGCGGCTGAATTCTCAAATGACGTTCCAACTGAAGAACATACTGGTGATGTTCCAGCAGGACAAATGGGTCTTGACATTGGACCAGAATCAATCGCTTTATTCGCTCAAACATTAAAAGGCGCAAAAACAGTTGTTTGGAACGGACCTATGGGTGTGTTCGAAATGAGCAACTTTGCAAATGGAACAATCGGTGTTTGTGAAGCAATCGCAAACTTAACAGATGCTACAACAATTATTGGTGGCGGAGACTCTGCAGCAGCAGCTGAACAACTTGGCTTTGCTGACAAATTCACCCACATCTCAACAGGTGGCGGCGCAAGTCTTGAATTATTAGAAGGTAAAGAATTACCTGGTCTTGCAGCAATCAATAATAAATAGGAAAAGTTAACTTCATTCCTCCAGCTCTTAGGCAGATAGTTGTCTGCAAAGAGTTGGATTGTGAATGGATAACGGATACCTTAATATGAAAAGGAGTTTTTTTAAATGCGTAAACCAATTATCGCTGGTAACTGGAAAATGAATTTAACTGCTTCAGAAGCAAAAGATTTTGCCGAAGCAGTAAAAAACAATGTTCCTGCAAATGATAAAGTAGATTCAGTAATTGGATCACCTGCTTTATTCTTACAAGAATTAGTTGAAGCAGCTAAAGGCACTGACTTAAAAATCTCTGCTCAAAACTGTTACTGGGAAAATGCTGGAGCATTTACTGGTGAAACTTCACCAGCAGCTTTAGCTGATCTTGGTGTGGACTATGTAATCATCGGCCATTCAGAACGTCGTGAATACTTCCACGAAACAGACGAAGAAATCAACAAAAAAGCCAAAGCAATCTTTGCTAACGGCATGTTGCCAATTCTTTGCTGTGGTGAGTCTTTAGAAACTTATGAAGCTGGCAAAACAGCTGAATGGATCGAAGGACAAATCAAAGCTGGTTTAGCTGACCTTTCTGCTGAACAAGTTTCAAGCATGGTCATTGCTTATGAACCAATCTGGGCGATCGGTACTGGTAAATCTGCTGACGCACAAATTGCAGACGAAATTTGTGGTGTTGTTCGTTCAACTGTTGAAGGAATCTACGGCAAAGCAGTTTCTGAAGCTGTTCGTATCCAATACGGCGGTTCTGTAAAACCAGAAAACATTGCTGAATACATGGCAAAAGAAAACGTTGATGGTGCTTTAGTCGGCGGAGCCAGCTTAAAAGCTGATTCATTCTTAGCTTTATTAGAAGGCGCAAAATAATTTTTTTCAGAAAATCGCAGCTTTTGTTTGCAACTGTTCGTGATTTTCACTAATATTGGTTATAAGGGCTTGCCCCTATTAATAAAACAAAATTTAAAGGAGAGACAAAACATGTCAATTATCTCAGACGTTTACGCACGCGAAGTCCTAGATTCACGTGGTAACCCAACAATCGAAGTAGAAGTTTATACAGAAGACGGCGCATTCGGCCGCGGTATGGTTCCTTCAGGTGCTTCAACTGGTGAATACGAAGCCGTTGAATTACGTGATGGCGACAAAGCTCGTTACGGCGGTAAAGGTGTTACTAAAGCAGTCGATAACGTAAACAATGTTATCGCTGAAGCAATCATTGGCTACGATGTACGCGACCAAGCTGCAATCGATGCTGCTATGATCGAATTAGATGGCACTCCTAACAAAGGTAAATTAGGTGCGAACGCTATTCTTGGTGTTTCTATTGCCGTTGCTCGTGCAGCTGCTGACTATTTAGAAATCCCATTGTACAACTACCTTGGCGGATTTAATACTAAAGTTTTGCCTACTCCTATGATGAATATCATCAACGGTGGATCACATGCTGATAACTCTATCGACTTCCAAGAGTTCATGATCATGCCAGTTGGCGCTCCAACATTCAAAGAAGCTTTACGTTATGGTGCTGAAGTATTCCACGCATTGGCTTCAATCTTGAAAGCTAAAGGTTTAGCTACATCAGTTGGTGACGAAGGCGGATTTGCTCCTAACCTTGGTTCTAACGAAGAAGGTTTCGAAGTAATCATCGAAGCAATCGAAAAAGCTGGTTATGTACCTGGTAAAGATATCGTTCTTGCTATGGATGCTGCTTCTTCAGAATTCTACGACAAAGAAAAAGGTGTTTACGTTTTAGCTGACTCAGGCGAAGGCGAAAAGACAACAGATGAAATGATCGCATTCTACGAAGAATTAGTTGCTAAATACCCAATCATCTCAATCGAAGACGGCTTAGACGAAAACGACTGGGAAGGTACTAAGAAATTAACTGAAGCTTTAGGCGATAAAGTTCAATTAGTTGGTGACGATCTATTCGTTACAAACACTGAAAAATTAGCTAAAGCAATCGAAATGGGCGTTGATAACTCAATCCTTATCAAAGTTAACCAAATCGGTACTTTAACAGAAACTTTCAATGCTATCGAAATGGCTAAAGAAGCTGGCTACACAGCAGTTGTTTCTCACCGTTCTGGTGAAACAGAAGATTCAACAATCTCTGACATCGCTGTTGCAACAAACGCTGGACAAATCAAAACTGGTTCTCTTTCACGTACTGACCGTATTGCTAAATACAATCAATTATTACGTATCGAAGACCAATTGGGTGACGTTGCAGAATACAAAGGTATCAAATCTTTCTACAACTTAAAAAACAACCCATTCATCGCTAAATAATTAAATTTATTAAGCTGAAGCCTGTGAGAAGAAATTCTCGCAGGTTTTTTTGTGTCAAAATGAGGGGGATTGAGTATTGATAAGTGTAAAAGGTCGGTAGGTAGTCATAAAATTGAAATATGATACTATGTAGGTAACAAAGTTGAATGGAGGAAAAAATTTGAAAATTATTACTAATAGTAATTGTAATAATTCGCCAAAGAATAAATTTATTGAAACGTATTCAATTAATCTGTTAACAAAGAATCTAACGGAATTACAATTAAACTCAACAAGTCATATTTCCATAGTCCTGCCTGATGGAAAGGAAATCAAAAATTTAGCAGATCTAGAACAATGGAGCATGGAAGCAGAGACTGTAACTTCTATTACATCTGTTTCGCATGGAAAGCAAGCCTTCTTCTTAGCGTTATTAACCAATAAAAATCAAGAAAATTATTTTACAATCTATTACGAATTTGAAACATTTAAGGCAAAAAAAATAGAGAAAATAATATTATTTGAAGGACATATGTTGAATAGAATTTCATAAATTGATCTGTTCAATGTAATAAAATATAGGTTTTCCAGTAAAGATAGTTGTAGCCACCAGGATTCAAAACGTCAGAACATTGATGTTTTTGAACCGTGATTTACTTATATTGTTTTGTAGGAAAGTGGAAGTTATGGTTTGTTATTGTTTTGGAGGAGTAGATAGTAGTGAATTTACCGACATACGAAGAATTGTATCTATATACTTTACAAGTATTAGCTGATGGATCACCAAAAGTTGTCAAAGAAATTAGAATAGAAGTTGCAAATGTATTGAACTTAACTCAAGAACAAATAAATTTTCGGCTTGAATCGGGAATCATTCAGTTCAATAATCGATTAGGCTGGTCGTTATCTTATTTAAAACAGGCGGGAGCTGTTGTAAGCCCTAGTCGTGGAATTTATCGTATTACTGATGTGGGTTATAATTTGCTGAAAGAGGATTTTGTTGATAATAAGAAGTTAATGCAGTTTGAATCCTTTAGAAAATTTAAGAATAAGTCGCGTGGAAATGCTGATACAGAAGATCCAAGCAACGATGAGGAAACTCCTGAAGAAGCAATTATCAGCAAAGTAGCGTTAATCGATGCAGAACTCAGAGAAACTATTCTGGCAAAAATTCTTGAAAATTCTCCCTTTTATTTCGAAAAAATTGTGCTGAAGCTACTAAATGCAATGGGGTATGGTAATGGTAGTTTATTGACAGCCAAAAGTGGTGATGGCGGTATTGATGGGATCATCAATGAAGATCCATTAGGCTTTCATAATATTTATGTTCAAGCAAAACGTTGGAATCCTACAAGGACAGTTGGACGTCCTGAAATCCAAAAGTTTAAAGGTGCAATGGATGATCGTTACGAAGGTCTGAACCAAGGCGTATTTATTACAACAGCTAAATTTTCTAATGAGGCAAAAGAATACGTTAATAATTTGAAACTAGCTAAAATTATGCTAATAGATGGTGAAAGATTAGCCAAAGAAATGATTCGCCATAAAGTCGGGGTAGACGTTAAGCAAATTATTGAAGTACATGCAATTGATTTGGATTTCTTTACTGAAGATGAGTAATTCGATTTGACCGCATCCGATAACGTAAACGAATATATCAAAAAAGTCGAGTTGTTCAACTCGACTTTAAAATTATTTCTTCATCAAAATTTGATTTAATAAGCGGTACAGGGCAAATGTTAGCCAGAAGCCAAATCCAAAGCCAATCAATGTGATTTCTAAAGCATCGATTGCGGGGGTATGGGCATCGGCCATCACTAGATCGATCAATGCAAGGATGAGTCCAATCACAATAAATAAGATTCCCAGCTTGATTAAATAGTTAAAAGAATGAATATAGAAAAATGCGGGATTGTGTTGGAGTTCGCTAGTTCTGAATTGTTCGATTATTTCTTTTTCGGCGGTTTCTCGTTCAGCACCATTTTGGACTTGATCTTCAACATAATCGCTCATCAACTGTTCAACTTCTTCACGCTCATCTTTTGAAACGGTTAAGGATGCAACGAATGTGGCAATCGTATGATAATTTTTATATAACGGGTTTATTCGCAAATTATCAATATAATTTAGAATCGCCCAAGAGGCTGCTAAGAGTATCGCTGTAAAATACACCAAAATAAAGATGAAGCCAGTTTCTCTTGGTTCGATAAGAATATCGAGCAGGTAACAACCAAAAAATAAAAGAATTGAAATCAAAAGAAGGATTCGATACCGTATTTCCTTAAAATCAATAATGTGCACTTTCAAAATGATTCACCTCAAATTATTTTTTTTACGATAGCAGACAACGTTTTAAAATCATTCTTTATTTCCTCAAAATGTGCTAAGCCGCTTTCGGTGATATGATAATACTTCCTCTTTCCGCCATGCGTTTTTTCACCCCAATAAGACTGAATCACTTCTTGTTTTTCCAATCTTTTTAGAGCTAAATATAAGGTTGCTTCTTGGATCTCAAAAACATTGCCTGATTTATCAGATAGGATCTTAGAAATCTCATAACCGTAACTGTCTTGTTCTTTCAAAACAGCCAGAACAAGTAGGTCGATATTTCCTTTTAACATTTCTTTATTCATGGGCTACTCCTACGTTTTTTATAAACTTTTCTCCTATCATACCTAAGAATTTATCAAATTACCAACGCGATTGTTTTTTTAGATTTTGCTTTTTTTGAAGAGGTATTTTTTGAACCAATCGGCTGTCAAACTGTAGACAACTACTGCCGAAAAAAACCAAAAAGCTGCTAGCGAGACACCGCCGATGAGATCGCTAAAATGATGGGCGCTGAAATATAAGCGCGAAACTAAAATACTAATCCAGCTGACCCAAACAAGGCTTTTGACAATGAAGTTGAGTGCGGGCTGTTTCAGTAACGGGATGATAACAACTAGCAGTGCCAAACAAACCAAAGTACTGCCGACAGCATGACCGCTTGGAAAAGAGCCACCATCGTCTTCTAATAAGTGTCCAAGAGGACGTTCTCGTTGAAAGAATAATTTCATTATCACGCCGACGATTCCGCCTGTCGCAACAACACCTAAAAACCAAATGACTAAGAAACGATAGCCGCTGATAAATAATGGAATGGACAGTATGAAGGAAAGTAGTACCAGCGGTGTCGCATCGCCGTAAGTAGCAAAAAAGGTCATCAAATCGTTAAAAAAGTTTCCGTGATAAGTCATTTGTGGGTGGCCGAAAATTTGCTGAATCTGATGGGTTAAAAAGGAATCGATCGTTAGAATCGTTTTATTTTGTAACCAAATCAAACTAGCGGTGATAGTAAAAACCAATAAACAGAATAATGCTGAATAGATGTCTTTCTTTTTAAAATGTATGAGGTTCATAGTTTTCTTCTTTTACTAAATATTATTAAGTACTTAACTACTAAATAATATAAAGTAATCTACTAAATAATGCAAGGTACTTATTTTCAAAGATTTTATTAACGACCACATCAAAAATATTGGTGCTTTTGAGTGACAGCCTAGCAGAATTTTTTACACAAAGCTATACAACAAAAAGTTGTTGCGTGGAAAGGTTTGACCAACTATCGATACTTAAATAAAATCAGCCAAAGTGGATAAATTCTTTCGTTATCATTCACCTACTTTCCCTGACAGCCGCGTTAAACTTGCACAAAAAAAGCTATGAAGAATTTTCTTCATAGCTTTAGGATCTAATATTCTTGATGCAACGCATGCAGGGCATGAGCAACGGTTGGGTGTTGGATAGGACGATCCGTATTTTTTTGCCAAAGTTGTTGGAATTGTTTTTCTACTTCTGGCTGCATCGAAGTAAAGACTAATTTTTGATCGCGCAACGCGGCGATTGAAAAGTAATCAGCAAAAGTATCTAATGCGGTCAAGTCGATACTAGGCACACCGCGAAGCGAAAAGATGAGGCCTTCTTTATCTACGACTTGATCGAGTTCTTGTTTTAATTGATTGGTAGACATGAAGAATAATGGTCCAGTAATATAGATAACCGCCCAATCAGAACCGACAGTAGAAGGTGGCAGGTTAATTCTTTGCCAATCGATTTCTTCTGTGATGATCGAGATTTTTGCACTTTTAGCGATAAAGAAAATGCAGCTGAAAATAATGCCGATAACAATCGCGATACTTAAATCAAAAACGATCGTACTCAACATCGTAACAGAAAACAGCAACAGCGCGGTTCGATTTTTTTGGCGAATCATCGTTTTGATCGTGGACCATTCATGCATCCGCCAGCTTGTGATAAGCAAGACGCTGGCAAGTGCGGCCATCGGAATCTGTGACATAACTGGAGCAAAAATAATCATGGATAAAAATAAGAAGAGTGCGTGAAAAATTCCAGCCAATCGTGTTTGGGCACCAGATTTGATAGCTACGCTAGTTCGTGCAATTGCTGCCGTTGCAGGAATCCCGCCAAAAAAAGGCAAAATAATATTGCCAATTCCTTGAGCAATTAATTCTTGGTTGCTGTCAAGATCTTTTCCGGTCATTCGTCCGGCTGAAGCACCGCAGAGCAGACTTTCAATCATTCCTAACATCGCGATACTGACTGCGGGCAAAAATAATTGCTTGATCAAGGGAAGATCGATTGCAGCAAGATTCAGTCGTTCACTTGTCAGCAATGAGGTGGGAATCTTGCCCACTTTTGCTACAGGTAATTTAAAAATGAAGGCAGCGATAGTCGCTAGAATAATTGCTGCAAGGGAAGCTGGTAAAACTTGGTTCCATTTTTTGGGATAAAAGATCAATATGAATAAGATGATCAGTCCTAATAATAAAGTAGGTAAATGCGGTGTAAAATCTGTTTTATAACTTAGCAATTTTGCGATAGCTGTCTCGCCGACAGACGTCGTACCTAAAAAGTTATCGATTTGTCCTAGTGCGATAATAATGGCGATTCCTGAAGTAAAGCCTGTGATAACCGGCGAAGGAATAAAGGAAGTCAATGTGCCTAATTTGAATAAGCCTGCGAGTAATAAAATGACTCCGGCAATAAAGGTGGCGACTAATACGCCTGCGAGCCCTTGTGCGGCGATGATCCCCATCAAAATGGCGGCCATGGCACCAGTCGGACCAGAGATTTGATAAAATCCGCCAGACAAACTGCCAATCACAACACCAGCAATGATAGCTGTGATCATTCCAGCTGCAGCATCTGCGCCGCTGGAAACACCAAAGGCTAATGCTAACGGCAATGCGACAGCAGCGACCGTCAATCCAGCCAATAGATCTTTTTGCAGTTTATCCTTTGAATAATGGTGAAACTCTTGTTGTAACAAATTTTTATAACGCTTGATTGTAAAACACTCCTTTTTGAAAATACGACAAAAGCCCGTTTATTGACGGGCTTCTGATAAAAAATTTTCTTTTTTTAAACCATCTTCAACTATAAGATAATCCAAATAAAAGTACAATGGTTTTTGAATAGTTTTTCTGTGAAAGGGATTTCTTATTAGCTTGGCAAAGTGTCAGCAAGTTTTTTGTTTTTTTGATATACTGATTTTAAAGAAAAAACTTATTTATAAGGAAGTGAATAGATTGGCAAAAGATGAAGTGCAGCAGCACTTAGATAAAGGACGTTATGGCTCGCCACGAATCAATCCAGAGGAGCAGAGAAAATACTTGGGAACATTTCGGGAGCGTTGCTTTGTAAGTATGACCGTAGGAGAGATGCGTAATAAACAAGATCAACAGAATTTGGTCGAAGAGATCAAGCAACATCCTGATGGGAAATTATTGATCAATGGTGCAGTCTCTGAAGAACTGCAACGTGTTTTTATTGGTCTGGCTTCAAAAAATGCCGCTGATTTTACGATCGTCAATGATGCAACTGCCGAATCAGAAGAGAGTATCGGGATCTTATTAGTAACGGATTACGCAGTGAATGAAGAAATCATCGATATTGAAGCAAAATATCCAACGAAATCAGAAGATGACGAGGAGCCAAAAGAAAAGAAAAGCTTTTTCAGTCGTTTCTTTAATTAAAGAAAATTGTCTTAATGAATAATTACAGTTGACATTTTATCCAAGTGTCGGTATTATACAGCTTGGGCACCCTTTTAGTAAGGGTCAAGTGTTTAGTGAATTCATAGCTCCCTATTCAAGTTGGATAGGGAGCTTTATTTGTTTTTTCTAGACGTTTCCTGCAAATTAGTATGAAGGAGTTTTTTCATTTATGACAAAATATATTTTTGTAACTGGCGGCGTAGTTTCATCAATCGGTAAAGGGATCGTGGCAGCATCATTAGGTCGTTTACTTAAAAATCGAGGATTAAAAGTGACTATCCAAAAATTTGATCCTTACATCAATGTCGATCCAGGTACAATGAGTCCTTACCAGCATGGAGAAGTTTTTGTAACAGATGATGGTGCAGAAACGGACTTAGACTTGGGTCACTATGAACGTTTTATCGACATCAACTTGAATCAATACTCCAACGTAACGACAGGAAAAATCTATTCAGAAGTTATTCGCAAAGAACGTAAAGGTGAATACTTAGGTGCAACCGTCCAAGTGATTCCGCATATCACCAATGAGATCAAATCAAAAATCATGCGGGCTGCTAAGATGACGGATTCAGATGTTATCATTACAGAAGTTGGGGGAACAGTCGGCGATATCGAATCATTGCCATTTTTAGAAGCATTGCGTCAAATGAAGGCTGAAGTTGGAGCTGATAATGTGATGTATATCCATACAACACTGATTCCTTACTTGAAAGCTGCAGGCGAAATGAAAACGAAGCCTACACAACACAGTGTAAAAGAATTACGTGGCTTAGGAATTCAACCAAATATTTTGGTCGTTCGGACAGAACAACCAGTTTCACAAAGTACGAAAAATAAATTGGCACAATTCTGTGATGTTGAACCTGAAGCAGTCATTGAATCGCGCGATGTAGAAACGCTTTACTCGATTCCATTAGCATTACAAGCTCAAGGAATGGATCAAATTGTTTGTGATCACTTGAAATTGGATGTACCAGCAGCGGATATGACTGAATGGCGTGCGCTTGAAGAAAAAGTCTTGAATCTTAAGAAAAAAGTGAAAATTGCTTTAGTCGGTAAATATGTGGAACTACCTGATGCCTATATCTCCGTAGTTGAAGCGTTGAAACACTCTGGTTTTGCATTTGATTCAGATATCGAGATCAACTGGATTCAATCACAAGATGTGACTGAAGAAAATGTTGCAGAAAAACTAGCCGACGCTGATGGTATTTTAGTTCCCGGCGGTTTTGGCGATCGTGGGATCGAAGGCAAAATCGAAGCAATTCGTTATGCACGTGAAAATGATGTGCCATTCTTAGGAATCTGCTTAGGAATGCAGATGGCCTGTGTAGAATTTGGCCGCAACGTAGCTGGACTTGGTGAAGCGGACTCAGCTGAAACGGTTCCAGATACAGCAAACAACATCATTGATTTGATGGCAGATCAAGAAAATATTGAAAATCTAGGCGGAACATTGCGTCTTGGTCTTTACCCATGTAAGTTGAAAAAAGGAACTAAAACTGCAGCTGCTTATGGAAATGAAGAAGTTATCCAAGAACGTCATCGTCACCGTTATGAATTCAACAACCAATATCGTCAATTATTTGAAGATAAAGGATTGGTGTTCTCAGGTGTTTCTCCAGACAATCGTTTAGTCGAAATCGTCGAAATTCCTGAAAATAAATTCTTTGTGGGTTGCCAATTCCACCCAGAATTGATTTCTCGTCCAAACCGCCCGCAACCGTTGATCAAAGCATTTGTTGGTGCGTCATTAGAAAATCAAAAAGCATAATAGTCAAGCTGACTGAAGGGCAGAGTTGCCTTTCAGTTTTTTTGTCGCTTTTGCTAAATCATTTTTTTAATACGAACCAACTGTTGATCCAATTTTTCCAGTTCATTAAGATGCTGACTAAATCATAAAAGCGGCGATGAATGATCAAATTATTTAGTTGAAGAATTGCATCATTGATTTTTTGCGTTAGAGAAATTCAAGTCCAACTTACAGGCAAGTTTGGCGAAAAAAGTAAAAAAAGTTGAAATGTAAAGGTTTTATCGGAAGGTTGGTAGTAGCAAAGATGTTAAAACTTTGATAGAATTAACACGTTAGTTAAGCATGGCTTAACCAAATAGTAAAAAACCTTAGGAGGAATTTTTTATGCCAGTAGTATCAGGAGCAGAATTCTTAAAAGCTGCACGTAAAGGCGGATATGCAGTTGGTGGATTTAACACGAACAACTTAGAATGGACTCAAGCAATTCTAAAAGCCGCAGAAGCTAAAAAAGCACCAGTTCTTATTCAAACTTCAATGGGCGCTGCAAAATACATGGGCGGATACAAAGTTGCTAAAGATATCATCACTAACTTAGTTGATTCAATGGGTATCACTGTACCAGTTGCAATCCACTTAGACCATGGTGACTATGAAGCTGCTTTAGAATGTATCGAAGTTGGCTATACTTCAATCATGTTTGATGGTTCTCATCTTCCATTTGAAGAAAACTTGAAATTGGCTAAAGACGTTGTTGAAAAAGCTCATGCTAAAGGCATTTCTGTTGAGTGTGAAGTTGGTTCAATCGGCGGCGAAGAAGACGGCATCATCGGTGCTGGCGAATTAGCTGATGTTAATGAATGTGTACAAATGGTTGCTACAGGTATCGACTACTTAGCATGCGGCATTGGTAATATTCACGGAGTATACCCTGAAAACTGGAAAGGTCTAGCGTTTGATCACTTACAAGCAATTGCTGATGCTGTAGGTTCTGATGTTCCTTTAGTATTACACGGCGGATCAGGTATTCCTAAAGAACAAATCCAAAAAGCTATCTCAATGGGTATTTCTAAAGTCAACGTTAATACTGAATTCCAATTATCATTTGCTAAAGCAACTCGTGAATACATCGAAGCTGGCAAAGATAAAGAAGGAAAAGGCTTTGACCCTCGTAAATTGTTAGCACCAGGTGTTGCTGCAATCGTTAAAGATGCTGAAGAACATATCGACTGGTTCGGTTCAGCTAACAAAGCTTAATTAGTTTTTTCTAGTCTCGGAGCACTTGCTTCGAGGCTTTTTTTTTGGAGAAAATCTGATCAACCATTTATAAAAGTTATTTCTAGTTCTTTTTACTAAAAGAATATAAAAAAAGAATATATTTTACGTGGGTATAAGACCTAAAAATGATTGAACATGAAAAATCTCTTTATTTTCTCCTGAGTTTTGAGAATGCTTCCTTTTTATGCATGCAATAATATGATAAAATGGATAATGGTCTATAAATTTCAAAATAATTAATTAGGTGAAAATAAATGAAAAAAATCGAAATCCATGGCGGAAAGCCATTATCAGGCAATATTACAATTAGCGGCGCAAAAAATAGTGCAGTCGCATTGATCCCAGCAGCAATCATGGCGGATTCGCCAGTGACACTAGAAGGTGTTCCAGATATTCAAGATGTTCATTCATTGATCGAGATTTTAGAAATTATGGGGGCAGAAGTCTCCTTTAAAGATAATACGATGGTGATTGATCCGACTAAAATCGTGTCGATCCCAATGCCAAATGGCAAAATCAACTCATTACGTGCTTCTTATTATTTTATGGGGGCTTTGTTAGGAAAATTTGGTGAAGCAGTTGTTGGCTTACCTGGCGGATGTTTCTTAGGTCCACGTCCAATTGACTTGCACATTAAAGGATTTGAAAGTTTAGGTGCCGATGTTTCAAATGAACACGGTGTAATCTATTTGCGAACTGACAACGACGGTTTGACCGGAGATCGGATCTTTATGGATGTGGTTTCTATTGGTGCGACCATTAATGTGATGCTGGCTGCAGTCAAAGCAAAAGGCAAGACAACGATTGAAAATGCGGCAAAAGAACCAGAAATCATCGACGTTGCTACCTTATTAAACAATATGGGGGCAAAAATCCGTGGAGCAGGTACTGATGAAATTCGAATCGAAGGTGTAGAAGAATTGCATGGTTGTGTTCATTCAATCATTCCTGATCGAATCGAAGCGGGTACTTATCTAGCGTTGGCAGCAGCAATTGGTGAAGGCGTGACGGTCAACAATGTTATTTATGAACATATTGAAAGCTTTATCGCAAAATTAGAAGAAATCGGCGTCGAGATGAATATCTCAGAAGACAGCATTGAAGTATTGCCTTCTAAAAATTTAAAAACAGTGGATGTGACGACATCTCCTTACCCAGGATTTGCTACAGATTTACAACAACCATTAACGCCGCTATTGCTAAAAGCACAAGGTACTTCTGAAATCATCGATACCATTTATTCAAAACGGGTGAACCATATTCCTGAATTGGTTCGAATGGGTGCTGATGCTCGAGTAGAAGGCAACTTGATCGTATTGAATGGGCCAAATGAATTACATGGTGCAGAGGTCGTTGCTTCTGATTTGCGCGCAGGGGCTTGTTTAGTGATTGCCGGCTTGATGGCCAAAGGCAAAACAACGATTTTTAACGTGGAATACATTTTACGCGGCTATGATCATATTATTGAAAAATTAACGGCTCTAGGTGCAACTATCGAAATGATCGACGAGGAAGAGGCGGAGTAATGAGCGATTATTTAACAATGGCGGAACTTGAAAACAAGACGCTAAAAGAAATCTATGCGTATGCGAAAGATTTTAAAATTCCTTATTATAGCCAGATGAATAAAAAAGAATTATCGTTAGCGGTGATTCGAGCACAAGCAGAAAAACAAGGCTTCTTTTATATGGAAGGAATCTTGGATATCGTTGGACAAGATGGCTATGGCTTTTTGCGTCCGATCAATTATGGCTCAAGTGCGGAAGATATTTATATCTCTTCCTCGCAAATCCGTCGTTTCAGTTTACGAAACGGGGACAAGGTAGCTGGAAAAGCGCGTCCACCAAAAGAATCAGAACGCTATTATGGTTTAATGCATGTGGAAAGCGTGAATGGAAAAGATCCGGAAGAAGCCAAAGAACGCCCACATTTTCCCGCATTAACAGCACTTTATCCAGATAAACAATTGGTTTTAGAAACAACGCCTAATCGTTTGTCTACTCGAATGATCGATATCTTCTCACCAGTAGGATTTGGTCAACGAGGATTGATCGTTGCTCCGCCTAAAGCCGGGAAAACAACGATCCTTAAAGAAATTGCAAATGGTATCACTGATAATCATCCAGATGTTGAATTGATCGTTTTGTTAATTGATGAACGACCAGAAGAAGTGACGGACTTAGAACGCAGCGTCAAAGGCGATGTGGTTTATTCGACCTTTGATCAGCAGCCGCAAAACCATACTCGAGTCTCTGAATTAGTATTGGAACGGGCGATGCGTTTAGTCGAGGATAAGCGAGATGTAGTCATTTTGATGGATAGTATCACGCGTTTGGCTCGTGCCTATAACTTAGTCGTTCCGCCTAGCGGTCGAACATTAAGCGGCGGGATCGATCCAGCGGCTCTTTACAAACCCAAAAAATTCTTTGGAGCTGCTCGAAATATTGAAGAAGGCGGCAGCTTGACGATTTTAGCAACGGCACTTGTCGATACTGGCAGTCGGATGGATGATGTAATCTATGAAGAATTTAAAGGAACAGGCAATTTGGAATTGCAATTATCCCGTGAATTATCCGAACGCCGCGTCTTCCCAGCGATTGATATCAAAAAATCTGGTACTCGTAAAGAAGATTTGCTAATGTCGCCGCCGCGTCTGGAAGAAATCTGGAAGATCCGCAACAATATGACCGGCGATTCGTTGGAATATACCTCACAATTTATAAACTTCTTAAAGAAATCAAAGACGAACGAAGATGTTTTTAAAGCATTTAAGGATGTTTCTTTCGGCGGAAAAACTCCGCGCAGAAATCAAAAAAGATAATTGCATTGTCGAATCATTCATGATAGTATATTCATGTTGCAAATTGCAAAAATAACTCTGAACCAGCAAATGATTCAGGGCAAAGGAGCGAAAAAAACTATGAAACAAGGAATTCATCCAGAATATCATCCCGTAGTATTTATGGACTCAACTACAGGTTTCAAATTCTTGTCAGGTTCTACTAAAACTTCACAAGAAACAGTTGAATGGGAAGACGGAAATACTTACCCAGTAATCCGTGTCGAAGTTACTTCAGACTCTCATCCATTCTACACAGGACGCCAAAAATTCACGCAAGCAGATGGACGTGTCGACCGTTTCAACAAAAAATACGGTATCAAAGACACAAACGCTGCGGAATAATCAAAATTCTGTTCAAACAGACTTTAGCGAGTTTCCTATTATGGAAGCTCGTTTTTTTGTGTAGTCATGAAACGTATTTCAGTTCGTGAAACACGTTGAGTTGTAAGCGGTACCTATTTATTTTTAGGAGAGTGTCTCGTATACTGAACACATCATAAAAAGAAGGAGTTAAAATGATGAAAGAGAAAATCATGGATGGCATGCAGAAATTTTCAAAAGCGATGTTTGTTCCGGTTTTGATTCTGCCGATTGCCGGTATTTTAATTGCAATTGGAAACGTTTTTACAAATCCGCGATTAATTGAGACCTTTGGCTTTTTAGATAATCCAATTACGATGGGTTTTGGGAGTATCTTATCTGCGGCGTTGTTACCAGTTCTAACAAATTTAGGAGTTATTTTCTGTGTGGGGATTGCTTTAGGGCTGGCGAATAAGAAAAAAGCTGAAGCCGCATTTACTGCACTTTTAGGTTATTTAGTTTTCTTATATGCCATGAATAAATTTATGGAATTGCGCGATATGCTGGTAGCACCAGAACAATTGCAAGGTTCAGGGCAGGCACTGGTCCTAGGAGTCCAAGTGTTAGATATGGGTGTTTTCTTAGGTATTATCTTAGGTGTTGTTGTTGCACTAATTCATAATCGTTTTATTGATACGACCTTTAGTAATGCTTTTCAAGTGTATGGCGGTGCACGTTTTGTCTTTATCGTATTGATTCCAGTATTGGTGTTGTCAGCCATTATTCTTTCATTCGTTTGGCCGGTAGTTCAGCAAGGAATTGATGGGCTAGGCGGAATCATTCAAAAAACAGGAAATTTTGGTATTTTCTTATACGGTTCATTGGAACGACTGTTGATTCCAACAGGCTTGCACCATTTGATCTATACGCCATTTTTATATACTTCACTTGGCGGTGTGGCAGAAGTTGGCGGTCAAGTATTTGAAGGTGCACGTAATATTTATTTTGCTGAGATTGCAGATCCGGCAGTCAAAGTTCTTTCGCAAAGTGTGATCTGGGATGCTCGAGGCATTTCAAAAATGTTCGGTTTGATTGGAGCCTGCTTGGCTATGTATCAAACAGCTAAACCAGAAAATAAAACAAAAGTAAAAGCAATCTTGATCCCAGCGGTTGTAACATCATTTGTCGCTGGAGTGACAGAGCCTATCGAGTTTTCATTTATGTTTGTTGCACCAGCGCTGTTTGTCATCCATTCAGCTTTAAGCGGATTGAGCATGGTAGTTTTAAATATCTTTGGCTCACGGGCGATTGGTCCGAATGGTTTTATCGACTTTTTGCTTTATAACATTCCATTGGGAACAGAAAAGACTCGCTGGCCGATCTATCTTTTAGTAGGAATCGCGTTCTTCTTTATCTATTACTTTATTTTCCGCTTCTTAATCGTCAAATTCAATTTCAAGACAGTCGGACGTGAAGACAACGACCAAGAGACGAAACTTTATTCGAAAAAAGAATACAACGAGAAAAAGGGACAAGGTTCCAATGATGGTGTACTAGCAACCGCAACAACAGCGGATGAATTTTCACAAAAAATCGTCGATGGCTTAGGCGGCGCTGAAAATATTAAAACGATTGATAATTGTTATACTCGGCTGCGTTTGAAGCTGGCTGATCCAAGTTTAGTAGATGAAGGGTTGTTAAAAGATCAGACTCAAGCAAAAGGAGTCATCAGCAATGGGGAAAATGTGCATGTGGTTTATGGCTTGACCGTGCCACAAGTACGAGAAAAACTTGAAAAATATTTAGGTAGAGACAGAGGAGACGAATAGTGATGAAAAAATTTTCAGTAGTAATTGCCGGCGGAGGAAGTACTTTTACTCCAGGAATCGTTATGATGATGTTAGATAATTTAGACCGTTTTCCGTTACGGACATTGAAGTTATATGATAATGATGGGGATAGACAAGGAATCCTTGGAGAAGCGTTAGAAATTCTCTTGAAAGAACAAGCACCTGAGATCGAGTTTTTATATACGACCGATCCTGAAGTTGCATTTACAGATGTTGATTTCTGTATGGCACATATTCGAGTTGGAAAATATGCGATGCGAGAAAAAGATGAAAAGGTTCCTTTGCGTCATGGCGTATTTGGACAAGAAACTTGCGGGCCTGGCGGAATTGCTTATGGGATGCGCAGTATCACAGGGATGCTAGAAATTATCGATTATATGGAAAAATATTCACCTGATTGTTGGATGTTAAATTATTCTAATCCGGCAGCGATCGTAGCTGAAGCTTGCCGCGTCTTACGTCCAAATTCAAAAGTATTGAATATTTGTGATATGCCAGTCGGTACGTTACGCCGGATGTCGCAGATCGTTGGCAAAACGCCTGAAGAATTAGAAGTTCGATATTTTGGTTTGAATCATTTCGGCTGGTGGACAAGCGTCAAAGATAAAGCAGGACATGAATATATCGATCAGATTCGTGAGTACGTTTCTGAACATGGGTATTTGACACAAGTCGAAGTGGATACGCAACATACGGATCCGAGTTGGCAAGAAACGCATAAAAAAGCGAAAGATATTTTAGCTGTAGCACCTGAGTATCTACCGAATACGTATTTGAAATATTATCTGTATCCTGATTATGTCTTTGAACATATGAAAGATCATCCTGAATTTACGCGGGCAAATGAAGTCATGCAAGGCCGTGAAAAAAATGTTTTTGATCACGCGCGCCAAATCATTGCGAACGGTTCGGCTGAAGGAATCGCTTTTGATATTGATTCCCATGCGACTTTTATCGTAGATCTAGCTCGGGCGATTTCTTTCAACACTCATGAACGAATGGTAATGATCGTTGAAAACAATGGAGCAATTGCCAATTTCCCTGATGATGCGATGGTAGAAGTTCCTTGTATCGTCGGAACTGACGGACCAGAAGCACTGGCACAAGGTCAAATTCCAGCCTTCCAGCAAGCTCTGATGTTCCAACAAGTTACTGTTGAAAAACTAGTGGTCGAAGCTTATGCAGAAAATAGCTATCAAAAAATGTGGCAAGCGCTAACACTATCTAAAACAGTTCCAAGTGCACAAGTTGCCAAAGAATTATTAGACGATCTGATTCTTGAAAATGGGAACTACTGGCCAGAATTACATTAATTATGTGGGGTGTAACAACAATGTCCAAAGGGATTCGTTGTTGTTATACCCTTTTTCTGAAACTATAGGAGGAATAGCAATGGAGATTACCGTAATTGGTTTAGGTAAAATGGGGATGGGAATCGCTGAAAACTTATTAAGCCATCAACATCAAGTTGCTGGTTTTGACATTGATCCAAGTGTTGCTGAAAGACTGACTAAATTGGGCGGAATTTATTATTCTGATATCGAACAACTAAAGAAGCGTGACAAGCAGCAGATTATTTGGTTAATGTTGCCGGCAGGGGATTTGACCAATCAGATGGTCGAAAATATTTTAGCGTTGCTAGATGCAGGTGATATCGTGATCGATGCGGGCAATGCACATTATCAAGACAGTAAGAATAATTACGAACGGTGCCAAGCAAAGGGAATTCATTTTTTAGATGTGGGGACATCCGGCGGTGTTGCAGGTGCTCAAAAAGGTGCGTGTATGATGGTCGGAGGGGATAAGGAAATCTTTGACCAATTAGAACCAGTCTTTGCTGATTTATGTGTGGAAAAAGGAGTTATTTATAGTGGCCCGGCTGGAAGCGGTCATTATCTCAAAATGATCCATAATGGAATCGAATATGGCATGATGCAATCGATCGGCGAAGGGTTCAATTTACTGCACCACAGCCCATACGATTATGAGATGAGTGAAGTTGCGCAAGTATTCAATCATGGATCTGTGATTCGTTCTTGGCTGATGGAACTGACAGAAAATATTTATCGAGAACGAGTGGACATGCAAGAAATTGCTGGGGTCATTCCGTCTTCTGGTGAAGGAAAATGGACAGTAGAAGAGGCATTACGCTTAAATGTAAATCTGCCAGTGATCACTCAGTCACTTATGACGCGCTTTGCTTCAGAAGATTATGATAAGATAAGTGAAAAGCTTGTCGCATTATTACGTAACCAGTTTGGCGGGCATGATTTTATAAAGGGTGAGTGATTTTATCAATGTTTTTAGGAATAGATATTGGAACAACAGCGATTAAGTTAGGGGTCATTCAGGAAAATGAACTGCTTTATACAAGTGACTTGCCGCTCAAAACCTATGGGGATGACCGAATTAAATTTCAAAAAGGCGATGAACTGCTGGCTGCCTTAACAGCAGGTATCTTGGCGATTCCAGCTTGGGTGCGTCAACAAATTGCTATTATCAGTTTTAGTACGGCGATGCATAGTTTGATGCCTGATGATGGGAAAAAACAAATCTTTTTATGGTCAGATGTCCAAGCGGCAAGTGCAATCGACCGCTTTAAACAGACGAATTTAGCAACCCGGTTTTATGAAATTTCGGGGACGCCGATCCATGCGATGTCACCATTTGCGAAACTATTATACTTTCAAGAAACGAAACAGTATCCAGCTGAGATCCATTGGTATGGAATCAAAGAATTGGTCATGCAGTACTTTACAGGAAAGCCATTCATCGATTATGCCACAGCCTCTGCTACCGGGTTGTTCGATTTGCGAGAAAAGCAATGGAGCAAAGAAATCCTCAATTATTTAGGAATAAAGGCTACTCATTTGGCGCCTTTGGCAGATACGACGCAGGCATTTGAAATGTTACCAGAAATACGGACATTGTTTGATTTTTCTCACGAGATTCAAGTGGTGATTGGAGCAAGCGACGGAACGCTGGCAGCCTATGCTAGCTACTATTCCACGGGCAGAACAGCTAGTCTAACCATCGGGACAAGTGCGGCCGTTCGGCAGATTACTAAAAAAATTCAATTGGATCAGAAAAAGCAAAATTTCTGCTATTACTTAAAAGAAGATTTGTTAGTGAGTGGGGCTCCTTCCAATAATGGCGGGATTGTTTTGGCCTGGGCAGCAGAACAAGTGTCAGCCAATCCAGCGGTGTTTTATGAAACATTGCCAGATTTGTTGACAGATACGACACCGGGTGCGAATAATTTGCGTTTTTGGCCCTACTTGAATGGAGAACGTGCACCTTATTGGAGCAATGAGATCAAAGGTGGGTTTTATGATTTAACATTGCAACATACTAGAGCCGATATGGTTCGCAGTGTGATCGAAGGAATGTTACTAAACATTCGTCAACTGGTTGAGCTAGTGGCTGAGGGGGAAGAACTATCTGTAAGTGGCGGATTTTTTCAAACCGCGGCTTTAGGAAAGTTGGCGGCGGATATTTTTGGAACACCTTGTTACTATGCACCGCAAAATGAGCCAATTTTTGGTTTGTACTATTTATTAGAACAGCCTGAACAAAGGATCGAAGAAAATCAAGCTTTTTTACCAGATCCGGTTGAGCGAGATACTTATAAACGAATTGCATCGAACTATTTTGTTTGATTCTTTTGGGTAATTTCTTGAACGATATATTCCATCAGTAATAATAATTTACCGAAGAAGCTGTTATATTTAATGTTTTGGCTGTCTAGAGGACGATCATCGGCAACTTCGAAAACGATTGTCGCAAATTTAGTTGCCCGAGATTGACTATTGCCAGTGAATAAAATCGTAGGAATATTTTTTTCTTGTGAAAACTGCATTTTCTCAATAACTTTTTGAGTTTCACCGGCTTTAGAAATAACGATCATCATGCTGATATTATCGGCATTGTTGTTGATGATTCCTGATGAATCAGCAGCGTTGACAAAAAGTGCCTTGATCCCATTTACCAATAATTTTTTGTAAAGATATTCAGCAATGATACTAGAAAAACCAGTTGCATAAATCGTGATGAATTTTTCTTGGTTTTCTTGATAGATCTTTTTCATCGTTTGGATTGAAGGAATGATTTTCTCTGTTGGAATAGAAATATCAACAGTCGCCTCAACGAATTGATTATTTGGCTGGTATTGATTTTTTAGAAAATAGAATAGTTCTAAGTAACCAGAGAAATCTAATTTTTGTGCCAAACGAACGATTGTTGCCGGTGAGGTGTAGAGTGTCGCAGCGATTTTTTTCAATGAAACACCTTCTAGCTCATTGACATGATCCGCTAAATAAGTCAAAATGGCTCGATCGTTATCTGATAAGTGCTTTCCTTTAGTAACTAATTCTAAATCCATCGCTGGACCTCCTAAGCAAGATAATAAGTACACATTAGTATTTATTATACACCAATGATTGGAAAAAGAACCAAGCTATATGATGTTGAGTCACCATAAGTGTAGAAACGAAAGGAGTGTAATAAATGTTTGGACTATTTAAAAATAAAACAAGTGAGATCACTACACCCGTAAATGGATTGGTGGTCGATCTGCAAGAAGTAAATGATCCAGTCTTCAGTGGCAAGATGATGGGAGAAGGGTTTGCAGTGAAACCTGCAGACGGGAAAATCCATGCTCCTGTCAAAGGGACGATCAAATCGATTTTCCCCTCATTTCATGCTTTGACGCTGGAAGCGGCCGATGGACTTGATATCTTGATCCATCTGGGATTGGATACCGTTGAGTTAGATGGCAACGGCTTTAGTTCATTCGTTCAAGAAGGACAGAAAGTCGATGTGGGGGACCTCTTGATCCAAGTTGATTTAGACTTTTTAGCACAAAACGAAAAAGATGATATTGTCATCGTCGTTTTTCCAGAAATGCAAAATAAGAAAATACAAATAAATCTTGGTGAAAAACAACTTGGTGAAGTAGCGGCGGCTTTGAAATAAATCTTTCTGTGTTTTTTTATGTCGCGCGTATGTTAGTAGAGTATTCTATAATCATTTTTTTGCCCAAAAAGCCGCTGGAAGGAGTTGTTGTTCTTTTGGCGGCTTTTTCCGTTCATAGTAAAACATACTAATTTTCTGAGGAGAATAATTGCTATCATCGTCTATTTAAGCTATAGTTTGGCAAACAAAGGATTTGAGGTGTAAAAAGATGAAATCAATTTTATTAATTGGTCAATCAAATATGGCAGGAAGGGGATATTTGAGCGATGTTCCTGCTATTTATAACGAAAATATCGAAGTGCTGCGCAATGGTCGGTGGAAAATGATGGCAGAACCAATTCATTTTGATCGTGAAGTTGCTGGAGTTGGCCCAGCGGCATCTTTTGCAGCGGCGTGGTCACAAGACAATCCTGATGAAAAACTAGGATTGATTCCTTGTGCTGAAGGCGGCAGTTCGATCGATGAATGGGGAGCAGATCAATTGTTGAGCCGCCATGCTTTGGCTGAAACAAAGTTTGCTATGGCGTCTAGTGAATTGATTGGTATTTTGTGGCATCAAGGAGAAAATGATAGTTTGAATGGGCACTATAAAAATTATGCGAAAAAATTAAAAGCAGTATTTGATTATTTTCGAAAGGAGTTGGCCTTGCCGGAATTACCGATTGTTATAGGCGAACTTCCTGACTTCTTAGGAAAAACTGGGTTTGGTTTAAGTGCAACAGAATTTGCTGAGATCAATCGCGAAATGGCAAAAGTGGCTGGAGATAATTGCTATCTTGTCAGTGCTGAAAAACTAAATGCCAATCCAGATGGTATCCATATCAATGCGGAATCGCAAAGACAATTTGGAATCCGTTATTATGAAGCTTTTACGCAGAAAAGAAATATCCTCCATGCTTTAGGCGATGAAGACGAGCAGCTTAGCAAAATATACGGACGAGCAGCAACAAAAAATGAAAAAATCTATTTGTTGAGTCGAGATTTTGCGCTTGGAAGAATCGATTATCAAAAATTTATGGAGAAATTTGCTGAGATCGCTGAATGATCAAATTAAGGCGCTTCATTTTTTATCGGAATGAGTACTGTTTTTAATTGTAACCGATCGTATTTTTACGGTCGGTTTTTTAGCTTTTTCTTTATTCGATTTGCTGATTGTTTTTAACGGTCATAAGTATGCTAAAATACTTGTTGTTACTAATAGAAGAAAGAGGAATAAAATGACACAATCAACTTCGGCTTATATTCACATTCCTTTTTGTGAGCATATCTGTTACTACTGTGACTTCAATAAAGTTTTTATTGAAGGACAACCAGTAGATGAATATATCGAAGCGTTGCTGAAAGAAGCACGCTTATCTTTGATCCAAAATCCGGTAGAAATGATGGAGACCGTCTATGTCGGCGGTGGAACGCCTACATCCCTTGACGCGAAACAGCTAGATCGGTTGTTGAGCGGGTTGCGGGAGATCCTTCCTTATAATGGCGGTGAATTTACAGTGGAGGCCAATCCGGGGGATTTATCTGCAGACAAATTAGATGTTATGAAAAATTATGGCGTCAATCGTTTATCAATGGGTGTTCAAACGTTTGATGATCGCCTGCTAAAAAAAATCGGGCGTAAGCATACGGCACAAGATGTGTATGATACGATCCAATTATTAGAAGAAAAAGATTTTCAAAATGTGACGATCGACTTGATCTATGCATTACCTGGACAAAGTTTAGAAAGTTTTCGCGATACAGTCAAACGAGCACTGGCGTTAGATCTGCCGCATTATGCATTGTACTCATTGATTTTGGAAAATCAAACGATGTTTATGAATTGGGTCCGCCGTGGAAAAATGCAGTTGCCAGAACAAGAAGTCGAAGCACAGATGTATGCGGAAACGATTGAGGCGATGGAAAAAGCGGGCAGGATGCAATATGAGATTAGCAACTTTACCAAACCTGGGTTTGAAAGCCAACACAATCTTGTTTATTGGAACAACCAAAATTATTTTGGTTTCGGTGCAGGAGCGAGTGGTTATCTTGGAAAACGCCGTTACAAAAATCGCGGACCGATTCAGCATTATTTGAGATCGTTGAATGAAGACCAATTGCCGATGCTTGAAGAAGAATATTTATCGGAAAAAGAACAGATCGAAGAGGAAATGTTCTTAGGCTTAAGAAAAATTTTAGGTGTCGATAAAGCAACTTTTGAGGCTCGTTTTGGCCAAAGTATCACAAGTATTTATAAGGCAGTTATCGAAGAGTTAAAGCAGCAAAAGCTGATAGTAGAGACAGAATCTAGCCTTCGCTTGACAAAGACCGGTTTGTTTCGAGGAAATGATGTTTTCGAAAAATTTTTAATCAGTAGATGAAATTAGCACTCTCTTTATGAGAGTGCTAATTTTTGGTTTTTCTTGCTTGACTTCTATAGAGAATGTGGTATATTAATAATCGAGTTAGCACTTAAAAATAAAGAGTGCTAACTAAAGGATGAGAAGAATGTTAACAGAAAGACAAAAACTGATTCTCAGCTTGATCATCCAAGACTTTACTCATACGGGACAACCGGTGGGGTCGAAAAGTTTAATGGAAGAAGGCGTAAAAGCAAGTTCCGCAACTATCCGCAATGATATGAAGGCCCTGGAAGAATTAGGTTTGTTAGAGAAGACCCATTCCTCATCTGGGAGGATCCCTTCAGCTTTAGGCTATCGTTATTATGTGGATCATTTACTAACGCCGACAAAGGTGAGCAGTCAAGAAATAGACCAGATCCGCAGCTCGTTAAAGAAAGATATCCATGAAATTGACGATATCATTCAGCAGTCTGCTAAAATGCTTTCGCAAGTTACCAGCTATACGGCGTTTTCACTTGGTCCTGAGATGAAAGATCGGACGTTGACCGGTTTTCGAATCGTTCCATTAAATGATCGGCAAATCTTGGCAATCATTGTTACAGATAAAGGAAATGTGGAAAGTCAAGTCTTTCACATACCTGAAAATGTCGAGAGTCAAGACTTAGAAAAAATGGTTCGTATCATTAATGATCGTTTAGTAGGACAGCCGTTAATAAGTGTCTATCAGAAATTAAGAACTGAGATTCCAATGATCTTACATCGTTATTTTCAAACGACTGAAGGAATCGGTCATTTGTTCGATGTAATCTTAAATGATGCCTTTGAAGACAAAGTGTTTGTAAGTGGGCGGATGAATATTTTGAATTTCAATCCGGACCAAGATCTTAACCAAGTCAAATCAATGTATTCATTGATGCAAAATTCTGATGAGTTGACACAATTGTTGTTGCCTTCTGACAACAATATCCATGTTCGAATCGGAACTGAGTTGGGGAATGACTTGTTCGATCGGCTAAGTATGATTCAAGCAAACTATGAAATTCGCGGACATGGCCGGGGGACGATCGCATTGTTGGGTCCAACGTCGATGCCATATTCAAAAATTTTTGGTCTGTTGGAAGTTTTCCAATCCGAGTTGACAAATGCATTGGATGATTATTATCGTTCATTGGATTTATATCACTAGAAACGATTCCTAAAAAGAAAGGGAGTAGCGTAGTGGCAGAAGAAAAGAAACAAGAAGTTGAAGAAGAATTGGCAGCAGTTGAAACGGCGGAAACACAAGCAACGGATAATGAAACAGAAGAAATCGATATTCCGGAAGTTTCTGAAGTCGAAGAACTGACTAGCAAATTTAATGAAATGGAAGACAAATTTTTGCGTGCTCGTGCTGAAATCGCAAATATGTCTAATCGCAACAAAAATGAACGGGAACAATTAGTTCGGTATCGTTCACAAGATCTTGGCAAGAAATTATTGCCAGCGATCGATAACTTGGAAAGAGCTCTTGCAACTGAAGTTACTGACGAGCAAGCGACTAGTCTGAAAAAAGGCGTGGAAATGGTGCTTGAAAGTTTAACGGTTGCATTGAAAGAAGAAGGAATCACAGAAATCCCAGCGGAAGGCGAATCATTTGATCCTAATCTGCATCAGGCAGTTCAAACAGTTCCAGCCGAAGCTGATGTGAAACCTGAAACGATTGTCAATGTATTGCAAAAAGGCTATCAATTGCACGATCGTGTATTACGTCCAGCAATGGTAATCGTCGCTCAATAAGTAAACAATAAAACAAAACATATAATCAAAGGAGATTTTCAACTATGAGTAAAATTATTGGTATTGACTTAGGTACAACAAACTCAGCAGTCGCTGTCTTAGAAGGCGGAGAAGCAAAAATCATCACTAATCCTGAAGGAAATCGTACAACACCTTCTGTTGTTTCATTTAAAAATGGCGAAATCCAAGTTGGTGAAGTTGCTAAGCGTCAAGCAGTAACAAATCCTAACACGATTTCATCAATCAAACGCCACATGGGTGAAGCGGGATACAAAGTGGAAGCAGACGGAAAAACTTATACACCGCAAGAAATTTCAGCAATGGTATTGCAATACATCAAAGGGTTTGCTGAAGACTACCTAGGTGAAAAAGTTGAAAAAGCAGTTATTACTGTTCCAGCTTACTTCAACGACTCACAACGTCAAGCGACAAAAGATGCGGGTAAAATCGCTGGTTTAGAAGTGGAACGGATCGTTAATGAACCAACAGCTGCTGCATTAGCCTATGGCTTAGACAAAACAGACCGCGATGAAAAAATCTTAGTATTTGACCTTGGTGGTGGTACTTTCGACGTTTCAATCCTTGAATTAGGCGATGGCGTCTTCGATGTATTATCTACTGCAGGAGACAACAATCTAGGTGGGGATGACTTCGATAATAAGATCATCGATTACTTAGTTGCTGAATTCAAACAAGCAAATGGAATTGATTTATCAAAAGATAAAATGGCGACACAACGTTTGAAAGATGCTGCTGAAAAAGCGAAAAAAGATTTATCAGGTGTCAGCTCAACTCAAATCAGCTTGCCGTTCATCACTGCTGGCGATGCGGGTCCATTACATTTAGAAACAACTTTATCACGTGCTAAATTTGACGAAATCACGGCTGATCTAGTCGAACGGACAAAAACACCCGTTCGTCAAGCATTAAAAGATGCTGGTCTATCTCAATCAGACGTCGACGAAGTTATTTTGGTCGGTGGTTCTACACGTATTCCTGCTGTTGTTGAAGCAGTTCGTAAAGAAACAGGTAAAGAACCAAACAAATCTGTTAACCCCGATGAAGTAGTAGCGATGGGTGCTGCTATTCAAGGTGGCGTTATCACAGGTGATGTGAAAGATGTTGTCTTACTTGATGTAACACCATTGTCATTAGGTATCGAAACAATGGGCGGCGTATTTACAAAATTGATCGACCGGAATACAACGATCCCTACAAGTAAATCCCAAGTATTCTCAACTGCTGCAGATAACCAACCGGCTGTAGATATCCATGTCTTGCAAGGTGAACGTCCGATGGCTGCAGACAACAAAACATTGGGTCGTTTCCAATTGACAGACATTCCAGCTGCACCACGAGGAATTCCACAAATTGAAGTATCATTTGATATCGACAAAAATGGGATTGTTAATGTTTCAGCTAAAGATTTAGGAACTCAAAAAGAACAAAAAATTACAATCAAATCTTCATCAGGTTTGTCAGATGACGAAATCGAACGTATGGTGAAAGATGCTGAAGCAAATGCAGATGCTGATAAAGCTCGTAAAGAAGAAGTTGACCTACGTAATGACGTGGATGCTTTATTATTCTCAGTGGATAAAACATTGAAAGAATTAGAAGGCAAAGTTGACGCAGATGAAGTGAAAAAAGCGGAAGATGCTCGTGATGAATTGAAAGCGGCAGTTGAAGCAAACGACATCGAACAAATGAAAGAAAAACGCGATGCGTTGAATGAAATCGTCCAAAACTTAACCGTTAAACTTTATGAACAAGCAGCGCAACAACAAGCAGAGGCTGATCCGAATGCAGCTCAAGGCGGTGCGGATGACGTAGTGGATGCTGATTTTGAAGAAGTTAACGATGATGACAAATAATTAGTTCGTTGATAAAGGCCAAAGTCATCGCTTTGGCCTTTTTTCTTTCAAGATGAGGCGCTCCTTTAGAAAAATGTTAAGAAGAGTATCGTATCGATTTTGAGTGTGATACAATACTAACGATTCTATGAAATTATGGAGGGAAGCCAATGGCTACAAAACGGGATTATTACGAAGTCCTTGGGGTACAAAAAGGGGCTTCGGATGATGAAATAAAAAAAGCATACCGCAAGCTTTCCAAACAATACCATCCGGATATTAATAAAGAAGCCGATGCTGAAGATAAATTTAAAGAGATTTCTGAAGCGTATGAGATCTTAAGCGATCCACAAAAACGTGCGGCGTATGACCAATACGGACATGCTGGAACTGATCCGAATTTTGGTGCTGGCGGAGCAGGTGGCTTCGGAGGCGCTGGTGGATTTGGCGGAGCAGGTGGTTTTGGATTTGAAGATATCTTTGAATCTTTCTTTGGAGGCGGCGGTTCACGACAAGCGGATCCTAAAGCTCCAAGACAAGGTTCTGATCTTCAATATTCTATCAATTTGGAATTTGAAGAAGCTATTTTTGGTGTGGAAAAAGATATTAAATACAATCGTGAAGAAACGTGTCAAACGTGTAACGGAAATGGTGCAAAACCTGGAACGCAACCAGAAGTTTGTCATAAGTGTCATGGTTCTGGTTCGATCAATGTGGAACATCAAACACCGCTTGGTCGTGTGATGAGCCGTCAAACGTGTGATGTGTGTCATGGTACAGGAAAAGAAATCAAAGATCCTTGTCCAACTTGTCATGGTACAGGACATGAAAAACGTCCGCACACTGTTAAAGTAAAAGTACCTGCTGGTGTGGAAGACGGCCAACAAATGCGTTTAGCTGACCAAGGAGAAGCTGGAATCAATGGCGGCCCTTACGGTGATCTATATGTTGTCTTTAAAGTAAAAGAAAGTGACATCTTTGATCGTGACGGCGCAGAGATTTATTATACTTTACCGTTAAGTTTTGTTCAGGCGGCTTTAGGGGATGAAATCAATGTACCGACTGTTCATGGAGACGTACGATTGAAAGTGCCTGCCGGGACGCAAACTGGGGCTAAGTTTAGACTTCGGGGCAAAGGTGCACCGCGGCTTCGCGGCAACACCAACGGCGACCAACAAGTAACCGTAAAAATCATTACACCGAAGAATTTAAATGATAAACAACGCGAGGCATTACGTGCCTTTGCAGAAGCTGGCGGTCAAACAGTCAGTGAGCAAAAAGAAGAAGGTTTCTTTGGCAAGATGAAAGATGCTTTTGGTGCAAAAAAATAAAGTAAAAGGTTCAATCAAATTTGATTGAACCTTTTTTAGTACCAAAAAAACGATAAATAAATTCAACTATATTAAGCAACTATTCAGTCGTTAATTAAAAGAAAGAGGCTTAGAAAAATTTTCGATTGATTTGGCTTTTATGAGTTAGAAGATTCTAGCCTTTTTTACGATCAAGTGAGATCTTTGTTACGAGCAATCGATTAGAAATAGCTTGTAATTGAGCGCGAGAGGGTCTAGCTGCTTTGTCTGTGCTAGTCAAGGAATCTGTTGTCATAAGGGTCTTGAATAATTTTTCATAGTTCAATTTGTAATCGCTGATCCGGGCTTTTTTTCGTAATTCATGGCGGCAAATATGGTCCTGTGCAATTCCTAGATCAAGCAGCAAGGTTTGTGCTGCAGTCAGCTCTTCTTTAGTCAAATTTTCAGTTAACTTTGGATCAATCAAAATACCAGCTGGTCGTGGCGTGACAGCTTGCAATTGTTTTGTTTCAGGATTTATCAAACAAGCAGGCAGTTGTGTACAGACGGCAAGTTGAGCAATTAAGGTTGTTGGAATTTGGATCAATGAAAGGCCGCCAAGGTAAGTCGCTGAGACATAACCGCTCAATTGGCACAGGGCCTCATCGCCTAAACCGATGATTCCATCTGCGACAGTCATTTTTTGGTTTTCCAAGAATTGATGAATAAGGCTAGCCGTTTCTGTTGTGTAACAAGTTTCATTCAAAATCAAAGTTTGAACATCAAAACCTAAAATCGTTAAGTATTGAAGAATTTCTGTCCCATGACGATCAAATGCTTTTTTATCACTGATCAAAACTACTTTTCTTGTTGTCCATAAAGAAGTTGCGTAACTGCCAATCGCTGCAAGATCAGCTAGTTTTATCTTATTCTTTGGTATAGTTTTCATAAAAATTCCTCCAATTTTTTAATCACTGCGTAACCACTAAAAAAAGCTCATCATAGATACGAAAACCTACAATGAGCTTAAGAATTAAAAAAAGCCACAATAGATTTTCATCTATGCGGCGAAAAATCAGCACAAAATGCTTTAGCCATCATAGATACAAACTGAAAGGTTTGCATCCATGAAACAAGCACGAATACAAACTTATCTAAAATAGCTAAAGTAATAATTATTCAATTGTTTAGCGATTGATCGAGTCATAGTGATCGCTCCAAACGATTTGATTTATTTTGCTTTATATTGTGGTTTATTCTAGTCGTATTATTAGAGCTTGTCAAGTCGAAAAAAGGATGTGACAAAAATCTTGCCACACCGTTTTCTCCAATAAGGGGTATTCCAATACATGACAATAAGCGGACTATTTTTTGTCACAACCTCATTTTAATCAATCGACGGAAACTAGAATACTTTTTGCGGCCTTGGACTGGGGCGTTGTCAGTGATCAAAAGAGCGATCATAACATAGCCAATCCAGCTGTCCCGCGAGTATAAGACATATTCAGGGACCCAATCATCAGCGTATTTATCTTTGTATTCTTTCAATCCACCGAAGGAATAAAAATGTGAGCCAAAATTATAAACCAAATAGGCGATACGTTCTTGCGTAAAACTTTTACGAGAAGTTCCGACGTTAGCTAAAGGAGCCATTCCTAAGTCAAAATAGTCAAGCACCATCTCATCACGCATATATTGAAATAAATTGATAAAAAGAAAATCCATGGTGCCACTAGGGGCTTTCGTCGGACTATGACGCATCAAATCGATGGTTCCGATAGTATCTGTATATGTTGGCATGAAGTTTGCAAAAGCAACGATCTCTGTCTCATTTTTTATCACTGCGATCGGCGCGCGCTGTAAGTAGTCTTCAGAAAAAAAGCCAAGAGAAAAACCTTTTTCTTTATGTCCTGCTAACCACTCGTCTGATATTTTTTTTAAAGCTGTAATTGTTTCAGAAGAAAAGGGCGGTTTGATGACCTCAAATTGATAGCCTGCTTTTAGGACTTTATTAAAGCTGGCCCGCTGTCCTTTCATCTTTTTGCCGCTTAAAGTGAAATCCGGTAAATGGACATAAGCGCGTTCACCAAATTTGATGAAATCATAGCCGAATTCATGTAAAATCATCACCATTTCTTCGCTGTTTTCATAAAAGACTGGTAAATAATTGTAGCGGTCCACTTGCGTGATCAATGCTTCGATTGCAGCTTCAAAATCGGTTTTTTTGCCGGAAGGATCGCCCATCACTAAAATTTTATTATTAAAAGTTGCCAATTGAAAAAAGACGGTATCTTCGTCACCGTTATTGTAATAAAAAACTTGTTTATCTTTTAAAAAGACTAATTGACTGTCCGCGTTACCGCCGAATTTCTCTAAAATGTGCTGGATGCGAGTTTCATCTAATGGTTCGCCGATTTGAATCCGTTTATTTTTCAAGAAATGGATCAATAATAAAATGATCAAAGCCACAATCAAGATCGCAACAAATCCGACAATCCAAATCTGTTCGCTGGGAAATAAGAAAAATTCTGGCAAATCGTGGCGATGGTGGATGTTCGGGCTATTGTAGACACCGATAATAATATATAAAACAGCAAGACTGCCCATAATGAGTCCATCAATCGTGAGCCATTCAGCAGAATAGACCATCTGCTCTCTAAACAGTTCATTTTTAGAAAAAATAACAAATAACAATAATAGAGCAAGGAAAATACCGGTTGAAATTCGAAACCCTGCAAGAATTGAATACAAGAAGGTCAGCGCAACAATAAGGATTGTTGGAACATAGGCACGCTTGACGCGAGCAGAGATTCCACGACCAGCTACAATCAATAAAAAACCAAGTAAAATCGCTGGAAAAATAACAATCACTCGCGAATGGATCGGATTCAGTCGTTGCAAAAAAGTAGATTGACTGAACGCTTCAGGGATCGTTGCCGATAAGACAAGCATAGTCCCTGTAAAATAAAGCAGCAAAGTTTCCAATTTGTGTGCTGATTCTCTCAAAAGGTTGACTGGGATACCGTTGTAGCGCGAATTGATTGTTGTACCGAGATTTTTAAAAAATAAAATCAAGCCAATCGCAAAAGGAACGAAATAATAGAACAGACGGAACAATAAAAGCCAAGCGACTACGGTTTCTTTTGAGATTCCTAGTGCAGACAATCCAATGAGCATCATCAAGTCAAAACTGCCGAGTTCGCCTGGAATCATCGAAGCGATCCCGATTACTGTAGCTGCAATAAATAACGGGATGATCTCACGAATGTTGACAGATACTCCCATCAATATCCCTGTTGAAATAAAACTGATCAATACTCCGGTCCATTCTAGAAAAGATGTTCCAATCAGTTTAAAGCGGTGAACACTTTTTAGATCTCCAAGGTATTCATTTTTCCCAAAAAGGCTTAAACAAAAGACAATAGGAAAATACAAGCCGCCGCCAATTAGCCACGGCCAATATTGGCGCAAGTATTGGTTATGATCATCAACAAACACAAGAAAAAAAGAAATTAGTGCATAGATCGATAAACCGGACATCGTAAAAACTAAAATTTTTGCTAGAGCTTGCACAACTTTTTTACTAGAAGTGTGTTTGCCGTAAAATTCTGAGCGTAATCCTGCACTGATGAACCCGCCAAAACCTGCGATGTTATTCAAAGTATTGATCAACCAACTAGTTTCAAAAATATAGGATCTTTTAGGCTTTTGCTCTAAAATAGTATTCAAAGTGAAATCATAACCGATCATAGGGACGACTGAGACCAATCCGATCAAAGCCATCAGCAGAATATTTTCGATCCTGATTTTACTAAAAATAGTTGCGAGTTGATCGAATGAAAGTGTTTTTGCGATATTTGATAATTCGAACAAGACGATAATGATGACCGAGATCAAGAAAATTATTTTTAATTTGTTTAAGTGGTCTTTGAACCATGCAATTAGTTTTTTCACCAACTCACTCCTCATCAATTAGAAATTGCAAGACCTCCTGATTGAAGCGCTTGGGGTTTCGGCGGGCGAACATATGCCCTTGTCCTGAAACAATCGCAAAACTTGCATTTGGAATCGTACGAGCGATGTACATCGAATGCTGCGTTTTGATTGAATCGTGTTTGCCGACTATGACTAAAGTCGGTGCCTCGATTTTGCTTAGATCCTCAGTCGATAATCCGATATCACGAAAAAGCAGCCGCAAGATCGGCAAAAAGTTCCGCATACCTGAATCAACAAATGCACCGACCCAGACAATGGCGTATTGCACATAACTTAACAAATGCGGGATTGTTCGAACGCCGTTTGGTACGGTATTGCCGGCATTTAAGACCAGATGATCGACTTTTTCAGGATAAAGACTTGCAAAAACCATAGCCAGGTTTGCACCGTCGCTAAAACCTAAAAAATCAGCGTGACTAAGTTTTTCTTGGTCCATAATTGTAGCGAGGTCTTCGGCCATCAATTGAAAACTCGTTTCTTTTTGAGTGTTTGTCGAGCGACCGTGACCGCGGCTGTCAACAACATAAACATTAAAATTTTTACTGAAGCTGTTCAACTGTTTTGAAAAATATTTCCCGCTGCCGCCGTTGCCGTGGAGCAAGAAAAGTGCGGGCCCTTGCCCATATTTTTCATAATAGATTTCTGAACCATCGCTCATCAGAGCAATTTTTTTTTCGTTTTTCACAACATCACCTACCAGACATAAGTATAACGATTTTTTTGAGTCTTGCACATTAATTTAATTATTTAATGGGATGAAAAAGCTAGAATGATTAATTAAATATAAAGCTGTCAATTAATGCTTTTAAAAGTTTAGCTGATTCTTGTAGTATGGATAGAGAAAAAAAGAAGATGGTTGGGCAGAATAATGTTAAAGATAATTGGAAAATTTTTTAAAATACTCGGCGTACTTATAATTCTTGCGACTCTCACAGTCGGCAGTTTTTTTGCCGTTCGAACCTATAAAAATACAAAAAGTGTCAATAGCTATCGCAGTGATGTACAGAAGCTGGCAGATCAGGCGGGGGTTGGTGATTTTACGGATACAATCTTAGGGATCATGTATACAGAATCAAAAGGCAAAGGGACCGACTTGATGCAAAGTTCAGAAAGTGCCTATGGTAGCCGTGGGAAAATCGACACCCAGCAAGAAAGTATCGAAAGCGGGGTTAAACACTTTGCGGAAAGCTACCAACAAGCCCAAGCAGCTGGTTGCGATCTTAACACGGCGATCCAAGCGTATAACTTCGGAACAAAATACATCCAATATGTGCAAAAAAATGGTGGAAAAAATACCGTCGAACTGGCTGAAGAATATTCGCGAGATGTACTTTCGCCAGGGTATGGCAATGATCAACAAGCTACGTATCGCTACATGCAGCTCCAGTCTGTTTTGTATAATGGCGGGTATTTATATCAAAATGGTGGGAACATGTTTTATGCGGAAATCGTACAAATGAATCGTCGCTTCATTATGTTGTATCAAAGGTTTTCAAATGGTTAAAATAATGAGCGAAAAGCTTGTAATAATAAAGAAATATGCTAAAATGATAACTGTATAAGTTTGTCTAAAAAAATCGCGCTGTTCAAATGAATTGGGCGGTTTTTTACAGCTGTTATCATATTTTTGGAAATTGGGGTGATGTTTTGGTACAAAGAATTCCCCAACAAGTGATCGATGAGGTTCGTGAAAAAACCAATATCGTTGAAGTGATCGGACAATACGTTCAGTTAAAAAAGTCCGGCAAAAATTATTTGGGACTTTGTCCGTTTCATGAAGAGAAGACACCGTCATTTTCAGTTGCTGAAGATAAGCAAATTTTTCATTGTTTTGGTTGTGGCAAAGGCGGTAATGTCTATACTTTTTTGCAAGAGTTAGAAGGAATCAGTTTTCCCGAAGCTGTAAAAAAAGTTGCCGATATGGAACAAATTCCTTTAGGGATTGAAATTTCCAGCGAGCCTGTCAATCAGACATCGACAGGTCAGCAACAATTGATCGCTTTGCATGAGCGGACACGCGACTTGTACCATCATTTATTGATGAATACAAAGGTGGGTGAGGCTGCACTGGCTTATCTTCATGAACGCGGGTTGAGCGATGAATTGATCAGTGAATTCAAAATTGGTTTTGCACCTAGCCAGCGAGACTTTTTAGTCCAAGTGGCTCAGAAAGACAAAGTAACGGCTGATTTAATGGAACGCAGTGGTTTATTCATTCGTCGTGAAGATGGTCGTTTCAGTGATCGTTTTTATCAGCGCGTCATGTTTCCTTTAAATGATTTTCGTGGGAAACCGATCGGATTTTCGGGACGCTTGTTGAAAACAAGTGATTTTCCTGGAGACGATCAGCCAAAATATTTGAATTCACCTGAAACAGAACTGTTCAATAAACGGCAAGTTTTGTTCAATTTCGATAAAGCCCGAAATGAGATCCGTAAACAAGGTGAAGCGATTTTATTTGAAGGATTTATGGATGTATTGGCGGCTTGGCAAGCGGATATCAAGATCGGCTTGGCCTCGATGGGGACGAGTTTGACTGAGCATCAAATTGCAGCAATCGAACGAGTCACAGGACAAGTCGTGATTGCTTACGATGGTGATGATCCTGGACAAGCGGCGACGGATCGTGCGCTGAGTGTTTTAGCGGCTCACAGTCGCTTGAGTTTAGCGACAGTTACTGTACCGGAAAAACTCGATCCAGATGAGTATTTGCGTAAATATGGTGTGACTGAACTGCAAAATCTATTGCAACACGGTCGGCAAACGCCATTTGCGTTTAAAATGTACTATCGTAAAAAAGGATTGAACTTGGAAAATGAAGCTGACCGCTTGAATTATTTGGAAGTCGTGATGCAGGATCTGGCAAAAGTCCAGTCGCCGGTTGAACAAGACTTGTATTTAGGTCAGTTGGCAAATGAATTTCAGTTGACAAGAGAGAGCTTGAAACAGCAGCTGCAAATGATTCGTCAGACACTTCGCAGCGAACGCCGCCAGCAGCAAAGGCCGGTTTCTCAGGCACCGCTTCAATCTGTCAAAAAAGCATTAACTAAGGAAGAAAAAGCTGAACAAATGTTGCTGTATCGCAGTATGAATGAAGCCTCAATCCGTGAACAATTAGTTCAAACAGACTTTCAATTTATTCACGATCAGTATCAGGAATTGCTTCTTTACTTAGATAGTTATATGATGGTTCATGGAAATTTTGTTTTAGCAGACTTCCTGAACTATTTAAAAGAGAATGAGATGAAGCAACTTGCCATCGACATCTCTATGATATCCATGTCAGAAGATAGTAATGAACGAGAGATCTATGATCTGATGCGGGTGATTTCCCAATCTGGCATTGCTGAAGAAATAAAACAACGACAAAAAGAGCAGCTTGAGGCCAGAAAAAACGGAAACCAGCAGCGGGAATTAGAATTGACTGTTCAGATTATCGAATTGACGAAACGCTTGAAACAAGCCTAGAAGTGAAAGGGGCATTTATTTTATGGCAGATGTAAAAAACAAAAAAGAGTATGAAAAAGCTGTAGCGGTCTTCATTAAGGAAAAGAAACCATTAGGACAGGCAGTTTACGATGAACTGACTAACCGTTTGGCGACACCTTATGAATTAGGTGCAGAAGCGATGGATAAATTGATCCAAAAAGTTGAGGATGCTGGAATCAGTGTTGTTGATGAAAATGGTGATCCATCGAAAGCTAGTTTGAAACAAAACGAAGCGACTGCAAAAGCCGCGCAAAAAGAAGATTTATCAGCCCCAACTGGTGTCAAAATCAATGACCCAGTTCGTATGTATTTAAAAGAAATCGGCCGTGTGTCATTGTTGACAGCGGAAGAAGAAGTTGAACTGGCTTTGTTGATTGAACAAGGTGACCAAGAAGCGAAACAACGTTTAGCAGAAGCAAACTTGCGTTTAGTTGTAAGTATCGCCAAACGCTATGTCGGTCGTGGAATGCAATTTCTTGATTTGATCCAAGAAGGAAATATGGGTTTAATGAAAGCTGTTGAAAAATTTGATTACCGTAAAGGATTCAAATTCTCAACATATGCGACATGGTGGATCCGCCAAGCGATCACCCGCGCCATTGCCGACCAAGCTCGGACGATTCGAATCCCCGTTCATATGGTCGAAACGATCAATAAATTGATTCGTGTGCAACGTCAATTACTGCAAGACTTAGGACGCGAACCAACACCAGAAGAAATTGGTGCCGAAATGGACTTGCCGACAGAAAAAGTTCGTGAGATTTTGAAAATCGCACAAGAACCTGTTTCTTTAGAAACACCGATTGGTGAAGAAGATGATTCTCATTTAGGAGATTTCATTGAAGACCAAGAAGCAACGAGTCCTGCAGAACATGCGGCCTCAGAAATGTTGAAAGAACAGTTGGAAGACGTACTAGATACATTGACTGACCGTGAAGAAAATGTTTTGCGCCTTCGTTTTGGTTTAGACGATGGCAGAACTAGAACATTAGAGGAAGTCGGTCGCGTATTTGGTGTTACCCGTGAACGGATTCGTCAAATTGAAGCGAAAGCTTTAAGAAAATTACGCCACCCATCACGTTCAAAACAATTGAAAGACTTTTTAGAATAAAATGGACTCTTCGAGAATTTTTCTCGGAGAGTTTTTTTATGGATTTTCTTTAGAAAATGGAAGAATGATCGTACTACGTTTAACAAAGCCCATTGATTTCTGAGAAGCGGGTACCAAAATGTTTGCGGGAACGGTTGAATCTAGCTGGTATAAGAGTGGAATTGAATTTATTATTTTTGATTAATTCATTTGAAATTTGCTTGGAACATCTTGGGACATATGATAGATTAAAGCATATGATTGAAAAAAAGGAGCCGATTTCATTGCGAAAATGCCCTAACTGTGAATATGAACCAGTCGATGGACGGACAACTTGTCCAAGGTGCGGCTTTTCATTGCAGTTAAACGACCAAGAAAATAATGATGATGTTGCTGATAAAAATGATACGATAGAATGGTCTGAATTGGCTGACTTGCCAATTGGATCTGTCCAACAAATGTTTAAAGATAACGAGGATAAAATGAAAGAAGAAAATTCAAAGAAAACAACAGAAGAATCTCCAGAGTTAAATCCGATCTTAGCGAAATATATTCGTGAGCATAAAGAAGGTCAAGATTCTCTTGAAACTCCAGAAGTTTCAGAAATTGAAGAGCCAGAAAATGAAGCAGTTGCTGAATCCGAAGCGATTGAAGAAGTTTCAGAAAAAACGGTTTCTGCTGATCAAAATACAGAACCAGAAAAAGTATCAGAAACCCTTTCTGTAAGCGATGAAACAGCAATCGAAAAAGAAAATTCGGATGAGGATGAACTCGCAACTTCAGCTAAAGCGGCTGATTTAACTACTCCAGCAGAGCCGGAAAAAACGGAAGAAGCCAAGCCGGTCAGCGAAGAAACTGCTGAAGTTTCCAACAATGGAGAAATACCGCCAGAGGAACCTCAAGCTTCAAAGAACTCTCCTAAGAAAAGCCGGAAAAAACTTTATGTCACGTTAGCTGCTATTGCCGTTTTAGGTGCAGGCGGCGGGTATTATTTCCATGCAAAAGAAGTGGAAGCACAACGGATTGAAACGGTCAAAAAGGAAAACAAAGCACTTGATTCGCTTGAAGAAAACATCGCTAGTTATTACACCGATGATCAGCAGACATTCCTTGTTGCGGATAAAGTAGCGCTTAATACGAGTAAAATTGACGAAGAATTGGCTCATTATAAAGACAATGACCGATACGACGAGTTGAAAAAAGCATACGATAAATTAGTAGATAAACAAACTGCTGAACATTCGGTCGATCAATTGTTCACCGATACTGCGATCAATGGTGATAAAATTGTCGAAAAACCGCTATTAAAAGCGGCAGAACCAGTTGATCTGACGATTGAAACAGGTGACAAGAAATTTGATCAGTTGCTGAATCAGGCAATCAATAACGCAAAAGATCAATATACTAAAATAGAAGCGGCTAAAAAAGCCGTGGATGGTTTGTTAAAAGACGGGAAGGTCAACGAGTCAGTCACTCGATCACAATATACGGCGGCTAACAATGCAGTGAAAGCAGTCGCAAACCAAGGGCTGATCAAAACTCAAAAAGATGAGTTGGTTAAAGTCGATCAACTGTTGAAAGACAAAGAAAAGAAAGCCGCTGATGAAAAGGCAGCAGCAGAAAAAGCGGCACAAGAAAAAGCCGCTCAAGCAGCACAGACTGAAAATTCTACTAGCCAAGCAGGCGACACAAGCAGTGATGCCTATACTTGGGCACCCGGGGTTCAAGAAAAAGTGATCCAGACGTGTATCTCACGTGGATATATCGTAGAAGGCGGCTATAGCTTGGAACCGGTAAAAGTTGAAAATGGCGAAGGCTACTATAATTTGTACGCTACTTCAAATCGTGCATCATTGACAAAAGGCTATTCAGATTCTGACTTGCCGATGTATCTAGTAACAATCAACTGTAAAACTGGTTGGTTCAAGGGCAATGGTCCAAATTAAATCAAGTCACAGCAGCTGGGAAGAAGCGTCTTCCCAGCTTTGCCAGTTTTAGCAAGCAAATAACTGCTTTTATTTACTGTCGTTAATCAAGCAATGTATATTTTTATATAAAAATAGAAACAGAGATTAGGAGAAAAATTATGAATGAGCTATTAGGTCAAGTGTTCACAGGATTGATCATTGATGAAAATGAAACAATGTATTTAGTACAAAAAAATGGAGTGACTTTCCGTCTTTTAAAAGATGAGCAAGAACCCCATGAGATTGGTGAATCGATTGAAGGTTTCGGTTACGTGAATCAGAAAAAAGAAGCGATCTTCACAACGAAGATCCCGCAAGTGCGAATCGGACATTTTGCCTTTGGTGAAGTAACGGATGTTCGGCGTGATTTAGGAGTTTTTGTAAATATCGGTCTACCAGATAAAGATATGGTTGTTTCTTTAGATGAAATGCCAAGTATGAAAGAATTATGGCCAAAAAAAGGCGACCGCTTGATGATTAGTCTGCGAGTAGATGAAAAAGATCGGATGTGGGGTGTCTTAGCGGATGAGGCGATTTTCCATTCATTAAGTCGTGCAGGAAATTCTGAGATGCAAAATGAAAATAAAAAAGGAACGATCTATCGTTTGAAAGTAACAGGTTCTTATCTGATCACAGAAGATTTTTATATCGGATTTGTTCATCCTTCCGAACGTTATCAAGAACCGCGATTAGGTGAAGTTGTTGAATCGCGAGTGATCGGTGTCCGGCCAGATGGTGTTTTAAATATGTCGTTAAAACCGCGTAGTTATGAAATGATTAATGATGACGCGGCGATGATCTTGACGATGTTGCAAAGAAATGCCGACCATGTATTGCCTTATTGGGATAAATCTGCGCCAGAAGAAATCAAAGAAGCTTTTGGAATCAGTAAAGGACAGTTCAAACGTGCGATTGGTCATTTATTAAAAGAGAAATTGATCGAACAAAGTGAAAATCAAATTCGTTTAAAAGGCTAATTGAGAATGTTCTTGCATAAATAAAAGCGATAAACTATAATAATTCTAAGAAAAGCGGTGGTATCTTAGCCGCTTATTTATAATTATTATAAAATAGATGGAGGAGAGCTCTCTTGAACGCAATCCTAGCTTTACAAAAAACCAAAAAGCAGCTTCATGATTCTGGATTCAAGTTGACGCCTCAGCGTGAAGCAACTGTCCTTGTGTTATTGGAAAACGAAAAAGATCATTTATCAGCAGAAGAGATCTACTTTTTAGTTAAGAAAAAAAGTCCCGAGATCGGTCTAGCAACCGTTTATCGGACATTAGAGATTTTGACTGAACTGCATATCGTCAATAAAATCAGCTTTGATGACGGCTTAGCTCGTTACGATCTGCGAAAAGAAGGAGCGGAACATTTCCATCATCATCTGCTTTGTCTCGAATGCGGCAATATCGAAGAAATCGAAGAGGATCTTTTAGGCGATGTAGAGCGAGTGGTAGAATCGCGGTATCATTTTATAGTGAAGGATCATCGCTTGACTTTTCATGGTATTTGTCAAAACTGTCAAGAAAAGAAGGCATAAAGCTTCTAGAAAAATTCGGATTAAGTTATAATTAATTTATGTAGTCCCTTGGAAAGATACGTGCTATCATATCAAGGGGCTTTTTGTTATGATAAAGCGAAAGTGGTGAAAATATGGATGAACAAATAACGGAATATTTGCATTATCTATCGATCGAACGTGGACTTTCAGAAAATACTCGTATCAGTTATCAGCGCGACTTGCAACAGTACTTGTCATTTTTAACGGAACAAGGCGTAACTAGCTGGCAAGCTGTCGATCGCTATACAGTTGTGGCTTTTTTAGGAAGTTTAACTGAAGCAGGCAAGGCCTCCACTACGATCACGCGAATGATTTCTAGTTTGCGCCGTTTTCATCAATTTTTGCGTCAAGAACGCTATACAGATCATGACCCGATGCAACATATCGACAGTCCAAAAAAAGCTCAGCGATTGCCTCAAACACTTTCATTAGCAGAAGTGGAACGGTTGATCGCAGCTCCAGATACTACTACTGATTTGGGAATTCGCGATCGTGCAATTTTGGAAGTGATGTATGCTACGGGGCTGCGCGTCAGTGAATTGATCGGCCTGAAACTTGGAGACATTCATTTAGAGATGGGTCTGTTACAAACCATTGGTAAAGGCGACAAAGAACGGATCGTGCCTCTGGGTGATTATGCGATCCATTGGTTGGAACGGTATCTGTCAGAAGTTCGCCCTTTGTTGACTAAAAAAACACCAAATGAACCCTTTCTGTTTGTCAATAACCATGGACGCGGTATGAGCCGTCAAGGAATTTGGAAGAATTTGAAACAATATGTTATTAAAGCAGAAATTACTAAAGATGTGACCCCGCATACATTACGCCATAGTTTTGCAACACACTTGTTGGAAAATGGTGCAGACTTGCGAACGGTACAAGAACTTTTAGGTCATGCAGACATATCTACAACTCAAATCTATACCCATATCACGAAACGAAGAATGACCGAAGTTTATAAAGAATTTTTCCCACGTGCTTAATAGGAGGAGAAAGAATGCTTACACAATACCGAAAAAATCAACGAAAGATTGCGATGGGTCTGTTGAGTTTTCATGAGAATTTGAAAGATCAGCAGCATTTATTAAAAGAAATCGATACATATGAAGCAGATGATCGCTATCAACTTTATTGTTATTATGATGAAGGTTCTGATAATGTCCAAGGGGTGATTGGGATCAGCCAGTTGGAAGATAATGAAATCATGGTGCATGATATCAGCTTAAATCCATCTTATCGCGGAGAAGGCATCAGCATGACTATGATGAAAGAACTTCAAGCGCTGTATCCAGAGCAAAAAATTATCGGTACACCGGCTACGTCTGCTTTTTTAGCAAAATGGCAGGAACATAAGTGAGGATAAGATGGAAGCAATTAGTTTAAAATTAGACGTTTTTGAAGGTCCGCTGGATTTGTTGCTGCATTTGATCCAACAGTTAGAGATCGATATTTACGATATTCCCATTGCTGAAGTAACTGGTCAATACTTGGATTTTATTCATGCGATGAAGACCTTAGAGCTAGAAGTTGCGGGTGAGTATTTAGTAATGGCGGCAACACTGATGTCGATCAAAAGCCAATTACTTTTACCAAAACAAGAACTGGAATTTGAATATGCAGACGATGAAGGAGAAGATCCACGGGATGCATTGGTTCAGCAGTTGTTAGAATATCGAAAATATAAATATGCTGCTTCGGTCTTGTCGGAAAAAGAACAAGAAAGAAGCTTATTTTATACTAAAGCTCCAATGGATCTTTCTGAGTATGAAACGGAGATTTTGCCATTACCTAAAAATCAATTGAACACCATTGATTTATTTTTGGCGCTCCATGATGTCTTGAAACGTAAGCGAGATGAGCAGCCGATTGAAACGACCATTGCGAATGAGACCCTTACTGTTGACCAAAAAGTAACGGAGATTGATAGACGTTTGGCTAAGTTATCCGAAGGCGAAGGTCTGACATTGGAGTCGTTGTTTGTGCAACACACAAAAGATGAATTGATCACGACTTTTATGGCGTTGTTGGAACTAATGAAAAATGGTCGTGCGCTAGCCACGCAGGAAGAAACATATGCACCAATTTTAATTTTTAAAGGAGTCATTGCATGAATCCACTCAGTCAAATTGAAGCGATGCTTTTTGTAGTAGGTGAAGAAGGAATCGGGCTAGAAGAACTCGCCTTTACATTAGATCGCCCGATACCAGAAATTTATCAAGAGATAATCGATTTAAAGAAAATATATGAAGAAAATGCTGCCTCGGCACTAACGATTTTAGAGGTCGGCAATCATTTTATTTTAAGCACTAAAAAAGAATTTGCGCCATTGCTGAAGGAATTTGCCCATTCACCTATGGCCAACCGGTTAAGCCAAGCGGCGTTAGAAACACTTTCGATTATTGCATACAAACAACCAGTGACTCGTTCTGAAATTGATGAGTTGCGTGGGGTGCAGTCAAGCGGGGCAGTCCAGACGTTAGTTGCGCGGCAATTGATAGAAGAAAAGGGCCGAGTGGATGGTCCGGGTCGTGCGATATTGTACGGAACAAGTGCGTATTTTATGGATTATTTTGGGTTGAAAGACATCAAAGAATTACCAGATGTTCAAAAAATGGAAGAAGATCTAGCAGATGACGAAGAACCTTTGGATCTGTATTATGATCGCTTTAAAGAAGAGGATGAACAATAAATGGAGAGATTGCAAAAAGTTATCGCCCATGCCGGAATCGCGTCACGCCGCAAAGCTGAAGAATACATCACTGGCGGACGCGTACAAGTAAATGGCGAAGTTGTCAAAGAACTAGGAACAAAAGTCGGCAAGAAAGATCTTGTAGAAGTCGACGGTGTACCGATTTATCAAGAAGAGCCGGTCTATTATTTATTTTATAAACCGCGCGGAGTTATCTCGGCAGTTGCTGATGATAAAAAGCGAAAAGTTGTAACGGATTATTTTGCCCAAGTACCGGAACGAATTTATCCAGTCGGTCGGTTAGATTATGATACATCAGGTATTTTACTGTTGACCAATGACGGTGATTTTTCTCAAAAATTGGCCCATCCGAAACATCAGATTGATAAAGTTTATGTGGCAAAAGTAAAAGGTTATGCAGAAAAAAGAACACTATTGCCATTAACTAAAGGTATTCGGATCGAAGGTAAGAAGACCGCACCCGCTCGTTTTGAAATACTTTCTACTGATAAAAAGGCAGAAACAAGTATCGTTGAATTGACGATTCATGAAGGCCGCAATCACCAAGTCAAAAATATGTTGGCGGCTGTCGGCTTGCCGGTTCAAAAATTAAAACGAGAACGCTATGGTGATTTGACCTTGCAAGGGCTGCGTCCTGGGGAATATCGACGTTTGAATACGAAAGAAATCCACTCGCTATTAAACCAATCAAAATAATCAGAGTTATTTACTTGTATTTTGGAAGTAAACTTGCTATAGTGTGCTTACAATAAAAAAATAATTTAAGGTTCGTCTTCAGGGGCAGGGTGAAAATCCCGACCGGCGGTGATAGTCCGCGAACTGCGCAAGCAGCCGATTCGGTGCAATTCCGATACCGACAGTACAGTCTGGATAAAGAAGATAGGGCTTATTTGAGTAAGATTGTATTCAAGTAACTCTATGCTTTTTTCTGAAGCATAGAGTTTTTTTGTGTAAAATCTCGCTTAAATAGTTCGATGAAGATGTTTCCGAAACGGAGGATTTCAGATGAAGAACTTACGATTACAAAAAATGACAGCAGTAGCAGTGGCAGCAGCAATGGGATTGATTTTACAATTTATCGCTTTTCCGATCGTTCCAATGTTTCCTTTTCTAAAGTTGGACTTTAGCGATATTCCAGTATTGATCAATATGTTTATCTTTGGTCCATTGACAGGTGTCGCAACTGCGTTTATTCGCTCATTATTGCATTTGACTATGACCGGTTTTTCGGTTGATAATATGATTGGTGATTTTGCCAGCTTCTTTGCATCGACGTTATACACCTTGCCGATCTTTCTATTGTTTAGACAAAAAAATGCGTCAAGACGAGTGTTGGGACTTGGCTTAGGAATTTTAGCGATGACGATCTTTATGAGTATCGCAAATTATTTTGTGATTACGCCGCTTTACTTAAAGGCATTTGGTCTGACAGCCGGACAAATGTTGGGCATGGGACTAGGTCGCTATATTCTAGTTGGGATCGTACCATTCAATTTGTTAAAAGGGACGATCGTCAGTGCCGCGTTCTTAGTACTGCATGCCAAGTTACTGCCTTGGTTATCGAAAAAAACGATGGCTTCTCAACACCATTCCGTTTAATCAGCAAAAAATCTCAGACAAAACGTCTGAGATTTTTTTTGTTAAACTATGGTATTATGAATCTTGATATAAGATGGCATGAGAGGGGCAACGTTTGGCAGATTCAATTACTGCTGCTTGCTGATCTTTCGGAATAAATTCGTGGGTCGCCTCTGGCTCACCTACAAAAAGTACGATTCCATCATCGGTATAATCAAAAATTTCTGGCGCAATTACTTGGCATAAACCACAGGCAATGCAGCGCTCAGGAATGATTTCGCATTTCATTTTTTCACCTTCCACAGGAGATTTTACTATGACTTTATTTATTTTAACGTTATTTCAGACCGGCTACAAGTTAAGAATATCAACCTTGTATCATTTATTGGTTGGCAAAAGGACAAGCTCGGTTTTATTACATGGGTTCTTCTATAAAAATTTGGCTTACTTAGGGATAATGCCGAATTTAAAAGAAGAAACGTTTCAAAAAGAGCTTCAACGGTTATGTGCCAATCATTTGATCACAACGGAGGATGGTTTGGGTGAGTTGACACCACATGGTAAAAAAATATTAGCAGAAAATCCGTTTGATTTGAGCGGTCTGGATAGTTTGCGGTATGGCCGCATGCGGGAAAATTCTTGGCAGCTGCTTCTTTTTGGGCTTCAAGTAGTCAGCCATCTTTCATTTAATGAAAAAAACTATTTGCCAATCGAAAACCGCCCTTATTATTTGCAACAAACCAAAAAGTGGCTGGCACAATCACAACCAGGGCTAGTTGCAAGTGTCCAACAAGAGTTAGCGGAGATTTTCCAACGCTTATCACCAGAAGTCGCTGATTTTTTAGCTAATCAATTTTCCGGTCATGATTTTCAAGGGAAAACGGCCTTTCAATTATTGCCGGAAAAATGGCAAGAAGCACCTTGGAGCACCTTGTATCAACAGCGTGCGATCGATCTTTTTTTGGCTCAGGCAAAAACAGCTGAGCTGGGCCGATTGTTAGCGAGTTTGGATCAGCAAAATTACAATCAAAGCATGCTGAAAACACGCGCGTTCTTTTTAGCTGGTAAAACTGTCAGTGAAATTTTAACGTTGCGTCACTTAAAACAAGGAACGATCAATGACCATTTTATTGAATGGGCATTGTTGACTGCGGCCTTTCCTTTTGAACGTTTCGAAAAACTTTCTTTTGAAAATTTGACGGAGACTCAAATAATCGATGCACGTTATCAAGAGTATGAAGTGCCGTATTTGAATTTTCGCCTATCGCAAATATATTACTTGAGGGAACAACCATGGATTTAACACAACTATTAAAAGAGAAATTTAATTATGACCAGTTTCGTCCAGGGCAGCGCGAGATTATCGAAACAATTTTAACCAGAGAACCCGTTTTAGGGATGTTGCCGACTGGGACAGGGAAATCGTTGTGTTATCAACTTCCAGGTTATTTATTGGATGGGACGGTCATTATCATCTCACCGTTGATCTCTTTAATGGAAGATCAAGTCGCGCAATTGCAGCGAATGGGCGAAAAACGAGCAGTGGCATTAAACAGTCTGTTGTCATCTTGGGAGAAACAGTGGATCTTAAGCGAAACCTATAAATATAAATTTATCTTCATGAGCCCTGAGATGTTTTTGAATCAGGGGGTTCAAGATGCGTTGAAAAAAACAAAACTTGCTTTGATCGTCATCGATGAAGCGCATTGTATTTCACAATGGGGTATTGATTTTCGACCAGAATATTTAAAAATAACTGATGGAATCGAAGCAATCGGGGCATCTGTGATCTTAGCTTTAACGGCGACGGCGACTGAAGCAGTACGAGCAGATATTCAAAAATTATTATTCAGAAAAAGACCCGCAAAAGAATTTGTTTTTTCTGTCGATCGACCAAATATCAGTTATTTTGTTTACCAAGAAGATAAGTTTAAGAAATTACAAGAATTAGTTGCTTCTTTAGCCGGATCAGGGATCATTTATTGTGCGACTAGAAAAAAAGTCGAAGAATTATATCAAGCTTTCAAAGGACAGCAAGCAATCGCGTATTACCATGGAGGGCTCAGCGGTCAAGAACGCCGGATGCTGCAACAGCAGTTTCTAGCTGGTGATTTAAGAATTTTAATTGCCACTAATGCTTTTGGTATGGGAATCAACAAAGAAAATATCCGATTTGTGATCCATTATGATCTGCCGGATTCACCAGAAAATTATTTGCAAGAAGTCGGACGAGCTGGCAGAGATGGTCAACCCAGCCAAGCGATTTTGCTGTATGAAACAGGGGATGAATATATCCATCATTTTTTACAGGAACAAACAAATCAGTCAAAAAAATTATTTGAGATCAAACAAAAAATCAATGATCTGGTTTTTGAGGATCCCTTGATAAAGAAATGGGAACAATATTTCCCTGGCGAAAGTGCCCGCTTAATGGAATTATTGAGTCAGCGGGGGGCAACTAAAAAACTACAGTTGAAAAAAATGCTCGATTACATCGGTACAAAAGATTGCCGTCGTCAGTTTTTGGTTGCCTATTTTGCTGAAACACTGTCTGAAAAGAATCCTCATTGCTGTGATAACGATGGGGCAAATTTGATCGTAAAAACACTTGAACAAGGACCAATTGAGAATCAATTATCGTGGCGAAAAATTATTCAAAGAATTTTTAAAAATGCTGAGAAAGATTGAAAATCGGCGCCACATTTTCAGGAGCTATGGTATAATACATGGCGACAGCATTTAGGAGGTTAGAGAAATTGAGTAGAAAAGATCGCTATAACGATACGAATAATGAACCGTGGGATCAACATATTTATGAATCTGATAGTGAAGAAGAAAGTTATTCGCGCAGCCAGTCTCGTCGTAGTGGCGGTGGCAACAAAGGCGGCGGAAATACAAAGTTCTTAACGATTCTAGTTGCGTTATTGTTAGCTCTTATTTTGATTCCGGCTGGTGCTTTTTTCTGGATCACTCGCGGAAATGATAAACCGGCGGCCTCTCCAGAGAGTACAACGCAAGTATCAAAGGCTTCATCAACAAAAGAATCTAGTTCTGAAGAAAGCAGTACTGAAGAAAGTACCGTATCAACAGAATCTGAAGCAGATCAACAAGCCCAACAAGCTGAGCAGCAGGCTCAACAAGAGGCAGCGGCAGCACAAGCGGCGGCTGAATCACAAGCAGCAGCGTCTCAAGCAGCAGCCTCACAAGCAGCGGCCCAACAAACTACACCAAGTTCAGAAACAGATGCAAATGCACAATATGGAACAGTTCAATCCGGTGAAGGTCCAAAACAAATTGCTGGACGTTACGGTTTAAGTGTAGATGAATTTTTAAAGCTTAATGGTATGACCTTAGACAGTTTTTATTTTGATCCAGGTCAACAAGTACGTGTTAAATAAGTTGAATACTTTACCGTAATCGATTTCGATTACGGTTTATTTATTGAAAAGAGGCAGAAGATGGAAAATATTTCAATTGCAATCGATGGTCCTGCATCATCGGGGAAAAGTACAGTAGCAAAAATTTTGGCAAGTGACTTTAATTTTATTTATGTCGATACAGGGGCAATGTATCGTGCGGTAACTTTTTTAGCGATTAAGCATAATGTTGCTTTTTCAGATGAACAAGCATTAGCAGAGTTGACTAAAAGCTATCCGATCACTTTCAAACCTGCAGCATATGGACAATCAGTATTTGCAGATGGTGAAGAAATCACTCAAGCAATTCGTCAACCAGATGTAACAGCAGCTGTCTCAGAAGTTTCTGCTCATGGTAAAGTTCGTGAAGAATTAGTTAAAGCTCAGCGGCAACTTGCCCAAACTGGTGGAATCGTGATGGATGGGCGTGACATCGGAACGACTGTATTGCCGCAAGCAGAGGTCAAGATTTTCCTAGTTGCCAGTGTCGAAGAACGGGCGCAGCGTCGATATAAAGAAAATCAAGAAAAAGGGATTAACATGGACTTTGAAGCGATCAAAGAAGCCATTGCGAAACGGGATTATTTAGACTCGCATCGGGAGGTTTCACCACTCGTTCAAGCAGCAGATGCTGTCTTAGTTGATACGACTGGGATGTCGATCGAACAGGTAGTAACGAAGATTAAAGCGATTATAGACTCAAAAGGTTTCTAAATTTTAGCCAAATCCAATAAATAAAGCGAATTTCGTTCAAATTTTTAGAAAAAAAGAAGAAATCGCTTTATTTTTCATGGGGATTATTCTAAAATAGAACATGTAGTGTATTTTACGCAGAATTGTTGGTGAGGAGGACAAACGGCATGACAGATTTAGAACAAAATTCGATGGACAATGAGAACGTTTCGATGAAAGCGGCAATGGAAAGTGTGCATGAAGTTCAAGTTGGCGATATTGTTAGAGGTGAGGTACTTGCCTTAGAAGATAAACAAGTTATCGTGGGCATTGAAGGCGCGGGAGTAGAAGGTGTAGTTCCTGCAAAAGAACTTTCAACATTGCCTGTTGAAGACATTAACGAAGAAGTCAAGGTTGGCGACATTCTTGATTTAGTTGTGATCTCTTCTATTGGAAAAGACAAAGAAAATGGTAGTTATCTCCTTTCTAAGCGCCGCTTAGATGCAAAAAAAGTTTGGGAAGATATCGAGAAAGAATTCCAAGCTGGAAATATTATCGAAGCACCAGTAACTAGCAGTGTTAAAGGCGGTTTAGTTGTTGATGTAGGTGTACGTGGTTTTGTCCCAGCATCAATGATTGATGATCATTTTGTGGATGATTTTTCAGTTTATACTGGAAAAACATTGGCATTCAAAATCGTTGAAATCGAACCTTCTGAGAATCGCTTGATTTTATCACATAAAGCGGTTGTTGAAGCTGAAAAATCAGAAAAGAAAAAAGAAATCCTTGCCGACTTATATGAGGGTCAAGTAATCAAAGGACAAGTCGCTCGTTTAACAGATTTTGGCGCCTTTGTTGATCTTGGTGGAATCGATGGTTTGGTTCACGTATCAGAGATTTCTCATAGTCATGTGGCAAAACCAGCTGACGTATTGAGTGTTGGTGAAGAAGTTGAAGTCCAAGTTCTTTCAGTTGATCCAGAAAAAGAACGGATCTCATTATCAATCAAAGCAAATCTGCCTGGACCATGGACAGATATCGAAGAAAAAGCGGCTCCAGGTTCTGTTCTTGAAGGAACAGTGAAACGCTTGACTAGCTTCGGTGCCTTTGTTGAAATTTTCCCAGGAGTCGAAGGTTTGGTGCATATTTCTCAAATCTCTCACAAACACATCGCGACACCTCATGAAGTTTTACATGAAGGCGATCAAGTACAAGTGAAAGTTTTAGAAGTACATCCTGAAGATCATCGTGTAGCTCTTTCAATCAAAGCGCTGGAAGAAAAATCAGAAGAAGAAAAAGCAGAACCTGTCGAAGAAGAATCTTATGAGTTGCCAGAAGAAAACACTGGATTTACTATGGGAGACATCTTAGGTGACGCGTTGAAAGACGATTCAACGGATCAAGAATAGTTTTTAAAGAGCACACCAAGTTATTGGTGTGTTTTTTTTATTAATTTAATAAATGAAAAGGGCTCCTTCTCTTGCAAGAAGGAGCTTTCTTAGTTAAACTAAAGAGAATTTGAAAAAGAGCAGACTAGCCTAGCTTGGCCAGATCAGTTGCAGCGAAGGAACAAAGGCAACATCGCCAGTAAAAGAATCTAGCCAGTCAGAGGGCCTATGCTAAGAAAATCAAATTTATTCTTTCTGTTTAGAAAAATAAATCCATTAATATTAATTAATAGGAACGAGGTAAGTTATGTCAAATCCTACAATTGCAATCGTTGGCCGCCCGAATGTGGGGAAATCAACATTGTTCAATCGGATCGCCGGAGAACGTATTTCAATCGTTGAAGATACGCCAGGCGTTACTCGCGACCGAATCTATGCTAAAGGTGAATGGCTGGATCATGAATTTTCAATCATTGATACTGGCGGAATCGATATTAGCGATGAGCCATTTATGGAACAAATCAAGCAACAAGCGCAGATCGCGATTGATGAAGCAGACGTCATTTTACTTGTCGCAAGCGGTAAAGAAGGCGTTACAGACGCAGATGAAGCAGTTGCCAAAATTTTATATCGGAGTAAAAAGCCAATCATCTTATTGGTGAACAAAGTCGATAATCCTGAGATGCGAAACGATATTTATGAATTTTATTCTCTAGGCTTAGGCGAACCTTATCCAGTATCAGGTAGCCATGGACTTGGTTTAGGCGATGTCTTAGATGAAGCAGTCAAACATTTTCCTGAAGATAATGACGATGAGGAAGATCCATCCATTAAATTTAGCTTGATTGGTCGACCAAATGTTGGTAAATCGTCATTGATCAATGCGATTTTAGGGGAAGATCGAGTAATTGTTTCAGATATCGAAGGAACGACTCGAGATGCGATCGATACACGATTTGTCGGCGAGAATGGTCAAGAGTTTACAATGATCGATACAGCCGGCATGCGAAAACGTGGAAAAGTATATGAAAACACAGAAAAATATTCTGTTATGCGGGCGATGCGAGCAATTGATCGTTCAGATGTTGTTCTAGTTGTACTGAATGGTGAAGAAGGTATCCGCGAACAAGATAAACGGATCGCCGGTTATGCTCATGAAGCAGGCCGTGGAGTAATCATCGTAGTCAATAAATGGGATTTAGTTGAAAAAGATACTCATACGATGAAAAAATTCGAACAAGAGATCCGTGAAGAATTTGCTTATTTGGATTATGCACCAATCGTTTTTGTTTCAGCGATGACCAAACAACGCTTAAATAAAATTCCAACGATGATCGAAGAAGTCAGCATGAATCAAAATCTGCGGATCCCTTCTTCTGTTTTAAATGACATTATTATGGATGCAGTAGCAATTAATCCAACGCCGACAGATAAAGGCAAACGTTTGAAGATCTTCTATGCGACACAAGTTGCCGTGAAACCGCCGACCTTTGTTGTATTTGTCAACGAAGAAGAATTGATGCATTTTTCATACGCACGATTTTTAGAAAATCAAATTCGAAAAGCCTTTGAATTTGAAGGAACACCGATTAAAATCATTCCTCGGAGAAGAAAATAGGATATTTTATCATACTTTTATTTTAGTGACAACAGATTTCGCTGAATGATAAAACAAGCATGAATTTTGTGTCATTAATCGCTAAAAACCTTGCTAACATAAGGTTCTTATGCTATCGTTATAAAAGAATATTGACCAAATCAATATTTATTTACTGGTGACTGGACCACTCAGTTATCGGTTGGTGTTCAGATTTCAATACTCATTTCTCAGGAGGTGAATTCATTCATGGCAAACAAAGCAGAATTGATCGAAAAAGTTGCAGCAGCTACTGACTTAACTAAGAAAGACGCTACCGCTGCTGTCGATGCTGTATTTTCAACTATCCAAGACGCATTAGCTGAAGGTGAGAAAGTTCAATTAATCGGCTTCGGTAACTTTGAAGTACGTGAACGTGCGGCCCGCAAAGGACGTAACCCACAAACTGGTGAAGAAATCGAAATCCCAGCAAGCAAAGTACCTGCGTTCAAACCAGGGAAAGCGTTAAAAGATGCAGTTAAATAATTGCAAAGGTTAACCCGCTGTAGCTTTAGGGCTACAGCGGGTTTTCTCTTTTCTATATATTCAAGAGGGACAATAAGCGGGTACTCGTTCAAAATATTTCGTTCTCAATAAGTTTTATTTTTCATGATTTGATGCGAATTTACACGAATAGTGAAATAGCAGAAACTTGTTCTATAAAAAATGTATTTACATAAAAAATGCTGAAGGGGATATGGCAAAGATTTTGTCATATCTTTTTTTGTATTGGTGGACGCATAGCACTTATAGAAAAAAGAAGGTTATTTATAAAGGCATTCAAACACTTCTTTTTTCTATTTAATGTAGTATTCGCTGAAAGCTGTCAAAATTGAGCAGGTCTTTCATCGTCGTTTTGTTTTTCTCGAGAGTAGACGGCGGGAGCCTTTTCACGGTACTATAAACAAAGGAAAAATTTTTACAAAATGAAAACAGAAATGTGGGGAAAAAGATGGAGTATCCTTTATTACCGAAACAAATGCCACAACGAATCAAGGCAGTCTGGCGTAAAAATCACTATGTGACGATGGGGATTTTTTTCTTACTGGGTGTTGCGGGAACTGCTGCATTGGTCTGGTTTGATCAATTTAAGGGGATTTTCAGCTGGTTTGTGATTGCTTACTTTGTGATTCTTGGATTAATTTTTGCGCTGGTAATGGCACTTATTCCTTATCGCTATACGTTTCACCGTTATGAAATTACGACAGAAGATATCGCTTTTCAAAAGGGCTTTATTTTCCGGTCGATCACTTATGTTCCGTTGAATCGAATTCAACATGTAGAGACAGAACAGGGACCATTTTTAAGACAAGAAAATTTGATGGAAATCGTCATTCATACTGCGGCGACTAGTCATCATCTTGCTGGCTTAGATATGCAAGAAGCAATGGCTTTGCGCCAGCAGATCATCGAGCTAGTAAAGGCGGCGAAAGAAGATGTCTGAGAAGAAAAGATTCCATCCATTGGCGATCCTGATTTTTCTATTGAATGGGATCAGGACATGGTTCTTTTTACTCGTCTTGTTGGTTATTAATGGCTGGATCTCCACACTTTATGGGAAATTAGCAGCGGCAGCACTCGTATTATTAATTATTGGATCAGCAGCAGCAAATTATTTTTCGCAAGCGTATCAAATTTCTTCGGAAAAAATCATTATTTATCAAGGGATTTTTCGTAAACATGAAATCGATATTCCTTATGATCGAATCCAAACTATCAAGCAAAGACAATGGTTCTTTTTTCAACCCTTTCATGTAGTCCAACTGCTGATTGAAACAGCAGGAGGTGAAGCCGGAAAAGCCGAAGCTTCCTTGCCGGCAGTTGCTGAAGAGTTGGTTCAAGTGATCGAAGAATATCGGCTGCAAGAAAAAACAGTGAAAGAGCCCATTTCAGAAACAGTAGAAACAAAGAGTACTGTCACAGAAACGGCACCTGCATACGTACATCAAATAACCAATGGTCAAATTCTTTTATTTGGATTGACGGATCTGAGTATTTTAGCGGCGGCAGTAACATTGATTGCTTTTTTATATGATTTCATTCCAGATGATTGGCTCAATCAGGCAGTCTCCACCTCTGAGCGTTTGCTGCAAGCAAATTGGATCGTGTTGCTAGGGTTGGGGGTATTTCTTTTGTTGATTTTGGCAACTGTTTCTATCGCTAAAAATTTTTTGCAATATTACAACTTTAAAGTCAGCAGATATGGAAAGAACCTGATGATCGAGAGCGGTTTATTAGAACGGCGTGTTCAAAAAATTCCGTTGCAAAAAATCCAAGGAATCAAAATCCGCCAGCAAGTTTTACGACGGCTATTTGGAATATCGACAGTAGAATTGTTATTAGCCGGAGGTCAAGAAGAAGAAAAAGATATCAGTAAAAAACTTTATTTTTTACCGATCGTTTTTGATCAGCAGCTGTTTGACAGTCTTGACTTATTATTGCCGGAATGGGCATTTGATCCTCCGAAGATCCGGTATGTCTCGCGCAAAAAATTATGGTATTTCTGGCGCTGGATCGTATTAGTTGCGGTACCGCTCATCGGTATCAGTTATTATTTTAATCACTGGTTAGCGGTTGGCGCAACAGCGATAGCGGCGATTTTATTACTTTTTGCTTGGCTGGAAGCTCATTTTCAAGGTTATGCGCTACAAACAGATACTCGCTTGTGTGTGCAGACCTTTGCCGGCTTTTCGAAAGTCCAAACTTTTGTAGAACAGAGAAAAATCCAAGCCTTTTCAGAGCGAACGACTTGGCGGCTGTTCTCTAAAAAAATCGGCCATGTCAGTTTTTGGTTGAAGACGGGAACGACACCAGAAAAAATTTCGTTGAGTTTTATCGATCAATCAGCTGTCGCTGAAATAAAGCAATTCTTTTTGAAAGAGAAAACGATCAATCGCTACTAAAAACAAAATTGAATCAATTGTTTTTTTCGGATTGTTATTTTATTTACTGTAACTTCTATTTTTCAATTTACGAAAGATCTTCCTTAGGATAAAATAAAGATAGAAGATCTAGTGGAAAAAGGAAAAGAAGGTGAAACAATGTCAAAGGAAAGATTATTTTATGTTAAAAAGAATGATTCTTGGCATTCATACGAATTTCTAGCGCAGCGAAAAAATGATCCGAAATGGCGGCAAGCTTTTTTAGAGGCCGAAACACTATTGGATCAGGAAGACAGACGCAGAAAACGGCGTAATTTTATCGTATTAGTAGTGACAGTTCCGGTAGTGCTGCTCGTAGTACTGGTTGGCTTATATTTTTATGGATCAGCGGATGAAGGCACTGTTTCGAAAAGGCAAGTCACATTGAATGAATCGACGACGGACTCAACTGAGACGACGGAGTCAACAGAAACTGAGGTGGGGCAAGTATTGACGACACCTTGGGGAGAACAAGTTACTGTGTTACGTGTTTTAGCAAATGGTGAACGAGTCATCAGAGAAGGCACGTCAGAATCCGATCTGAATAATGATGGGGTACTGACCTTTGAAGAATTGTCACAAGCAGAAGAAGCGGCAAATCAAAATCAGCAATATTATCAGCAACAAGAACAAACGAATCAACAGCCAAGTCAGCAACAAACGCCGCAGCAAACAGAACCGGTACAGGAAAATCAACAAGAGACCCAGCCAAGTCAGACCATCGAACAGCAGACGCCAGCGACTCAGGCAGAGACACCTGTACAAAATCAAACAACACCATAAGAAAATAATTGTGAAATGATTGAACCAGTTAAAACACCGTTTTTTTAAATAAAGAGCAAAATTCTTAGTCAGCCTCTTGTACATTTGTTGCGAGAGGTTTTTTTGTAGTATAAAATAAAGAAAACGAGGTGGTGAGCGAGATGGAAGTCGCCTATCGACATCAAACGAATGAGACGCTGATTATTTATGGGGAAACAGTCGCTTCAATGATGCGAAAAAAGAAGCTGGAAAATAAACAAATTCTCTTTTGCGGCAATCAGCGCTACTATGACTTATACGCGGAGAAACTGCGACAATTTGTACCTAAAACAAGTTCTCATGAATGGTTCATCACACCTAATAACCGTTACTGCAATACGTTGGAAAATTTTCAAGAATTGATCCATTTTCTTGATCGGTTCAGTCGGCAAAAAGAGACGCTTTTTCTAGGAATCGGTAATGAAGGCGTAATCGAGCTGTTAGGTTTTGTTCACCACGTGACGAATTTGCAAGCAGAGCTGTGTTTTTTACCGGTATCATTGCGTTCATTTGCGCAAAGTCTGACTTTTTCTGCTCAGATTGTTTCTAATAAAAAGTTGACGACAGTGATGGAAATCGACGAAGTTCCGCAAAGTATTTTATTTGACCACACGTTGGCGGATCAGCAAACAACGGGGAAAATGGTTGATCTCTTGACCTTGATCCGTTGCGGGATTGTCAGTGACTATTCCTTTTTGCAAAGTTTGTATGTGAACTTTCCGACTCGCGAGGCCCTTTTGCAACATTCTTTTTCGGCTTTTAGCGAAAATTTGATCAACTATTACCAATCAGACAGTGAACAGCTGCGGGATTTTGGTAAAATTTTTGAAAAAGCTTTTTTTCAAACGGAGAATGGATCGCTACTCTCCAATAGTATGAAGGCGATGTTCGGTTTGTTGTTTGAACTGGGCTGGAATATCACCGCAAGCAATCTTCATTTCAATTTTAAAAATTTTATGATATGGTTGGTGCGATTAGGATTTCCAATCGTTGTTCCAGCGGGAATATCGCTTGCTGATTATGGTCAGCAAGTGATCGCTTTAGCACAAGAAAAACCGTTGGTCGGATTGGTTCAAATCGGAAAAGTCGGCGCAAAGAAACTGCCGACTCAAAAAGAATTGCTTCAAACGTTTGAAGCGTATCAAAAAATCGTAACAGAGATCAGGGGAGAATAGATGTCAAGTTATAGTGAAAAAATGCTCACAGCATTGAGAGATGAAGAGTTAACAAAAGCCAATCAACTGTTTGAAGAGGCATTAAAAAAAGATAAACCTGAAATACTTGCAAGTTTTGCTGAAGAACTGCAGGCACTAGGATTTTTAGATGAGGCAAAACAAGTCTTACTAAAACTTTCAGCGGATTTTCCAGCGGAAGATGTTTTTTATCTTCCACTAGCGGAGATTGCGATCGAAAATGATGACATCGACAGTGCATTCGATTATTTAGAAAAGATTGATCCGACAAGTGAAAATTACTTAGAGAGTTTGCTGGTGACAGCTGATTTGTATCAAGTATTGGGAATTCCAGAAGTTAGCGAAGCAAAATTATTGCAAGCAAAAACGATCGCACCGGAAGAACCATTGATCACATTTGCATTGGCAGAACTACATTTTTCTACTAATCAATTAGGCGAAGCAATCAACGAATATGGTCAGCTTCAAAAACAAGGAATCGAAGAACTGGTAAATATTTCCATTGATGAACGGATCGGCTCAGCTTACAGCATGATGGGCGGACTCGAAGAAGCCATTCCGTTTTTAGAACAGGCACTAGAAAAAGAACGCACGGCTGATCGATTATTCCAATTAGGGTTTACTTACTATCAATTAAAAGATTATCAAAAGGCAATCAATTATTTGCAAGAGTTGATCATGCTTGATCCGCAGTATCAAAGTGGCTATTATTACCTTGCTGATAGTTTGAAAGAAGAAGAACTGTTAGAAGAGGCATTGCTTGCAGCGGAAGATGGGGTCAAAGAAAATCCTTATCAAGTAGAATTGTTGCACTTGGCGTCTGAAATTGCCTATCGTTTGCGAGACAGCAAAAAAGCAGAGGATTTATTACTACAAGCACTTGAAAGCGGCGAAAAAACAGACGAAACATTGTTGACGTTAAGCAATTTATATTTGAATGAAGAACAATTTGACAAAGCGATTGAAATGATCAGTCAGATGGATGAAAAAGACAATCCTTATGCTGAATGGAATTTGGCACAAGCCTATAATGAATCAGAAGATTTTGAAGCTGCCCGAACGCATTACCAACAAGCCTATGAAGACTTAGCTCATGAACCGGATTTCTTAAAAGCTTACGGACTTTTCTTGCGTGAAGACGGTCAAATAGAATTGGCGCGTACCGTTCTGACGAATTATTTACAATTAGAACCAGGTGATTTAGAGGTGCAATCATTACTAGAATAAAGAGGTGAAGAAAATGATCGATGTAGCTGAAAAACGTGAATTTCTTGTCTGGCTGATCAACAATGTGAGCTTTCAACGACGCGAAGTGATTTGGATCTTGAACTATTTGATCAATCATGAGGCGATTTTACGAAATGTTCATATCGTGGAACAAGCTTTGGAAACAAAACGCGGGTTAGTATTTCGCGATATCTCGCAAAAAGAAGAACCGATGGTGTTTTCAATCGAAGGCCATCAATTTTCTAACAGTGATCAAATTTTTCATGAGATTCGTCTACATTGGCAACAGCCGCTATACGTAGAATGTATTTTCCCTAATTCTTGGCAAAATGCGCAATATCTATCGGTTCTTGAGGACAATCCAAGTTTGTCGTGGAATGACACGGTCAGCGAAGAGATCGTTTCAGAGGTCGAAAACTTTTTAAAACAACAAGAACAAGAAGCGCAAATCGAATTATTGAAAAAACAAATCGACTTGGCATTAGAAGCGGGCGATAAAGAAGCTTTTCTTGGATTGTCAGATGAATTGAATCGCTTAAAATTGACAGTACAACAATAAAAAAACATGACCTAGACAATAGCGTAAGCTGTCTAGGTCATGTTTTTTTAGTTGCTTCGTTTTAGAGTAAATCTTCGGCGTTGCGGTTTTAAGTAAGTAAACCCTTCACCTTCAACATCATGAACATTGCTGATTAAAATAAAGGCTTTTTCATCGACTGAGTGGATGAGTTTTTTTACCTCAGTGACTTCTTGTTGCGAAACCACGATGTAGACGATTCGTTTCACTTCTGAAGAAAAACCGCCTTCGCCATGGAGATAAGTCACTCCGCGTTCCAAATGCGCCATTAATAACTCAGCGATGACATTGCTTTCATTGGAGATGATCATGACACCTTTAGCCGCATACCCACCAGAAGAAAGGACGTCAACGACTCTGCTGAATACAAAGGATACGATCAACGTATACATCATTCGTTTCAAATCTAAGTACGTTAGGGAACAAATTAAAACAATAATATCAAAAAAGAGTAATGATTTCCCCATCGTAAAACCAAATTTCTGTTCAAGAATTCTTGCGATAACATCTGCACCGCCAGTTGTTCCACCATTTCGATAAACTAAGCCGCTGCCAAATCCAGCAAATAGTCCGGCTAAGATTGAGACGATAAATAAATCATGGTCTAAATTGATCTGTAACGGAATTCGTTGCCAAATCCATAAAAAAGCGGATAAACAAACAGTTCCTAAAATCGTATAGTAAAAAGAACGCTTGCCTAAAATTTTTCCACCGATCAAGATCAAAGGAATATTGATAAGCAAAGTTGTATAGGCAGGATCGATCCCGAACAAGGCACGGATAATCAAAGTAATACCGGTGACACCGCCTTCAGCCAAATGATTCGCAATGTTCAAATAAACCAAACCAAACGCATAAATCGCTGTTCCAATCACAATAAATAGAATTTCTTTAATTCGTATAGTCATAGTTGTTTCCATATGACACCTCCTAAAATAATGTAATAGCATAGAATGCTATGGATAGTCAGCCGTTAGAACAAATGCAATCACCAAAAAAGGCAATAGAGATTATCGTCAATTAAATTATAAAAAATGAAGTATAATGCATTTAATAATCGGCTTTCTTGACTTTCGTCCTCAACCAACATAGCATGAAATTCAGATAGTTACAACAACAGGATAGGAAACAAATCTGTTTTTTGATAAGATAGATTTGAGGTGGTTAAATGAATGAAAAGACAATGAGAATCATGCAACAAGAAGTTGATGATTATATCCAACAATTTAAAATAGGTTATTTTTCCCCCTTAGGACAGATGGCTCGCTTAACGGAAGAAGTTGGAGAGTTGGCTCGGGAAGTCAATCATCATTATGGAGAAAAAAAGAAGAAAGTATCAGAAAATCCTAAAACGGTAGAAGAAGAGTTGGGCGATGTATTATTTGTCACGATTATTATGGCAAACTCGCTCGGAATTGATTTAACAGAAGCCTTTACTCGGAATATGGATAAATTTAATCGCCGTGATCGTTTTCGTTTTGAACGTAAAGACGGGTTGACAGAAGGTGGCACTCAATGAAACTAGAAGCATTTCCTTTAGAATTTCAAGGCGCAATGCCGATTTTGCGAAAATTACAAGATGCTGGTTATGAAGCTTATTATGTCGGTGGCAGCGTTCGTGACATCTTATTGAATAAACCAATCCATGATGTGGACATCGCAACAAGTGCCTTTCCTGCAGAAGTGAAAGAATTATTTCCGCGCACGATTGATGTCGGGATCGATCATGGAACAGTAATGGTCATTACAAAAGAAACGACCTATGAGGTCACGACTTTTCGAACGGAATCAACGTATCAAGATTATCGGCGACCTGATCATGTGGAATTTGTTCGTTCGTTGAAGGAAGATTTAAAACGGCGTGATTTCACTATTAATGCATTGGCTGTTGGGATTGACGGGACAGTAATCGATCTTTTTGATGGTCTTGCTGATTTACGTAATAAAATCTTACGAGCTGTGGGCAATCCATATGAGCGTTTCCATGAAGACGCGTTGAGAATGATGCGTGCATTGCGGTTTGTCAGCCATCTAGGATTCACATTAGAGCCGGATACCTTCGAAGCCATTCAAGAATATCATTCATTGCTAGCGAAAATCTCTGTCGAACGCATCAACGTGGAGTTTGTTAAATTGATGATGGGTTCTTTCCGAGAGGCTGGATTGCACTCTTTTGTGGAGTCTGATTGCTATATTTATTGTCCAGGTCTGCGCAATTATCGCGAAGGGTTATTGAATTTTGCCAAGCTTCGCGGACCGGCGATTCCAACAGAACGCCAGGCATGGACATTATTGATGACATTGCTTGATTTTGATAGTGCGGCGATTCGTCATTTTATGAAAGAATGGAAATGTTCAAATCAACTGATCAAAGAAGTGATTCAAATGGTTCCTGCGTTACAATTTCGGTTGGAAAATGACTGGGATAATTGGACACTGTATCAATTAGGACGAGAATTGGCGCTTTCGGTTGAATATCTGTTACAGTATTTTGAACAAAAGCCCAACTTAGAAAAAGTTCGGCTGCTTTACCAATTTCTACCGATTTATTCATTGAAAGACCTTGCGGTAAAAGGTAATGAAGTGATGGAAAACTTCGATTATCCTCGTGGACCTTGGATCAGTACAACACTGAATAGGTTAGAACAAGCTGTAGTTGCAGGCAAGTTAGAAAATAATAAGCGAGCATTGTTGAACTTTGCGGAAGATTTTTTGAAAAAGGAGATGCCATGAAAAAGTTAACGAAACACTATCAAGTACAGGCAGATCAAACAGCTGTCAAAATGGGCTCAGGTGATTTAGATGTCTTAGCAACACCGGCTCTGGTAGCGATGATGGAAAATTGTGCAAAAGATCTTTTAGCTGATGACCTTTCTGTTGAGCAAACGAGTGTGGGCGTTGCAATGAGTGTAAACCATTTAGCACCAACAGCGGTAGGAGCAACGGTGGACGTTAAAGCAGAACTGCTTGAAGCAACGAGAAATAAGCGTTCGTTTTCCATAAAAGCTTTTGATAAGGAGCAACTGATTGGTGAAGGGACCCATCAAAGAGTAATCGTCGAAACGGCTGTATTTTTAAAAAAATTGAAATAAATGCACAACATGTGACCGTTTACTCAAGGTATGCTAAAATTACAATTAGATTAGTAGTGAGGAGAATGCAAAATGGCAAGAGAAATGACAGCGCTAAAATTTTATTTTCGAAATGGCGAAACATGGACGATTGATCGCCGATATATTGGTGATTTGTGGATCAAGCAAATTACAACCAGCTTTGGAAGAATTCACGGCAGCGAATTTGTAGAAATTCATCCATGTGCAGGCTTCAAGATCGAAATTTATCAAGAAGGCGATCATGTTCAAACTTCAGATATCAACTTAGGCGGTTTGGAAATGGGCATGTTCGAGCGTGCTCGTAAGTTTGAAGACATTGAACGGATGGAAATTATTTATCGCTCTGGTCATCCTGATTCTGTTTATTTTCCATATAAAGACAAAGATACTGAAGGTTTAGACAATGTCTATCAATCAACAAAAGTTTCGGAAAAAACAAAAAGTTTATATATTGTGATCGATCCAACGAAAAATGTTGATGAAGTCTACAGTGAACAATTTTAAATAGCAGCCAAGAGGTATGACAAGATTCTTGTCATGCCTCTTTTTTAATAAATAGTGAAAAACAGCATTTTTCACTTACTTCTTGAAGCAGTTCTTTTTTGAGAAGTCAGTTAAAGTTTTTGTTAAGGTACCGTAATAAAATCTAGATTTAACTTGAAAAATTACAAAGGTACCTGTATACTGTTTTTTAGTAAGGTGCCTTATAAAAATAAATTCGTTAAAATTAAGGAGCGATAACAGTTGGAAAATCAACTAAATGAGCAATTTATGCGGTTGCAACAAGATTTACGTCGTTACTATCACCGCCAAATGGCAAAAAAACAAGGATTTGGTCTGCATCGTGGGCAAGGCAGAGTTCTAGCATTACTAAAAATGAATCCTGAGATTAGTCAAAAGGATTTGACTTTTGTACTAGGAATGCGTCCACAATCTGTGGGTGAATTATTACAAAAACTTGAGAGCAAAAAATTAATCACACGTGAATCATCGGCAGAAGATCGTCGAGTGATGATCATTCGTTTGACTGATTTGGGCAAAACAGAAATTGAAAAAATGTCTGAAACGCCGGATGTCAACGAAGAGCTATTTGCAAATTTCAGTGAAGAGGAAAAGGCTGAATGGTCGCGTTTAGTTGAAAAATTAAGTGAGTCGTTAAAAAATCAGTTAGCTAAAGACGATTTTGATGCCTCTTATGGCGGCGGAAAAGGCTTCGAGGGCCCACGACCGCCACATGAGCACGGGCCTCACGGTTTCCATGGCTCTCATAGAGGACATCCCCATCATTTCAATGAATTTAGCAGCTTTGATTGGTAATATGAAGTCAGTCGTAAAGGAAAAATTTCCTTTACGGCTTTTTTTTGTTACAATAACAAAGAGAAATTTGAGGATGGTTCGAGATGAAAGAATTAAAAGTAACAGAGTTGTATAAAACATTTGGAGATAAAACATTATTTGATCGGATTTCTTTTCTGATTCATGAAAAAGATCGAATTGGGCTGATTGGAGTCAACGGCACGGGAAAATCTAGTTTATTGACGATTTTGGCGGGGAAAGACAGTGGTGATGGTGATGTTTCAGCAATTGAAAAAGCCAGTGATTATCGGATTGGTTATTTGGCGCAAGAACAAAATTTTTCTGCGGAGACATTGGTCCTAGATGCTGTTTTTCAAGGAAACAATCCGCTGATGCAGACAGTCCGCAATTATGAAAAAGCTTTACTGCAATTAGCGAATGAGAATAACGAACAGACGCAGCGTAGTTTTACGTTAGCTGAAGAAGCGATGAATAAGCAAGATGCATGGACTGCTGACAGCGAAGCAAAGGCAATTTTAAACAAGTTAGGGATTACTACATTAGACAAAAAAATCAGTGAACTTTCTGGTGGTCAGATTAAACGAGTGGCTTTGGCTCAAGTATTGATCGATGCTCCAGATTTATTGTTGCTGGATGAACCGACTAACCATTTGGATTATGATGCGATCCAATGGTTGGAGAATTATTTAAAGAATTATACAGGTTCACTTTTGATGGTGACTCATGATCGTTACTTCTTAGATCGAGTGACAAACCGTATTTTTGAACTTTCTTTTGGAAAACTATATGAATATCAAGGCAACTATGAAGTCTATCTCGTTGAAAAAGCGGAAAGAGATCGAATTGCTGTTGAACAAGAAGGTAAAAGAAAGCAGTTGTACAAGCAAGAATTGGCTTGGATGCGTGCAGGTGCAAAGGCACGTACAACGAAACAACAAGCACGGATCAATCGTTTTGAAGACTTGAAAGAAAATCTTCATCAAGTCAAAACTGATGAACAACTCGAAGTGAATATCGCGACGACACGCTTAGGGAAAAAAGTTTTAGAATTGAAAGAAGCGTCCTATACAGTTGCGGGCAAAATAATTTTAGATCATTTTGATCTGCTGATCCAAACGAAAGAACGTTTAGGGATCACCGGGAAAAACGGTGCCGGCAAGTCGACCTTATTGAATATATTGGCTGGGCGGCTCCCATTAGATAGTGGCGTCATTGAAGTCGGCGAAACGGTCCGCTTGGCATATTATACGCAACAAAATGAAGCACTAGATCCTAATAAACGGATGATCGCTTATTTACAAGAAGCAGCAGAAGAAGTCAAACAACGAGACGGCTCACAAATCAGTGTCGCAGAAATACTAGAACGATTCTTATTTCCTAGATTTATGCACGGAACACTAATCGGCAAATTATCCGGTGGTGAAAAAAGACGACTTTACTTATTGAAATTACTGATTCAACAACCAAATGTCTTGTTATTAGATGAACCGACCAATGATTTGGATATCGCGACGTTGACTGTTTTAGAAGATTACTTACAAGAGTTTTCTGGTGCCGTGATCACGGTTTCCCATGACCGCTATTTTTTAGACAAGACAGCAGAAAAATTACTGATTTTTGAAGGTGACGGTCAGATTGTTTCTTATTTTGGTTCAATCATCGATTACTTGGAGCAGCAAACGCCAGTAAAAGAAGAAAAGATTGTTAAAGCAAAAGCGCAGCCAAAAGAACGCAAGAAGAAATTTTCTTATAAAGAACAAAAAGAATGGGAAACAATCGAAGATGACATCGCTTTATTGGAAAGTAAAATCGCTGAGCTGACTGAAGAGATGAACCATCAAGGAAATGATTTTACAAAATTGCAAGATTTGCAAAAAGAAATTGATCAAGCAGAACAAGCATTGGAAGAAAAAATGCTTCGTTGGGAATATTTGAGTGAAATCATAGAAGAAAATTAAGCAGATATAAGCAGTTTATTAAGAATTGAGCTGTATGATAATAACGATTCAATTGTGTCTGCTAGTTGAAGATTAGGAGGAACTCTATGCTTATCGCAATTTGGGCACAGGATAAAAACGGTTTGATTGGCAAAAATAGTCGATTGCCATGGCATTTGCCTAATGATTTGCGTTTTTTTAAAGCAACGACGATCAACCATACATTAGTTATGGGAAGAAAGACGTTTGAAGGAATGGGCGGCCGTCCTTTACCGGATCGCCAGACGATTGTATTGACTCGGGATAAAAATTATCAAGCAACGAACGTTTTAGTCATGCACTCATTAGAAGAAGTGCTTGCCTATGACCAGGAAACGCAAGGAAAGACATTTATTGCTGGAGGTTCTGCGATCTATCGCGAATTTCTGCCTTATTGTAAAAAAATCTATCGAACCTATATTGAGGAAAGTTTTGAAGGAGATGCCTATTTTCCTGAGCTTGCTTGGGGTGAATGGCAGTTGATCGAACGAAAACAAGGACTAACGGATGAAAAAAATCCTTACCGTTATTATTTTGAAATATATACAAGAATTGACGCGTAGTGTTCTAATTTTTCAAGATTTATAAAGAAATAGTTCAACAATGATTTATTCCATCAGGTTTGATATACTAAAACTAATTTGATACTAGGTATGGAAAGAAGGATCAGAATGCCAAATGTTAAAATTGTAACCGACTCTTCTTGTACAATCGAAAAGTCTGTACGAGATGAATTAAATATTACCGTTATTCCATTATCAGTGATGATCGATGATGTGGTTTATCCTGACGATGATGAGTTAACGGGAGAACGTTTTATGGAGATGATGGCACAAGCCAAAAATCTGCCGAAGACGAGTCAACCACCGATCGGTTATTTCGCTGAACTTTATGATGAATTAGGAAAAGACGGCAGCCCAATCGTTTCGCTTCACATGTCGCATACATTGAGTGGTACCGCAGAAGCGGCACGCCAAGCAACATTTTTAAGCAGCAGCGATGTGACTGTCATCGATTGTGGGTTTATCGATCAATCGCAAGCTTTTCAAGTAATTGAAGCGGCGAAATTAGCACAATCAGGAGCATCCTTAGCTGAAGTTTTGGCAGGAATTAAACAAGTGAGAGACCACAGCAAATTATTTATCGGGATTTCTTCACTAGAAAATATTGCCAAAGGCGGCCGAATCAGCCGTGTAGCCGGAGTAATCTCAAGTGTATTGAATATGCGGGTTGTAATGGAGCTTGTCGACGGTGAATTAGTACCGATTACAAAAGGACGCGGCAAAAAAACCTTTAGTAAATGGTTTGCCGCATTTAAAGATGAATTGACCAAAGTCAATGTAAAACAAATTGGCATTTCTTACGCTGGTAAGTTGGATTTTATTGACGAGGCTAAACAAGCATTGCAGGAGTTGTTTCCTGATATGCATATTCCAGTTTTGCACACCAATCCGATTGTTGCTACACACACGGGACCTGGGGCTTTTGCGATCATGTATTACACAGATTAGTTGAACTTGCCTCTAGCGATAGAGGCACTTTTTTTATAAAGGAGCAGACGATGAATGAAACGATTTTCAATAGTAATAATTCCCTTAGCCGTCGCGATCGTTACGCTGCTGATTCTTTTTCTAACAATTCCTAAAGCGGAGTCGCGTATTCGGATCGTTCGTGACGACAGTCAAAATCAAAAGGAATCCGTTCATTTTGTTGCGGTAGGTGATTCATTGACCGAAGGAGTCGGGGATGAAACCGAACGAGGCGGCTATGTCCCGTTAGTCGCGGACGCTTTGCAACAAAAATACGAACTGGCTTCGGTTGAAAAAGATAACTATGGTGTTTCTGGTGAACGAAGTGATCAAATCTTAAAACGGATCAAAAAAGATTCGGATCTAAAAAATAGTTTGAAAAGTGCCGATTTTATTACGATGACGGTTGGCGGAAATGATCTTTTTCAAGCATTTCAAAAAAATCTGACTGCTAAAAAAGCCAAACAGTTTAATCGTTCAATCGAAAAGTATGGCAAACACGTCAGTGATATTTTGACTGAGATTCGTGAGTTGAATGCAGAGGCACCAATCTATGTTGTAGGTATCTATAATCCGTACTACTTGAATTTTCCGGATATCAAAGCGATGCAGACTGTGGTTGATAATTGGAACGAGAAAACACAGAGTCTGACAGCAGAAGCGTCCAATTGTTTCTTTGTTCCGGTCAATGACTTATTGTACAAAGGGATTGCCACTAAAGACAGTCAACAAACTGAAAACTCAAGCTCTAAAGTCAAAAATAATGTTTTGTATGATAAGGACAATTTTCATCCGAATAATTTAGGGTATCAATTGATGGCCAATGCGATTCAGGAGAAGATAGTAGCAACGAAAGACTTATGGTTGATAAAGGAGAGCAATTAATGAAAGAAACAAAGAAAAAAATCAATGGCTGGAAAATTGCTTTTCTTATTTTAATTGGGATCATCTTAGGTGGTGTTTTATTTTCAACAGTTCGAATCTTTACTGCGCGGGAAACAAATCTGCCGCCTAGCAGTGAAACAACTGTTCCTAAAGGTTCACCTGTTCTAACGATGAATACTAATAAGAAAAAATTAAATACGGTGATGGAATATTTTTTAAATGACTTGCAAAAGGATTCAGATGTTAAATATGAGTTCTATTTAGAAAATCAAGCCATGTTGAAAGGTGAATTCAAAATATTAGGTGCAAAAGTTGATTTTTATCTTTACTTTGATCCTTATGTTATGGATAATGGCAATGTTCAATTAAAAGCCCGCGACTTGTCGATCGGTACGTTGAATCTACCAGTGAGTCAAGTGATGGCGACGGTCAAACGCAGTTTTAAAGTCCCAAAATGGGTAGCAATTGACCCCAAAGATCAAACAATCGTTCTAAAATTGAATAAATTCAAATTAAATAATGGCATGTTTATCAAAGCTAATCATATCGATCTTGTTGGTGATGATATTCAATTCAGTTTGTATTTACCAAAAGAAAAAAAGTCGAATAATTGATCGAATCACTAGTAACCAGCGAGGTGAAGCTAATGCGAAGAAGTTTTTATCAGTATATCTTGACTCAGCGAGGACATAATTTTTATGATCCTGTCGAAGCATTCGCAGGAGCTGTCGCAAAAGATATCATGTTTCCGAAGTATTCAGAAGATTATCATGAAATTACGGATTATTTAGAATTGAGTGTCGATTATTTAAATTCGATGGACCTTTTTGATCAAGTTTGGGAGAGCTATCTAGAAAACAATAAATAATTATAAAGGAAAAGTCGTGGAAAGCTTTTCCTTTTTTTTCTAGCATGCTATCATGAAAAAAAGGGTGAAAGGAAAATGTGCCTTGCAGAAAAAAACATTACCAGTATCGATTTTTTTAATAGCAATTATATTTACTATTGTGATCACAGCAGTAGTCACTCACTTCATTGATCAGAAACAAACGATGGATCGTGATTCAGTTGTTAAAATTACACGAAATGATTTAGATGATGTCCAAGATTTGTATGATCTGATCAGTACAAATTATGTAGACAAAGTTGATAAGGAGCAGTTGATTCAAGGGGCTTTAAAAGGGATGACAGAATCATTAGAAGATCCAGAATCAGAATTTTTGACAGCAAAAGAAACGAAAGAATTAAACGCCAAAGTAGCTGGCAGTTTTGAAGGCATCGGTGCTAGTTTGCAGCTTGAAAATCGGTTGCCGGTAATCGATCGCGTACCGGTCAAAAACTCTCCCGCTGAAAAGGCAAAACTAAAAGCCGAAGATATCATTTTAGAAGTCGACGGTCAAAAAACTCAAGATAAATCATTAGATCAAGTAGCAAGTATGATCCGTGGAAAAAAAGGGACACAAGTCAAATTGTTGATCCAGCGCGGCAGTGAAAAGTTTGAAGTTTCGATCGAACGTGATATTGTCCCAGAAGATACAGTCAAAGGTGAGCTTGATTCAAAAAATAAATCAATCGGGTCTATCCAAATCGACAATTTCCGCGATACGACAGCGTTGGAATTTCGGACGATCGTTGAAAGTTTACGAAAAGAAGGCGCTACTTCCTTTGTGATCGATTTGCGTCAAAATTCAGGTGGATTGATGGCTGAAGCGGAACGTGTCGCTAGTTACTTTTTAGAAAATGGCGATACGATCGCACAATTTTCAAATAATAAGAAGGTCATATCCACAGATAAGGCCGGTAAAAAGATTGATCAAGGATTCAAGGTCAAAGAACCGACAGTCTTTTTAGTGGATCAAGAGAGTTCGTATGGCGCTGAATTATTAGCAGCTGCAGTCAAAAGCAAAAATTATCCGATTATTGGTGTGAATACTTTCGGTAAAGGTAGTGTCCAGAATCTTAGCCCAATCGGTAAAGATAATTATGTGCAGTTGACGATCATGCGTTGGTTCACACCAGACGGTTCATCGGTGGAAGGCAAAGGAGTTGCACCGACGATCGAAGCTGATTATCCTGAATATGCGAAACTTCCGCCTATTTCAAAACAGTCCAATTGGCGGATTGGGGACTCAGGTACTGCGGTTAAAAATATCAACACGATATTAAAAGCATTGGGCTATTCGACAGAAGGCGATCTATTCAATGATGCAACCAAAGATGCCGTAGTTAAAATCCAAATGGAAAATAATTTATCGGCGACTGGTGCACTAGATAATAAAACAATCGATGTTTTACAAGAAGAGCTATTTAAATTGGTCAAAACCAATGACGTTGCTTACGCCAAAGCTATTGAAACACTGACTGAACAATAGCACATTTATTATTTTTGATTGCAAGGAGGGAAGTCAGTGAAAAAAATACTAACTAAGGGTCATTTGTGGCTAGGTATCAAATATTTATTGATTTCTCTCTTTGTCGGTGTTGTGATTCGTGGGTTTCTATTGATTCCCGTCCCTGTGACTGGTAATTCGATGGATCAAAATTTGAAGCAAGGCGATATGGTTTTGATGGAAAAATTTAGTAAAATCAAACGTTTTGATGTAATTGTCTTCCAACAGCCGGATGGAATGATCTATATCAAACGAGTAATTGGACTTCCGGGCGATCAGATACGCTACGATAAAGACCAGCTTTACATCAATGGCAAAAAACTATCAGAGTCTTTTCTAACCAATAATCGAAGCAGCGACCATCAAGTTTCACCATATACTACAGACTTTCAGCTCACCGAATTGATTGGTAAAAAACAACTACCTAATAATGAGTATTTTGTTTTAGGGGATAACCGGCGGATCTCAAAGGACAGTCGCTCGTTTGGGACAGTCCAAAGTAAAGATATCTTGGGCAAGGCGCAAGTCGTCTATTACCCATTGACCCATATCAAAATAATTTCCTAAAAAGATGGAGAATTCCATCTTTTTTAGTTCGCTGAAACTTATTTTTATGAGATTCAGTAAAATCTATAATAGAAGTTAGCTGCAAAATACAAATGCTAAAAAAGCTCTAGCAGAAAATCACAAAAATAAACTAGTTGTGATACAATAGCGGATGGAAATAAACGACGATATCTATTCAAAAAATGTAGCTTCATTAAAAAAATTATTACCTTTCAAGGAGGAATTCACTCATGTCTATTCAATGGTTTCCTGGTCATATGGCGAAAGCGAGGCGGGAAGTTTCTGAAAAATTAAAGTTTGTTGATATTGTGTTTGAATTGATTGATGCCAGATTGCCGTTGTCCTCGCGCAACCCGATGTTGGATCAGATCGTACAGCAAAAACCCCGCTTGATTTTATTAAATAAAGCAGATTTGGCTGATCCTAATCAAACCAATCTTTGGGTCAATTATTTTCGAGATCAAGGACATCATGTTCTTGCCTTAACGGCTAAAAGCGATAAAAGTGTCAAGCAGATCGTACCTGCCAGCAGAAAAGTATTAGCAGAAAAAATTGCGCGGGATAGTGAGCGCGGATTAAAACCGCGGGCAATCCGGGCGATGGTTTTAGGAATTCCTAACGTAGGCAAATCTACTTTGCTGAATCATTTAGCCGGCAAAAAAGTCGCCAGCACTGGAAACCGTCCAGGAGTTACAAAAGGACAGCAATGGCTGCGGTTTGGCTCACAATTAGAATTATTGGATACTCCAGGAATTTTGTGGCCTAAATTTGAAGATCCAACGATCGGTAAAAAATTGGCGTTGACCGGAGCAATCAAAGATGATCTATTGCATTTAGATGATCTCGCATTGTATGAATTAGAAATATTTTGCCGGTTTTATCCGGAACAATTAAAAGAACGCTACAAATTGACAGAGGATGATTTATTCAAGGAACTGCCTGAATTATTGATGCTAATCGCTGAAAAACGAGGCTTCAGAGATGATTATGATCGTGCAAGTGAAATGCTGATTCTTGAGTTGCGCCAAGGAAAACTAGGGCGTTATACGTTGGACCGTTTTGAGGAGCTGAGCGAATAATGACAAAAGTATCTATCGCTGAGGTAAAAGCCGAATTAAAAACGATCGTTTCAGAAGCAGATCCACGGTTGCTCGAATTTCAACAAGATCTACGAAAAGGTGTCCAGCTAGCTGTAGCGCAATGGCAAAAGCAGCGTGTTAAACAAATTGCATTGGCAGAAAAATATCAACAGATGTCTGTTTTTGAACATGAGAAGACTGCGCAAGGATTTCAAGCGATTTGCGGAATCGATGAAGTTGGCCGCGGACCGCTAGCCGGACCAGTTGTGGCTGCGGCTGTGATCTTAAATGATACGCATGAGATCTTAGGCCTAAATGATTCCAAACAACTTTCTGCTCACAAACGTGAAGAGCTGGTAGCACAGATCCGTGAAAATGCACGGGCAATCGGAATCGGCGAAGCGACTGCCGAAGAGATCGATCGATTAAATATTTATCAAGCGACTAAAGTTGCTATGCAGCGAGCTATTGATCAGTTAACGATTGCGCCCGATTGCTTATTGATCGATGCAATGGTTTTAGATAATGGTCTGCCACAAGAAAAAATTATCAAAGGCGATGCTCGATCGGTATCTATTGCCGCGGCAAGTATCGTTGCGAAAGTTTATCGGGATAAATGGATGGCTGAGTATGGTGAACAATATCCAGCTTATGGTTTTGAAAAAAATGCTGGTTATGGGACGAAAGAACACCTAAAAGCAATCGAAATCCAAGGCATTTTACCGATTCATCGCAAGACTTTCGCACCAATCAAAAATAAATAAAAATAAAATCCTTCTTTTCGTTGTATCTTTTGATAAAGAGCTGAAAAGAGGGATTTTTTTGAAAAATGAATTTCTTTTACGTCTAAGTTTGTTAAAAGGTGTCGGTACTTTTGGCAAACAACGGATTTACCAATTTGCAAAAAAGCATCAAAGATGGCAGTTTGATAGTTTTGAAATTCGATTATTGGCACAGACAACTAAGCCCAATGATTGGAATGAATGGACTGCGGATCGATTGTATGAAATAAAAAAGAATCATCGCTATCTAACGATTGAAGACAAGGAATATCCCGAAAGTCTACGCCATGTTCCGACACCGCCATTAGTGCTATTTTATAAAGGAGATCTGACTTTGTTAAACCAGGAACATTTAGCAATCGTCGGTGCACGAGAAGCAACTGATTATGGGTATCATGTTATTCAAAAATTGATGCCGGAGCTTGTCAAACGTGGATTTGTCATCGTCAGCGGATTGGCTAAGGGCATTGATAGTTTTGCGCACCAATTTGCTATCAGTAATCAAGGAAAAACGATCGGTGTAGTTGGAACTGGGTTAGATATTTGTTATCCTAAAGCAAGCGGCAATTTACAAATCGAAATGAGTCGTCAGCACTTAGTCTTGAGTGAATACCCAAACGGGACCTCTCCGGCAAAATTCCATTTTCCGATGCGCAATCGAATCATTGCGGGTTTAAGTAGCGGCGTCTTAGTAATAGAGGCAAAGAAACGCAGCGGCTCTTTAATCACCGCGCAACAAGCGTTAGACTATGGCAAAGATGTTTTTGCCGTTCCAGGATCGATCTTAAACGAACGCTCTAGCGGCTGTCATCAGCTGATTCAAGACGGTGCGATTTGTGTAGAAAAACCGCAAGATATTTTAGATTCCTACGATTTATGGAATAAAATTCACTAGACCTGACTTGACAAACAAAAATTGAATAGCGTATTATAGGCTACGATTTGTCAGTAGTTATCGATATATAATAGTAGAAAAAATTGAGGAGGCAAAAATATTTGGCCTATAAATACTTAGTTATCGTGGAATCTCCCGCTAAAGCAAAGACCATTGAAAAATATTTAGGAAGAAATTATAAAGTGGTCGCAAGTGTCGGACATGTCCGTGATTTACCCAAAAGTAAAATGGGGATCGATGTAGAAAATAATTATGAACCCCATTATATTTCCATTCGCGGTAAAGGCGATGTTATCAAAAGTTTAAAACAAGCGGCAAAAAAAGCCCAAAAAGTTTATCTCGCAAGTGACCCGGATAGAGAAGGGGAAGCCATTGCTTGGCACCTCGCTTATTTATTAGGATTAGATTTAAAAGATAAGAACCGCGTAGTCTTTAATGAAATCACTAAAGATGCTGTAAAAGCTGCTTTTAAAGAGCCTCGTTCTATCGATGTCTCACTAGTGGACGCACAACAAGCACGGCGCGCACTGGATCGTTTGGTAGGGTATTCTATTTCACCGATCTTATGGAAAAAAATAAAAAAAGGCTTAAGTGCTGGTCGTGTGCAGTCGATCGCTTTAAAAATAATCATCGACCGCGAACAAGCAATTCGTGATTTTGTGCCAGAAGAATACTGGAGTATCGATGGAAACTTTAAGAAAAAAACCAAAAAATTCAAAGCTAATTTTTGGGGTGTTGATGGTAAGAAGAAAAAATTACCTAATGCAGAAGCTGTAAAAGAGATAACTTCAAGAATTGACGGCAAAGATTATGAAGTGACTAAGGTAGAGAAAAAAGAACGGAAACGAAATCCAGCATTGCCCTTTACAACAAGTAATTTGCAACAAGAGTCCGCACGCAAATTGAACTTCCGAACACGCAAGACCATGATGGTCGCTCAACAGCTATATGAAGGAATCGCTCTTGGAAAACAAGGAACGGTCGGACTGATCACCTATATGCGGACTGATTCGACTCGTATCTCTGATACGGCGAAGACTGAAGCAGCTGAGTTTATCGAAAAAACTTATGGGAAAGAATATTCGCAGCATCATGCACGCAAGGTGAAAAATCCGCAAGGCTCACAAGATGCCCATGAAGCGATTCGTCCAACGAGTGTTCAACGAACTCCTGATGAGATGAAACAATATTTAGATAAAGATCAATTGAAACTCTATACATTGATTTGGTCGCGATTTGTTGCTAGTCAAATGACAGCAGCGATTCTTGATACGATGAAAGTAACGCTTGAACAAAATGGTGTGATTTTTATTGCCAACGGTTCAAAGATCAAATTTAAAGGATTCATGCAAGTCTATATTGAGGGACGCGACGATGGTAAAGAAGATAAAGAAAATATTTTGCCAGAGCTTGAAAAAGGTGATCTTGTCCAATCCGTCGATATCGAACCAAAACAACATTTCACACAACCGCCGGCACGTTTCAGCGAAGCAACTTTGATCAAAACGTTGGAAGAAAATGGTGTGGGCCGTCCGTCAACTTATGCGCCAACTTTAGATACGATCCAACGGCGCTATTATGTGAAATTAACACAAAGACGCTTTGAGCCAACAGAACTTGGTGAAATCGTAAATACGTTAATTGTGGACTTTTTCCCGCAGATTGTTGACGTCAACTTTACCGCGGAAATGGAAAATGATTTGGACAAAGTCGAAGACGGCAAAGAAGAATGGACCAAAGTGGTCGATCGTTTCTATAAACCATTTGCGGTCGAATTAGAAAAAGCCGAAGAAGGAATCGAAAAGATCCAGATCAAAGATGAACCGGCTGGTTTTGATTGCGATGTTTGTGGTCATCCAATGGTTATTAAATTAGGTCGTTATGGTAAATTCTATGCATGCAGTAATTTTCCTGATTGCCGCAATACGAAACCAATCATCAAAGAGATCGGTGTGGAATGTCCAGTTTGTCATGAAGGACAAGTAGTTGAACGGAAATCGAAAAAGAATCGTTTGTTTTATGGCTGTTCACGTTATCCAGATTGTGACTTTACATCTTGGGATAAACCAGTTGGTCGGAAATGTCCAAAATGTGATGGCTATTTAGTTGAGAAAAAAGTCAAAGGCGGCAAACAAGTTGTTTGTGTCAATGGCGATTATGAAGAAGCAGTACAAAAATAATTTCCATAAGTGAGGGAATCAATGGTAAAAACAGTCAATGTTATCGGGGCAGGACTTGCCGGAAGCGAAGCTGCGTGGCAGTTAGCAGAAGCCGGTGTTCCTGTGAAGTTATACGAGATGCGCCCAGTTAAGTCGACACCGGCGCATCACACTGCAAATTTTGCAGAACTTGTTTGCAGCAATTCGCTGCGTGGCAATGGATTAACAAATGCGGTGGGTGTTTTGAAAGAGGAGATGCGCCGCTTGAATTCGGTTGTGATTGCTTCCGCAGATGAGACCGCAGTGCCTGCTGGCGGCGCCCTCGCTGTCGATCGAACGAATTTTTCTGCACTTGTTACGGAAAAAGTTAAAAACCATCCGATGGTAACGGTCATCTCTGAAGAAGTTACAAAAATTCCTGATGGGATCACAATTATTGCAACCGGTCCTTTGACTTCTGAAGCGTTGGCCGAAGAAATCGCGGCTCATAATGGATCTGCTGGGTTTTATTTCTATGATGCGGCGGCACCAATCATTGATGAATCGACGATCGATTACGACAAAGTCTATTTGAAATCTCGCTATGACAAGGGCGAAGCAGCTTACTTGAACTGTCCAATGACAGAAGAAGAATTCATGCGTTTTTATAATGCATTGATCGAAGCTGAAGTCGCACCGCAAAAAGAATTTGAAAAAGAAAAATTTTTCGAAGGTTGCATGCCGATTGAAGTTATGGCAAAACGTGGAGTCAAAACGATGCTGTTTGGTCCGATGAAACCTGTCGGATTGGAAGATCCGAAGACTGGCAAGCGTCCTTATGCCGTGATTCAATTGCGCCAAGACAATGCCGCGGCTTCAATGTATAATATCGTCGGATTTCAAACCCATTTGAAGTGGGGCGAACAAAAACGCGTCTTTCAAATGATTCCAGGTTTAGAAAATGCCGAATTTTTACGGTATGGTGTGATGCATCGCAATAGTTTCATGAATTCGCCAGAACTTTTACAACCAACCTATCAAAGTAAAAAACGTGAGGATTTATTCTTTGCAGGTCAAATGACGGGTGTTGAAGGTTATGTAGAAAGTGCAGGCAGTGGACTAGTGGCTGGTTTGAATGCTGCTAGACTTGCAAAAGATGAAGCGTTGATCGAATTTCCTCGTGAGACTGCGATTGGGTCGATGGCTTATTATATTACTCATGCTGAGGGCAAACATTTTCAACCAATGAATGCGAACTTTGGGTTATTTCCTAGTCTGCCGGAACGGATCCGTGACAAAAAATTACGTTACGAAACATTGGCTGAACGTGCACTGAGTGCTCTAGCTGAAATGACTATTTAAAAAATCTTTGCTGCTTTAGCAGCGAAGATTTTTTTCTTTACATAAATAGAACGTATTCATGTCTATTTTCAGTAGTAATTATGAAATATCTATAAATAATTGTTAGTATATTCGTGAAAAATCAATAGATTCTGACAATTCAATTGTAATTAAAAAGCTCTTATGCTACATTTGTGATATGTTTGCGAGGTGAGAAAAAGTTTGGAAAATGAAGCAATAATGCAAGAGTTTGTGAGTTATTTAATGACCGAACGCGGCTACTCAGAAAAAACAAAAGAGGCCTATCAACGGGACTTGAATGACTTTTGCGATTTTTTAAAAAATTCAGGGGAAGCTTCATTATTGCCGGTGAGTCATTTAGATGTTCGGGTGTATTTAGCATTTTTGAATGATCAAAAATATAGTCGCAATACGATCAGTCGAAAGATTGCTAGTTTACGATCTTTTTATCAATATCTCTTGAAACATGAAAAAATCACAGAGAATCCTTTTTCGTATGTGCATCTCAAGAAAAGGCAAGCTCGCCTACCGCGTTTTTTCTATGAAAAAGAAATCGAGGTATTGTTTGCAAGCGTCGAAGGGACAAAGCCGCTGGATCAGCGCAATCGTGCGCTGTTGGAAGTCTTATACGGTTCTGGGCTTCGGGTCAGTGAATGCGCTAACCTTAATTTATCAGTGATCGATTTTGACAACAGCGTCATGTTGATCCATGGAAAAGGAAATAAAGATCGTTATGTACCGCTGGGTTCTTACGCAGCTGATGCAATCCAAGTATTTGTCCAAGAGGGTCGAAAACAGATCATGGATCGTTTTGGTAAAGAGCATGATCATTTGTTTATCAATCATCGTGGCGATCAAATCACCCCGACAGGAATCGAATATGTCCTCAATCAGATCATAAAAAAGAGCAGTTTAAACAGCGATATCCATCCACATATGCTCCGACACACGTTTGCTACTCATTTGCTGAACAATGGGGCGGATTTACGGACAGTCCAGGAATTATTGGGACATGCTAATTTATCAACGACACAAATCTATACCCATGTCACAAAAGAGAGTTTACAAAAAAGTTATCGCTCGTTTCATCCACGAGCTTAGAAAAATAGAGAAAAAAACTCTGCTCGTTTTAGATTAATGCGTGCAGAAGTATCGGAAATAAGGAGAGAATAAAATGTCTGAATCACAATTTCATTCAACTACTATCTGTGCGATTGAAAAAGATGGAAAGTTTGCCATGGCCGGCGATGGTCAAGTTACTATGGGAGAGCAAGTAATCATGAAAGGGACTGCGCGTAAGGTACGCAGAATTTATAATGGCAAAGTTGTTGTAGGTTTTGCTGGAAGTGTAGCCGATGCGTTTACGCTAGAAGAAAAATTTGAAGGCAAATTAAACGAATACAATGGCAATCTACAACGTGCGGCAGTTGAATTAGCTCAAGAATGGCGTACACAACAAGCAATGAAAAATTTAGAAGCCTTACTGATCGTTATGAACGATCAAGAGATGTTGTTAGTTTCTGGTAATGGCGAAGTTATCGCTCCTGACGATGGGATCTTAGCGATTGGTTCAGGTGGAAACTACGCTTTAGCAGCAGCACGAGCAATGAAGAAACATAATTCTGAGATGAGTGCAAAAGATATTGCTGAAAGCGCGCTGAATATCGCTGCAGATATTTGTGTCTTCACTAATCATAATATTATTGTAGAAGAAATGTAGCTTAGAACACGGCTGAAATCAGCCTTTTTTCTAAAAAAACTAGCAGAATACGAGCAAGGAGAATCAAAATGACAGAAGTTAATAAAACACCAAAAGAAATCGTCAATGAATTGGATCAATATATCATTGGACAAAATGATGCAAAACGTTCTGTAGCGATCGCGTTACGTAATCGGTATCGCCGGATGCAATTAGAAGAAACGATGCAACAAGAAGTCACACCTAAAAATATTTTGATGATTGGACCAACGGGTGTCGGTAAAACTGAGATCGCTCGCCGCTTGGCACGAATCGTCAATGCTCCGTTTGTTAAAGTTGAAGCGACAAAATTTACAGAGGTCGGTTATGTTGGACGCGATGTGGAGTCTATGGTTCGTGATCTAGTTGAGCATGCAATCACGATCGTTGAAAAAGAGGAATATTCAAAAGTGTATGCTCAAGCTTTGAAGCGAGCAAATAAACAGTTAGTGAAAATTTTAGTTCCAGGGATTAAAAAAGAACAAAAGCAAAGCGGCAATCCGTATGAACAAATGATGAACATCTTCAACCAAGCACAAACTGAACCAAAAGAAGAGCTCACAGAAGCAATTAAAGTCAATCGTCAAACAGTCCTTGAACAATTAGAAAAAGGATTATTAGACCAACGAGAAGTGACAATCGAAATAACTGAACCGAAAAAATCAATGCCGATGAATAATGGCTTAGAACAGATGGGGATCGATTTATCAGATACACTCGGCGCTTTGACCCCTGAGAAAAAGAGCAAGCGAACAGTGACTGTTAAAAAAGCCCAAGAGCTTTTAGTAAAGGAAGAACAGGCACAGTTAGTCAATGAAGGCGATATTTCTACTGCAGCGATTAAATTAGCAGAAAGTTCTGGGATCATTTTTATCGATGAAATCGATAAAATTACGTCAAAATCACAACAAAATTCGGGTGAAGTATCGCGTGAAGGTGTTCAGAGAGATATCTTACCAATCGTGGAAGGTTCGCAAGTAAACACTAAATATGGAGCAATTCAAACGGATCACATTTTATTTATTGCTAGCGGTGCCTTCAGTTTATCAAAACCAAGTGATTTGATTCCTGAGTTGCAAGGTCGTTTTCCAATTCGAGTTGAATTGAATGATCTTTCAGCAGAAGACTTTGTTAGAATCTTAACTGAACCGAATAACTCATTGATCAAACAATATGTTGCGCTAGTAGGAACTGAAAATGTCAAAATTATTTTTACTCAAGAAGCGATTGAACGAATCGCTCAGATCGCCTTTGATGTGAACCGGGAAACAGATAACATCGGGGCGCGTCGTTTGCACACGATTTTAGAAAAATTATTGGAAGATCTATTATTCGAAGCGCCTGATATGCAAATGGGTGAGATCAAGATCACTGAAGCATATGTAGATGAAAAATTGGCATCGATTGCTCAAAATAAAGATTTGAGTCGCTTTATTCTTTAAAATATGGGGGGAGAAAAAGTGGAAACTTTATTAGAAAAAACACGTCAGATAAATAAACTGATGCAGCAAAAAAATGCTTTTGAACCTGAAGCCGAACTGCCTTACAATAATATGGCGCGGATTTTAGGAGACATCTTGGGCACGCTGACGTATATTATCGGGGCTGAAGGAAAATTGTTGGGACTAAATGAAAAAATCAATATCAACACTGATCGTGTCCGTTCCTTTTTGGTAGATCGACAGTTTCCGGACAGTTATGTATCAGGGATGAAGGAAGTCATCCGAACTGAAGCAAATATTCCAGTAGAAAATGAATTGACCGCTTTTCCTACTGAAAGAGCAGAGCTTTATCCCAATGGACTGACAACGGTCATTCCAATCTTTGGTTCAGGTGAACGTTTAGGCACAATCGTGTTAGCTCGAACAGAAGGAATATTCAATGATGATGACCTTGTTTTAGCAGAATATGGAGCAACGGTTATCGGAATGGAGATCTTATATCAGCAGTTTTTGCATGTTGGAGAAAAAATCCGTAGTCAAACTGCTGTTCAAATGGCAATTTCTACACTTTCATACAGCGAATTAAAAGCTGTCAAAGCAATTTTTGATGCACTAGAAGGGGACGAAGGCCGGTTGACTGCCTCAAACATTGCAGATAAAATCGGAATTACTCGTTCAGTGATCGTGAATGCCTTACGAAAATTAGAATCAGCCGGGATCATCGAATCGCGTTCACTTGGAATGAAGGGGACGTATTTGAAAGTGTTGAATCCATTATTTAAAGAAGAATTAGTTCGTCATAAATAAATTAGGCTGAGCGAATAATGAGTAGAAACAAATAGATTCAAACAGATTTAGTTTGATTGTACTATGGAATTCGGAAATAGTAGAAATAAGGAGTGGAATACTTATGTCAGTGACGATCAGTAATGATTTTTTAGCAGCGACGATCAATGAAAAAGGCGCAGAACTTGCCAGTCTGCGTGCCAATGAGATTGAATATATCTGGCAGGCAGATCCAAAATATTGGGGCCGACATGCACCATTGCTATTTCCGTTTGTGGGACGTTTAAAAGAGAATCAATATACGTATCAGGGAAAAAGCTATCCGATGGGCCAGCACGGATTTGCTCGCGACAAAGACTTTACAGTGATTGAACAAACAAAAGATAAAGCGACTTTTTTACTTGAAAGTGATGAAGAAACAAAGGCCGTTTATCCATTTGATTTTGCTTTAACCGTCAGCTATGAAATCTGGGGCGATGGTCTGCGAATTCGATTTAATGTCGAAAATACTGGGGCAGAAGAAATGATTTTTGCTTTGGGTGGTCATCCAGCTTTCAATATTCCGCTGACAGATGATTTAAAATTCGAGGATTATTTTATTGCTTTTTCACCACAAAAATCACGAGTAAAAATTCCTTTAGAAGGGCCATTTACCAATCTGGATCAAAAAACGATTGGTCAAACCAATACCAATATCCAGTTGAGCCGTGAGCTATTTAAAGAAGATGCTCTGATTTATGAGACACGCAGATTAAATGCCTATACATTAGGCAGCGAAGAATCCTCTCATAGCGTGACTGTAGCCTACAATAATATTCCTTATGTGGGTCTGTGGTCACCGTATCCTGCGGAAGCACCCTTTGTTTGCATTGAACCATGGTGGGGCTTTGCAGATACAGTAGACAGTACGGGCCGACTTGAAGATAAAGCGGGGATGAATCGTTTAGCTGCAAAAGAAAGCTTCAAAACAGAATTTTCAATTACTGTAAGTTAAACGGCATATTTAACCAAATGGTTATAAAAAACGGCTGGGACTCACTGTCTCAGCCGTTTTTTAAATTCAATCAATCGTGTTAATCAAAAGGGACGAACCAATCAGTGCAATGATGGGCATCAAAGCATAGTTTGATTTGTTTCTGTGTGTTTTTTGCCTCAGCTAAAGGCGGCAAGTTATCGCTAGTGAACCAATCAATTTGGATCGTTTCGATATTTTCGATAAAATCGCCGCCAAGCAGTTCGCATTCTACGAAAATTTTACAAACGCTGTAAGCATAGCGTGGCAGATTATGCTTGTTCCGATCTTGAATAGCGATAACCTTTGCTGGTTTGACTTGCAAGCCGGTTTCTTCTAGCGTTTCTTTAATGGTATTTTCTTTAATCGACTGATCGAAATCGACCCAGCCGCCCGGCAATGACCAAAGACCATTTTTTTCTTGTACTAGCAAAATTTTATTTTCATTAAATACCGCAGCTCGCGTATCTAATTTAGGTGTAGGGTAACCAGACTCAGCCGCAAACAATTCTCTTAATTTCAAGATAGGCAGCGGTGATTGCACAGCTAGCATCTCTGTTGCAATCGTTCGAATTCGTTCAAAACGTTCTTGATCAAAGGGGTCTTTTGTGTAAGCCAGCCCTGCTTGAGCCAACGCTTGAAGTTCGATCGCCCAATCCAATAATTGCTCTTCCATTAGTTCTCCTTTTTATTCAAGCCGAAGGATACACGATTTTCTGTCCCATTTTTGATTCGTACGATATTTTCTTTGTGACGATAGGTGATATAACAAGTTAAAACGAAACAGACCAGTGTCAGCAACCAATTGTATGTGGGTAAAATCGTCGGCCAGACATAGGGCAGAAAAATCGAAGAAAGCGTGACAAAAATGGCTGAAGTAATACTTGCCGCACTGACCATACTAGTAATGTACAAAACGATCAAAAAGAAAACTATCGAATAACAAAAAAATAATGGTGCAAATCCTAACAACATCCCCGCGCTAGTAGCGACCGCTTTACCACCTTTAAAACCTGCAAAAATCGGCAATGTATGACCAATGACTGCAACTAAACCAAACCATAGCGGATTGATTTCTAGATGGAAAATCATAGGTAAACAAGTTGCTAGCGTTCCTTTTAATAAATCCATTGCAAAAACAATCAGTCCCGCCGTTTTTCCTAATATACGAAACGTATTGGTCGTACCAGAATTTCCGCTGCCGAACTCGCGGATGTCTTTTTTGAAAAAAAATTTTCCAATCCAAATGCCAGAAGGAATAGAACCTAAAAGATAAGCTAAGACAAAAAGTATAGCGATTTTCATATGAATCCTCATTTCTTCGGTTAGTAAGGTCATTTTAGCAGATTTCAAAAGAGTGAACAAATTCTAATCCCATGATATACTGATTATCGTAAATAAATAAAGTGAGCGGGGGAAATCAAATGAGTTTTCAAAATCCTAGTCAAGAAAAAATTTTTCAATATTTAGATGAAGCTAAGGTGATTGCAGTCGTTGGACTTAGTTCAAATCCTGCTAAAACTAGTTATCAAATTGCTGAAGTATTAAAAGCTCATGGGTATAAATTATACGGTGTAAATCCTAAGTTAGCGGGTCAAACGATCAATGAGATTCCTGTCGTAGAAAATTTAGCTGCTGTGCCAGAGCCAATTGATATCGTGGACATCTTCAGACGAAGTGAATTTTTACCAGAGATCGCTGAAGAATTTTTAAAAACGGATGCTAAAGTTTTTTGGGCCCAGCTTGGATTACGCAGCGAAGAAGCGGCAAAGATTTTACAAGATCAGGGACGCAATGACATTGTTATGGACCGTTGTGTGAAGATTGAGTTAAATAAAAAAGCGTGATTTTCGAGTTGATTTTTTTACAAAAAATAGTTAAAATGCCTTTTCAGAAATAGGAGAGGCTTTTTTTTTGTACTTTTTTAGCGTATCATACAAATGATGTACGTTAGACAAAGATACCAATCTAGCTTGGCTAATGATTAAATGGATCGATGCTTTAAATCTAAAAAGTTAGCAATGTAGAAGGTATATGGTACAGACAATAATTCATTTTTCTTTAAAGGAAGATGATTACGCTAGAAGTAAGGAGCTGTAGGATTGGCTAAGAAGAATAACGAATACAATGACGCTTCGATCCAGGTGTTAGAAGGATTAGAAGCGGTTAGAAAGCGCCCAGGGATGTATATCGGATCGACGGACAGTCGCGGATTGCATCATTTGGTTTATGAAATTGTTGATAATGCAGTCGATGAAGCATTATCAGGCTATGGAAATGAAATCGAAGTCACTCTTCATCATGACAATAGTGTAGAAGTAAGCGATAAAGGACGTGGTATGCCAGTCGGAATGCATGCTTCAGGAATTCCAACGGTGGAAGTAATTTTTACAATCTTGCATGCCGGCGGAAAATTTGGTCAAGGCGGCTATAAAACTTCCGGTGGATTACATGGTGTTGGTGCCAGTGTAGTCAATGCGTTATCCAAATGGTTGACGGTAACAATTGTTCGAGATGGCATAGAATACCAAGAAAAATTCAAGAATGGCGGTAAGCCGCAAGGAACGTTGAAAAAAATCGGCAAGACCCGTAAACCAAATGGGACGACTGTACATTTTTTACCCGATACGGAAATTTTCACGGTCTTAAACTTTTCTTATGAAACATTATCAGAACGGTTACGGGAATCGGCATTCTTATTACGCGGGGTCAAGATCACTTTGACTGATCTGCGTGGGGAAGAAAAAGTAGAAGAAGTCTTCCATTTTGAAGAAGGCATCAAAGAGTTCGTTGAATATTTGAATGAAGACAAGGATACGTTGACGCCAGTTGTTTATTTTTCTGGTGAACATGAAGGAATCGAAGTTGAATTTTCTTATCAGTACAATGATGGCTATTCAGAAAATTTATTATCCTTTGTCAATAATGTTCGAACCAAAGATGGTGGGACCCATGAATCTGGGATGAAAACATCAATGACAAAAGCCTTCAATGAATATGCGCGTAAATTGGGATTATTGAAAGAAAAAGATAAAAATTTAGAAGGCTCAGATTTCCGTGAAGGGCTGTCTGCTGTTTTGTCTATTCGAATTCCAGAAAATCTACTGCAATTTGAAGGGCAAACAAAAGAGAAACTAGGAACGCCGGCAGCTCGAGGAGCAGTCGATAGTGTCATCGGCGAACAGATGGGTTTTTATTTGCAGGAAAATAGCGAAAACAGTCAAATGCTGATTCGTAAAGCAATCAAAGCTCGGGAAGCTCGGGAAGCAGCACGAAAAGCTCGGGAAGAAAGCCGAAATGGCAAGAAACGTAAAAAAGGCGAGTCATTGCTTTCAGGCAAGTTGACTCCTGCACAATCTCGTAACGCGGCTAGAAATGAACTTTTCTTAGTCGAAGGTGATTCTGCCGGCGGTTCAGCTAAACAAGGCCGCGATCGGAAATTCCAAGCGATTTTGCCATTACGGGGAAAAGTCATCAACACTGAAAAAGCTAAAATGCAAGATATTTTGAAGAATGAAGAAATCAATACAATGATCTATACGATCGGCGCGGGTGTTGGACCGGAATTTACTATTGAAGATTGTAATTACGATAAAATCATCATCATGACCGATGCGGATACAGACGGCGCGCATATCCAAGTTTTATTATTGACATTTTTCTATCGTTATATGAAACCATTGATTGAAGCTGGAAAAATTTATATTGCATTGCCGCCTTTATACAAGGTCTCAAAAGGCGCTGGACGTAAACAGGTCGTTGAATATGTCTGGACCGATGATGAGTTGCAAAGTGTGATCAAAAAAGTCGGTAAAGGCTACATGCTACAACGTTATAAAGGACTCGGTGAAATGAATGCGGAACAATTATGGGAGACGACGATGGATCCAGAATACCGGACGCTTGTCCGAGTACGGATTGACGATGCTGCCCAAGCGGAACGTCGCGTGACGACTCTAATGGGAGACAAAGTTGAACCAAGACGGAAATGGATCGAAAGCCACGTCCAATTTACTTTAGAAGAAGATGGTAGTTTATTAGATAGCAAAGAAGACGGATCGATTGCCGCAACAACAGAACAAAAAGTAGAAAAGACTGATGAGGGCAAACCTAGCAGTCTGTTTGATGAATAGGAGGTGGTCAAAGAATGGATAAAAAGCATTCAATTCAAGAATTAACATTAGAAGAAGTGATGGGTGACCGATTTGGCCGCTATTCAAAATATATTATTCAAGAACGGGCATTGCCGGATATTCGCGATGGCTTAAAACCTGTTCAACGCCGAATTTTATTTGCAATGAATAAAGATGGGAATACTTACGATAAAGGCTTCCGAAAATCAGCAAAATCAGTCGGAAATATCATGGGTAATTATCACCCGCATGGAGATAGTTCAATTTATGAAGCCATGGTACGGATGAGTCAAGATTGGAAATTACGCCAAGTTCTGATCGAAATGCACGGAAACAACGGTTCAATGGATGGTGATCCACCAGCTGCGATGCGGTATACCGAAGCACGTTTGTCTCAGTTGAGCGGAGAAATGCTGAAAGACATTGAAAAAGAAACGGTCGACTTAGTTTGGAATTTTGATGATACCGAAAAAGAACCGACTGTTTTGCCGGCGGCGTATCCTAACTTATTAGTCAATGGCTCGACAGGGATTTCAGCAGGGTATGCGACAGAGATCCCTACTCATAATTTATCTGAAGTTATTGATGGCGCTATTTATTTGGTCGATCATCCAGATGCATCATTAGAAAAGATCATGGAATATATTCCAGGTCCTGATTTTCCAACTGGCGGAATCCTACAAGGCAAAGCCGAGATAAAAAAAGCATATGAAACAGGAAAAGGTAAAGTTATTCTTCGTTCAAAAACTTCGATTGAACCGCTAAAAGGCGGAAAACAACAAATCGTTATTCATGAGATTCCATATGAAGTAAATAAAGCCGTTTTAGTGAAAAAAATCGATGAGATTCGTTTAAATAAAAAAGTCGATGGTATTGCTGAAGTGCGTGATGAGTCTGACCGAACTGGTTTGCAAGTCGTCGTTGAGCTAAAAAAAGATGCTAATGCGGAAGGGATTCTAAATTATTTATTTAAGAATACCGATTTGCAGATCAACTATAATTTCAATATGGTAGCAATCGATAATATGACGCCGAAACAAGTTGGGTTGAAACATATTTTAAAAAGCTATATTGAACATCGCAAAGCAGTGATCACTAAGCGCAGCCAATATGAACTAGCCAAAGCAAAAAAACGCCAGCATATTGTTGAAGGATTAATGAAAGCTTTGTCGATCCTTGATGAAGTGATCGCAACGATTCGAAACAGTAAAGATAAAAAAGATGCCAAAACTAATTTAGTTGCACGCTTTGATTTTAGTGAAGAACAAGCAGAAGCAATCGTAACGTTACAATTGTATCGTTTGACCAATACAGATATCACTCAATTGGAAAAAGAAGCTGCTGAACTAGCTGCCGAGATCAAAGAACTGAACTTGATTTTAGACAGCGAAAAAGAATTGCATAAAGTCATGAAGCAAGAATGGCGTCAAATCAAAAAGAATTACGGCAACAATCGTTTAACGCCAATTGAAGACGAGATCAGCGAGATCAAGATCGAAGCAGAAGTATTGATTGCTCAAGAAGATGTTATCGTGACATTGACGAAAGAAGGCTATTTGAAACGTAGCAGTTTACGTTCATATAACGCCTCGCGTTTAGAAGAGCACGGTATGAAGGAAGGCGATACGATCATTTTCATTGATAAGCTGAATACATTGGATCATTTGCTGATCTTAACTAATCACGGCAATATGATCTATCGGCCTGTTCATGAAATCACTGAGCTGAAATGGAAAGACGTGGGTGAACATATCTCGCAAACCATCACCAGTCTGTCGGTAACCGAAGAAATCATCGCAGCCTTTCCTTACAAGGAGATCGACGTGAATAAATTCTTTATCTTTATGAGTAAAGAAGGCATGATCAAACAAACACGTATGACAGAATTTTCACCGTGGCGGACCTACCGCAGCCGCCCGACCGCAGCGATGAAAATGAAAAATCCAACTGACCAGCTTGTATCAGTCTTTTTAACTAATGAAGTGCATAAGGTGGACGTATTCATTGCCTCTCATCGGGCCTTTGGATTGCGTTATCCGTTAGATGAAGTCCCTGTAGTAGGTGCAAAAGCAGCAGGTGTCAAAGCAATCAATTTGAAAGAAGACGACTATGTAGTATCCGGTTCACTCGTGCCTTCTGAAGGAGATTCGCCGATTTTACTACTCAGCCAACGCGGAGCAGCCAAACGAATGTTGGCACAAGAATTGCCGCAGTTAGGCCGAGCTAAACGCGGTCTGATGATTTTCCGTGAGTTGAAGAAAAGTCCGCATCGTTTAGTTTATTTAACAACGGAAACAGAAGGAACGCTAATGTTGACTACAAGCAAGGGAATCGAAAAAGAAATCAAGATTGCTGACGTTACGATCAGTGATCGAATTTCTAATGGAACTTTTGTGATCAATGAGAAGCAAGATGGGGAACTTTCTAGTATTCAACTAGTCCAAGAATTAATTGAAAACTAAGATTTCTGTACTATATAATTGCATTACAAACGGGTTTCTGTACTAAGACAGAAGCCCGTTTGTTTTATCACAAAACAGGTGGAATCATCCGCTATCATAAAATATTTTTAAGATCTTTTATCGTTAAAAACCTTGTTATATCAACAGTTTGTAAATGATTACAAAAATATTTGGTTTTCTAATTAATCTTTCACATGGAAAGGCTTGTATAACGGAAATTATGTGTTATACTTTGTTCATAAAGCTGTAGTAATTAAGTTTTTATTCTAAGGAGGTCCTTTTAAAATGGGAACTGCAACAAATGAACTAGAAAAAATGAAAAACACTGAAAAAACTGCATGGAAAGGCTTTAAAGGTGAGCAATGGAAAACAGAAGTCAACACACGCGACTTCATCCAAGCGAACTACACACCTTATGAAGGAACAGCTGATTTCTTAGCAGAACCAACTGATGCAACGAATGAATTATGGGGCAAGTTGCAACAATTGCAAAAACAAGAACGCGAAAATGGTGGCGTTTTAGATATGGAAACAGATGTCGTATCTGCTGCTAATGCATACGGCGCTGGTTATATCGATGAAGCTTTGAAAGACAAAGAAGCAATTGTCGGTATTCAAACAGACAAACCATTAAAACGTGCATTTATGCCTTACGGTGGTATTCGGATGGCTGAAGAATCACTTGAAAGTTATGGTTATACACCAAATCCTAAGTTTAATGAGATCTTTAATGACTATCATAAAACACATAACCAAGCTGTATTTGATGTATACACACCTGAAATTCGTGCCGCACGTCGGAACAAAATCATCACTGGTCTTCCTGATACGTATGGACGCGGAAGAATCGTGGGCGACTATCGTCGTGTAGCTTTATACGGAATTGATTATTTGATGGAACAAAAATTCAAAGATCATGAAAATTGCGGACACGGTCAATTTACAGATGAAGATATTCGTTTACGTGAAGAAATCACCGATCAATACAGAGCTTTGAAACGTATCAAAGAAATGGCTGCTGCATACGGCTACGATATTTCTCGTCCGGCTGAAAATGCGAAAGAAGCAGTACAATGGACTTACTTTGGTTATTTAGCAGCAATCAAAGAACAAAACGGTGCTGCAATGTCAATTGGCCGTGTATCTACTTTCTTAGATATTTATATTCAACGTGATATCCAAAACGGTCTTTTGACTGAAGATGGCGCACAAGAATTGATTGACCATTTAGTAATGAAATTACGTATGGTTAAATTTGCACGGATTCCTTCATACAATGAATTGTTCTCAGGCGACCCAGTTTGGGCAACGTTATCAATTGCTGGTATGGGAATGGACGGACGGACATTAGTAACTAAAAATGACTTCCGCTTCTTACACACATTAGAAAACATGGGACCTTCACCAGAACCAAACTTGACTGTTTTATATTCTTCTCGTTTACCTGAAGGATTTAAAGCATATGCAGCAAAAATCTCTATCGATACATCATCGATCCAATATGAAAATGACGATGTAATGCGTCCAGTCTGGTTAGATGATTATGCAATCTGCTGCTGTGTGTCTGCTACACAAACAGGTAAAGAAATGCAATTCTTCGGTGCTCGTGCGAACTTAGCGAAAGCTTTGTTATACGCGATCAACGGTGGGGTTGATGAAAAATCTAAAGTCCAAGTCGGACCTGACTTCCGCCCAATCGATTCAGATGATGCATTAGACTTTGATGCAGTAATGGATAAATATGACGATATGCTTGAATGGTTAGCTGGTATGTATGTGAATACATTGAATGCGATCCATTACATGCATGACAAATATTATTATGAAGCTGCTGAATTAGCATTGATGGATACAAACTTGAAACGTACATTCGCAACAGGAATCGCTGGTTTCTCTCACGTAGTCGATTCATTATCTGCAATCAAATATGCGAAAGTATTCCCAATCCGTGACGAAGACGGTATCGTAACTGACTTCAGAACTGAAGGTGAATTCCCTAAATATGGTAATGATGATTCACGCGCAGATGATATTGCTGTATGGTTGTTGAAGACATTCCTAGAAAAACTTGAACACTACCATACTTACCGCAATTCAGAACCAACAACATCTATTTTAACCATCACTTCAAATGTTGTTTATGGTAAAGCAACTGGAACAATGCCTGATGGACGTAAAGCAGGCGAACCATTATCACCAGGGGCAAACCCATCTTATGGCGCTGAACAAAATGGTTTGTTGGCTTCACTTAACTCATTGACAAAATTACCTTATGAATATGCATTAGATGGTATCTCAAATACACAAAGTATTAATCCAGATGCATTAGGTCATGATGAAGATGAACGAATCGAAAACTTGACAAATGTTTTAAATGGATACTTCAACCAAGGCGCTCATCATTTGAATGTAAACGTGTTTGGCAAAGAAAAATTAATTGATGCAATGGAACACCCAGAAAAAGAAGAATATGCAAACTTCACGATCCGTGTTTCTGGCTACGCTGTTAAATTCATCGACTTAACTCGTGAACAACAAAAAGATGTAATCAGCCGTACATTCCACGCAAAAATGTAGTAACTTACAATAATAAGAAAAGTAAGGGCGGATGGACGGAGGTCTATTCGCCTTACTTTTTAACACATATATCTAATTAAAAAATTTCTGCAAAAAAATTTTTACAGATAAAAGAGGGGGACTGTTTATGTCTACTGTGGCTGAACAACCTGTTGTTGGGAATGTCCATTCAATTGAAAGCTTTGGCTCTGTTGACGGACCTGGCGTACGTTTTATCGTCTTTATGCAAGGCTGTCGGATGCGCTGCCAATTTTGTCACAATCCTGATACTTGGAAAATCAACGATCCTAAAGCTAAGAAGAGAACAGCTGAAGATGTTTTGAATGAAGCGTTGAACTATAAAAGTTATTGGGGCAAAAAAGGTGGGATCACGGTCAGCGGCGGTGAACCATTATTACAAATCGATTTCTTGATTGATCTGTTCAAACAGGCAAAAGCACTAGGGATCGATACGACTTTAGATAGCTGCGGCAATCCATTTACTTTTGAAGAACCATTTTTCTCTAAATTTGAAGAATTAATGAAATATACTGATTTAGTTTTATTTGATATCAAACAAATCGATAACCAAAAGCACAAAGAACTGACTGGTCAAAGCAATGACAACATCTTAGCGATGGCAAAATATCTTTCAGACATCAATAAACCTGTCTGGATCCGCCATGTATTGGTACCATTTAGAAGCGACTACGACGAATTTTTAATTCGATTAGATAAATTTATTAAGAGCTTGAATAATGTCGATAAAGTTGAAATTTTACCTTATCATACGATGGGGAAATATAAATGGGTAGAGATGGATATGGACTATCCGTTAGAAGGAATTGAACCCCCAACTGATGATCGAGTAGAAAATGCAAAAAAATTATTGCATACTGAAGATTATAAAGGCTACTTAGAACGTAAAAAATAAATAAAAGGCTGTGACGAATACTTGTCACGGCCTTTTTGTATGGGGCAAATGTTCTGAATGGAAAGTCATCTGTAAGACAAATATTTTGTCGGTGTTCAAGGATGGGTATGATTGAAAAAATAATTTTATCGGTTTTAATTCAAGCTATTTTTAGTCCAAACAATTGGGATATAGTTGCTAATTTATCGGTGAAAAAGGGCGCATGTTGTTGCTCTTTTGCGTTTTTTTGATATGATAAAGGAGAACTTATTTAAAGGAGCGGATCAACTATGGGAAAAGTTTTAATTTTCGGGCATCAAAATCCTGATACGGATGCAATCGGGGCTGCAATCGCCTTTGCCAATTTACAAAAAGAATTAGGAGTCGACGCAGAAGCAGTCGCACTTGGAACACCAAATGAAGAAACTCAATTTGCTTTGGATCATTTCGGATTGACAGCTCCACGAGTGGTAGACAAAATTGCGGCTGAAACAAGTGATGTAATGTTAGTCGACCATAATGAATTTCAACAAAGTGTTGCAGATATTGAAGAATTGAATATTTTAGCAGTTGTCGATCATCATCGGATTGCGAACTTTCAAACAGCGAATCCGCTATATTATCGTGCTGAACCAGTCGGTTGTACATCAACAATCGTCTTGAAACTTTACAAAGAAAACACTATCGCTATACCAGCAAAAATCGCTGGAATGATGCTTTCTGCGATTGTTTCTGATACATTATTATTCAAATCTCCAACATGTACTCAAGAAGATATTGATGCTGCCAACGAATTGGCTCAAATCGCAAACGTCGACTTAAATGGATATGGACTAGATTTGTTAAAAGCTGGAACAAATTTAGGAGACAAATCTGAAGCAGAATTATTGGATCTAGATGCTAAATCATTTCCAATGGCTGATAAAACAGTTCGAATCGCCCAAGTCAATACAGTCGATCTTGACGAAGTCTTTGCTCGTCAAGAGGCATTACGCGACGCGATGTTAGCGGAAAATAGCGAAAATGGGTACGATTTATTCTTGCTATTAGTTACCAATATTCTGAATTCTGATTCAGAATTGTTAGTAGCTGGCGAACCGCGAGCAATGGTGACAGAAGCGTTTAATGTGCAACTTAAAAATGATCGTGCCTTCTTACCAGGGGTCGTATCACGGAAGAAACAAGTTGTCCCTCAACTAACAGCAGCGTTTGATAAATAATCTGATCAGATAAGAGGTTGTGGCAGAGCGAGCAGCTTTAAGCGATAAACAGGAATTCCGAAGAATCTACTGGGATACTGTTTATTCGAAAAAATGGGGAGTGGCAAAAGTTTTGTCACATCCCATTTTTTAATTTGTTGAATAATACGCGGTCATCCGTGAATTTTTATGTTAGAAGGATTGTTCCTTGATCGAGAAAGGAAATGACTATGCGCATCTATACAAATAACCAAAAAACAGAACAATTATTAAAGCGACCAGAGATAGCTGAATTGCTGAGTTATTTTGAAAAACTCGAAACACCGGTGATCTTGCGTGAGATCCGAAAAGCATTTCCCGAGCAAAAACATTTAGACAAAAATCTAGATTTTTTGATTGATAATGAGATCATTACGCGTCAAGAACGCCGTTATCAACTTCAACTTACTGTAATAAAAAACTATCAAACAACAGCATTCGTTGAAGCATTTATTCAAGCAACGAGGGACAAGTACTCAACAGAAGAATTGCTCGTTTGGCTAAGTGAAGAATTTTGGTGCGCTGAACCGGAAGAAACACTGGCACTTGATTTCCCGATGGCTACTTGCAATCGTCTAAAACATGCAACTTTTCAATTAGTGACGATCAATCGTAGCGGAGTATTGCCTGAAACATTGCCGAATTATTTTGAAAATATTGAACAGCCAGAATTGTTTCCCAACCTAGCTAGTCTTATTGGTGATGTCAATCTTGAGTTTTTTACGAATCAGTTGGGACTATTGTTTGAACGAATAATCGCTGGCAAAGCGCCTCGACGGGAATCGATTTTTTTAGAAAGCCTACTAAGAAGTCAAGTTGTCGCGAAAGAACCAGCTTGGAAACTAACAGTGCCATTTTTCGCGGAAAGGATCTCACTCGATCAGCCGATAATGGATCAGCAGACACGTTTCTTTTTTGTCCGTGAATTGGCTGAAAAATTATTAGGCGAACGAACAAGTTTTACTTATTTGATAAAAAAGAAGGAATAACTCATGCAACGAATCGTTAAAGGGATTATTTTACTAATAGGTTTCTTGTTAGTTTCTGGTGGGATTTATTATGCAAAGATCCGCTATTTTAGTCCAGGTACTTTGGTGAAACAAAAGACTATCCATTATTCAAATGTTCCGACAGTATTCATTCATGGTTATGAAGGCAGTTCTTTTTCATTCGGTCCGCTTTTGCGAAACTTAGAAAAAGAAAACATCGCCAAACGTGAACTGACGATCGTCGTTGAAGCAGACGGGACATTAGATGTCGAAGGAAAGCTTGAGAATAATAAAGACAACCCGACAATCATGGTCCTTTTTGCCAAAGATGTGACGAGTGAGATTACTCAGAGTAAATGGATTGATCACGTGATGCGCTACCTCTTTCGACAAAAAATTACCCAAGTCAATTTAGTCAGTCACTCAATGGGCGGTGTTTCATCACTGCGCTATTTATTGGAATATGCTGGAGAAAAAACACCGGCAGTCGAACATTTTGTTGCGATTGCGGCACCGTTTAATGATTTGGAAATCGCAGAAGATACAGAAGAGATTTTTGCGTATGAATTGACAGAAGAAGGTCCGGAGGGAAAGACGCCGATTTATCAGTATTTTGATCAAGCGATGACCCACTTGCCACAACGGCTGCAAGTATTGAATGTCGCCGGAGATTTAAAAGACGATTCAAATAGCGATGGTTCAGTCTCGATTCACAGCGTGTTTGCTTTGCGTTTTTTGTTGCAAAGGCATGCTGAAAGTTATCGGGAGTTGACTGTCACGGGAAAAAGCGGGGGACATTCTAGAATAACTAAAAGTATTGAGTTTGAAAAAGAATTGATTCGGTTTATCTGGAAAAAAACAGCGTGAAGCTCTAAGGCTTCGCGCTGTTTTTTTGGCGTCTGTGAACCTTTTTTGTCCAGAAACCGCCGGAAATATATTTTGGTTCATAAGAAATAATAAAGGCGCGTTCTTCAACTTCTTTGATTAAGGCGTATAAAACACGTTCTGTTTTACGCGGGGATAGAATCTCTAGCACCATTCGTTCGCCTTCCAGTCCTTCGCCGTAAGACTGTGTGACACCATAGCCGTTTTTTCGTAAAATACGCGGCAAACTAGCTTCTTGGTCAGTGTTTGTTGGCAAGATGACAGTGACCATGATATAGCCAAGTGCTAACTTATCCTCAATCTTGATCCCGACACTGATCCCGATGGCGTAGCCTAAAGCATAGGTCAGCAAGTTGATTGGATTATCCAAACGATCCAACACTAGTGAAAGGCCAAGGATATAAATAGTGATTTCGACCATACTCATCAACGGGGCTAAAATTCGGTAACCTTTCATCGTTAACATAAAACGAAGGGTATTCAGTGTGACGTATGCAAAATTAATAAAAAAGATCATCACCAACATTTTGATATCGATCATTGTATGACCTCCAATTCATGTGTTTTTATAGCATCGGCCAATTGACTTATCTTATATCTATCAGCCTAACGATTATTTTATCAAAAGGCAAATAGAAGGGAGTGGAGGTGCAAAAAAATATAGGTTATTTATAAAAGAAAAAGGCTTAATTTAATGGATTTAGAAAATTTACCTTCTATTTCATTTCTTATTATAATATAATATTAAATAAGGAGAATTAATTAATTGAAAAGGTAACCAAAAATATATAGCTGTTATTTATTAAAAATAGTCTCGTTTTACCAAGGGTGAATTTTATTTTTATTATTAATTTTTTCACATTAAAATGCAATACAAGAACGCTGTAGCGTTTAAAAAGGTGGTTCTCATGAAAAATGATAAACAAGATGGAATGCAGCAAGTTGAAGACGCTAAGAAAACATTTTTGTCAGGCGAGAATTTCTACACGCATCATTTTTTAGGTGCTCACCAAGTAGAAGAAGGATACGTCTTTAGAGTCTGGGCGCCCAATGCGTTGTCAGTGTTTTTAGTTGGTGATTTTAATGCATGGCAGAATGATTTGCCGATGGAAAAAGATGACGCAAGCGGGATTTGGCAAATTTATACAGATCTTGCCAATGAAGGGGATCTTTATAAATTTAAAGTGACGCAAGCCAACGGGCGTGAAATATTAAAAATTGATCCATTTGCGGTTCGCTTTGAAAAGCGGCCTGGTGACGCAGCCGAACTGTATCAATTCCCTGAAAAGAAATGGAAAGATGGTCTATGGCGCGGACGCAGCAAGCGTTCCAATCACTTTAAACGGCCGATGAATATTTACGAGATTCATGCAAGTTCGTGGAAACAACATGAAGATGGTACACCGTATAGCTTAGCTGACTTGACGGAAGAGTTGATTCCTTACTTAGTTGAAATGAATTACACCCACGTTGAATTTATGCCGTTGATGGAGCATCCGCTAGGTCGTTCGTGGGGGTATCAGTTAATAGGTTACTTTGCACTAAGTTCGTATTATGGCACACCGGCACAATTTCAAGATTTTGTTGAAGCGTGTCACTTGAATAATATTGGTGTGTTTGTAGATTGGGTACCAGGACATTATTGTATCAATGATGATACGCTGCCTTATTATGATGGGACACCGCAATTTGAATACATTGATCCTGACCGAGCTAAAAATAACCGTTGGGGTTCGATCAATTTTGACTTAGGCAAACCGCAAGTTCAAAGTTTTTTGATTTCCAGTGCAATGTTTTGGATTGAGATGTTTCATATTGATGGGATTCGGGTAGATGCCGTTTCAAGTATGATCTATCGAGATTATGATGATGGTCCGTGGACCCCTAATCATGAAGGCGGAAACCGAAATCTTGAAGGATATTATTTCTTACAGAAACTAAATGCTGTAGTTAAGTTAGCGCACCCAAATGTATTAATGATTGCAGAAGAAAGTTCTTCTGAGACGCCAGTGACTGGATTGATTGAGAGCGGTTCGTTGGGATTTGATTTTAAATGGAATATGGGTTGGATGAATGATGTCTTGCGCTTTTATGAAATGGACCCGATTTATCGGAAAGATCATTTTAATCTAATCACTTTTTCTTTTATGTATATGATGCAAGAAAATTTTATTTTACCATTGTCCCATGATGAAGTCGTCCATGGTAAAAAGAGTCTGATGCACAAAATGTGGGGCGATCGATACAAACAATTTGCTCAACTGAGAAACTTATATACGTATCTCATGGTTCATCCGGGGAAAAAATTATTGTTCATGGGTAGTGAATGGGGACAATTTTTAGAATGGAAATTTGATGAAGGGTTGGAATGGGTCGATTTGAATGAGCCGTTGAATCATTCGATGCAGTCTTTTACAGCGGAACTGAACGATTTCTATAAAAATCAACCGGCACTGTGGGAGTTGGAAGATTCTTATGACACAATCGAAATCATTGATGCAGACAACACAGAAGAATCCGTTCTGACTTTCATGCGAAAAGGAAAACGTAAAAAAGATTTCTTAATCGTCATTTTAAATATGACTCCGATCGAGCGTCGTGATTTTACGATTGGTGTTCCGTATCCTGGAAAATACAAAGAAATCTGGAATACAGAAATGCAAAAATTTGGGGGAACTTGGACAAAGCATAATGAAGCATGTCAAAGTGAACCATTTGAATTTAAAGAGTACAGTCAAGTAATCAAAACGACTGTTCCAGCTTTAGGCGTTATTATTTTAAAACCGGAATCAATCAATACACGCAAGAGATAGAAGGGAGGTCGATGAAGGAAAGTCCTTCATCAAAATAAAATGAAAACAGAGATATTAGCAATGATTTTAGCTGGCGGGAAAGGTTCCCGTCTCGGCAAACTAACACAAAAAATTGCAAAACCTGCCGTCCCTTTTGGTGGTCGTTATCGAATTATTGACTTTACATTGAGTAATTGTATCAATTCAGGAATCAACAATGTTGGCGTGGTGACACAATATCAGCCGTTAGCTTTGAACAATCACATCGGAAATGGTTCGAGTTGGGGGTTTGACGGACTAAATTCAGGCGTGACGATTTTACAACCGTATTCCAGTAATGATGGCAGTAAATGGTTTGAAGGAACGGCCCATGCACTTTATCAAAACATGGATTACATCGATCAGATGGACCCGCAGTATGTTCTTGTCTTATCAGGCGATCATATTTATAAAATGGATTATGAGGCGATGCTGGAAAATCATAAAGAAAATAATGCTTCGTTGACTGTTGCTGTAATTGAAGTACCGCGAGAAGAAGCGTCGCGTTTTGGAATCATGAATACGGATGAAAATGATCGGATCATTGAATTCGAAGAGAAGCCAGCAGAGCCTAAAAGCAATCTAGCATCTATGGGGATTTATATTTTTAATTGGAGTCGCTTGCGCAGTATTCTGTTGAATAGTTATAAAAAAGATGATCAAATGTTGGATTTTGGCAAACACGTGATTCCTGCTTACTTAGAGAGCGGCGAAAATGTTTTTGCATATCGGTTTGATGGTTATTGGAAAGATGTAGGGACGATCGAATCATTATGGGAAGCCAGCATGGAGTTTATTGATCCAGCCCATAGTCTGGATATTCGTGATAAAAATTGGCGGATCTTAGCAAAGAATACCGTTTCCCCGCCACATTTTTTAACGGAGAATGCGGAGGTAAAAGACGCATTGATTGTAGATGGCTGTTATGTAGCGGGCCAAGTGGAACACAGTATTTTATCAAATGATGTACAAGTCAAAGAAGGGGCGAAAGTCACTGATAGCGTGATTATGCCTGGTGCAACAATTGGTAAAAACGTACAAATCACAAAAGCAATCATCGGTGAAAATGCGATTATTGGAGATAATGCCATAGTCGACGGTTCAGAAGAAATTGCCGTTGTAGGCTATTCAGAAGTGATTGGAGTGTTGACAAGTGAGAGCGAATAAAATGAATGCGATTTTGGGGAATGTGTATGAATGCCCAGAATTATTACCGTTAACCGAAAAAAGACCGCTGGCTACTTTGCCTTTCGATTGTAAATATCGTCTGATCGATTTTAATTTATCGAATGCTATCAACGCGAATATTAAATCTGTTTATATGATCTTTAATCAAGGATCCACGAAATCAGTTTTTGATCATATCGGCGGTGGACGTGAGTGGCATTTAGACAGCGTAGATAGTCGTTATTTCATTCACTATTATCAAGATTTTTTGAAAAAGAAAGCGGAAGGGCGCCCCTATTTTGAGTCGGTAATCGATTATTTGAACAAATCAAAATCGGAATACACGGTCTTTATGGGAAATCGAATGCTTTGCAACATTGATTTAGAAGCTGTATTGAAAAGCCATCAACAAAGCAACAGCACGATGACAGTCGTCTATAAAAAGATGCCCAAAGAACAGGTCTATCGGCAAGATGAGATTTTAGAAGTTGATGAACACGGAATCGTTCAAGGACATCATAATTTTTTAGAGGATAATTCAGAAGCTGAATTATTTAATTTAGGTATGAAAATCTTTATTTGCCAAACGGAGTGGTTAATTCATGCTTTGCAAGAAGGACAAAATTCAGGTAGTCCTGTAGCACTACTTGATTTCTTTACTCTAGCGATGAATAAAGTAAAAACTTCCGCTTACGAGTATACCGGCTTTTTAAGAAATATTTTTGATATCAAATCCTATTATGATGCCAATATGGATATGTTGAATCCTAAAAAATTCACTTCTTTATTATATTCAAAACAAAAGATTTATACGAAATTGAAAAATGAAGTCGCTACTTATTATTCATCGACTTCTGAAGTGAAAAAAAGTCAGTTTGCCACCGGCTGTTTAGTTGATGGCAAAGCGTATGGATCACTTTTCTCACGCAGTGTCGTGATCGAAAAAGATGCAGCAGTTGAAGACTCGATTGTGATGGCAAACTGTCGTATTTGCGAAAGGGCAGTTGTTCGCTATGCGATCCTAGATAAAAATGTCGTAGTGGAACCAGGGGTCAAAATTATCGGTTCAGCGGATAAACCCGTTGTGATCAAAAAAAATACACATGTACTGAGTGACGTTTACGGAGGCGAATAGACGTGAAAACATTATTTGTAGCGGCAGAATGTGCTCCGTTTTTTAAAACTGGCGGATTAGGCGATGTTGCAGGTGCTTTGCCGAAAGCTTTGCAAAAAAAAGGAACAGACATAAAGGTTGTCTTGCCCTTTTTCACTAAACTACCGCAACATTATCAGGAGCAGCTGCAAGATTTATTCTCGTATGAAGTTCAGGTTGGCTGGCGCAAACAGTATTGCGGTGTGAAATATCTTCGAATGAATGAGATCGATTATTATTTTTTAGACAATCTCTATTACTTTGATCGCCCAGAATTGTATGGGTATTACGATGATGGGGAACGCTTTGCTTTTTATCAACAAGCGGTCATTGAACTGCTGGAAAAAATCGAATTTATTCCTGATGTCATGCATTTGAATGATTATCATACGGCGTTCATTCCTTTTTTATTAAAAGAAAAATATCAGTGGATCAAAAAATTTAGTCGAATTCGGACAGTCTTGACCATTCATAACATCGAATTCCAAGGACAATACGACCGTCAAATTCTAGGTGATTTATTTGGAATGGGCTACGATCGTTACGATGATGGGACTATTCGATTTAACGACTGTGTAAATTTTATGAAAGCTGGGATTTTGTATGCGGATCGCGTGACTACGGTCAGCCCGTCTTATGCTGAAGAAATCAAAACGACTGAATTTGGTGCAGGACTAGATCCAATTTTACGAATGGAAAGTAAAAAGCTTTGTGGAATTTTAAATGGCATTGACTACGAGGCCTTCAATCCTGCCACAGATCCTGCTATTTTTACAAATTACGATCAAGAACGACTAAATCAGAAAATAGAGAATAAAGTTCAATTGCAAAAATATTTAGCATTGCCAGTTCGACCAGATGTTCCGGTAATTGGGATCGTTAGTCGTTTGACGTACCAAAAAGGATTTCATTTGTTGTTGCAAGAAATGGAAAATTTGATGCAATTTGATGTGCAATTGATCTTAGTTGGTACCGGTGATCCGAGATTTGAAGAGCAATTTCAAGTTTTTGGCCAAAAATATCCGGACAAAACAAGTATCCAAATCGCTTTTGATGTCAATTTGGCACAAAAAGTTTATGCTGGTGTGGATATGTTTTTAATGCCGTCAGCTTTTGAGCCTTGTGGATTGTCGCAAATGATCTCCATGCGTTATGGAACATTGCCAATCGTGCATGAAATCGGGGGGTTGAAAGATACTGTCCAACCTTATAATCCAATTACAAATGAAGGAACTGGTTTTGGTTTTACTATTTTTGAACCGTTCTATTTGATGAATGCCTTGAAACAAGCAATAAAACTCTATCAAGAACATCAAGATATTTGGCGTAAAATGATGATAGCAGCAATGTCGCGTGATTTTAGTTGGACTGGCTCTAGTCAGCAATATTTAGATCTATACAAATCAGTGTAGAATTAAAAAAGCCAGAATCTAGGGCCTTTGGCTGTAGATTTTGGCTTTTTGGTTCATTAGACAGAGCGCTGTAATAAAAGCGCAGTTGGAGATGATAATATGGATAAAACAGAATTTAAACAATGTTTCAGTCGTCGCTTAGCTGAAAAATTTGCTATGGGAGTTGCAGATGCTTCACCAAATGAGCTTTATCAAACACTAGGTTCGCTACTGACGTCGACGTATTCACAAAAATGGCAGCAGACCTGGACGGATTATCGAGAAGCGGAACAAAAGCAAGCGTATTATTTTTCAATCGAATTTCTGCCAGGCAAGATGTTGAAGAGCAATCTTTTAAACATGGGCTGGCTTGAGATGGTGACTGAAGGTCTTGCTGAATTAGGAATTGATTTAGAAGATTTAGCAGAAGTCGAACCTGACATGGCGTTAGGTAATGGCGGACTCGGCCGTCTGGCTTCTTGTTTCATGGATTCGATTGCTTCGATGGGGCTACCTGGAAACGGAAATGGGATCCGATATGAATATGGATTATTCAAACAGCATTTTGTTGACAATTATCAGGTAGAGTTGCCGGATAAATGGTTGCATAAAGGAAATTTATGGGAAATTCGCAAAGAAAGCAAAGCCGTAGATGTCCATCTAGGCGGAGAAGTTTATCTTGTTCCTGATGCTGCTGGTAATCTAAGCCCTGATTATCAAGGAGGGATGACCTTACGTGCGGTTCCCTATGATACAGGAATGGTGGGGTATCAAAATGATATCGTCAATACAATGCGTTTATGGTCAGTCGAGATCCCGCTGGAAGAAGAAGAAAATTATCGGAGTATTGAAGATCGGCGGACAGTAGAAGATTTGACATCCGTATTGTATCCGGATGATTCTAGCGAAGATGGTAGAAAACTGCGTCTTTCACAAGAATATTTCTTTGTCTCAGCTGGTGTACAAAGTATTTTGCGCTATTACAAACAGTTAAACAAACCGATAGATAAAATCAATCAGTCTGTTGCAATCCATATCAATGATACTCATCCGGCGATGTGTGTCGCAGAATTTATGCGTCTATTAGTCGATGAAGAGAACTTAAGTTGGGAACGAGCTTGGAACTTGACGCAAGAGGTTATGAGTTACACGAATCATACAATTATGGCAGAGGCGTTGGAAAAATGGTCGATCAATATGATGAAAAGTGTTTGTCCTAGAATCTACCAAATCATTGAGGAAATTGATCGTCGTTTCGTTGCCGAAATGACCGGAGTTCATGATTTTGATTTGATTCAAAGAACTAGAATCATTCAAGACAATCAAGTCCATATGGCTCATCTAGCGATTATTGGTTCACATTCAACGAATGGCGTTGCAAAACTGCATTCAGATCTTTTGAAATCGGTCGTCTTACACGATTTTTATTTGCTTTATCCAGCACGGTTCAACAATAAGACCAACGGAATTGCGATGCGTCGTTGGACACAGTTAGCCAATCCAGCGCTGAGTAAAGTTTTAGATGAAACGATCGGCAACTCGTGGCGCAAACAGCCGACTAATTTGCGCTTGTTGTTGAATTATACAGAAGACGATCATGTATTAGCCGCTTTAGCAGATGCAAAGTTAGCTAATAAGAAACGGTTAGCGGCATATATCCAAGAACATTGCGGTATCGAAGTGAGTCCGCAGGCGATTTTTGATGTTCAAATCAAACGACTACATGCCTACAAGCGTCAATTGCTGAACCTTTTACACATCATCAAACTGTATTTAGATTTAAAGGAAAATCCTGACTTGCCGATCGAACCGCGTGTCTTTATCTTTGGTGCAAAAGCAGCGCCAAGTTATCACTATGCAAAATCAATCATCAAAGTGATCAATGAGACAGCCAGTTTGATCAATCAAGATCCAACAATCAATAATAAACTAAAAGTTGTCTTCTTAGAAAATTACAATGTCAGTTTAGCCGAGCGGATCATTCCAGCCGCTGACGTTAGTGAGCAAATTTCACTTGCGTCAAAAGAAGCTTCCGGCACATCGAACATGAAATTGATGCTAAATGGTGCCGTGACGATCGCAACTTTGGATGGTGCAAATGTTGAAATTCGTGACGCAGTAGGTGAAGAGAATATTGCTATTTTTGGATTGACAGAGTCAGAGGTGTATCAATATTATGAAAATAAGAATTATTCTGCACTGAGTATTTATGATGAGAATGCGACGATCCGTAAAGTGCTGGCACCCTTGACTGATGGCACTATTCCTAATATCAGTGCTGAAGGGTATGAGATATTTGATTCATTGATCAAATACAATGATGAATTTTTTGTCTTGCGTGATTTTGAAGATTATTGTCTGGCACAAGAATCAGTCAACAAAGCGTATCAAGACAAACGGCGCTGGCGTCAAATTAGTTTGCGTAATATCGCAAGTGCAGGGCGCTTTTCTGCTGATGATACCGTCCAACGGTATGCCGATGACATTTGGCAAATAGAGCCTGTCTTTGCGCATGAAGATCTACGAGGTGCAGAACATGACTCCTATTTACTTTAATCCTTGGTTAGAACGTTACAAACAGCCATTTGGTGCTGTGCAAGAAGGGACGATGGTAGATGTCTGGTTGTCTGTTTTGGATCAGCAAAACGCTCAAGCTTTCTTGGTTGTCCGCAAAGAAGGCAGCTCTGTTGGGCAAAAAATATTTCCGATGGAAGCTGTCTCAGAAGATCGCTTTCACTTTCAAACGATTATGGATCAGGGGTGGGGATTGTACTTTTACTATTTTAAGATCGTCCATGAATCAGCTGGCTGTGAAACAATCCAGTATTACGGTTTTAAAGGACAAGGCGGCGAAGGACAGATCTATGGTGCTGAACAAGAAGTCATTCCTTATCAATTAACATGCTATCAAAAACCAGAAGTTGCGCCGACTTGGTATCGCGAGGCCGTCTTTTATCAAATTTTTCCCGACCGGTTTGCTAACGGAAATCCAGATCGAAGAATTAATCAACCAAAAAAAAATTCATTCATTTATGCGACCGAAGAAGACACGCCTTTATATATTCGCAATCAGCAAAATGAGATCGTCCGCTGGGATTTTTTTGGCGGAAATTTTAAAGGGATTCAAGCCAAAATTCCTTATTTTCAAGAACTAGGAATCACTGCGATCTATTTGAATCCGATTTTTGAAGCCACATCAAATCATCGGTACGATACCAATGATTATTTTAAAGTGGATGGTATTTTAGGGACGGAGGAAGAGTTTCGAGAATTGATTGCAGCACTGCACGAGGCAGGAATCGCAGTTGTTTTAGATGGCGTATTCTCTCATGTAGGAAAAGATAGTCGGTACTTCAATATCTCCGGGCTTTACGGAGAACACACTGGGGCTGCTCGTGATCCGCAAAGTCGCTATCGCGATTGGTTCACTTTCAATCACTACCCAGAGGATTATAAATCTTGGTGGGGAGTAGCGGATCTGCCGGAAGTACGAAAGGATAATCCTAGTTATCAAGAATTTATTTATGGTGATCTGGATAGCGTTTTATCCAAGTGGACTTCAATGGGTGTCGATGGTTGGCGATTAGATGTTGCCGATGAGTTGACGGATGAATTTATTTCCGGTATTCGTAAAAATCTATCTGCCTATCAGGAGAAAATTCTGATCGGCGAAGTTTGGGAAGATGCTTCGAACAAGATTGCTTATGATACGCGGCGAAAATATGTCTTTGGCGATCATCTGCAAGGAGTCATGAATTATCCATTGCGTCAACAAATCTTAGCTATCTTGCAGCAGTCGCGATCATTACAAGATATTTGTGAGGAAATGATTCGTTACCAAGAAAATTATCCGATCGATTTTTATTACAACCAATTAAACAATATCGGAACCCATGATACAGAACGGATCTTAACTATGTTGAATGGCTCTGTTGAAGCTTTGGATCAGGCGTGGGGATTGATGTTCATGATGCCGGGGATTCCGTGTATCTATTATGGTGATGAGGCGGGATTGACAGGCGGTAAGGATCCCGACAATCGCAAATTTTTCCCTTGGCAGTCGATTAATCCAAACTTATTTAAAAATTGCCAAAAATGGATTGAACGAAGAAAGAAATATGATGTGTTGAAAGAAGGGAAATTTTTTCCTTTCTATTCGCAAAAACAGCAAATTTTTGGAATTATCCGCTATTTAGAAAACGCTTATGTCGTCTATGTTATCAATCTATCTGATCAAGCCCAAAGTTTAAAAGTAGGAGAGTTGACCAGTCCTCGTGCGTATCGTGGAGATTATTCAGTCTTGGATCGGATCATGGAGGGCAAGACATTGACACCAAAAGAAAGTTTATTTGTTTACGACTTAAATTAGTCTGTTTTTATTGTCGGATATTTGAAAGCATTTCTTGAGTATTTATGCTAAACTATGCTATATCAGAACAATGAGGATGATTTTATGCAAACGTACAGCAGAAAAAAAAGCCGATTTCCTGCCTTTGATGATGAATTTGGCGTAAAGTTAGTACAGAACAATCAACGTGTTTTGTTTAACGGAGAAGATGACTTGATCACAAATTATCACTTGGAAGCCAAGGATATTTTTGAACGTTCGCTGCCAAAGACAAAGCGGACTCGGCATGTTGATTTAGATGAAAAACCGCGCAGAGAATTAGCGCAGCATAGAGCAAATTTGCCGATGTATGATAGCGACCGAAAAGAGTCAAAGAATGTAAAACTATTTGAGGAACACAAACCTAAAGAAGCGACCACACCGAAAAATATTTTCCATTCACGGAGTATTCGCAGTGCCACACCTTTTGCACCAAAATATGTGCCTTCTTCATTGATTCCGGATGCACCAGCTGATGCGATTTCACCAAGAGAATTGATGCAGCGGATGGAGAGACCACGTGACTCCTATGTTTTATTTGCTTCAGAGGAAGAAAAAGAGCCTTTGAATGAAAGAAAAAAAGTGCGGCAACGTTTGGATCGTTCTCTGCGAGGAATTTTGGAAGAAGATAATTCAAATATCGAAAACAGCAAATATTTTCACGATTAAAAACGAAAGATGCTTGCGAGCATCTTTCTGTTTTTTAGATTACTAGAAGGAGGATTAGTAGATGAATCCATTTGAAGAAAAAATCCGCCAATTACGAGCTGGCGAGATCGATAAAATCGCGGTATCTCGGGAAGAATTTTTTTTGTTCCGTGAAGCATGGAGCAAACAAGAAGACAAGAAATTCTTTCGAGGAATCGCTGGCCTCAAAGGAAATATCACCTATGTTTATGACACGACGATTGTGTAAACTATTGACTTTTTTACGTTCGCTCGCTATCATAAAAAAGGTTTCACGCGGCGGTGTTGGAATTGGTAGACAAGCATGATTGAGGGTCATGTGAGAGAAATCTCGTGTGGGTTCAAATCCCATTCGCCGCATATAGGTGTAGCCTACAAACGCTGACATATCAGTGTTTGTAGGCTGTTTTTTTAGTTTTTCCCACGGGAAACCCACGAAAAGTTTTTTATTAGAGAATTTCTTCGAAAAATGACTCGAATTTTTTCTTATTTTTTTGGCGTCTTTCTTCCGTTGCACTTGCATATTCATACGATTGTCGAATACTTGCATGCCCTAACTGATCTTTGATGTAAATTGGATCGGTTTCCGATAACGTAAAGAAGTCTGATCGAATATGCCTAAAGCTGTGACTTCTAATTCTTGGAACGCCTGCTTTCTCACACCAATATTTCAAGTACTTGTTGATTGCTGAATTTGAAATAGGGTAAGTGTTATTCGTGACAAATAATAAGTTGTGTGGATTGAGCAGTTTGCCAGATATAATATCTTGAGCTTGGACAGTTTTCCATTTTTTTAGATATTTAAAGAGATGCCTATGCACATCAATTTTTCGATAACCTGCATTGGTTTTGGTTATCCCGAATCGATAGATACCACCATCATATTTAAACGCCTCATCAATAATGATTTGTTCATTTTTTTCATCAATATCAGAATCCCATTTTAAAGCAGCGACTTCCTGGTATCTTGCGCCAGTATAGAACTGAACTAAACAAAAATATTTGGCCGCTGTATCTGTAGCCTCTAAAATCTTGTTTTTGAGCTTTTCCGCATCTTCTTGGGAAAGAGTCGTCTCGGTTGAATGAGTCGCCTGACGACCCGTTATTTTGACATTACGGGTAGGATTTGCACGTAAATATCCCATATCGATTGCTTCAAGGATTGCTGTTTTAAATATCGTGTGCTGATCAGCGACTGTCGTTTTCGATAATCCTTGTTTATTCGGTCCGTCGGTGGAAGCTAACCAATTGAGATAGCTTTGGTAATTATATTTCGAAAGACTATTCAATGTTTTTTTCTTTCCAAAATATTCTTCAACGTACTTGGCAGCTAGTTCGTATTTTGCGATTCGGCCAGGACTGATTTTACCGCGCTTAAATGTATCGATGTATTGATTAAAAAAAGTAACGAGTCCGACTTTCTTCATGTTTTCACCGTTCATTAATTTAGAAAGAAAATCTGTTTCTTTTTCTTTAACTTCTGCACGAGTAGAACCAGTAAAGTTCTTTTCGCTCCATTCGTTTGTGAGCGGGTCTTTATAGCGGGTCCTCAGTTTCCACTTTCCTTTTTTAATCATCTTTGGTTCGGCCATAAAAATACATCCTTTCTGATTTCCATTTTAGAAATCAGTTAATTCGTTAAAATAGTTGGCGAAATCGATTTAAAAACAGTGTTATGTCTGATTCAAACTAACATAATCAAACATACGTTCGCCTTGCCGCTAAAAAGAAAAGCCCGAAGGCTAATCTTTAAGTAATTGGTTGAAGATCAACTTTATTAGTCGAAAGTAGGCGTGTTACAGAACTGGCAAAAATATATTCATTAGCCACGCGCTTCTTATTAGCTGAATAATTTAAAGAGTATTGAAACCCTTTATCAGCTTTAGAATAGAGTTCAGAAATTTGTGGAGCCTTGTCATAAGTTAAAATCCAATAATAATCATCCATACTTAATATTTTATCTCTAATAAGTTGATGTTGATATTTTTTATAAAAAGATAGATACAAGGATTGTCCTTGAACGTAGTATGGGGGATCAAAGAAAATGAAAAGACGATCTTTTGGATACTCTTTTTTTAGTAATTCAACAAGATTTGCAGCATCTTCATTGTACAAATGAATTTTGTCTTTTTGTTCAGCAATATTTCTGATTTTTTTTATTAGATTTAACTTATTAAAACGGCAGTCAATTTTGTATTTTCCATTTTGATTGCGTCCACCAATGGGACCGCCAGAAATAATACCGCTAACGTTTGTCCGATTCAGAAAGAAGGTAGCAAATGCACCTTCTAATGAGCCTATGACTCTGCCGCAATTACTATATATTTCTTTTTGATTATGCCATTCTTCGATAGAAATTTCAGTAGTATTGATTAACTGAATAAATTTATCTGTATCATTTATAATAGCTCTCCAAAAATTATAAATAGCGGGGTCAAAATCATTTATGATAATTTCTTCAACTTTTTTAATAAGAAGTAATTCAATGGCCACCCCGGCCCCACCCGCAAAAGGCTCGCAATAGATTGGAGCGATTATATTGTTCTGCTTAATTGTCGAATCTACAAACTTCCATAACTGAGTTTTCCCACCTGGATACCTAAGCGGGGATTTTGTGTGTGGCATTATGATCACCTCAATTCCATATTATCAAATTAAATGTCTTTTGGCCAATAATCTATTACAATAGATGTTCAATATCGCTAATGTCAATACCACTTTTATTTGCAACATATTCGATTGATTTCTTTAAATCCTCATAGAATTTTTCGAGACTTGGAGATAGATTGTTTTTACTTTTCCAAAACTTAACGGGATTGTTAGGGCCTTTCCAATTTAATTGTTCGTGTTTAAACCACATTTTCCAAACTTCACGAGGTTTCTTTTTATAATAATCAGAATGGACAATGTTATATGGGCCATCATCATTTGCGTATGTATCACGCAAGATACGTTTGATAATGTCGTAATGTGGATTATTCATAAATATTTCGTGGGAATAATTTTTGGTATTATCCCAGTACTCAGAATTATTATCGTCAAGTATTTCAAAAACAAATCGTTCTGGAGGATATTTATTTTCAGATGGTAGATTTATATAATTTTTAATATTTTTTGGTGCGACATTGTCTCCATCCAAACAGACAATTGATCTAGCGTTGAATTCAGGGATTTTAAATTTGTGCAATTTTAATAATTCTGTGCAACCGAGAGAAAAACTGTTTTGAATATTTAAATATGACAGAATTTTCTTCTTAGTAACTAGCCCTTTAAAAACATAGATTGCTTCTTTATCTTCAAAGTATACAGGAATTTTTTCACTACTCATTTCCTTTTCGGCTGCGACAAAAAACTGATTTTTTATCGTATTTATGTTGGTGATAGGCATAATGCCTAGATCACGATGTTCGATATTTAGATTAAACAACTCAATTAAATTTCTATTATTTGGACTTAATTTTAAGTCCATTGCGTACTCTATTAGTTCAAGTGAATGTGTAGTGCAAAAAATTTGGATACCAAATTCTTTTGCCTTGCTATATAGTATTTTTAATAACCTTATTTGTGCTGCTGGATATAAAGTGACGTCAATTTCATCAATTAACAAAATTCCACCAGAATATTCATCATAATTTTTTTTAAGTTTTTTAAATGAATATAATGCCAGTAAGATTTGTCCAATGTTATCCTCTCCAGAGGAAATCATTTCGATGGATCTTTCTTTAGGAATAAAGGCAGCAGTCCTCTTATCGTTATTATTACTAATTCCAATAAAATTAGAATTGTATTTTTTTAATAAAATTGATTGATATAAATCAAAAATTTCTTCAATATCGGATTCAGGTAATCCATAGTTTTTTTCCTTTAGTCCTCGTTCTTGAACAATCGGATTAACTCTTTTTAAGCCAAGATATATCACTGGAAATATAATATTTGAAGATGAAGTATCCGTAGAACTTTCATCTATATTGTTTATTCTTCTGGTAACTAATCTAGGATTTCGACGATCAGCATAATCATTGCTTTCAATTAAGTAATTGATGTCTGGCTTATTGTTCTGATTTGCTTTCATGGTAATAGAGGCATGCCTTTTCCTTTTAACATCTGCTGTCGAAAGCTTGAAGTGTTCATCTGCACGGGATTCAAAATTTTTCTCATTATAAGTAGTAATACTCTCGAATAGTTGCATCTTTTCTATTTCAGCAGGGGTGGGGTTTGTTTTCGAATTAATAGTTTCATACTCTGTTTTTGATATGTCATAAATAATTTTTGGATTAAATGAGAAGCCTTGTGCAATCATACCAAGAATCGTTGATTTTGCAGTCCCGTTTTTTCCCGCTAAAATATTTAAATGTTTCGCTGGTTTAAAATTGATATTGTTGATGATTCTAAAATTCTCAAAAGTTGCATTTGAAATATAATAATGTTGTGGATTCTTCCAAGCCATATAAATTTCCTTTCACTTCACTGCATTTTTTATTCCCCGAGCCGGAATCGAACCGACGGCGCCAGGCGGGGAGGGAACTATAAATCCAATAACTGAGTTAAGAGAATAGCAAACACCCCAGCGATAATTAACGCAATACCACAAAATAGTGTTAGCGCGTCTAATATTTTGTCCTCAATGAAGATACGGACAGTTCCGATTACCAAACCAATACCATAAATAATCATGAGGATTTCTAAAAGAATTAAAGAGTTGAATTCTTGAAACATGAAACTCCTCCTGCGTGCTAGTATGAGAGACGAGTATTTACTAAAGAGCCTCGGATGAATGGGGCGGGGGTGTTACTTTAATACTGATCATCCGTAGGGATAGCGTTAGCATTGACTTCATCTATTGCCTGTTGTCCTTTTTCTGTAGGTGTTCCGTCTGGATTAGAGTAACCATTTTCTATTGCCCAATCAATTTGATCTTGCACCCAGGCATCAGGAGAGCCGTCTGGATTAGCACCAGCAGCATGGTCTTGTCCGGGAAGCAGGGGTTGCCCATTTGGATCGTAACCGTTTTGAATGTTTTGTTGACTTTGTTCCCATTCTCTTTGAGCTTCAGCTTCTCCGCGAGCATATTCTGCTCTTGCGGTAGGATCATTGAAAACGGACCGATCATCAAATCCATTACCGTCTTCATCAATAAAATTAGGATCAGGGTTCGTCGTTTGTTGCTCTTGAGTTGCTGCTTGCTGTTGTTGCACTTGAGTAGTTTGTTGTTTGATTGCTTCAAGGTTAGCTGTTGCTGTTTCTAACCGTTTCTGAAGATCGATATTTCCGCCAGGAATTGCTTCGATTGCTGTTTTAGCCGCTGCTATTGTTTCATCTGTTAGATTAGCTTCAGCTGCTTTCATAGCCGTATCAGCTTCAGATACTTTTTTAGAAATTTCTTCCTGCTTTTTCTTCTCAGCTTCCTTGGCTTTCTTTTTAGCCTCGGCATCTGCTTTTTCTTTTGAATCCTTTGTTAAACTTACTTTCGTTTCTTGTTTTGAAGTCGAATCCGTTGATTTAGTCTTCTTATCAGTAGAACACGCTGAAAAGAGCAGGGTAGAGCACACCAACAATGCAACGCTTAATTTTTTCATTTTTATTCCTCCTTACAATCCCAGTAAGTCTTTTTTCTTAGCGTCAATCATTTATTTCCATTTAAATTCTTTAACGTCGGTCATTTTTGATCTACCAATTACATTACCGTTGTAGTAAATTTGGGTGAAAATACCATCACTAGCTTTATCCATATCCCAATTTTCACTTTCGCTTACAATCGAAACAGCAGCGTTCTGAGCAGAAAGAACAGCCGAGCTAGCATCAGTTTGGCTAAGCGTTAGGAAGTTATCGTTCACATTTACTTTAAGAAGATTTTCTTCGTAATCCATTTCATTAATAGTTAAAGCCCAATTAAATACAGGATTTGGTGTGCCGTTTTCTGTAGGATTTCCATTTTCATCCAATGTACCATTTGCAAATCCCTTGTTTTGCTCTAGATAAGCAGCGATTTGTGTATTTACTGAATCTGATTCATCGGAAGAACTTGATTCCATAGTAGAACTGGACTCTTCAGTTGAATTTTCGATGCTGCTACTTGAAATTTGTTTGCTTTCAGACGTTTTCTTAACTGCAGAACTACTTTCTACAGTGGTCGATTTTGCAGGCTCCTTTGGATCCGTTAGTTTCGCAAATATTATGGTTAGAATTAGTATTGCTGTAAATGCAATAAGCATTCGCCTAGTTAATGTGTAATCTTGCTGTTTTTTTCTTTTTCTGTTAGCAATAATTGCAGTAATTACCATACCTAAGAAACTCACAATAAGAAGAATAGGGCCAATAGTATTCATTTTTATTCCTCCTGAACATTATTTATAGTGTTAAAAAAACAGGGAATTTATTCATACTAATTTTCAATTTTTGATAATCTTTTTTGTTTTCTCTCTTCGGCAAGTTGTTTTTTTGTGGCTTCGTGCGTTTCTTTTAACAGGGAATACATATCTGTTCTTATAATATTCGACTCAATAAAATTTGGTATTAAGATTGTTTTTGGTAAATTAACTTTCATAGACATAGTTATTTCGCCATTGATTTTAAAAAGTGTTTTTTCTGGATTCAAAGAAATATTGGATAAGGACAGTTCAGTTGTTGGAATAGTACCTATATTGTTAGGAAATGAATATACTCTTTTGTTCCATTTGTATACCATAATCTCTTCCATATTATCTTTGAATTTTGAATAAAATTGCTTGATGTAACGTTGGTTATCCCATAAAAAGCTTCTAGACATAGTAATGATTTCTTCACTTGTAAATTGTTTATCTAAAGCGGCTTTTGAAAGAATGAATAAAGTTGAGTCTTTCGGTTCTGGAGCCATGGATTTTAAAAAAGCAGTATCTTTTTTTGTAAGTGCCAGATAAACTAGCGCAACATTTGAATAGTGTATGAATGAGGCGTTATTATGATGCTTCTGCAATAAATTAATTTTAGAGACAGCCTCTTGATATTTTTCAGTCATAATATATCTTTCTAAGCCATAAAAGAATGTAAAAACATTTCCGATGTCTGTAGGTTGTCTAATATCTTTAAGCCAAGTTAAGTAGTTGAACCTTTCGGCAGGACTCATCCGTTTATAACTGGGCCAATAACCTAACTTGTCAACAGTTCCAGCTTTTACAGGTAAAGATAAGGATATCGTTGATGGTTCCTCAGCATCAATATCAATATTTTTCAAAGGCCCATCAGAGAACCAAAGTAGGTTGAGTATATCCTGAGGAATGCCTTGCACTACGGAAGGGAGAACCTTTTCACGTTTAGATACCTTCTTTACAACTGAGGGTGTGTCATTCTTTTTAAAAATATCAAACAATCCCATTAAACCATCTCCAATTATGATTATTTAATTTTAACCACTTTCATTGAATCTCCAGAGCCAAACACGATTTTAAAACCACCGTATATAAATCCTTCTCCATATTTCTCTTTAAAGAGTTCAATTCCTTCTTTTAAAGCTTCAACGGTTATTTCCAATTCGTCTGCAACTTCCCAATACTCACGACACCCATTTTCGTAAGCTAGTATAAGTTGGGTAGGATGTATTGTAATTTCTGCTGCAACTAATCTAGCTTTACGTTCCTGTTTTCTAGCTTCAGTTAATTCATAGTTAGTGATGTCTCCAACAGATGTGTAATGGTGAGCAATCTCTTCTGCAACTGTAGAAGTCAACTCACAACTTGATTGTTGGGGATTTAAATAGATAGAATTATCAATGTATAAACCTTTTTGTCCGCTTGGCATCCTATTGTCAAAAACATAATCGATGTCGGCAAAAGTTGACATTAGCTGCTCAGCTTTATCCATAGATCATCAATCCTTTTTCGAATGTTTTTGTTTTATAAAGTCGATATAGTTTAAAATATCTTCCATTTGTTCATCAGATACATCATCATCAATATGAGCTGCAACAGTCATTTGTTTATTTGTTAATTCAGGTTCTTCTTTACCTTCTCTACCATGAAGATAATCCAGTGTTACTCCAAAGTAATCAGCAATTTTATTTTGAAGATCGATATCAGGCATGCGTTTTCCTTGCTCATAAGAGGCATAGGTTGTTTTAGCAACGCCTAAATATTTTGCCATATCCAACTGGGTAAGGTGATTTTTTGACTTTCTTAACTGTTTAAGTTGTTCGCCTAACATACGATATGACCTCCTTTTTATTAATATTACTATTACAAAATGCGTACATAAAGAAAAAAGATAAAAGTGCAAAAAAAAGAGTACAAAACTATTTACAAAGTACGCAATATGTATTATTATAAAAGTACGCAAAACGTATTACTTTGTTGAAGGGAGTGATTATTTTGAAACAATGGTTAAAAATTATGCGCGAGGAAAAAGGATACACCCAAGAATCAATTGCTGAAAAAGTAGGTATTGCTAAAACAACCTATTCTTCCTATGAGCAAGGTCATAGAAGACCTTCAATTACTACTGCAAAAAAATTGGCGGTGGTACTTGGAGTTCCGTGGACAATTTTTTTTGATAATGAAGTACGCAAAACGTATGTATTTAATAAGGAGGTTTCAAAATGAAAGACAAACCACAAACGATCAAAGCAACAATAGCATCTGGCTTTTTAGACCAATATATTGAAATGCTAGTTCCAGCACTTAAAAGAAAATTTGACGTCAAGCCTGGGATAGAAGGTTCAATATTTATGGAACCAGGCGGCACCGATGAAATGCTAATCCGTTTTTTATCGAATGATGAAACAGCACAAGACATTTTCGACTTTATAAATTCTAAATGGCAATTCGAGAGTGAACCTCAACTCGTTTCATAAGTACAGATTACCGCTTTGAACCTGCTGATTAAAAGCCAGGAAAATAAGAGAGGGGTGTTTTAAATGATAGCAAAATCAACATCAAGGAAGATGCCAAGAGAGATTAATCAGTTTTTAAGTAGAACGGGCATTACCAAACGTACATTAGCCAAAGATATGCACGTAGTCGCACAAACGATTACCGATTGGACGAAAGAAGACGGATCCGCTAAGAATGTCACCGCTGAAAACGCAGTACGATTAAATGAAGTAGCGAATGATTCTTCGTTAGCTCAAGTGATTGGCTATTACTATTTAGGTCTTCCGCCATCAATGAACGGCGATTATAGACTTGATCTTTCATATCTAGACGATCTTCGAGAAATCGAAGAGGACGAGCGAGACGAGAAAATAGGAAACAAAGAGATTAAGCGTATCCTCTGTAAATCTAAAAACTTAGATAAAGTTAGTCATGACAAAATTCTAGATACAGCGAGAGAACAAGCAGAAGTTTGCATCGTAAATAATCAATTTTTATTTGCATTATGTGAGCAACTTGGAATGAGCGTAATGGAGCTAATCGAAATGTTCATGGATAGATGGATTTCAGAAGGATATTTTGGAGGCGATAACGCATGACGGAAAAAGAAGTAACGATGCAACGATATGCCATTCGTATATCGAAAAACCTTCGATTGTTAATGGCGAACGAAAGAATCATCAAAAACCGAGAGTTATCTAAGAAATCAGGTGTTTCAGAAGTGACGATTAGTTCGATCAAAAATGATTATAAAGGCGAATTAAGACCGGGATTTACGACGTTAGTTTTATTAGCAGATGGGTTAGACGTAGACGTAGCAGAACTTTTAAGGGAGGCCTAAGCATGAGAAATGATTTTGAATATGTACCAACGATTCCAACGGAATTAGCAAGAAAACGTTCAGATTTTAAAGCGGCAAAAATAACCGTGACTGGTGCGATGGTCGGTGTGTTGTGTACTGGCTATTGGATGATAGCAGCATTTATCCTATTACCTTTTTTATGGATAGTAAACAAAGTTGGGAAAAAGGTGCTAGGACTATGAGAAAGCACAAAAAAAGACTTACTAGCCTGCAAGCAAAAGTAAGTCGCAAAAGGTTAATCTATTTGACCTCATTATAGCAGAAGGAAAGAGGTTTTATCAATGAAGAGTTTTGAACAAGCAATAGACGATTACAAAACAGATCCCGATTGGGGCAAAGATACTCATGAAGATGATCAACCAACAAATATGGAAGGTTGGGATTAAATGAACGCTTTAGAAAAATATGAAATTGAAGATTTAAAAGAGAGTAAAGTGCTTGAAGAAAACCAAACTTGGAAAATAGATAGTCTGGAAGGTGCTGATTGGGCTTTTAGAAAGATTAGTACCCTAAAACAAGCAAACAAAGAAATCAATCAATTAGCTAACAAAGAACGTGAACGAATTGCTGATTGGGAGAACAAAGAAACTCAAAGTAACCAAGACAGTATTGATTTTTTTGGACATAAATTAGCAGATTATTTATATCAACTTAGAAAAATTGACAAAAAGGCAAAAGTAAAAACACCTCACGGGACTGTTAGTACCAGAAAACAATCTGACGTTTGGGAGTATAAAAATGATGCGGTAGAAAAGGTAAAGGAAATGGGATTGACTGAATTTATTGAAGTAAAAGAGTCAATTAAAAAAGCAGATCTTAAAAAATCAGTGACTGTATTAGAAGATGGAAGCGTCGTAAGTCCTGATGGCGAAATTATCGAATCTATAAAAGTAATTCCACGAGATGATAAAGTTGTTATTAAGGAGGCTGAATAAGATGGTCCTTAAAACCACAAATGCTGCACAAATAAATAGAACTGAAAATTGGAGAGTTCTATTATATGGAAAACCAGGGCAAGGAAAAACAAGCGCAGTAAAAAACCTAAAAGGAAAAGTGCTTGTGATTGATCTTGACGGCTCAGGAAAAGTTTTGGCTGAACATGAAAATATTGAAGTTTATAAATTCGATCGAACGCATCCGACAGAGGATATGACTCATGTTTTAAGAGAACTACCAGAAATGGTAAAAGACTTTGATACAGTCGTTTTTGACAACGTAACAGCTTTCCAACTGGATTGGTTTGTTGAGCGTGGTAGAACTTCTAAAAATGGTATCAGAAATGAGATACAACATTATGGTGACTTCACTAATTATTTTTTGAGAATTATTACTGCAATCTATGATCTGCCTATAAATATATATGTGACAGCTTGGGAAGTGACTAGAGACTTAGAAATGGAAGATGGAACAAAGATAACTCAATTTGTTCCCCAAATTAGAGATCAAGTTTTAAATCAACTATTAGGTCTTACTGACGTCGTTGGACGTATTAAAGTGAATCAAAAAACAGGCGGCCGTGGCGCGATCCTAGAAGGAAACGACAGTGTGTATGCCAAAAATCGTATTGATGATCGTATCATTTGTAAAATTGAAGAACTTTTTGATTTTGAAACTAGCCCTAAAAAATAAAAAATAGACGGAGGAAATTAATATGCAATACAACAGAAACGAAATGAGCGACTTAAATAATTTCAAACCTTTTTCAGAAGGAGTACACAATGCAGTTATTTCAAATGTAATCAACAAAAAAGCTAAAAGTGGAAAAGATATGTTTGAATTTTCTCTAGAGGGAGCTAATGGAGAAACGGGCAGTTACTGGCTTACGTTTGGTCTTGAATGGTCTGAGGCTAATTTAAATAGAGTATTAGCTAGTGTTGAAGATAACAACCAACAAATTGCTCCAATTGATTATGGATACAACCAAGGAACGCTAGACTTTTTAAAAGGCAAGCGAGTGTTTATTCAAGCAAAGGATAAAACAGGGACTTATATCGATCGAAACGGGGAAGAAAAACAATCGGTTGGTACTGATATAAAAAACTTTTTAACCAAAGAAGAATTTTTCGCAAGACAAAAAAGAAGCAATCAAGGAACGCATACACAGAGTACAAATAATAATACATTTCAACAATCATTACCTGGTACTGATCCATTTGCTGAAGCTAAAAGTATTGCTAATGGCGGGATTAACATCAGCGATGATGAACTACCATTTTAATCGGAGGGAGAGCATTCTCCCTCTTAATAATGATGAAAGGGGTTAGTCATGGCCATATATAGGCAAATACACACGACGGTTTGGAAAGATGATTGGATTGGCGAGTTGAGCATCAAAGAAAAGCTTTTTTGGATGTACTTAACCACTAATGATCGAACCACTCAATGTGGCGTTTATGTTTTCTCTTGGCGATATGCTCCTTTTGAGACTGGATTATCCAATGAGGACATAAAAAAGATTATCACTAAGTTCCAAGATGACGGGAAGATAAAGTTTAACGAATCAAATAACGAAATAATGATAACCAATTGGTTGAAATATAACTCAGCGCGATCACCCAAAGTAGCTGCTGTGATTGATAAAGAATTAAAAGGGATCAAAACACCTGAATTTGAATCAGAAGTCATCATGAGGTCTAAAGATTTTGAATACCCTATAAAAACTGAAAAGTCTAAGTTTGATACTGTATCGATACCATATAGATACCCTATGGATACGATATCGCAACCAGCATCATCATCAGAACCAGCAACAGAACCAGAACCATCAGCAGCAACAGCACAAGAGACCGCTGTGCCTGCTACTAATCCTGTTCGACTCTATCAAGAAATGTTTGGGATGATTAATCCAGTCATTGTTCAGGATATCAACCACTGGGTTAATGATTTGGGAGCTGAGCTTGTTTGCGAGGCCATGAAGCGAGCCAACTTTGACCAAAAAGGCTATCGCTATGCTGCTGGAATCATGAAAAATTGGGCAGCGAAAAATATTAACACGATAGATCAAGTCAAAGCCGATGATGTTAGCTTCGAAAATAAGGGCAGAAAGAAGTCTAAAGGACGTGTTGAATCTTTACCAGAACACATTAAGCAGCCACCGAAAGAAGTACCACTCACTCCAGAAAAAGAAGCGGAGATTGATAGAAAATTACAAGAATACTTGAGTAAGGAGTGACTGCATGAGATATACCAAGCGATCCAAATACGGCAACAAGAAAGTATGCAGATACGGTCGTGAGTTTGATTCGATTGCCGAAGCTGATTATTATCCAGTCGCTATTGATTACGCTAAGCAGCATGGATATGTTCTCAAACTACAGGATCGGATTGATATTTTACCAACGCTGAAAATTAATCAATGGGTTATTAGAAAGACCCAATATGTCGCTGATTATGCTTTCTATAATCAAGGAAAACTTATAAGACTAGTTGATGTTAAAGGGATGGAAACGAAGGATTTTAAGATTAAGGCAAAAATGGTAGCTAAAGAGCTAGGCATAGTAATTGAACTGGCTAAAAGAAAGAAAAATGGCTTTATTCATTATCCATTCAATATGCCCGCAAACAAGAGAAAAGAGGTTCGTTGATGGAAGCCACAAAAAATAAGAAGCGTGACCGTACTGGCGAAAAATATGGGGAGTTCACAATCATTCAAGCAACAGATAACGACAAAGAATGGCTCGCAAGATGTTCGTGTGGCAAAGAGCGGATAGTCAAAAATAAAGACATGTCGAGCCTCACACATTGCAATAGTTGTGCTGCGAGAATACGCGCGGCAAAGCGAAAAGGACAGTCGAAAAAGCCGAAAAAAGACAAGTTTACTGAGATGCAAAACTGGATGAGTCCAAAGATGTCGAAGTTTAAAACAGATTTCTTTTATACGATCGAGGATGATCGTTTTCACGAGCTGGTCGTTGGCAAGCTGATAAACGAATACAGACATACTGCAGCTTTCGAGATCATTAATTATCACGAATCGGACAAAGCAACGTTGAGAGAGCAAAATTTTCGAATCCTGGTTGCCAAGAAAAAAGCAACGAAAATGATGTCATAACCATTTGGAGGTATGAGATGAGAGTCAGAGATCGTGTGTTGATTGATCATAAAGTCAGAAAGTTCGTTAAAACAATGCCGATTGGCTACGAGCGGACGGTTCCAAAAGACGTTGTTATTAGTGAAATCCTACAGGCGAATGACTGGTTTATTCGCACGCCGGCAACAATGGAAACGATCCGCGAGGAAGTCGAAAAACAGTTCAATATGTACGTGTGTTAAAAGTTCCGGTAACCACGCCAATTATGCAGAAAAAAGAACTTCAAAAAGAAGTTCAGAATAATTAATTTTTACGTTTTCTATTTTTGGAGGTGATTTTGTTTGACTTTAGAGTATGTGGCCCTGATTGCCTCAATTGTTTCATTACTGCTCTGTTTGATCGCGTTATCATTTCGTAATCGTTGAGATAAACGGTATGTTCAAAAGTTTGATAGTGATTACGTTTTCCGATGTAAGGAAATTTTCTAATAGCAAATCTTATAGAGAATGTTACCTTTTTCGGAACTGGAATAGCTTCAAGCGGCAAAAAAGCATAAATAGGAGTAAGAGAGTTTGCTGGGAACACACCTTGAGGATCTTTAGGAAACTGAATGATATATGATTTTAGTAAATCAAAAAATAGAAATGATGGTTTTTTAGCCTGAGTTATGACAGATCTTTCTGTAAAAGCCTCGGTAATATTCCCATTAACAATAAAATTTAAATGAAAGAATGCAATGTCCTTAGGTGAAGGATTCAAAAACTGATAATGAACCATTATGCCTGAAGGAAGATAGTATGTTTTCCCATCATCCCCTATGTATGAAATCTGCCCTTCAGTCGCAGAGACATAAGAATCATTATTCGTTTCCATAAACTGGATTAGTTCAGGCTTGTTACCCCAATAACCTAATATCGCAAAAATAGCTGCTATGCCAGAAAACGCAGAGATAATGAGTGAAATGATCGCTAACATGTAAACCTCCATTAGATAGTCTTTAAGCATATTAATTATATCAAAAACGTTTATAAAAAGCAGAATAGTTTACTAAGTTAAATCAGCCTATCAAATAGAAAAGAGGAATGAAATGAATAAACAGGAAAAACAAGAATTAATTGAATGGATCAGTAAATTTAGTGTGACAACGCATACTGCTTTGGGAAGAATCATGTCGATAAATACGGATGTTTTGGTTAATAAAATACAACAAATAGACGAACCTAAAAAAGTCAAAGTGAAACAGTACGTGGCTGATTGGTTTGAAGAACACAAAGATTTTTTAGAGTTGAGTCTTGGTAGGATAACACCTGATATAAGAACTAAAATTGTTCAAGGTCAAGCGTTGAGCGAGTTTGAGAAGTGGTTTAACAAAACCCGGAATAAACCATTCGAAACGATCATTCGCATGAAAGACGGCTACGAGGTCGAGGAAGAGCCGTTATTCTACATTAGACTAACTATACCTAGTTCTAGTGTCGTAGAATTATATTTAGGTTTTAACAAAGATGGTATATTCGACCACTCATATGGAAAACCTCATGTTACGTGGGATTGGAAATGTACATTCACCGAACATGAAATCAAGTCAATAGACGAACGATACTGGCCGTTCGCGATGCCAGTCGAGAAAGTGTAGGTGTGAAATGAATATCACAGAAGAAGCTGAATATTTTATAGAATTACCAGCAAAACAGAATAAACTTTATGTGAATTATGATATCGAAGAGAATATCAGCATTGATGCGATCAGAGTAACTCGTTTTACGGAAGCAGAAATCAAATCTATCGACGAGCGATATTGGCCTTTTGCAGTGCCAGTGGAAGAGGTGGCGGAATGAATAAAAGACAGCGAAAAAAGAGAATTAAAAAAGAGTTAGGCAAAGTTAATGTTAGTTTAGCAGATGTATACAATGATCCGATTGATGCTGCACAACGTGCATCATCTATTATTGCTGCTGCTTATCAATGTGATGAGTCTCTTAAAACAAGAATCGTTATTCAGTTAGAAGTTGGTCGGTTAAGTAGTTTAGTTAATTTAGCATAGTAGTTCAGCTAACCGATTCTATCACGTAAAAAGAGGTAGTCGACCACCGACTACCCCAAACATTGACCTCTATCTAGTTTCCGCTAGATGTGAATAGTTTAACAAATGAAAAAGGTATGTCAATACCAAAAAAGGCCTATTTATTGATAGGCAGTGAACCAAACTAGTGAAAGGCGAATAACTGCAATTATATATCCATTGTAAATAAAAAAGCACCAAGCTCTCGCTCAGCGCTAAACGTTATCTCATCCATAATATTATAGCATAGGAGCGATCGCCTTGGAACTGTTCGAAGAGATAGATGTAAGAGAAACAAAATTCAAAGCAAAACGAATACTAGCTTCATACCGTCGTTTGAGTAGGATCGCAGGACAGGACGAGATTAATTTGCGATCACCAATTATAAGCGATATGCCGAGAACACCGAGTTCATATACAAATAAATCAGAAGATGCTACGTGCATCAGAGTCGATGCAGAAAATGAATTGAACGAAATAAACGCAGCGTTAAACCGTATTTCACGAATAAGCAAAGAAATCATCTCGATGACGTTTTGTGAAAATGAAAAATTAACGGCATTTGCGATCGGATTAGAATTAGGATACTCAGAACGCAGCATTAAAGACCTAAAAGCAGAAGCATTATTAGAGTTCGCTGATGTATATAGAGATGGAAAATTAATTGTGACAAAATAAATTGCCCTTTTTCTGCCCTTTTTGTTCGGAAAAAGGTGTTAGAATTATATTATGAAATAGTATGGATACAGCAGTTTAGCTGTTGAAATAAATCGTGGTCTGCTGCACAGTCCACAACAAATAAAGAATATATGAAGGAGGTGAACAGCCTCTTCTCGTAATTATTCTTAACGATGACGGCACATAAAAAATCATAGAAGGAAGTGAATAGCTCCTCTTCCTTTAAACTTCACGTGCCGTCAGTACATATTATTAGATCACTCATTTTGGGTGGTCTTTTTTATTTACAAAACAAATGTTGCGATAGTGGGGTGGTGTCACATGTGAAGAAATATGAACAAGCTTTTGATGATTACCAGAAAGGCCTGAAATATCGGGAGATTGCTGAAAAGTTCGATGTGTCAATTAGCACAGTTAAATCATGGAAGTCTCGTTATTGGTCTAAAGAAAAGGTTGCAACCAAAGACGCAACCGTTCCAAACAATAAAGGAGCGCCTGAGAGTAATAAGAATGCTGTTACACATGGTCTTTTTGCTAATTGGTTGCCATCAGAAACGCTTGAAATTATGAATGAGGTTGCAACCTCTAAACCAGAGGATATCCTTTGGAACAATATTATGATTCAATATACGGCGATAATTAGAGCACAAAAAATAATGTATGTTGCTTACGATGATAGTCTTTCAAAAGAAGTATCTAAGTGGTCTTCAAGCGAAGGTGGCAGTTCTGAAGAATATGCTATTCAGTATGCCTGGGATAAACAAGCGAACTTTATGAACGCTCAATCCAGAGCCATGAGTACTCTTGCTAATTTAATAAAACAGTTCGTATCAATCGCTGATGAACAAGATGAGCGACGTAAGAAACTTGAACTCATGAACACTCAAGTTGATCTAGCTAAAGCACAATTGAAGCAATTAGACGATGGCTATGATCCGACAGAAGAACAGACGGTTATTGTTGATGACATACCTGTAATAGAAAGTGAGGTTGAATCTAATGGCAGTGGAAGCCGAGAAGAAACCTCAGATTAAACTTACTGGTTTGATTAATCCTCACTTCTATAAGATGTGGCACACGCAATGTCCGTATGTTTTGATGAAGGGTGGACGCGGGTCGTTTAAATCATCTGTTATTAGTTTAAAACTTGCTACTGAAATGAAGAAACACACTCAAGCAAAACATAAGGTTAATGTTGTGTGCATGATGTCTCAGCACAAATACTTGCGTGATGCGGTTTATCTGCAAATCAAATGGGCGTTAAATATGTTGGGTGTTGCCAACGAATACAGGTATCGCATGGCTCCTTTAACGATCATTCATAAGCGTACAGGGTCAGCGTTTTACTTTTATGGCGTTGATGATCCATTGAAACTTAAATCTAATGCGATAGGCGATATTATCTCATTGTGGTATGAAGAAGCTGCTAACTTTCAAAGCAGTGAAGTATTTGACCAAACGAATGCAACATTTATCCGTCAGCGTTCTAAGTATGTGGACCAAGTAAAAGTTTATTATTCGTGGAACCCGCCAAAAAATCCATACGACTGGGTAAACGAATGGGTAGAGAAATGTAAAGAGCTTGATGATCACTTAGTAGATCACTCGACTTACTTAGATGATGAATTGGGTTTTACCGAATCACAACAATTAAAACTCATTCAAACTTATCGTGACAATGACGAGGACTATTACAAGTGGCTTTATTTAGGTGAAGTAATTGGTCTTGGTACTCTTATATATAATATGACTCATTTTAACTCTTTGGACGAATTACCAGAAGATGACTATATTACTCAAATTTGTTTTTCCATTGATAGTGGGCATCAAATATCAGCTACAACGTGTGGTTGCTACGCCATCACTAGAAAGAACAATGTGATTCTGTTGGACACGTACTACTATTCACCAGATGGGAAGATAAATAAAAAAGCGCCCGATGAATTGGCAAAAGATCTACATGATTTTATTGAAAAGTGTCAGACGGAATACAACAAGTTCGCTTATAAAATCACGATTGATTCCGCGGAAGGCGCGTTAAAGAATCAATATTATAAAGACTTTGGGGTAGCTTTCCACCCCGTTGCTAAAGCAAAGAAGGTTGACATGATTGACTATGTACAAAACTTACTCGCTCAGGGTAGGTTTTTTTATTTGGATACAGAAGCCAACAAAATATTTATTAAAGAGCACAGAGATTATCGATGGGATGAAGATACGTTGCATTCCGATGACCCAAAAGTTATCAAAATAGATGATCATACATGTGACCAGTTCCAATATTTTGTAAAAGATAATCTAAATGATTTAGGACTGAAATGGTAGGTGAAATCATGGGAGTAATTCAAACGATCAAAAATATGTTCAAGAGAGGAGTTGATAGTGTGAATATGAGCGTTAACGGAAAAGATATAGCGAAGATCACTGATCACCCAAAAATTGGGATTGATTCGCTAGAGTACGTTCGAATAGCGGAGAACTTCAAATATTATGCTAATTTATTTCCGGATGTCAACTATAAAAGTTCATTTGGCGACAATAAAAAACGAGAATTTAAATCATTGAACGTGACTAAGACTGCTGCGAGACGATTGGCTAGTATCATTTTCAATGAAAAATGTAAAGTTACGTTGAACGATCCCACTGATAAAAAGGATGTTTCTAAAGAGATTAAAGAAGCATCTGAATTTTTGGAACAAACATTATACGACAACAATTTCTATAATTTGTTCGAATTGAATCTTGAGAAAGGTATCGCTGCAGGAGGATTTGCTATGCGTCCTTACATTGATGGAGATAAGATTAAAATCTCGTGGATTCGTGCAGATCAATTCTATCCGTTACGTTCAAATACAAACGAAGTTAGTGAGTGTGCTATTGCTACTAAATCAATTCAAACTGAAGGTGACACAAATTACTACTACACGCTCCTCGAATTTCATGAGTGGCAAGACGAAAAGTATGTTATCAGTAATGAGCTTTACAAATCTGACAACAGTAACGTTGTTGGAAAGCAAGTTCCACTGTCGATTCTATATCCTGACTTAGCTGAAACAGTCACACTAGAAGGCTTGCAGAGACCGCTTTTTGCATACTTCAGAACGCCTGGAGCTAATAATAAATCGTTAGAGAGCCCATTAGGTGCTGGAATTGTTGATAACTCAAAAGAGATACTTGATACGATTAATACAACTCATGATCAATTTGCTTGGGAAATACAATTAGGTCAACGCCGAGTAGTTGTGCCAGCAGAATTCCTCAAAACAGATGAAACACATCCGCCGATGTTTGATACTGACCAAAATGTCTTCGCTGGTGTGTATGGTGCTGAGAATATTGGGGTCAAAGATATCACGACGCCAATTCGAACGGTTCAATATAAGGATGCTATCAGTCATCTGATTAAAGAGTTCGAGGTGCAAGTTGGGTTATCAGTTGGCTCAATGAACTATGCAGACGACGGAATTAAAACGGCCACTGAGATTGTTTCTAACAATTCCATGACTTATCAGACACGTTCAAGCTATTTGACGATGGTTGAAAAAGTTATCAACGAACTTATCCATTCTATTTTTGAGCTTGCGGGATATGGCGAGATGTTTGAAAGCGAGAAACCGCTATTCTCTATTGAATATGATAGTTATTTAGTAAAAGTTAGTTTTGAGGATGGTCTATTTGTCGATCGTAACAAACAATTAGAAAATGATCTAAAGGCTGTAACTGCTGGCGTAATGCCTAAGAAACAGTTTCTTATCCGTAATTACAATCTAAACGAAGATGAATTAGAAGATTGGTTAGCTGCATTAAAAGATGAAATGCCAGAAGCGGGATCAACCGAACGGCGTAGTCAAGATGCCTTATTCGATTTAGGTGATTAATTATGATTACACCAGAAAAAATGCAAAAGGCCGCAAACTCAATTATCAATATCTATTCAGAACTGGAAGACCGAATCTTTAACATCATAATCAAAGCGTTAAAACAATCTCGTTTTCAAGATGTAGCTAAAGAAGATGTGCTTTTGTGGCAAGTAAATCAACTTTCTAAAATGGGTACATTAAACGATAAAGTCATTGATTTGTTAGCACGATATACAGGAGAGACTCAAGAAGCAATTGAGCAATTGATTAAGGGAAATGGTGTGAAAATCGTTGATGAAGTAGACCGTGAGCTTGAGCGAATGGTGCATAAAAGTATCCCAGTTTCAAATGAAATCAATCGTATTCTTGATTCATTAATCCGTCAAACTTTCCAAGACTTAAACAATAATGTCAATCAAACATTAATCACTACTAATTTCAATGAAAATACAGTTATGCGAGCTTATCAAGCAATTCTCAAACAATCAACTATAGAATCGATGACGGGGCTTAAAACGCATGAGAAAGCCGTAAAAGATAATGTCTATAAAATGGTAGACATGGGAATTAAATCAGGTTTTGTCGATAAAGCAGGTCGTGAGTGGTCGATGGAGGCTTATTCGAGAACAGTGATTCAATCCACCTCACACAGAACGTTTAATGATCTTCGTTTGAAACGAATGGAAGACTTCGATTGTGTCACTGCATTGATGAGTAGTCATCCAGCAGCTCGTGAAGCTTGTGCGCCAATTCAAGGCGGATGGGTATTAACTGTGCCGAAAAATGAAGCGCCAGACGAGTTCAAACATTTACCATCTATTTATGATCATGGATATGGTGAGCAAGATGGCACCCGGGGAATTAATTGTAAGCATATCCTTTATCCCGGGAGACCGGATGTTAATACAAACAACCAACCTCAATATGACGCTGACGAAGCGCAAGAAAATGCTGAAATACAACAAAAGCAACGCAAACTTGAGCGTGATATTCGTTACCAGAAGAAACGAATGAATGCTGCATTAGAGCTAGAAGATCCCGAAACTGTCCAAATGTGCAAACAAGTGATTGCTAACAAACAGAAACAGTTAAGAGAACTCATTAATGAACATGATTTCCTAGTTCGAGACTACAGCAGAGAACAAGTACAAAGTTAATAATTTTAAGCTTAGCAATCGCTAGGCTTTTTATTTTGCCCTGAACATGGCGTTAAACTGTTCAATCCATCGAGGGCGTAGCCTCGTTAAACAACGAAAGGATGAATGAAATGAAACGAGAAGAACTAAAAGAATTGGGTTTAACAGACGAACAGATTGGATCAGTAATGGCTTTACATGGCATAACTGTAAACGAACTGAACAGCAAGGTGTCTACCGCGGAACAGCAAGCGACTCAGTATCAAGAACAGTTAGATAAAAATCAAAGTGAGCTTGATGACTTTAAAGCAAAGTCTAAAGGGAACGAAGATTTGGAAAAGCAAGTGACTGATTTACAAACGCGTCTTGACCAAAACAAAACCGATTCTGAGCAACAGATTGCAGATATTAAGAAATCATCAGCAATCGACTTAGCCCTAACACAAGCAGGGGCAAAGAATATTAAAGCTGCTAAAGCTTTAATAGATGGCGAGTCACTGGAATTAGCAGAGGATGGATTAAAAGGATTAGATGACCAACTGGCCGCACTTAAAGAAAGCGACGGCTATTTGTTTGGCCAATCCGAACAAATCACGCCTAATCCAGACGGTAAGAAGGCTACTTTTTCGGGAAATGCTTCGGGAATTAACAACTCGGCTCCAGATGATGCTACGGCACAAATGATTGCGGCTATGACAAGCGACATCACTAAATAACGAAAGAAGGAATAGAAATGTCAAAACTTATTACACCGGTTATGCCAATGAATTTACAAATGTTCGCTGATAACGCGACATTAAACTATGCGGAATCTTATCAACAAGGATTACAAAAACGCTACTCTGAAAATGGAATCTTGTATTCCCAAAAATTGTGGAATTCACCATCTAACAATTTATTGAAATGGGTAGGCGCTAAGACAGTTAAAGTACCAAAATTATTGATTAAAAATGGACGGAAAGATCGTACTCGCCGCTCAATCACAACTCCAGGTGCTAATTACGAAAACCAATGGGAAACTTACGAATTGAAAAACGAACGTTACTGGGACACTTTAGTAGATCCATCTGATGTCGATGAAACAAACTACGTCACTTCAATCGCTAACATCACTAAAACATATAATGATGTGGAAAAAATTCCAGAAAAGGATAAACAAATGTTTTCTTCACTTTATACGTTGAAAAAAGCGAAAGATAGCGGTAAAGGTATCGTCGAACTTGATCTAACTGCTGAAAATATCTTGACTCAATTTGACAAAATGATGACTGAAATGGACGAAGCAGCAGTTCCGGCAGTCGGTCGCTCTCTATACTTGACTCCAGCGGTCAGCACTATTCTGAAAAACGCTCAAGGGTTGCAACGTACTTTGTCTGTTCAAAGCAACAATGGAGTTATTGATCGTGCAGTACGACGTCTGGATGAGGTGGATATTGAACCAGCTGTCCCATCTGCATATATGAAGACTCTTTATGATTTCACTGTCGGGGCTGTAGCAGATCCAACAGCTCAAACCATTCAAATGATGTTGATTCACGTGCCTTGTATGTGTGCACCTGAAAAATATACATTTGCTGGTTTAGACAAACCGTCTGCATCAACTGCTGGTAATTACTTATACTACGAACAATCTTATGATGATGTTATCTTGTTTGAAACCAAGACGGACGGCTTGTCATTTGTTGTATCACCACCTAAAACTACTGGTGGAGGTGAGTAATTTATGAAAGCTAAAAACGCTAATCGTGTATTAACTATTGATTCAGCCGATAAAGATTTCTACAAAGCTCAAGGATATGACATCGTTGAGCTTGACCAATCTGGTCGGGCTTACAAAGTGACTGAAAAAGCTACCGGTGGTAAGACATTTACTGTTGGTCAGTACAACGAAATTTTGGACGAAAACGAATCTTTAAAAAAACGAATTGCTGAATTAGAAAATAATAGCGAGCCTGATCGGGAAGATTTAAAGAAAAAATTGGAAGTTTTAGGAGTGGAATTCGCTAATAATACTCCCACTTCAAAACTAATCGAGTTGCTAAACGAGTCAGAAGGAGAGATTAAATAGTTTTTCTCTTTTACGAGGTGATCAAATGAGCTATTTAACACACGAAGAATATAAAGAACTCGGATTCAGTAAAGTATCTGAAGCAAAAGTATTCGACGAATTAGAACAATACGCTGAGCGCCAACTAAATCGTGTTACCGGTGATTTTTACATGAGACATTCTTTAGCTGATGACACATTCAAATATCGAGCGGATAAGTTCAAAATCGCAATGGCTGTCCAAATTGAATATTTGAAGTCAGTTGGAGTTACTTCGTTATCAGACTTACTAAATGCTTCACCTTCAAGTGTCAGCGTTGGTCGTATGCGTATTGAATCGGGAAGCACGAATGCAGCAACAGTTGGCAGAACGATGGTTGCAACAGAGGCTTATAACGAGTTGATCTATACAGGCCTGCTTTATAAAGGAGTTGACTATAGATGATTCCTTTAATGCCAAAAGAACTTTGTAACCAGTCAATTACTTTGAGGCTGCTAGATGGTCATGACAAATGGCAAAAACCTGTCTTTTCTGAACCAATCACGATTAATCATATGATCTTTCAACCTCAAACAGTTTACAGTGGGGGTAATAACAATCGGCAAGTGGTAGCGAATGCTATCGCTTTTTTGTTTGCAGGTGTGTCTGACCCAATGCCAACAATAACTAAGAAACATGTTGGTTCAGAGATTGATTTTGAGGGTGAGACTTACACTATCACAACAATCGTTGATAACCGCAATCCTTACAGCAATGAAGTTTATTCATATGAGCTGGAGGTGCTGTAATGCTTCATGTTAAGGTCGAAAAAAACGGTGTAGATCGTAAGTTGTCGGTGGTGAATATCAATTCAGCACTGTACTACATGACTGCTCAAATGCATCCAGACATGAACTTATATGCGCCAAAACGTCATGGGCATTTAAGAGACAAATCATTTGTGAGTAAGAACCGAATCACGTATGCAGTGCCGTATGCACAAGCGCAGTTTAGAGGGTTTGTTAATGGGAGTAGAGTCAGAAACTACACCACTCCCGGTACTAGCAGACGTTGGGATCTTAGAGCAAAAGCGAATCACATGGACGCTTGGCGTAGAGCATTTATCAAGGGGGGGAACTTGTAGTGGATTTATGGGAACGATTATCTGATTCAATAGATTCTATTCAAGGCCTTCCAATGCCATGCTCGATGGGTTTTCTAAACGGTGAAGACACGCTTTGCGTTTATTCCATGCCGGGAAGTCGGACAGTCGAGGAATACTTTGACGGTACGAAAGAGCGGGAAATGCTCTATGAAGTCGGATTTAATACGAAAGATCAAGAAAAAGCCAATCAAACGCTTTGGCTCATATCAAATCATTTGGACGAACTCTCAACTTTGGAATCAGAAGATGGGAGCTTCGTCTTTTTAGGTATCGAAATAAGTGAAACACCTTTCGTTAGTGAACAGGACGTGCAAGGGAATTCAACTTATTTGTTAGGTATCAAAATCACTATTCATCAATTCAAAAATTAGGAGGAAACACAAATGGCAGAAAACAATAAAGAATTTTTACTGAACTTTAAAAACAAATTGGAAATCGACACAGCGGGGAATACTGATATTGCAGATGTGGCTAGCGCGTCGTTTGCGTTACTTGCAGCAGGGATCACAACTATTACTCCGGCTGCAGCGGACACTACAGATGCATCCCCTTACTACGATGGAGAAGGCTTCACTGATTCCACTGTAACCGGTAAAAGTATTACGTTCCAAGTTGCGGGACACCGTGTATTTGGTGACGCTGCGCAGGATTATGTAGCGTCTAAATTCTTGTCAATCGGAGATGAATTACGCACATTGGCTCAATGGACCGATGCAAAAGGGAATAAGGTACAAGCTGTGGTTACATTGACGGCTATCGTACCTTTTGGTGGAGCTGCGAATGCTAAGCAAACATTCAGCTTTACGATGGCGTTTAACGGTAAACCAGTAACGGTACCAGCGGTGGGGGAGTAATTAGCCCTACCAGTGTAGCGCTTAATAAAACGACGACTTCACTTGTGGTTGGGGCAAATGAAACCTTAACAGCTACTATTACACCAGCAACGGCAACTGATAAAACTGTTGCTTGGAAATCTAGCGATATAACAATAGCCACTGTTGATACAGCTGGTAAAGTATCAGCTGTTAAAGAGGGCACAGCAGATATTACAGTAACAACAACTACTGCAAGTAAAACTGCTAAATGCACAGTAACCGTTACAGCTGCATAAAAAAAGATTGAGAATGTATAACTAGAGGCTATGAAGCCTCTGGTTATTAGGAGGAAAACGAATGGCTATTAACAATATTATCGATTTAGATGAAAAGTTATCACTAACTAAACGATTACGAATTGCGGGTCAAGACTACGATGTCATTATTTCAGATGAGGTCGATCAAGCATTAGCTAACTATACAAACATTGAAGTATCTGTCCAACTGCGAGACATGGCTTCTAAGTTAGAAAAAATGGATGATGCAGAAACGACAACAGCAGACCAATACAAAACTTTTACTCAAAATGAAATTGATTCAATGCGAGATAGCGCCTTAGCTACGTTAGATGCAGTTTTAGGTGAAGGAGAAGGCAGACGTGTTTATGAATTTTATGGTTCAAGCACAAAAGTTCTGAACACAGTTATCGGATTGATTCAAGCAGAACTGGATAAGGTAATGGTCGAACGAAAGAAAACAGCTGATAAACATTACAGCAACCGCCACAAAAATAATAAAAAGAAGTGATCTGATTGTTTGATTTAATTGATGATCTAGAAACGAGTATTCTAATTGATGATTATGAGATCCCGCTAGACCTTTCATTTGATACAGTCTTGAAGTTTTATGAATTATTGGAAGATGACCGACTGCAATCATTCGAAAAAATCTATAAAGCATTTGATCTTTTCTATTTTGGTGATGATGTTTTGGCAAAGCAATTTAGTTTTGAACAAAAATCTAAACTAGTTGAGGATGTCAGCAATTATATCCAAAAGAATCCTTATGGGAATTCTGAGGATGGCAGCTTGGAATTTGAAGGTGTAGAACCCGAAAAATTATATTCTTACACGCAAGACGCTGGTGCAATCTATGCGTCTTTTTTTGCGGACTATGGAATAGATCTGTTGAAAGAAAGAGGGAAGATGCACTATATCACCTTTAAATCGTTATTGTCAGGATTGAGTGAGAAAACTCAATTTCAACGAATTCTATCTATTCGATCTAGAACAGTTAGCGGATTAGAAGGAGAATCACTGACAAATCTTTTGGAGTTGCAACAGTACTATGCTTTGGAGTCCGAAAAAACTGTGGATAACTTAGATAGTCAATTAGGCAGCATGTTCGACATGTTAGCTGCACAAGCAAAATCATAAACGGAGGCAATATAATGGATAACGAATATTTAAAGTTGTCAATCAAACCAAAAACAGAAAATCCGACTATATCAGCTAATCACGAGGTTAAACTCAACGATTGGGTTCTAGGACATGGGGTAACAAAAATTGAATTATCTATGCCTGCTTACGAACGGCCTAAGTTAAAAATAGAATGTTATTTGGATGAGGTAGATATTAAAGAGGTGCTTGTGGGTAAAGAAATCCTTCCTCTGAGCAAATATCTAAGTGATTCAAAGGAAGGATAAAAGAAATTATTTGTTTATAACAATGGGAGCAAAATCATCGTAATACATTTCAGATAACAAGATATTCTCTGGATATTTTCCGTGATAAAAGTTAACGGTATCCATAACGTCTTTTTGATCAAACTCTTTTAGATAATGTGTTGAAGTGCCTGTCGGGGCTTCTTTAATAATATCAAGCAATTTTTCTCCTATTAATTTGTTATAGCTCATAACTTCACCTCCAATCTTCAATCAATATAGTAAAACAAAAAAATAATTAAATACACAATAAATGGAAAGGAGGGAAATGAATGGCAGCAGATGCAACAATAAATATTGATGTAATGCTCTCTAACCTTCCGAATTTCAAAAACGACGTCTCTTTTGTTGACGATGTTTTGACTAAGTTAGGCATGAATACTGGTTCAAAGATGGATGATTCGTTTAAAGCTGAAACGGTTAAAATTGAATCTATTGCGAAGTCTACCAAAAAATATGTAGATAATACATTTGATAATCCAGTTAAATTCACTATTAAAGCGGATAATTCAGATGCAGAAAAAGACGTTAAAGAAACAAAAGCTTTCTTAAAGGATATTCCGAAAAGTAAGATCACTGAACTGAAAGCTGATAACGATGGTATGGCGTTGAAAATCCAATCCACTAAAGACGGAATTGGCAAAATACCTACTACTAAGAAAACAGTTGTAGATTTAGAAAACACAGAATTCAATCAGCAAGTTGAAACGACAAAAAAGAAAATTGTTAGATTCCCGAAAGAATTAAAAACAAAAATCATTGCGGATGCTGAAGAGCAAGGTATTAAAGATTTCGATAAATTATTGAAAAAATTACCTTATGAAAAAAAAGTAGAACTTCGGACAATGGCGAAAACTGGCGAAGCAATCGATTATAAAAAAATTATCGCTGAAATTCCTAAACAAAAAGAAACTATTTTGAATGCTGATGCCACTCAAGCAAAGTCTGAAACAAAAGAACTTGGGGAAACTGCTGAACGAACAGAATCGAAGTATATGAGCTTAAAGGACAAGCTTTCTATTGGTGCAATTGCTGGAGTTGCTTCAAGTGCAATTCAAGTAATCACTGGTAGTTTTAGTGAATTAATTGGTGAATCTGTACAAGCTTCTGACTCAATCGATAAATTTAAATCCACTATGAAACTAGGTGGATTTGGTGAAAAAGAGATCAACGAAGCGACTAAAATTGTACAAAAATATGCAGATGATACTGTATATGACCTTTCTACAGTTTCTAACACAACTGCTCAATTAGCGGCAAACGGTATTAAAAATTATACCGAATTAACTCAAGCAGCAGGTAACTTGAATGCTCAAGCTGGCGGGAGTGCTGAGACTTTCAAGGCAGTAGCAATGATGCTTACCCAAACAGCTGGGGCAGGGAAACTTACTACTGAAAACTGGAATCAGTTGGCAGATGCAATACCTGGTGCATCAGGCGTGTTACAAAAAGCGATGGTCGATAACGGTGCATACACAGGCAATTTCCGTGATGCAATGGAAAAAGGCGAGATTTCTGCTGATGAGTTTAACCAAGCGATTACTAAACTAGGAATGAACGACGGTGCAATTCAAGCCGCTAAAACAACCACAACTTTTGAAGGCGCAATTGGTAATTTGCAAGCGAATATCGTCGGTGGAATCAATGACATTATCAAACATCTTGGAAAAGATAAGCTTACAGGTATAATCAACGGCGCATCTGATTCTGTTGTCGGGTTATTTCAACATGTTTCTGACGTCTTTTCTTATCTGGACAAAAACAAGTCCACGATTGGAAATATCACTGGCAACGTCAAGGACTTAGCCGGTGCATTGATTTCTGGCGCTTGGGAGCAAGGAAAGGATATTCTCCTTGCTGTTGCAGATATGTTCGGTTTGATCGATGATAATACAAAGAAAATCAAAGATCCTCTTAAACAGTTGGATAAAATCATTGAAAACCTAGCTGACAATAAAGATAAAGTTGAATTACTGGGTAAAGCACTTGTGACTATGTTCGCAGTGAAAAAAGGTTTTGAATTCATTTCGATGATAAAAGATGCTAAAAAACACTTATTAGAATTCACTGCTATTGAAAAAGCCACTAGCTTTTTAAGCGGAGGATTTGGAAACGCCACTAAAGCAGGAGTGACTCAAACAGTTACGGAGACGGCAGCTACTGTAGCGCCTGCTGCTGTTGGTGGAACAGGTATTGCAGCGAAATTAGGATCTTTAGTGACAGGACTGGCTAAGTTAACGCCGGTTATAAGCGTGATAGCAAGTGTACCAGAGCTTTTCAAAAAAGGATCTACAGGAGAAAAAACTGGAGGATTTTTAGGCGGTATCGGCGGCGGTCTTGGTGGTGCTAAATTAGGCGCAACGATTGGAACGATGATAGCTCCTGGAATTGGTACCGCAATAGGTACCGTGTTAGGCGGCGCGGCAGGACAGTTTGCCGGCTCGAAATTTGGTAGTGGCTTTGTTGGCAGCTTGCAAGAATCTCTGAATGGAAAACCGTTGAAGCCTAAAGTAAAAAAAACCAAGGCTAAAATCGAAATTGAAATTGATGAGAAAAAAATAAATAAAAAAATCGCTCCAGAGATCAAAAAGCTAAATAAAGCACTTCTTGTCGACATGGGTATTGACCCTAAAAGCACTAAGAAAGCAAAAAAAGAATCCGATAAACTTTTTGAAGAAATGGGCAAAGACATCGATGGTTACTACAAAAAGAAGCAAAAACAATCTAAAAAAGATTTAGATTTGCTTGTTAAGCAAGGCGTTATGACAAGGGAAGAAGCGGATAAACTTCTCAAGAAAGAACAAAAAAATAACGATGCTTCCAAGAAAAGTAAAAAAGATGCGCTCATAAAAATGCAGACGACCGTCAACGAATACTACAAAAAGGTAGAAGGCATTCAGAATGATTCCAGCAAAAGTGAAAAACAAAAAAATAAAGAACTTAATAAATTACGGAAACAGTTCGTCAAGGATTATGTTGCTGATCAATTTGCCATGAATGGGAAAGCTGTCGAAGCAATCGAAAACGGCGCTAAAGAACAAGAAGATTTGCTTAAACAACTACGTAAGAAAAAAGGCAAGTTAAGCGCAAAAGATTTAGAGGCCACTCAAGAAGAGGCAGATAAACTTTACGAAGCATCTGTCAAACCAGCAAAAAAGACTCGTGATGATGTTATTAAGGCTGCTGACAAAAAGTACAAAGAGACTGTTAAAGCAGCTAAACGTCAACGTGATGAAACAGGTACTCTTTCTCAAGAACAGTATGAAAAAGTTGTCAAAGAAGCTAGAAAACAACGCGACGATACTCATACTGCTGCAAAAAATCAATACAAAGAAGTAACTGCTAAAGCAAAAGAACAGCACGATAAAGTCAGCGACGAGATTAAAAAGCAAAAAACAGCTGTTGTTACATTAGCGAATGATCAGGCTAGGCAACATATCGGTGCATCACAAAATGAGACCGGCACAGTACAAGGTTCTTGGAAAGGATTACAAACCAACCTTAAATCCATTGTGAATGGCATTGTGGATGGTATTAACGGGTTGTTAAATGGATTGCATAAAGGATGGGGAAAAATTCCCAAATGGGGTGCTCACGCAAAAGGTACAAGCGGTCTAACAGAAGATGAAATTGCGCTAGTTGGTGAAGAAGGGTTTGAAATGGCCCATCATCCATCTAAGGGAATTTTCGCGGTCGGTGTAAATGGTCCCGAAATTAGACCTTTACAAGCAGGTACGTCTATTTTACCTCATGAAGCATCGAAACAGTTTTTATCTATGACAAAAGGACTTCCTGCCCATGCTAGTGGTGTTTGGGGAACGATCAACAACATAGCAGATTGGGTCAAAGAGAAGGCTGAAAATGTTGAAGACTTTGTCTTTGATGGAGCCGACAAACTTTACAACACTGTCACGGATAAGCTTGGTATATCCAAGTTTTTGGACTCATTAGGAGACTCAGCAGAATTCAAGGTTGCTAAAGGTGGCTTGAATACGGTTAAGGACAACGTAATCAAATATGCTCAATCTTTATTTGATCAGTATCAAGAAGAATTTGGAAGTTCCGGTAGTTTTGATGGGGCTATGAACGCGAATGGCGTTTATGATTACTTAGTTAAGGTAGCTCAAAAAGTTATCGGGAAATTTGGCAGTGGCTTTTATGTTTCTTCAGGCTATAGAGCTGGCGATCAGTATCATCATGGACAACATCAGGCTATTGATATCGCAATTCCAGGATCTATATTGAATCCACTTTACACCAAGGCGGCGAACTATGCATTTGAAAAATTTCCGAAAGAAGTTGGCTATGTAATCACTAACGGAATGGTTCGTGACCGCATGGGATACACCCACGGAGGCACTTCTGGTAAATGGGTCCCTTGGGGATCAACTGACCATGACAACCATGTCCATATTTCTGGACGGATGGGATCAGGTGATATATATCATGGTAATACAAATTCTGGAGGAACAAACGCAAAACCAACCGGCGGTCATCAAAATTGGATGAAACAGGCCGGATTTAGTCCGTCTGAATATGCGGCAATCGATTACATTGTTAACCACGAGTCTAGTTGGAACCCTCAAGCTACTAATCCAGGAAGTGGTGCATACGGACTTCCGCAATCATTACCAGCTAGCAAACTAGCTTCAGCTGGTTCTGACTGGCGAACGAATCCAATTACGCAATTAAGATGGATGCGTGATTATGTTAATGGGCGATATGGCGGAGCCAACGGGGCTTTGAGTTTTTGGAAAGCTAATCATTGGTACGCTAACGGCGGAGAAGTAGATAAACCAACCCTTGCATGGATTGGTGAAGACCCGAATTATGCTAAGGAATTTATTATCAACCCTGCCAAGGACAGCGCTGATTTGTTGATTCAAAAAGCAGTAGCTGCTAGAGAGCAGTACAAGCCTGCAACATCAGCGCCAAGCGTTTCTGCTTACAGTAACTCAAGAGGTCACAGTGTAAGTCAATCCGATTTGGATCATTTAGTTGATCAGATAAATAAACGACCAGTAGAAGTAAATAGCTATATAGATGGCAAACAAGTCGGGCATTCTGTAGATCAAACAAACGCTTCAACTTTTAAACGCAAATTATATACGGCAAGGAGGGCTTAGATGGTAAAAACAGATGTCTTATTAAGATTTAGTGATTGTGATTACTGTTTGACGAATGATCATGATATTAAAGTTGCTTCAATTGTCATTGGAATGCCCGTCCCAAAAAATGAATTTACATCATTTCAAGGATCCGTCGGCCAAAGATTAGTTAATCATTCATTTGATTCATTTCCAATCATGCTTGATTTTGATTTAAAGGTCAGCACTTTAGACGACCTCGTTTTAAGAGAAACTGAGTTGAGAGAATTGTTTTCTCGAGAAGCTGAATACTATTTCATCTATTCGAAAGAGCCGGGAAAACGTTATCCGGTGTCTTTAGACAGTATATCGGTTACAAAAAAAGCGTTTTTCATGTCTCATTTCACTGTATCTTTTAATGTGTTTAAAGGGTACGCTGAATCGATTACCTCAACGCTATCTGATTTCAGTCTGAATAATGAATGGCAATTCAGTCAGGGACTTGTGGATGGAGATTACAAATATACTCATGAAACTAGTCGTTTTACTATCTTTAACGCTGGGAGTTTTCCTGTAGATCCTAGAGAAGTGTATTTAAAAATCACTTTACAAGGTGAGTCTGGAGGAAATGCGACCATCTTTAACAGAACTACTGGGGAAAGATTCATCTATTTCCCTGAGTTCTCTACTAATTTAGGGCAAACAGTCACTATAGATCGTGTATATCCGAAATTAAACGGTGTTAGTCGGGGCATTGATACAAATCACGGATTAATCACACTAGTCGAAGGGATCAACGAAATTGAAATTCAAAATGTAGCTAACGTTAAATCTTTTTGGGATTTTCGTTATTTATATAAGTAGGTGATATCATGACTGATTTGTTAGTTAGAAATTTAGAAGAGAATAAAGAAGAAATCCTTATCGGTTATGATAAGGATTCTTTCTATGAATCTTGGCAAGAAAATGAAACGTGGGAAGTCAGTTTTACTATACAAAGAACAAATTTTAACGGAATTAGTTTTGATTTGATTGATTACGAAAACATTTTGATTTGGAATGGTCAACGCTTTGTAATCAAGCAAATGGCCAGTTATGCTTCCGGCTCAAAAATATATAAGGATGTGACAGCTACTCATATTTACTATACGATTCAGGACTGTAGACAATATGATGGTTCACTGACCGGGAATTTGACAATTAATCAAGTTTTATCACATATTTTCAAATCAGGAAACAATAGTTTTACTTGGGAGGTTATAGATCCGATCGGTGTATTTAGTAAAGTTGAGCAGGAAAACTTTGGAAATGGTAACTATTTGGATCTTATTAATGAGGTTATAGATGATTACAAATGTGTAGTTATTCCTGACAATAAACACCTTAGGTTCTATCCTAGAGAGGAATATGGACAAACCACAGAAAAACAAATCCGATATAAATTTAATACTGATGAAGTGAAGTTTGATATTGACACGTTTGCTTTAAAGACTCAAATCCGTGGTTTTGGTAAAACGGATGATAAAGATAACTATATTTTTAGTCCAATAACTTATACAAGTCCTCTGGCTGAGAAATATGGTATTAGAGTTCAAGATCCGGTTGAGGATCAAAGATATACAATACCGGGAAATATGTCTGCACGGCTAAAGCAAGAGATACATGACTTCCCTGATATTTCTGGCTCAATCTCACTAAAGTGGGTTATTGAATTGGAAAAAGGCGATAGAGTTCCATTTATCTATGAGCCTTTAAATATTAATTCTCTTATACGAGTGGTAGGTATAACTTGTTACCCTGCATTGCCTAATAAACCGCCTGAAATCACTTTATCAAATACGAAGAAAACAATGACATCAATACTAGCGAATCTCGCTAAGAAAGGAGTGATTTGATGGAATTACTCAAACTTATTAAGAATCGTATCTCTTCAGAGTGGAAAAAAACGTTTAACGACAATGTTGATATTCTAAATCGCAATGCTCATGATCAAGATCAAAAACTAGATACTACGAACAGTCGAATCGACAACCTCGTTTTGCATAGTGGCGGTGATTCTCCTAACGAAGTAGTGGACGCGCGAGTAAATAATAAAGGCGAAACATTCGATACTTTAGAATCGAGACTGCTCGCTTCAGAGGATAAACACGATGAAGACGTGACTCAATTAGACATGACTCAAGAAAATCAGAGACTACAGTTTGAACAGTTAAACCAAGCAATTGGAAAATTAATGGGAACATATGGGGCAACGTTAGATTTATATGTTTCTGTTGATGGTGATGACAAAAATGGGGACGGGACAGAAGAAAAACCGTTCAAGACAATTCAAATGGCAGTGAACGTAATGCCGTTGATTTCTTCTTCTCAAATCACTATCTGGATCGATGATGGCGTGTATTTAGAAGATATAGTTCTTAAATCTATCAATGCTTTAAGGATTAATATTCGGACCATTCAAAGTTTAGGCGTTTTAGACCAAAGTAAAAATGATATGCCTGTTAAAGTCCGGTCAATCAGTTTCTTTAATTGTACGGGGTATTTTCAAATTGCTGGAATTCAAGCAGTGGACCAAGCAAACGCGCCTGTTTATGGTGGGCGTAAATATAGCTTTCTTTGTGAGCAAAGCGGCTATCTAGCGCTAAATCAAGTTAGGTGTGTCGAAAATACGAAAGCTATTTCAAACCATGTTGCAGTTTACACAGGAGGCTCTTCAAGATGTCATATTTACAATTCGTATTTTTCCAATCAAAATCAACTTAATTTATCTATTTTAATGTCTGAAACGCGTATTGCTCAAGATGTACTTGGAACTGGAAATAATATTGGTTTTGAAGCTTCAGATGGCACTGTGCGCGATGGTAGTACGAGTGCTTTAACAGCAACGACTAAACAAAAAACTAGCGGTCAAGGCTTGATTATCTCTAAAGGGACGGTGTTGTCCTAATGTTCAAAACAAATGAAGAAATCATTGTCATTCAGGCAAAAGCGACCACTCCTATTTCGACTGGAGTGGTTTTTTGGTCGCATGACAAAGGAACCGCTAAAATGCTTTTTCAACTGCAAAAGGATTATGTTAATCAAACATTAGCTGAAGGAACGATTGTTCCAATTTGCTTAGATTTTATTGGCGGTCGTCATATTTATCATGCGATAATCGAAGATGCAGTGAACGGAATTGTATCAATTGTTCTAGAAGATAATATTTTAGGCTACGTTGGTCGCGTAGAGGGGTCAATTTATATTGAGTTACCTGATTCGCGTTCACTCGATACCGCTGGACGTTTTACCTTTGACATCAAACGAAGCCCGATTGATTTGAACACGCCTGAATTAGATGACTACTACTGGCAAGGTTTCAACGAGATTATGAATCAATATCATCAAACCATTGCTGGAATTGAAACAGAATCTGAAAGATTACTTAATGAACTGCAAGCTCGAATTTTAACACTCGAAGAAAAATTAGATGATGTTGAGGTTAGAGCAAGATTTAAAACTGCATGGTCTTGGTCAGCAGACGGAACGGACAGGTTTACGCCTGTTTACCCGGGGGAGAATATCATCGAGGGTGGCTGGGAACTCGGAGGTTTGGTATGGGATAGCGGTGATGACTATACAGCAACTGATAGAATTAGATCCGTCAACTTCATTGAAGTTGAAGAAGGTGACGAATTAGTTTTCGGCTTGGACGGTAAGTTAGTTGCTCTTAATGTGGTTGCGTACGACTCAAATTTCGAATCAGTATATTCAAGTACAGAAAACTCATTAAACAGAGTCAGATATACTGTTCCTGAAAATGTAGCGTATCTCCGTTTCGTCAAACCACAAAATACAGACCCTTCATCAAAATTAAAGGTTGAAAAAGGCAACACATCAACAATCTACACACCTGCTCCATCAGAAGATTTCGCCAACGCCTATCCAACCTACAAAGGTATCTCAATCGTTGATAGCGATAATCCAGCGGACTATTCGTGGCAACCTGAGGATAACACGATTGCTAAAAAAGCAACTCTTGATTCCCATACTGAAAATATCAGTAATCCACATAAAGTCACGAAAACGCAAATTGGACTAGGAAACGTTGATAACTATTCGACTGCTACGCAGGCTGAAGCTGAAGCGGGGACGGCCACTAATAAGTTTATGACACCTTCTTTAGTGTTTAAAGCAATCGCAAAATGGGTTCAAGGCAAGTTTGTTTCTGCGACTGGAAATGAAACTATTTTAGGAACAAAGAATTTTCAAGATGGGCTTCAAGTGGGCGGGAATCCAGCTGGCCTTGTCAATGACGCTTGCTGGTGTGAAGATTTTGCAGTTAATAATTTAACTGCGGGAATAGTAAATCCTGATATTCAAAGATTTTCCACTTCGAACGCTGAGGCTTTTTCAATGAGTGGTAAAGTAATTACTATCAAAAAATCAGGCGTTTATATGATGACGCTAGGAGTGAATTACACTGGATTAACCAATTGGTTAACATTTGGAATTTCGAGGTTGAACGGTACATCTTTAGTAAATAGAAATTTGCTAGGGTCTCCAGCATCTGGCTCAAACTCACTAACGTACGTCAGAAGTTTTGAAGGCAATGATCAATTAACTATCGAATTTAATTCGGGAACCGCAGGAACGACCATGCAGAAAATAAATTTGGCTATTGTTAAATTGGCTTAGGAGGGAAAAATATGAAAACAATTTACAAAGTATTATATCCATTGGGATATGAAGAACACGAAGTGGCAGATGATTTCCCAACAACGTTACCATTTGTTGAAATTGTTCCTTTAGATTCGTTGACTGAACCGCAATCCCAATTCTTCAATTTTACAGAAGGAAAATGGGAAGAAGCAGTCACACAAGATTATTCTGAGAAACTTGAATTGTTGGAAAATCTGTCTACAGGTTTGCAAGCTGATAACACAACGCTAAAAGAATCAAACGCGGCACTAACTACTAAAACAGATTCAATGGCACAACTGAATGCCAAATTAATGTTGAATGATGTAGCAATAAATAAAGAAATTGAATCGATCAAAACTCAAATCGGAGGTGCTGCGAATGTTTAATTTTGATGATATTAAAATGATGTACGATTGGGGTTGCTTCACTGAAGAGGATGTAAAACAATTCGTGCCTACTTGTATTACTGAAGAAGAAGCGAATCAGATTATCGCTAAAGCTGAATAAGCTTTATTTTTTTAGCCTCGTTTTTGACGGGGCTATTTATTTTGATTGGAAGGTGGAAAGGCATGTGCATTTTTTCGACGAGTTACTAGAACTCAATGGGCTTTTAATGTCTTTGGGAATTGGAGGTATTGTAGGCGTTCTAGGTTGGGTAGGAAAATTGATACTAAAGAATAAAAATATTGCAGAACAAAATAAACAACTAACGGAACAGCGATTTAAAATGCTTGAAGCTGCAAATATAGCTATCTTACACAATGAGATTTATAAGCAATGCTCTTATTTTATTGAAGAAGGGGCAGTTGCTGTAGATGATTTGGATAATCTCGAATATTTGTGGCGAGGGTATCGCGGATTGGGAGGAAATGGAACTGGAGAGCTTCTATACAATCGAGTTAGAGAACTTCCTTTGAAGGGAGGTGAGTCCCATTCAAAATAAAACATTTGAAACTTTAAAATGGATTGCTTTAATTGTAATCCCAGCATTAGCAACGTTTGTCGGATTAATCGGTAAAGCAATCAATTGGCAATACACAGATATTGCTGTAATCATCATTACTGGTTTGAGCACCTTTTTAGGTACTGTTTTAGGAGTATCGAACCGCACATACAAAAAATTTTCTACAGATAGTCAGGAGGACTAGAATGAAAAAGAAATTTTTAATTGGAGCTGTCGCAGCTCTTTTTTTGTTGCCAACACAGGCGTTTGCGTACACAGTCAACAACGAATTTAATTTAGGCCCTGGCGAGGGGAGTTCAATTCAAGCAAATCCAAATTATATTGTGGCGCATGATACTGCAAATCCAAATGCAACAGGTCGTAACGAAGCGACGTTCATGAAACGGAATTGGGCAAATGCCTACACTGCTTATATCGTTGGTGATGGTATTGTGTATCAAGTTGGAGAACCTGGTTACGTGCAATATGGTGCTGGCTCATATGCTAACGCTAATTCACCCGTTCAAATTGAGTTGCAAGCAACTCCAAATGCGGCATTGTTCAAACAAAACTACAAAGTTTATATTGATCTGATTCGTGATAGCGCAAAGCGGTTTAATATTCCTTTGACTGTAGACAGTCCAGTTAATGGAAAAGGTGTAATCAGTCACCAGTATATTTCAACAAATTGGTGGGGCGATCATACTGATCCGTACGGATATTTAGCTAGCCAAGGCGTATCCCAAACGCAGTTTGCTCATGATGTGAAATACGGTATTGACGGTTCTGAAGCGGACAATCCAGCTACTAACCCAACGCCAATTCCATCTAAGCCAGTTGATCCAACAACGGCTGGTTCTGGATATTCTGTAATGGATAGTGGCAACAATCATGGTCACTTGGATCAATGGGGACGAATTGGTAACACACTCAAAACACGAGGGTGGCACGTAGCTAATTATCAATATCAATATGTATTCATTATTGATCGTACAACTGGTAAAGAATTAGCACGTCAAAAAGCACCTGGTGTAGCACGCCCAGATGTGAATGTAGCATATAAAACGACTGGTAAAGTCGGTTATGATGTGAACTTCAATGCTAAACAATTTAGTGGGAAATCAGTCATTGTTATGACACGTGCAACCAATGATGCTAACGGAAATACTTCTGGTGGTCATCAAGACTTTTATGAAACACGCTGGTATCACGATATTAAGTAAACTCAAACACCCTCTACAGCCTTAGTTGGTTGTGGAGGGTATATGTTAGTCTAATTACTTTTGTAGATTCTATTAATTGTCTAATTTTTTCTTAACGTCATCCGTGATATCTTCAACTTTTTCTTTTGCGTCTGCCGCTACTTCTTTTACTTTCCCAACAGCTTGATCAAGTAGGCCTTCAGCTTTCTTTTTGTTGTCACCAGTTACTTTTCCAGTGGTTTCTTTCGCTTTACCTTTAGCTTTGTCCGTAAAACCTTTGTCTGTCATAATAAAGCCCTCCTTTTATTTCTAAGCATATTATAGTAGTAGTTCAAAAGTTAAAGCAAATCATATACATTTAAGGTTAAAAATAATAAATATCCAAGCAAGCAAGGGCCTTTATTTTTATATCAATAAGTTAGAAAATAAGAAGAGACCGCTTGCAAAAAGGAAGTTATAAAGGTATAAATATAGGTGAGGTTTTCGTCAAACCTTACTTCTTTCATAACTAAGTTTCATCTTGATCGGCAACCAGTCGTGTGCGGGCTGGTTGTTTCTTTGTGTAGTGTATCACTTTGTCATGAGTGTATCATTTGCAAAGAAATCGGTTTATGGGTAAGTTAATTCTAATGGGAAGTCACTCGCCCATAAAAAAAGGAACGTCAGATACAGTTACTTGGGGAAGTGGACTGTGGGGAAGATCTGACGTTCTATTCTGTATTATAACACGTTTTAAAAATAATAATCCTTATTTAAGAGTATCCCTAGTTCAATTGGTAGAATACTCCGGTTCATATCGGAAGATGCGGGTTCGAGGCCTGCGGAGTACGTAGAAAAATATATCTTTAAAACATTTGACACTAGAATTTATGTGTAGTTTAATATAATTAATAGAACCCCGCACACCTCTTTACAATGTGTCCCAAGCGGGGACGTTTTTGTATTTAGGAGATATAATCACATGAAATATGATAGATGTGCAACAACTATTGAAGAACAAGTAGATATATTAGAAGATAGAGGTTTAATAATCGAAGACCGTTCTTTTGCTATCGCTGCTTTAAAAAAAATTGGATATTTTAGGTTCAAAGGTTATTGTTTACCATTTTATAAATCAAAAGATAAATTTTGGGAAAATGTAACTTTCTTTAGTATCTATCAGAATTACCGTTTTGATGAGAGATTTCGTTTGTTATTATTTCAAATTATTGAGCATGTAGAAGTAGAATTAAAATCCATCATTGCCAGAGATTTCGCTTTAGAGACTAGTCCGCTTGGTTTTTATGACCCGCATAACTTTGACAGACTTGATTTTCATGAGAGCTGGTTAGAGAAATTCAAACAATTAACTTCTCAGTCATCCAAAAGAAGGGAATTATATACAGATCACTACATAAAAAATTACGATAATATTTTCCCTGTATGGGTCGCAATGGAGATGTCTGATTTTGGATCGTTATCAAAATTTTTTTACAATATAAATCGACCTCTAAGAAATAAGATTTCGAAAAAAATTATGGTTATAGTAGCTTTTATATTTCGAATTGGATTTATGTTCTATCAGTTACTAGAAATATATGTGCACATAATGGGAGAATATACGACCGAATTTTCCCCATACAGGCGCAGTTATCGAAAAAAGATAGTGACATTCTAAACAATCGTGCGTTCGTAGCTATTTATATATGCCATAAAATTTGCTTGGATACCGAGTATTTTGGAATGTTTAAAGCTAATCTAACTAACTTGATTGGTATTTATAAGGATTATATAGATATTGATAAAATAGGTTTTCCTGAGAATTGGGAAGAATATCTTAGTTAATCGACCCTAGCAATCGCTAAGGTCTTTTTTTGGTCACGTGCTCACACTTGCATAGTATTTTTTATGGTATCGGTTACTGATTTTTTAAACACAACTTTTTTATAATATGTAAGTATACATTAAAATTTAATTATAAATAAACAACGATATTGAAAAATAATAGATAAAACTCTATTATATAAGAGTTGCTATGTCGCTTTTATATATGTAAGGAGAAAATTGAATAATGAAAAAGAAAAAATATGTAATCGGAACACTCATCGTTGTACTAACATTTATTGGTTTAGCTGGTAAAAATTATGCAGATAGCATTTTAAATTGGGGTGGGGAAGATAACATTTCTACCATCAATAGTAACTTAGACAAGTTGAGTAACTCACTATCAGTCAAGGAACAGAAAATCGCACAATTATCCAATGAATCAACTAGTACACAGAACCAATTAAATCAGTTTCAAAAAGATATTGACGGTTATCGGCAACAGTTAGAGAATTTAAAAAATGAAAATAATCAACTAGCTGGAGAAAAAACTAGTTTAGAATCTCAATTAAATAGTAAAAATGGAGAGTTACAATCTAAACAGCAAGAAATTGCGGACAAATTGAAAGAAATTGATCAAAAAAATCAAGAGATCAATCAGAAAAATCAAGAATGGAATTCTAAACTGCAAGAAGCATTAAATCAAGCGAATGATCTGCGAAATACCATTAATTCACTAAATAACCAAATCAACACATTAAACAGTGAAAAGAATTCTTTACAAGCAGAGCTCGATTCTACTAAACAGCAGTTAGCAAATGCAACTAAAGAAAATTCTGATTTAAAAGCGTATATTGATAAATTAAACAAAGCTAACCAAGATGTAAAAGACACAGCGAACAAGTCCCAACAATTAGTCGACCAACATAAATAAATTAAAAAAGATCTTAGCGTAGGTAGGCTAAGATCTTTTCTATTACACATGTAAGCGTTACATTGTATAATAAAACCAATCCAAGAAAATCTTTATTTTCTGCAAGGAGCATTCGAGTAATCGGGAGCTCTTTTTGTGTTAAAATAGTATAATTCTTGTTGCTGAAACCGTTTTATGCTAAACTGACATTCAGAAACTATCCATTTCTACTCCCTTTTAGGGAGGGCAGGCACCCTGGCGATAGGTGCCTGTTTTTTTATTGCGTTGAAACCTAAAAATGATAAACTACTAATTAGAGAGTAGTCCACTCTCGCTTTCTTTTGCCCACTCTTTATCCTACTAGAGAGTGGGTATTTATATTCTCATCATTTCAAACTCCATCATAATCTTCGTCATGCCTACCACCGCATATTTCTTCACCACAAACTGTTTTCTACTATTAAATTGTCCACCAACAACGATCTTCATTCCGTCGGCAACGTCGGCAAGAAAATTCAATGAGTGACCAGCAATCAAACACGACTGATTATCCAATTTAAAATAGACGAGGGGACGCTCTGACATTTTTAAAATTTTAACGCTGCTGACAATTCCGTTTAACGATTCCATGAGATCACTCCTTGAAATTTGTTACCTCCATTATACGAACATACGTTCTTTTAGTAAAGCGAACAGATTATTAAAATATCTGGTATAATATTGGCGAGGTGAGCACATGGAATCATATGAGCAACAGATAAAAGATCTGCGCGATGGTAAGATAGATAAGATCGAAGTCAAACATGATAATTTCTTTTTGTGGCGTGAAGCATGGATCAAACAAGAAGATAAGAAATTCTTTCGAGGGATCGCCGGTCTTAAAGGCAATGTCACATATGTGTATGACACTAGTGTGATATAAAGAGAAGAAACCCACGAAAAAACCACGAAAAGGGTTATAATAGTATAAATACACAAAGGGTAGATGTTGAAAATTTTAAGTATATTTAATAGAATGGAATTGTACTTTTGTATCGATAAGCCCATTCGCCGCATCAAGAATACACCCGGTTAAGGTGTCTTCTTTTTTTTGGAAAAATTGGTGTCAAAAAGTAGGAGAGAAATATTTTCTCATTTTAGTTTAATCCATATCTATATTTGGATCGCATGAGTTGCTTGTTCGTTGACCATCAGCTAGAATGAGGCTATTAAAATGGGAATTTGCATATTTTGGAGGAATCAGCAATGGCAGTAATTGGTGAAGTCTTAAAAGATTTCAGAAAAGAACATGGCATGACACAAAAAGACCTTTCGCAAGGGATCTGTTCTCAAAGTGTCTTAAGCCGGATCGAAAATAATGAAGAGATCCCCAATGTTATTGTGATTCAGCAACTTTGTCATCGCTTGGGAATCACTATTGACCAATTGATGCTTGATTTTTTACCAGAAGAACTGTTTTTACGCAAATATTTCAACAAGATGTTCATGTATCTGCGGATTGGAAAATATCAAGAAATTCAAACGACACTAGAGTATTTAGATGAACGTCAAATCACTCATCTTGACAAAGATCGGCAGCTTGCTTGTTTTTTTAAAGCTGTCTGCGCGTATTTTATTGACGAGGACCCTGAGAAAGCTTTGAATCATGTTATCCAAGGACTTTCAATCAGTGTATCAAAAAAATACGACGGCTATTTTGACAGCCGAATCTTACTTTTGAGTTTTGCTGGTAAAATGTGTTCAGTTTTAGGGGAAGTGAACAAAGCTAATAGTTATTACAGTCAAAGTTTTGAATTATTCCAAACGATGATGGCTGATTATTCAGAACGCAGTGAATTAAGTAATTTATTCGTTAATTATGGGACGTTTTTATTTAGGCAAGAACGCTTTGATTTGGCTGAAAAAGTCGTTGATATGGGATTGAAATGGAATCGTCAACAATGTAGTTACTATAAATTAAAAGAGCTTCTAGAATTGAAGATCCTCATGTTAGAGAGCCGCGATGAACTTTATTCGGTGATCAATTATCGTAAAATACTGCGGGCTTTAGAAAAATTAAAAGATTTGTAGAATGGTCTACACCATTCTTGACTTACAATGGATTCAGGAGTAACTTTAAGATACAAAGAAAAAAGGAGAACTCACAATGAAAACATTTATTTATGCTGACAAATTCTTTTTAAACTCTGGTGTTAAAAACGCAGGTTATTTAGATGTCACCGATGGCATTTTTGGAACGTATACAAAGGAAAGACCCGAAGCTGCAGAAATCATTGATCAAAGTGGAAAGTGGATCGCTCCCGGTTTAGTCGATACACATATCCATGGCTATAAAAATCATGATGTTATGGATAATGATGCAGAAGGTATCAAAGCAATGTCTGAAGGTCTTTTATCATGTGGCGTGACAAGCTTTTTACCAACGACACTGACTTCATCTAAGGAACGTTTAAAAGATGTTGCAGCAACGATTGGAAAAGTTTATCAAGACGTGGATGGCGCGAAGATTCAAGGAATCTATTTTGAAGGCCCGTTCTTCACTGAAGAACACAAAGGAGCACAAAATCCTAGTTACTTTGGCGATCCTAGCTTAGACACATTCCATGAATGGCAAGAAGCTTCAGGCGGATTGATCAAAAAAATCGCATTGGCTCCTGAACGCAATGGGGTAAAAGAATTCGTCAAAACTGTTACTGATGAAGGCGTAGTCGTTTCATTAGGACATTCAAACGCAACGTTAGAAGAAGCACAAGAGGCTGTAGAAGCAGGCGCAAGTGTCTTTGTCCATGCCTATAATGGGATGCGCGGATTGAATCATCGCGAACCAGGGATGGTCGGAGCTTTATTGACCTTGCAACATGTTTTTTCTGAATTGATTTGTGACGGACATCATGTTCATCCGCAAGCAGCAGAAGTATTGATGGAAAAAGCAGGTCATGATCATGTAGCTTTGATCACTGACTGTATGATGGCTGGTGGTATGCCAGATGGCAATTACAATTTAGGTGAATTTCCAGTAGTCGTTAAAGAAGGAACAGCACGGCTTGAATCGGGCAACTTAGCTGGAAGTATTTTGAAATTAAAAGAAGCAATTAAAAATGTTGTTGAATGGGACATCGCAACACCAGAACAAGCAATCATGATGGCTTCTTATGTTCCAGCTGTCAGCTGTAAAATCGATGACAAATGCGGATCAATCACTGAAGGTCGTGCGGCGGACTTTATCGTCTTGGAACCTAACATGGATCTAGTGGCAACATATTTAGATGGTGTAGAACGTTATCACGCATAATCATGAGCTTTTTGAAAGAGGATATGACAAGGGGCTTGTCATATCCTCTTTTTTTCGAAAATTTTCGTATATACCTTAAAGTTGCCCATTTTTTTTTAAATGCACAGAGAAAAGTGACTAATCAACCATTCAAAAATTGATTAATAGATGCGTTTTAATCAGTAAAAATTTAGCCATGTTTTTAAAATCTGTTTGGGTTCTATTGTTGGCTTTTAGTTTTACTATGTTAAACTAAAAAGTATAAACGCTCTTTTGGCTATTTTTGACGGATGAGGAGGAGCCAGCATGTCATACATTGACGTAATTGATGAAAGCAAATATTATCATATGGGTGAAACCCTAATCAAAGCAAATGAAAAAATAAATTTCTCAATCGAAAAGGGAGAAGTTGCGGTAATTCTGGGCCCTAGCGGTGCGGGAAAATCTACAGTGTTGAATATTTTAGGTGGGATGGATAATTGCGATGAAGGAAAAGTAATCGTAGATGGAACGGACATTGCGACTTTTAGTGACAAGGAATTGACTACTTATCGTCGCAATGATGTCGGTTTTGTTTTTCAATTTTATAATTTGGTACCTAATTTAACGGCGAAAGAAAATGTAGAGTTGGCGTCGCAAATCGTAGCAGATGCGATGGAACCTGCAGTAGTCTTACAGTCGGTTGGGTTAGGGGAGCGAATGGATAATTTTCCTGCGCAATTATCAGGCGGTGAACAGCAGCGAGTAACGATCGCTCGTGCGTTAGCTAAACGACCAAAATTATTGTTATGCGATGAGCCGACAGGTGCTTTGGATTTTGAAACAGGCAAACAGATCTTAAAAATTTTACAAGACACCGCACATAAAAATGGGACTACCGTTGTAATCATCACTCACAACTCAGCAATCGCTCCAATGGCTGATCGAGTCATCCGAATCAATGATGCTCGTGTACGCAGCGAGGAATTGAATCCAGCACCGCAATCCATTGAAGATATCCAATGGTAAGTTTATACACTGAAAAAGCGGGGCGCTGAGCTAGTACCTTATGACAATCTCGACTGTTATTTTCTAAAATAACAGTCAATAAACTTAAGCAAGCATTGAGGCTTGCAGTTTTGGATCAGTCTTACTTATGTGACTGATCCTTTATTTGTTTTCGAACACTGTAAAGCATTTTATTTAATTCTGCTTCTTTTTTTCGCAACTCAACTAAGTCTTCTTTGATTTGTTTTTCCTTTTCATCTGTTTGCGGGGAAATAACTCCATTTAAAGAGATCCCGATAATCGTGCCAATGAATGTATCAAGAACGCGATTCAAGGCATAAAGAAACGATTCTCCTTGGGGGATACTCAAGGCAATCAACAACATCGTTGCAATTGCAGAAATAATTCCGGAATTATTATTGAGACCATCAGAAAGTACGATGACTAAAATGACAAATAAAGGCAAGAGGATCAATTCAACATAGAAATCATTTTTGAAAAATGATTGGATATAGTAAAAAATCAAGGCTAACAGTCCACCGAGAGAATTGCCTAAAACCCGCGAGCGACCGAATGAGATACTAGTATTCAAATCTTGCCGCAAAGAAAAAACAGCGGCTAAAGCAGCAATCAAAGGAGACCCGCGATCAGTCACCTGAAAAAGTAAGATACATAACATGACAGCTAATGCAGTTTTCAACGTTCGCATCCCTAAACGAAAACGACCAATTTGCATGGAACTCCCTCCTTTTTCTTTATATATAATAGTTTAACCAAATTATGACAAAAAAACAAAAGACCTCACTTGAATGAAGTCTTTTGTAGTGGAATTATTTATTTAGTTGCCACTTTTGCTGCATCTGGTCTAAAATCTCAATAACATCTTTAGTAAAGAAAAGAGATTTATTTGGTCGCTCTCCACGGATTATTTTCACCATGTTTTCAATCTCATAATTCATTGCATTACCGGTAAAACCAGCTTCGATAAATTCTTTTGTTCCATCGTTGAAGAACAGCTCAGCCTTGTCCGCTCGAGGGTAGTCTTCAACCGTTAGATAGCCGTTTTCAAAGGCAACGATTCCTTTTTTCGGCATTTTGGCTTGAAAAGTTAAACTAACTGTCGCCAGCTCATTCTTTTTATTTTGCAAAATCGTGACGGATTGTTCATCGACCCCGGTTGAAAAAGGAACCATAGTAGAAGCGACTACTTCTGGTTGTTCCGTCAAGAACCAGCGAGCAAACGACACGGCATAAGTCCCAATATCCAGCAAAGCACCGCCGGCTAATTCCGGATTGAAGAAACGATTCGTTGGGTCAGGATCTTTGTAACTGCCAAAAGGCGCTTGGATCATTTTTAATTTGCCCATTCGCCCGCTTGCTATCAAGTCATGCAGTTCCTGATACAAAGGCATATTGAAAATGGTCATAGCTTCTGCTAGAATCAACTGTTTTTGTTCGGCTAATTCAATGACTGATTGCAATTCTGCCAAATTCATTGTGATGGCTTTTTCGCATAAGACGTGTTTTCCGGCTTCTAAGGCTTGGACGATGTGCTCGTGATGTTGGCGATTTGGAACAGCTACATATATAATGGAAATATCTTCATCAGCCAATAACTCTTTGTAACTGCCATAAGCTTTTGGTAAATGATAGTGTTTGGCAAATTCTTCGGCTTTTGCCAAAGTACGTGAAGCACAAGCCGTGAGACTGCTTGTAGTTTGGTTGAAGCTTTCAGCAAATTCGTGGGCGATGTCACCAAGACCGATGATGCCCCATTGTAAGTTATTCATAATGCTCCTCCTGGTCAAATAAAATTTTTTCAATCAAAAATAGGTTTTCAGGATGTAGGACAAGATTGATTCCATGTCCAAAAACAAATATATTCTTTTAAACGAAACGAGAATAGCATTTTTGAAACGAAGGTTACCTGTGACTGAATCGTGTAAAACTTTGAAAAAATTAGCTGCTTTTTTCAAAGTATAGCAGTAAATGTTAAAAAATTTCAATCCATTTGCTAAAGAGATGTATTTTAGCCAAAAATTCAGTAGAATAGAAGAGGAGGGATTCGTGTGAACCAAATTTATTTAGATTTAGTAATGAGTGCAATTTTTGAACAATTCCATACAGAACAAGATTTTTATCTAGATTACTTAGGGGTTAATGAGGTTCAATGGCAACAGTGGAAAGCGGGCCAAAACAATTTATCACCGGAAGCAAATCAGAAAATCAAAAATCTATTCAGTGACTATGAATGGATGCTGAGTCAAAAAGTTATCCGTCAAACGTTTTTATTCCCTGAAAAGCGGCCTACAGCAGTAGCTGAGTACCGTGAGATGAAAACGATCGTTGCACAAAAATGGATCGCCAGCGGCTTGGCTCAAGTGGAAATGATCCCTTTTAAAAATAAAAATGAAGAAGAAAATCAAGATTTTATTGATTTACGCGTCACGATTGATTACGATAACTGGGGCTATAGTGATATACTAAGCTTTCGTCTGCCGGCACATATTCAAAATCAGATTGCTAGCGCACATAAAAAAACAGCCTTACTTGATTGGGTAAATGAAAATCTAACAGAGACATATACACTGCTCGATGATTAATGAAAGGATTTTTTAATTGAAAAAAACAGTAGGACTACTTTCAGTCATTATCATGCTTGGGATGACTGCCTATTCACTTTTTTATAGTACACCTACAGACTCAGATACAAAGAAAACGACAGCTACGACTTATTCATTTGAAAAGAAAACGACAGCCAAAAAAGAAAATGCCGTTCAAAAAGCATTACCAGATTCCAAAGCAAGCGACTGGAATCTTACGCTAGTTGGTCCTAATAATAAAATTGAAGAAGAAGTTTCTGAAGACAAGCTGACTACGTTATCAGACAATAGCCACCAAGTCGATAGTCGCATCGCTGAAAGCTATGAGGCATTTTCTGAAGCGGCAACAAAGGCAGGTTTTCCTTTAGTGATCATTTCTGCTTTTCGTTCTGTGGCTGCACAAAAGGAAGTCTTTGATACAAATGTCAATAGTTTGATTAGCGGAGATGGTTTGTCAGAAGAAGATGCTATCGCAAAAACGAAAGAAACAATCACTGAACCCGGTTATAGTGAACATCATACGGGACTTGCTGTCGATGTCGTCGATCAAGATCGCTACAATTCTTATTCGACCCAAGTATTAGATGCCTCGTATGGCGATCAGCCTGGAGCAAAATGGATCGCTGAAAATGCTCCAAAATATGGGTTCATCATTCGTTATCCTAAAGACCGTCAGGACATTACAGGCATTACTTATGAACCGTGGCATATCCGTTATGTCGGGAAAGAAAATGCGGAGTATATTACTAAACACGATCTGACACTAGAAGAATTTTTAAAACAATTGTCAGCTAAGTAAGGAGGCATTATGCCTAAAAAAATAGGTCAAAGACGAAAGTCCAAAGCTTCGATCCCGCTTATCTTCGCGGGAATCCTAGTTATTGGGTTAGCTTTCGTTTTTTCTTTACAACGATTATCAAATTTTGGAAACGAAAGCGGGCAACCAGAAGAAACGCTTACCCATCAAGCGTTTATCGATCAGTTGGCTCCGCATGCACAAGAATTGCAACAAGGGTACGGTGTTTTACCAAGTATCATCTTAGGGCAGGCCATTTTGGAATCTAACTGGGGGCAATCTCAGTTAGCCAGTCAATACAAAAATCTTTTTGGAATAAAAGCTTCTGGTAATCAACCCAAAGTCAGCCTCGAAACAAAAGAATACGTCAATGAGCAATGGGTCACGATCCAAGGTGATTTCAAAGTATATCATTCATGGGACGAGTCTTTAGATGATCACACGATGCTTTTTGTTAAAGGAACGAATTGGGACCCGCAGCTTTATGCGAATGTCTTAACCGCTACTGATTACAAAGCAGCAGCGCAAGCCCTGCAAACAGCCGGTTATGCAACAGATCCTGATTACGCAAATAAAATTATTAGCGTGATTGAAACATATAACTTGGGTCAATACGATCATCCATAGTAGAATTGTTCTAAGGAAGGGGAGAGGACTTATGACAGAAAACAACATACCTGAAATTATGACTGAATTACGGCAAGATATCGTAAGAGTACCTAAAGTAATTGAGAAAGCTTCAGGAATAGTGATTTTTGGCAAGAAGATTCGGTCGATCATTTTCACGACGGATATCGCGATCATTCGAAACACAGACGCAGATGCAGTAATTGCTGTTTACCCATTCACTCCGCATCCTGCGATCACTAAAAGTATCATTGAAGCCGCTGATATTCCAGTTTTTTCAGGCGTCGCCGGTGGATTGACTCATGGCGTACGTTCTGCTTATATGGGGATGTTCGCAGAATCTCAAGGAAGTATTGGCGTCGTTGTGAATGGTCCAACTCCAGTAGACACGATTCGAGCAATTTATGACGTTGTGGATGTTCCAGTAATTGCTACAGTGACTTCAAAATATTCTAAAATCAAAGAAAAATTAGAGGCTGGTGTCGCAATTATTAATATTAGTGCAGGAAAAGATACTGCCGAAGCAGTGGGTTATTTCCGCAAAAAATATCCCAAACTACCAATCATCGCAACAGGCGGTCCAGATGAAGCCACGATTGAAGCTACGATCAAGGCTGGTGCAAATGCTATTACGTACACACCGCCATCTAATGGTGTTTTATTTAGTAAAAAGATGGAAAAATATCGTAAGACAGAATACGATGAGAACCATCAATAAAAAAATCGTCGAAATCGTTAATGATTTCGACTTTTTTAATATAAATTTAGGTTCAGTTAAGATTGTTTTGAGAAACTCACTGTGAAGCATAACGCAAAGTTGAGGTGAGAAAAATCAGACGTTTAATAAAATGGGCAAGTCCCATTGTTTTGCTAGGTGTGATTTGTTTTGGCTTTTTCTATCAAAAACAATCGCAAAGCACGACCGATAAAGTTCATGAAATAGATAGTTCCAAAGTTCTACTTGCTGCCGATCAAACTATCGATACTGCGTTGATCGATGTCCCGCTGGAAAATCAAAATGATGGAACAGTTCCTTTAGAAAATGGTTGTGAGATCACTGCGTTGTCGATGGTGTTAAATTATTATGGCTATGATACAAATAAAAATGACTTAGCTAACAGGCTTAATTATGTGCCGGTATATGAAAATGAAGCCGAAAATATCCACGGGAATCCGCACGAAGGCTTTGTAGGAAATATTTACGGCGGTTTGGATGCAATGGGTGTCGCCGTCGAACCAATCGCAGAAGTAGCGAGTGAAATTGTAGGAGAAGAGCACACGATTGTGGCTGGTAGTAAAACATCATTTGATGATCTAGTAAAAGTGATTGAATCAGGTACCCCGGTTTGGGTAGTGACCACAGTTGACTTTGAAGTACCAACAGAAGATGATTTATTGACTTGGCAGACGACTGATGGAGAAGTGACAGTCTCTCCTTTATGTCATGCAGCGGTTGTCACTGGCGTCGATGATGACTATGTATATGTTAATGATCCTTATGGGTACAAAGATCGAATGGTCGATCGTGCTGATTTTGAGAAAATCTATCAGAAGATGGGCGAACAATCACTTTACCTTACAAATAATAAAGCATAAAAGTGGTTGTAACAGACGACTTGCCATCTCTTCTTTTATGCAAAAATAGTTAGTCTTCAGCATACCTGACTAAAAAGGATTTATTTTTAAAAATAAATCTATTATGATGAGGGTAGGGTAACAGATGGGGGAAGAATTATGCGGAGAAAAAAGAGACAAGTCACGGATCTGATAGCTATTAAAAATTTTGTTGAAGAATCACAAGTAGTACGAATCGCGATGAACGGCGAAGAGTATCCCTATGTAGTTCCAGTGAATTTTGGTTACGAATGGAACGAAGACAAATTAACGCTTTTTGTTCATGGAGCTAGCGAAGGGGAAAAAATCAATAGGATTAAAAAAGATCCTAAAGTATCGGTAGAGATGGACGGCAATCACCAATTAATCCAAGGAAGCAGGAATGCTGCGACCTATTCCTATGCCTATCAAAGTTTGATTGGTTTTGGTCAAGCTGAAATTTTAGCAGACTTAGCAGATAAAAGGCAGGCCCTGCATAGTCTGATGGCTCATGCAGCTAAAGGCAAACCCTTTGATGAGATACCAGAAACAATGCTAAAACAGACAGGAGTCATTAAGATCACGTTAAATTCATATACGATGAAAGAAAATGTTCAGCCAGCTAAGCGATAATTTAGTAAGTAAAAGAGAGAAGATCATGTCACTGATTCTCTCTCTTTTTTTTTTTGCTTTTTTAAAGCAGAATTATACTTTTTGAACTAAATCGTACTATTATTTAAGATCGTGAAAAATTGCGATGTTGCTGAAATAGATAAATCATCATAGTTTACAGCAAAGTTCTAATAAGATTTAGGTGATTCTATTGGAAGGGGTTTTACAGGAGAAAAAAAGTGCTATGATTTGAAAAGTTAATGAATGCTGCTTCTTGTTTTCATGAGAATGGGAGGGAATGGATGAGAAAAATTATCTTAATGGGAGCTATAGGCTGCGGAAAAACGACGTTATGCCAAGCGTTGAACGGGGACAATTTGAGTTACAATAAAACTCAGGCGGTTTCTTATTATACAGATATCATTGATACTCCAGGTGAATTTGTTTTGCATCGTCAATACTACAGCGCGCTTTCTGTATCAGCAGCTGACGCACAAGTGATTGGACTGGTTCAAAGCGTAACGGAACTAGAACAAGTTTTTTCACCTGGATTTGCCTCTATGTTTCCTAAACAAGTAGTTGGTATTGTCAGTAAGACGGATTTAGCCAAAGATGCAAAACAAATTGATTTGATTCGGCAACAGTTGCAATCAGCAGGAGCAGAAAAAATATTTTATGCTTCATCAATTAATCATAGCGGGCTTGAAGAATTAGAAGGCTTTTTAAAAAATGAACAATTAGAATTTTAACAGAGAATGAAAGGAGTACTACGATGGAAGAGACTAAACGAATGATTCAGGAATACGTTCCCGGAAAGCAAGTTACTATGGCACATATCATTGCTAGTCCAGATCGAAACTTATATGCAAAATTGGGATTACAAGATAATAAAGGGGCTGCGTTGGGAATCATGACGATTACTCCAAGTGAAGCAGCCATCATTGCTGTTGATATCGCGACCAAAAGTGGAAATGTTGAAATCGGCTTTATTGATCGATTCTCTGGTTCTGTAGTTGTAACAGGAGATGTTGGGTCAGTTGAAGAAGGGTTAAATGCTGCTATCAAAGGATTAAAAAATATCCTTAATTTTACTGTGGTTTGTGGTATTACGCGCACTTAAAAAATTTTAATTAAATACTGGTCAATGAATAAAGGGAATGAAGTGAAATTCTTCAACAGCCCCTTTCTACTGTAACGTGGACAATATCTGGATGATACTCACTAAGTTTTACTTGGGAAGAGCAGATAAAGGTTGAAGCGAAGTCAGGATACCTTATTCATTGATTCTGAACAATATCAGGGTGTGACGTTCAGTTCTCATAATAAATGGGGATAGTAGACACTCTTTTTGAGTGTCTTTTTTTATAAATAGTTTGGAGGATAAAATGAAAAAGACAGTGAAGTTGTTGGCAATACTAATGATGATGAGTCCATTGATACTTAATGCTGGACTAACAGTATTTGCTGAAAGCAGTTCAGTTCAAACTGAGGCAGTGTCCACTAGTCAAGTTACAAATTTAAATGATCAAATTGCCCAAATCAGATTAGAATCATTAACAGTTGCGGATCAAGAAAAAGTGGAACAGTTGATTCAAAATTATAATCAATTAACAAATGAAGAAAAAATACAAGTTAAAAGTAGTGAGGTATTACAACAAGCATCACAAAAAATTCAAGGACTATTACAAAAATCTGTTGCTGAAGAAATTACTTCGGAAAATCCGACAGAAGAAAAAACCATTACGTTTTCGGTAGAACGTTTTACTATCGGTGAAGGGTATGTTGTCGAACCAATGCAAATACATGTTAGTACAAAGATGAACTATGCAACGCTATTAGATAATGTATTTCGAGCGAATGGAATGACGTATCAACACACTGGAACATTGGATAGTCAATTTTATTTATCAGGAATCGATAATGCGGATAATGGAGCACCCGTGGTTCCAGAAATAGTAAAAAAAATTGCAGTAGAAAGTAATTCGTCTTTAAAAAATAATGAGGATACTAATTTAGCTGAGTTTGATTATTCTCAAACGGCTGGTTGGATGTATTCGGTTAACAATGTATTCTCTGGCGTTGGTATGAGTGACAAATTGCCGGCAGATGGAGATGTCTTTCGTATCCAGTATTCAGTTATCGGTCTAGGCACCGATTTAGAAACTAGTTCGGCGGTAGATAAAACAGCATTGACAAAAAAGATTGCTGAGATTAATCGAGACAAGAATTCTTGGCAGGCACAGGGGAGCAACTATAAATCAGCTTATCAGAATGCGATGAAAGAATTGGAAGATCTGACTGCAACACAACTTCAGATCGATCAGGCTTTAACAGACTTAGTCAATCCAATGAATGAGTCGGGGGCAGCAACTGAAATCAGTGAACAAATCAATAAATTGCCAGCTAAAGAACAGTTGAAACTAACCGACAAAGATTTCATATTGAAAGTGAAATCTGCATTTGATTCATTACCTACTAATGAGCAGGTGAAAATATCTGGTTCTTTACAAAAAAAACTACAAGAAGCTGTGACCTACATCGATAGACTTGGTCAAGCCGATAACGAGCGTATTGCTTTTGAAGAGCAACTAAATAAATTACCTGAGCCAGATAGTCTAGGATTTATGAGCATGAAAAAGGTTCCAGCTTTGCGTAAAGCATACGATGCTCTGAGTTTAGAGGCAAAACAATTAGTTTCAGCAAAAGCTGTAGCAAAACTGGAAGGGCTAGAGGCGAGGATCATCCAGTTGAATAAGGAGCAAGCCAATGATTTTGCTAACTACATCACAACATTAAGAGAAAAAGCAAAAGTAATCGACAGTTCCCAATTGCAGAGTATCCAACTTTATGCACAAAATTGCCGATTAACATACGATCAATTGACGGACGCACAAAAACAATATGTCAATCAGGCAGATATTGACTATTTAGTTGAAGTTGAAGCAAAAATCAGCGAAATGCTTAGTCAACAAGATCCACTTCTTCCAATCAAAGAAGTGGAGAAAAAAATAACCAATCTTCCTGATATAAATCAGCTGAAATTAAGTGATGAATCAGCTGTATCAATGGTGCAGGATTTGTTCAACAAACTAAGTGTGGAACAACAGGATCAAGTTTCAAAGGATCTTTTAAATAAATTAAATACAGTCGTTGATCGAATCAAGAAACTGAAAAATCAAGCCTCTGTTCAAGCGGTTATTGATAAAATCAATACTTTACCAGCCTATGAAAAGTTGACTGAGAAAGATTTTACTGACATAAAATCAATTGAAGCAGCTTTTGATGCACTTGATTCCAAACAACAAGCTTTGGTCACTAATAAAGCTATTTTGGATCAAGCCAAACAAAAAATGGATGAGTTTTCTTTAGAAAAGATTTATCAAACTGCTTTGAACAGTGGAACAGAACGCATCATCAGTCAGAACAAAAATAAGGCATTGTCAGAATGGGATGCGTTAGCTCTAGCACATTCAGGCTATTCGGTCAGCGATGAGCAACGTCAGATTTCCTATGATAATCTTGCTAAGAAAATAATCACTAAAAAAGATCAGTATGGGAAAACTGCTTCTTGGACGGACGCCGAGCGTCAAGCAATCGGTGTTTTATCTTTGGGTGGGAATTTGACAGATATCAATGGCTACAATGTACTAGCAGATCTATCTAATAATAATTTGAGCGGGACGATCAATAATCAAATATATGGATTGATTGTGTTATCAGCTAAAAAGCCAGCAGAGAAAAATCAAAAAAATCAAATAGATCTGTTGATTAAACAGCTGCTTGATCAACAATTAACTGATGGCGGCTGGGCGCTGTTTGGAAACACAGGAGATATCGATATTACAGGGATGACTTTAACGGCATTAGCACCGTATAAAGGTCAAGAGAAAGTTAGTATAGCTATTGAAAAGGCGATCGCCTATTTTAAAAAAATTGAGAATCAAGATGGAAATTTTTTTGTCTCTACTTATTACGCTAAAGAGGCGAATTCAAATAGTCAAGCTCAAGCAATTTTAGGATTGGCTTCAGTGGGAGAAGATCTAACTGGTGCTGTTTATAAAAAGAAAGACGGGAATCCAATTGATGCTTTAATAGATTTCCAATTATCTAATGGCGGTTTTGAATGGTTAAAAAATGAGGACTATGAAAATGGAATGGCTACTCAGCAAGCGGTGCAAGCCTTAAGTCAGGTATTGATGCAAAAAAACAACCGAGGATTGATTTATGATTTTGAAAAAAATCCAGTGCCAGCACTTGTTGATCCAGTTATCAAACAAATCGAAAAGCAGATTATAGAATTACCAGCAGTAAAAGATCTAACACTGACGGATAAAGCAGCAGTTGTACAAGTAGAACAAGCCTATAAAAAACTTGCGAAAGATAAACAAGAGAAAATCGATCAACAATTGCAAGCATCATTAAAAGAAGCGATAGCTAAGATTGCTGAATTAGAGAAGAATCAAGCGATTATTCAAGCTGTTGAAAAACAAATCACAGCGTTGCCAGCAGTCACAAATCTGACATTGAATGAAAAATCACTAGTATCTGCTGTAGAATCAAATTTTTACCAACTATCGGCAACCTTACAAAAACAAGTAGATGGGAATCTACAGAAAAAACTGCAACAAGCAGTCGAAAAAATTAAAGAACTTGAGAATGTGAAACCAGAACAAACTGTGGAGAGCCTTTTAAAAGAAACACAAAACTATATGCTGCCAATTTTAAATCCGAAAAAGACAGTCATTGGTTATGGTTCAGAATGGAGTATTTTAGGATTGGCCCGAAACGGCTACAACGGATTTAATAGTAAAAATCCTCTGTACTTGACGTATTACGGCAACTTAATTAAAGCCATCAGTGCCTCGAAGGGCGTCCTTGACCAACGAAAATATACTGAGTATTCGCGAGTAATTTTAGCGGTCACAGCGTTGGGGAAAGATGCAGAAAATATTGAAGTTGGAAGTAAAAATTATAATCTTTTTGCTCCTCTCAGTGATTTTAATCAGACAACTTTTCAAGGAATCAATGGGGCAGATTTTGCTTTGATAGCCGTAGATTCAAATAGTCGATATCAATTTCCAAAAAATCAACCGACTAAAAATCAAACATCACGAGAAAAGTTGATCGAATTTATTCTAGATAAAGAACTAAAAAATGGTGGTTGGAATTTGTCTGGGACACAACCAGATGTTGACTTAACTGCAATGACATTGCAAGCATTGGCTCCTTATTATAAGAAACAACCAAAGGTTAAATCAGCAGTGAATCGCGGATTGACTACTTTGAGCCATTTACAAAATAAAGATGGCAGTTTTTCAGCATCAGTTTCTGGCAGCAATGGAGCAACGTTAGAATCTAGTGCTCAAGTACTTGTAGCATTGAGTGCGTTAGGTATTGATGGAGACAAAGACCCACGATTTATCAAACAACATAGTGTGTTTGATTCATTGGTTGATTATCATATAGCAGGTAGCGGATTTATGCATATATTACCAGGAAAAAGCAGTAATGGGGGAGCTCTTCCAGGAAAAGTAGATGGCATCGCAACAGAACAAGCGATGAATGCATTGGTCGCGTACAAGCGATTCCTTAGAGATGAAAATAGATTGTATGATATGACGGATGCCTATTCGGAAAACGATGCACTGATCAGCGCGCAAGTAACAGATCAAATCAGAATACTAGGAACAATTACTTTAAGTAAAAAGAATCAAGTAGCAGCGGCACTTGCTGCTTATGAAGGTTTAACTAAAAATCAAAAACGGCTGATAGCAAGTAGTGATTTGAAAACATTGAAAGCCGCAGAAGCAACGATTCAAAAATTAACCGGAAATAAAAAAGCAGCAGGTACTATAAAAGAAGGAAAAACGACTTACAAAGATCCAATCAGCAAACTAAGTGAGCAGCATGTAGGGCCAGTTATTTCATCTAGTAATGGCGGGATAAATAATACTCAATCAGGTGAAGACACTGCTGGAATGTATCCAGATATGTCTTATATTAGTGAAGTTCCAGTTTCAAATGCGAAAAAGAATCATTCAACTATTAAAGCTGATAATATTCCTATTGCTAAAAAGCAAAAGAAAACTACGAAGAATAAAAAAGATTGGGACTTCGCGGGGGATTCTTATACACCAAATGATGACTCAAGTAAAGCCGGTGGGCATTCATCTAACGCTGATAAAGGGCACGGACATACTAATGTGGCTATTATCAGTGAAATAGTGGCGAGTATCTTGGTGATCGCTGGGGGAATATTCTGGTATGTTAAAAAATTTCATGTAGGAGGACAATCAAAATGAAAAAACTCCTCAACTGCTTGTTATTAATCACAGCAATCATTACTTTGGGAGCATGTGGAAGTGCTCAGGCTAAAGAGCAAAAAAAAGTGAGACCTTTAACGACTGAGACCCAGTTACCTAAAAATGGGGTAATTACCAAAGCTAGAATGAAAACGATCGTTGGAAAAAAGCAGGCGTACAATTTTATTGGAGAAAATCAAAAAATTAAGTATCGCTGGATTTATCAAGGACAGCAAATCCAAAATCCCGTTAAACAAAAATTAAAGTTGAGGTTCAAAAATCAAGGTTTAGAACAGGTCAAAAAAGCTGCAAACAACGCTAATGAAAGTATCGGATTTTCAATCAGTAAAATGGAGTTGGCAGGGACGCCAGAATTGCAAGTGACTATTCCCAAACAATGGCAAGCTAATAAAGCCTACTTAGTTGGTGATATCAAAGGAAAATTGAAAAAAGTCACAGGAAGCCCAGTAACAATGAAGAATAGTGGTGAACAAACTATCTTGAGCTTTCGTGTTCTTGAATCAAACGTTGATTATTATATTGTTGCTGGTGGCACCAAAATAGTAGAAGATACATCTGCTGCAACGAAAACTGGTTTTAATGAAGCTAGTCAAGACAACTCTACGCAGAGAACACAGCAGGATAACTCTTTCCAGCAGTCCTCAGAAGGTAAAGAAGGGCAACCCACTGAAAACTCGGAGAACATCCAAGCGAATGACGGAGCAACCAAAACTGAAACAGAAAATTTGAAAGGAACGATAAATCAAGTTCAAGAAGGAGCGAAAAGTACTCAGCCGGTACCTAAAGCAACCGTTACTTTTTCGATCTCGGCGAAAGCAGTTTTAGCAAATTGGTCTGATTTAGCAAAGGAAAAACAACCTTATGTTCCAAAAGACGGCTGGATTTTGCCGCCTACACAAGTTTCACTAAAGTCTGGCGACAGTGTATACGACTTGCTAGTTCGAGTCACCAAAGAAAGAGGAATCCAAATGGAATCGAACTGGACACTCATGTATAACGCCTATTATATATCAGGGATCCATCAGTTATATGAATTTGATTGTAGAAATCTATCTGGCTGGATGTATCAAGTGAATGGTTGGTTTCCAAACTACGGCAGTTCGAAGTATAAAGATCTTCATGGTGGCGACGAAATTAAATGGGAATATACGTGCGATCTAGGTCATGATATCGGTAATAATTCAAAATAAGGGGAGATAGTATGAATGATCCTTTTTCACAGGTCCATCCATTAAATAATTTTTTATATTTCTTGCTTGTGATTGGCATAAGTATGTTTTCGCTACATCCATACATTTTAGCAATATCCTTTTTTGGTGCTGTAAGTTACAGCCTATTATTGGAAGGAATCAAGAAGGTTCTACTGCTTCAATTAAAATTTATTATTCCAGGAATGCTGGTGGTGATAGTGGTTAATCCCGCTTTTAATCATTATGGTGTTACACAGTTGTATCGAATGCAGAATGGAAATGCAATTACGCTAGAGGCGATTGTAATTGGATTTGCTTTAGCATTGGTTTTTGCTAATACAATTAATTGGTTTACTTGTTACAATCAAGTGATGACTAGTGATAAATTTATTTATCTTTTCGGCAAGATCATTCCTGCCAGTTCATTGATCTTATCAATGGCTTTTCGGTTCGTGCCGAAGTTCAGTCAACAACTGACGGTGGTGCGAAATGGGCAAAAAAGTATTGGCAGAGATTTTAGTAATGGCAAGTTTATCTATAAAATTCGGCAAGCATTTAGAATCTTTTCAATTATGGTTACTTGGGCATTGGAAAACGCAATTGAAACAGCTGATTCAATGAAAGCACGCGGCTACGGCTTGAAAGGTCGAACAGCATTTTCATTGTATCGTTTTGATTTGCGCGACGGGGTAATCTTGGCATATTTGCTGATCTCTTCAGTGGGATGCTTCTGGAGCTTTGCTAAACAGGCACTTTATGTGAGTTATAATCCCCAGATTATGATTAAGGGCTGGCCATTGAACTGGCAAAGCGGGATAGGATTAGTCAGTTTCTTTTTCCTTGTTAGTTTACCGATTTTTATCCGCTGTTGGGATACTTATAAATGGTTTCGCATCAAAGTAGATCAAAGGGCTGTCTTGCCCAAATACTTTGATCAAATCAGTCAAAAGGAGTAAAAAAATGAGCCTTTTAAGTTTAGAAAAAGTAAGTTTTTCATATCCAGAATCTTCTGAAAAGAAACTGGATGATATTAATCTTGAATTAGCTTCCGGCAGCTTTAATGTTCTATTCGGCAAAAGTGGCAGCGGGAAAACAACTTTGTTAAGACAATTAAAACCCGCTTTGAGTCCATTTGGAAAGAAATCAGGATTGATTAGATTTGATGGTCGTCCGTTGGATGAATTAAATTTGCGTGAACAGACTGAGAAAATCGGATTTGTCATGCAGAATCCTGATAACCAAATCGTAACAGATAAAGTTTGGCATGAATTGGCCTTTGGATTAGAAAGTTTGGGATTGGATCAAGCCACGATTCGTTTACGAGTTGCCGAGATGGCTTCTTACTTTGGAATTCAATCATGGTTTCTAAAAGATGTTCAAGAATTATCAGGAGGACAAAAACAACTGTTAAATTTAGCCAGTATCATGGCATTACATCCCAGACTTCTAATATTAGATGAACCTACCTCTCAATTGGATCCAATTGCAGCTGGAAATTTTCTAGAGACTGTTGCGAAGATCAATCGAGAAATAGGGACAACCATTTTAATTTCTGAACATCGTTTACAAGAAGTGTTACCAATGGCAGATCAAGTCTTTCTGATGGAAAAAAGCAAAATAATCGTTAATGGAAAACCAAGAGATGTGGGCAGGATGTTAAAAGAGACGAAAAATGATCTTTTTATCGCGATGCCTGCCCCCATGAAAATTTATGGCAGCTGTGATCAAGGAACAGATTATCCTTTAACTGTTGGAGAAGGTCGAAGCTGGTTAGAAAAACAAACGATCAATACAGAGGAAAAAACAGTTGAAGTAAATATACCGAAAACACCGCCAATGATTGAAGTAAAGGATCTATGGTTTCGTTATCAACGTACTGCCCCAGATGTGATCAAGGACCTATCTTTCAAAGTTCCTACAGGTAGTTTTTATAGTATCGTCGGAGGAAATGGTACCGGTAAAAGTACGGCATTATCATTGATCAGCCGTATTCGTCAACCATATCGAGGAAAAATAAAATTAAATGGCAGACCGTTGAATAAGTTTTCTGAGGATGAACTTTATCATCAGTTTTTAGGTGTATTGCCGCAAAATCCTCAAAGTCTATTCGTTAAGAAAACGGTATTGGATGATCTTTTTGAGATAACCGATGGAAAGCAAGAAAAAAAATCAGCCGCCTATCCTTTAAAAATGAGTAAAGAAGCGGCAGTCGCTGGGATTGTTGAACTGGTTCACTTGGAACAGTTGCTAGATAAACATCCTTATGATCTTAGCGGAGGAGAACAGCAACGCTTAGCATTAGCAAAAGTCTTATTATTAAGACCTAAAATCTTATTACTTGATGAGCCTACAAAAGGATTAGATGATTTCTTCAAACAAGAATTAGGCGAAATTTTATTGAAATTAAAACTTCAAGGTGTGACAATCTTGATGGTTTCACATGATGTTGAATTCGTAGCGGAGTTCAGCGATGTTTGTGGTTTGTTTTTTGATGGTTCACTTGTCACAACAAAACCAGCAAAAGATTTTTTTGCAGGAAATAGTTTTTACACAACTGCTGCCAATCGGATGGCACGTGGCTATTTTCCAAATGCAGTGACAGTAAAGGAGGTTATTGAATGTCTCAATCAGACCCAGATTTCTTGACGCAATTTTATCAAGATGAGAACTATCAGAAGAAATTGTCTAAAAAAACCGAATATCAGCCGAGTATGAACGTCTGGAATCAGAAAACTGAATCTAACAAACTATCTCGGCGCACGAGACTTAGTTTGTTAGTAAATGTGCTTTTGTTCCCTTTAGTTATCTATTATGGGATAAAAAGCGGTGATCGTAGTTATTTAAAAATCAGCCTACTGATGATAGGATTAGCAACAGCTCCTTTTTTATTAATCTTTGAAGGACGCAAACCTCAAGCACGTGAATTGATCATTATCGCAGTTTTGATTGGATTAGGCGTTGCTGGCAGAGGAGCCTTCTTTATGTTTCCACAGTTTAAACCAGTTGCAGCGTTAGTGATTATTAGTGCGGTTTCTTTTGGACCTGAAGTTGGTTTTTTGGTAGGAAGTGGTACAGCATTGGTCTCAAATATCTTTTTCAGCCAAGGACCCTGGACTCCCTGGCAGATGTTTGCCTTTGGGATGATTGGTTTCATTGCGGGTATATTTTACCGTTGGGGCTTATTACGAGCAAATCGTCTATCGCTGTGTATTTTTGGTTTTTTCAGTATCTTTTTGATTTATGGATTGATTATGAATCCTGCGTCACTATTAATGTTTACACCTCTGATCAGTAAAGAAGCATTGATTACTGTCTTTATTTCTGGGGCACCGATGGATTTAATCCATGCAATTTCGACTGTGATTTTTTTAGCTATTCTAGCACGTCCATTGTTAGAAAAATTACAACGTATCAAAATAAAATATGGTTTAATTTAAGGAGAGAATTGAAATGAAAAAAATGATGATTATAACAGCGCTATTTTTTAGTTTAGCAGGTTTTGCTGGGTGCCAAAAAACAGAAACAAAAGCATCGCAAGAAACATCTGTCAGCCAAACTACCGAGCAAAAAGCAACAATTAAATTACAAGAGGATGGAAAAGAAATCTCGAAAAAAACGGTTGCGTTTAAAGATGGCGCGACACTATATGAAGTAATAGCCAAAAATTTTGCGATTGAAGGTAAGGATGGCTTTATCACTAAGATTGAAGGTCATAGTCAAGACGAAAGGGCAAAAAAATATTGGACCTTTAAAATTAATAATAAAGAAATCATGAAAGGGGCAAAAGAAATTAAAGTAAAAGAAAATGACCAAATTGTCTTTAATTTAGCACAAATGCAATAGCCAATAACTAAATAATAGCAACCGTTTCTGCTATAATATATTTGGGTGAAAAATATGACAGAAGTGTACGCGATTGCGCCGATATTAGATGAAATAAAAACAGATGAGAATCTTGTCAAAAAATTCAATGAATATTTGATGCAAGAAAATGTTTCTGCTGAAGCACGCTTATTTTCGTTTGTTGATCATAATGATCCATTAAAAATGATCTTAAATTACAACAAACAGCCAATAAAATTTTTACTTGAAGATGGGTTGTTTGTATTTTCAATCAAGCCAAAATATGGATATACTAAGGATAAGAAAACTGTTTTTTTAGACATAAAGTCAATTATTGGTCCGACTACGGTGCCGAAGATAGCCAAGGCGCCACTGATTTCAAACAGTGAGATCATCGGGTCTGTTTTGAAGAAAATCGTTCGTTCAGAAACAGAAAAAATTGTTTTTATGAATGTCCATAGCATTGCAACGGATTTAGGGTTAGGTATGTTTGAAGAATTAGGAATTACTTTTTATGATGCGCAAGGGTATCCTTTTAAAATCAGCGGTGGAAAGATTGGACAAATTAGTAGTTTTTCATACGAAGCTCTTGATAAGAAGTGGCTTGATTATCAGTATCTGATTCTTTCTGACAAAAAAGAGCTGGATCCATTGGTTGGTGAACAGGGGATTTCTTATCAGAATCAAGACTTGACTGGAGCCAGCAATGAAATTGTCAAGGTATTGGACCGTGAGACAGAAAAATGTGTTCAGACGATTAGTCGATTATTGAATAAACCAAGTTTGACTGAACCAATCGCTAGTGTTGGAAATGGGTTGGGGTTTGCTTGTTTAGCTTTCATGCGTCATGTGGAGATAATTGATCAATTAGATGCGTTTGTCAAATTGACAGATTTTGAAGAAAGGCTACAACAAGCCGATTATTTCATTATTCCTGAGAAGTATACAACTTTCCGTCAAATTTTGGCAGAGCATTCAGTTCCAACAATGGTCATCAAAACGCAATCAGTTTCATCAATTTCTGATAATGAAATATTGTTGCCATATTTTGACTTTACTCCAGAAAATATGATAGGGATTTTTGACTATTTGAAAATTGTTGTTCGACTGCTTTATTTTCGCAGTCATTAATTGAATAAAATGAAGGAAATCAGTGAGAATCTGATACTGTACCCGCAACTGTATTGTGGACAAAGCAAGTAACCACGGCAATTATTGTTGGAAGGACTTGTGGCGGAAGAAGCAAAGCCAGGATACTTCATCGCAGGATCTTTTCGGGAATAAAAAGGTCGGCGTGTTTGTTGCACATTTTTTTGTGAAAAGAAGCACTCCGATCTATTTTCGGAGTGCTTCTTTTTGGATTTGTTGTCGATATTCACGAGGAGAAATATTGGTGACCCTTTTGAATAGTTTGCTAAAGTAACTGGATTGAGAGAAACCTAAACTGTGGGCGATACTATCAATTGACCAAGTGGAATCTTGTAATAAGATCATAGAACGATTGATCTTTTTCTCATTGATGTAATCAACGAAATTCATTCCAACTTCTTTTTTAAAAAGTTTCCCAAAGCAATAGCCAGATAAGTAAACGTGATCTGCAACTTCATCTAAAGTGATCACTTCATTCAAGTGATGATTGATATATTCTAATGCTTCGACAACTTCTGGCCGACTGATTTTATTTTTGACTTTTTCATGCGGAACTTCTTGTACTTGTGAATCGTGGTAAGTGAATGGAATCTGGGCATGATCCATTCGAGCATCGGCAAGATCCTTTTCAGAGTAATCGACCGCATTCAGAAGCTGAGTAGGTTGCTGCACAACTAAATGTTTACTCATGATATCTGACAGGTAGTAATTAATGATGATTGTTAACAGCTTACTGCCAGAACGAATTTTCTCAGGGGTCGTAATTGGCATATTTTCATAAGCTTCAACAAGAATTGGATCATCTTTCCAGTAAGTTTGTTCTTTAATAATCGGATGAAAATCATCTTTATCTTCAATGCGTGTTTGGCCACAAAGAATAAAACCTACTACTTGTTCGTCGATTGTTACTGGGTAAGAGAAATCAACTAACCCAGCATGGCAAATATATGGGGTTGTTTCATTATTTTTTATTGAGCTGCGCCCACCGAACATGTCGCAGGTTTGACATAAATGACGCGTTTCTTCATTGTTACGCATTAATTGACAAAACGGTGAAAAGCCATAGCCAGCAGTAAGTTCCATACCATGAGTATCGACCAAAATTGTGGCTAAACCTGTGGCCTCGGTGAAATCGCTTAAAATTTTATCTAATATCTTTTGATTTGATTCAATATATTGAAAATAATCTTTCAAAATAAGCAGCCTTCTTTCAGTTCAAAATCGTATATTTTTGTTTTTGAGGAAGCAGAATCGTGCTACAATTTGATATTATACTAATTATTGATTCCTTTGTGAAGTGATTAATAATAAAGGACTTATTTGACTTTTTTTCCGAAAATAACTAGTGATTTTTAGCAAAATCATCGCCTTTTTACCAATTAAGAAAACAATTACAAAAAAGCTATGACAAATATGTCATAGCTTTTTTTCATATACTCGGGGTGTCAAAAAATATATTTTAGGAGGCAATACGATGCAACAAGAAGCAATTAGGGTTAATCGAAACACGTGGATTAGTAGCAGCGATTGAAGCTGCAGATGCAATGGTGAAAGCGGCTAACGTTAAGTTAGTTGGTCAAGAAAAAATTGGTCAAGGGCTGATCACTATAATGGTACGTGGAGATGTTGGCGCTGTCAAAGCAGCTGTTGACGCAGGTGTCTCAGCAGCTGAATCAATCGGGGAGGTTGTTTCAAATTATGTAATTCCTCGTCCACATACAGATGTTGAAAAACTATTACCAGAAAGTGTAAGTGAATAGACATGATAGCTGAAGAAGAGTTAGTTAATAAAATTATGGAACGCTTAATCGTATCCACTAATTCTTCCAATTTAATAAATAAAAAGGAGGAAACTTCTGTGGATAAAAAAATTAGTTCATTAACAGAATTTGTAGGGACTGCTCCTATTGGAGACACGATTGGTTTAGTAATTGCTAATGTAGACAGTAATTTGGCCGAGGCGATGAATCTCAAAAAAAATTATCGTTCATTAGGAATTGTGGGGGCTCGTTCAGGAGCTGGGCCACAAATTACTGCGGCTGATGAAGCAGTCAAAGCAACAAATACTGAAATTGTCAGTGTAGAACTGCCACGTGATACAAAAGGCGGAGGCGGTCATGGAGTATTGATCATTTTTGGCGGAGAGGATGTTTCAGATGTTCGTCGAGCAGTTGAAGTAACTTTGAAAGAAACTGAGCGAACTTTTGGGGATGTTTATAACAATGAAGCTGGACATATTGAATTACAATATTCAGCTCGTGCAAGCTACGCGTTATCAGAGGCTTTTGGAGCTGAAGTAGGTAAATCTTATGGGTTGATTGCCGCTGCTCCTGCCGCAATCGGTGTAGTCATGGCGGATACAGCAGTTAAAGCGGCTAATGTTGAAGTTATTTCTTATGCTTCTCCTAACCATGGACAAAAATATTCGAATGAAGTAACGATCCATATCAAAGGTGATTCAGGTGCCGTACGTCAGGCGGTCATCGCTGCTCGTGAAGTTGGAAAAGATTTATTAAACACGTTAGGTAGCGAGCCAGTCAATGATTATCCTTCATATATTTAATAATTATCTAAGCTTTGTTTTTTAGTTAGGAGGAAAAAAAATGAAACGTTCGAAACGTTTTGAAGTACTTGAACAACGCCCAATTCATCAAGATGGCTTTGTTAAAGAATGGATCGATGAAGGATTTATTGCTATGGAAAGTCCAAATGATCCAAAACCAAGTATTAAAGTTGAAAACGGTGTGATTACAGAACTTGATGGAAAAAAACGTGAAGACTTTGACTTGATCGATCTTTATATCGCCGAACACGGTATTGATAAAGAGGGAGCCGAACGAGTTCTAGCAATGGATTCAGTTGAATTAGCAAATATGTTATGTAATCCAAATGTTGCTCGTGAAGATATCGTGAAATTAACGTTATCAATGACGCCAGCTAAAGTAGTGGATGTTGTTAGTCAAATGAATGTTGTTGAAATGATGATGGCGATGCAAAAAATGCATCCTCGCCGCAGTGTAGCAACACAATCACATGTTACAAATTTACGTGATAATCCAGTACAGATTGCGGCTGACGCGGCTGAAGGTGCATTGCGCGGATTTGCTGAACAAGAAACGACGGTTGCTGTCGCAAGATATGCGCCATTTAATGCTATCTCAATCATGGTTGGGTCACAAGTGGGTCGTCCAGGTGTGTTGACACAATGTTCAGTAGAAGAAGCATTAGAACTTGATCTTGGAATGCGCGGATTTACCTCCTATGCGGAAACAATTTCCGTTTATGGAACTGAACCGGTCTTTACTGATGGGGATGACACACCTTGGTCAAAAGGATTCTTAGCTTCTTGTTATGCTTCTCGCGGTTTGAAAATGCGTTTTACCTCCGGATCCGGTTCTGAAGTCATGATGGGTTACGCTGAAGGGAAATCGATGCTTTATTTAGAAGCGCGGTGTATTTTCATTACAAAGGCCAGCGGTGTTCAAGGTTTGCAAAATGGCGCCGTTAGCTGTATCGGAATTCCAGGGAGTGTGCCTTCAGGGATTCGTGCAGTCTTAGCTGAAAACTTAATTTGTGTCATGATGGATTTAGAAGTAGCTTCAGGAAATGACCAAGCATTTTCTCATTCAGATATGCGTCGAACAGAAAAATTGATGTGTCAGTTTTTACCAGGAACGGATATTATTTCTTGCGGATATTCAGCAGTACCAAACTACGACAATATGTTTGCAGGCTCTAATACTGATATTGAAGATGTTGACGATTACCTAGTCTTCCAACGTGATTTAAAAGTCGATGGTGGTCTTCGTCCGGTGACGGAAGAAGAAGTCATAAAAATCAGAAGTAAGGCAGCTCGTGCGATTCAAGCTGTTTTTGAAGGCTTAGGATTACCAAAAATAACTGATGAAGAAGTTGAAGCAGCAACTTATGCACATGGTTCTAAAGATATGCCTGCTCGTAACTTAGTTGAAGATATGAAAGCTGCACAAGAATTGTTAGATCGAAAATTGAATGGTGCAGATATTGTTAAAGCTTTAGCAGAAGGCGGTTTTAGAGATGTAGCCGAAGAAGTATTGAGTCTCTTAAAACAGCGGGTCGCTGGAGATTTCTTACAAACCTCAGCAATTTTTGATGGTAATTGGCATGTAGTATCAGCAGTTAACGACAGCAATGATTATATGGGACCAGGCAGCAGTTACCGTTTATCTGGCGAAAATTGGGAACAAGTCAAGAACATCCCAATGGCCATGGACCCACGTTCTATTTAACTGGGACAGAAAGGAGAAGAAAATGTCAGAAACAACGATCAATGAATCTCTATTACGCGCAATTATTCGAGATGTTTTAAAAGAGATGCCGCTGGATGATAAACCTGTGACATTTAAAGAAAGTATTGCTGGAAATTCTAAATTAAGCGAAGCAAAATCTGAAAAGTCAGATGTACCTACCGCAATCAAACAATTAGCATGGTTCAAGCATATTGATGTAGCACAACCTGGAGTGGCCCAAGACGAAGTTGTTATTGCAGTTGCACCTGGTTTTGCGGAAGCAATGCAAGAAAATCTTTTAGGAATTCCTCATAAAGAAATTTTACGTCAAATGATTGCAGGAATTGAAGAAGAAGGATTACGAGCGCGGGTAGTCAAAGTCTATCGAACAGCTGATGTTTCCTTTGCTGGAGCCGAGGGAGACAAAATCTCAGGATCTGGAATCTCGATTGCGATTCAATCAAAGGGAACAACGATCATCCATCAAAAAGATCTTGAACCACTTTCAAATCTTGAATTATTCCCGCAAGCACCGACATTAACACTCGATACTTATCGGGCGATTGGTAAAAATGCAGCGAAATATGCCAAAGGTGAATCACCAGACCCAGTTCCGACCGTCAGTGATCAAATGTCTCGAGTTGCTTATCAAGCAAAATCTGCTTTGATGCACATCAAAGAAACAAAATATGTTGTGATTGGAAAACCGGCTGAAGAAATCCAAATTGATTTCACGCAAGCATAGGAGAGAAAAAAATGGCTGAAATAGATGAATTAATCAAACGAATCAGTGCACAAATCGCTGCTGAAGGGAACACCGATCATTCTTCAGTTGCGACGGCACCTCAAGCAGAAATGAAGCGCAGTGATTATCCATTATTCGAAAAACATCCTGATATCGTGCGTTCACCAAGTGGCAAAGGAATCAATGACATCACGTTAGACAAAGTTTTAGCTGGCGAAATTGATGGAAAAGATCTACGTATTACTCGCGAAACGCTGAAATATCAAGGTCAGATTGCAAGTGATGCCGGACGTGATGTTTTACAAGAAAACTTCAAACGAGCCGCTGAGTTAACAGCGATTCCAGATGAACGATTGTTAGAAATGTATGGTGAATTACGTCCATATCGTTCTTCTAAAGCTGATTTATTAGCAATGGCTGATGAACTAGAAACAAAATATAATGCACAAATTACCGCTGATTTTGTCCGTGAAGCGGCTGAATATTACGAGACACGTAAGAAACTTAAAGGGGATAACTAGACGAGGAGGCTTAGTATGAAAAAAGTCATAGGCGTCGATATCGGAAATTCCTCGACTGAAGTTGCTTTAGCAGAGGTTTCAGAAATCGGTGAAGTTAATTTTATTGCATCAGCGATTTCCGAAACAACTGGGATCAAAGGAACTAAAAGAAATCTAATCGGTATTCAAAAATCGATTCAAGCAGTTTTGAAAAAAGCCGAGCTCTCCACAAAAGAAATTGATTTAATCCGAATCAATGAAGCAACACCAGTTATCGGTGATGTAGCAATGGAGACAATTACTGAAACGATCATTACAGAATCAACGATGATCGGCCATGATCCCAAAACACCTGGTGGTGAAGGATTGGGTATTGGCTATACCGTTCTATTAACTGACCTTTTTACTGAAACGAATAAAGAACGAAAATACATTGTTGTTGTGCCGAAGCTGATCGATTTTGATGATGCTGCTAAACTGATCAATCTCTATGACGAATACGGTTACCATGTGACTGCCGCAATTTTACAAAAAGATGATGGTGTATTAATCCACAATCGGCTGAATAAAAAAATTCCGATCGTCGATGAAGTTGCTTTTGTTGAAAAAGTGCCTTTAAATATGCTGGCAGCAGTAGAAGTAGCCAGTCAGGGGCAAGTTATTTCTGAACTTTCTAATCCTTATGGAATCGCGACAGTATTTGACTTGACTTCTGACGAGACTAAAAATATCGTTCCTGTTTCTCGAGCATTGATTGGAAATCGCTCAGCAGTTGTCATTAAGACACCTGAAGGAGATGTCAAGGCCCGTGTGATCCCTGCCGGTAATTTAGTATTACAAGGGGATGGACGCACCGAAAAAATTGGGATTTCAGCTGGTGCTGAAAAAATTATGAAGGTCATTTCCAGTTTTGAGAATATCGATAACGTAACAGGAGAAGCTGGGACTAACATAGGCGGCATGCTAGAGCGGGTCCGTGTAACGATGTCAGAATTGACCAACAAACAATTGAAGGATATTTGTATTCAGGATTTATTAGCAATCGATACATTTGTACCATTAAATGTCAAAGGCGGTTTAGCTGGAGAATTCTCACTTGAACAGGCAGTCGGCATCGCTTCAATGGTTAAATCAGATCATTTACAGATGGCTTTGATTGCGGATGAGATCCAGAAACAATTAGGGATACAAGTTGAAATTGGTGGTGCAGAAGCAGAAGCAGCAATCTTGGGCGCATTGACGACGGCGGGAACGAACAAGCCGTTAGCAATTTTAGACTTAGGAGCCGGCTCAACTGATGCATCGATTATTGATCAAACTGGTAAAACGACTGCCACTCATTTAGCTGGAGCCGGTGATATGGTGACGATGATCATTAATTCGGAGCTTGGGCTTGAAGATCGGTATTTAGCTGAAGAAATCAAGAAGTATCCTTTAGCCAAAGTAGAAAGCCTATTTTATATCCGCCATGAAGACGGGACCGTAGAATTTTTTGATAAAGCACTACCAGCAAATATTTTTGCTAAAACCGTGGTTATTACACCAGATGGATTTGTTCCCGTTACGGGTGATTTGAGTATTGAGAAAATAAAGATTGTCCGTCAAACAGCTAAGGAACGAGTTTTTGTTACAAATGCACTAAGAGCACTCGCACATGTTAGTCCGACAGGAAACATTCGAGACATACCCTTTATTGTAATCGTTGGAGGCTCAGCTTTAGATTTTGAGGTTCCACAATTAGTAACAGATGCATTATCTCACTATTCACTAGTAGCAGGTCGTGGAAATATTCGCGGTGTTGAAGGCCCAAGAAATGCTGTTGCTACGGGATTAATTTTATCCTATGCCAATAAGCTCAAGGGGGAATAGAAAGTGACAGTCAGACCGACGATTTTTGTTACTAAATTAGTACCCGATATTTCTTTGAAGCCTGTTTTATTGGGAATTGAAGAAGAAGGAATTCCTTACGAAGAAGTGGTGACGACTAAACTAACTTTGGTAGAAGCGGCCTATGAATTAGCAGCTAATTCACCTTTGGAAGTAGGTATTGTCATGAATAAAGATCAAGCAGTCTTACATTATAAGAAATTACCGGAAGATGAACCGCTTTTTATTATTGATACGGACTACGAAGAGCTGAGAAAGCTTGGCACGAATGCTGCCCGTTTAGTAAAAAGGATTCCTTTCAAAGTATTAAAGGAAGTGAAATGATTGAATCAAGCTTTAGGACTAATCGAAGTAGTTGGTTATGCGTGTGCTGTAAACACAGCAGATGTGATGGTGAAAACGGCAAATGTTTCAGTCATCGGAATTGAAAGAGCAAAAGGTTCAGGTTGGTTGTCTATCAAAGTCGTTGGTGATGTTGGAGCAGTTAATGCTGCCGTAGAATCAGGTAAAAAAATTGCACAAATGCATTTAAAATTTGTTTCGGCAATTGTCATTCCAAGGATGGCTGATGGTTTATCAGATATTTGGTTAAAAAATGGAATAGATGCCAGTACTGAATCAAAAAGAATTAAGAAGTCGATAGCTATTGAATCATCTGTTGGTGAAGAGCTGGTTGAACTAGCATCAACACTTGAGTCAAAAGAAACAACAGGTCATTATACCTGCAACTTATGCAAAGATTCCGCGTGTCCTCGTAAAAAAGGCGAACCGCGAAAAGTTTGCATCCATTATGAAGAATTAAAAAATAAAGAATAATCGGAGGAATATATTATGAATAACGCATTAGGAATGATCGAAACAAAAGGTTTAGTAGCAGCAATTGAAGCAGCAGATGCAATGGTAAAAGCAGCAAATGTCAGTCTTGTCGGTACTGAAAAAATTGGTTCTGGTTTAGTGACTGTTATGGTTCGTGGTGATGTTGGTGCTGTTAAAGCCGCAGTTGATGCAGGTGCAAGTGCCGCTGAATCCGTTGGCGATGTTTACGCTTCATACGTAATCCCTCGTCCACATACAGATGTTGAAGGAATTTTACCAAAGAAAAACTAGGATGTAGAACAAAGATAGGATGAATAAAATGAATGAAGAAGAGTTAAGAACGCTGATTCGTAAAATTATTGCAGAAGAAAGTCAACCAGTTATTCCAATTGGAGTCTCGAATCACCATATCCATTTGACTAAAGAAGATTTTGCTATTCTTTTTCCTGGTCAAGAGATGACAATCAAAGCCCCCTTAAAGCAACCAGGCGAGTTTGCTTCAAATCAAACAGTAACTGTGGTTGGACCCAAAGGAACGATTGAACGTGTACGTGTCTTAGGACCTTGCCGAACACACTCACAAGTTGAGTTATCCCGGACAGAAGGGCGTCAAATCGGCGTAGCGGTACCTATCAGAATGTCAGGCGATTTAGCTGGAACGCCAGTAATCACCGTTAAGACGCCTGATGGGCAAGTAGAGATCCAAGGGGCTATCGCGGCAAAGCGTCATATTCATATGAGTGATAAAGATGCTGAAAATTTAGGCGTTAAAAAAGGCGACCTCGTTAAAGTCGAGATCGAAACAGAACAGCGGAAAACAATTTACGATGATGTAGTCGTTCGTCCTGATCCTAAATTTGTTTTAGAAATGCATATTGATACAGATGAAGCAAATGCCGCAAATGTAGGCAAAGGAACGGTTGGCCGTTTAGTAAAAGAGTAAGGAGCTTTCTCATGGATTTAAAACAGTCAAACAAAATATTGAAGAAATTTGCTGAAATTGTCAAAAAACAGCAAGCTGTTAGACCAATTTCGCCAAAAGAAAAGTTAAAAGTAGGAATCGATCTAGGAACTTCATCCATCGTCTTGGCTGTTTTAGATCACGATGATGTTCCACTCTATGGGGCTTTTCAATATGCAGATGTCGTACGTGATGGAATTGTCGTCAACTATATTGATTCAGTGAAGATTGTTAAAAAATTAAAACTTCAAGCGGAAGAAAAATTAGGGATTGAATTGACTTCTGCTTGCGGAGCGATTCCACCAGGAACTGGAGAAACTGCTCAAAAAGTAGTAGCAAATGTCATCAATGATGCAGGCTTTCTTGCTCATACGATTATTGATGAACCAACTGCAGCAGCACGCTTTTTAAAACTTGAAGAAGGTAGTGTTGTTGATATTGGGGGCGGAACTACAGGGATCAGCAACTTCAAAAACGGGAAAGAAATCGCTGTTTTTGATGAGCCAACCGGTGGGTATCATATGTCGTTGGTACTATCTGGCGCAAAAAAAATTCCTTTAGCAGAAGCAGAAATTCTAAAACGCGAGACTAGTGATGAAAGAGAAATTTTTGGAATTATTCGTCCAGTTGCTGAAAAAATGGCAAGTATTGCAAAACAATACGTAGTACTCAATGAAGCAGCACCGATTCTTTTAGTTGGAGGCGCCACTAATTTTGAGGATTTTGTTCCAACTTTCAGCAAAGTTATGGATCATCCAGTTTTACGACCCGAATAACCTCAATTTGTGACACCACTTGGAATTGCAATGTTTGATTAGGAGGCACATAAATGGATGAAGAGAAACTCATCAGTTTGATTATTGAACGCCTCACAAAAAGAGAAAAAGCTCGATTAAATCTGCTCTGTCAGAAAAATTTTGTGCTGACTCCTGTGCCAGATAAAAGAGTTTTTTTCGATTATCATCAAATCGGGTTGATCCAAGTTCCAGTTCAATTGATTCATGACCTTTATTATTTTGAGAAAGAACCGTGGATAGATTGGCTCTTGACCGGAATCTCCTATCAAGTTCAATTTGTTTTCGACATCAGCGAACAAACGCTTGCCTTTATCCCATGGAAAATGTTGACCCAATGGCCGCTTGAATTTCATATAAATGGGGAAGTAGTCAGCGCTTGTAAAAAAAGTACGATCAAACGTGAAGATCTACTATTACTGAAAGAGGGTTCGCTTCTAGTAAAAACGAACCAACAGAAAATAACTGCCGAAGCTTATGAACTAATTCAACGGAAAAAAATCAAAGTGACAGAAAGGATCGATGAATCATGTATATGGGGAAAGTAGTCGGCTCGATTGAAGCAAGTCAAAAAGACACTTCTCTCGTTGGGCGTAAATTGATGATTGTCCAACAAGTCAACAGTGACGGAGAAGAAATTCGCTATGAAGAAGTGGCCGCCGATACTGTTGGTGCTGGTGTGGGCGAATATGTATTGTTAGTTAAAGGTGCCGGTGCTCGCAAAACACAACGTGAGGCTGCGGGTACTCGTGATGTTGTTGATTGTGCGATCGTTGGAATTATTGATCGCTTTAATAAGTAAGGATGTGTGTGCATGGCTATCTATACCAAAACAGGCGATAAAGGAACAACCAGTCTATTTGATGGTCAACGAGTAAAAAAATATTCAGATCGTGTGGATACTTATGGAACATTTGATGAGTGCAATGCGTGCATCAGTGTAGCAGCAAAATTTTGCCGACGCAACGAGAATGTTCATCTATTAGAAAAAATCCAGTATAAAATGTTTCAGCTAGCTGGCGAGATTGCAACAGCCGACACGGAGAAATTTTATGGAAAAAGTGAACAGATTTCTGAGTTGGATATTTCCAGTTTAGAAGATGTAATCGATCGTTATACTGACAAACTGCCAAAGATCACTTCTTTTATTTTACCTGGTACAAGTGTTGCAGGGGCTCACTTACATTTAGCTCGAACAGTTTGTCGTCGTGGTGAACGGATGCTTGTTCGTTTATCTGAAGAGGCAGACCTAACACTTCGTCCAGAACTTTTAAAATATGTTAATCGTCTATCCGATTGCTTATACATTATTGCACGTGATGAAGATTGCTTTGATAAAGAAGAAAAACAGGTCGATGAAATCGTAAAACGTTACATCGAACAAGTAGGTGAATAAAATGAATAGTTTAGAAGAAATGATTGAAAAAGTATTAGTTACCGTACAGGCTGAAGAATTGTTTTCAAAAAAAAATCTACAGCAAACGATTGATGCGGCAGAAAATAAAGCTTGTGAAATAAATGTTCCTGTAACGATTTGTATCAGTGATCTAGCAGGTAATCCAAGAATGTTGTATCGCATGGTGGATGCCAAATTAGTCAGTTTGACATTAGCACCAAAAAAAGCAAATTCAGCTTTAATGATGCAAGCACCAACCAAAGACTTAAACAAAGATACGGAACCTGGCGGCGAACTTTATCAAATAGAAACGATGCTAGAGGGCAAACTGGTAACTTTTGCTGGCGGCATACCAATAGAATTCAAAGGGAAGATCATTGGAGCTATCGGCGTTAGCGGTGGCTTAGTATCTGAAGATCAATTAATTTGTGAGACTGCAGTAGCAGCCTTCTTAAAAGGAGAATAAATGATGGCATCATTAGAAGAACAAATTAGAAAAATTTTAGCAGAAGAAATGGGCAAAGGGGCTGCAGCACCGGTTTCAGCGAATGGAAATAAAGGAATCTTTGCAACAGTCAGTGATGCAGTAGCAGCCGCAAAAGCAGCACAAGAAGTGTATGTTGATTGTTCAATCGAAACACGAAATAAAGTAATTGAAGCGATCAAAGCTGGCTTTGCTGATTCATTAGACTATATTGCTGAAGAAATTGTAAAAGAAACTGGAATGGGAACAAAAGAAGCGAAAATTTTGAAATTACAAAATGCTTTGTACAATACCCCAGGAACAGAAGATTTAACTTCAGAGATTCAAACAGGCGATGGTGGATTGATCATGTATGAATATGCGCCATTTGGTGTAATCGGTGCAGTCACACCAAGTACTAATCCTGTTGAAACAGTTATTGCGAATGCAATCATGATGTTAGCTGGCGGAAACACCGTTTATTTCAGTGTTCATCCAGGAGCAAAAGCTATCTCTCGTTGGGCTGTAGAGAAAGTTAATGAATTTATTTACGATGCTGTAAAATTAGAAAATTTGGTTGTAACGATTGAAACACCATCGATTGAAGCAGCACAAGAAATGATGAAACATCCTGATATTGCTGCATTAGTCGTGACTGGTGGACCAGGTGTTGTGCATCAAGCAATGACAAGCGGTAAAAAAGCCATCGGCGCTGGCGCAGGTAATCCTCCAGCGATGGTCGATGAAACAGCCAATATCGCTCTTGCTGCTCATAATATTGTCGATTCAGCATCGTTTGATAATAATATTTTATGTACTGCTGAAAAAGAAATCGTTGCTGTCAATAGTATCAAAGACGAGTTAATTCGTTTGATGCAGCAAGAAGGAGCTTTCCTTGTTTCAGATCCTAAAGACATCGAAACACTTGTCGCAAGTACTTTGCGGGAAAATGGAACGCCTAGTCGTAAATTTATCGGTAAAGATGCATCATTTATTTTAGATGAAGCACACATCAGCTACACAGGCAAACCAAAATTAATCATTTTAGAAGCACCAAAAGATCATCCTCTAGTAGTAAAAGAAATGCTGATGCCAATCGTGCCAGTTGTTTCTGCTCGTGATTTTGATGAAATGTTAGCAATTGCTGTAGAAGTTGAAGGCGGCAATCACCATACTGCATCGATTCACTCAGAGTACTTGCCAAACATCAATAAAGCTGCACATCGGATTAATACATCAATCTTTGTTGTGAATGGACCGACTTACTCTGGAACAGGTGTTGGTTTTACCGGTGCATCTGCATTAACTATTTCAACACCAACAGGTGAAGGAACCACTACTGCGAAAACATTTACTCGTCGTCGCCGTCTAAATTCACCTGAAGGATTTTCAATGAGAGTTTGGAGAGATTAAGATGGATCATTTGATCGTTCCTACAAAAATTTTTTCTGGAACAGATAGTTTGTCAGTTTTAGACTTAATTCAAAACTGCCGTATTTTATTAGTTTGTGACGCCTTCTTGCCAAAGAGCGACAGCTTAAAAGATATTCAAAGTCATTTAGCCTCTTCAAATAGCGTCACTTTGTTTTCTGATGTAAAACCCGATCCACCGCTTGATAATATCATGGCGGGGGTATCAGTTTTTACAGCCGTTAAGCCGACTATTATGATTGGAATTGGAGGCGGATCTGCGATTGATACGGCTAAAGCCATCCGATTCTTTGGAGAAAAACTGATCGATCAACCAATTGATACCTTTATTGCTATTCCTACAACTAGCGGAACAGGTTCTGAGGTAACGAATACAGCGGTTGTATCTGACACAAAAAATGACGTGAAATTTCCAATCATCAAGGATCATCTAATTCCAGATATCGCTATATTAGAACCTAGATTAGTCATGAGTGCACCTAAAAGTGTAACTGCGTTTTCTGGTTTAGATGTATTGACGCATGCGTTAGAATCGTTAGTTGCTAAAGATGCAAATCTTTTTACGGACACATTGGCTGAAAAAGCGATCGATACGATTGTAAATCAATTAGTATCCGCTTATAAAAATGGGGATGATGTAAAAACAAGACAGACTATTCACGAAGCATCTTGTGCTGCCGGATTAGCTTTTAATACTGCAGGACTGGGAATTTGCCATTCATTAGCGCATCAATTGGGTGCAAAATTTCATGTGCCTCATGGATTAGCAAATGCAATGTTACTACCTTACGTAGTTGCATTTAACGGTCAGAACGAAGAAGTTGCTGAAAAATATGGCAAAGCGATAATAAAAGCACATTTGGGTGCTCCGACATTAAGTAACAACTTATTGATCAAGCGATTACAAAAGTACATCTTTACAATGATGCGTGAAATGGATTGTCCAAAGACTTTAAAAGATTTTGGTATCAAGGAAAAAGACGTTCTTGAAAATATGGATTGGATTATCAGTCATGCAAAAGAAGATGGAACATTTCCCGGAAATCCAGTTGTTCCAACCGATGCTGAGTTAAAACAACTAATTGAAAAAATTATCAAATAGTTGTTTTAACTCAAGCTGACGTTGTTAAGGTTACCAATCAATAACTAGTTAAAAAGTAAACTATGCTGTTAAAAATAGAAAGAGCTATTAGAAATAAATTTATTAACATTGAATAAGGAGTGTATTTATGGGGGAATATTTAGGCGAATTTATGGGGACGATGGTGTTAGTTGTGCTCGGAACAGGTCTAAGTGCCAGTGCGAATTTAAAAAATGCTTACGCAAAAGGTGTCGATTGGTTATATATCAGTTTTGGTTGGGGATTGGCTGTGATGTTTGGTGTCTATGTGGCTGGATCCTTTGGTGCTGAGGGACATTTAAATCCAGCAGTTACATTATCTTTTTCAGCATTCAATTTATTTGCAAAGACAAAAGTTCTAGGCTATCTAATTGCACAATTTTTAGGCGCCTTTTTAGGAGCAGTCGTAATCGCGATCCATTATTATCCGCATTTTAAAATGACTAAAACTGAAGAAGAGGGAAATATCGTTGGTATTTTTAGTACAGGACCTAAAGTTCCAGGTAAAAAAGGCTGGAACTTTGTTAGTGAAATGATCGCTACCTTCTTCTTCATCTATATTTTGTTGAATTTGGGTCAATTTACTGAGGGCTTAAAACCTCTTATTGTTGGGATGATCATCACTGGGATTGGTTTGGCATTAGGATCAACTACAGGTTACGCCTTAAACCCTGCTCGAGATTTTTCTCCACGGTTAGCTTACGCAATTTTACCGATTCCAAATAAGGGAGATGCACATATGGAGTATGCATGGGTTCCGATTCTTGGGCCAATTGCTGGTGCGTTCTTAGCTTGTCTTGTGCATGTTTTATTCTAAGCGTATTGAAAGGAAAAAGATATTATGACTAAAATAATGGCAATTAATTCGGGAAGTTCTTCCTTGAAATTCAAACTATTTATAATGCCCGAAGAAACTGTTATCACCGAAGGAATAGTAGAGCGGATCGGATCAGCAGATGCCGTTTTTAGTTTTAAATATAACGGTGAAAAAAAATCTCGTACGACAATGATCAAAAACCATCAACAAGCTGTTCAATTAGTATTAGATACATTGATCAAACAAAGTATCATTGATTCTTATGATGAAATCGCTGGTGTGGGTCATAGAATTTCTCATGGCGGAACCTATTATCAAGATGCAACATTGATTGATGAAACGGTTGAGCAACATATTGATGAATTGAGTACACTTTCACCCTTACACAATCCGGTAAACTTGATTGGAATTCAATCATTCGAAAAAGTTCTACCAGATGCTAAACAAGTTGCGATTTTTGATACTTCGTTCCATCATACGATTCCAGAGAAAAACTTTATGTATGCTTTACCCTATAAGTATTATGAAGAATACGGGATTCGTCGCTATGGATTCCATGGTCCAAGCCATCAATATGTCTCAGAAGAAGCAGCTAGAATCAATCCTGACTCACATAAAATTATTACTTGTCATATTGGAAGTGGTGCTAGTATAGCTGCGGTCTTAGCTGGAGAATCGATAAATACATCAATGGGCTTCACACCATTAGCTGGTTTAGTGATGGGGACACGAACAGGAGATATTGATCCGCAGATTATTCCGTTCATTCAGGAAAAAGAGGGATTAGATGCACAAGGGATCAAAGACTTAATGAATAAAAAATCTGGATTATTGGGACTTTCTGGTATTTCAAATGATTGTCGAGATATCGAAGAAGCAGCATCAGCAGGAAATTCTCGTGCACAGTTGGCATTAGATGTCTTTGCACATCAAATTATTCATTATATCGGAGCTTATGCAGCAGATTTAAATGGATTGGATACACTTGTTTTCACAGCAGGTGTTGGGGAACATTCCGCGACGGTTCGTAAAATGGTCTGTAATTCTTTAACTTATTTAGGTATTACGATTGATGAAAGTAAAAATAAAGAAAATGCTTTATCGATTGAAACTGTTGACAGCAAAGTAAAAGTTTTGGTCATTCCAACGGATGAGGAAGTAATTATTGCGCGTGACGTTATGCGTATTGCACGGTTATAAAAAGAACAATAAAAAATTCCAAACCGGATCCGGTTTGGAATTTTTTTATTTTTTTATTTTCTTTAGTCGATATTCTTCAAAATAACTGGCACTTCCGCGACTTTGAATGCGAGTGAAGATTCCCATCAGAACAGCGCCAAGGGTATTGGTCAATAAATCTCCCATGGTATCCATTAATGCAGCACGACCGACCAATAATTCACCGGTAGATGTTGCATAGCGCTGCAGATTCATGCCTGCAACGGTATCGCAAAGTAATTCCCAAAATTCCCAGAAGACACCGCAGACACCTGCAAAGGCAAAACCAAACAGTAAGAACAACCATGGCGAGGTTTTGCTGATAGTTGCATCTTTCATTAAGAATCCAAGCAATCCATAGCCTAATGCGGTCAAGACCATTGGACTGACTGTATGCAAGATTTTATCCCAGAAAGAAACAATTGAAATCATGTGCAAAGAAGTTCCTAAGAAAACCGAGATAACGAGGAAGAACCAATAAAAATAAATGATCTTTTCAGGCAAAACCAGTCTGAATAATTTTGCAATGATCTCCGGCAAGAAAATAAGTGCGATGCCAGCTAAACATTCAATGATGAAAATGATCCCTTGGCGTGTTGAATATTTGCTTATAGCAAACTCGTATATATTAAAGCTGAGGCAAAGAAGGCCAAAGATCAACAAGGCGATTCGATATTTTTTATAAGTCATGGAAATCACTACCTTCTAAAAAAGATTTGATTTGTTCTAATAATGCGTCTTCAGTGGCAACGATCGTTCCATTTAATTTGATCAATCCGACTGTATAAAGATTTAAGTAATGGAATTGATTTTCTGCAGGTGTCTGTAAGGCAGCCAATTTTTGCTGATTGTCGGCGCCTTTTTGACGAGAATCGGAGTATAAGCCGATTACTGGAATTCCTTTAGCGTATGCTACACCGATCTCAGAAGCCACACCAGCATCGATTGTTAAACCATCTAATAAGGCGATCATCAAATCGCTTTTCAGGACTTCTTCGGTATCGGCAAGTGCGATCATCTTACTATCAGCGTAAGCCGATTTGTCGTTGATACCGGCATTTTCTTGGGGAAGATAGATCGTCAGCTCTCCTGAAAGCTCACGAATTTTTGCTGCTAAATGTTGATTATATAAAAGATCGCTTTGTGCAAATAATGGTGCTGCAAAATAAATATGTTTAGAAGTAGTCACTGAAATAAGCCTCCATATCCGGTATTGTTGTTTCTAATAATTCGATTGCTTTTTTGTCAGCCTCTAACCGCTCGATTCGAGCAAGATAGGCGGCTCGGCGATAATTCATCAGCATACAAGTCAAGGTTTGAATAGTCAAACGTATCCGTTTGCCTTTTGGCTGATTGGAAATAGTTAGTTTCCCAGCGGTGTTCCAACTAAGTGCAAAAATACCGTTGTTCCATTCAGCAATTGGATCATCTACCACAAAATAAAAAGGTTCAACTGGCTTTGCAAATGGATAGTTCAATAAGAATTCCTTGACATCAACGATTCGTGCCATAAAAAATGGGGCGATTGTTTCTGTGATTTCACTATCATCAAGCAGAAAAGATAAAGGTTCATTTTTAAAAATATCGCCTTTGACCCAATAGACCATTGAAAAGTGTGCGCTGATAAAGTTCCACAACCCATTGCGTGCTTCCTGATTCAAGTAAAACATTTCTTTAATATGAAATACTTCATCAGAGATCCAATAAAAGAGCACACCAGTTGCTTTTTTGTCAGCATCGTAATAAATCGCAGCGATTCGTTCTTCCTCATTTTCAAAACGCCAGTACTCTTCCCAATTCAATTCTTTACGAATCATCGCGCCATGATTATTCAAGGCAAATTCATGATATACTTGATAAACATCTGGATCATTGACGTCTTTTCGCTCAACGATCCCAGGAACATCAACTTGTTTGGGCAGTTGGGTGTCTTTGACTTTGAAGCTAAGCTTGTCTGACATGATCTCCCAACCTTTGCGGCGATAGTAGGGAATATTATATGGATACAAATAAGAGATCCATTGCTGATCCTTGCGCATTTGATTCAGAGCTGTTTCAATTAAATCTTTCATCAAGCCGTGATTGGCATACTCGGGATAAGTACCAACGCCCGTGATCCCCCCCATCTTGAACAGTTTCCCATGAATATTCACTTCACAAGGATAAATAGCAATCTGTGAAATCAAATGATCCTCTTGAAACCAGCCGAAAACTTTTGATTGCTCTAAGACCGGTTTTTTAGCTCGAACCATTTCTCGTTTGTTTTCATAGCCGCTATTTTCAATGTCACTTTCGGTTACTTGAAAGACATAGCTGAGCAGCTCGTCATATTGAGCTAAATATTCCTCACCGACAGGCTTTAAGACTAATTGTTCCCTAAAGTCATTATCCATTTTCTCATCTCCTAATTCATATATGGGAATCATTTTTTGACAAAAATGAATTCGGATTTTTACTACGCAGATTATTTTACTAAAAGATACTAAAAAAGATCGAACAACTTACTTATAGTGTACAACTTTTTTATAAAGGCTGGGGCACCTTCAATCAAATAAGTCGCTGTTAAAAAATTACTTATTTGATCACTTGCTAGAAACAAAAAGCAAAACAAAAATCCAATGAATGTTCTAAGTATAGCAAAACCAGCATGATATTTCTCTTACCGACTTTGGGAAATAGGGGAAAAGACTTTTTTTCTATTAGAAACGTTGGTATAATTGACAGTGCTGATTAAAAGAAATGAGGAACTTTAATGAATATAGAAAAAATGAAGAAACGCCAAAAAATGATTCGAAATTTTTCGATCATTGCGCATATTGACCACGGGAAGTCGACCTTGGCTGACCGGATCTTAGAGCAGACCAATACCGTAAGTTCCCGAGAAATGCAAGAACAGCTGTTAGACTCAATGGATTTGGAACGTGAACGCGGAATTACAATTAAATTAAACGCTGTAGAATTACATTATACCGCTAAAGATGGTCAAACATATATTTTTCACTTGATCGATACGCCGGGACATGTCGACTTTACTTATGAAGTGTCACGCAGTTTAGCAGCTTGTGAAGGAGCCGTTTTAGTTGTCGATGCTGCGCAAGGAATCGAAGCACAAACATTAGCCAATGTTTATTTAGCTTTAGATAACGATCTAGAAATTTTACCTGTCATCAATAAAATCGATTTGCCAGCGGCTGATCCTGAACGAGTACGAAAAGAAATCGAAGACGTGATTGGGATCGATGCAGAAGATGCTGTTTTAGCAAGCGCAAAAACAGGAATTGGGATTGGCGATATTTTAGAACAAATCGTCACGAATGTACCCGCACCAAGCGGTGACTTAGAAGCCCCATTAAAAGCGTTGATCTTTGATTCAATTTATGACAGCTATCGTGGGGTTGTTTTGAATGTCCGGATTACAGATGGAATCGTTCGCCCTGGAGATAAAATTCAATTAATGAGCAATGGCAAAACTTTTGACGTAACAGAAGTGGGTGTCTTCTCGCCAAAAACAGTTCAGCGTGATTACTTGATGGTAGGCGATGTTGGGTATATCACTGCCAGCATCAAATCTGTACAAGACACTCGCGTAGGGGATACCGTTACACTTGCCAATAATCCAGCCAAAGAAGCATTAGATGGTTATCGTAAAATGAATCCAATGGTCTTTTGCGGATTGTATCCAATCGATACTTCTCGTTACAATGATTTACGTGAAGCACTAGAAAAATTACAATTAAATGATGCGGCCTTACAGTTCGAACCAGAAACTTCTCAAGCACTTGGCTTTGGTTTCCGTTGCGGCTTCTTAGGCTTGCTGCACATGGATGTGGTCCAAGAACGTTTGGAACGTGAGTTCAATCTTGAATTGATCACAACGGCACCGTCTGTTATTTATCATGTGAATTTAACAGACGGTACACAACTGATCGTAGATAATCCATCTGATTTTCCAGATCCATCAAAAATTCAAAACGTTGAAGAACCCTTTGTGAAAGCCAATATTATGGTGCCAAATGAATATGTCGGCGCGGTAATGGAACTTTCACAACGTAAACGTGGAGAATTTATTACGATGGATTACTTAGATGATTATCGAGTAAATGTTGTTTATCATATTCCGTTATCAGAAATCGTGTTTGATTTCTTCGATAAACTAAAATCAAGCACTAAAGGATATGCCTCATTGGATTATGAAATGGCTGATTACCGTGAAAGCCGCTTAGTGAAGATGGATATCCTGTTAAACGGCGAAACAGTCGATGCGTTAAGTTTCATCGTTCACCGTGAATTCGCGCAAGAACGCGGACGTGCGATCGTTGATAAACTAAAAACCTTGATTCCACGGCAACAATTTGAAGTTCCAATCCAAGCAACGATCGGTACAAAAATTGTCGCCCGGACAGATATCAAAGCATTGCGAAAAAATGTTTTGGCAAAATGCTACGGTGGCGATATTTCTCGTAAACGCAAATTGTTAGAGAAACAAAAAGAAGGTAAGAAACGAATGAAACAAATCGGCTCAGTCGAAGTACCACAAGAAGCCTTCATGGCAGTACTGAAAATGGATGAGGATGAACCTAAGAAGAAATAGAAATTTTCAAAAACGGAATAAAAATTATAAGGCGTTGGACGAGCTGTCCTTCGCCTTTTTTAATGAAAAAATTTTCATGTGATAGCAAAAAGATTCCTATAAGTAGGAAAGTTTAAGCTTTTAAGTAGGGTGTTATCTTTTTTGCAATCAGAGAATTACTTTTTGAGGAGTAGGAAGATAGAAATATATTCCCTCAAAAAGTTTTTTAAAGTAAAAACTGTATAAGTGTTAGATTCTCAATAAATGTTTTGAATCATGAAGTAAAATTGAGTCATAATAATTTTCTTATACTTAATATTTATATTGACATTCTAAGAAAATAAATTCATAATGATGTTGTGAAACGCGCGTTTAATTTATGTGAGATTCTGAGACGATAAGGACTGTGACATCATTTTTTTCTAATAATGAAAGGCTTTCTTTTATAAGGATAACCAGATATTTACTTAACAATCACTTGTTTTATTATTATTAGGTATAGGAAAATAATTGGATAGTTTTTTATTAAAAAGAAATAAAAGCGCTTTCTTTATTGTCGGAGCCAAGGAACTTTTTGATGACTAAAAAATAAAAATGAGGTGCAAAAATGGAACTCTTAAATAAGGTCGCAAAAACACTCCAGCAAAATTTTGCTATTTTTACAATTGTTATTGCTCTAGCTGCTTATTTTATACCAGATTTATTTCTATGGTCAGGGCCATATATGAACTTACTGATGGGACTTGTAATTTTTGGAATGAGTTTAACAATGGAAATGAAGGATTTCAAAGAACTTTTTACGGCTCCTAAAGCAACGATTGTTGGACTGCTTTGTGTCTTTGTTGTTTCAACTGCTGGAACATTAGGGATTGTTTATGGATTACAACTGCCAACAGCTTTAAAAGTTGGTTTGCTTTTGTGTGCTGCAAGTCCAGGAGGGAATATCACTAATGTATTGACATTTATTGCAAAGGGAGATGTCGCACTTTCAATCGGCCTTACCTCTTTGGCAACATTTTTGGCACCGGTTATTACTCCGTCGTTATGTTTGTTACTTCTAGGTGAGGTGACGGAAATGGATGGTCCTGGCATGATTAAAACGATGATAATTAGTGTAATCATTCCTTTAATTATAGGATTGCTGTTAAAGGCATTGGCTAAAGATGCTGTTTTAAAGGTATCTCAATTCTCTCCTATGATTTCTCTTGTAGCGATCAGCATTATGACAGGCGGTCTAGTGGCAGGTAGAAGAGAGGCGTTACTAAGTTTAAACTGGAAAACACTTGTGGGTGGAGTATTATTTTTAGCGTTTAGTGCTGGCTTGTCGTATTTAATCGCAAAGTTTTTAGGAATTAATCAATTTCAACGAAGAGCGGTTTCGATTGAAGCGGGATTTAAGAATACGGTTCTTTCAGCTATGCTCGCGGGAGTTAGTTTTTCACAATATCCTGAAGCCGCCTTATTGTGTATTATTGTTGCCTTAATGGCCGCCGTATTAGGACCAGTCTATGCGAATGCACTCGCGAAAATACCAATTACAGACAATTCTGAACCAACAAGTATAAAAAAAACTGTTATTGAGGAGGAAACTGCATGAAACGCTATGAGGGAAAAACAGCAATTGTGACAGGAGGGGTATCTGGGATTGGAGAAGCCATTACTTTAAGTTTTTTGAAAGAAGGGGCGAACGTTGTAATCAACTGTTTACCAGGAGAAGAAGCAGGTAGAAAGATGAGCGAAGAATTAAAAAAATCAGGAGCTTCTTTTCTCATGGTTGAAGGGGATATTTCTAAAAAAGAAGATGTTGAACGCATATTTAAACAGGCAAAAGATAAATATCAAAAGATTGATATTGTTGTCAGTAATGCAGCGGCCTTTGATTTTTATCAGCCGTTACTTGAAATAGAAGATACAACATGGAAAAAAGTTATCGATGTCAATTTGAATGGGAACTATTATATTTCTCGTTCCGCTGTACCGCATATGATAGAAAACGGTGGTGGGGCCTTGATTTTCATTTCATCCATAGCTGGGGTTATTGCTGGTCATGGCGGAGCAGCTTACACTACAAGCAAACATGGAGTAATCGGGTTATCTAAGCAAATCACTTTTGATTACGGAAAATATGGAATTCGTTGCAATACAATCAGTCCAGGATCAATCTATACGCCGCTTTCTGGAAAATTTTTAGATATGCCAAAAGCAAAAGAGAAACTGGCGCGAACACCACATGGTACTTATGGCCATCCGCAAGATATTGCAAATGCAGTACTATTTTTGGCAGGTGAAGAGGCTAGTTTTGTTTACGGAACGAACCTTATGGTTGATGGGGGAAATTTAGTTAGAAAATGGGATTGATTTTTGATAAAGCGGAGAACAATCGAAAAATAATGTTTTTGGGGATACAATAAAAACGTTTTATGAGAGTAAAATCTTGTATTAGACAGGGTCTAATAATGATTTTACCCTCATTTTTTTAGGAAAACCTGATGATTGTGATCGAAGACAGGCGTTCTTAACTCTAAGAAATATGGAGCCAGATCAATTCTGTTTCACGAATGAGATTGTTTTTCCAGCTGTGCATTCGTTCAGATGAAAATTGAAGCGTATCACCTTGTTCCAATTCAAAAGTTTCATCGTCTAGGAAGAAAGTTATTTCGCCCCGATTAACAAATACGATTTCGAACCCATTGTGTTTGTGTGGAATAGTTCGTTCGGCTCCTTTTTCGACAGTATATAACATAATATTTGTTTGTTGATCATCCGATTGTCCTAGTTTTTCGACATGAACGCCAGGAATATCAATGTAGAATGAAGATCTTTCATTCTTTTTGATAAGTGTTTTGTTTTCCTGTTGAGGACTGGTGTAATAATATAGAATATTTTTTTCGTAAAAATCCGCAAGCTTTGTCAGAACATCCATAGAAACATTTCTAGCTCCGTTTTCAATTTTTGATAAATAAGATACAGATATCCCTACATTTTCCGAGAGTTCCTTTAAGGATAGGCCACGCTGAAGACGTTCTTCTTTCCATTTTATCCCTGTTAGCTGGTTCTCGTTTTCTTCTTGCTTCATGTAGATAGGTTCGTTGACTGGATTATCTAAAAACTTATGAATATCATTCATTGGAATTTTTCTTTCCCGATTTAAATAAAGAATATATCGAATACGATATAGATCCTGTTTTGAGTAAAGTCTTTGATTTCCATCACTTCTTTGAGGGGTAAGTAATCCTTTTTTTTCCCAATTTCTTAGAGTATTGGGCGATAGATTCAACAATTTTGCAATTTGTGAAATATTTAAAAGCATGAAACATCACCTCTTTCTGTGACTATTATAACTGATTGTTAGCAAGTTGTTAAGTATAAGAAAAATTGAACATTTATGAACTTTGATATTACAGCATCTATAAGAGCGTTTTTCCTAAACTTGATATTTTATATTGACAATTCAGGAAAACGGATACATAATGTATTTGTAAACGCGCGTAACACAAATTAAATTTTTGGAGGACTAAAAATGGGATACAAAGAAGAAGGTAAATGGTGGGTGAGTCCATCTAATTATGCAGAAGAAGTAACAAGTAAGTTTAATTTTCCAAAAAAAGTTGAATTTATTGATACGACATTAAGAGATGGAGAACAGCAGCCAGGAATTATCCTAACTAAGGAAGAAAAAATCGAAATTGCGAAACGTTTAGACAAAGCCGGAGTTCAAAGAATTGAAGCTGGAACTCCAGCGGTATTGAAAGCCGATGAGGAAGCGATTAAAGAAATAACTAAATTAGGATTGAAAGCCGATATTTATTGCTTTGTTCGGAATATGAAAAAAGATATCGATTTGGCAAAAGAATGTGGTGTCGATGGCGTAATCGCAGAAATTTTAGGTAGTGAGCATTTATTAAATAATGGAAAACGTTGGACTTTTGAGAAAGCCGTTTCCGCCTGTATTGAAGCAACTAGTTATGCACATGAACAAGGATTAAAAGTAACTTTCTTCCCAGCCGATGGTTCTCGTGCAGATATTGAATTCTTACTGAAATTAGTTGGTGAGGTTTATCGCAATGGACATATTGATTCGTTAGCTCTAGTAGATACATTTGGCGTCTTCTCGCCTGAAGGTGCTGCTTTCAGAGTAGGACAATTAAAAGCGGAATTCCCAGATTTACCAATTGAATGTCATTTCCATGATGATTTTGGAATGGCTGTTTCTACCACAATTGCCGGTCTGGCTGCAGGGGCAGAAGTTGCCCATGTAACAGTAGCAGGAGTTGGTGAACGTGCGGGGGGAGCACCGTTAGAAGCAACTGCCTTATCTTTGGAAGCGCTTTACGGAGTTGGTACAGGTATTGACATGACGCAGTTCAAAGAGCTATCAGAGTTCGTAGAAAAAGCAACACGTACACCAATTCATCCAACAAGACCAGTTGTAGGAGATAAGATTTTTCTATGGGAAACAGGATTGCCTTCAAGTCTTTGGATGAATGTGAAAGATGTGAATCCATTATTTATGCTTCCTTATCATTGGAGTATGACAGGTCATCGTATGCCTGAGCTGCTACTAAGCAAGAAAAGTGGAAAGGACAATGTGAAGGTCTGGCTAGATAAGATTGATGAAACAGTAACAGAAGAGCAATTTCCAGAATTGCTCCTAGCAGTTAAAGAATTGTCACTGGCTGAACATCGCACATTAAATGAAGAGGATTTCAGAGGTCTTGTTGAAAAAATTAAAGCATAAATATAGAAGATTATAGTGAATAATTGCCTCTTTGATAGTTGAATGTTGCTACTAAAGAGGCAATTTTTAAAGGGAGTTTTTTGATAGGTATTTTTTGGGGATGGGGATAAAGTTTGTTGATTAACTATTACTGTAAATTAAGTGTGGGCTAGGTGGTAGATGTATGGAAAAATATCTTATTATAAATATAGGTGGGTCTTCTTCAAAGATTGGTCTGGCTGAGAAGGAAACGATTGTTACAACGGAAACGATTCGGTATTCATCAAAGACATTAAAGGCGTGCGGAAACTTATGGGGACAATTAAATTTACGCTTAGAAGATATTCAAATTTATTTGGAAAAACAAAAGATTTCATTGTCCGATCTTTCTGGAATTATCACACGAGGACCATTAGTAAAACCAATACCCAAGGGTACCTATAGAGTAAATGCGTTAATGGTTGAAGACGCAAAAAGCGGCTTTTATGGACAACATCCCTGTAGCTTAGGTTCCGAGATTGCTATGATTTTAGGTGGAGGGGACTTACCTGTATACACAGTTGATCCTCCATGTTCAGATGAAATGATTTCAGAAGCCAGATATACAGGTTTGCCTTTTATTAAAAGAAAGAGCTACTATCAAGTATTGAATCACCACGCAGTTGCAAGAAGTTATGCAACAAGCATAGGGAAAACATACGAGGAATTGAATTTAGTCATCACACATTTAGGGAGCGGTGTATCTGTTGCCTCACATAAATTTGGAAAAGTCATCGATGTCACCAACGGATTAGAAGGCGATGGACCAATGGGACTAGACCGAACGGGGACGATTCCTGGAAAAGATTTGTTAAAAGCAAGTCTTTCTGAAAAACATTCAACTGAAGAATTGTTAAGCTATTTAGATGGACAGGGTGGTATCAAAGCCTATTTAGATACGATTGATGGTCAAGAAGTAGAGCGAAGGATTACTGATGGAGATGAGGAGGCAAAACAGATTTATCACGCGATGGCTTTTCAGGTTTCTAAAGGGGTAGGTGCCGCAGCAGCAGCGTTGGGAACTAAACCAGATGCTATATTAATTACGGGTGGTTTAGCAAACTCTCGCTATTTCACTCAATTGATTATAAATCGTACGAGTTGGTTGGCGCCCATAAAAATCATGAAAGAAGAAAATGAACTGGAGGCCCTATTAATCGGTGTTTTGGAAGGGTTAAAAGAAAATAAAATTTTAAATTATAAATGAGGGATGAACAATGAAGTCAGTTTCAGAAATATTGGAATCCGTAAAAAAAAATGAAAAAAAACAACGAATTGTTATAGCCAACGCAACACTAGAAGAAATCATGGTCGTCAAGCAGACGGAGGAGCTAAATCTAGCAAATTTCACTTTGATCGGTGATGAATCAGATATTATTGATTCCTTACTAGCTGTAGGACTGGATCCGAAAGATATGCTGCTCATTCATGAAACTAATGCTAAAAAATGTTCTGAGTTAGCTGTACAAGAGGTTGTTGAAGGACGATCCGATATACTAATGAAAGGACAAGTTCATACCGCAACTTTTTTAGGAGCAGTGATGCAATCACCAAAGTTTTTTGACAAGAAGAGTCGGTTAAGTCAAATAACCCTGTTTGACGGGTTGGATCATAAATTAAAGCTACTTTCTGATTGTGCTATTAATATTCAACCAGATTTTGCAGCTAAAGTAGATATCATTAATAATGCAGTAGGCGTAGCTAAAAAATTGGGTATTCAATTGCCTAAAGTTGCTATCCTTGACGCAGTAGAAATAGTCAATCCTAAGATGCCTTCAACTCTTGAAGCGGCTGCACTAACTCAAATGAATCGTCGAGGGCAAATTAAGGATTGTGTTATTGATGGTCCATTGTCATTTGATAATGCAGTTTTTGTTGAATTTGCTGAGTTGAAGGATATCGATAGTGAGGTAGCAGGTCAAGCGGATATTTTAGTTACTCATGAATTAAGAGAAGCAAATAATTTGAGTAAAGCAATCATCCACTATGCTCAGAGACCAGCAGCCTCAATTATCGCTGGTATCAAGCTACCATTGGTGATGACCTCTAGATCCGATCGTAAACAAAATAAATTATATACTATTGCAGTCCAGTGTTACCTAGCTACACTGCAGAAGGGTTAACAATTGATGGTGAAAGTATATGGATGAAAAGAAATTCTTTTATGAAGAGAACAAGGATTGTTATGGGATTTTTCGCCAACCTGAGAAGGTTTTTAATTCAGATGTCCTGCTAGTCTTTATTCACGGTGGGTTTTGGCGGGAAAAAGTGACAACGGATTATTTATCACCACTTGTTGAACAAGTTACAAATCAAGGCTTTTATACTTGGCAATTTGAATATAAACGCGTAACCCCACAATATAGTGCATCAGAAATTTTAGAATCTGTTTCCAAAGCCCTTCAATGTGGCGAAGAGATTGCCCTTCATAGAGAACTAGGAATTAAAAAGATGATTCTGATTGGACATTCGGTGGGTGCTCAATTGGCTGTATACCTTACGAAAGAGCCCCCTATATCTAAAATGAAAATCTCTAAACTGATTCTTTTGGCCGGTGTGTTAGATTTCCAGGTGATGGAAGCCGTACATCAAAGTAAAGAGCAGATGAAAAATATCCAAGAAAATCCTATTCAGGATTTTCTAAGAGATGAATATGAGATGCTTTTCAGTAAGTTATCTCCAATCAATCAGCTGCCATTAGCTGTTCCGCAAATTCTTATTCATGGAAATATGGATATTGAAGTGCCGTTTGGATTAAGTCAACATTACTATGAGAGAGCAAAAGCACTTGGGGAAGAAATTCAATTGATTGAAGACTCAGGTGGAGAGCACTATTGGATGGTAGATATTCAAACTATTCATGGGAAGAATGTTTTATCAGAAATTGTGAATAGTACAAATGATATATAAAACTTTTGTCTATATATATCAAGTAAGACTCCTTTATCCTTAATGTCTAAAAATAGACTGTACGTTAGAATAAAAATTTGAGAGGGATGCTTGTTTGTACGGATGAAAAATATTTTCTAAAGCCTATCCAAGGATGGGCTTTTTTTTATTCTGTAAAAGATGAATACCCGTTCCTAACAGTATCTGAAGTGCTGATATGTTTAGGAAGCTTTTTAAAGGAGTTAGTTAAGAAACCAAAAATCTCAGCGACAAAAGAATCTTCACTTGTAAATGCTAAAAAAGGAAATATTAGTGAATCACTCTATCTCGCAAAAAAAGATACAGTGTTGGTATGAGGAAAATTAAAAAAATGAAATTATTTTTCAACTTTCAGCTCGCTGTTTGCCCACTAAAGTAATGGACATTTATGTTTCGACAAATTATTACGAAATAGATAATCTGAACTAGGTAGCTTGTCATCGTAACTTGCTACGCTGTAGTCATTTGAGTATACTGATTAAATGGTAGTTAATTCCGTCTGTATTTCTAGTTTGCTAATGTAAGAGAAGCTGGCAGTTTCGGGATTTTTTAGCAAATAACTATTGTTTTTGGTCGCTTAGGCCCAATTTAATCATGAAAGGGCACATTTATGGAACGAATTAAAGCTCTGTTGTCAGAAAAATTTGGTTATACGCAATTTAGAAATGGGCAAGAGGCGATTATTCAAAAGGTATTACAACAACAGAATGTTTTAGGGATAATGCCAACAGGTGGAGGAAAGTCGATTTGTTACCAATTGCCGGCGCTTGTTTTAGAAGGTTTGACTTTAGTCATCTCTCCATTGATTTCCTTAATGAAAGATCAAGTCGATAGTTTGAATGAAGTGGGTATTCCAGCAGCTTTTATAAACAGTACATTATCTAATTTAGAAATGAATGAACGGGTCAGAAAAGCAGCTCGTGGTGAAATCAAATTGCTGTACGTTGCACCAGAGCGACTAGAATCTGCGGATTTTCGCGAACTGCTACGTTACGTCCCCATCGAACTTTTAGCAGTCGATGAAGCACATTGTATTTCTCAATGGGGACATGACTTTCGTCCTAGCTATTTACGATTAGCTGAAACCATTCAAAATTTTGATCAGCAACCGACCATCATTGCTTTGACAGCTACAGCAACACCGCAAGTAGCAGACGATATTTCTAATTTGCTGCACATTCCCAAAGAAAATGAAATCAAAACCGGATTTGCCCGAGAAAATTTGGCTTTTCAAGTGGTTAAGGAACAAAAGGATTTATATCTATTGGAATATTTGAAGCTAAATAAGGGGCAATCTGGAATTATCTATGCTTCTACTCGTAAAGAAGTTGAACGCTTATATCATCTATTAAAGCACCATAATTTCGCTGTGGGCAGATACCATGGCGGATTAAATGATCAGGAACGGTTACAAAATCAAGAGGATTTCTTATTTGATCGCAGTGAAGTAATGGTTGCTACCAACGCATTTGGCATGGGAATCAATAAAAGCAATGTTCGTTTTGTTATTCATGCGCAGATACCGGGAAATTTGGAGTCTTACTATCAAGAAGCAGGACGAGCGGGTCGAGACGGATTGCCTAGTGAAGCAGTCTTGTTATACGCGCCGCAAGACCTGCAGGTGCAGAAATTTTTTATTGAACAGTCTCAATCAGAGACCGCTTATCAACAAAATGAATACACAAAACTGCGGGAAATGAACCAGTATGCTCATACTCAAATGTGTTTGCAGCGTTTCATCTTGAAATACTTTGGAGAAGATCAGCCGGATTGCGGAAAATGCAGCAATTGTTTAGATGAAAGAGAGCAAGTGAATATCACGACAGATACGCAAAAAGTTTTATCCTGTGTCAAACGTATGGGAGAGAAATTCGGTAAGGCATTAGTGGCAAAAGTATTGACGGGATCAAATGATCAAAAAATCAAACAATGGCATTTTGAGCAGTTGCCGACCTATGGACTAATGAAGGAGTATTCGCAAAAAGAAGTTTCTAGCCTAATTGATTACTTGACTGCGGAGCACTATTTAGTACCATCAGAAGGGCAATATCCTTTATTGTCAGTTTCCGAACAAGGGGTTTCAGTTCTTTTAGGCAAGCAAGAAGTCTATCGCAAGCAGGCACCGGTAAAAAAAATTGTCGCAGATGACGAGCTTTTTGAAAAGATGCGCAGCTTGCGTTCACAACTCGCACAAGAAAAAAATCTGCCGCCATATGTGATTTTTTCTGATAAGACGTTGACCGAGTTGGCTGAAAAGCAGCCGCAAACATCGTTAGAATTCTTACAGATCAAAGGTGTTGGAAAGAGCAAGCTCGATAATTACGGCGAGCAATTTTTAGCACTTTTAAAAAAGTAAGAATCTAAATTAGATAGATAAAAATACATGCTAGTTATTTTGGTGCGTTGTCAATGATAACAGTAAAGAGAAATTTTTGAATTTAGAGATCAAGAGGACTTTTTTCTCTTGGTCTTTTTAGTTTAAGATCAATGTACGTTTGTGCCGAATCTGGCTACACAATTTAAAGTTATAAAAGCTATGACAAATGTCAAACCACTAGTTAATGCAAATTAATATGGGGAGGCAGATGTTAAGAGAAATTTGCTATTTCATAAAAAAACAGCAAATTTCTTTGCTGTCGTGAAAAAAATAAATATATCAATTAAAACCATAATGGGAACATTATCGAACTCATTGCTACGCCCTTGTAAGTTTCTGCGTCACTTTTTAATTTGTAGTATAACTCTATCATTGCATCAGGAAATTGTTCCTTATTGCTAAGATAATAGAAAGAGATGGCATTGCAAAGTTTGGTATACACCAATTTTACATTGCTTGTTTTATCCAGTTCTTGGGCCGCTTCAAGAATGATAGTTTGTAACTCTGGGATTCGGGAGACTTCTTCATCTGAGTATGTAGAACTCAATTGTTCCATCAGCGTTTTTAATTTATCTTCCGACATCTAAGTACCTCCTTTGAATAAGGGGAACACTTGAATTTTATAGAACAAAGTGAAAACAGGAACGTTATAAAACGATAGATTATATCGAGTAACGGATATAAATCATGGCTGGGTACTATTACAGAATTATTGATTCCAGTTCATCAGATATTCAAGTTCGTTCGTTTCATTGTCGAGTCTTTCTTGCAGTATTTTAAAACCATTCATTTGGTAAAAATGAATTGCTTGTTTATTTTTCTTGAATACACTCAAGGTTAGCCTATTATTTTTTGATTTAGCTTCATTCAATAATTTAGTACCAACGCCTAATGAACGGAAGGCTTTAAGAACAAATATTCCGGCAATATAATCATCAACAAGGCCTAAAAAACCAACAATCTCGTCCTCATACGAGTATGTATAAATTATGGTATTTGAAAGGCCTTCTCTGACAGAATTATAGTTTTTAATCCAATATTCTGAGGGAATGAAATCATGCGTATCCAAATTACTTTGTAGCCAAATTTTTGAAATAACATTTAGTTCAAAATCAGTTAGGTTTTCAATAATTTTAATCATAATATTTTCCTTTTTAGGCCAGCTTACCATAATAAAAAAATTCCGCAAATGGAGGATCTAAAGGCAGTTGTTTTCAAAAAAAGTGAAGTCCGCTAACGGAAAAATATTAAAAAGAAGGGATAAAAATGATCTTTGATCAGAAAGAAAATTTTGTGTTTACAGGTACATATCAGGAATTTATCGAACAATTAAAAGAGAATCATTTTTGGAAAAGCGAGGCTGAGTTTGAGGAATATCTGCTAAAAAATCGTTTCAGAAATGAAAATACGTTTAAAACACATTACGCAAATTTTGCAAATCAAATAATCGATTACGGTGAAGAACAACCTGATTTTCCAGATCGGACAGTATTCGTTGTCGAAACAGAAGGCTATACACAAGGAGAAATAAATGCAGCATTTGGTAAAGCGTTAAAAGAATTAGCGGAACAACGAGCACGAAGCAGAGAAAACAAAGGATTTTCATTGAACAAATTAAAGTGGGAGGAATTAGAATAGGTAGGCTTTTCTCAATATTTTAATGATAGTTTACTTTGCTGTCCAAGTAATTGGCGGCTTTTTTGTTGTCAAATCAATTCGTAGACTATGGGATTAAGAATTATAGCAATGAACTTCAGTCAGAAGTAAAAAACACAACAGAATCATTATTAAACTTAAGTACCATTCATGCGGCTTTGAATGGCTTTGTTGAACTATTTATAACGACAACGATGGTCAAAAAATAGCTAAATAACTGGTTGTGACGGGAAGATTATGTCGTGTTTTTCATTTAGGATCAAAAACTCATATCAATTGACGAAAATATGATGATTTTTTGATAGCCTTTACATTTATAATGAGTCCACAAGAGTAAAGGAGAGATTACTATGAAAAACAAAATTATTGGCGCAATGTTATTTTCAACAGTTTTACTTAGCACTTTGGCAGCAACACCAGTTTTTGCGGCAGATGCCCCTCAACCAGCAACTTCAAAAGGAACAGTTAGTTTTACTGAAGCTACTGGACCCGTTGATCCCGTTGATCCAACGCAACCTGGTACTGGGAATACAGGACCATTGACGATCGATACAGTTCCTGATTTTGCATTTGGCGAACACGAAGTTACTGGATCATCACAAAAATATACATCAACAAATACGGGAGCACCTTATTTGCAAGTTTCTGACCGCCGCGGGGTAGGCGTAGACGGACAAGCTCAAGGCTGGGTCGTAGACGTTTCGATGTCCGAATTCTCAGATGGTACGACAACACTTCCTGGAACGGAACTTTCGATTGGTACAGGACTTGTTGATGCTCCGGATACAAACACGAATAAAGGAGCATTACCTACAGCTAGTGCAGTTAATCTAACACCTACAACAGCAGCTACTACAATTCTTACTGCTGATAAAGGCAAAGGTCTTGGAACTTGGATGGAAGCGTTCGATTCAGCAAGTGTGAACTTAACAGTACCTCAACAAGCAAAAGGTGCATTTGAATCAACACTAACTTGGACAATCAGTGCAGCTCCAGTTGAATAAAAAATAAATTTAAGGGGAGCGATTTTGCTCCCTTTTTGAAAGGATAGTGGTCAATAGTGAATCAAAGAAAACGATTGCTTTTTGTATTTTTTACCGTTTTAGGGATGTTTTTTAGTTTTCCAATGATCAGTCACGCCGCCGATGCTTCGGGAGATTTTGGTGTGAAACCAGTTTTTCCAGAGAATCAACTAGACAAAGCAATCGGTTATTTTGATTTGTTAGTGACTCCTGAACAAGAGCAGACGTTGGAAGTGACCCTCACAAATTCTGCTGATAAGGAAAGAGCATTTGAAGTTTCTATCAATCCAGCGGTGACCAGTGATGGTGGAACGATTGATTATGGGCAAGAGAAGCCGCGTTTAGATGAAAGTTTGCCGTTTGACGTACGGGAAGTGCTGACGATTGAAAAGAAGGAATATACGGTCGCTGTTAAATCAGAGATAACGATTCCGATCAAAGCAAAAATTCCAGCTGAAGCATTTACTGGTCGTGTTCTTGCGGGAATTCATGTCACTCCTAAAGAGGAAGAGGGAAAGAATTCTTCTAAAAAAGATGGCGTCCAAATAAAAAATCGAATCGCATATAATCTTGCGGTAGTTTTACAAGAAAGCCAAGACGCAGTCACACCGGATTTGAAGCTTTTGTCAGGCGATGTAGTTGCCGTGAATGCCAGTCCGACTGTTCAATTGTTTTTTCAAAATCCAAAACCGACGATCATCAATAAGCTAATTTTTACAAGCAAAATTTATTATGAAGATCAATTATACATTGAAAACACTTCGAATGAATTTTTAGTAGCTCCTAGTTCAAATTTTCATTTAAATCTTGATTTAGATGGAGGACGCGCAAAAGCTGGGAACTATCGAGCAGAGATTGTTGCAAAATCGGGTGAGGATTACGAATGGCATTTTACCCAAAAATTCACGATTAAAGAAGAAGAAGCTAAAAAAGTCAACGAAAATTCTATTTTTGCCGTTGAAGAAAAGAGCTTCCCTTGGATCTACATTATTCTCGCTGTGATTGCACTGCTGTTGCTTATTATTTTAATTGTCTATTTGAAACGTCGCAAAAAGGATGAGGAACCAAAGTAAAATGAGGTGATTTTGTTGAAAAAACTATTGTTAAAAGGAGGATTAATCGTAAGCCTGCTGCTTGTTGGAGGGCAGCAGGTCCATGCCGTAGAAGAGACAAGTAGTCAGGCAACCATCACATTTTATGATCCCAGCCCAGTTCCCAAACCAGTTATATCGATAAATGATGAGACCGCAGGTAAAGTGAATAGTCAGCCAGTAATAACCAGCAAAAACAAAAGACTTCCCCAAACCAATGATAAACCGCTGAATTATTTAGTTTCATTTATTGGCGGCGAATTGATTTTACTTAGTCTAGCTATTTTGTGGAAACGACGGAAGGAGGAGGAAGATGATGAACAAAAAAATAGTAACTGATCTTCTTTCCCTTTTTCTTTTGTCCGTGATTCTAACTGTGGGAATTTTTGGACTATCCAAACCAGTAAATGCGGTTGGGGTAACACCGCCAACTATTGCATATGATCCAGATACTTATGAAAATATCACACCGACAAATGGAACAAACTCCAATATTTTTGGGCAACCAAAGATTGATGGCGGCAAGGTCGTTCAATTGACTGGAGCCGATCAATTACCCAAATTGAATGTTACCTACACAAACGATAGTTCGAATGATCCTTGGAAAGGCGGAAAAATCGGGTTTCATTGGGAAAGCCATGTGGAATTGACGAACTATTTAGATGTAATAAATATTCCTGCTCAAGGGTTTGCTTTTGTAGCGATCATCAATTTACCTAAACATGTTTCAAGTGAGGATGTTTTAAAGGCAATCGACTGGGACAATGCGTACTTAAAAATTAATGGGTCGAATATTAAACTAACGGAAGGTGGTCTAATGTCAGCCGGGAACCATACACTGCGATTTGGTATGGGTTCATGGGACAATGGAAATATTGTAGGTTCAATTTTCAATATCATCACTCAGCCTGGATTCAATGCTGGGAATATTCCGATTGTTTTTGATATTACCGTCGATGTTGCAAAGATGACTGCAAGCGGCGACAAATATGACACCAGCCCAAACAAAGTACTAACAAAAGGCAAACTGCAACCTTCTACTACAAAACTCGCCGATTTTTCTGTAGATTTCTATGATTCGAATAATGTGGTTCAAGATCGGGTATGGCCAGGAATTAGTCCAGGTGGACGTTTTTATCCTAAACTAACAAATGGGGCACTGAATCCTACTACATACGCAAAAACATCAACTTTCAAATTACCAACATGGAACAGCTATATCTCTCCATGGGATACGACGAATAAGTATAATAGTTTTGCTGATACAACTGAGTACGTTGACAACAACAACCTGAATCTTCCTGGAACAACCAACAACCGAATCTTGACAATGGGACTCTCAGAAGGAAGTTTTGCCCAGCAACCAACAAATCGTTTTAATCGAGTAGTGAATTTTTTTACTGGGAAGAATGAAACGACTGGGGCAACATTAGCTCATACACCGACACAAACACTCGGATTGAATCAGCAAACAAATATTTTATATACAGGAAAAGATGCCGGGGGAACTGCGTTGTCACCTGTCACCTTAAAGGTACTTGAAAAATATGCTGTAGATGGCACAGTCAAACCAACAAACTTGGAACCAGATAGCCAATGGGGAAAACTACTTACCAGTGCCCCCTATCAAGTGAACGCGGTCTGGCGAGCGAGCGATTTGACAGCAGGGTCCATTCATTACCGGCTGTACAATAAAACAACACAAAAATTAGTGGGAACTTTTGAAGACAAATTATTTCAAACGATTTTAACGAATAATGGTGGTGATAATTCAGCAACCACAACACTACCGGCACTTGCTTCGGGTCAATATTATTTTGATTATAAATTGATGGACGATACCCTTTCAAAAGCATATCCAAATCTTGCCTATAAATGGCAGTCAGAACAAACGGGTATCTCGAATTTGAAAGCAATTACGGTGGCTGGTTTTCCAACGATTTCTAAAGAAAGTTATTTGAAAAATCTTAGTCGAACGCCAGAGACAGGAAAACCCTTGATTGCTTTGGCTGGTGATACTGTTCAAGAAACTATTACGTTTACCTTAGATAAAATGGGGGATTCTTTAGCAGATAAAAAAGTAAGCGTTGCGCTTCCGGGAAATGTTACTTATGAAAAGGGTAGTTTATCATTGAATGGGACGGTGATTCCTGATGATGGTATTCAAAATGGAATAAGTATACCTGCACAATATTTAACAAAAGCTGGAGATAAAGTGACGATCACCTACAAATATAAGATAGATACGAATACTGCAACGACAAATGCCATCGATTTGCCGACTAAATCGGCTGTATTATCAGGAAACATTGCGTTATCTGACGGAACAAAGTTACCATTTACAGAAGTCAAGACAGACGCTAATTTGATCCAGATTCCTAAGCAAGAATTAGCTTTGGTAGATGTGCCCGACGATTTTACTTTTGGTAATGATCTTCCAGTGCCAACACAAGCAGTATCTTATAAGGCGAAGGGTGATTTCTCTTTTGATGTAAAAGATACACGTTTGCCAAGCACAGATTCTGTATGGCAGCTTTCTGGCAGATTGACTACGCCATTTAGAACTGCAGAAGGTAAAGAATTGAATGCGGGTCTATATTTTAGTCATAATGGAAATAAGATTCCGATCACTAAAGACAACGCGATGATCTATCAAAATGATGGTGTGAAAAAGGGGGATATTTCGGTTGACTTTCCAAGCAGTGATGGGCTACTGTTAGAGTTAAGCAATAGCACGTATACTCAGGCAGACACAACTTACCAAGGTGCCGTCACTTGGGAGCTGTCAACCGGTCCAGTGAAGTAAGAAAGCTAATAAGCAGTCATCAAAATGTTGACTTCAACTCAAATACAAACTTTTTGAGTTGAAGTTTTTTCTATTGATGAAATAGATAGTACTGCCAAAATAGTTGAATCAAGCTTTCTGAGCTAGTTTGCCAATATCGGCTGCTAAAAATGAACTGATATTAGGAGGATAATAGACTTGGAATTGTTCAGTTTACTTGAGAATAATGAACAACGTCAAATTAGAATTTTTCAACTTTTATTGGAGCACAGCAACCTTTCTATTAATGAAATGCTCGTTCAGCTATCGGTCGATCGAGCGACATTTAAAGAAGATCTGTCACTTTTAAAGGAAAATCTTGCAAAATTCGATGGACAAATAGTTCTTGATGTCAGTGATGGAAAAATTTTCTTGCGGCGACTGGGAAATTTATCAATGACAGATGTATATTACTCATATTTGAAAGATGCTGTAAAGTATCAAATTTTGATGTATTTGTTAGAATATGGGAGTTTTGAACGGCAAAAGATTTTAGATTTATTGAGCCTCAGCTCTGCTACATTTACTAGACGAATTAGAGAAATAAATGTTTTGTTAGCGGAATTTCATTTGCAAATAAAAAATGGGAAACTGCTTGGATCTGAAAGTCAGATTCGGTATTTTTATTATCACTTGTTGTGGTTTGGACGTCCCTATTTAGTAAATCTTAGGGAATTTGAAGATACTACTAGTGACATTTTGTTGAACCTATTGAAAAAAGAATTTGGCTTTCCATTTACTGATGATGGCCAAATAAAGTTTAAAATTTGGATGGCGATCACGAGAAAACGATTGCGTAACATAAAAAAAGAAAATCCTAACTATGAAAATCTGCCCAATCAACTTTTTGAAGAAAATGCCTTCCTATTATCTTTACAAGCAATTTTAGCTCGTTTTTTCATTCAACATGCCTTTGTTTGGAATCAGAACGAGACATTGGTTTTTTATATTTTTATGATTTCCAATTTTACGCTGGATACTGAGAATGCTCATGTTCATAAATTTTTATTGCAAGAGAAATCAAGAGATAGTTTGGTCGTTCAACTAAACGGGCTGTTTAAAGCGACACTAGATGAAATTTTTTATAGGTATACTTTTACAGATACCTTTTCAGATAAAATTGCCTTGACCATCATCCAAAACCATTCACGGCTTGTTTATTTCAGGGGATGGGTCAACATTTTTGGACATCAGGGATTGCAGTCGCGAGTGAAAAAATCAATGAACAGAAGATTTTGGACGTTTGTGAAACTTTGACTCAACGGGCACTTGAAATTTCAAATTATTCTGAATTTGATAAACAAAATATTCAATTAGAATTATTCATCCGCTATGCTTCAGTTTTACAAATAATTTTTAAAGAAGTAGAATCTTGTATCAACGTTGCTTGTGATTTTTCATATGAACGGATCATGATTGATGCGGTGATCGAGATAATCAGGGAACGGATAACGGCAACGTTCCCAATAACTCTAACTAGATACAACAAAAATAATCAATATGATATTATTTTAACGAATCAAGTCAAAGAATATCCGTTGCAAAAGAATGCTCGAGTATTTGTGATGTTAAGTAATGAGTATGATTTTGATTTTCCATATGTAAATGAAATCTTAAAAGAATGTTACTTAGAAAAAATCGATTTGAGGATGAGGTCATGAAAATTGTGATTATTGGCGCCTCTCATGGTGGGATTGCCGCTGCGATGAGTTTGTGCAAGCTAACAAGTAAAAACGAGGTTTATTTAATTGATAAAAAACCTTTGCATGCTTTGGGTTATATTTCTAGTGGAGTTAATCTGCACTTTCAAAATATCATTCAAGAGTTGACTGAGGTGACGACAGATGTCCAGCCTTTGATCGACTTAGGTGTGAACATATTAACTGAACGGCAAGTAATGGATATCGATCCGAAGAATCACAAGTTGTTTTTGGAATATGAAGACCAGGAAGAAATTTTTTCATACGATAAATTGATCCTTGCTATGGGATCTTCTCCCACTGCGGTCAATACGATTATTGACGCGGAGAATGTCTTTACGTATAAAGGGTTGGAAGAATCTCAGTATGTGCTGGATTCGTTAGAAAAAGCTCAGCAAATTGTGATCTTTGGTGCAGGATACATTGGATTAGAGTTGGCAAATGTGTTAGCGGCAACTGGTCGTGAAATCCATTTGATTGATAATATGCCGATGATCCTTTCCCGCTATTTTGATTCTGACATGATCGAAGAAGTCCAAGATTCATTGAATGCCCAAGGAATCCATTTTTATCCGAACGAATTTTTGATTGATTATCAGGCTGTCGATAATAAAGTCAATAAAGTCTGCCTGTTGTCTAAAACAATTGAGGCAGATACAGTGATTTTTCCATCTCAGGCTCAGCCTAACACGGGATTTTTGCGAGATAAAGTTGCCTTGAACGAAGATGATACAGTTATCGTGAATGATTATTTACAAACAAGTGAACAAGATATTTATGCGATCGGTGACATCGTTCCAATCACGTATTCTAAGACAGCCCATGTATTCATGCCGTTAGTTACGCGGGCAGTGCATATGGCACGGGCAGCGGCATTGTCATTGATCGGGCACGCCATTCCTTTTGATCGAGAAAATAAAGTAAGTGCTACTAAAATTATGGATTACTTTTTGGGATCAGTAGGAGTGACAGAAGAAGAAGCACCGTTTTTAGACATGGATGTCGGCTCCATTCAGACTGAAGTATGTTTGACACCTACTTATATCGCTCAACAAAAAATAGCAAAAGTAAAATTGATTTATCAGAAAGACACGATGGAAATAATTGGCGCACAGCTAGTTAGCAAGGAACACTTGCTACAAGATTTAAATTTATTGAGTGCTTTGATCCAGCATAAGACGACAATCCTAGATTTAGCAGTCGAAAATTTTTGTTTCGTACCACAGTATACGCCGTTGTTTCATTATTTAAATGAGCTGGCTTTCCAAGTTTTACAACAAACGAGCGATTAATTTATTAGCAGCAATACGAAAACAACATGGCTTCACTATGCAAAATAGTGAAGTCATGTTGTTTTTTGCGAGGACAGTTTCTAGTTACTGCGATTACGTTCACTGATAGATTGTTTTTCCTTATTTTTATTGAGCTTAAATAAAAAAGTTTGCGGGAGTCTCTGAAATTTAAAAAGTAGTTGTTTTTCAAAGTGAATGGTCTGCAGATAAAATTTCTGACAATAAAATTTGATTCGTAGGTTTCGATAAAACAGTCTGCGGATAAAATCTAATAATAAAACCGTAACGCCACCAGCAAAACCGCAATGGTATAAATTGATTCCGGCTGCTAAGTATTGTGAATTTCTGGTGATCAAAGAAAAAAGAAATCCCGCTAGTGTACCAGCTAGTAAACCATGTTTGCGCGTCATTGGCGACAATGTGCTGGCAAAGAGAATGATGACGATATTATTAGTGCTAGCTGTGTCTCGATAAATAAATTGTGCAACCAATAAAACACCTAAAACTGGAAATAAAAAGTAGCGAAGTTTGAAATTGTACATACTGAATCCAGCAAAGGTCAAAATCGCTCCGACTAAAATGCCGCTAAGCGGAACATTTAAAATCAATGGAACAAATACGCCAAGAAATCCATGCAAAGAAAAACAAAGGATTTTTTTAAGTCTAGCAAATGTTTCGAGTAAGTGGAACTCAGCAGGTAAAAACACAAATTTGCCAAAATCGGAATCGTAAATAATGCAATTAGAAAATAGAGCAGTGAAGGATGGTGTTCAAAAGCAAGTGAGTGGGGAACCATTTCGATTGCTAAAATATTTTTAGTAGTCAAATTGCCGATAATCCCGATCATACCGGCAGAAAATCCCATATTATAGAGATTCAATTCTTTTGTATGCGCTTTAAAAAATTCGAAAATCGGTAAGCTTACGTAGCCAATCAATAGTCCAACGATCAATGCAATCAATTTAGCTGAAACAAAAAAATGATTCGGTGCACAATAGATTGTACTAACAATCGGCGATAGACACGTGCTTAAAAGACCCATGACTAATAAATCCTGCCGTTTTGAATGATGGATCTTTAAATAAATCAAGCATCCTAAAACGATTGGCGCAGAATTAACAATATTTTTACCGAAGAAAGAAAATCCAGCTAGCATCATAATGACCGAAACTGTCAGCGAACAAAAATGGTGCCGATGTTTACGTAGTATAAAAAGGCTGCTTAGTGTCAGTAGTCCGCTATTTAAAAAGGCTGGACCAACACCGGCGATCTGAACGTAATCTGTAATCAAATTACTCGGTGAATAAATGATCTGCCGCATTCCTGAAATCAAAATTTGTGGACTAGCTAAAAAGAATGCAGCCAATGTAATTATCAAACCAAAGGACAGTAAAAAAATAAAAATAAAGGTAGTAGAAAGCAGTGTCTGATCAATTTTTTTCAAAAAACCACACTCCTGTTAAGTAATAATGTTGGAAGTACCTACTATTTTTAAAGTACGCAAAATTTTTAACTAGAATTTTACGAAGCTGAAAATTTCATATTTCCTCGCAAGTCAAAATATAAAAAAACAAATTGGTATATTTTTATTATACATTATTCTTGAGACCAATGAGATAAATAACTATAAAAAAACGTATAGAGTCAAATTGATACGTGGATTTCTCAGCTTGAGATTTTTTAGCAACATTAGCAAATGGTGTTAAATGAAAATTCAGAATTTTTTGATTGCATATTGATTTTATTTATATTAGAATAACTTTAATCAATCGATGTGCTATGAAGAGAAGAGTAATTGACCGCGAAACGATTAAAGAGACCCTCGGCAGGTGAAAAGAGGGATCGTGGAAAATCAATGAAGATGAGCTCTGAGCATTCAGTTTGTTCACGCAAGCTGAACGGGAAGCGACCGTTACATTGCCGGGTATAATTGTACCGTTGAGGTATTATCTGTGAGGATGATACGAATAAGGGTGGTAACGCGAAAATATTCGTCCCTTTATTTATCAGTGTTCTGGTAAGTAAAGGGATGGATATTTTTTTTATTTGTCAAAAATTTTGGGGAGTGTGTTAAGGATGAAAAAACTTAGTTTAACGATAGTGATTTTAAGCGCAATAATTTTTTTGGCTGCTTGCGGCTCTGATTCAGCGAAGGTAGATAAAATAAAAATCGGGGCATCCCCCACCCCTCATGCTGAAATTCTGGAACATATCAAACCAGAATTGAAGAAAAAGGGGATCGATTTGGAAGTTGTGAAATTTGATGATTATGTTCTGCCGAATAAGGCGTTAGCAGATGGCGAGATTGATGCGAATTATTTCTCGACTGTTCCGTACTTCAATTTACAAAAGAAAGAAAACGGCTATAAATTCTCTAATATTGGAGCGATTCATTTAGAGCCAATGGGGATCTATTCACACAATATAAAAAAGGTCAGCGCTATTCCTGACGGGGCAAAAGTCATCGTTTCAAATGTACCTTCTGAATGGGGACGGGTCTTAAATATTTTTGTAAAAAACAAATTGATCAAAATCAAAGCAGGAGTAGCAATCGACAAAGCGACGTTTGATGATATTACCGAAAATCCTAATAAACTGGTTTTTGAACACAGTGTTGATCCAACGTTGTTAACCTCAGCTTATGAAAACAACGAAGGAGATCTAGTTGCAATCAATTCTAATTTCGCTTATGAAAAGGGGTTGAATCCGGTAAAAGATTCATTGATGATCGAACAAAATGATTCTCCTTATGTAAATATCGTTGCAACTAAGACAAGCGACAAATCAAATAAAGACATCAAAAAAATCGTTGAAGTATTACATGAACCAAAAGTTCAAAAATGGATTGAAAAAGAATGGGGCGGCTCTGTCGTACCAGTCAACGAATAGAAAGAACAGGTGATAAAATGGAACGAGCAATTTTTGCAGGTGGATGTTTTTGGTGTATGGTCAAACCTTTTGACAGTCTTCCGGGAATCGAATCAGTGATTTCCGGCTACACAGGCGGAACAAAAGAAAATCCGACTTATTTAGAAGTAAAAAGTGGAACAACTGGTCATACTGAAGCAGTGGAAATCATCTTTGACCCCGCGTTGATTTCATACCGTGAATTAGTAGAAATTTATTGGCAGCAAACAGATCCTACCGATGCTTTTGGTCAGTTTGAAGATCGCGGCAGCAGTTACCGGCCAGTCATTTATTACTTTGATGACACTCAGCAAAAAGTAGCAGAAGCAAGCCGTGCTGATTTACAAAATAGCGGCCACTTTGAGCGGCCTATCGTGACTCAGATCGAACCAGCCAGCACTTTCTATCCCGCAGAAGAAGAACATCAAGATTATTATCAGCGAAATCCCGAAAACTATCAAAAAAATGCTAAGCGAAGAAAAAAATTTATCGCTGAATTTTGGTAAGCAGAGATAGTCAGAGGCAGAATGCACAAAAAACTAAAAAGAATCTTTGATGCAAACCACAAGAACAAGCCATTATAAAATAGAAGAAAAAATAAAAGCCCCGTTAAAATCAGCTATAAAGTTGATCTTAACGGGGCTTTTAGTGGAGTAATAACGATTGGCGAGCAAAAATCAATCAACAGCAGCTAAGATATTCAAAATTCTTTGATAATTTTGATCCTGAAGAATATCATAATTCAATTTCCTATATAGTTTTACCGCGTGATGGCTCCACGTTTGAGTACTCAAATAAAGATCTCGATCCGGATAATAGCGATGGAGCAGTTCGGTCACGCGGATCGTTAAAGCTTTGGCCAAGCCTTTTTTCTGTTCTTCAGTAAGTACCGCTAACCAATGAAGCCGCGGTTCATTTTCTTCTGTCCACCAAGCAGTAAAAGTCGCGACTTTGTTTCCTTGAGGATTTTCAATAAAGAGCATTCGGCGTTTTAATTCTTCTTGGTAAGGCATAAATGATCGTTGAAAATAATCAGCAGCGGTTTGTTCGGTATCAAATTCTAACACAGCCGTTTCGATTCGGCACCAGTCTTTTTCATCGCCAGGTTGATAAAAAACCATGCGATAGCCTTTCGGTAATTGGATAGTTGGCAATGAAGGTGCATTTGATGGTCGAAACATTGCAAATGGGATGAAAGGAACAGACTTATCCAGCATAACGAGACCTCCTTTTTTCTAACAAAAGCGTATCATGTAAAAATAGCAAAAGCTACTATTAATAAATAGAGAACAGTTGATTTTTAAAGTACGGCCTTCTTTTACTAGAATGCAATGCCTAACAGTCTCAGCACTTAGCAGATTATTTTTCTGATCAAATAAACTAAATTTAATCGAGCAGTATTTTTGATTAACTTACAAAAACTAAAAAATAATCATTTTTTCACAAAGCAAGTTTCTGTTCTTTTTAACCAAATGCTATTGATAAATGAGCATCGTTTCGCTATACTCGGTAAGTAAAAGTATCCAGTTTCAAACTTGAGTGGTGGGGGTGTTCGCATGCTTAAAAACTATCAACGTTGACTATGAAGTCAAGCATTGCTTAGAGTTGCTAAGCGAGTAGAACATTCGACTTTCCTCCAATCAACTTTTTTTACAACCTATTAGAAGGGTTTTTAAGTGCGTAAAAAAATAGTGTCAGGGGGAAACATACTGATTGAGTATGTTTTTTTGTTGTGCTTAAAAGGGGTCTTTGTTACTACTGAAAACGGTTTAAGTGAAAATAAAAACAAAAACATTTGAGGAGTAGTAAAAATGAAAAAAATAGTTGCAGTAATCAGTTGTTTGTTATTAACAGCGTTAGTAGTTTATTCAAAAACAGAGGAAGTTCACGCAGCAGATAAATCAACCAAAGTTCAACGATTAGTAGATAGCAAAGATATCAAAGACAGTGACTTTTTTGTTGATGCAAAATGGTTAAAAAAACAAATGAAAAACGATGACAAAACAGTCGTAATCGAAGCTTCTTATGGTGAAGGCAAAGATTATAAAAAAGCCCATGTTCCTGGAGCATTCCATATGGATACAATGGAAATCGAAACTGAAGAAAACAATTGGAATATCTTAGACGCTGAAACATGTAAAGCAGCATTCTTAAAACGTGGTGTCACAAAGACAACACCTGTCGTTATCTATTCTAGCGACATCAATGCGGCAGCACGGATGGCTTTTGTTGCTTATTGGTTAGGTGTCGATCAAGTGAAGATTTTAGATGGCGGTTTGAGTGCTTGGGAAAAAGCGGATTATAAAGTAGAAAAAGGTACAGAAAAAGCAAAAGCTGCAACTGATTTTGGTGCAGAAGTTCCAGGACGTCCAGAAAGCTTGATCTCAACATCTGCTGATTTAGTAGCAGCTAGAGAAAAAAATCCTGATTTAGTCCTTGCAAGTGTCCGTTCATGGAAAGAATTCACTGGTAAAATCAGCGGTTACGATTATATTGAAAATGCTGGCGAACCTGAAGGCGCGGTTTATGCAAAAGCAAGTAAAACTAGCGCAGATGTTGCCCGTTTATTGAACAGTGATGGCACCGTCAAAGAACCAACTAAAATTTTTGCTGCTTGGGAAAAATGGGGAATCACACCAGATAAAGAAGTCGCTTTCTATTGCGGAACTGGCTGGCGTGCAGCAACAACTTTCTTTATCACGAAACAAGAAGGTTGGAAAGATGTAAAACTATTTGATGGTGGTTGGTACGATTGGGACAAATCACATCAAAAAGATCCAAGTAAATACCCAGTTCAAGTTGGCGACCCAAGAGATGAAGACAACTTGAAAATTTTAGACTAATGAAAGTACTTCGTTACTTTTTCCATGTTCTACAACTGGGATTGATTTATGCCATCTATTTAATGGATGATCTATACAAAAATCATTTAGGTTTTATGCGGAATGTTTCATTTTATTCCCAAAAAATTGAAGCTAGTATGTTCGGCAGCAAGTTATTTTTGCTGCCGCTCTTATTAGTGGTGGTGTCTGTTTTTTTAATAATCAAAAAAAGAAGTTGGGAATGTCTTTTGCTGATTATCTTAGGAATTTTATTTCTGGTATGGCAGACGATGTTTACGCTAGCAACTACACCAATCTACTATTTGGTTAGTGGGATTTTAGTTGTAGGCTGTTTGTTGCAAGTAATCAATATTTTTCTAAAAAGGAGCTAATCTGATGGATTACTCGGAAAAAACAATCGAAATGGCACGGCTGATTGCAGAAAATTGTACAAGCTGCAAACATTGTATGACGGATTGTCTTTTTTTACAACAGTATTGCCAAGATCCGCAAAAATTATTTCAACAATTTTTGAAAGAGGGGCTTGAACCGATCATTCCGTATTCTTGCATGTTATGCGGTCGTTGCAGTGTTGTTTGTCCGTTACAGTTAAAATTAGATGAAGCTTTTTTAGCAATACGTCAAGATTTGATCAAAGATGGCTTGCCTTTGAAAGAATTGAAAAGTGTCGAATGGCATCAGAAACTTTCAACTAGCAGACTTTTTTCAGCTGTGAATCGAGGGGATAAAAAATGAAATATGGTTTTATGGCGGGCTGTTCGCTAAGTTCCAGCAGTCCAAAACAAGTCGCGCAGATCATTGAATACTTGCAAGGCTATTATCCTGATTTAGCAGTCATTCAAGGTTGTTGCGGAAAACCGACACGTTTGATCGGACAAGAACAATTATTTCAAGAACGCTTCAGTCATTTGACTGATCAAGTTCATCAAGCAGAGATCGATGAATTAATCGTTGCTTGTCAAGGCTGTATCAAAACGATGACGATTCAAAATCAATTTCCGACCGCTTCTTTATGGGTCAAGATGGCAGAATTAGGCTTGCCTGAAGAAGCCCTCGGCAAAGCAAAAGACAGCGATGTCGTTTTTTCAATCCAAGATTCTTGCCCAACGAAAGAAATGACAGAGATTCATCAAGCGGTCCGCTATTTATTAGACCAATTAGGCTATCAAGTTGCGCGCAATCGTTTGTCGGGGAAAAACACTTTATGCTGTGGCATGGGAGGAATGTGTGGTGTCACAAACCCAGTATTAGCAAAAAGTTTTACTGAAAAACGTGTGCAGGATTTTAAGACGGATCATATTGTAACTTATTGTGCTAGCTGTACTTCAGCGATGATTCTCGGTGGCGGTCAAGCGTGGCATTTATTAGATTTGATTTTTGGCGATGTTATCTATCAGGAAGATAACAGTCCCGCACATCCACTAGCCAGTCCAGTCAAAGCATGGAAAAATCGCTATCAATCTAAAAAAATAGTGACAAAGATATAGAGGAAAAACAATGAAAAAATGGTTAATCGGTATATTAGCAGCAGGAGTACTTTTTTCTTTAACTGCTTGCAAAACAGGTGAAACAAAAGCAACGAAAACGACAGAATCCATCAGCAGTTTTTCTGAGGCTGTCAAAAAAAGCAAAGGCGATACAGTAACGTTTTATGGTTACGGTGGTGATGAAAAAGCTAATGCTTGGGTCGATGAAGTCATCACACCGGCTATGAAAGAAAAATATGACATCACGGTCAAACGTGTGCCGATGGATATCGATCAGATTTTGAATAAGCTGACTACTGAAAAAGAAGCCAACGCAAAAACTGGAGATATCGATGTTGTTTGGATCAATGGTGAGAACTTTTTTACAGCGAAACAAGCCAAGCTGCTTTATGGTCCAATCACAAATAAAATCGAAAGTTTCGATCAATTGATGGATGTAGACGGTCATGATGCAAACTATGATTTTGGTGTCAAAATCGATGGGTATGAAGTGCCTTATGGTAGTGCCCAATTAGTTTTTGCCGGAAATAAAGAGAAATTCACCTCGGGTTTTCCCACGGATACACAGGCTTTATTGGGATACGCTAAAGCAAATCCTGGGAAAATTACGTACACAGCACCACCGGAATTTACTGGTAGCGCCTTTATCCGCAATGTGATCTGTGATATCGTAGGTTATGATAAAGTAGAAAAAGCTGCATCAGATAAAGAAGAGTTATATAAAGTCATCAAACCAGGGCTAGATTATTTAAATGAAATCAAACCTTATTTATGGCAAAAAGGGGAAACGTACCCAACAACGACTGCGGAATTTGATCAAATGTTTGCCGCAGGGCAGATTGATCTAAATTATAGTTATTCGCAAATGCACGTAGCAGAAAAACGCAGTGACAAGGAATTTCCGGCAACGACGGAATCTTTCTTGTTTGATAAAGGAACGATCGCCAATCAAAATTATTTGGCTGTCGCAAATACTTCAAAGGTCAAAGCGGCTTCATTTGTTTTGATTAATGAAATGACCAGCGAATCGGCGCAATTAAAAAAAGCTGAAGCTAAATACGGCTATAGTATTCCGCCATTCGATTCTAAAAAATTATCAAAGGAAACCAACCAGAAATTGACTGATCTTTATAAAAATCAAGGAGTTCTTTCGCTTGAAGAAATGCAGGAAAAACAGATTCCTGAGCTGCAAGCGGAAAAAATTCCAATGATCGAAGCATTGTGGAAAGAGCATGTTTTGCATGAATAAAAAAAAATTAGCAGTAATTCCCTTTTTCGTTTTAAACGGGACAGTGATCTTTGCTGCATTGTTCAAGGGATTGCAAATTAGTTTAGGATATTATCCTGTAATTGGGCTGCAAGAGATTACCGCAGCCCATTATCGTCAAGTCTTAACAGATCCTTTTTTTCAAAAGTCGCTAGTTTACAGCTGTTACTTAGCTTTAACCGCGACTTTTTTGTCATTGTTGTTGGGGATTGGTCTAGCATTTTTGCTTTTAAAGACAAAAAAAAGCGCACTGAATAAAATAATTAGTCTGCCAATTTCTTTACCGCACATCATCGTGGCGTTGATGGTGATGCAAGGGGTCAGTCAGTCCGGGATCATTTCTCGCTTGTTCTATCAATTAGGCGTTATTCATGAAATCAATCAATTTCCTTTATTGATTCATGATTCAGCTGGCTTTGGAATTATTTTAGTGTTCCTTTATAAAGAAATTCCTTATGTTGCAGTGACTACCTTAGCTATTTTGCAGCAACTAGAATTAGGATACATACAAGTCGCTAAAAATTTAGGCGCCTCTAGGATGCGGATCTTTTTTTCAGTAATTTTACCGATGATCCAAAGAACAGTGATCACTTTGTTCGTCATTCTTTTTTGTTTTACTTTTGCTTCATTTGAAGTGCCATACTTACTAGGAAATCCAAGCAATCAGACAGTGGCGTTAACAGCTTATGACTTGTTTTCACAAGCTGATTTGACTACTCGACCACAAGCGTTTGCTTTGAATTTGGTGATGTCAGGAATTTGTTTGATCGTGACGCTGATTGCTCTGATCATCAGTCGTCTATTGCCGGGAGGGGAGAAAACAACATGAGGCTCTCGTCCAAAAGAAGTTACTTTTTCGGATTTTTTGCCGCTGTACTTACATTATTACCGCTGTTTTTGCTAGTACTGTGGTCAGTCAGTAAGAAGTGGCAGTATCCAGGTCTTTGGCCGCAAGAAATCGGACTTAAAATTTTTAAGCAAATGATCAATGAACCTAGTTTTTTGCCAGCTAGTTTAAATAGTTTGCTGATTGCTTCAATCACTACACTGATAAGTCTTTTGATCGCCGTCCCAGCGGCTCGGTATTTTGCATTCCAGACGATTCTATCTCAACGTTTGATTGAAGTGCTGATCTACTTGCCGCTGATTTTACCCGCGATTGCAGTGATTACTTCTAGTCAAGTATTATTTCTGCAATTACATTTGACAGGAACGTTCAGCGGAATCATTTTAATCCATACTTATCTCTGTTTACCGTATGCGATGCAAGTTTTGTTAGCCAGCTATCGTCAATTAGGAGAAGGGTATAGTTTAACCGCCGAAAGTTTAGGTGCCAACTCGTGGTCGATTTTTTGGCAAATTACCTGGCCATTATTAAGACCTGGAATGACGACTGCTGCAAGTTTGGTTTTTATCGTGTCATTTAGTCAATATTTGCCGACTTTTTTCATCGGCGGTGGTCGGATCCTCACGCTGCCATTAGTATTACTGCCATATGCCAATAATGGGCGCTTCGGCTTAGCTTCAGCATATAGTTTAGTTTTTTTAGGCTGTACGATGTTGGGCGTATTTGTATTCAAAAAAGCGATAGGAGGAATCCAGCGTGGGACTAAGCGTTAAAAACTTACAATTGAAGTATGGAAAAAAAGAGATTTTCCATGATTTATCTTTTGATGTGAACGAAGGCGAAATCGTCGCACTCTTTGGACCGTCGGGTGTTGGTAAAACGAGTTTGCTCAAAATGATCGCTGGGATTCAGCCGGCAGAAAAAGAAGCGATCGTTTTTACCGACAATTTTTCACAAGCTAATACAGTGTTAGTTTTTCAAGATTTCTGGCTGTTTCCGCATATGAATGTAGTTGAAAATATTGCCTTTGGCTTGAAAGCTCACAAATTTTCAAAAGACGAAATCGTAAGAAAAACAGCGAACATCCTAGAAGTATTTGATTTGCTCGGGCTAGAACAACATTTTCCAGATCAATTATCAGGTGGGCAGAAACAGCGTGTCGCTTTGGCACGTGCACTTGTATTAGAACCAAAGTTGTTATTGCTAGACGAACCATTTGCCAATCTAGACGACCAACTGACGCGCTCTATGCGGACTTACTTGCAACGACTGCAAGAAACGTATCGTTTTAGTATTATTTTAGTTACTCATGATCGTGATGAGGCTTTTCACTTGGCTGATCGAATGGTTATTTTACTTGATGGGACGATCCAGCAGATCGGCAAACCACAAGAGATTTATTTCTATCCTTCGAATCGGCGAGTTGCCGAAACGATTGGAGAAACGAATTTTATTCCAGGAATTATCACGGATCGTTGTTTTAAGACAGACGAATTTGACTTGAGCGTTCAAAACCCGACACAATTAGCTGGTGAAGGATTGCTTTTTATTCCATATGGTATGGAAATGCAGGTCAGTGATAGTGGTATCCCCGCATTTATTGAAAGTTGCGAATGGATACCTAATGGCCAACAAGTAAAAGTTAGGATCGGCAAGACAAGTTGTACGTTTACTAATTTAACTGAAAAAGTAATTGCTGGAGAGACTGTTTTTCTAAAACCAGTCGATTGGTTACAGGTGATGAAGCAATGATTTCAATTATTATTCCTGTTTTAAATGAAGAAAAAAGGCTGGCAAACTTATTGCGTGAATTAAAACAATTAGACGATCGTGTTCCTTTTGAAATCATTGTTGTCGATGGGGGCAGTCAAGATCAAACTGTTGAGGTTGCAAAAAAATTTGTGACAGTTTATCAGGTAAAACAAGCCAATCGTGGGGGGCAGTTGAAGTTTGGTGTCGAAAAAAGCAGCGGTGATATTTTGTGGTTTTTACATAGTGATAGCGTGATAAAAGATTATCAGCAAGCGTTGTCGCAAATCCAAAAGGCAGTAGACAATCCTTGTTACAGTGCAGGATATTTCAAACTAGCTTTTGATTCGTCAGAATTTTTTTTCCGTTATTTGGCGAAGACGTCTAACTTACGGGCGGAGTATCTTGGTTTGATTTTTGGAGATCAAGGATTATTTACAACCCGTAAACAATATGATCAGGCAGGTGGATTTGAAACAATACCGCTGATGGAAGATTGGCGTTTGAGCCGCAAATTACGAAAGCAAGGGAAATTTTGTCCACTTTCGCTAACGATCACCACTTCAAGCCGGCGTTTTCGCAAAGGAAAGATTCGTACACATTTAAAGATGCATCGAATCAAGTTGCTTTATTTATTAGGCGTGTCACCTGATAAATTAGCAAAGCGTTATTATAAATAAGAAGGAGTCAGCTATGTTAGCAAAAATTCGAGCTTATTTGAAAGAAAAGCAACTGATTGAAAGATTATACTTAAAAGAACCAATTACAGTTGAATTTCTAGCACAAGGTGAATACAACCAGAATTTTTTGATTTCTGATGGGGAAGTCAGCTATGTCTTTCGCTTGAATTATGGGAGTCAACTGCATTTGGCTAATCAGATCAGTTATGAATACCATGGCTTAAAGTGGCTAGAGCGAACGGGTCGGACACCAAGAGTCTATTATTTAGATGATCATCGCGACTTTTTTTCACAGGGATTATTGATCATGGAATTTTTACCAGGTCAGCCTTTAAACTATCGAAAAGACCTGTCGGAAGCAGCGCGGATCTTTGGACAGATACACCAACAACCCATCGATGAACGTGCAGCACGGATCTTTGTAAAAGAAAAAGAGACAATCTTATCTGATCGAGTAACGGAATGCCAACAATTGCTGGAACCCGTGTTAAAAAGCGATGTTGTACCGTTACAGGCTAAAAAACAGTTAGCAGCTGCGCTAGTCTGGTGTCAAAATAACACTGCTCAGCAACAATTTTTTATCGATTTGGATCAATGGTCGATCACTAATACAGAGGTGAATTCCCATAATTTTATTATTGGAGAAAAAGGTTTTTTGATTGATTGGGAAAAACCGGTCATCAGTCATCCAGTACAAGACCTATCTCAATTTTTAGCTTCAACGACAACTCTTTGGCGCAGCAACTTAATTTTGGATCAATCTGAAAAAAGGGATTTTCTTACGCGGTACATCGCTGAAACACAATTTGAGCGGCAGTCAATGGAAGAGGCATTAAAAATCTACCACCCGTTTTTGATGTTGCGGGCTTTAGCGTGGTCTGCGATGGCTTATGACAGCTATCAAAAAGAAACAAAAAAATTAACAAACCAAGAAATTTTCAAAAAAGTCACTGCTTATTTGGAAGAAGATTTTTTACGACAGGCATTAAAGGAGCAAGTCATTGAATAAATACGCCTATATTTTATTTACTCGGGTTCCTGTACCCAATAAAGTTAAAACTCGGTTGCAAAGTCTGCTTAGCGGTGAAGAAGCGTGTCAAGTTCAACGTCAAATTTTGCAAGATAGTTTTACCAAATTTGGACAGTTGAGTACGCAAGGAATCGATCTATATTTGGCTTACTCTGATGAAGGAGATCCCGCGGAGTTATTTTCAGCTATGCCTGAATCATTTCATGCGTTTGAACAACGAGGCAAAACGATCGGTCAGCGGATGAATCACGCACTGAAGTTTGTTTTTGCAAAGGGTTATGAAAAAGTCGTGCTGACTGGCAGCGATATCCCCAATTTGAATGCACACACGATTCAGTCGGCATTGGATCAAATGCAAGATGTCGTAATAGGACCTTCATCGGATGGGGGGTATTATCTCATCGGCAGTCGCTATGGAATTGATTTGACCCCTATTTTTGAGACGGATATTGTGTGGGGGAAAAACGAGGTATTAAAAGCAACCTTACAGTTTCTGACTGCGTATGACGTTGCATTATTATCTCCCTTACAAGATATTGATTATCCGGCTGATCTAAAGCGGATCTATCCTGAGTTGCGGACAGAAAATTCCTATTTGTTGCAATGGTTGGAGAAAAATAGAGGAGTGTTAGAATGAGAAAAGTCATTTTTGATTGTGATAATACTTTTGGTTTAGCCAATCGAGACGTCGATGACGGCTTGACTCTGTTTTACTTATTAGGGGCGCCAACGATTGAATTACTCGGTGTAACATTGACGTATGGCAACGGCAACATAGAAGAAACTGAAAAAATGACGCAAACAATCCAGACACGATTGCAGCTATCATTTGATTATTATGCAAACAAGCAAGCTGAATTTTTAGTTGAGCAAGTCAATCAATTTCCAAATGAAATCACGGTACTTGCGACAGGTGCTTTGACCAATTTATTTGCAGCACAAAAAATCGATCCTAGATTTTTTGAAAAGCTTCGAGAGGTCGTTTTGATGGGAGGAACTGTCGAACCGTTGGTAGTGAATCAACGACCGGTGACTGAGCTGAATTTCTCCTGTGATCCAGCCGCTGCTAAAGCAGTATTGTTAAGTCAAGCCCAGCTGACTATTATGAATGGTCACATGACTGCACAAGCATTTTTCTCCGATAGAGAACTTGATCAATTTTTGCAGGATGCAGAAGCGGTAGTCGATCGGCAATCACTCAATTGGTTGAAAGCAACGTTAGAAAAATGGATCTTGTGGAACGAAGCAACGTTTGATTTTCGCGGCTTTTGCAATTGGGATATGACAACTGCTGTATATTTGGAGCATCCGGAATTTTTCAGCGAGGAATATTATTACTTGGCGAAAGAGCAATTGGGGCTTTATAAAGGGAGAATAATGTTGACGGATAAATCAAAAAACTTAGTAAAAATGCCGAAGCGGCTATTGGCTATTTCTGAATTCAATCAATTAGTAATCAGACGGATGGTTAATGGACTTAGGCAAACAAAAATAAATTAGTCAGGAAATGGTCTCGTTTTTCTCAATAAAAAATTTAATAACTACAGGAAAGGAGAACAAGTGAAAAAAATAATTACATTTATCGTGTTCGTGTTGATCGTGATTTTATCCGCTTACCAGTTTGGGCTAGTCGATTTTCTGACCGATATTGCTGGACTAAGAGAGTATTTAGAAAATCTCGGCTGGTGGGGCTATCTAATTTTCATCGTTTTATCGATTGTCGTGGCTGTCTTTTTGTTACCAGGACAATTCTTAGCTATTGTCGGTGGACTTGCCTATGGCGGCTTTATCGGCGGACTACTGACGGTTATTGGCGCTTCAATCGGCGCAAGTATTTCTTTTGTAATTGGTAAATATGTAGCAAGAGACTATATTTTACAGCGCTTCGGTAACGATCCGACTTTTCAAAAAATTGAACAAGGTGTTCGAGATAACGGTCTGTCGTTTTTGATTTTTACACGTTTAGTTCCGGTTTTTCCTTTTGCCATTCAAAGTTATGCTTACGCGATGACACCGATGAGCCTCAAAAAATTTAGTTTGATTTCTTGTTTGACTATGATGCCAGCTAGCTTTATCTATGCCTTTATGGCTTCTGAAATCGCTGCGAAAGGGGTCTCGTTGACTTTGTTAATAGAACTGACAGCCGCTGGAATTCTTTTAGCGCTGCTAGCCTATTTGCCAAAGAGAATCAGTAAAAAAATCAATCGCTTAAGCTCGGAATATAAAAAGTGAAATAAGGAAGCTGTCTATTCATAGTTAAAGGGCTATGACAACTAGTTGTCACTGCCCTTTCTTTTAGTTTATAAGCCGGTTGCTTGCTCAAAGAATGACTAGATGAAAATATAGAGAACAGTATAGATGTAATAAGCTAATACCAATAATGCAACAATACACGAGAACTTAGCTAAAAGACCGCCACGGGCAGACTTGGGAGCCTGATGAGAATGGGATCGTCTGCGGGGAGTTTCTTCTTCAATAGCCAAATTTTTAGGTTTTTGCGGACGCAAGAGAACGACCGCGAGTAAATCAATAAATAATAATCCTTGTAAAACGATACTAACGATAAAGATAATTTGATCTCCTTGAACCAACCTGAATAGAAATAGGATGATCATTAGAAGGTCAAATAGCAGTGTCAATAAAAGCGTCATAATAAAGCTCCTTCAAATAATTCAGAATAAATATGCTTTATTATAGCATAGAACAAATAAAAAAATTACGAATTCTTTGTGAATGATTCAATCGACTAATCACGATAGAGTCTAGAAATCTAAAGCTACAAGTATTTATGAAGGTACATTTTATCTTCAATAAGAGGCAAAAATATTTTACTTTATGATCAAATTTTGTTACTTTATAAATGGTAAAAGAATATAAAAAAATATTTATAACTATTTATTGATAATTATTATTTGGAGGATGTTATGGATTACAAAAAAATATTTTATTTGATAATTTTATTGGGGAGTTTTGGACCAGCGACAGTGGTTCACGGAGAAGAAACAGTCAATACCAGTTCGCCTGAAGTCAGTGATAAAATAGAAAGTATCGATGAGACAGAATATGACTCATTAGGAAATCTGCAATTTTACCATCCAATCCCATTCGAAGAGTTTACTTTAGAACCACCCGCTTTTAGCAGGTCGGCACAAAACACTCAGCAAGCATTTATTAATCAAGTAGCTCCGACAGCGAAAGTTCTAGCAAGTAATAATAATTTATATGCTTCAGTGATGATTGCACAAGCAATTGTTGAAAGTGGATGGGGGAGCAGCACCCTCTCTAAAGCACCGAACCATAACTTATTTGGAATCAAAGGAGAATATAACGGTCAATCGGTGACGATGAAAACACAAGAATGGAGCGAAAAAGATGGTTGGTATTATATAAACGCAAAATTTAGAAAGTACCCCTCGTATAAAGAGTCCTTACAAGATAACGTAACTATTTTGAAACGAACTTCTTTTCCGGCGGGGAATTATTATTATTCCGGTGCTTGGAAAAGCAATACAAAATCTTATAAAGATGCAACCGCATGGTTGACGGGTAGATATGCAACCGCTCCTAATTATGGTTCGACACTGAACAGTGTTATTGCTACGTATAACTTGACACAGTATGATACGAATAGTTCTGCAGTACAAACAAATGCCATGTATCGCCTATATAATCCAAACAGCGGAGAACATTTTTATACAGCGAATGCTGCAGAACGGGATAATATTAGAAAAGCTGGTTGGCGTTATGAAGGAATCGGTTGGCAGGCGCCTAGAAGTGGTTCGCCAGTCTATCGCTTGTATAATCCAAATGCTGGCGATCATCATTATACGCCGCATCTCGCTGAAAAAAATCACCTAGTAAAAGTTGGTTGGCGTTATGAAGGAATTAGCTGGTATTCAGGCGGAAGCAAAGCTCTTTATCGGCTGTACAATCCAAATGCAAAAGCTGGGGCCCATCACTATACATTGCTCCAAAACGAACGTGACAATCTAATCAAACATGGTTGGCGCAACGAAGGAATCGGTTGGTATGGACAATAATAAAAAACCTCGATGAAAAAATTCATCGAGGTTTTTTTAATCAACATCAGAGATTTCTGAAATAATAAAGAAGCTATGAAGGCTGTCCACTGAGTAATCATATTTCTTCCCTATCTCACGCAAAATTTGTTGGTTAGACTTTATGACCGGTTCTTTTCCATCGTATAAAGCGTCTATTTGAAGATGAATTTCGAAAGGTTTTTTGTCCTCCAACACTAAGGGTTTTTTAAAGAAATATCCAGTAATCTTTTTCATGGAATGTGCTCCTTTTGTTCTATTTTGTTATATATTACATCAGTAGAAGGAGTAAAACCAGAAATAAGCTCTATAACAAATGTTATTTAAATTAGTCGCAACAAAGCGATTCCCAAAACGCCGGTCAAGACAATTTTCATGAGGTCATTTGTTCGAATCCCAACGATCAGAGCTGGGACACAAGCGATAATTTCAGGGAAACGAAGGGTTGGAAAATGACCTTCGTGGAAATTTAAAAGGCTTTGTAACAGCAGCGCGGTTAAAATCGTCATTGGCAGATAACTTAAAAATCTTTCCAAGATAGGCGGCAGCGTGATTGCTTTAGTTAAAACAAATGGTAAGATTCGTGGGATCCAGGTGACTAAGGTACAACCTAAAATTATTAATAAATAATAAGAATTACTCATTGTTGATCAGCACCCCCGTTAAACAACCGAATAAAGTTGACAAAATAACAGAGAGTTCGGCAGTAACAAAGCGCATCAAAAGAAATAGGCTAATCGATGTCACGGCCAAAATGATCAGTGTTTTGTTTTTTCTTTTTTTAAGCGGTAGTTGGACTTGGAATAGAAAGAGACCAAGAAACATGGCTGTCAGTGCAAAATCAAATCCGAATATCGTTGGATCAGGAATAAAATTTCCTAATAATGCACCAAGAATAGTTGAAAGGATCCAAACCAAATAAGCGGTGATATTTAAACCATGCATCCAATTGCTGGTGACATTTTTTTCTTTAGCAAGAGCAGCTGTCAACACACCGTACGATTCATCTGTCAGCAGTGTTCCAATCGCAATACCGTTGACTAAGGAATCTTCTTTGAAATAATGGGCGACAGAAAGACTCATCAGAAGATGGCGTAGATTAACAAGAAAGATCGTAAAGACGATTGATAGAACAGGCGCACCAATTAAAATCAAGCCGCAGAGAATAAATTGAGCACTGCCTGCATAGACAAATGTAGACATTAAAAATATTTGCCAAATAGCCAGATGAGCAGATTTTCCTACGATTCCCATGGCGATTCCAATTCCCAAATATCCCATGACTGTTGGAATACAATCTCTTATACCGTCAGAGAAGCTAGAAGTTTGTGTTGATTGATTATTCATCCGGTCACCCTCTCATTTTGTTTTAATCATATTAGAACAAATCTAATGAAAAAACAAGAGGCAGAAATAAAAAGAGCAACAACCCAATGATAACAAGTGATCAATTGGTGGGGAAATTGTTGCTCACTTTATTTTATCATAAAAATATTGAATAAAAACTAAAAAAAATACTTTTTTGAACGAAAGTGATAAAAAATATTTTTATTTGAGCGGAATGTCTTTAGTTTTATAGAAAGATCTGTTTGAGGTATAATAGCCACAAGAGGAGGCGTTTTCAGTGAAAGAAAGTTATCATAAGATTCTTGTTGCAACGGACGGGTCAACTGCTTCAACCAATGCTTTTAATGAAGCATTAAATATTGCTGAACGCAACGGGGCAAAACTTTTTATCATTACAGTAGTCGATTACAAATTTTCAATTGGCGATCCGGCATTTATCAATGACGCATTGAAATTTCATCTTAATAATGCTGAAATCGAATTGGAGCAGCTGACGGCTAATTCAGCATTAAATCAACTGGATTATGAAACAAAAATTGATTCAGGAAATCCTAAACGCAAGATCATTGATTACGCATTGGAAATTCAAGCAGATCTGATCATTCTTGGTGCAACCGGCCGAGGCGCAGTCGAACAAGCATTAGTTGGCTCAACTGCGGAATATGTCATCAATCATGCACATTGCAATGTTATGGTAGTCAAATCTTAATCAATGTTTCAACACTCAAAAAAGTTTTTGCTTTGACCAAAGCAAAAACTTTTTTTATGTGCTTAATTCTTGTTAAGCCCTTAAACTGAAAAACTTCTCCTACAGTCTTAAAGCGACCATTTTTTGCATCAAGCGTTGCGACACTAAGCTCAGAGCCTTGGTTGATGGTATTTAAAAATATTTTTTCGCATTAGTGGTAGTCAAAATGGTAGTCAGCCCTAATGTTATATCAAAAAAATAACGGTCAACCCGTTAAGGAAGACCGTCATATCAATTGTTGTAGCTATTGGGATAGCAGGGCTCGAACCTGCACTCTTCTGATTCAGAGTCAGACGCCTTACCAGTTTGGCCATATCCCACTAAGAACAGAAAGTATTATAACTCTAGTTTTTCTATTCTTCAAATAAAGCGACTTATTTTTTTTGACTGGCTTGTTTTAATGCCGCTAAAACTAAGTTGCCGTCAGCAAAACCAAGATTGATTTTAATAATCTCAGTTTTAAAAACCAAAGTCAAACGGATGCCGTTTAGTCTCTTTTTGCCGCTGATTTCTTGACATTGATACAAATTATAGCGATAGGCTTTTTGTTTACTTAGTGCATAGAGGGTATTTCCAGAAAGCCCATAAGCCGTCAAGCCTTCCTGCTTTTTCAGACTTTCATATTTATGAAAGCCGATAAAAGAAAAAGTAAAATTTGTTTTGGGAAATGCTTGTAAGAAACGATCGAATAAAAGCATACCTTTGTCTTCATTCGTATTGTAATTGATTCCATATTTTTTAGTGAATTGATAAAGCTCGCTTGCTGTATTCATAATAACCTCGCTCTGTTTGATACTTTTAGTATAAGGGTTTCTATTAATAGAAACAATGGGTCAGCGATTGAAACGGCGGGTATTGATGAATTCAGAAACAGCCATGGTAATCAACAAGAACCCAAAAATTTGAAAGAGAATCATCATACTACTGAAAGGGTTGAACAAGAGAAAAAAGCCGGCGATCATCAGCAACGCACTATAAATCATTTGACCAGTAACTGGAAAACCATTTTTCTTAGCCGTCCAGTTTTGCATAAATTGTCCAATCGAAAAAATCAAAATGAGGAAACCTAAGAACATCGGTAAAATACTGATGATCCCTTTTGAAAACCACAGAACAACGAATGCGATGATGACACGGGTGATTCCACCGGTAGTTTCAAAGCCGACATTTCCGGTATATTTTTTCGCTCTCAAGCCGCGAATAATCTGCAAAATGCCTAAAATCAACAGATAGAAGAAAATAATATAAACGATTCCCTTAAAAACACTTTGCGGTGAAAGTAAGGTGGCAATTCCGAGAATTAGATAACAAGCGCTCCTCAGATAGCCATATTTTTTGATTGAATCGATAAAATTTGACATAAGTATCACTCCTTTAAAATAATTCTACCCGATTCGACGATTTTTTGCGACTGAAGCGAAAAAAATAATTGTAAACCATTCCATACTTCGGTATAATTGCGAATAACATTGATCCAAAAGCTAGACGAACAATGAATGTCGATACTGGAGGGCTTACTTATGAATGAAGAAGAAATTGAACTAGGAAGAAGTTATCGTTGTCATCCAATTGGTTTTGAAGAAAGTGTGGAAGGCGAAGTAATTTCTAAGATGACGAATTGCGCAGTCGTTCGTATTAACCAATGTGAAGAGATTGATCAAGAGCAACGAGATGACAAATCTAACATGGTCGTGGTAAAATATTCTAATTTCATTCCAAGTTAGAAGGCGGTTTTTTTGAGTATATTTACAATAATATTGGGGATTTTTACGATCGTTCTGTATGCTTTTTTACTGATGGTTCGCAGAGACATCGTCATCCCAGTAGTTAAACGGCGAAAGCAAGATCTTTTTTATCTTTTCTTAACAGGTCTAATTCTATGGATTGGTTTCACTAGCTGGCAAGATTTGAATGGCCGTGTTCAGACAGTTTTCGCTGCGCTAGTAATGTTGAGTTTTTTGTTGGATAAAAGAGGATTTACTGAAGAGAGTTTGATTCTTTTTAGTTTAGATAATCGTGGAATTCCTTTAAAGGAGATTGAGCGAGTAGTTTTATTCCAAGAGGAAAGCGGTTTGATCAAACTTAACTATTTTCGAAAAGACCGTCGGGGGCCAATTTTGACCTTTGATTATTCGCTAACGGAGCTTGTCGTGTTTCTTTCGACACATCTCAACGAAGGAAGTAAGTTAGAAATTTTAACTAAAGACGATCAAGATAAGAACGGTCAATAAGATGACGGAAACGTCATCTTTTTTTTGTTTGGCAAGTAGCGGACAGTGTCTGATGTGATTGTTCGAAAAACGATTTTTTTGTAATCAAAAAAAGCAATACTGAATCGATCAGTATTGCTTTCTATCATTTTTAGCGAATTAGTTGAAAACGCGGAAACGTTCGTCGTCAGCTAAGAATTCTTTTTCGTTTGCTTCAGCTTCTTTAGAACCGAAGACTAATTGAGAACGTAATTGCCAGTTAGCAGGAATGTTCCATTCTTTTGCGACAGCATCGTCGATAACTGGGTTGTAATGTTGCAAGTTAGCACCAAGACCAGCTGTTGTTAAAGCAGTCCATGTGTTTGCTGTAGCAATACCATTTGATTGTTCTGCCCAGTCAGGGAAGTTATCTGCATACAATGCGAATTGTTCTTGTAAGTTTTTCACAGTATCTGTTTCTTTGAAGAACAATACTGTACCGTAAGCATTACGGAAACCAGCTAGTTTTTCTTGTGTGTTAGCAAAAGCTTCTGCTGGAGTTAATGGTTTCAACGCTTCTTCAACGATGTTCCATAATTTTTCATGAGCTGCTCCAAATAGAATAACTGCGCGTGGTGATTGTGCATTGAATGCGGTTGGGCTATTTTTCACAGTATCTTTAATTAGTTCAGTGATTTCTTCTTGTGATAATTTAACGTCGCGGCCTAAAGCGTAAAATGAACGACGGTTTTTTAATGATTCTAAAAATTGAGACATAATAAATTCCACCTTTTCTTGTTTTGTTCTTGTTTACAAAGACTACTTTACCATCTTACAAAAAGTAAGGAAAGAAATATGCTCGCAAAAACGAAATTTTTTTCAAAGGTGGAGGATTAACCTGCAATAATCCTTTTAAAATATGATAAACTAGCGATATTAACGGAGAAAATGGAGGCACATAAATGAATATCAAAGAGATAGGAAAGACGATTCTTTATTTTTTATTTCTAGCAGCTATTTTAATTGGTTTGCGCCAATTTGTTTTTACTCCTGTAGTTGTTAAAGGAGATTCGATGGATCCAACATTGATTGATGGTGAACGTGTGATTGCTTTAAAAAATACGGAGATTAAGCGGTTCGACATCGTTACTTTCCCAGCACCTGATGATCTTGGTAAAAATTACATTAAACGAGTGATTGGATTACCTGGCGACACAGTCGAATATAAAAACGATACGCTCTACATCAATGGAAAAAAATACGATGAACCGTATTTGGATGAATTTAAAGGGAAACTGACCGACGATCAACCATTGACTTATGATTTTGATTTAAAGGAGTTATTCGGTTCGGAAAAAGTTCCGGCGGGTGAATTATTTGTATTAGGTGATAACCGCCGAATCTCAAAGGACAGTCGAATCATCGGTATGATCAAGAAAAAAGATATTATGGCTGATGTAAAATTCGTTTTTTGGCCACTTGGTCGCTTTGGAACTGTAGACTAGCAGAAATTGCTAGTCTTTTTTTGTCTTGTTTTTCGTTATGCGCTGTTTTACTGGAACTGTTATAATAAACAAGTACTATCATTTAAAGAAAAGAGGGGAAACGATGGCATTACAATTTTTGTTAGGTGCTGGGCAGAATGACGCAACAGAACAAATGATTCAGACGGCACAAGCTTGGTTAGCGCGCAGTTCAGAGAATCGGGTGTTTTTCTTAGTCCCCAATTACAATAAATTTGAACAAGAGATTACACTCTTGTCTGCTATGAAACAGACAGAAAAAAAGACAGCGTTTAGTACGATCCGCACACAAGTTTTTAGTTTTCAACGTTTGGCTTGGTATTTTTTACAGCGTGATGGACAAGTTCCAGGAAATATTTTATCTGAAGCCGGCAATGCAATGATTTTGCGAAAAATTCTCCAAGAACAGCGTGAAGAACTAACAATTTTTCGTGGCGAAGTAAATAAAACAGGATTTATTCAACAACTGGTAGGCTTCTATCAAGAAATGCAGGTTGGCAATGTCACTGTTGCAGATTTAGTTGAAAATGGGAGCGATCCAGACCAAGTTTTAAAACTGCAAGACTTGCAGAAAGTCTTTGCGGCTTATGAAGAAGCGTTGATCGATTATCAGGTAGCCAATGAGGATCCGTTATTGTTGCTGCATGATTATTTGAACGGACAAGACTTGTCACAAAGTTTGTTTATCGTCAGCGGATTCACACGGTTCAATGCTAGAGAATTGAATGTTTTGAATACATTGATGACTTGTGGGGAACTGTTTGTTTCTTTGGAATTGGATCGTCCGTATCCAAATGAAGAACCAAATCCTTTGAACCTATTTGCAGATCCAGGCAAAACCTATTTTCAGTTAAAGAAAAATGCGGACTTGCAACAAATTCCCGTACGGTCAGATCGTTTTTCACAAGCGAAACAAACGGTGTTCAATCAAATCGGCGCCTTTTGGGCAGATCAAAAAAAAGCAGATTTGTCACAAACAGAACAGATCAAACTGACCAAATATGCTACAGTAGCGGAGGAAATCCGAAAGGTCGGTGAGGAGATCCGTCATTTGGTCAGAGACGAGGGCTATCGCTATAAAGATATTCAAATCTTATTGCGGAATCCGCAAATTTATAACAGTGCGTTGCCGGATATTTTTCAAAAACTGGCCATTCCGTTTTATTTGGACGAGACGCAAGTAATGGCGGCTCATCCGTTGATTGAATTTTTACAAGCGTTGTTTTTGGTTGATAATTACCATTATCGAATCAATGATGTATTTCGTTTACTGCGCACAGAATTATTTGCCCCCTTTAATTGGGCAGCAGATACTTGGTTTTTACAGCAACAAATTTATCGCGAAAAAATCGATCAGACTGAAAATGTTTGTTTAGCTTATAATTTTCGCGGAAACGCTTGGACAAAAAAATCCGATTGGGAATTTGTTGATTATGATTTTGAGGTGGACGTTTTTAATGATGCGAAACAATTGGAAGCAAGCACCAATGAAGTCCGCCGCTCAATCCAGCAAGTATTACCGGCATTTTTTGAAAAAATCAAACAAGCGGCAGATGGACTAGAAGCCGCAACGATTTTTTATCGTTTCTTAGAAAACAGCGGAGTAAAAAAACAATTGCTTTTTTGGCGGGATCAAGAAGTTGAAAGAGGAAATTTAGATAAAGCTCGCAATCATGAACAAACCTGGCAGGCATTACTTGATCTTTTAGACGAGTATGTCTTGATCTATGGTGCAGATCCTTTCGACTGGGCCGCCTTTCAAGAAATCTTTTTAGCGGGCTTGATGAATCTATCTTACGGCAAGATTCCAACTGCGATTGATCAAGTTCGAGTCAATGATTTAGAATTGGCTCGTGTGGATCAAATGAAAGTCACATTTGCAATCGGGCTGAACAACAATGATTTTCCTGCTCGTTTTGATGATAAGGGGTTATTATCGGCAGAAGAACGCTCATTGTTCAATCAAAATTTGCCGGATGGAAAGTTTTTACCAGAAAGTAATAGTTCCAAAGTAAGCCGAGAACCGTTTTTAGCGTACTCCATTTTTCTTTCCGCGACGGAAAAACTCTATTTGAGTATGGCGGCAACAGTTGAAGGTGAGAAAAAATTAGAAGTTTCCTCCTTTTTACGTCAATTAAGTCAAGGACTTCAATTGACAATCAAAGAAAATGCGTCGTTGAAGCTAACGAGTTTACCAGAAGATCATCTAGGGACGCTGCGGACGTTGCTGTCTGATCTAATTGCTTTAAACCGTTTTGCTCAAGATGAGAATCGAGCTTTCTTGCCATCATGGCGAGAATTGCAAAAATTTATCCAAAATAGTTCGCTGGCGCCAATGGCTCAACGTGTCTTTAAGAGTTTACAAGATCTTAATGTCCCGCGGGAACTGCTGCCAGAAACGGCGGAACAGTTATATGGGAAAAATCTTTATGTTTCCGTTTCACGAATCGAAAATTTCTATAATTGCCAATATAAATATTTTGCTAATTTTGGATTAGGCCTAAAAGAACGGACGGTTTACGGGCTGACACCGGCAGCAGCAGGGGATTTTTATCATGAAGCATTGGATTATTTTTTCCATTTAATCAAAGAGCAAGGTTTGCGCTTAGCAGAGTTAAATGAAGCAGAGCGCAATCAGTTGGCTGAAGAAGTTTTGAAGAAAATTTTTGGCGAGTTGAAATTTGCCATCCTCTCCAGTTCAGCTCGAATGAATTATATTCGCTACCAGCTGTCGCGGACAATCCAAAGGGTCAGCTGGGGCTTGGTCCAGCAAGGTATGCGGACAAAACTTGAACCGCAGCAGACAGAAGTTCTTTTTGGATCAATCGGCGGACAAAAAGGGATCCCAGGAATCAACTTGCCTCTATCAAATGGCGGAAAAGTGGCAGTTCGCGGAAAGATTGATCGCTTAGACCAATTGCAAGGCAAAGAAAATGATTGGTTGAGTGTGATCGACTATAAGTCGAGTCCTCATAGTTTCAATGTGACGGATGCGTATTATGGCATCGCATTGCAATTGATCACGTACTTGGATGTGGCTGTCACCGATTTTAATCAAGCCAATGCAAAAGAGGTCAAGCCGGCGGGCGCTTACTATTTGCATATTCACAATCCTGTGTTGAAAGAACCTAAAAATATTGAAAAAGAGATGTTGAAGGCGTATCAATACGATGGTTTGTTTGCAAAAGAGCCGGAGCTTTATGATCAGCTGGATCAGAGTTTACAAGAAAAAGAAAACTCACCATTGTTCCCAATCAAAAAAGATAAGGATGGGCAAACAGTGATCGTATCGCAGTCTAAAGATAAATTTTATGATCTATCTGAGATTGAACTGCTGCGCAAATACAATCGAGAAAAAATCCAACAAGCCGGCAATCAAATTGTTTCTGGGGAAATCAAATTGAATCCAACTTATAAAGACAATCAGCGGATTGCTTGCCAATACTGTCCATTCCGCAGTGTCTGCAAATTTGACGCGATGTTGAAAGAAAATAATTATCACCGCTTAGAAAAACTTTCTAAAGAGGAAGTCTTGAAACGAATGGAGGAAGAACTGCATGACAACTAACTATCCCATCCCTCCGAAAACACCGAATGAGGTCTACACGGATTCACAATGGCAGGCGATTTATGATCAAGGAACCAATCTTTTAGTTTCGGCTTCGGCTGGATCAGGAAAAACGGCAGTGTTGGTTCGGCGTGTCATTGAAAAAATCAAACGTCAGAAGCTTTCAGTCGACCAGCTCTTAGTTGTAACCTTTACAGAAGCCGCGGCGACTGAAATGAAGGAACGTGTTCAGAGCGCTTTACAAGAAGCAATCAATGAAGAGACGAATCAAGAATTAAAAAATCATTTTACGCATCAGCTGACGTTACTGCCGACTGCGAATATCTCAACATTGCATTCTTTTTGTTCAAAAGTCATCCAGCGCTTTTTCTATTTGATTGATTTGGACCCAAGTTATCGGATGCTGACTGATGACACTGAGGAGATTTTACTAAAAGAAGATGTGTGGGATGAATTACGAGAAACGTTTTATGAAGAAAATCAGGAAATCTTTTATCGCCTGACAGAAAATTTCTCAAACGATCGCAGCGACAGCGGGTTGGAAGATTTGATCTTAGCGATGTATGAATTTGCACGGGCCAATCCGGACCCTTTTCGCTGGTTAGACGGCTTAGTCGATAATTATCGGGTTGATAAGTTGGTCGATTCAGCATTATACCAAGATTTGATCCGTCCGCAAGTTTTAAATACACTGCAAGAGATCGAGCAAAATTATCAATGGCTGATTTCAGCAAGTCAAGGAGCAGATGAACTGCAAAAAATTACTGCACTTGCTCAAACCGAAAAACAACTGACGCAGCAGATTGAACAAAAAATCAGGGAAAATGAATTGACGGATGTGTTCACATCATTTGAAACAATCAAATTTCCGACATATCCTTCACCGCGTAAAAAAGAGATCAAAGAGCTTTATGGTGATGTCATTGCGGAATGTAAACATTATCGTGATCATGCCAAACAGGAACTGCTGAAGATCAAAGAAATGTATTTTTCCGTTTCACCAGAAGAGCAAGTGGAACGATTACAAGAGGCATTGCCGATTGTTGAAGAATTGGTTCGTGTCGAAAAACGTTTTATTGAAGAGTATTCCGCGAAGAAACGGGAAAAAGGGATGCTGGATTTTAATGATTTGGAACATTTCACTTTGCAGATCTTGCAAACGGCAATCAACGGCGAAAGACCAGCAGAAAACTATTATCGCAAGCGGTTTGCTGAGATTTTAGTCGATGAATACCAAGACATCAATCAGCTGCAAGAAACGATCTTGCGTCAACTTAGCGTCGAAGAACCGGGAAATCTCTTTATGGTTGGCGATGTCAAGCAATCCATCTATGGTTTTCGTTTAGCAGATCCAACATTGTTTATTCAAAAATATCATGACTTTTCTGAAGAAACGGGTGGGCGTCGGATTATTTTGGCGGAAAATTTCCGTTCACGAAAAGAAGTATTAGATTTCACCAACTTGATTTTCAGCCAGTTGATGGATCCGGCAGTCGGACAGATTGAATACGACAAACAAGCAGAATTGGTCAATGGCTTTACTGCTTTTCCTGAAACAGATAGTTTTGCCCCTGAATTATTGATCTATCAAAAAGCGGGCGAGGTACCTGAATGGATTGAAGACAAATCAATGGGCGAGATCTTTATGACGGCGATGAAAATTCGCGAGCTGATCGACCAAGATTTTGAGATCTATGATAAAAAAGAAAAAGCGATGCGGCCGGTTCGTTATGAAGACATCGCTTTATTGATTCCGACTAGAAGCAACAATCTGACGATCTTAGAAATATTTAAACAATTAGGTATTCCTTTAGCTATCAATGATACACAAAATTATTTTCAATCAACAGAATTGCGAGTAATCATTTCCTTGTTGCAGATCATTGATAATCCGTATCAAGATATCCCGCTGGCAGCTGTTTTACGTTCGCCGATTGTGGGCTTATACGAAGAAGAATTGGCACAAGTACGATTGGCCTTGCCGCAAAAAGATTATTATCAGGCAGTGAAAAGCTATCTTCAAACAAATGAAGATGCTACTGCCAAAAAATTATCAGTTTTTATCAGTCAATTAAATGAGTGGCGTGAATTTGCCCGCCGAGAATCATTGGCAGATCTATTGGTGAAAATTTATAATGAGACGGCTTATTTAGATTATGTTTTAGGGATGCCAGCAGGGCAACAGCGGCATGCGAATTTGTTAGCATTGATCGAGCGAGCAAAAGATTACGAACGCAGCAGTTTCCGCGGGTTATACCAATTTATCCGTTTTATTGAAAAAATGCAGGAAAAAGATAAAGATTTAGGCGAACCGCCGACTGAAGAAATCCAAGATGCTGTCCGGGTAATGACTATCCATGGAAGCAAAGGCTTGGAATTTCCCGTAGTCTTTTTAATGGATATGAGCAAAAGTTTCAATGTCCAAGATACTCGAAAAAATTATGTATTTGATGAACGCTTGGGACTAGGAGTAAAATTGTTGACGCCGGATACCCGGATCAGAAAAGATACCTTGTTATTCCAAACAGTCAAACAAAAGAATCTGAATAAACTGTTGTCAGAAGAAATGCGGAAACTTTATGTCGCGCTGACAAGAGCTGAACAAAAATTGTTCCTTGTTGGCTCTTATGATAATGAAGAAGCGGCCTACAAAACTTGGAGCAAAGGTTCTTTGAATGAAAAACTTGTTTTAGATGAAGGGCTTCGGAACGGGCAAAAGGACAGTTTCTTTGATTGGGTAGGGTTGACGTTATTTAGACATCCGATTATGGACAATTATCAAAAAGACTATGGAATCAATCAACTGCCGAGTTTAAAACAGCATCCAGCCGTTTTCAAATTGAATTTCATTGAACCGCAAGTAATCGAAAAAGCTGTTCAAGAGTATCTTCCAGAAATCAAAACATTGGAGATTCCGCAAGGCGCAATCAATATTCAACCGTTGAAGCAGCGATTGTTGTTTGAATATCCGTATCCTGAAGCGACAAAAACTACGAGTTATCAATCGGTGTCTGAACTGAAACGATTATATGATGATCCTGATAATCGTGAGACACTAAGCTTGACGGCTGCTCAGCCGCAATATCGTTTTACCGAAAGCGAATTGAGCGAACCCAAATTTTTAGGAACGAAAAAGGAGCTGTCACCGGCTGAAATCGGCACGGCTACGCATCTAGTAATGCAATTATTATCGCTAAAAGAAAAACCGCAGCGTAATACGATCGAAACATTGCTTGAAGAGCTCGTTTTACGTCAAACATTGACCTCGGAAATTGCTGAAAAAATATCGATCGATACTATTTTGCGATTTTTTGATTCTGAATTTGGCAGTTATTTGATTCAGCATGCAGCGCACGTATCTCGTGAAGAACCTTTTGCGATGTTGCTGCCGGCAGATCAACTATTCAGCGAGTATCAAAATCAAGATGAGATTCTGATCCATGGAATTATTGATGGATATTTAGAATTTGATGATAAAATCCTCCTGTATGATCTAAAGACTGATTACTATACGCCAGAAAGAGAACAGCAGCTGATTGATCGTTATCGTAGTCAATTATATCTGTACCGGGATGCCTTAGAAAAAGCCAAACAAAAACCTGTTGAGGCGGCCTATTTAATTTTCTTACAAGGAAACCGAGCAATCAATTTGTTAAAAACTCCTTAGGGATAGGCAAGATATACTTATAAAAGGTAAGTGATGTGCTATACTTTTGCTATCGAGGTGAGAATTATGGAACAAATAGAAGTAATGGACTTTTCGCTCTGTCCAAAATTTGAGAAAGGATTTCAGATTTTAGGCAAAAAATGGAACGGTCTGATTATTGATGTATTGTTGGAAGGCGGGCCTCAACGATTTGTCGATATTGCTGCAATGATTCCCAATGTCAGCGATCGGGTTTTAACGGAACGACTAAAAGAACTAGAAGCAGAAGGCATTGTTGGTCGCATGATTGCTTGTGGAAGTCAAAAACGGATGGATTACTGTCTAACAAACAAAGGCAAAGCTTTGAACAAAGTGATGAGCGAAATCCATCAATGGGGCGACACTTGGATTACTGATGAAGAATGTAGTTGATAAATGGTTCGATTTCTTGTAGTATTGGGTTAGTCAATTGAATAGTTTAAAAAGCGTCGATAGAAAAGAGTAATTTTTTTAGATCTTTAAAGGGAATGTCTGTCATTGACTGGAAGCAGACTAAGAAAAGAAAAAATGAAGTTCACTTCTGGAGCTTGTCGCAAGACCGGCAGAGCCGTTAAAATAGTAAGAGCGCCAAAGTGTAATCGGCGAATTAGGATGGTAACGCGAGACCTCGTTCCTTTAGGGAGCGAGGTCTTTTTGTCGTTTTTAAGCAAGCCGTTTAAGAACAAAAGCTAAACTGTTCGTTTTGAGTCAATTGTTAAAAAATTTTTCGAGAGAATTTGATAGGACATTTATTTGTGATTCTATTTAGCAATAAAGAAAGGAAGAAAATAATGAGCTTACAAGAACAATTAGAAGAACTAAAAAGTCAGACGTTGGCAAAAATCAACGCGGCTGAGGATCTTTCCGCAGTCGAAGTGATTCGAGTGGAAACGTTAGGGAAAAAAGGACCCATCACCGAAGTATTGCGAGGGATGCGGGACCTTTCCGCAGAAGAACGACCAAAAGTTGGTGCTTTTGCGAATGAAATTCGTGACTTGCTGACAAAGGCCGTAGAAGATCGCAAAGCTGATCTAGCGGAATCAGCATTAGCGAAACAGTTAGCTGCAGAATCACTAGATGTTACGTTGCCAGGAAAAAAGGTTTCCCATGGTACGCGTCATGTACTTACCCAAATTATGGAAGAAATTGAAGATACTTTTATTGGAATGGGTTACCAAGTGATTGAAGGGACTGAAGTTGAGTCCGATCATTATAATTTTGAGCGCATGAATTTACCTAAAGATCATCCTGCACGCGACATGCAAGATACTTTTTATATTTCTGATGACGTATTGTTGCGGACTCATACTTCACCAGTGCAAGCACGAACGATGGAACAACATGACTTTACAAAAGGTGCATTGCGAATGATCTCACCAGGGAAAGTATTCCGCCGCGATACAGACGATGCTACCCACAGCCACCAATTTCATCAAATCGAAGGTTTAGTAGTCGATAAAGGCATCACGATGGGCGATTTGAAGGGAACGTTAGAGGTTTTATTAAAAGAATTGTTTGGTGCTGATCGTAAAATTCGGTTGCGTCCAAGTTATTTCCCATTCACCGAACCATCTGTGGAAGTTGATGTCAGCTGCTTCAAGTGCGGCGGCAAAGGCTGTAATGTCTGCAAGCATACCGGCTGGATCGAAATTTTAGGTGCCGGCATGGTTCATCCTGACGTATTAGAAATGTCAGGAATCGATTCAAAAGAATATTCTGGTTTTGCTTTTGGTTTAGGACCAGATCGGATCGCTATGTTGCGCTATGGGGTCAATGATATTCGGAATTTCTATTTAAATGATGTTCGTTTCTTGGAACAATTCAAGGGGGAGTAAGAAGCAATGTTAGTTTCATATAAATGGTTAAATGAATATGTCGATGTAAAAGAGGTCACACCGCAAGAATTAGCGGATCGTCTTTCACTGACAGGGATCGAAGTTGAAGGAGTAACTATACCTCAAGAAGGATTGAAAAAAATCGTTGTCGGAGATGTCAAAGAATGTGTACCGCATCCTGATTCTGATCATCTTTCGATTTGCCAAGTTGATATCGGCGAAGAAGAATTGTCACAAATCGTCTGCGGAGCACCTAACATCAAAGCTGGTGTCAAAGTGATCGTAGCATTGCCTGGATCTCGAATCGGTGGCAATGTAAAAATAAAAAAAGGCAAAATGCGCGGACAAGTTTCAAATGGAATGATTTGTTCATTGCAAGAACTTGGATTCAGTGATTCAGTCATCCCGAAAGAATATGTTGAAGGTATTTACTATTTGCCAGAAGACGCAATCGCGGGAAAACCAGTTTTTCCATATTTAGATATGGATGATGCGATCATCGATTTATCGATCACACCGAATCGGGCAGATGCGTTGAGTATTCGCGGGGTCGCTCATGAAGTTGCAGCAATCTATAATAAAGAAGTAGATTTTCCAGCTGTTGAATTAAAAGAGACTACTAAAAAAGCCAGCGATAAGATCAAAGTTTTTGTAGCAGATAAAAAAGACGCGCCGCATTACGAAATTCGGATTATTGAAGGCGTAAAAATTGGACCAAGTCCGCAATGGTTGCAAAATCGTTTGATCAATGAAGGCATTCGACCAATTAGTAACGTGGTGGATGTAACTAATTATATCTTATTATTATTTGGTCAACCGCTTCATGCATTCGACTATGATAAGTTGGGCAGTAAGGAGATCTTAGTTCGCCGTGCAAAAGAAAATGAAACTTTCACGACACTAGATGCCGTTGAACGAACATTGAACCCAGAAGATATCGTGATCACTAACGGCGAGATTCCAGTTGCTTTAGCGGGTGTAATGGGCGGTTTAGATTCAGAAATCTCAGATGAAACAACGACAGTTGCTTTAGAAATGGCGATGTTTGATCATACGTCTGTTCGCCGCACCTCCCAAAATTATAACTTGCGCAGTGAAGCTTCCATGCGTTTTGAAAAAGGGATCAATCAAGGAGAGATCAGCTTAGCTGGAGATGTTGCGGCCACGATGATCGCTGAATTAGCCGGTGGGGAAATTTTACAAGGAGCCGTAAAGGGCAGTGAAGTTCATCCGCAAAATGTTGAAGTCTGCACAACGGTTGAAAATGTCAATCGTTTTTTAGGAACTGATTTATCACAAGAACAAATCGATACGATCTTTAAGTCGCTTGGGTTTGCAACACAAGTTGTTGAAGGAGTAACTACCGTCAGTGTACCACCGCGCCGGTGGGATATCACGATCGAAGCAGACTTAATGGAAGAAATTGCTCGAATTTACGGATACAACAACCTGCCATCGACATTACCAGAAGGACAAACTGTCGCTGGATTCTTGACTAAAACACAAAAAACAACTAGAAAAGTCCGTAATCTTTTAGAAAGCGCCGGTTTATCAGAAGCAATCAGTTATGCACTGACGACTGAAACAAAAGCGCAGCAGTTTTTATTAAATGAAAGCAAAGTGACGCGGGTTGCTTGGCCGATGAGTGAAGAACGCTCAACGATGCGTTTGAACTTAGTCAGCGGTTTATTAGAAGATTTGGCTTACAATGTCGCTCGTAAGAACACGGATGTGGCTTTTTATGAAATCGGCCACGTTTTCTACCAAAATAATGATCCAGAAAAAGATTTACCAAGTGAACAAAATCATGTGGCAATCGCTGTTACTGGCAACAGCAGCAATAAATCTTGGGCAAAAAAAGCTGAAGCTGCCGATTACTACACGGTTAAGGGAATAGTCGAAGAATTGATTGAAGGTTTAGGATTAACAAAAGAAGTCTCTTATCAAGCGATTCAACTAACTGAAATGCATCCAGGACAAACTGCGGGTATTTATTTAGGGGAAGAATTGATTGGCTTTGTCGGTCAAGTTCATCCGAAGATAGCAGCCAGTTACGAATTAAAATCCGCTTATGTAGCAGAAATAGATTTAGCCGCATTGATTGCTCAAGAAAAAGCGCCTTTAGTTTTTGAAGCTGTTTCAAAATATCCAGCTGTCAGCCGTGATATCGCGATGCTTGTTGATGAAACAAGTACTAGTGCAGAAATCGAAGAAGTGATTACAGCTGCTGCTGGAAAATTCTTGACGAAATTGCAAGTATTCGATGTGTATCAAGGCGACAACATCGAAGCAGGCAAAAAGTCAATGGCTTATAATTTGACGTTTGTAAATCCTGAGGCAACGCTGACTGATGAAGAAATCAATCGCAGCATGGAAAAAGTTACTAAGAACTTAGCAGAAAAATTACAAGCAGTTATTCGCTAATTAATCCCACAAAAGCTGCCTAAAAGATTCGATAGAGATAATGGGGTGTGGCAAAAACTTGTCACACCCTATTTTTTTAATGCTTTTAAAAAATCCCTTCTTATTCCTTGAAACCAGCTACTTCTGTCACGATTTTTTAATAAGAGAAACAAAATATTCCGCCATTTTTTGCTGAGCGTTTATTTATCAAAGTTGACTTTTTTCAAGAATATAGTTAGTATGCTAATCAAATAAAGTTAGCGCGCTAACTAAAAGGAGCGACCAATGAATACTGGCTATTTATTAATGAATATTTCCAAAAAGCTAAAATACGATCTTAATCAAGCATTATTAGAAAAAGGGATCACAGTTCAGCAATGGGCGGTTATCCAACAAGTGGATCTAAAGGAACCAGTAACTGCTACGGAATTGGTTCACATTCTTGATATGGACAAACCAACGATTTCCGGCATTGTTCAACGACTTGAGAAAAAAGAGCTGCTTGTTAAAAGAGATCATCCAACAGATAAACGTTCTTTTTTATTATCTTTAACGGAGATTGGAAGAAGTGCCCTGGAAGATTATCAACAATTGAGCGATCATATCGTTGATAATCTTCTATCGATTTTAACCGAGCAAGAACAAGCGTCATTCAATCATTTATTATCCAAAATCAATCAAGAAATGAGGGATTAAGTGTGGATCACATACTCATAATCGGAGGAACGGGGAACATTGGCTTTCCTTTAATCGAGAGTTTAGCCAAAAAAGAAAATGTGACAATGACAATCGGTATGCATAATCCAGCTCAAGAGAAATTTGCAGGGATGAAAAATGTAACAATCACTCATTTTGATTTTCTTGATCCAAGCACGTTTCCAGCAGCATTTTCTGGCGTAAATAAAGTCTTTTTTATTCGGCCGCCGCAACTTTCTAATCCGAAAGCAGATATGTTTCCATTTTTGTCTTATGCGAAGCAGCAAAATATTCAGCAGATCGTCTTTGTTTCTCTAATCGGTGTTGAGAAAAATCCAATGACGCCGCATCATAAAATCGAAAAAATGATTAAGCAGTTGAAATTGCCCTACACATTCATCCAACCGAGCTTTTTCATGCAAAATTTAAACACTACCCACCAAGAAGACATTAAGGTTGCTCATGATTTATTTATTCCGGCAGGTCATTCAAAAACTAGCTTCATTGATACAAGAGATATTGGCGAAGCGGCTGCTGTCTGTTTAACAAATGTCAAATACTTAAACCAAGCATTAGAAATTACTGGACCGACAGCGTTAACTTATGATGAAATCGCTAAAGAGATGAGTGAGATTTTAAGCACAACGATTTCTTATAGTCGGCCAAGTTTATTGAAATTTCGGCAGGTCATGATCAAGCGTGGAGTTGCTAAAGATTACGTAAACGTGATGGTGCTGCTTTATTTGATCACACAATTAGGAAATGCAAAAAAAGTAACGAATGTATTGGAAACGATCCTCGACCGTCCGCCTAGAACGATCAAAGAATACCTAGCCGACTACAAAGATTGTTTTATGTAATAAAAAATAATAGGGATAAATCTTGATAAATAACTATTAGAAAAGATAGATGAAAAGGATCTGCGGACTGTCCGCAGATCCTTTTAGTGTTTGCTGATTTTAGACTGTTTGTATCTCACTTGTTGTCACGACATCGATACCAGTATTTAAAAGATTTTCGATTGCGACATCACCAATGTTGACAGGCGCTTGCAGCTGAATAGTATTAATGGTCTTCATCGCTTCCAACACAGCGGTTTTAGGAATACCATCAGTTGTTTTTACGGAGCAAAGAGCTGAATTGCCTCCGTTGACACGGATCGTTGAAGTGACTACGCGGACAGGATTCGTCGCTTCTGCTTTTCCGTATTTTACGCCTTTATTGCAGCTATGACCGCTGACTTTGTAATCATTCGTCTCATCTACTGTTAAATGGCAGCCTTTAGGGCACATAATACAGATAAAATTTTTCATTCTTACTTGACCTCCTCGACACAAATTTCCAATTCGCCATTCGCTACTTTATCCAAGATTTTTTTTGACAGTTTGATTTTTTCCATTTCACCAGGTACGATGTAGCTTTTTTTCTGTTTCGTTAAAACTTCGCCTTGTGATTTAATCAAAATCTGGCTTTCATCGAAAACTTGATTGACGCGGAAGAAAAGTTCCACCCTCCGAGCGACATTTTCATTACGGATCAATTGAGGAACGACATAGGTCACGTGCTCCCCGTTTTTGACAGTGAGACAGCTTGATTGTTCTTTTTCTTGATCTAAAATATAATCGGCAGCAGCGGTTCCAGCTTTGATACTTTCCGCAGTTACGAAGTCGACCAAATCGTGGACGTGAACTACATTTCCGCAGGCAAAGATTCCAGGAGTCGAGGTCTCCATATTTTCGTAAACAAAAGGACCGCTAGTTTTAGCGTCTAAGTTGAGTTTTGCATCACGACTCAATTCATTTTCCGGCAATAAACCAACAGATAACAAAATCGTATCGCAATCAAACGTACGCTCTGTTCCAGCAATCGGCTGCCGTTTGTCATCGACTTTTGAAACAACGACTTGCTCGACGCGATTTTTGCCACGAATTTCAGTGATCGTATGGGAAAGATACAACGGAATATTAAAATCGTCTAGGCATTGAACGATGTTTCTTGTCAAACCGCCAGAGTAGGGCATCACTTCGATACAAGCCAAAACTTCTGCTCCTTCTAAGGTCATTCGCCGCGCCATGATCAGACCGATATCACCTGAACCTAAAATAATAACTTTTTTGCCAACTAAATAGCCCTCCATGTTGACATAGCGTTGCGCTGTACCAGCTGTGTAGACACCAGCTGGCCGGCTACCAGCAATGCCGATCGCTCCACGTGTTCGTTCGCGGCAGCCCATCGCGAAGACTAAAGCTTTGGCTTTTAAAATTTGATAACCTTGATTTTTATTGACGATATGAACTTCCTTGTCCTCGGTGACTTCTAACACCATCGTGTCTAAAAGAACGGTGATCTCCGTTTTTTGAACTTGATCAATAAAACGCGCCGCATATTCAGGACCAGTCAACTCTTCTTTAAAATGATGCAGTCCAAATCCATTATGGATACATTGATTCAAAATCCCACCCAATTTTTGGTCGCGTTCAATAATCAAAATGTCTTTGATGCCATTTTCATAAGCAGCGGTTGCGGCTGCTAATCCAGCGGGACCGCCACCAATCACAATTAAATCATGCATATTAACGTCCTCCTTTGGTAGCTTCGACTAAAACATAGCTGCCTTCGCGATCTTGTAAAATGTCTAAAGGCGAGCGGTCCAACTCATCGGCTAGAATGTCAACAACTCGCGGACCACAAAAACCACCTTGACAACGTCCCATGCCCGCATTACATCTGCGTTTGATTCCATCGATAGAAACGGGGGGGATAGGAGAGTGTACAGCTGTTCGAATCTCGCCTTCAGTGACAGTCTCGCAGCGACAAATAACTCTGCCATAAGTATTATTCTTAGCAATCGCTTCATTTTTTTCCTTAAAATCTAGTTCTTGGAAAATAATTTTTTCCCGTGAATCGATATAAGATTCTTTCTGTTTAAATTTTTTTCCTACCGCTTGTTCTAGCAATTCGATTGCGTAAACGGCGATCGCTGGGGCAGCCGTCAGACCGGGAGATTTAATCCCAGCTAAATCGATAAAACCAGGAGCGGCCTCTTGTAAGATAAAATCATCAGCGGTGCTATTAGCACGTACACCAGAAAAATTACGGATCGATTGTCGCAAATTAAGATCAGGCACTGATTTTTTTGCCAAATCAACGACTGTTTTAAGTCCTGCAATCGTATTTCCCGTATCATTTCCGCTGTCTAAATCATTGCGTCTAATACTTTCTGAGTTCGGTCCAACAACTAAATTGCCATGGACAGTTGGACTGATCAAGACCCCTTTACCGCTACTAGAAGGGCATTGAAAAACAACGTGCTGAACGACGGTACCTTCTGATTTATCTAACAAATAATACTCGCCGCGATTTGGTTTGATTTCGAAATTTGGTTCCGCGATCAAGTTGTGAATATCATCAGAGTGGACACCAGCGGCATTAAATATATATTTTGTCTGATACGTTGCTTTATTTGTCGTAACTTCATAGCCGTCTGTTATCTGTTTGATGGCTGTCACTCGATTATTCAAAGCAATCTCTACATCATTTTTTACAGCAGTTTCTGCTAAAGCGAGGCAGAATTCCCATGGATTTACGATTGCTGCAGTCGGAGCGTAAAGAGCACCAAGGGCTTTATGGGAAAGATTCGGTTCTTTTTCAAAAAGGGCTGATTGATCAAGAATCTCTAATTCTTTCACGCCATTTTTGACGCCACGCTCATAAAGTGCCCGAATGAGAGTTAATTCTTCTGCTGAAAAGGCGACTACGAGTGAGCCGATTTGATTATAATGGACTGAAAGTTTTTGACAGAGCATTTTTGCTCGGTTAGCGCCTTCAACATTTAATTTTGCCATCAAAGTACCAGGTTCCGGATCGTAGCCGGCGTGCAAAATAGCACTGTTAGCTCTAGTAGCGCCTAGACTCACATCATTTTCAGCTTCCAGGACTAACGTGGTTAATTGGCGTTTGCCCAATTCATAGGCGGTCGCAGCACCGACAATTCCGCAACCGATTACAATTACATCATACATAAATTTTCCTCCTACGTATTCGAGTGAACAGCCACTCAGAGTTTGTTTGGATTGCAGCAAAAAAAGAGTATAGGAAACAAACGCCAATGTTTGTTGACGTTTGCGGCTATACTCTTTTATCTCTAGCAATTATTTAGTTAACTGTATTATAACACTTATAAAAAAGTTCAACAATCACTAAACAGCCCATATCGAACTTTTGGTGGTCGAAACGGCAAGGCTACCAGCACCTAATGCGCCCATGATATCTTCCTTATCACGAATCAATCCACCAACGATTAATGGCTTTCTAGAGTGATTGACCAGCTCTTTAATAATTTTTGGAGCGATGTTTGGGAGAACTTCAATTAAATCCGCTTCAGAATATCTTAGTTGACGATCGATATTTTCTAAGGCAGAAGAATCTAGTAAAAAAAAACGTTGGATTGCTAATAGATGATGTTTTTTTGCTTGGCGAATAATGGTTGGCTTCGTTGAAATGATCCCGTCAAAAGAAGTGGTTTGTTTGATGTAGTCGATCGCTTTTTCATCAGAAGATAAGCCTTTGACTAAATCGGCGTGTAAAATCGCTGTTTTACCGCTAGTTTTGATTTTGTTGGACAGTTCAGTTAATTCCATAATATGTGACTGGAGAATAAAAATAACTTCTGCTTCTGAGTTTAGGGCAGCTTCTAAATCGGTTTCATTTTTTGTGGCTGCGATCACTGGGGCAAGTTCTAGCTTTTGATACAATTCATGAAAATTCATCCAACATAACTCCTTCGACTTTCTCACTTTTTATTTTACCATGAGAAAAAAAGAAGGAAAAGGACTGTTTCTGATGATTAAATTAAAAGGGAGGCTACGATTAACTTAGTAGACATAAAATATCAAGTGTAAACTAAAGTAATCTTATTAGAAATTGTTTAGTATAAGAAGAGGTGAACGAATTTTTTAATGAACAGTTTGAGTAAGCTGAAAAGTATCTGATCAATGCATTTTACAAGTGTTTTTTTGAGTTGCTTCTGCTATAGTTTAATTTAGAATTTAAGATGAAGGATGTTAAGCATGAAAAAAGGGATTTTGTTAGTAAATTTAGGAACACCCGAGGAACCGACACCGAAGGCCGTAAAAAGCTTTTTAGCTGAGTTTTTATCGGATCGTCGAGTAATCAGGTGGCCACGTTGGGTGTGGCTGCCGATCTTACACGGAATTGTATTACAGATTCGTCCTAGAAAAACCGCGCGTACGTATCAAAAAATTTGGCGTGAAGAAGGTTCGCCGCTTTGGATATATACTAAAAAACAGACGGTCTTATTACAAGCACTCATGCCAGATGCAATCGTTCGTTACGCAATGACGTATGGCGATCCTGGAATTCAAGAAACACTTGCTGAGATGAAACAAGCTGGGATGACGGACTTATGTGTTGTTCCATTGTATCCGCAATATTCTGAAACTACGGTCGCACCAATCTATGATCAAATCAGCCGAGTTTATCAAAAAGCAGCGGAGATTCCGCAGCTTAGAATTTCTAATTCATTTTACGATCATGAAGGATACATACAATTACTGGCAGATCAGATCAAGCAGCATCTGGCTAGTAAAACATTCGATATGATTTTATTTTCATATCACGGGATCCCTGTTTCGATAGTAGAACAAGGCGACCCTTATGAAGAACAGTGTAAACGGACTACGCAGAAAGTTATGGAAAAATTAGGGGATATTCCTTATGCACATTCCTATCAATCGAAGTTTGGACCAGGGCAGTGGTTGACACCGATGACGTCGGAAACATTAAAGGCTTTTCCAAGTCAAAATGTCAAAAAGGTGTTAGTGATCACTCCAGGTTTTGTGGCAGACTGTTTGGAAACAATCGAGGAAATCGATGATGAGAACCGTGGGTATTTTATGGAAAACGGTGGCGACTATTTTGAATACGTGCATCCATTTAATGATTCACCAAAATTCACCAATATTTTGCACTCTATAATAGAAGAAATGTAAAAAATCGATCGTCAAAAGGCAGTGTACGGACTTTTGACGGTCGATTTTTTAAGCTTTAAGTAATTAGTTAGGCGAAATAATTGATTCCCATAGCTTGTTTTACTTCAGTCAATGTTTTAGCAGCAACCGCTTGTGCTTGTTCACTACCTACTTTTAATAGTTGCATGATTGCTTCTGGATCTTTTGCAAATTCTTCTCGGCGGGCGCGGATTGGTCCGAACTCAGCTTCTAAGACATCAATTAAGTATCGTTTGATTTTTACGTCACCAAGACCGCCATGACGATACTGTTCTTTTAGCTCAGCAATTTTTTCTTTGTCTGTTCCAAAAACATCTAAATAAGTGAAGACCATATTCCCTTCAACTTGACCAGGATCTGCAACATGAATGTGATTTGGATCCGTATACATGCTCATGACTTTTTTTGCCAAGACATCAGCAGAGTCAGCTAAATAGATCCCATTTCCCAATGATTTGCTCATTTTTCCATTTCCATCGATTCCTGGTAAGCGGCCTTGACCTTTTTCTGGAAATACGCCTTTTGGCTCGACAAGGACTTCACCGTAAGTGTGGTTGAAACTTTGGACGATCTCTTGAGTTTGTTCTAGCATCGGTTTTTGGTCTTCACCTACAGGTACTAGATTTGCTTTAAAAGCAGTAATGTCAGCAGCTTGTGAAACAGGGTAGATAAAGAAGCCTGTGGGGACACTTTCACCGAATTTTTTTTGTTCGATTTCTGATTTTACTGTTGGGTTGCGGCGAACGCGACCGACGCTGACTAGATTCAAATAGTACATAGTCAATTCTGCTAGTTCAGGAATTTGTGATTGGATAAATAAAGTAGAACGTTTTGGATCTAAACCTACCGCCAAATAGTCTAATGCGACTTGTAAAACATTGGAGGAAACTTTTTCAGGATTTTTTGCATTATCCGTCAAAGCTTGCATGTCTGCGATCATGATAAATAAATTATTTTCAGGATCTTTTTGCATCAAAACACGATTTTTCAAAGAACCGACATAATGGCCCAAGTGTAATTGACCTGTTGGGCGATCTCCGGTTAGTATGATATTTTTCATTAACTCACCTTTTCGTAAAAAATTCTTTCAATAGTCTCTTCAAATACTACCTTTTTTTTTCAGACAAGACAACTCTTATTGTTGTATTTGTTGAAAGATCCCATAGTGAATATGTAAGGAAACATCACATAGAAACAGAAGCAATTCAAATGTTTTTTTCTAATTACAGGTATTTTTCTTTACAAAGTAAAAATATTTAGCATATAATTAGACCCACATTGGAATAATTAGAGAATAATAAGGAAAAAAGAGGTGGTTAAACATGCCAATGGTGGAATTTAAGCATGTAGAAAAATACTATGGGAAGTTTCATGCCTTGAAAAATATTAACTTGAGTTTTGAAAAAGGTGAGGTCGTTGTAGTTATCGGACCATCGGGTTCAGGGAAAAGTACAATGTTACGTTGTATCAACGGTCTAGAAGAAATTACTTCAGGGCAACTGATGGTGAATGACAAAGACTTACATAGCAAAGATGTTAAGTTGAAAGATATTCGAAAAAATATTGGAATGGTCTTTCAACACTTTAATCTTTATCCTAATAAGACAGCGTTAGAAAATATTACGTTAGCACCAATCAAAGTTTTGAAACAATCTTCTGAACAAGCGATAAAAACTGCTGAAAAATTATTGGATCGTGTAGACATGTTAGATAAGAAGGATTCGTACCCTTCGATGTTATCCGGAGGCCAGCAACAACGGATTGCCATCGCCCGTGGTTTAGCGATGAATCCCGACTTGCTGCTTTTTGATGAGCCGACTTCTGCACTAGATCCAGAAATGATTGGCGACGTCTTGAATGTCATGAAAAAAATTGCCCGCGACGGTATGTCGATGATCGTCGTGACTCACGAGATGGGATTTGCGAAAGAAGTAGCCGATCGTATCATTTTCATGGCAAATGGGGAAGTGCTAGAAGACACACGAGATGTCAAAGGATTCTTTGATAAGCCACAAGAGGAGCGAGCACAACAATTTGTCAGCAAAGTAATCAATCATTAGGAGGCGGCGTATGTCGAAGTTAAAAAAAATAGGCGCCCTTTTATTTTTACCGCTGCTTGTTGTGATCATTCTGTCAGGCTGTAAAGGAAAAAGTGTCGCAAATGAAAACATCGCAAAGCGTATCAAAGATGAGCCGACCATCGTATGGGGCGTGAAATATGATACGCGTCTATTTGGCATGATGGATATCAAAACACGGAAAGTTGAAGGTTTTGATATTGATATCGCCAAAGCGATCACTAAAGAAATTTTAGGAAAAGAAGGCAAGGCTGAATTTACCGAAGTGACGTCAAAGACGCGGATTCCATTGTTGAAAAATGGAAATATTGATGCGATCATTGCTACGATGACGATCACTGAAGAGCGGAAAGAGCAAGTTGATTTTTCTGATATTTATTTTGATGCTGGGCAATCGTTGCTAGTTAAAAAAGGGAGTCCCATCAAAGATGTCAAAAGTTTGACTGCTGAAGATACTGTTTTAGCCGTCAAGGGATCTACTTCAAGTATCAATATCCGCAAAAATGCGCCAGATGCCAAAATCCTTGAATTGGAAAATTATGCTGAAGCATTTACTGCATTGCAATCAGGTCAAGGTCAAGCGATGACAACAGATAACGCCATTTTGTTAGGAATGGCTTCTGAAAATAAAAACTATGAATTAGCAGGCGGTGCTTTTACAAACGAACCTTATGGAATCGCCATCAATAAAGGTCAAGATGACTTCTTGCAAGAGGTCGATACCGCATTGTCTAAAATGCATGATAATGGTACCTACGATAAAATTTTTGAAAAATGGTTCCCTAAAGATGCAGATGGTCGAGCGAAAAAGGGGGCGCATTTTTAATGACACATTTATTTCAAACCTTCTCAGCTGATTTTGTCAGCGGGTTCAAATATACAATCTATGCGAGTTTACTAGCATTAATTTTTAGTTTGATTATCGGAACGTTGATGGCGATTTTACAACTGTCGCACAATCGGGTTGTTCGTCATTTAGCGAAAGCGTATGTAGCTTTCTTTCGTAATATCCCGTTGTTGATTATTGTCATGTTTTTTTATGTCATAGCACCGATGTATTTCTACAGTTTTGACGGCTTTCAAGCCGGTACGATTGGCTTGATAATCTATACTTCTGCTTTTATTGCCGAAACCGTTCGTTCTGGGATCCAAACCGTACCGAAAGGTCAGATGGAAGCCGGTCTTTCTTCTGGTTTTACTTATGCTGAAACGATGCGTTATATCATTTTACCGCAAGCATTTAAAATTGTTATCCCACCTCTGGGAAATCAGTTTATCAATCTGATCAAGAATTCATCCATTTTAGCAATGGTCGCAGGTTTAGATTTGATGTACCAAGGTGATTTGATCGCCAGTACAACATTCAATACCTTTGATACTTATATCATTGTCGGATTATTCTATTTGATCTTAACGCTGCCGCTGTCTTATCTAATGAATTATTTAGATAAACATTGGTCAAATGCCTAAAAGGAAGGAGTAACAGAATATGAGTGAAGCTTTTTCATGGATGAATCTGCGTTTTCTTTTAGATGGGCTGTGGGTGACGATCCAAGTCTCGATCGTCTCGATCATTTTTAGTATGATTCTTGGTGGGATCGCAGGAACCGTCCGCTATACTAACATCCCGTTTCTTTCGCGAATCGTAGGAATCATTGTCGATATCATTCGAAACTTACCGTTATTGCTGATTATCTTCTTTACCTATTTCGCTTTACCGCAAGTTGGGATCAAGTTGAATATTTTTTGGGCAGCGGTTGCCGCATTGGCGATTTTTGAATCTGCGATGCTGTCAGAAATATTCCGTGCCGGGTTGAATTCTGTGCCTAAAGGGCAAACAGAAGCGGGGTTATCCTCTGGTTTGACCTATGTTCAAACTTTGGTAATGATCATTATCCCGCAAGCGTTCAAAGCAATGCTACCGGCTATTTTGAGTCAGTTGATTTCTTTGATCAAAGATACTTCATTAGCAGTAATTATTTCTTTACCAGAACTGACGCATAACGCTAAAATCGTTTATGGACAAAATACTAATTATGTCATTCCGATGTTTATCGCGATGACCTTGATGTACTTTGTCGTTTGTTACTTGTTGTCGCTTGTCTCCGGTTTTTTGGAAACAAGCAAATATAATTATTAAAAAAGAGGCTGTGACATAAGTCTCAAAAAAAAAAGCACTAGAAACGACGTGAAAACGTCCTTTTCTAGTGCTTTTTGGG
>NZ_BJDX01000004.1 GCF_005405365.1 Enterococcus xiangfangensis
GTAACTTTAATTTTACAGAATGGACTTTCTTTTTTTCTACCCTAAATATCTATTTACACAAGATATTTTACGCTATCAAATTAGTTTTTTATCAATGCCATTTTTTGTAATTAATTAGTACTTTTGAATATTAAGGAGAAGAGTATGAAGAAAAAAATTTTTGGCTTAAGCTTTTTAGCAGTTTTGTGCTTGAGTGTTTCTACAGCGGTTTTAGCTGAAGAAAATCAAGTACCGATCAGTGAGCAACAAACTGCAGCAGTTATCAATTCAACAGTTGATAGTTCTTCACAGGAGGCAGTGTCGTCTACTGAGCAATCTGAAAGTACTGAGATCGAGCAGACAACTGAAAGCGAAAGTGTTGAAGCAGCAGAAGAAACAGTGACTCCGCAGACACAAATGGCTACAGTTGATGGGATGATGTCTTTACCGCGAGGACGCTCGGATCTTTATCCGACAATCCAATTATTTGCATCGCTGCCGGCTGTTTCAGCGACAAATACTAACACGCCACGTAAGAGTTTTATCGATATTTCTTCTCATAATGGAAATATCTCTGTCGCAAATTTTCAAAAAATGAAAAGCTATGGTATCACAGGTGTCGTTGTTAAATTAACGGAATCTACAACCTACATCAATCCGTATGCACAAGCTCAGATCACTAATGCAAAAGCTGCCGGAATGAAAGTTTCTGCTTATCATTACAGCTGGTTTACAAGTGATGCCTTAGCAGTTGCAGAAGCAAATTATTTTGCGGCAGCTGCCAAAAAATTCGGACTAAGCGGCAGTACTGTGATGGTGAATGATATTGAGGAACCAAAAATTTTAGGTAAAGGCAATCACACTAATAATTCTAAAGCCTTTGAAAATCGGCTGAAAGCTCTAGGGTATGGAAATGTTCGCCATTATATTGGTTTACACTGGTTGACTGCCGGCCATATCAATGCTGGAACAATTGGAAATAAAAATATTTGGGTAGCAGCTTATCCGTACAATCTTTCAACGACGAACCTTTATACACAATACGGTGCTTGGCAGTGGTCATCTCAACTATCATTTTCAGGGATTAGTGGAAACTTTGATATCAATGCCGACTATACAGGGATATTCAGTAACCCAACGACAACACCACCGGCAAATACGGTCCAAATGCATCGAGTATATAATCCAAACAGCGGGGAACATTTTTATACACAAAACGTCGCTGAAAAAAATAATCTAGTCTCAAAAGGATGGAAATATGAGGGAATTGGTTGGAATGGTCCGACATCAGGCAATCCAGTTTATCGACTGTATAATCCGAATGCTGGGGATCACCATTACACACTGAATTCTCATGAGAAAGACAACTTAGTCAAAAAAGGCTGGCGCTATGAAGGCGTGTCTTGGTATTCGGGCGGCTCAAATGCATTGCATCGCTTATATAATCCGAATGCTAAAGCAGGAGCGCATCATTACACATTGAATACGAATGAAAAAAATAATTTAGTTAAGCATGGCTGGAGATATGAAGGTTTAGCTTGGTACGCAAAATAATCAGAAAAGTTCTCGATTTTTCGAGAACTTTTTTCTTTAGAAATTCTTTCTAAATTTCCTTGGATTCTTTGTCTTTTTAGGGCTTTATGTTATTATAGATAAAGACTGCAATCGTGGAAACACTTGTAGAGAAAGAAACAAGAGGTGAAAACCATGTATGAGAGCACAGGCGCAGGTGAAACAGTCCGCTGTTCATTTTGTGGAAAGACCCAAGAAGAAGTAAAAAAAGTCGTTGCAGGTCCGGGCGTTTACATTTGTAATGAATGTATCGACCTTTGTAAAGAGATCATAGATGAAGAATTCCATGAAGAAGCTATTCGTGAGTTTATTGATGTACCAAAACCTAAAGAATTATTAGATGTTTTAAATCAATATGTGATTGGCCAAGATCGTGCGAAAAAAGCATTGTCCGTTGCTGTGTACAATCATTACAAACGAGTGAATGCTGAAAATGATGGAGTTGACGAAGTTGAATTGCAAAAGAGCAATATTTGTTTGATTGGACCAACTGGTTCAGGGAAAACATTTTTAGCACAAACTTTGGCAAGAACGTTGAACGTGCCATTTGCGATTGCAGATGCTACTAGTTTGACTGAAGCCGGCTATGTCGGTGAAGACGTTGAAAATATTCTATTGAAACTATTACAATCTGCTGATTACAATGTTGAACGTGCTGAAAAAGGGATTATTTATATCGATGAAATCGATAAAATCACCCGTAAGAGTGAAAATGTCTCAATTACACGTGATGTTTCAGGCGAAGGGGTTCAACAAGCGTTGCTTAAAATTCTTGAAGGCACGGTTGCTAGTGTTCCACCGCAGGGAGGGCGCAAACATCCGCATCAAGAATTCATCCAAATCGATACAACAAATATTTTATTTATCGTAGGCGGCGCATTTGACGGGATCGAAACGATCGTTAAGAACCGTCTAGGTGAAAAAACGATTGGTTTTGGTCAAAACAATAAAAAACTTGATGAAACCGAAAGTGTTATGCAGCAAATCATTCCGGAAGACTTATTGAAATTTGGGTTGATCCCAGAATTTATTGGACGTTTACCGGTTACGACAGCATTAGAAAAACTGACGACAGAAGACTTGGTTCGTATTTTGACAGAACCAAAAAATGCGTTGGTTAAACAATATCAAAAATTACTTTCTTATGATGAGACTGAATTAACTTTTGATGCAGATGCACTGAACGCGATTGCTGAAAAAGCGATTGCTCGTAATACAGGTGCGCGTGGATTGCGTTCGATCATTGAAGATGTAATGATGGATGTCATGTTCGACATTCCTTCAGATGAATCGATTGAAAAAGTAATCGTTACAAAAGATTCTGTTGAAGGATCAGGTAAACCAATTATTAAGTATCATAACGATACAAAAAAAGCAGGTTAGCGAATGGAGGGTTCACAAAGTAATTTGTGGACCCTTTTTGAAAGGCGTGGAAGAATGAAAGTGCATAATGCAGAGATCGTCATCAGTGCGGTCTCACCTAAACAATATCCTGAAACTGAATTGCCTGAGATTGCCTTGGCGGGTCGCTCCAATGTTGGTAAATCTTCTTTTATCAACACATTGATTGATCGCAAGAATCTGGCACGGACTTCGGGAAAACCTGGGAAAACTCAGACTTTAAATTTTTATTTGATCGAGAATGCTTTACATTTTGTCGACGTGCCTGGTTATGGCTATGCCAAGGTCTCTAAGACAGAGCGGGCAAAATGGGGTGAAATGATCGAGACGTACATTACTACTCGCGAACAGTTGCGGGCAGTGGTCTCATTAGTTGATTTGCGTCATGATCCTAGTAAAGAAGATATCCAAATGTATGAATTTTTGAAGTATTATGATATTCCTGTGATCATAGTTGCAACAAAGGCGGATAAGATCCCGCGTGGGAAATGGAATAAACACACAAGTGCAATCAAGAAAAAACTAGATTTTGATTCAAATGATACCTTTATCTTATTTTCTTCTGAAACAAAAAAAGGAAAAGAAGAGGCTTGGCAAGCAATTGAAGCCGCAATCGAAAAGGACCGAGCTTAAGCTCGGTCCTTTTTTTTATCTGTTGGCTCTACTTTTGGCTTTAAAAACTTTTGAATATCTTCGTCTTTCTGCACTTTTTTATCTGGATCAACTACAAACGATTCAAATAATTTATCCAAATCATCGGTTTTTTCAAATTTTAGTCCCATTTGAACACCTCCATTTTTTAGTTTTAACATAATTTATTATAGTATACAATTCTTTAAAACATAGTAATCAATTTTATAGGGATTTTTTAATCTTTACGATATAATTATAATAGATAAATAGGAAAGGGGAAGGCAATGGGAAAAAATCAATTATACTGTGTTAGTCAGCTGTATGAGTTAAAGCAAGAAGATATCCGATTGAAAATGGAAGACTGGCTAATAATGAGCCGTCTATTGCTGGAACCGGCTAAAATGTCGATCAATGGAAAAACTCAGGTGTTTGATCAACGAATTTTGCAACAACTGATTGTTAAACTTGGCTTGAATGAAGATTATTGGCTGCAGCTGCAAAATGACGAAGAAGAAATGACCATCCATCTAATGGGAGATCGATTATTTGAAAAAAGCATTCTGAATGAAAAAACTTTTTATTATTGGGAAAAGGTCTATCTAGATTACTTAAAAACACGTTTGATTGAACATGGCTCGTTTGCCTATATGCGTTCGTATTCGGAATATTTGTATCACAATACGAGTGAATTAGTTAAGCGTCGTTCATTTGAACCGGCGGAAGAAACTAGAGTATTGCCAAAAATGAAAGGGCTTAACTGGGATGTCGTCGTTGATTGTAATGCTTTTCCAGGATACGATGTTTTTTATAAAGGTGTTTGTTTGACAGCCTGTTGGCGGTTATTTTTGGGAGCGCCTTACAAAAAATTATTTGCTAAGCAGCTGTTATTGGAGATCCAACAAGTTGAACAAGTGGCAGAACTTGGCGAGGGTGTCGTCTTTGAATTATATAAAGATCCGTTTCAGTGGGAAGAAGCAGCAAATTTAAAATTTCAACAGTTGTTTCGTGATCAATTAGGCATCCCGCAACTATCTTATACTAATGGGGTTGGATTATTGAAACAGCCCTATATCGAATTTGCTTTTGAAGATACTGTGATCCAAACAGTCCAATATCAAAACGAACGATTTCAGCCAACCGAAAAACGAAATGCTTCGTATTTTGTGACGCGTACGTATAATTTTTTAACCGATCAGTACCGAGTCAACCGAATGAAGGGTGGGTTAAATGCGCTGGCCTATTTTCCGTGGATTGATGATAAAAGTGAACGGATGATGAATTATCATATTTTGTATCCAGAATTAACTTTGGATCAAGGCTTAGCGGCTTTTGAATATTATATTCGGGATTCAATGGAATTTGAGATCCGTGATAAGCGGTACAAAGATTATACCGCCATTTTGCAACTGTTCATTCCTAAAAAAGCATTCTTAGATTTTCCTCTGGAAGAATTGAGGCGAGCATTAAATGATATCACAATCCACCAAATCAGTCGTAAAAACGATTCACTTACTTTTTCATTAGAAAAAGAAAAGAAGCACTTGATTGTTTCTTTTATCGATCAAAAGAAAGTCGCGTTAAAAAATCAATTAGATATACTTGAGATTTGAGAGGAGAGGTTTATTATGGATCAAAGATACATCAAGATTATGGGTAGTTGTTTATTGATTGTTGGGCTAATATTTATGTTGCCGATTGCATCACTAGCAATTCCGTTATCAATTACAGTATTTTTTATCGGTATCGTCTTGTTTGCAATCAAACCAAAACCTCAACCAGTCCGTGTTCGTAGAAAAGATCGTTGGATGTAATCCCTTTTACTAGACTAAAAGATCCGTTCTCAATTTGAGAACGGATCTTTTAGAGTTATTTAGCTACTGGTTTTTTAACTAAACCATAGATAATTCCTGAAACGATCGCACCAATTGCAATGAATAAAAGATAAAGCAAAGGGTGGCTTAATAAAAAGACTACGAAGATTCCGCCATGAGGTGCAAGCAATTTGATACCAACCGCACCAACTAAACCGCCAGCAAGAGCAGAGCCGACTACAAAACTTGGAATGACACGAATTGGGTCAGCCGCCGCAAATGGAATCGCACCTTCTGTTACAAAAGATAACCCCATAACGATATTTGTCAAACCAGCATCCACTTGGCTTTTTTCGAATTTGTTTTTGAATAAACGTGTGGCAACAAAAATTGCTAATGGTGGAACCATCCCGCCGGCCATCACTGCAGCCATCACGATTGAGCCACCTTGTGCGACACTTGAAGCTAAGGTAGCCGTACCAAAGACATAAGCCGCTTTGTTGATTGGGCCGCCTAAGTCGACTGCCATCATTCCACCGAGCAAGGCACCAAGTAAAATAGCGTTAGATCCACTAAGACCAGTCAAGAAACCGTTTAGGCCATCGTTGATTGCTTTCATCGGAACATTGACTAAAAGCATCAAGAAACCGGTAATCAATAAGCCAAAGAAAGGATAGAAGAGAATCGCTTTGATCCCTTCGAGTGATTTTGGTAGATTTTTAAAGATTTTTTTCAAGAAAATAATAACATAACCAGCTAAGAAACCGCCGATCAAAGCACCTAAGAAACCAGCGCCGCCAGCATTTGCTAAAGCACCGGCAGAAAAACCAACGATTAAACCTGGGCGATCAGCGATACTAGAAGCGATGAAACCAGCAAGGACAGGGAGCATGAAGCTAAATGCTGCACCGCCGATTTGATTGAACCAGCTAGCAGCTTGATTATAATTACCAAGATTTGCTAATTCAGATTGAGGAACACCCATGAATTGGTCGATCATGAATGATAAAGCAATCATGATTCCGCCGCCGATAACAAATGGCAACATGTGGGAAACACCGTTCATCAGATCTTTGTAGATTCGTTGACCGAGTGTTCCATTATCACTTTCATCTTCAGCGGCAACATCTTCGCTATTTCCGTGATAAATAGGGGCTTTTCCACTTAGCGCTAAATTGATCAATTCTTCTGGTTTGCGAATGCCGTCGCTGACTGGACGGTTAACTAATTCTTTACCATTGAATCGATTCATTTCAACCTTTTTATCAGCAGCAACGATGACGCCTTCTGCACGAGCGATATCTTCTTCAGTCAAGCGATGTTTGATGCCTTCAGAACCATTTGTTTCGACTTTGATATCAATACCCATTTCTTTGGCTTTTTTCTTCAAAGCGTCTTCTGCCATATAAGTATGGGCGATACCAGTCGGACAGGCCGTTACTGCGACGATGTAGCGGCGGTTCGTATCATTTTCTTGACTTTTTTCAGCTTCGGCTTTTTCTTCCTCTGCTTTCGCTTTTTCAGCAGCTTCGAAAGTTGCTTGTACTTGGTCCGGTGTTTCAGCAGCTTTTAACTTTGTGACAAAATCAGGATCAATCAATAGTCTTGATAAAGCGGCTAAGGCTTGAAGGTGAGTGTCATTTGCCCCTTCTGGAGCCGCGATCATAAAGAATAGATAAGTAGGCTGCCCATCTAATGCTTCATAATCTACTCCTTTTTGACTTTTTGCGAATAAAACGGTAGCTTCTTTTACTGAACTATTTTTTGCATGAGGCATCGCAATACCATCGCCTAGTCCGGTTGAAGTTTGAGCTTCACGTTTTAAAATCCCCTCTTTATACACATCGATATCTGAGATTCGTCCGGCGTCATACATTTTTTGAACCATTTCATCGATCGCAGCTTCTTTAGTCACAGCCTGCAAATCCATAATCATGGCATCTTTGATCAATAACTCTTTAATATCCATCATAATTCCTCCGATTTCTAAATTGCTACATATTTTTAACAGAAGGCAAGGCTAGAACGATTTGACTTGTGTGATCTGTACTTCTGGTAATAATTCTTGGATAAATTCGGCTGTTGCTAAATCATCTGAAAAAGTTGTAGCGCTGCCGCATGCAACACCCCATTTAAATGCTTCAACAGGATCTTGTGTCTTAGTAAAATTGCCGACAAAGCCTGCGATCATTGAATCACCGGCGCCGACTGAATTTTTAACTGGTCGTTTTAAAACGTTCGAACGATAGATTCCATCTTTAGTAAACAGCAACGCGCCATCACCTGCCATAGAAACTAGTGCATGCTGTGCACCTTCATCCAACAAACGTTGACCAAAGGGATAAATATCTTCAACAGAATTGAAAGTTGTCTGATACAACTCGGCTAATTCATGATTATTTGGTTTGACTAGCAGGGGATTTTTTTCTAAAGCATCCATCAAATCTGCACCTGTAGTGTCAATGACAAAAGCCGCATTTTGTGCTTTGATAATTTCGATCAATTCTTGATAAAAACCAGTTGGGACACTGGCGGGTTTGCTACCAGACAAAACGACGATGTCAGCTGAAGTCAGGTTTGCTAAAACTTTTTTTAGTTCCGCCATTTCATCGGCAGAGACACGCGGTCCTTGGCCGTTGATTTCAGTTTCTTCGTGAGCTTTCAATTTGATATTGATTCGTGTGTCATCAGCAACTGTCGTAAAGTTTGTTTTGATCGTCTCACGTTCCATCCATTCGTTGATAAAGTCTCCGGTGAAACCGCCAATAAATCCTAATGCGGTCGAGTTATGATCGATTCGTCTTAAAATGCGGGAAACATTGATACCTTTACCGCCGGGCAATTTTAAATCGTTCTTCATTCGGTTGACTGCGCCAATCGTTAACTGATCGACATGCACGATATAATCGATCGATGGGTTTAATGTTACTGTATAAATCATACAGAAACCTCCTTCAAGGTAGTTTGCTCTGTGATTTGATCACGGATAATCAAAGGACAGGTATCGGTGAGGATTGAAGCTGCGGATAAAGGTGCGACACTGACAAAGCTAGTTTGATTAAATTTACTGTGATCAACTAATACAAAAGCTTCTTCAGCCTGTTGGATCGCCGCTCTTTTCAAAATGGCTTCTTCTGGATCGGGAGTAGAGTAGCCGCTGTCTGTCTGAATACCGTTCATTCCCATAAACGCTTTATTGAATCGATATTGTTTTAACTGTTCAAGCGCTTGAGAGCCAACAACTGCATCAGTCGTCAGTTTTATTCGTCCGCCAAGGACAATCACAGTGATTTGGGCTTCAACTAAACGAGCAGCCAGACCAACTGAATTTGTCACAACAGTAACTGTTCGTTTTTTCATAAAAGGAATCATTTCAGCAGTCGTTGAACCGGCATCCAAATAGATCACGTCGCCATCAGCGATGAAATCAGCTGCGTATTCAGCGATCATTTTCTTTTGTTGAACGTTTTTGGCTGATTTTTCGATCATGCCGAGTTCTTGTTCTAAATGTTGCGGCCGTTTGGCACCACCGTGGATGCGTTCTAATAATCCCAACTCTTCTAATTCGTGCAAATCTCGTCGAATTGTTGATTCAGAGGAGTCTAACCAATGAATTAAATTTTGTGATTTTACTAAGCCGTCGCGTTCCAACCATTCAATGATTTTTCTGTGTCGCTCTTCTGTAAGCATTTTCAAACCCTCCTTCAATTGAAATAGTAGCATAAATTTTTTTACAATACAACCGAAAACAGCCAAAAACGTTCACTAACGTTAAAATAGGATTTCAGCTCGTCTTAGTTTGAAGAGATGTTTATTTTCTGTATGATAGAAATAGAGGTGAAAGCGATGGAAAAACAAACAATCTTACAGGGATTTGAATGGTATCTTCCTGCGGACGGCACTCATTGGAATACCTTAGCAGAAAAAGCAGAGGAGCTACGTGATTTAGGAATCGGTGCAATCTGGCTACCACCAGCATGCAAAGGCGCGGCAGGAGCAGAAGATGTGGGTTACGGGACGTATGATCTTTATGATCTTGGCGAGTTTGATCAAAAAGGTAGCATTGGGACTAAGTATGGAACAAAAGAAGACTATTTAAATAGCATCGTTGCGTTAAAAAAAGCTGGATTAAAAATTTATGCGGATATTGTCTTTGATCACTTCATGGGTGCGGACGAAACAGAAAAGGTTTCAGCAGTTGCTTATCAGTTTGACGATCGGACCAAACCGAGTTCTGGCGAAGAAGAGATAGAAGCATGGACAAAATTTACATTTCCTGGTCGTCAAGGAAAATACAATTCGTATCAATGGAATTGGAAAAATTTTTCTGGGGTCGATTACGATGCTCGTGAAAAAGATCATGCAATTTTTAATTTTACTGATAAAGGCTGGGAACCAAAGGTTGATGATGAAAAAGGCAACTTTGATTATTTAATGGGTTGTAATTTGGATATGGAAAATCCAGTGACGATAGAACAGCTAGACAAGTGGGGGAAGTGGTATCAAGAACTGACGGATGTAGATGGGTATCGATTGGACGCAGTGAAACATATTCGATTTGATTTATTTGTCGATTGGCTGTTAAATCGTCGGAAAGAAAAGGGAGGAGAGTTGTTCGTCGTTGGGGAGTATTGGTCCGATGAGTTGGAGAAATTGCAGAGATATTTAGAATCGTCAGGAAATCTAATTGCGCTTTTTGATGTGCCGTTGCACTTCAATTTCCTTCAAGCATCTTCATCGCTAGGGAAATTCGATATGCGGCAAATTTTTACCGGTACGTTGATTGAGACGCGGCCAGACTGGGCAGTAACGTTTGTTGATAATCATGATACTCAACAGGGGCAAAGTTTGGAGTCTTGGATAGAAGGTTGGTTCAAACTGCATGCGTACAGCCTGATTCTATTAAGAAACGAGGGAATACCTGTAATTTTTTGGGGCGATCTTTATGGTACTAAAAACGTTGAGGCTGTTGGGGACGGTTTGGATGCCTTGATTAAATTACGGGAAGAATTAGAGTTTGGAAATCAAACGGATTATCTTGATGATCCAAGCGTGATTGGTTGGACCTTAACGGGAGAATTTGATCAAGCGGATTCAGGAGCGGCAATTATGATGACCAATGCCCAAGGCGGAGAAAAAACGATGACTGTCAGCGCTATTCATGAAGGTGCGACTTTTGTCGATTTATTAGGAAACAACGAAGCAAAAGTTATCTTAGATGAAAATGGTCAAGGCGTATTTCCTGTAAATGACGGCCAAGTATCAGTCTATGTAAATGAAAAGTTAGCAAAAAAAATCCGAGGGTGAGTCGAACTCAGTCTCGGATTGCTTTGTCTTGTTTTTTCGCAATCGCGGCATTAGAGCGGTTGCGAATTTGTTTTTTGATTATTTGAGTATGACCTTCATCCGTTAAAATCATCAGCAAGTCACCGATTTTCATAACCGTATCGCCGTGGGTAAGTATCTCCGCTGAGCCGCGGCGAATTGAGATCAATAACATTTCTTCAGGCCAATTGAAATCGCGGACCATCGTTCCATCTAATGTACTTTCAGCAGTAACAGGAATTTCGATCACGGTCTTATTTCCTGTAATACTAGGAAGATGACCAGACAACAAACGTTCAAGCAATGATTCATAGATAGGATTTCCTCCTAATAGATCATTGATGACATATGCGGTCAATGAACAAACGGCTAACGGCATTAGATGAGTGATATTACCGACCATCTCGGTGACTAAAATAATAGCAGTCAAAGGCGCTTTACCAATCGCGGTGAAATAACCAGCCATAGCAAAAATAGCAAAATCACTGATCAAAACAGAATCTACTCCAAACCATTGATGTAAAACAGTCCCATAAATACCACCAATCAGCGCACCTAAAGTTAGGATTGGCAAGAAAATACCGCCGGGAAGATTTGCGCCGTATGAAATCATCGAAAAAATAAAGCGGAGCAAAAACAAAAGAATCAATAAACTTAATGAAAAATTCTTTGCACCGATTGCTAAAACGATTTGATTTCCGCCACCTAAATAATGTGGAAACCAGAAAGCGACTGGAATGAGTAATAAAAAGGGAATGATTCCATAAAGATATTCTGGCAAGTGCGATCGTTTATACAATTGCGGCAATGATAAAAGAACAACCTGATAGAAGTAGCCAAGAATACCTAGGATGATTCCTAGTAGAATCAATAATCCATAATATTTAAGGGGTAAAGATGGAACGTTAGCAATAAACAAAACGGGTTTTAAACCAAAAAAATTGAGTGAAACTAAGTTTGCTGTTAATGCTGCTGTTAGCGAAGTTAACCAAATCAAAGGTGAAAAATGGTGATGGACTTCTTCTATTACAAATAATAATCCAGCAATCGGTGCATTGAAGGCAGCACCTAGTCCAGCAGCTGCACCACTAGAAATAAAGATTTTTTTCTCTGATGTTGAAGCATGTGTGTATTCGCTGAATCCTTGACCGACCATTGCACCCAATTGGATCGATGGACCTTCACGGCCAAGAAATAAACCGGAACCGACAGACAAAACGCCGCCGACAAATTTTTTCCAAAGAACGGAAAACCAATTCAACTTAATATCTCCTTGCAACGTTCCTTCCACTTGAGGAATGCCGCTACCTTTGATATTCGGTTCTGATTTTATCAAGCGCCCGACGATTAATGCGATACCCAGCATAACCAAACTCCACGGAATCAGTCCCAATGGGTGTATTCGAAACCAGAGATAAAGGGTCACAATCTGTTCCATCATTTTTTCAATCAGCAGACGAAACAAACTAACAACTACACCGGCCAAAGCGCCGATCAAAACACCTTTTAAAATAAAAATGACTTTTGTACCATCTAAACGTTTGATTTCATGCTCGTTTTTCATATCTTTCCTCCATAACTACTATCCAATTTAGCGCGAATCTCTAATAAAAACAAGACTGAATCAATGAATCCGCTTTTTTAAATTGTTGCTAGTGTCGCGAAACTTTCTGAGATGCTATAATAAAAAAGATTGAATAGAGAAAGGACGTTTTGCATGCCAAACAAACAGGAGTTGTTAGCAGGACTTAACCCTAAACAAAAAGAAGCGGTACTTCATACCGAAGGACCGCTATTGATTATGGCAGGAGCAGGAAGTGGGAAGACACGGGTCTTGACCCATCGGATCGCTTATTTAATAGAAGAAAAAAATGTGAATCCCTGGAATATCTTAGCGATTACATTTACGAATAAAGCTGCACGCGAAATGAAAGAACGAGTTAATAGCATTTTAGGTCAAGGCGGTCAGGATGTTTGGGTCTCGACCTTCCACTCGATGTGTGTCCGTATTTTACGACGAGATGTCGATGCGATTGGTTATGATCGGAATTTTACCATTTTGGATGGATCGGATCAGTTGACCTTGATGAAACGAATCTTAAAGGACTTGAATATCGATCCTAAAAAATACGATCCTCGTTCTATTCTAGGTGCGATCAGCAATGCTAAAAATGAACTGTTGACCCCAGAAACTTATGCTGAGCGACAAGGATCCTTCTTTGAAGAAATTGTAGCTCGTTGTTATGAAGCGTATCAAAAAGCGCTGCGAAACAATCAAAGTATGGACTTCGATGACTTGATCATGAATACGATTCGACTATTCGAAGAAAACGAAGAGGTCTTGACCTATTACCAACATAAATTCCATTACTTACATGTCGATGAATACCAAGATACCAATCATGCGCAGTACACATTGGTGAATATGTTGGCCGCTCGATTCCGCAATTTGTGTGTAGTAGGCGATGCGGATCAGAGTATTTACGGCTGGCGCGGTGCGGATATGCAAAATATTTTAGATTTTGAGAAAGATTATCATGATGCGTCAGTTATTTTATTAGAACAAAACTATCGTTCAACTAAAAGTATTTTAGACGCGGCAAATCAAGTCATAAAAAATAACAGCAATCGCCGAGATAAAAATCTTTGGACGGATAATCAAGCCGGCGAACAAATCACGTATTATCGTGCAGATAGCGAAAGAGACGAAGCACAATTCATCGTCAGCAAGATAAAGGAAGAAATCCAAAGCCAAAATCGCAGCTATAATGACTTTGCGGTTTTGTATCGAACGAACGCACAATCACGGGTGATCGAAGACACATTAGTGAAATCAAATGTTCCCTATACGATGGTCGGCGGACACAAATTCTATGATCGAAAAGAGATCAAAGACATTATCGCTTATTTGAATATTATCAATAATCCGCGAGATGGCGTCAGCTTTGAACGAGTGGTCAATACGCCAAAACGTGGGATCGGTGCCGCATCAGTTGAAAAATTAAGAAATTTTGCGGCGATGCATGATTGGTCTTTGGTCGAAGCGGCTCAAAATGTAGATTTAGCCAATATTTCTGGTAAAGCTGGTCGGATGATTGGGGAATTCGGTACGATGATCACACAGTTCCAAGAAATGGTCGCTTATCTTCCTGTAACGGACTTAGTCGATCAAATATTGGAACGAACAGGTTACTTAGCAGAGTTAAAAAATCAGCGGACTTTAGAAGCTGAATCACGGTTGGAAAACTTAGAAGAATTCCGTTCTGTTACACAAGAATTTGATAAACGCAATACGGTGCAAGACGAAGAAACTGACGCAGCAGAAAAACTGGCCGTCTTCTTGAATGACTTGGCATTAGTGTCTGATCTTGATGATTATCAAGAAGACAGCGCACAAGTTACTTTGATGACGTTACACGCAGCCAAAGGGCTTGAGTTTCCGATCGTCTTTTTGATTGGGATGGAAGAAAAAATCTTCCCATTGTCGCGGTCATTGATGGAAGAAGCGGAGTTAGAAGAAGAACGACGCTTAGCCTATGTAGGCATTACGCGAGCAGAAGAACAACTCTATTTGACAAACGCCTTTTCACGGACCCTTTATGGGAAAACGCAATACAATCAGCCTTCTCGTTTTGTTGCAGAGATCGATGACAATTTGCTGAATGCTGTAGGGATGCAGCCGCAGCCAAAAGCTAGTTTCAATAGTCCATTTAAAAATAATCCGCTGAAACCTAAATATCAACACGCGACTCGTGAACCGATGATGGATAAGACGGCTTCCGGCGGGGATAAAGAAAATTGGAATCCTGGCGACAAGGTCCAACATCGAAAATGGGGCGTCGGTACGGTAGTAAAAGTCAGCGGCAAAGCCCAAGATATCGAATTAGACATCGCATTTCCGCAACAAGGGATCAAACGATTATTAGCGGCTTTTGCACCGATTGAAAAGATGTAACTTTCTTTTTTTGTAAAGGTAATAATCAAAAATAAGTTGTATGTGTCCTTTAATATAAATTAGGAGGGATTTTCTTGGAACCAATGACTTTTCAAGCAGCGGAAAAACGTTCCATCGAACTCCGCGAAGAACTCAATCAATATGCACATGAATACTATGTACAAGATCAACCATCAGTGGAAGATTTTGTTTATGATAAAAAATATCAAGAATTGGTCGCAATCGAAACAGAATATCCAGATTTGATCACTCCTGAGTCACCTACTCAACGAGTTGGCGGCAAAGTGTTGGAAGGATTTGAAAAAGTTGTCCATGATATTCCGCTGTATAGTTTAAATGATGTATTCAGCAAGGAAGAGCTGATTGCTTTTGACGAGCGAGTAAAAAAAGCTGTAGGACACCCAGTTTCGTATTGCTGCGAATTAAAAATTGATGGTCTATCAATCTCTTTGAAATACGAAGCTGGGCAGTTTGTTCAAGGAGCGACCCGCGGAGATGGGACAGTCGGCGAAAATATCACAGAGAACTTGAGAACAGTCAAGTCGATCCCGTTGCGTTTAAAAGAGCCACTGACGATCGAAGTTCGAGGCGAATGTTATATGCCTAAAGCTTCATTTATTAAATTAAATCAACGCCGTGAAGAAGAGGGGAAAGAAGTTTTTGCAAATCCTCGAAATGCTGCGGCAGGAAGCTTGCGGCAATTGGATACTAAAATTGCTGCAAAACGCAACTTGAGTACTTTTTTGTATACGTTAGCTGATTTTGGACCATTAGAATCAACGACACAAGATCACGCGCTGAATGAAATGGCACGTTTAGGGTTTCGGACAAATCCTGAACATCGTGTCTGCAAAACAATCGATGAAGTATGGGGATATATCGAAAATTTTCATGAGACAAGAGACCAGCTGCCATATGAAATCGATGGTATCGTGATTAAAGTAAATGAATTTGATTTGCAAGAGGAATTAGGCTTTACAGTTAAAGCGCCACGCTGGGCGACGGCTTATAAATTCCCGCCAGAAGAAGCCCAAACAACTTTATTAGATATCGATTGGACGATTGGACGAACGGGAGTCTTGACGCCAACTGCAATCATGGAACCTGTCCGTTTAGCCGGAACGACAGTTGGCCGGGCAAGTTTGCACAATAGTGATTACATCGAGAAAAAAGATATCCGCTTAAGAGACACAGTCTTAGTTTATAAAGCGGGGGATATTATTCCAGAGGTTGCACAAGTTGTGTTAGAAAAACGTCCGGAAGATAGCAAGCCGTATCCGATTCCGACTCATTGTCCGATTTGTAACAGCGAATTGGTCCATTTAGATGAAGAAGTTGCACTGCGCTGTATCAATCCCAAATGCCCAGCTCAAATCAAGGAAGGATTAAGCCACTTTGTTTCACGAAATGCGATGAACATCGATGGTTTAGGACCACGTGTTTTGGCACAGATGTTTGATAAAGGACTAGTTTCAGATGTAGCTGATCTTTATAAATTAGATAAAGAACAATTATTGACATTAGACAAGATCAAAGACAAATCAGCTGAAAATATTTTAGCAGCGATCGATGCAAGTCGAGAAAATTCGGTGGAACGTTTGATCTTTGGTTTAGGGATCCGTCATGTTGGGGCAAAGGCCGCTGGAATTTTGGCGGAACACTTCGGCAGTCTGGCAGCGATGAGTCAAGGGACAAAAGAAGAAATTGTCAGTCTAAATACGATTGGTGAAACAATTGCGGACAGTGTTGTGACTTATTTTGAAAATGAGGAAGTCCATGAACTGATGCAAGAGCTAGCTGAACGTGGTGTAAACTTGAATTACAAAGGGTTGCGTGCCAGTCAGTTGGCAGCCGTTGAATCACCTTTTAAAAATAAAACGATCGTATTGACCGGGAAATTAGTGGACTACACTCGGGAAGAGGCTAAGGAAAAGATCCAAAAACTCGGCGGTAAAGTGACCGGTAGTGTTTCTAAAAAAACCGACATCGTAGTAGCCGGTGAAGAAGCTGGCAGTAAGCTGACAAAAGCTCAAAATTTAGGGGTTGAAGTCTGGAATGAAAAACAAATGATTCAAGCAATCGAAGAAAGTCAGCTAGATTAGCTAATTTTAGATAGAAGATTATAGAAGATTGTTGACGAGTCTATAAACGAACGAGTATTATAAAAAAGCGTCGGCTCTATTAAAATTTGTCTTGTTTAAATTGTTTGAATTGAATATTTTTTTTCAAGAAATTTCAAGAAAAAACCATGAATTCTAATAGAGTTATGATAAAATAATTGAAAATTGACAAAAGAAAGAGGGATATTATGGCAATCAATGAAGAACAAGTCAAACATGTGGCAAAACTTGCGAAACTTTCTTTCTCAGATGATGAATTGGCTGGGTTTACCGATCAATTAGGGAAAATAATCGACATGGTTGAACAATTAGGCGAAGTGGATACGGAAGGTGTGCCATTTACTTCTAATGTTTCAGCAATGATCAATGTCATGCGAGAAGACGTCGCTGCACCAGGCTGGTCACGCGATGAGTTAATGAAAAATGTACCGGAAAGCGAAGATGGTTTCATCAAAGTTCCGGCAATCATCGACAACGGAGAGGCTGGTGCATAATGGAAAAGTTATATGATAAATCAATTGAAGAATTACACAGTCTGCTTGTTTCAAAAGAAATCACAGCAACTGACTTAACGAGTGAAACGTATGCTCGAATTAAAGAAACAGAAAAAGACATTGATGCATTCATTACATTAAATGAAGAAAAAGCAATGGATTTAGCGAAAGCAATCGATGCCAAAGGAATCACTGAAGAAAATGCAATGGCAGGGATTCCGATTGGGATTAAAGACAATATTGTAACTAAGGGAATCTTAACGACAGCAGCATCTAAAATCTTGTCAAATTTCCAACCAATCTACGATGCGACTGTTATGGAGAAAATTTACAGCGCAGATTTGATTCCAGTTGGGAAACTTAACATGGATGAATTTGCGATGGGAAGTTCAAGTGAGACTTCTTACTTCAAGAAAACAAAAAATGCTTGGGATCAAACAAAAGTTCCTGGTGGTTCTTCAGGCGGTTCAGCAGCATCAGTCGCTGCCGGTGAAATTCCGGTTTCTTTAGGGAGCGATACAGGTGGGAGTATTCGCCAACCAGCTGCGTTTAACGGAATCGTAGGATTAAAACCAACTTACGGACGCGTTTCACGTTTTGGCTTGATTGCTTTTGCTTCATCATTAGATCAAATTGGACCGTTTACTCGTACGGTCAAAGACAATGCTTTAGCATTGAACGCAATTAGCGGATACGATCCAAAAGACGGCACTTCAGCTGGTGTTTCTGTCCCTGATTTTGCGGCTGGTTTAACAGGAGACATCAAAGGGATGAAAATCGCTTTACCAAAAGAATATATGGCAGAAGGAATCGAACCTGGTGTTAAAGCAGCAATCGTCAAAGCAGTAGAAACATTCAAGGCATTAGGCGCAACAGTTGAGGAAGTCAGCTTGCCTCATTCAAAATATGGTGTAGAAGTGTATTATATTATTGCTTCATCAGAAGCAAGTTCAAATTTGCAACGTTTTGATGGGATTCGCTACGGCTTCCGTTCAGAAGATGTTCAAAACTTGGAAGATGTTTATGTAAATACACGGACTGAAGGTTTTGGCGATGAAGTGAAACGCCGGATCATGTTGGGAACATTCTCACTTTCAGCGGGTTACTATGATGCATACTTCAAAAAAGCAGGACAAGTCCGGACTTTGATCAAACAAGATTTTGATAAGATTTTTGCTGACTACGATTTAATCATCGGCCCAACTTCACCAACTGTTGCTTTTGGTATTGGCGAAAATGTTGATGATCCGATTACGATGTATTTAAATGATATTTTGACGATTCCAGTGAACTTGGCTGGTTTACCAGGGATGTCTGTTCCAGCTGGATTCTCAGAAGGCTTACCGGTAGGTCTACAAATCATTGGGAAACATTTTGATGAATCAACAATGTATAAAGCGGCTTATGCTTTTGAACAAGCTACAGATTTCCATAAACAAAAACCTGTGATTTTAGGGGGGGACAAATAATGAACTTAGAGACAGTTATTGGGCTTGAAGTCCATGTGGAATTAAAGACAAACTCTAAAATCTTTTCACCTGCGCCCGCTCACTTTGGTGCAGAAGCAAACACAAATACAAATATTATCGACTGGGGCTACCCAGGTGTCTTACCAGTCATGAACAAAGCAGCGATTGAATTCGGAATGAAAGCTGCACTTGCTTTAAACTGTGAAGTCTCACAAAATATGCACTTTGACCGTAAAAATTATTTCTATCCTGATAATCCAAAAGCTTATCAAATCTCACAATTTGATGAACCAATCGGTCATGATGGCTGGATCGAGATCGACGTCAACGGCAAAAAGAAAAAAATCCGGATCGAACGGGTTCATTTAGAAGAAGATGCCGGTAAAAACATGCACGGAATCGGCGGCTATTCTTATGTCGATTTGAACCGTCAAGGCACGCCATTGATTGAGATCGTTTCTGAAGCAGACATGCGTTCACCGGAAGAAGCCAATGCTTATTTGGAAGCATTGCGCTCAATCATCCAATTTACAGGTGTTAGTGATGTGAAGATGGAAGAAGGTTCAATGCGTTGTGATGCAAATATTTCGTTGCGTCCTTATGGTCAAGAAGAATTTGGGACTAAAACGGAATTGAAAAACTTGAACTCAATCAGTTTTGTAAAAAAAGGATTGACCTTTGAAGTTCAACGTCAAACAAAAGTCTTATTATCCGGTGGAACGATTCAACAAGAAACTCGCCGTTATGATGAAGGGACAAATAAAACGATCTTAATGCGGGTAAAAGAAGGATCAAGCGACTACCGTTACTTCCCAGAACCTGATATTCCACATTTTGAAATAGACAGTGAATGGGTTGAAAAAGTCCGTGAATCATTGCCTGAGATGCCAGCAGCACGTCGTGAACGTTACGTAAATGATTTAGGTTTACCAGAGTACGATTCAATGGTCTTAACATTGAGCCGTGAAATGTCTGACTTCTTTGAAGAAACATTAGCAGAAGGCGCCGATGCCAAACAAGCTTCTAACTGGTTGATGGGTGAAGTTTCGGCATATGTGAATAGTGAAAAATTAGAATTAGCCGATACAAAATTAACACCAAATAATTTAGCCGGCATGATTAAATTAATCGCTGATGGAACAATCAGTTCTAAGATCGCGAAGAAAGTTTTCCGCGAATTGATTGAAAACGGCGGCGACGCAAAAGAAGTCGTTGAAGCGAAAGGACTTGTTCAATTATCTGATCCTGCACAATTATTGCCAATGATCAATGAAGTATTAGATAATAACGAACAATCCGTAGAAGACTTCAAAAATGGGAAAGACCGTGCAGTTGGTTTCTTAGTTGGACAAATTATGAAAGCAACGAAAGGGAAAGCAAACCCTGGTGTGGTAAATAAATTGCTTCAAGAGGAATTAGCAAAACGGTAAGGAGCTCGATCATGAGAAAAGCACGACTGATTTATAATCCAGTATCCGGAAAAGAGATCATGCGTAATAATTTGGCAGATATCTTAGATGCCATTGAAAAAGCAGGTTATGAAGCAAGTGCCTTTGCTACGACTCCTGAACCCGATTCAGCAAAAAATGAAGCGACCCGTGCTGCAGAAGCTGGTTTTGACCTAGTTGTTGCAGCTGGCGGGGATGGAACGATCAATGAAGTTGTTAACGGAATTGCTGGTTTAAAAAAACGTCCGAAAATGGCGATTATTCCTGCGGGGACTACGAATGATTACGCCCGCGCTTTAAAAGTGCCACGTGGTAATGTCAAAGCGGCAGCAGAAGTCATTCAAAAACAACAAACGGTCAAAATGGATATCGGAAAAGCTGCAGGGACATATTTTATCAATATTGCAGCTGGCGGTTCGTTGACTGAGCTGACTTATGAGGTCCCTTCTGAACTGAAAAGTATTTTTGGTTACTTGGCTTATTTAGCCAAAGGTGCCGAAATGCTTCCGCGGATCAAGCCGACTAAGATGCGGTTAGTCTATGAAGGCGGCGAGTATGAAGGTAACGCTTCAATGTTTTTCTTAGGATTGACAAATTCTATCGGCGGCTTTGAAACGATTGCACCAGATGCTAAATTAGACGATGGAAAGTTTTCGCTGATTGTTGTGAAAACAGCCAATCTGTTTGAAATCGTCCGCTTGATTACGTTAGTATTGAACGGCGGAAAACATGTCAATGATTCAAAAGTTTTATACGTTAAAACTAGTTTCTTGGATGCCAGCTTAATTGATACTGATAAAAAGATGATGATCAATTTAGATGGTGAATACGGCGGTGATGCTCCCATGCGTTTTGAAAATCTTCATCAACACATTGAGTTTTACGCAAATACTGATGAAATCAATGACGATGCGATTTTGGGCGATGATGATCAGACCCGTGAAGCAGGAATTGAGCTTGTTAAAGAGTATGAAAAGATTCAAGAAGAAGATTCAGAAGAGTAAGACTAAACGTTTCTGTCGTACGGCAGGAACGTTTTTTGCAGCTTAGTGCCATTAAATTTTTTAAAAATAAACTTTTGAAAAAGTAGAGGCTCAGCAACATCGAAAAATTCACACAAAACTGACCGGCGAGGGATTTATTCTTACAAAACTCTTAAGGGTCTAACGCTTAGCGCTACCTTGCTTTTTCGATTAGAATTCATTAGAATAGGTAAATCAGCCTTGAAGGAGAATGAAATGACCTTAGTAGAAAAAAATCAAACATACAGCGTCACGATCGATGACTTGTCCCATGAAGGATTAGGCGTTGCTCATATCGATGGGTATCCGTTATTTATCGAAAATGCTTTGCCTGCAGAAGAAATGACGATTAAAGCAGTCAAAGTCGGCAAAAAATTCGGTTACGGAAAAGTAATCGAACGTTTTACTGCAAATCCGGAACGTCAAGAAGTAAAAGACTTAGATTTATTAAGAAGCGGGATCGCACCATTAAGCCATATGACGTATGGTTATCAATTGCGATTCAAACAACAACAAATTGAAAAAGTTTTAAAAACAATTGCGAAATTGCCAGAATTACCGGTAGCACCTGCAATCGGAATGGAGCAGCCTTTTGGTTATCGAAACAAAGCACAGATCCCTGTCCAAAAAGTAAATGATCAGTTAACGACGGGGTTTTATCGTAAAAATTCCCACGTGTTATTACCGATCGAAGACTATTTCATTCAAGAACCAAAAATCGATCAAGCAATCATTGCAGTCCGCAATATCTTGCAGCGGTTTAATGTGAAAGCCTATAATGAACGTGAGAATACCGGTTTTATTCGACACATTATAATTCGGCGCGGTCATTACAGTCATGAGATGATGGTGATTCTAGTTACTAGAACAGAACGTTTCTTTAAAGGAATGGAAATTGCTGAAACGATCAAAAAAGAATTGCCGGAAGTTGTTTCAGTCATTCAAAATATCAATCCTGAAAAAACTAACGTGATTATGGGACGCGAAGAAAAGATCCTTTTCGGAAAAACGACAATCAATGATACTTTGCTAGGAAAAACTTACCGTATTTCCCCGCAATCCTTTTATCAAGTAAATACTGAACAAACAGAAGTGTTGTATCAGACTGCCATTGAGTTTGCTGAACTTAGCGATGAAGATATCGTAGTTGATGCGTATTGCGGGATTGGAACGATTGGTTTGTCCTTTGCTGAAAAAGTGAAGCATGTTTATGGAGTCGAGGTTATTCCACAAGCAATTGAAGATGCTAAGGCGAATGCTGCAGCAAATGGAATCAAAAATGCCAATTATGAAGTCGGCAAAGCTGAAAAGATCATGTCACGCTGGGCACGCGAAGGAATCGAACCAACAGTGATTTTTGTCGATCCGCCAAGAAAAGGATTAGACGAAAAATTCATCGAAGCCTCAGCAGCTGCAAACCCAGAAAAGATTATTTATATTTCTTGCAACCCTGCGACATTGGCTAGAGATTTGCGAAGATATGAAGACCTTGGCTATCATGCTGTGAAAGTTCAGCCAGTAGATTTATTCCCACAAACTTATCATGTCGAATCCGTTACTTTACTAGTAAAGGCGGTGTAAAAATGAATCAAAAAGAAAAAATGTTAGAATTGATCAAAAAGAAACAAGGCGGCGGACGCTCAAAACAAATGGATCTGCCAAAAAATGATCGAAAAAACATGCGCAAAGGACCAAAGATTTTTAATAAATAAAGTAGAAATCACAGAAGAGAGGCGATTTCATTGGGAAATAGTTGGATGCAGCGACTGACGAAATTTTATCAAAAGTATGCGTATTTGATGCGCGGGCGTTACGGTAGAGTAGACCAGATTAATAAAGCGCTGCTGATTGTTTGGGCGGTCATGCTGATTTTTGACCGTTGGAGCCCTTTTTATATTGGAAATGTCATTGCGTTAGCAGCTTTGGCATTGGTTCTTTATCGCTTTTGTTCAAAAAAAATCTATCCGCGAAGCAATGAAAACCAAAAATTCATTCAATGGATCGCTCGTGTAAAGGATTTCTTCACAGGCAAGGCGACCTATCGCTATTTCAAATGTCCTGAATGCAAACAAAAGATGCGGGCACCAAAAGGTCGTGGGAAAATCAAAGTGACTTGTAAAAATTGTCATACGCAATTCGTGAAAAAGGTCTAGTTTTTTAAACTAGGCTTTTTCTGATATCCTTAAAAAGAGAGGGTGAGAGTAAATGAAATTGATTTTAGTTCGTCATGGTGAAAGTGCAGCAAATTTTGAAAATTATTGGACAGGCTGGTTGGATGTCGATCTAACAACTAAAGGAATCGAACAGGCAAAAAATGCCGGCAAAAAACTGAAAGCAGCAGGGGTAGTAATTGACGTTGCGTATGAATCTGTATTAAAGCGTTCTATTAAAACGGCACAAATGATTTTACAAGAAGCAGAGGCACATTTTGTTCCTGAAAACAAAACGTGGCGGTTGAACGAACGTCATTACGGTGCATTAGTCGGAAAAAATAAAGATATCATCAAGCGAGAATTTGGCGCGGAGCAAGTAAAAAAATGGCGTAGAGGTTTTGATGAGGTGCCGCCATTAGTCAAAGAGAATCATTTTGATCGACGTTATGATAATTTAGATCCCGGTTTAATTCCTCTAGGAGAAAGTTTGCGGATGACTTCACAGCGAGTGATTCCGTTATGGCAAGACAAAATCGCTCCTGCTTTATTGGATGAAAAGACGGTCTTAGTTTGTGGGCATGGCAATAGTTTACGTGTTTTGGTCCAATACCTTGAAGCGATTCCTACAGATCAAGTTGACCAAATTGATATTCCTAACGCAACGCCTGTAGTCTATACATTTGATTCGCAATTAAAAATTAGTAAAAAAGAAATTTTATAAAATTATTATGTTAACTTAGAAAGGTTCATTATGAATTATATTTGGGATTTTGATGGGACAATCTATGATTCCTATCCAATTATGCTGAAGGCGCTGATGACGACTTTCAACGAATTTGAGCTGGAAGTAAATGAAGAAACAGTTTATCGAAAAATAAAAGAAGAATCGATTCGCCAAATGATTAGCGACTGGCAGTTGCCGGCACCTGCTTTTGATCAGAAGTACCACGCCTATGAGGCGCAACAAAACAAAGCGTCGTTTCCTTTTGCTGAAGCGAAAGAAACCCTAAAAATATTGCATGAAAAAGGCGGTCAGCACTTTATTTTGACGCATCGTACGGTGGAGTCGACTTGGAAATTATTAACGCGTGATGGGTTAGACGGATTGATCACAGCAATCATTGGCAGTGATTCAAATTTTCCACGAAAGCCTGATCCAGCAGCCATCAATTATTTCATTGCTAATTATCGGCTTAATCCTACCCGGACGGTGATGATCGGCGATCGCAGATTAGATATTGAAGCTGGCAGCAATGCGGGCATCCAGACAGTATTTTTTGATATCGATCATTTTGGTCAAAAAATCAAGGCGACACATTATATAAATAATTTAAAAGAAATGGTACAAATTTTTTGTACAGAAAGCTATAATTAGATAAATTGCTGATCCGCTGAAATGGTTGGTAAACTGGCAGTATATGATCTCAGCGAGGGACTGCAGCAGAGCATTTTTTGTTTGGATTGAGTGGGACTGCTGAAGTGATCAGATCAATGCAAAAATATTGGTAAGAAGCAAGGAGATGCGAAATGAAATTACAACGCGATCAAGAAGTTGTTGAGTCTTTTAATTACGGTCTTCCACCGAAAGATCAAGTCGTGAAACAGAAATTATTGATTAATTTTAGTCCTTTGGAAGCTGTTGATCCGAACTATCCAGCTGAAAATAGTATTATGGGTGTACGAGTCGAATGTGTTATTCCTTTTGAAGAATTTATTATTGGTGGAGTGTTTTCTCAAGTAGTCCATGTGATTGGACGCCAAGTTAGACAGCAAAATGATTTGACTGAAGCTGAAGCTAACGAGATGATTCGCCCACTTTTGAAATTGATCGAGCGAATGGTTTATGAAGTTACTGAGATCGCCTTAGATAAACCTGGGGTGAAAATTAATTTTTCTTCTAATACCAAATAATTTGTTTTCTCCGGCTTAAAGAGAGTCTAACATGCTAGTTTAGTCTCTTTTTAAGCCGGAGGATTTTTTGTGCTGGAATTTTTGAAATTTTTCATGTAACAATGCAAAATATAAGACAGATTATTTTATCTAGGGTATAATATTCAAGTCACTGAAGTGTAGGCGTCGCGCAGCTATATTTTAGGGTAGTTCGTTGAAGAACGGGTACCGGGAACCTTTACTTCCTTTGACAGACTTGTCATTTAGAAAGTTTTTTGATACTATCCGTTCAATTTTTCACAGTTATCTGCTCTTTTTTGTATTTAGCAATCGTATACGTACAAAATTTTTTTAAATTTTTACGTTAGAAAATCAAATCATTATTTATGAGTGGAAAAGCAGAATGTTGAATGATAGACGACTTTCGAAGCGGATTGGTTTTTCTTCGGAAAAATTAATTCAGCACATCACATAAGGAGGAATACAATGACAACTCTGTTCACTGTATTAGTGATCTTAGTATTCGTTGCATTACTTGTAGCTTTCTACCAAATGCAAAAAAAACATGTGAAATTTTCCAATCGTGTATTTGCAGGATTAGGAGCCGGAATTATTTTTGGCGGTATTTTACAACTTCTTTTAGGTAATGGTAGCAAGATTATCACGCAAGCGATGGAATGGATCGGGATCGTTGGTAATGGTTATATTTCATTATTACAAATGTTAGTAATGCCTTTAGTATTTATTTCAATCGTTGGTGCGTTCACCAAAATGAAATCAAGTAAAAAGCTTGGTAAAATTAGTGCCAATGTTTTAGTAACCTTATTGGCTACGACAGCAATCGCCGCTTTGATCGGTATTTTAGCTGTAATGGTCTTTGGTCTTGATGGGGCGACCTTTACGAAAGGTGCGGCTGAAACGGCTAGAATCAAAGAATTGGCGGATCGTCAATCAATGGTTCAAAACTTTTCAATTCCGCAACAAATTTTATCGTTTATCCCAAGCAATGTCTTTGCTGATTTTGCAGGCACTCGGCCAACAAGTACGATCGGCGTGGTGATCTTTGCGGCTTTTGTCGGTATCGCCTTTTTAGGAGTACGCCGCAAAGCGCCAAAAGAAGCAGAATTTTTTGCGAACTTGATTGACAGTTTGTATAAAATCGTCATGCGAATCGTGACATTAGTCTTGCGTCTAACACCATATGGAGTCTTCGCATTGATGACAAACGTGTTAGCAACAAGTGATTTCGAAGCAATTGTTAATTTAGGGAAATTTATTTTGGCGTCATACAGTGCATTGATCGTTGTATTATTGATGCATTCGTTGATTCTTCTAGGTGTTAAAGTTAGTCCAATCAATTTCTTTAAAAAAGCCTTTCCTGCATTGAGTTTTGCGTTTACTTCGCGTTCAAGTGCGGGAACATTGCCAATGAATATCGAAACACAAACAAAGGCTTTAGGTGTTGATGAAGCAACAGCAAACTTTGCTGGTAGTTTCGGTATCTCGATTGGTCAAAACGGCTGTGCGGGTGTTTACCCAGCAATGCTTGCAACAATCGTTGCACCAACAGTCGGTGTGGATGTTTTTGATTTGAAATTCATCGTGATGTTGATTGCGATCGTAACGATCAGTTCATTTGGTGTTGCCGGTGTCGGCGGCGGAGCAACCTTTGCTTCGTTGATCGTCCTAGGTGCGATGAACTTGCCAGTCGCAATCGTTGGTTTGGTTATCTCTGTTGAACCAATGATCGATATGGCTCGGACAGCGGTTAACGTTAGCGGCAGTATGGTTGCCGGTGTTGTGACCAGCGAACGCATTCATGAATTGGATCGCGACATCTTGCGTGATCAAAATGCTTCTATTGAAGTGAATTCATAATAATTAAAAGGCTTGGCTAGCGCAACCAAGCCTTTTTTGGTACACTTTTTTTGTGGGAATGGTAGGCTCGGATTACTAAAATGTACGTTGTAGCTGATTCCAGTTTTAATTAGAGAAGAGAGGAATAAAATGAATAGAAAGACAAGATTCCTATTAATATATACATTAGTTATTAATCATAAATAGGATGATGCCAGAAAATATTCGAGGATACCTCAACCTCTTTGGTTTACTTGGATATCTAGCGATTGGAAGTACTTTTTTTGTTTTATTTATTCGGAAATCATAACGACATTTCTTGATTAGTTGCTGATTCAAAAAGTCTTTTTAAATTTTTTATAATGAGGCGATAATCGAACATTCAAACGTGCGAGCCAAGTATGACCAGTAGTAAGTTCAAACTATAGAACAACAGTAATACGTTAGTAGTTATCTAGCAAAATAAGCAAACAGGAATTCGAGAGGAAAGTGACTAATTTGTTTAATGAACAAGTAAAAGTGATTTTATATGCGAACGATGTAAAAAAAGCCAGTTTATTTTGGCAAACGATCGGTTTTGTTGAGATTAGTTTTGAAGAATTGGATGGATCACAAGTTGCGGAAGTAGCAATGAGTGAAAGCAGTACGACGCATTTGGTGATTTATGATCGGGCATTTATTGAAAAGAATGATGATGAAGCGACTGAACCTGCACCAGCTTTGATCTTTGGCAGCGAGAATACGATCGACTTGTACAAAAAAATGCAAGAAGCTGGCATTCAATTAGGAGATTTAACTCAGATTGGTGAAGAATATGTCTTCAATTTTGTGGATACAGACGGCAATTATTTTGTAGTATCTGGCAAATAGTTTGTGTTTGTTTGTTTGGCTGGAAGGAGCGAGTGAGAATGGATCAAGTTTTTGTAATTGGCGATGTTCACGGCGAGTATACATTATTTCAAGAAACTTTGAAAAAATTCCAGCCGGACAAACAACAGCTAATCTTGATTGGGGATCTAAACGACCGTGGTCCGAAAAGTAAAGATTGTTGGTTATTAGGTAGGGAATTAGTTGAAAAATATCAAGCAATTTATTTACGAGGCAATCATGAGCAATATTTCTTAGAATTTATGGAGAGTCCAGAAGATTGGTTTCCAAGTTACATGTATAATGGCGGAAAAGAAACGATTGAAAGTTTGTTGCATAAAGGTGCGACAGAGGAGTATTCTCCTACTGAAATCGCAATGATGATCCGCAGTCGGTATCGATCGCTGGTGGAATTTCTGGCGGAGCGTCCATTTTATTATGAATGGAACAACTATCTCTTCGTCCACGCCGGCGTAGATTTAACGAAGCCTTGGCAGGAAAGCTCACTGCAAGACTTTTTATGGATTCGCGAACCGTTTCATGAAGGCAAGAATCAGACGGGCAAGACGATCGTATTTGGTCATACGATCACACCGATGCTGTATGGTGATATGCAAACGACCGCGCTTTGGCAATCCGATGGAAAAATTGGGATTGATGGCGGCGCAGTCTTTGGTGGCAGTCTTCATGGGGTTGTCTTTGATAAAAATGGGATCGTAAAAGATTATGAATTACCAAATACGACTGCATGGCGACCTGATTTTTAAGCAGTGGATGTGACAAATTGTCGCATCCTTTTTTTAAATTAGAGTTAACAGCTTTCTAATGATTTGCAATAGGTATCCAATCTATTGCAGAAACTCTTTTCTGAATTTTCTTGCAGCGAGGTCTATACAGCGGCAAAGCATGATAAAATAACTTTCGTATTTTGAATTTATTAGGAGGCACAAAGATGTCAGAGACAGCCAAAGGTCATCTATCAGCCGGTTTAACAGTTGCTATTTGGGCATTGACCTTTATTTCAACCAAAGTCCTGTTAAAAGATTTTTTGCCGATTGAAATTTTATTTATTCGTTTCTTGATTGGCTTTATTAGTTTATTGATCGTTTCACGAAAAATAGTCCCATTTAGAAACTGGCGTGAAGAGAGATATTATTTGATAGCAGGCCTATTAGGTGTCTTTCTTTATTATTATTTAGAAAATGTTGCATTGACCTTTACTTTAGCTATGAATGTAGGCGTGATCGGGTCGGTCAGTCCATTTATGACAGCATTAATCAGCCGGTTCATTTTAAAGCAAGGAACGATTCCACGGGTCTTTGTTTTAGGTTTTATTTGTTCAATGATCGGTATTTCATTGATTAGCTTTTCTGGAACGTTAAACGTGAATCCGCTTGGTGATGGCTTAGCGCTATTGGCTACGGTTTGTTGGGCAGCATATTCCTTGATCGTCAAAAAGATCAGTACTTTTGGTCAGGGGACGATTGCTGCGACGCAACGGATTTTCTTTTATGGGTTATTATGGATGGTGCCGGTCTTATTCTTTAGTATCGATACTTTCGATTTCTCACGATTCACCCAAATCACAAATTTCGGCAATCTCATCTTTTTAGGAGTGGGAGCGTCGGCTCTATGTTTTGTCACGTGGAATTTTTCCGTGAAAACTCTTGGAGCTGTTCGGGCTGCTGTTTATATTTATACGATCCCGATGTTAACGACGTTAGCGTCTGTTTTAATTTTAGCAGAACCACTGACTGTTAGAACCTTTTTCGGGATTTTGTTAACCCTGACTGGTTTGGTATTATCAGAATTGCCTAATTTTTTGCGCCAAAGAAAAATACGGGCTAACAAACGCCTTCACGACTGATAACGTGAAGGCGTTTTGATTTTACTGAAGAAGCATTCTTACTTGAAGTATGGTAGAATAAATAGGATTTTGAATGAAATGAGGAAGTAAAATGGCAGAAAATTTAAACCAAGAGATCATTCAACTACTGAACAAGGAACTGACTGATTATAGTGCAAAACAAATCAAAGTTGCATTGAATTTGTTAGCAGAAGGCAACACGGTTCCGTTCATCGCTCGTTATCGTAAAGAAATGACTGGCAGTCTGGATGAAGTACAACTTCGCGAAATCGAGGAACGCTACAATTATTTAGAAAATCTAGAAAAGCGCAAAAGTGAAGTCTTGCGTCTGATTGATGAACAAGGAAAATTAACTGAGGAACTAGCCCAAAAAATTCAACAAGCTGTCAAAGTACAAAAGGTTGAAGACTTGTATCGTCCTTATAAACAAAAACGACGGACTAAAGCTACAATCGCTAAAGAAAATGGTTTAGAACCTTTGGCGCAGTATTTGCTGAGTTTCCCGCAAACTGGAGATGTTTATGCGAAAGCGGGAGAATTTATCAATGAAACGGTCGCAAATGCCGAAGAAGCGTTGCAAGGGGCGCATGAAATCGTCGCCGAACAAATTAGCGACAATCCCGATTATCGTACTTGGATTCGTAATTTTACTAAGAAAAACGGTGTTTATCAAAGTAAAGTTAAAGATGCGGATAAAGATGAAAAAGGCGTTTATGAAATGTACTATGATTTTACCGAACCGATCAATAAGATGGTTTCACACCGAGTGCTGGCTTCTAATCGGGGTGAAAAAGAAGACATTTTGAAAGTCGCGATCGTTGCGGAAGAAACAAAGATTTTCGCTTATTTAGAAAATCAATTAGTGGAAAATAGTCGCGCGATTACCGTTGAATTTGTTCGAGAAGCGTACAAAGACAGTTATAAACGTTTTATTGGACCTGCAATCGAACGGGAGATCCGTAATGAATTAACGGAAGAAGCCGATGAACAAGCAATTAATATTTTTGGTGAAAATTTGCGTAATCTATTGCTGCAACCGCCATTGAAGGGAAAAGTCGTCTTAGGGTTTGACCCGGCTTATCGGACGGGTTGCAAACTTTCGGTAGTCGATGAAACGGGAAAAGTTTTAGCAATCGAAGTGATCTATCCCCATAAACCGGCTTCGCAAGCGAAACGGCAAGCCGCTGGACCTGCTTTTCAAATGTTGATAAAAAAATACGGCGTTGAAATGGTAGCAATTGGGAATGGGACAGCGAGCCGCGAATCAGAGTTATTCGTTGCTGAACAATTAAAGCAAGTCCAACAAGAAGTTTTTTATGTGATCGTTAACGAAGCGGGAGCCTCTGTCTATTCAGCTAGTGACATCGCACGGACAGAATTTCCTGATTTGCAAGTAGAAGAACGTAGTGCCGTCAGCATTGCTCGACGCCTTCAAGATCCGCTGTCTGAATTAGTAAAAATCGATCCCAAAGCAGTTGGAGTCGGCCAATATCAACACGATGTTGCTCAAAAACGTTTATCAGAACGATTAGACTTTGTTGTTGAAACAGCAGTGAACCAAGTGGGTGTCAACGTCAATACAGCAAGTCCGCAACTGCTGCAATATGCTTCCGGCTTAAATAAAACGACGGCTAAAAATATCGTGGACTATCGTGAAGAAAATGGCGCATTCACTTCACGGCCGCAATTAAAAAAAGTCCCACGTTTAGGACCAAAAGCTTATGAACAAGCAATTGGCTTTTTACGAATCCCTGATGCAAAAAATATTTTAGACACGACTGCGATTCATCCAGAAAGTTATGCTAGTGCCAAAGAGATTTTAAAATTAGCTGATGTCGAGTTGAAAACGTTAGGCTCAACTGAAGCTGCTGAAAAAATCAAAGCATTGCAAGTCCCACAATTGCAACAAGAACTTGAGATTGGGAAAGAAACAATCAAAGATATTTTACAAGCATTGGTTCAACCGGGCCGAGATATGCGTGACGAAATGCCGGCACCATTGCTGCGTCAAGATGTGTTGACGATGGAAGACCTGCAAGCGGGTATGGAATTACAAGGAACGGTACGTAATGTGATCGATTTTGGTGCATTCGTTGATATCGGGGTCAAACAAGACGGATTGGTCCATATTTCTAAATTGAGCAAAAATTATGTCAAACATCCAACTGATGTTGTTTCTGTTGGCGATGTGGTCACTGTTTGGGTTGAAGCAATTGATGTGAAAAAAGGCCGAATCAGTTTGACGATGATCCAAAGTGAAAAAAATGACTGATCAAGAATTACAAACGCTAGTCGAAAAGGTTTCGCAAGAATCTTTTCGACAACCGTTTTGTCACAATGCTCGTTTCAATCAGCGCTTGAAAACAACCGGTGGACGCTATCATTTACAAAGTCATGATCTGGACTTTAATCGTTTGGTTTTTGAAAAATATGGAACGGCGGAATTGATCAAAGTGATCAAACACGAGCTGTGCCATTATCATTTGCATTTAGCTGGTCGCGGCTATCAGCATAAAGATCTGGAGTTTAAACAATTGCTGAAAAAGACTGGTGGTTCTCGTTTTGCGCCGCTGTTAGCACCCGTTGTTTTTCAAGTGTATCAATGCCAGCAGTGTCAAAAAATGGTCAAACGCCGTCGCAAAATCGATACGAAAAAGTATGTGTGTGGAGGCTGCCAAGGGAAGTTGAAATTTTTGAAGACGATCGAAGCATAGTGTTTGTTCGATCCCATGAAGAAGAAAAGATTGCTATTTTTACTGTTTTATATGATAATGTGAACCGCAAACAATTTTGTACATATAAGGAAGATGATTAAATGAATAATAAAGATACACTTTATCATTTTGTTGGAATCAAAGGGTCGGGTATGAGCTCGCTAGCATTGGTCCTGCATGAAAAGGGCTACGATGTACAAGGTTCTGACGTCGAAAAATATTTTTTCACACAACGTGATTTAGAAAAAGCCAAGATCACGATCTTGCCATTTAATAAAGACAACATTAAAGCAGGCATGACAATCATTCAAGGAAATGCGTTTCCTGATACACACGAGGAAATCGCACAAGCAAAAGAATTAGGACTAGAGATCGTGCGTTACCATGATTTCATCGGTCAATTTATCCAGCCTTACACAAGTATCGCGGTGACTGGTTCTCATGGTAAAACAAGTACGACTGGATTGTTGGCACACGTGTTGAACGGTTTAGCACCAACCAGTTATTTGATTGGTGATGGAACAGGTCACGGTGTTCCAGATGCGACATTCTTTGCTTTTGAAGCATGTGAATACCAGCGTCATTTCTTAGCCTATGCTCCGGATTATTCGATCATGACGAATATCGACTTTGATCATCCGGATTATTTCAAGAGTATCGAGGATGTTTTTGAAGCCTTCCAAACATTGGCTTCTCAAGTCAAAAAAGGGATCTTTGCATATGGAGATGATGAATACTTACGTAAATTAAAAGCAGATGTGCCGATTTATTATTACGGTCTATCTGAAAATGATGACATCCAAGCACGTAATATTGTTCGAACAACGAACGGATCAGCTTTTGATGTCTATCATAAAGAAAAATTCATCGGACGTTTTGCCGTTCCTTCATTTGGTAAACACAATATTTTGAATGCTTTATCAGTGATTGCAGTCGCATATTTTGAAAATCTGGATATGGATAAGGTCAAAGAAGAAATGTTGACTTTCTCTGGTGTGAAACGCCGGTTTACAGAGAAAAAAGTTGCCGACATGATTATTGTCGATGATTATGCTCATCATCCAGCTGAAATCAAAGCGACCATTGACGCTGCTCGTCAAAAATATCCAGAAAAAGAATTGATCGCCGTTTTCCAACCGCATACGTTCACACGGACGATTGCTTTGATGGATGAATTTGCTGAAGCGTTGGATCGTGCCGATAAAGTTTATCTTTGTGATATTTTCTCATCAGCCCGCGAAATCGCTGGTGATGTGAAGATTGAAGATTTAGGCGAAAAAATCCAAAAAGGCGGACAAGTTATCAAAGAAGAAAACATGTCACCATTATTGGACCATGAAAATGCTGTAGTCATCTTTATGGGTGCCGGAGATGTTCAAAAATTTGAACGGGCGTATGAAGATCTATTGAGCAATACAACACGCAACGTATTATAATTTTTAAGGAGGGTTCAGACAACTTTTGTCAGAGCCCTTCTTTTAACAACGTTTAAGCAGATGAAGAACAACTATTTATATTTTAAAAATCTTTAGCACAAAGCATACACAAACTTGTGTTTTCATTGCTTTCTGATAAAATGATGAGGTAGAACACAATACGGAGGGAATGAGTTTGTATAATATGAAGGCTCGGAAAATAGGCAAGACGATTGATGAGATTGAGGAAGGCGACTCGTTATCGTTAACGGAGTCAATCGAAGATAATCAGATTCTTTTGTATTTGGGTTTGACAAATGATGCAAATCCTTTATACATCCAACACGATTACGCAAAAGAAACTGAGTATGAACAACCGCTTGTACCATCGATTATGGTGATGGGAATCATTACAAGCGCAATTTCAAAACATTTACCAGGACCGGGTTCTCATGTAGTGAATTTCTCCATCAATTTTATTGATCCAGTTTTTCACTATGAAACATTAACGTTTGAGTTTGAAGTAATCAAAGTAGATAAAATGAAAGATGTCGTAACGATCTCTGTTGAAGCGGTAGAATCCACTGACAACGAAGAAAAACGCATCTTGGATGCTGTGGTCATGGTAAAACCGCCACAAGTACAAATAGGAGATGATCTAAATGAATAATCAAGAAGCACGTGTATACGGATTGAACCGTTTCTACGGCAAAATCTATGCTTTTTTAGCATTAGGAATCGGGATCAGTGCTGTGATTTCATACATGGCGTTAGGACCATGGATATTCCAAGTTCAAAACTTTATCAATAATTTTCCGCTAGGTTTCTGGGGAATCTGGATTGCTGAAATCGCCCTTGTTGTTTTTCTGGGATTCAAAGCACAGAAAAATCCCACGTTAGCGATCGGCGGATTTATCGTCTATTCAGCATTGAACGGATTGACATTGGCCGTTACTTTGGCGATGTATGACCTAGGAACTGTGACTCAAGCGTTTATTACAGCTTCAGCGACATTTTTAGTAATGTCATTGATCGGTTCTTTCACTAAACGTGATCTTTCTGGTATCGGCCGAGCTGCTTTGAGCTGTTTGTTTGGGATCATCATTGCAATGTTGTTGAATGTCTTCTTATTGCAAAGCAGTGCAGTTGATTTCTTTATTTCAATTTTAATGGTAGTAATCATGTCAGGGATCACAGCTTACGATAATCAAATGATCCGCAAGATCTATCTAGGGACAAATGGTGAGGCAGGTAATGGGGTAGCGGTCTTTATGGCTTTGCAATTGTATTTAGACTTCATTAACTTGTTCATCTCATTTTTAAGAATTTTTGGCAGCAGCAAATAGAGACGAATATTCGTCTCTTTTTTTATTTTCAGCGATTAGAATAATTTTGCAAAAAGCGACGCCATTCTTTTCATTTCATTAAATACTTTGTTAAAATGAAGGGTGGAAGAAAAGTGGTTGGATCGATCAGTGAATCCACCTCAAACAGTCATCTTGCCATCTTTAATTTGGAGTACGACTTGTTGCAAGAAACATGATGAATAAAAGACATCAGTAACGATTCGTCGGCTGATTTAGAGAAATTGAGAAAAAAATACTTTTTATGAATTAGGAGTCGAGGACATGAGTGAGAATAAATTATTATTAGTAGACGGAAACAGTGTTGCTTTCCGTGCTTTTTTTGCCCTGCATAATTCTTTGGAACGTTTTAAAAATAAGAATGGGCTCCATACCAATGCGATTTATGCTTTCAATAATATGTTTGAAAATGTTATGGAACGAGAAAAACCAACACACGTTTTGGTTGCTTTTGATGCGGGAAATACGACCTTTCGAACAGCGATGTATGCTGAATATAAAGGTGGACGTTCGAAAACTCCTGGAGAATTCCGTGAACAAATGCCGTATTTACGGGATCTATTAGCTGGTTTAGGTGTAAAACATTATGAATTAGATAATTATGAAGCAGATGATATCATTGGGACATTGGCACATCGGGCAGCCGATGAAGGATTTGAAGTAGTCGTTTTATCAGGCGATCGTGATTTAACACAATTAGCGACAGAAAAGATCAAAGTAGATATTACGGTCAAAGGAGTTAGTGAAATCGAGTCGTATACACCTGAGCACGTGGCTGAAAAATATGATGGACTAACACCTAATCAAATCATCGATATGAAAGGTTTAGCAGGAGATACTTCGGATAATTATCCCGGCGTAACCAAGGTCGGCGAAAAGACCGCAATCAAATTACTAAAACAATTTGGCAGCGTCGAAGGGATCTACGAAAACATTGCTGAATTAAAACAAAGTAAAATGAAAGAAAATTTGATCAACGACAAAGAACAAGCCTTTCTTTCAAAAGAACTGGCGACGATCAAGTTAGACGCACCCGTAAGTATTTCAATTGATGAATTAGTTTATGATGGAAAAGATTTAGATAAATTGATTCCGTTCTTCAAAGAAATGGATTTCAAAGGTTTCTTGAATAAGTTAAACGTAGTTGAAGAAGAAGTCGAATTAGAAGATATCAAGTTTGAGGTTGTCTCAGAATTCAGTGCGGATATGTTTGAGCCAAATTCTGCTTTATATGTTGAAATGCTGGAAGAAAATTACCATTTTTCAGATATTGTAGGTGTTGCATGGGGAACCCGTGAAAAGATCTATGTAACAAATGAATTGGCATTATTTGAAAATAAAGCTTTTAAAAAATGGCTGGAAACTGCAAATGGAAAGAAAGTCTATGATGCTAAGCGCACGTATGTTGCGTTGAATCGTTATATTACTAAAACGGAAGGAATCAATTTTGACGTATTGCTGGCTGCTTATTTATTAGATACGACGGATAACAGCAATGATATCGCTGGTGTGGCGCAGTATTACGGTTACACGGAGATTCAAACAGATGAGCAGATTTACGGCAAAGGTGCTAAAAAAGGATTGCCGGAAGAAGAGGAACTTTTATTCGGTCATTTAGCACGTAAAATCAAAGCAATTCATTTTTTAAATGATAAATTAGAAAAAGAATTGGAAGAAAAACAGCAAGATAAATTATTTTATCAGATGGAATTGCCGCTTTCTCGTATTTTAGCCGAGATGGAAATCGCCGGGATCACCGTCGATGCGCAGCGGCTTCAATCCATGCGTGGAGAATTTTCAAAACGGCTGCAAGAAATTGAAGAAAAAATCTACCGCGAAGCCGGCGAAGAATTCAACATCAATTCACCTAAACAGTTAGGCGTGATTTTGTTCGAAAAAATGCAACTGCCTGTGATCAAAAAGACAAAGACAGGTTATTCAACTGCTGTAGATGTTTTAGAACAATTACGCGAACAAGCACCGATTGCCGAATACATTTTAAATTACCGCCAAATTGCTAAAATCCAATCGACTTATGTCGAAGGTTTATTAAAAGTTATCCAAAGTGACAATAAGATCCACACGCGTTATATTCAAACATTGACACAGACGGGACGCTTAAGCTCAGTTGATCCAAACTTGCAAAATATTCCGATCCGGTTGGAAGAAGGACGGAAAATCCGTCAAGCATTTGTACCGCGAGCTGAAAATTGGCTGATTTATTCTTCAGATTATTCACAAATCGAGTTGCGGGTTCTAGCGCATATTTCTGGCGATGAACATTTGAAACAAGCGTTCCATGACGGGATGGATATCCATACAAGTACAGCGATGCGAGTCTTCAATGTTTCACAAGAAGAAGTGACACCGAATATGCGGCGAAATGCTAAGGCAGTGAATTTTGGTATCGTCTATGGTATTTCAGATTATGGATTATCGCAGAATTTAGGCATCACGCGTAAAGCTGCGCAAGAGTATATCGATACTTATTTTGAAAATTATCCAGATGTGAAACGCTACATGGAAGAAAGTGTTCGTGAGGCAAAAGATAAAGGCTATACCGCGACATTATATAATCGCCGTCGGTATTTGCCAGACATCAACGCTCGCAACTACAATCTTCGTTCATTTGCAGAACGGACTGCGATTAACACACCGATCCAAGGCAGTGCGGCAGATATTTTAAAACTGGCGATGATCGAAATGGCAAAACGCTTAAAAGAAGAAAAACTTCAAGCAACGATGTTACTGCAAGTACATGATGAACTTGTCTTTGAAGTCCCAGAAAGCGAATTGGAACAATTAGACAACTTAGTCAAAGAAGTGATGGAAAATACCGTTCAATTAGATGTCCCATTATTAACCGACAGTAGTTGGGGAAAAACTTGGTACGAAGCAAAATAACGCAGAGGCTGGAGAACATTCCAGCTTCTTCTTTTCTAGATATTATTAAGTTGACAAAAAACAAAAATGTTAATTGAGTTAGGATGATAAAGATGCCGGAACTGCCAGAAGTTGAGACGGTCAGAAAGGGACTCGTCTCTTTAGTTAAAGGAAAAACAATTGCAAAAGTAGATGTTTATTGGCCGCGGATCATTGAGTTTCCAGAAGTAGAAATTTTTCAACAACAATTAGTCGGAGAAAAAATCGAGACAATTGACCGGCGTGGAAAGTATTTGATTTTTCAATTCACCCATTATGAAATGGTCTCTCATTTACGGATGGAGGGGAAATATGAGTACTTTGCTGCGCCAACACCGTTAGACAAACACAGCCATGTACGATTTATTTTCACCGATGGGACAGAATTAGTGTACCGTGATGTACGAAAATTTGGTCGGATGGCTTTATTGAAAAAAGGGGCGGCAAAAGAATACAAAGGATTGGTGCAATTAGGACCTGAACCGACTGAGACAGAATTTAAGCTAGCCGATTTTAAAAGACAGTTGGCAAAGTCTTCAACGATGATCAAACCATTATTATTAAATCAAAAAATCGTCGCTGGGTTAGGAAATATCTATGTCGATGAAGTTCTATGGTTAGCGAAGATCCATCCTGAACAACCGGCGAATACATTAAATGGACAGGCTGTTCAGCGTTTGCGCGAAGCGATCATTGAAGTCATCGCAAAAGCAAAAGAAGCCGGCGGGACGACGATCAGAACATATTTAAATGCCTTGGGCGAAGCGGGACATTTTCAACAAGAATTGCATGTCTATGGTCAAACCGACAAACCTTGCTCTCGCTGCCAAACACCGATCATTAAAATCAAAGTGGCACAAAGAGGTACGCATCTTTGTCCTCACTGTCAAAAATTAAAGAAGGTGGAATGATGAGCTTTATTCTAGGAATAACTGGTGGGATCGCCAGCGGGAAAACAACAGTTGTAAATTTTTTCAAAGCAAAGGGATTTCCAATCATAGATGGTGATATGGTTGCACGAGAAGTGGTAGAGCCTGGTACGGATGGCTTAGAGGCAGTGAAACAGGCATTTGGTACAACTATTTTACAAAGTGATGGCCGTTTAGATCGTAAAAAATTAGGCACCATTATTTTTCAGGATGAAAAAAAACGCCGACTGTTAGACAAAACTCTCGATCCATTTATTCGGGGGGAGATCAAACGCCAAATTCAAGCAGCGAAAAAAACAGCAGAGTTAGTAATCGCCGACATTCCGCTATTATACGAAGGACATTATGAAGCGATGATGGATGCGATAGCCGTGGTTTACGTGACACCGGACATTCAGTTAAACCGTTTGATGACCAGAAATGATTTGACTAAAAAAGCAGCACTAGAACGAATCAACAGCCAACTTTCGTTAGAAGAAAAGAAAAAAAGGGCGACGATCGTCTTCGATAATTGCGGTTCACAAGAAACAACGCACAAGCAAGTTTCAGACTGGTTAAAAGAAAATAAATTTGTTTCTTAATGAATTCGGCGTCGTAGCTTTACGACGCTTTTTTTAGCGAGCTGGTTATGGTAAACTCATGTTATATAAACAAATAACTTTTTTCTTTTGAACGATATTTGTTTTTAAAAAATTATTCTATATAACAAAAAAATATTCACGTTTCGTGAATTTAATCATGGTTAAGAAAGTGTAGGTGAAATCATGCGTTGTCCAAGATGTAATCATAATAATTCTCGAGTAATCGACAGCCGGCAAACGGATGATGGGCGAGCAATTCGTCGGCGAAGAGAATGTGAGAGCTGCGGTTTTCGGTTCACAACATTTGAGCGAATCGAAGCGGCACCATTATTAGTTGTTAAGCGCAATGGTGATCGTGAAGAATTCAGCCGGGATAAAATTTTACGCGGATTGATTCGTTCAGCTGAAAAGCGGCCGGTAGCAATGGAACAGATGGAACAAATCGTTGATCACGTAGAAAATCGCGTCCGTAGTATGGGTGAAAACGAAGTACCGACGAGCCAAGTCGGCGAATTTGTCATGGAAGATTTGATGGATGTCGATGAAATTGCCTATATCCGCTTTGCGAGCGTTTATCGCCAGTTTAAGGACATGTCTGTATTTTTAAAAGAGCTGCAGGAGATTGTCGACAAAGCGAAGACAACGGAAGAAGAGTAGGAGGCTTTTTTAGTGGCAGAAGAACTAAAACCTAGTACCTTTTACACGGTCTACGGCGAACCGCGGCTCGATCAAAGCAAACAGGAGTCACTGCTTTATTTGTATCAGCCGATCATCGGCAGCACTGCTGCTAGTTTATACCTAACTTTAGTGAGTGATCTTACACTGGAAGGCAAAAGTCCGAGTCTGATGCATACGGATTTGTTGGCAGCGATTGATGCCGGATTGATGAATCTGATCAAGGCTCGTGAACGCCTTGAAGGAATGGGACTGCTAGAGAGCTATCAAGCAGTTGATCATGAGATCGGTTTGAATTTGATCTATCAATTGCGCTTGCCATTGTCCCCTGAAAAATTTTTTCAAGACCCGTTAATGGCCTATTTATTGTTAGATAAAGTCGGAAAAAGTCGTTACGAACGGTTGGTTGAGCGCTTTAAAGCAACTTCCTTTGATAAGAAAAATCTGAAAAATATTACGAAACGTTTTCGTGATGTCTATCGGCTAGATGAAAAAGCTTTTACTAGTCAGGGCGAGATATTGGAACAAACACAAGTAGCATTTACGGAAAATCCCGAGTTTGATTGGTCATTATTTACCCAGCAGTTGAAACGGTTCAATCTGCTATTGAGTCAGGAAGAGCGGGAAAAATTACAGACTTTTCAGACATTGTACGGGTTGAATGAATTAGATCTAGCAGAATATGTGGCTAAAGCCGCTGCTGGAGAGAAAATAGGGTTGAACTTTAATTATTTGCGCCAGTTGATCAATAAAGAAAAACGCCCAATTGTCTCTGCTAAACAGCAAACAGCTGTAGCGGAGCATTCAGAAACGACAAGTAATTTTTCGTCTCAAGAATTGGAGATTATTGCACAAAGCAAAAAAATCGCGCCAGTCACTTTTTTACGGGCAATCAAGCGGGAAAAAGGCGGATTTGAGACAAATACAGAAGTTCGACTGTTAGAAGAATTGATTGGTCGCAACTTGCTGCCTAAAAGTGTCATCAACATCATTATCAATTATATTTTAGTGATCCAAGATCAAGCGGTGATCAACGCGAATTATTTAAATGCGATCGCAAATGACTGGGCACAGAAAAAAATCGTTACCCCAGAAGGTGCGATTGCACATGTACGGGAAAACAATCAAAAATTGGTGCGCAAACCGCAAACAAGTCGACCGGCCTATCAAAAACGCGGGGCTGTTCGTAGAGAAGCATTGCCAGAGCACATCAAACAACCACCAAAGGAAACTAAATTAGCACCAGAAAAAGAAGCAGAACTGAACCGCAAGTTAGCGGAATATCTAAGTAAAGAAGGTGACGCTTAATGGAAGATGTCGGAAAAGAGTTGAATCGTATCATCAAAAGCCGTGGGGTCGATGGTCGTTATCGTCAAATGATGGAAGAAATTTTGGCCGATCCTGATGTGCGTCAATTTATTGAGGAACATAAAGAAAAATTGACACAAGAAGATATTGAAAAATCTTTTGCAAAATTATATGAATTCGTCCAAGAAAAGAAAAAGTACTTAGCCTCTGATCCTACAATGATTGCGCCAGGTTATGAACCTCAATTAAGGTTGAACTTTCACTTTATTGATGTGACATATGTTCCTACAGATGAACTGCTGCGGGTAAAAAAAGAGGAAGAAATCCGTAATCGCGTGAACTCTTTAGATATGCCAAAAGATATCCGTAAAGCATCTATTCGGACGTTTGAGGTCACATCTGGCCGTGGCGAAGCGCTTGAAGCGTCGCTGGACTTTATCAATCAATACGAAGAAAATCCTAAAATGTTTCACAAAGCTTTGTATTTAGTTGGAGGATTCGGAGTCGGAAAAACATATTTACTTGGAGCGGTTGCACATGAATTAGCAGTTAAAGGGTTTGAAACGACACTGCTTCATTTCCCTACGTTCACGGGTGAAATGAAACAAGCGATTTCCAAAGATAACGTGGGTCCTAAATTAAACGAAGTCAAACGTGCACCGATTTTGATGATCGATGATATTGGGGCAGACTCGATGAGTGCTTGGATTCGCGATGAAGTGTTAGGCGTGATCTTACAGCATCGGATGCAAGAACAGTTGCCGACATTTTTCTCTTCGAATTTCAATATGGATCAACTTGAACAACATTTATCTGTCACTCAGCGTGGCGATGAAGAACCATTGAAAGCGCAACGGATCATGGAACGGATTCGTTATTTGAGCAAAGAAATTTTTATGACTGGCGAAAATCGTCGGAACGGTTAAAAAACGAAAATTCTCTTAGAAAAAAACAAACGCCCTATTAAAAAGCGCTGTCATTTAGCTCTTTTTTAGGGGCGCTTTTTTTAAGGAGTGTTATAATCTATTTTAGGATGTGAAAAAATGAACGCCAAAGATTTATCGAATCGTTTACAAAAAGCTGCAGAATTTGTGCCGCCAGCTGCTATTCTAGCTGATATCGGCTCTGATCATGCATATCTGCCAGTTGCTTTGATGTTACAAGAAAAAATATCGTATGGAATTGCCGGTGAAGTTGTTACTGGTCCTTATGAATCTGCCAAAAGGCAAGTGGCAAAGAATGGTTTAGAAGAGAAGATTGCTGTCCGTTTAGCTGATGGACTTGAGGCAGTAGAACTGGCTGATCACGTTTCTGCCATCACCATTTGTGGCATGGGCGGTGTTTTGATCCGTGATATTTTACAACGAGGCAAGGATAAGAACCGACTGTCTGGCAAAGAACGTTTGATTTTGCAACCAAATGTCGGTGAACGTCAATTGCGCCAATGGTTGGTCGCGGAAGGCTATCAAATCGTCGATGAAGCCATGATCGAGGAAAATTATAAAATTTATGAGATCATTGTGGCAGAAAAAACTAAAACAATACCAGATTATTCAGCAAAAGAACTTTTCTTTGGTCCGGTTTTATTAGTTGAGAAAAGTCCTATTTTTATAAAAAAATGGCAACATAAATTAAGCAAGAGTGAAACGATCTTAGCTAGTTTACATCAAAGTGATCAAGATGTTGCTGAAAAGATCAAGGAAGTCGCACAAGAGATCGAATGGATCAAGGAGGTACTCGTAGATGCAGGGAAATGAATTTATCCAACGTTTTAATCAGTATTGTCCTGAGTGGCTGGCTGAAGAAGGCGATCCAGTCGGACTGCACATCGGTACACTAAACAAAGACGTAAAAAAAATCATGATGAGTTTAGATGTTCGGCCGGCGGTTGTCGCAGAAGCAATCGCGAAAAAGGTTGATTTATTGATTGTCAAACATCCGCCTATTTTTCGACCGATTTCACGACTGACGACAGATGATATTCAGACAAAAATGTATGCTGATTTAATCAAACATGACATTGCAGTCTATGCAGCACATACTAATATGGACATCATCAACAATGGTTTAAACGATTGGTTTTGTGAAGCACTAGCTGTTTATGATACAGAATATTTGGTTCATACCCATACTGTTCAGATGAAAAAATTAGCAGTTTATATTCCGCAGACGGATGCAAAAAAAATGCGCCAAGCACTAGCTGAAGCTGGTGCCGGCGAGCAAGGCAATTATCAGGCGACTTCTTTTACAGTGAACGGTACGGGACGCTTCACGCCGACAAGTCAGGCAAATCCTGCAATCGGTTCAGCAAATATTCCAGAACAAGTTCAAGAAAGCAGAATTGAAGTGATCTTTCCTGAGACCAAGCAAGCTGAAGTATTAGCAGCGATGTTTGCAGCGCATCCATACGAAGAACCAGCCTATGATCTTTACCCGCTGGATAATTTGCCAGAAAAATTTGGGATTGGTCGTGTCGGTAATTTGAAAGATGAGATGTCTGCAGAAGACTTTATTGCAAAAGTAAAAAAAGTTTTCGGATTGCAAGGTCTGCGAGTAGTCTATCCGCATGCGAACAAAGAAACAATCAAGCGGGTTGCTATTTGTGGCGGAAGTGGCGAGAAGTTTTACCGTGATGCTTTAGCGGCAAACGCTGACGTTTATATTACTGGCGATGTTTACTATCATACTGCGCATGATATGCAAGAAACAGGGATGTTAGTGATCGACCCGGGACACTATATTGAGTCGCTGTGCAAAGAGAAAATGGTGGCTCTATTTGAACAATGGAAAAATGAAGAAGGCTGGAATGTTGATTTCCTTGCATCTGAGGTTTCCACGGATCCTTTTTCATTTAAATAAATAGCATTAAAGGAGAGAGTACTATGTACGAAAATTTATTACCGCGTTTTTTACACTATGTTAAAACAGAAACTCGTTCTGATGCGACAAGCACCACAACACCAACGACTCAAACACAGGTAGACTTTGCCCATGAGCTAATGAAAGAATTGGCAGAGATTGGCATGCAAGATATCGCTTATAACGAGACGAATGGTTATGTGATGGCAACTTTGCCAAGTAATCTTGATAAAGAAGCGCGGACGATCGGATTTATCTCTCATATGGACACCGCCGATTTCAATGCGACAAATGTCAATCCGCAAATCGTTGAAAACTATGACGGCCAATCAACGATTAAATTAGATGCGGCTGGAAAGTATACTTTAAACATAAAAGATTTCCCAAATTTAAAAAATTATACGGGGCAAACGTTGATTACTACTGATGGCTCGACCTTGCTGGGCTCTGATGATAAATCAGGGATCGCTGAAATCATGACTGCGATGGAATATTTGATCGCTCATCCTGAAATCAAACACGGAGAAGTTCGGGTTGGTTTTGGTCCTGATGAAGAAATCGGAATCGGAGCAGATAAGTTTGATGTAAAAGAATTCAATACAGACTTTGCTTATACGATGGACGGCGGACCAATCGGGGAATTGCAATATGAAACTTTCAGTGCCGCTCAAGCTGAAATTACGATGCACGGAAAAAACGTTCACCCTGGTACGGCGAAAAATACGATGATCAATGCGTTGCAAATGGCAATTGATTTCCATAATCAATTACCAGAAGATGAACGCCCAGAAAAAACGGACGGTCGCGAAGGGTTCTTCCATTTGCTAGCTTTAGACGGGAACGTGGAAGAAGCAAAAATGACGTATATCGTTCGTGATCATGATCGCGATAAATTTGAAGCACGCAAACAAATGATCAAAGAGATTCAAGAAAAAATGAACAGCCAATTTGACCAAGAACGAGTAGAGATCAATATGTACGATCAATACTACAATATGGGTGAAATCATCGAAAAAGATATGAGCATCATTGAACTAGCTAAAGGTGCGATGGAAGAAGTAGATGTCAAACCAATCATCGAACCAATCCGTGGCGGTACAGATGGTTCTAAAATCTCATTCATGGGTATTCCGACACCAAATATCTTTGCCGGCGCCGAAAACATGCATGGACGGTTTGAATTTGTCTCATTACAAACAATGGAAAAAGCAGTTGACGTGATCGTGAAGATCATTGAAAACAACGCAAAATAAGTTTATGGGAAAAGCTTTGAGGAAACTTGAAGCTTTTTCTTTTTTTGCCCATTAGCATGTGGTAGGCTATAGCAATAAAGAAAAAATGAGGCTAAAAAATGAATTTATCTATCAATCGTAAATTGATTCTAAATATTTTGTTGTTTGTAGTGATGATCGGTGTGATTATTTTTGTGATTCGCGATTCTTTAAGTGAAATTTTTGCAGAGCTTGGCAAAACTTCGCTGCCAGTCCTTTTAGGCGTCACCGCTCTTGGATTGATCAGTCAAATGATCGAAGGATACAGCATTAAAAATATCGCAAACGAATTTAATCGCAAATTTTCTGTTCTTGATGGTTTTTTTGCTTCTGCGTATGCAACATTCTATCGAGTGATCACATTTGGAACCGGTTCGATTGTATCTGAGGTAATTTATTATCACAAAAAAAACTTGAGATACTCAGAAGGAACAGGGACTAGCGCGTTGAGAATGATTACTTATAAGATCGCATTGATCGTTTGGGCGTTGTTTTTTTTGGTACTGAAAAACGATGCAATCCAACAACATGTGGCTAATGGGACTTTATTAGTGATTGCAGGAATAGCAGTAACTTTACTGATTGTTTCAACATTGCTTATTTTAAGTTTGAACATCAATGCGCAAGTATTGTTAGTGATCTTTTGCAATCGAGTAATCAAACATCAAAAATTACGGGATATCGTTGACCGCATCAATAATCAAGTGTATTCATTGCGTGCGGCGATCAAAGCATTTATCCGTGATCGAAAAGCGGTTGTCCGCGTATTTTGTTCAAACATGGCGAAATTATTCGTCTGGTATTCATTACCATTTTTTATTTTGGTTCAAGATCATCCGACTATCGATATTTGGCTGACGGTGGCGCTGATCAGTTTCACCGTGATTCTCGGCGGTGTTTTACCGGCACCAGGTGGGATCGGCGGTTTTGAATTTGTTTATGTTTTGTTATTCCGAAATGTCGTAGGCAAGGTAGATGCAGTGTCGTCATTGCTCTTGTATCGTTATGCGACCTATCTATTACCATTTTTAATCGGCATGATCTATGTATTATTTACTAAACAACGTCAGATCAATCATGAATTTAAAAAAGCAAAAAAAGAAGTTAACGACTGAAAGTCGTTAACTTCTTTTCGTTTAATAATGTATGACCAATTTTCCGATCATTTGATTTTCTTCAACGATTTGATGGGCTTGATAGAAAACTTCTGGCGAAAAACCGGGAATGATCTTCGTTAAGGTACTTTTGATTTTTCTCTCTTGCAACAGCTGAACGAGGAGTTCCAAAATCTTTCCTTGAGAAGCAACATCAAAATCATAATCCGTCTTAGCAAACATGTATTCCCAATCGAAGCTGCCAGATTTATTTTTTAATTTTGCTAGATCCAGATCTTTATTCGATCCTACAATGGAGCCTAAGTGGCCAAAGGGTTCGAGTAAGTCGCACATTTCTTCAAAATAGTGATCAGTTGAATGGAGAATCAAAATATTTGGGATTGATTGATAGCCGAGTTTGTTTAATTGCTTCGTCAAATTTTTGTGATGATCGATGACTAAATCAGCACCCATTCTTTCTACCCATTCTTTGCTTTCTTTACGTGAGGCAGTGGCAATTACATTCAGACCAGCCCATTTAGCCAGTTGAATCGCAATCGAACCAACACCGCCAGCACCATTGATAATGAACAATGTTCCTTTATTTTGTTTTTCTCCAGCTATCAATCCCATTTTTTCGAATAACATCTCGTAGGCAGTAATAAAGGTTAACGGCAGAGCGGCAGCCTCATCTGTTGAGATTTTGTTTGGCAATTTTGCAACGATACGAGAATCGACGACTTGACTTTCGCTATAGCTGCCAAATCTTCTAGTCGTACCGGCAAAAAGAACACGATCACCGATCTCAATATTTTCAACTTGACTGCCTAATTGGGTCACAATCCCTACGCTGTCAAAACCAAGAACGTGAGGCTGAGGAATTCCTTTGCCGTTTTGTCTTAATTTTGTATCAATCGGATTGATTGACACAGCTAAATTTTTTACAGCTAGATCAAATTTATTCAGTTTAGGAAGCATCACTTCATAAGTTTCAAAATAATTTCCATTCGAAAGTAGAAATCCTTTTTCAAATCCAATTACACGTGAAATCATTGAATCACTCACTTTCTAGTAATGAAAGAATTGTAGCATTATTTTGATTTTCTTCATAATAATAAACGTTGCACAGAACAAGTACATTGTTTGACCTTTATTGACCAATGATATATACTTTTAAGTGTAAATTATTAATCAGGTCGGAGGTATGTTTATGAATATCGAAAAAATGACGACGACTTTACAAGAAGCGATTGCTGAAGCACAACAGATCGCTGTAACGAGACATCATCAAGAAATTGATATCGCGCATGTATGGAAAATTTTTCTTCAGCCAGATCACTTTGGTCGTAATTTCTATGCAGATGCTAGGATCGACGTCGAACGCTTTGAACAAGAAATCGATAAGTTGCTTGATGCGTATCCAACTGTTAGCGGCAACGTTCAGTATGGTCAAAATTTGAGTCAGAATCTGTTTACGTTATTAAATGAAGCAGATCAATTACGGGAAACGTTTAACGACGACTTCTTATCAACTGAGATCGTCATTTTAGCGTTGATGAAATTAAAAAATTATCCTTTGACGAACTATTTGGTTCAACAAGGGTTGAATGAAAAAGAACTCCAAAAAAATATTGAAGATATGCGAGGAGGAGATCGAGTGACTTCGCAAAATCAAGAAGAAACTTATAAAGCATTAGAAAAATATGGCGTTGATTTAGTTCAACAAGTAAAAAACGGCAAGCAAGATCCCATAATCGGTCGTGACGAAGAGATTCGTGACGTGATCCGGATCCTTTCACGGAAGACTAAAAATAATCCAGTCTTGATTGGTGAACCGGGTGTTGGTAAAACAGCGATCGTGGAAGGCTTAGCTCAACGGATCGTCCGTAAAGATGTTCCGGAAAATTTAAAAGACAAAACCGTTTTCTCATTAGATATGGGTTCATTGATCGCCGGGGCAAAATTTCGCGGCGAGTTTGAGGAACGCTTAAAGGCAGTTTTGAAAGAAGTTAAAAAATCAGACGGAAGAATTTTACTATTTATTGATGAGATCCACAATATCGTTGGAGCTGGAAAAACAGAAGGCAGTATGGATGCCGGCAATTTGTTGAAACCTATGTTGGCACGTGGTGAATTGCATTTGATTGGTGCGACGACATTGGATGAATACCGTCAATATATGGAAAAAGACAAAGCATTGGAACGCCGTTTCCAAAAAGTACTCGTGAAAGAGCCAACAGTCGAAGATACGATCAGTATTTTGCGCGGCTTGAAGGAACGTTTTGAGATTCATCATGGTGTGAACATCCACGACAATGCGTTAGTAGCCGCGGCAACATTATCCGATCGTTACATTACAGATCGATTTTTGCCAGATAAAGCCATTGATCTGATCGATGAAGCTAGCGCAAGTATCCGAGTAGAAATGAACTCGATGCCAACAGAACTTGATCAAACGACTCGTCGTTTGATGCAATTAGAAATCGAAGAAGCCGCGCTGAAAAAAGAAAGCGACGATGCCAGCAAAAAACGGTTAGAAAATTTGCAGGAAGAATTGGCTGACCTGCGGGAAGAAACCCATGCGATGAAATTGCAATGGGAGACAGAAAAAGAAGAAGTAGCCGTTGTTTCTAACAAGCGGGCGGAAATTGATCAGGCTAAGCATGAATTAGAAGATGCCGAAAATAATTATGATTTGGAACGGGCTGCGGTACTTCGCCATGGAACCATTCCGAATTTAGAAAAAGAATTAGCTGAACTAGAGGAAAAAAATAAAAAGAGCGACCTTAAAATGGTACAAGAATCGGTTACTGAAAATGAAATCGCTCAAGTTGTCGGGCGCTTGACTGGAATTCCTGTGACTAAGTTAGTTGCGGGCGAACGGGAAAAACTATTGAACTTGAACAGTACACTGCACCAACGTGTAATTGGGCAAGAGGAAGCCGTTGATGCTGTAAGTGATGCGGTGTTACGTTCTCGTGCTGGGTTACAAGATCCTGCACGTCCATTAGGCTCATTCTTATTTTTAGGACCGACGGGTGTAGGGAAAACCGAACTTGCAAAAGCCTTGGCGGAAAATTTATTCGATTCAGAAAATCATATGGTTCGGATCGATATGAGTGAGTACATGGAGAAACATTCAGTATCACGATTAGTAGGAGCTCCTCCAGGTTATGTCGGATATGAAGAAGGCGGACAATTAACAGAAGCCGTTCGCCGGAATCCGTATACGATCATTTTGCTTGACGAAATTGAAAAAGCGCATCCAGATGTCTTCAATATTTTATTGCAAGTCTTAGATGATGGACGTTTGACCGATTCAAAAGGACGGTTAGTCGACTTTAAAAATACCGTTTTGATCATGACAAGTAACATCGGTTCGCAAGTACTCTTGAATGGTGTGACGGCAGACGGGGAAATCCCTGAAACAACAAAAGAACAAGTTTTTGAACTATTGCGTGGACATTTCAAACCGGAATTCTTAAATCGAATTGATGATACGATTTTATTTACGCCATTAAGTTTGGCTGATGTCAAAGGAATCGTCGAGAAAATTATTCAACAGTTATCTCATCGGTTAGAAGAACAAGAAATTCAGTTGAATATTACTGAAGATGCCAAAACTTGGATTGCGGAAAAAGCCTACGAGCCACAATATGGGGCGCGACCATTGAAACGGTTCATTACTCGAGAAGTTGAAACACCTTTAGCGAAGGAGATCATTGCCGGTCGCGTGATGCCAAAGACAACAGTAGCAATCGAATTATGGAATGATCAATTGATTTTTCAGAATCAACTAGATACAGATGAGTCAGCAAATAAATAGAAATAAAACAGTAGTCGCATCAAACAGCAAGACATTTGCATTTGATGCGACTGTTTGAGTAATTTCGGCTCTTTTAAAAAATCAAGGATTATTGAATAGCAACAAATTAACTTTTTTATTACACATATTACGATGCCGTGACAAATTAGTGAATTTAAAGGATTTGAATTGTTTGTTAGGGATTCTTAGATTATACTTTTAAAAGAAATTAAAATGAAGAGCTCTGTAAAGGTTTCTTGGAGGTATATGATGAATCAATTTAAAACCCGTACCGAAAAATACAATTATATAAGAATGCAGCAAAAAGCAAAAAAACTAAAAGTTGCGAAAAAAACGGTCCCTTTGTTAGGAACAGCGATGATCCTATCGCCGGCTGTTTTAAGCATGAACACAGTTGAAGTAAGTGCGGCAGAAACAGGTCAAGCACAAAACCAATCTGCGTTTATCGAACAATTAGGTGCTTCAGCAATGCAAGTTTCATCAGCCAACGACCTCTATGCCTCAATTATGGTTGCTCAAGCGTTAGTTGAAACTGGTTTCGGATCTTCTCAATTATCAGCGGCACCTTACTATAATTTGTTTGGTGTAAAAGAATACGGCGGTGGAGCATCGGTGACGATGGGAACGCAAGAGTATTTGAACGGACAATGGGTAACGATGGATGAACCATTTGCTGTATACAACAGTTACGGCGAAGCGTTTCAAGCGCATGCGAGTTTACTAGCTAGTTCATATTATGCTGGCGCACGTAAAAGTCATACTAACAGCTATCAAGATGCGGCCGTCTATTTAACTGGCCGTTACGCGACAGATCCAGGTTATGCAGGCAAGTTGATTTCTTTGATCCAATCATATAATCTAACTCGTTTTGATACACCAGGAGCGGGTACAGCGGTACAAACGACGACGCAAAGTCAAAGTACAGAAACAACACAAGCAGCACAAACAACCACTGCTTCAGCAAGTGGACAATCGTATACGGTTCAGTCAGGCGATTCAGTCTGGGGAATTGCAGAAAAATTCGGCATCAGTGTTGATCAATTACTAGCAGATAATGGTTGGAGTACTGAGACGACGATTATGCCAGGCGATACAATCACAATTTGATTTTTCTAAAGATGGAGCAAAAGGCTCCATCTTTTTTTGCTTATTTAACCGGTTGATTTAAATGTGGCAAATGCAGATCAAGGAAAGGCTTTAAAAGTCGAAATCCTCGCATCTTCTCTCATTATTCGTTAATATATTTATAGAAGATAAGGAATGGAGCGAGGAAGCATGACAAAAATTTATGACTCAATTTTGGATACGATCGGTGAAACGCCAATTGTTAAACTTAACAATATGACAACAGATAATATGGCGCAGATTTTTGTTAAGTTAGAATCATTTAATCCTGGCGGTAGCGTAAAAGATCGGATTGCATTGCGAATGATCGAAGATGCAGAAAAAAATGGCAGGTTGAAAGCTGGAATGCCGATTATTGAGCCGACTTCTGGAAATACCGGTATCGGTTTGGCGATGGTTGGGGCTGCAAAAGGCTATCCTGTAACGTTAGTAATGCCGGATACGATGAGCGTCGAACGTCGTAAATTGATGCAAGCCTATGGTGCAGAGTTAGTTTTAACACCAGGTGCCGATGGAATGAAAGGTGCAATTGCAAAAGCAAAAGAATTAGCTGAAGAAAATAATGGTTTTATCCCCGCGCAGTTTGATAATCCGTCAAATCCAAAGGTTCATGAAGAAACAACGGCTAGAGAGATCGTTGATGTTTTTGAGACCCATGGGTTGGATGCTTTTGTTGCCGGTGTCGGCACTGGCGGAACGATCACAGGAGTAGGAAATGAATTAAAGCGGATGTATAAAGAGATTAAAATTTATGCAGTCGAACCTGTGGAATCCGCTGTTTTAGAGGGCGGTCAGCCAGGCCCGCATAAAATCCAAGGAATTGGTGCAGGGTTTATTCCAAGTGTTTTAGATACGGCCGTCTATGATGAGGTCTTAGCAGTAAAAGGGGACGATGCGATCGAGACAGCGCGTGAAATTGCGAAAAAAGAAGGGATTTTAGTTGGCGTTTCTTCTGGTGCTGCATTGTTTGCGGCAATTGAAGTAGCGAAGAAAATGAATCCTGATCAGAAAGTTCTAGTTTTATTACCAGATAATGGCGAACGCTATTTATCTACTGAATTGTTTCAATTTAATCAATAGTTTTATGAAAATTATTAATTTTTGATTCTAAACTAGTATTTCCCCTCAGATAATAGTATTATTTAACTGAGAATATGAATAGGAGGGGCTTATATGGTAAATGAGGCAGTTGACCAAGCGGTTAAAGGATTAAAAGCCAGCGGAGTCAGAATTACGCCGCAGCGTTATGCCATTTTAGAGTATCTGATCCAATATCGTAGTCATCCAACAGCCGATGAGATTTTTCGCTCCCTTGAAAGTCGCTTCCAAAACATGAGTGTGGCTACAGTGTACAATAACTTGAGAAAATTTGTTGAAATCGGAATCGTCCAAGAAATGAATTATGGCGATGCGGCAAGCCGTTTTGATTATACTAACAAACAACATTATCATGCGATTTGTACAGAGTGTGGGAAAATCGTTGACTTTTTCTATCCTGGATTAGAAGATGTTGAGATGGCATCGAGTAAACTAACGGGTTATCAAGTTAACAAGCACCGTTTGGAAGTTTATGGCTTATGCCCAGATTGTCAAAAGAAAGCTGAAGATGGCGCGACTGCTTAGCTGAGATCAGTCATAAAAAAATATTTTTTTAGCCTGTAGATCATTTACGATCTGCAGGCTATTTTTGTTTAATCAAATCGATTGTTTAGGTGGAAGCCGCTTGAATAGTTCGGTTAAGTCGGACTAAAAGCCCTTCAGTAATTTATTTTTAAGAAGATGATCGAAATTGAATGATTTCACAAATTAGAATAATCACATAAAAAACTGATAACGTTTGCGATTTTATTTATTAAAAAAACTATTTAAAGAGAACAACATCAGGTAAAATGATAAAACTATTATTTGTAAATACTGTAATAACAACGTTTTAGTTCTTTTTAGTTTAATAAAATGAGGATGAATTTCAGAATAATGAGATATCAATAACACTTGAGGTGTGATTGTTGTTTCAATAAATCATTGTGATATAGTAAACATGTTCAGAAGTTGAAGAACTTCGATAATAATTCTATAGGAGTGATTTACTGTGAAAATTGGCGTAATCAAAGATCCAAAACAAGGTGAGGCACGCGTAGGCATGACCCCTGAAAATGTTAAAATTTTAGTTGAAGCAGGAAATGAAGTACTAGTTGATGATAATGCTGGTGCAGGTTCAGGCTTCACCAATGAACAATATATCGAAGCTGGCGGTAAAATCGTGGACACTGATACAGCGTGGACTGCTGATTTGATCGTTAAAGTTAAAGAACCTATGGAAAGCGAATACCACTATTTCAAAAAAGGCCAAATCATTTGGGGCTTCTTGCATTTAGCTGCAAATAAAGCTTGTGTTGAGAAAATGATGGAAGTTGGCGTTACAGCTTTATCTGGCGAAAACATTTCAATCAACGGCGTTTTAGAATTGTTGAAACCAATGAGTGCTATCGCTGGACGTCGTGCAGTTAATTTAGGCCAATATTATTTAGAAAAACAACATGGCGGCGAAGGAATCTTACTTCCTGGAATCGACGGTGTCGAAGCTGGAACTATCGTTATTTTAGGCGGCGGAAATGCAGCTGAAAATGCAGCAGACATGGCTGTTGGTATTGGCTGTCACGTAATCATTCTTGAAGTGAACGAAAAACGAATCAAACAATTACAAGATCGTTACAAAGATCATAATGTAGATGTAATTGTTTCAAATACTGAAAACTTAGAAGCAAAAATCAAAGAAGCAGATGTATTTATTTCAACAATTTTGATTCCAGGAGCTAAGCCACCAAAATTAGTAAAAGAATACATGGTTGAATCAATGAAACCAGGTTCTGTAATCGTTGATATCGCAATCGACCAAGGTGGTACAGTTGAAACAATCGACAAACCAACGAACCATGCAGATCCAGTATTTACTAAACATGGTGTGATCCATTATGCTGTTCCTAATATGCCAGGTGCTACACCAAGAACAGCAACAATCGCTCTAGCGAAAGGAAATGTTTCATTCCTTAAAGAAGTTAGTGTGAAAGGGTTAGACGAAGCATTGAAAGCTGATGAATCATTATTTTCAGGTTTAAGTATTTACAATGGTAAAGTAGTTTCTAAAGCATTAGCAGATTCAATCGATGTTCCTTATACTGGAGTAGGAGATGTTTTGTAATGACTGAAACAATGGCAGATCTACCTGTATCTATTGAAGATATCCATGAAGCAAAAAATGTGGTAAAACAATATGGTCGTGTAACACCATTGATCCAATCAATGTTCTTAACTGCCCAAACTGGCGGTCAAGTATTCTTGAAATTAGAAAATATGCAATTGACAGGTTCATTTAAATTCCGCGGTGCATTCAATAAGATCGCTCATTTAACTCAAGCGGAAAAAGATAAAGGCGTTATTGCTGTTTCAGCCGGAAACCACGCACAAGGGGTCGCATTGACTTCTAAATTATTAGGAATCGAAAGTACGATTGTTATGCCAGAAACAGCACCTAAAGCAAAAGTCGAAGCTACTGAAGGTTATGGTTCGAAAGTTATCCTTCATGGTTCTGGATTCGATGAAGCAAAAGCTTACTGTGAAAAAATCGTTGAAGAAACTGGTGTAACTTACATCCCTCCTTACGATGATGAATTTGTAATGGCAGGCCAAGGAACAATCGGTCTTGAAATCCTTGATTCTATTTGGGATGTCGATACTGTAATCGTTCCTGTCGGTGGCGGCGGATTGATCGCAGGGATCGCTGTAGCAATGAAGACGTTTAACCCGAACATCAATATCATTGGTGTCCAAGCTGACAACATCCATGGAATGACAGCATCATTCCGTGCAGGTAAAAAAGTGGGTCATAAGGAAGCCGCAACAATCGCTGACGGATGTGCAGTTGAATTCCCAGGAAATCTTACTTTTGAAGTAGTAGAAGAACTTGTGGACGATATGGTTACAGTATCTGAACAAGAAATCGAACTTGCGATGAAAGATTTGATCCAACGGACGAAGATCGTTGTGGAAGGTGCTGGCGGTTTAGCAACAGCAGCCATTCTTTCTGGTAAAGTGGATAAATATGTGAATGGTAAGAAAGTCGTTGCTGTCGTATCTGGCGGAAATGTTGACTTGAACCGGATCACAGATGTTATCGGACACTTCTCAGTAGCGAACGAATTAAAATAGGCAAAAAAGAGGTGCGACAAGATTGTCGCACCTTTTTCATTTTTGTCTTTTATGCGTTGTAATCTTTTCTGAAGAGATAGATACCACTGACAATGGAAACGATCAGCGCCAGCAATACGACTAAGAATGAACCAAGTTCAGAGTCGCGCCAGAGCAGCCCGCCGGTGTTAATTCCCCATAGGCTGAAAATCAACGTCGGCAACGCCAGTAAAAGCGAGGCTGTATTCAGAAACTTCATTAATTGATTCAATCGATTGTCCATCATACTATCGATCAGTCCGCTGATCGAACTCAACATCTCGCGATAAATCTGAACAGAAGTCGTCGCTTGTTTGGTTTGAAGTTCAAGTTCGATCGCTAAGTCGCGATCGGAATAAACCAATTCAGACTCCAATAACTGTGTGACTGTTTTGCGCTGTTCTTTTAATAAATTGTCGATATAAACGAGATTTTTTTCGGTATCAGTCGCTTTTTCTAAAATATTTTTATTTGAGCCTTTAGTCGTCCCGTAACTGATTTCTTCAATCGTTTTACGCTGTTCTTTTAAAAAGGCCAGATAATGTTCATTGATTATCTGTAAAGTATGTAAAATCAGACCAGCTTTAGTGAAAATTTCAGTTTTAAACGTGTTCAAAACTTGAGTGATCAATGATTTTTCACTTACGGTAATCAAAATGTCCGAGGTTAAAAAAACTGTTACAGTCGAAGATAGAGACTCAGGTCGGTGGATAGATTGAATGTCGATAAAAAGCATCAAACAAAGTGATTTTTCATCGTCTGTTTGGTATTTTTTAAAAAAAGAAACATTCGAAAAGTCTCGTCCAAACGAAAAGAAATTTCTAGGTAATTCATAATCTGCTACTAGTTGTTCTTTTTCAGCGTCAGTCGGATCGGAGACAGCTAACCAATTGGCTTGCTGTTTATTTTTTTGCAAGCCATCATTTGAAATATAAAAGTAATCAATCAACAGAAGAACCTCCTTGTTTTGGCTCAGCTTTAGTTAATCATCTCAAATTACTAGATGATTGCCAATTATTTTGAATCATTCAATCGCTCGTTTTTTTCTGTACATATTATAGAAGGATTTTTTTGAGAAAAAGTGAGACAACCATTTAATTCAGCTATAAATCTTCTCATTTGTAAAGATTCTGGTTTACAGGACAACAGTATTTGATATAATAGTTTTCATATTTCATAAACTATAGTGGAAATTTTCACTATAGTAAACTTATATATCGTCATAATATGGATGACAGTTTCTACCTTGTGCCGTAAACACAAGACTATAAGTAAAAATCGTACGGTTACGTACCTTTTTTGCTTTGCAGATGAGGTGCGTTTTTTGTATTAATCAAAAAACGACAAGAAAAGGAGAAAAGATAATGAAAGAATTAACAGATCGCATCAAAAGTAATGGCCGAGTTTTGGGTGAGGGTGTTTTAAAAGTTGATGAATTTATCACTCACCAAGTGGATCCTGAATTGATGGATGCAATGGGCAAACGTCTGGCAGAAGTATTTGCAGATAAAAAAATCACTAAAGTAGTTACCATCGAAGCATCTGGTATCGCACCGGCTGTCTACGCTGCGCAAGCATTGAATGTGCCGATGATCTTTGCTCGCAAATCAAAAAGTTTAACGATGGATGAAGAACTTTTGACCGCCTCTGTTTATTCATTCACTAAACAAGTAACTAGCACCATTTCTATTTCTCGTAAATTTCTTTCTGCAGAGGACAATGTCTTGTTAGTCGATGATTTCTTGGCAAACGGCCAAGCTGCAAAAGGATTAATCGAATTGTGTCAACAAGCGGGGGCAAGCGTTGCTGGGATCGGAATCTTGATTGAAAAATCCTTCCAAGACGGGCGTCAGTTGATTGAAGACATGGATATTCCGGTTGTTTCTTTAGCGAGAATTGCTTCCTTACATGATGGTGAAATAACATTTATCAAGGAGGATGCATAAAGTGACAAATGAAACGGGAAATGGAAAATCAGCAGTTTTAGGATTGCAGCATTTATTAGCGATGTATGCTGGAGCAGTTGCGGTACCGCTTTTGATCGGAACAGGATTAGGTTTTAATGAAGCACAGATGACATACTTGATTTCGATTGATATTTTTATGTGTGGGATTGCGACATTGCTGCAATTGACAGTCAATAAATTTTTTGGGATTGGCTTACCAGTCGTTTTAGGCTGTGCAATCCAAGCAGTGGCTCCATTGATCTTGATTGGTCAAAAGCAAGGCGTAGGAACCGTTTACGGCTCGATTATTGCAGCGGGAGTTTTTGTTGTTCTGATTGCCGGCTTCTTTTCAAAGGTTGAAAAATTATTTCCGCCAATCGTCACAGGTACGGTCATTACGACGATCGGTTTGACATTGATCCCAGTTGCGATTACCAAAATGGGTGGCGGGGATGCGGCTGCTCCGAGCTTCGGTGATCCTACAAACTTAGTATTAGCTGCTGTAACAATTCTCTTGATTTTAGCGGTGCAAGTATTCGGTCGAGGATTTGTCCGCTCGATTGCGGTCTTAGTTGGCCTAGTCGCTGGTACAGTCTTAGCTGCATTTTTAGGTAAAGTTGATTTAGCTGCGATTGGACATGCGCCGATGTTTCATGTCCCACAACCATTTTATTTTGGAACACCAAAGTTTGAACCATTTTCAATCCTATTAATGATTATTATCTCTATTGTCAGTATGGTTGAATCGACGGGCGTTTACTTTGCTTTAGGTGATATTGTAGGTAAGAAAATCAAAGAAGACGATTTGAAACGTGGATACCGAGCAGAAGGTTTAGCAGTCGTATTGGGCGGATTGTTCAATACTTTTCCATATACAGGGTTTTCTCAAAATGTCGGTTTGGTTCAGTTGTCTGGAATAAAGACGCGTCGCCCCATCTATTTCTCAGCGATCTTTTTGATTATCTTAGGACTTTTTCCTAAAGTTGGAGCTTTAGCTCAGATTATTCCTGAACCTGTTTTAGGCGGTGGAATGTTGGTAATGTTCGGTATGGTGGCTGTTCAAGGAATGAAGATGTTGTCAAAAGTTAATTATAATGACGAAAAAAATCTATTGATCATTGCAATCTCAATTGGGTTTGGGTTAGGTTTCAATTCGATGCCGACTTTGTTTGCGAAGTTGCCTGAAACCTTGCAAATGTTTACAGGAAACGGAATTGTAATGAGCAGTTTGTCAGCGATTGTTTTGAACCTTATATTCCACGGTTATGAAAGAGAAACAAAATAAAAGAAGACGCGGTGTGAGCTGCGTCTCTCTTTTTATACGAAATAAACACGAACGTTATCATATTTATTTTGTTTAATATTCGAATTTTATTTTGACTTACTAAATCGCTCTTGCTAAAATATGTTTGGATAACTTAGAGGCGTCAGTTTTGTTTTTTATTTTGCGATAGGTTGAATATTGCGTGTATGAAGATCTTTCAAATTGTGTCAAAAAATCATTCTTAATAGGAAAAGGAGCAGATTATGACTTTAGAAGTTGCAGTAATCATGGGCAGTACATCAGATTGGGAGACGATGAAATATGCCTGCGACAGTCTTGATGAATTAGAAATCGAATATGAAAAACGGGTCATTTCAGCTCACCGAACGCCGGATCTAATGTTCGAATTTGCCGAAAAAGCCCGTGTGCGTGGGATCAAAGTTATCATTGCTGGTGCTGGTGGCGCGGCGCACTTACCTGGAATGGTGGCGGCAAAGACTACATTGCCGGTGATTGGTGTACCGGTCCAATCGAAAGCGTTGAATGGATTAGACTCGTTGTTGTCGATTGTGCAGATGCCAGGAGGAGTACCTGTAGCTACAACCGCGATTGGAAAAGCGGGTGCAACGAATGCAGGACTACTTGCGGCACAGATGCTTTCCATGTATGATAAAAACGTAGCTGATCGTTTGGAAGAAAAACGTCAGCGAATGACAGAAACTGTATTAGAAAGTAGTGAGCGACTTGGTTAAATCGTTACAACCAGGCTCTACGATTGGGATCGTAGGCGGAGGGCAATTAGGCCGCATGATGGCTATCAGCGCAAAGGAAATGGGATTTCGTACAGGCGTGATCGATCCGACGGGAGACTGTCCGGCTGCACAAGTTTCAGATTGGCACATCGTTGCCGATTATGACGATCAAACGGCTTTAGAAGAGATGGCCCGCAGATCGCAAGTGATCACTTATGAATTTGAAAATGTTGATGTCGATACCATCAATCATATTCAACATTTTGCGAATATTCCACAAGGTACCGATTTATTAGCGATCAGTCAAGATCGTTTGATGGAAAAGTCTTTTTTAGAAAGTAACAATATTGTGATCGCGCCCTATGCAACAATTATCAGTCCAACAGATATTCAAGATGCGATTGAAGGGATCGGTTATCCTTGTGTGTTAAAAACAACTCGCGGCGGTTACGATGGGCATGGACAATATGTATTAAGAAGCACTGCTGATTTGGCACCGTCAATGAATCTTTTGCGGCAAGGAACGTGTGTTTTAGAAGCATGGATTCCATTTGAAAAAGAACTATCTGTCCAAGTTGCAGGCAATAATCTGGGCGACTATGTAACTTTCCCAGTAGTAGAAAACATTCATCGAAACAATATTCTTCATGAGACAATTGCGCCAGCAGGAATTGATGTGGCTGTTGCAAAAGAAGCCAGTCGAATCGCAAAAGTGATCGCTCAAGGAGTAGATTTAGTTGGAACGCTTTGTGTTGAATTTTTCTTGACAACAGCTGGCGCATTATATGTTAATGAGATCGCCCCGCGGCCGCACAATTCAGGGCACTACACGATCGAAGCTTGCACAATGAGTCAATTTGAGGCGCATATTCGCGGAATCTGTGGCTGGCCGTTGAGCGAACCAAAATTATTATCGAATGCAGTGATGGTCAATATTTTAGGTGAAAATTTATTGAAAACATATGAGCTGATTGATTTATGGCCGGACTGGCATTTTCATTACTACGGAAAAGCCCAGCCAAAAAAAGGTCGTAAAATGGGCCATATCACGATTTTGACGGACAGTATCCAACGGACGTTGGACGATGTCAAAAAAACGGAGACGTGGGACTAATAAGCTAGCTTTAGATAGTAAAAGGATTTCTATTAAAGAGATTCCTTCAATTAGTAGAGAAAAAGGAGAATATAATGATACCTCGATACGCAAGAGCTGAAATGGAAAATATTTGGAGCGATGAAAATCGCTATAAAGCCTGGCTGGAAGTAGAAATTTTAGCAGATGAAGCTTGGGCGGAATTGGGAGAAATCCCTAAAGCAGATGCAGAAAAAATTCGGGAAAATGCCGGATTCAGCATTGAGCGCATTTTAGAAATTGAACAGTCTACAAAACATGACGTAGTAGCTTTTACCCGTGCGGTATCTGAAACGTTGGGTGAAGAGCGAAAATGGGTGCATTACGGCCTGACTAGTACCGACGTGGTCGATACAGCGTACGGCTATTTGTACAAACAAGCAAATGATGTTTTACGCCAAGACTTGCAAGAATTTTTAGCGATTATCGGCGAAAAAGCTAAAGAACATAAAAATACTGTCATGATGGGCCGGACTCACGGAGTCCACGCCGAACCAACGACTTTTGGCTTAAAATTAGCTACTTGGTATTCGGAAATGAAACGCAACATTGAACGTTTTGATCACGCAGCAAAAGGGGTGGAAGCGGGAAAAATTTCTGGAGCAGTGGGTACCTTTGCGAATATTCCGCCATTTGTAGAAGAATTTGTCTGTGAAAAATTAGGAATCCGGCCGCAAGAAATTTCAACGCAAGTTTTGCCGAGAGATTTGCACGCGGAATATTTTTCAAGTCTTGCATTGATCGCAACCTCGATTGAACGTTTCGCAACAGAAATTCGTGGATTGCAAAAATCCGAAACTCGAGAAGTAGAAGAATTTTTTGCTAAAGGACAAAAAGGTTCCTCTGCAATGCCGCATAAACGCAATCCAATCGGTTCTGAAAATATGTCCGGCTTGGCTCGAGTGGTTCGCGGTCATTTGATCACGGCCTTTGAAGATGTTGCTTTGTGGCATGAACGTGACATTTCTCATTCATCTGCAGAACGAATCATTACACCAGATACAACGATTTTAATTGACTACATGTTGGCTCGCTTTGGAAAAATCGTAAAAAATCTGACAGTTTTTCCAGAGAATATGAAGCGGAACATGCAAGCGACCTTTGGCTTGATCTACAGTCAACGAGTCTTGTTGAAATTGATCGACAAAGGGATGACGCGTGAAGCAGCTTATGACTTGGTGCAACCTAAAACGGCTTATGCTTGGGACCACCAAACGCAATTCCGACCATTGTTGGAAGCTGATGAAAAGATCACAAATGTTTTATCAGCCGCCGATTTGGACGATGCCTTTGACTATAACTATCATTTAAAAAATGTCGATAAGATTTTTGAACGTGTCGGAATCAAATAAAAAAGACCTCTTGCTTTTTGGCAAGAGGTCTTTTGCGTATTATGCGTAAGAATAAACATCCACAAAACAAGCTTCGTGAAGCTGTTCTAATAAACATTTGATTAAGCGATAGTCGTAGATCTGCGAGTTCAATAAAATTTCGATGCGATAAGAATTTTTTAAAAACAAGTGATCTTTTAACTGTCTAATAATTAAGCGGTCCTGAGTTTGATTGGAAAAATGCAAAGATTGTATCGCTTGAGATTGTTTTGGATGAAATATTTTTTTTAAATTGCGGTAGGAATAAAAACTAGTATTGCAATTAAGGTTATGCGTAGTATCAAGACCTAACAAAGCATTTAATAAATGCTGCTTATCGATTTCATTTGTTGAATCAAGAAATTTTTGAGCTGCTGCAGATGCATCCAACATAAGCGAGTCCTCCATATCGATTATTCGAGTTAAATATAGCATCCTTTTCATAAAATGTAAACGTTCTCTATCATTTGTTTTGGAATCTTTATAAATGCTCTCGTTGTAAACACGAACATTAAACAAATGTTTTGATTATAATATACGATAAAATGTTGAATTATCAAATTCCGCTTGTTACACTAAAAACGAAAGCAATAAACGAATGATTTTTGATTGTTAGTTTGCAAATGTTCATTAAAAAGGAGCGTTATAGCGTGGAAAAAGGAAAATTACTGTATGAAGGAAAGGCAAAAAAATTGTTTCGAACAAATGAGTCCGAAGTTATCTGGGTCGAATATTTAAATCAGGCGACTGCTTTGAATGGAGCAAAGAAAGATCAAATAAAAGGAAAAGGCGAACTTAATAACCGGATTACTAGTTTGATTTTTGATTACTTGAAGAGCAAAAAAATTAAGAATCATTTTATTAAACGATTATCTGCTAACGAACAGTTGATTCAAGCTGTTGAGATCATTCCTTTAGAAGTAGTTGTTCGAAACGTTGCTGCTGGAAGTTTTTCTAAACGACTAGCAATTCCAGAAGGGACCTCTTTGAGTTTGCCAATCGTTGAATTTTACTATAAGAAGGATGAGCTGGATGATCCAATGGTTATTGATGATCACATCTTATTTTTACAAATTGCATCAACTGAAGAAATCGCACAATTGCGTCAACTGGCGTTGGAAGTAAATCACGCGTTAATCGAACTTTTTGATTCGATAGATATTCAATTGATTGATTTCAAATTAGAATTTGGCCGTCAAAAAGAAGGTTCGCTTTTATTGGCGGATGAAGTTTCACCGGATACTTGCCGTTTATGGGACAAAAAAACGAATGAACACCTAGACAAAGATATTTATCGTCGCGACTTAGGCGACATCGTCCCAGTTTATCAAGAAGTCTTAAATCGATTAGAAAAGCGAGGAAAATAGAATGTATTTTGTAAAAGTTTATGTAACGTATAAGGATTCTGTATTGGACCCGCAAGGAGAAGCAGTCAAAGGTGCCGTCCATCGTTTGGGCTATGACGAGATTGAGGATGTTCGAATCGGAAAATACTTTGAGATCAAAGTTGCTAAAAGCGATCGTCCAGTCGAGGTGATGATCGAAGAAGTCTGCGATAAATTATTAGCCAACGTCAATATGGAAACGTATCGGTATGAAATTTTGACATTGGAGGAAGCCTAACATGAAGTTTGCAGTCATTGTGTTTCCTGGCTCAAATTGTGATTTAGACATGTTTTGGGCAATGAAAGAAATTATGGGAGCGGAGTGTGAGTATGTTCGTTACGATGCAGACAGTCTTGAAGGGTTCGATGGCGTCTTGTTACCTGGAGGATTTTCTTATGGCGATTACTTACGTTGCGGAGCAATTGCTCGTTTTGCCAATATTATGTCCGAAGTCGTTCGTTTTGCCGAAGAAGGTAAACCGGTTTTTGGAACGTGTAATGGATTTCAAATTTTGACAGAAGCCGGCCTTTTACCAGGTGCGTTGCGCCGAAATGAGTCACTGAAATTTATTAGTAAGATCACGCCATTGAAAGTTGTTAACAACCAAACGAAATTCACTTCTGAATACGATTCAGATGAGGTGATCCAAATTCCAGTCGCTCACGGCGAGGGAAATTATTACTGCGACGAAACAACTTTAGCGGAATTGAAAGTAAACGATCAAATCGTCTTTACTTATGAAGGTGAAAATATCAATGGTAGTGTTGAAAATATCGCTGGAATCACAAATAAAGCGGGAAATGTCCTTGGAATGATGCCTCATCCTGAACGAGCGATGGAAAAATTGCTTGGTTCAGATGATGGCAAAAAGTTCTTTGCATCTATTTTAACTAATTTTGAAAAGGCGGCGGCAAACTAATGATGAAATTGGAACCAACAGCTCAAGAAATTAAAGATCAGCGTATTTATGCTGGATGGGGCTTGACTGATGAAGAATATCGTTTGATTTCAGAAGACATTCTTGGCCGTTTGCCGAACTATACCGAAACAGGACTTTTTTCAGTTATGTGGAGCGAACACTGTTCTTATAAAAATTCGAAACCCGTTTTACGAAAATTTCCAACAGATGGGCCACAAGTTTTACAAGGACCAGGTGAAGGTGCTGGAATCGTAGATATTGGTGATGGTCAAGCAGTAGTTTTCAAAGCGGAAAGCCATAATCATCCTTCTGCGGTAGAACCTTATGAAGGTGCAGCAACTGGAGTTGGCGGGATCATTCGGGATATTTTCAGTATGGGCGCTCGCCCGATCGCGTTGCTAGACTCTTTGCGTTTTGGCGAATTGACTACTCCGCGGACGAAATACTTATTGGAAGAAATCGTTGCCGGAATCAGTGGTTACGGCAACTGTATCGGCATTCCAACTGTTGGCGGGGAAGTTGCGTTCGATCCTTGCTATGAAGGCAATCCTTTAGTAAATGCGATGTGTGTTGGCTTGATCGATCATAAAGACATCCAAAAGGGTCAAGCAAAAGGTGTCGGTAATTCAATTATGTATGTCGGAGCAAAAACTGGGCGCGATGGGATCCATGGCGCGACCTTTGCTTCGGAAGAATTCGTTGAAGGAGAAGAACAACAACGTTCAGCTGTCCAAGTCGGCGATCCCTTCATGGAAAAATTATTGCTAGAAGCGTGTTTGGAATTGATCTTAGACCATGCGGATATTTTAGTTGGAATTCAAGATATGGGTGCAGCTGGATTGGTTTCGTCGAGTGCTGAAATGGCTTCAAAAGCTGGCTCTGGTTTGAAGCTTTATTTAGATGATGTTCCGCAACGAGAAACAAATATGACGCCTTATGAAATGATGTTGTCAGAATCGCAAGAACGGATGCTGATCTGTGTAGAGCAAGGACATGAAGCAGAAGTCGTTGAATTATTCAAACGTTATGAGTTAGATGCAGTGACAATCGGTGAAGTAACTGATGATGGGATGTATCGCTTGTATCATTATGGAGCAGAGGTAGCGAACTTACCAGTGGACGCGCTAGCAGAAGATGCTCCGGTTTACCAAAATGAAAAGCAAGAACCTGATCGGATCAAAGAATTTGCTGAGTTAGCAGATTTTAAACCGATTGTGACTGATCCTTCTGAAATATTGTTGGAGTTGTTGCAACAACCAACGATCGCCTCGAAAAAAATGATTTATGAAACGTACGATTCACAAGTGCGTACGAATACGGTTGTTCGTCCAGGAAGCGATGCTGCAGTCCTGCGTGTTCGTGGAACGAATAAAGCACTGGCGATGACGACTGATTGTAATGCGCAATACTTATACTTGAATCCTGAAATCGGCGGGCAGATCGCGGTAGCTGAAGCAGCTCGCAACATCGTAGCTTCTGGTGGTCAACCGTTGGCAATCACAGATTGTTTGAACTATGGATCACCGGAAAAACCAGAAGGCTTTTGGGAATTATGGACTTCAGCCGACGGAATTGCCGAAGCATGCCGTACGTTGAACACACCAGTGATTTCTGGAAATGTCTCAATGTACAATGAAACGAACGGCAAATCGATCTATCCAACGCCGGTGATCGGAATGGTAGGCTTGATTGAAGAACTAGCACATGTTACTACGCAAGATTTTAAACAAGTGGGCGATTTGATCTATGTAGTTGGTGAGACAAAAGCTGATTTTAATGGAACTGAGATCCAAAAAATGCAAAAAGGTTTGATCGAAGGAAAATTGATGGCCTTTGATCTAACTGTTGAAAAAGCCAATCAAGAGCTAGTTCTTTCAGCAATCAAAACAGGTTTGATCGAAAGTGCGCATGATTGTGCGGAAGGAGGATTGGCAGTGGCAATCGCTGAATCAGCTTTCGATAATCTTTTAGGGGTCGAGGCAACAATTCAACTGCCGGTTGCAAATCTTTTTGCAGAAACACAATCACGCTTTGTGTTGTCAGTAAAACCAGAAAATCAAATAGCTTTCGAAGCTTTAGCTGGAGAAAGAGCAGTTCGAATCGGAAAAGTCGCAGCTAGCGGCAAACTTAAAATAATTGCTTCTGACGGTGAGATCGATGTAAGTACGAAAAAGGCCAAAGAATTGTGGGAGGAAGCCATTCCATGTCTAATGAAGTAAGAAGTTTAAATGAAGAGTGCGGCGTTTTTGGCATCTGGGGACACCCGGATGCCTCTCGGGTCACTTATTTTGGCTTACATAGCTTGCAACATCGGGGGCAAGAAGGTGCTGGAATCGTTAGTAATGATAGTGGAAAACTAAACGGGACCCGCGGCTTAGGATTATTATCTGAAGTGTTTAAAGACGAACGGCACTTAAATCAATTAACGGGACATGCGGCGATCGGTCACGTTCGATATGCGACTGCTGGAACTGGCAGTGTCGACAATATCCAACCCTTCTTATTCAAATTTTATGATGGCGATTTTGCGCTGGCACACAATGGTAATTTGACAAATGCCAAAAGTTTACGCAAGACGCTGGAACAAAACGGCGCAATCTTCCATTCAAATTCTGACACAGAAATCTTGATGCATTTGATTCGCCGGAGTCAAAAAGAAACTTTGTGTGAACGAATGAAAGAAGCACTGAATACTGTAAAAGGTGGCTTTGCTTATTTAATGATGACGAAAGACTCGATGGTGGCGGCGCTTGATCCAAATGGGTTCCGCCCATTATCGATTGGGCAAATGGTTAATGGTGCTTATGTTGTGGCATCAGAAACTTGTGCGCTAGAAGTTGTCGGGGCAACGTTTATTCAAGATGTTAATCCTGGCGAGATCATCACTATCAATGATGAAGGACTGACAGTTGAGCAGTTCACAAAAGACACGCAACACGCGATTTGTTCAATGGAATATATTTATTTTGCACGACCAGATTCAAATATCGCAGGAGTCAACGTCCACAGTGCTCGAAAAAATATGGGGCGGATTTTAGCTCAAGAGGCAGAAATTGACGCAGATATGGTCGTCGGTGTACCAAATTCTTCATTGTCGGCAGCTAGCGGCTATGCTGAAGAATCGGGCATCCCGTACGAAATGGGTCTAGTGAAAAATCAATATGTTGCCAGAACGTTCATTCAACCAACTCAGGAATTACGGGAGCAAGGAGTTCGGATGAAACTTTCAGCTGTTCGCGGGGTAGTAGCGGGTAAACGCGTTATTATGGTTGACGATTCGATTGTACGCGGGACGACAAGTCGTCGAATCGTAAACCTTTTAAAAGAGGCTGGAGCAAAAGAAGTCCATGTTCGAATCGCTTCACCGCCGTTACGTTATCCTTGTTTTTACGGCATCGATATTCAGACACGAAAAGAATTGATCGCAGCAAATCATTCGGTTGAAGAAATTCGTGAGGTGATTGGTGCAGATTCATTATCATTTTTAAGCGAAGATGGATTGATTCATGCGATCGGTTTAAATTTTGATGCACCTTATTCAGGGTTGTGTATGGCTTATTTCAATGGTGATTACCCAACGCCGCTATATGATTATGAGGAACATTATCAAGCAACTTTGAAAGAAAAAATGTCATTTTTGTAAAAATGAGCAGATCGAAAAGGAGAGAATCAAGTGGGAAATGCATATTCCAGAGCCGGCGTGGATGTAGAGGCAGGTTATGAAGTCGTGGAACGGATCAAAAAGCACGTAAAAAGAACCGAACGTTTAGGCGTGATGGGGGCGATCGGCGGTTTTGGCGGATGTTTTGATTTAAGTCAATTCAAATTGAAAGAACCTGTTTTAGTATCGGGAACAGATGGTGTCGGAACTAAGTTAATGGTTGCGATTCAAGCGGACAAACACGATACGATCGGGATCGATTGTGTAGCGATGTGTGTCAATGATATCGTCGCACAAGGGGCAGAACCTTTGTACTTTTTAGATTATATCGCGACAGGAAAAAATGTACCAGCACGGTTGGAACAAGTCGTCGCAGGAGTAGCAGAAGGTTGTGTGCAAGCCGGAGCCGCTCTAATTGGTGGAGAAACGGCAGAAATGCCGGGAATGTACGCTGAAGCCGATTATGACCTAGCCGGTTTTACAGTCGGTATCGCTGAAAAAAATCAAATGATCACTGGAGAAAAAATCAAGTCAGGGGATCTATTGATCGGCTTGCCTGCATCAGGGATCCATTCCAATGGTTATTCACTAGTGCGCAAGATTTTCTTTGAAACGCATGGTTTTTCAATCGATGAAAAATTACCGGAATTAGCCGGCAAACTAAGCGATGAAATTCTGATACCAACAAAAATCTATGTTGACGCAGTTTTGCCGTTGGTCAAAAAAGAATTGATCAATGGAATCGCCCATGTGACCGGTGGTGGGTTTGTTGAAAATCTGCCGCGGATGCTGCCGGCCGATTTAGCATGTGAGATCGAATTAGGCTCATGGCCAGTTTTGCCAATTTTTAATGTTTTGGCAAAATATGGTGAAATACCCGAAATGGAAATGTACGAAATTTTTAATATGGGGATCGGTATGGTGTTAGCAGTCTCTCCGGAAAAACTGGCAGATTTACAAACGAATCTAAACAAAAGGGCTGAACCGTCTTTTATTATCGGTAAAGTAACAAAAAAACAAGAAGCTGCAATCATTTTTAAAGGAGCCAAGGAATGAGAATAGCCATTCTAGCCTCAGGAAATGGATCGAATTTTGAAGTAATTGCCCAAGCGGTCAAAGAAAAGAAGATCGCCGCTGAAATTGTTCTATTATTTTCGGATCATCATGATGCGTATGTATTGGAACGGGGGAAAAAATTTAAGATTGCTTGCGAAAGTTTTGAACTAAAAGAATTTCCTGGTAAGAAACAATATGAAACAGCTTTATTAGATTTATTGAAACAATACGAAGTGGAGTTAGTCGTATTGGCGGGCTATATGCGGATCATCGGTAAAGACTTGCTTGCCGCTTACCCGAATCGAATAATCAATATCCATCCAGCATTACTGCCTGATTTTCCAGGATTGCATGGAATCAAGGATGCGTATGAAGCTGGTGTGAAAGAAACTGGCGTGACAATCCATTATGTCGATAGCGGTGTAGATACTGGTCCAATCATTGCTCAAAAAGCAGTCCAAATCGAGAAAACGGATTGTTTGTTTGATTTAGAAACAAAGATCCATCAGGTAGAACATCAACTGTATCCGCAAGTTTTGGCGAAAATCGTGAAAAATGAGCGGTCTTAGTTAAAAGAGCTTAGAAAATTTTTTTGAATTTAATCGAAATCAGAACTGGTTTTTGATGGAGTTAGAAATATGAAAATAATTATAGTATCAGACAGGAGAATCAGAATGACAAGAGCATTGATCAGTGTTTCAGACAAAACGGGAGTTGTCGAATTTGCAAAAGAATTGGTCCAAGCGGGAATTGAAATCATTTCTACCGGCGGGACTAGAAAGGCTTTGATTGAAGCGGAGATTCCAACTTTGAGTATTGATGAAGTAACCGGCTTTCCGGAGATGATGGATGGTCGAGTGAAAACATTGCATCCTAAGATTCACGGCGGTTTATTAGCGCGGCGTGATTTGACAAGTCATCTGACTGCTATGAAAGAACAAGATATCCAGCCAATCGATTTTGTTTGTGTGAATCTTTATCCTTTTAAAGAAACGATTGAAAAACCAGCAGTAACTGAAGCAGAAGCAATTGAAAATATTGATATCGGTGGACCAAGTATGTTGCGTTCGGCAGCTAAAAATTTTGCTTTCGTAACGGTTGTGGTTGACCCGAAAGATTATGCTCTTGTATTGGCAGAAATAAAAAGTGGACAAGGGACTTCTTTAGCTACACGTAAACAGTTAGCGGCAAAAGTTTTTCGTCATACGGCTGCTTATGATGCTTTGATTGCAGACTATTTGACTAAACAGACAGCTGACAGCGAGCCGGAAAAATTGACGGCAACTTATGACCTGAAGCAGACATTACGTTATGGCGAAAATAGCCATCAGACTGCCGCATTTTATCAAAATGCGTTACCTGTTCCTTATTCGATCGCAAGTGCTCAGCAATTACATGGAAAAGCGCTGTCTTATAATAATATCAAAGATGCCGATGCCGCGCTTCGGATCATCAGAGAATTTGCTGAACCAACGGTTGTTGCGTTGAAGCATATGAATCCTTGCGGAATTGGCAGTGCTCCAACAATTTCAGAAGCCTATCAATTTGCTTATGAAGCTGATCCCACATCGATTTTTGGTGGAATTTTAGTCGCTAATCGTGAAATCGATCTAGCAACAGCAGAAGAGCTTCACAAATTATTTTTAGAAATCGTTATTGCGCCAAGTTTCAGTAAAGAAGCATTTGAAGTATTGGCAAGCAAGAAAAACTTGCGGCTGTTGACATTAGATTTTAGCGAACAAACAAGTAATCAGCCCGAAGTAGTTGCCGTTTTAGGCGGACTATTAGTTCAAGATCAAGATATCATTGAAGAAATTCCAACAGAATGGGAAGTCGCAACCGACCGTCAGCCGACTGAAAGTGAATTAAAGGCCTTAGCATTTGCTTGGAAGACAGTCAAACATGTGAAATCCAATGCGATTGTTGTAGCCAACGAACATCAAACAGTTGGTGTTGGTGCGGGTCAAATGAATCGTGTCGGTTCAGTTAAGCTTGCTTTGGAAGCCGCGAAAGGTCGGATGGATGGTGCAGTTTTAGCCAGCGATGCCTATTTCCCAATGGATGACAGCGTCGAGTATGCTGCTCAGCATGGAATCAAAGCAATCATTCAGCCGGGAGGAAGTATCAGAGACAACGATTCGATTGCGATGGCAAATAAATACGGTGTGGCGATGGTCTTTACAGGTGTGCGTCATTTCAGACATTAATTTGAGGAGGACTCCATGAAATTATTGATTATTGGCAGCGGTGGTCGTGAACATGCTATTGCAAAAAAGTTGTTGGTTAGTCCAAAAGTCAGCGCTGTTTTTTGTGCTAAAGGAAACATCGGGATGAAAAAAGACGGGATTCAATTAGTAGATATCTCTGAAGAGGATCATGAAGCACTAATCTTTTTCGCTCAACAAAATAAAATCGATTGGACTTTTGTCGGACCAGAGATTCCTTTACTTAACGGAATTGTCGATGATTTCCAAGCAGCAGGGCTCAAAATCTTTGGACCAAACAAAGCAGCCGCATGCATCGAAGGGTCTAAAGAATTTGCGAAAAAATTGATGGAAGATAATGATATTCCTACTGCCGATTACGAAGTGTTCACAGATTATCAAGCTGCGTGTGCGTATGTAAAAGAAAAAGGTGCACCAATCGTGATCAAAGCAGACGGACTGGCGGCAGGTAAAGGGGTAACAGTTGCGCTGACTTTAGCTGAAGCGCTGCAAGCTTTGACGGAAATGATGGCTGATCATCGTTTTGGTAAAAGCGGTGATAAAGTTGTAGTGGAAGAATTTTTAAGTGGTGAAGAATTTTCGTTGCTAGCATTTGTACGCAATGAGAAAGTGTATCCGATGGTAGTTGCTCAAGATCATAAACGAGCCTATGACGGTGATCGCGGACCAAATACTGGCGGAATGGGCGCGTATTCTCCTGTACCGCAAATTTCAACAGAAATAGTCGAATCAGCTGTCGAAAAAATTCTAAAGCCAGCGGCAGCAGGAATGGTAAAAAATCAAACACCTTTTACAGGGATTCTTTATGCAGGTTTGATCGCAACTGCGAATGGACCAAAAGTAATTGAATTTAATGCACGTTTTGGTGATCCGGAAACTCAAATTGTTTTGCCGCGACTAACAAGTGATCTTGCCGAAATAATCTCTGATTTGCTAAATGATCAAGAACCTGAATTGACTTGGAGTGACCAAGCAGTTGTCGGAGTCGTTTTAGCAGCTGAAGGCTATCCGGGAGACTATCAAAAAGGGCTGGCTGTTCCAGAGTTTGAAGATTTGACGGTTTATTATGCTGGAATAGTTGACGATCAAGGAATGATGCGATCTTCTGGCGGACGCGTCCTTTTGGCCGCTGCAGAAGCTTCGACGATTGCAAAAGCACAAAAGAAAGTTTATCAAGCGTTGATAAAAGCTGATACAACCGGGTACTTTTATCGTAAAGATATTGGCGCAAAAGCTCAAAAATAATTAAAAAACGGCCTTCGCGTCGTTTTTTTGTTGCCTTTAAGGAAGAGAATAAAAATGACAGGTTTCATTAAAAGTGTTAGACTTAACATGAAGAAAACATTAGAAAGGGCTGTGTCCTAGAAGAAAGAACAATTTGATTGTTATAGCTAGAAAAGAGGGACATTTATTAAAATTAATTTTATTTCAGAGCATAATGAAAGAGGAGAGAATCATGGAAAGGAAAGGATCCAAAGTTGATGAAAAGCATGAGTTGCAACTGATTTTGGCAGGACTGCCTAATTCTCAATATTTAAAAATATTATTGGCTCAAATCATGCGGCATTATGATCCTAAAATCAAGTACATTTTCCAAAAACAAACAGGTTGGCAGTTAGTAATTGAACAATATAATGGCTTGCTTTGCCGAATCAACATTCATAAAGAATATTTTTCTGTTATTATACCATTTCCAGAATTCGGCATAAGTTATCTCACCCCCATGGTGAAAGTGATGTCGAATGAATTCAAAGAAAAATTTGAAACCGTATCAAAAAATACACAACAAATCGAAATGAAAGTAATGAGTGAAGAAGAAATGGAAGATGTTATCTTTTTAGTTAGTCTACAAGCTAAAAAATTAAGAAAATTAGTAGTTTAAAAATTAATGTTCGTGTTTTGGCCTATTCGTTTTAAAAATAGCTTGCTTTTTAATTGGATATGTTGTAAATTACATAGGGCGATAACGCTCTATGTTTTTTTATCTTATTTACTGGAGGCCATTATGAAAGTATTTGATTACGAAGATATTCAGTTGATCCCTAATAAGTGTATCGTAAACAGTCGTTCAGAATGCGATACGACTGTTCAATTAGGCAAATTTAGTTTTAAGATGCCAGTAGTACCAGCCAATATGCAAACGATTATTGATGAAAGCATCGCAGAATTTTTGGCGGAGAATGGGTATTTTTATATCATGCATCGTTTTTATGAAGAAGAACGAATTCCTTTCATAAAGAAAATGCAGTCTCGCGGATTGTTTACATCGATCAGTGTTGGTGTAAAAGGCTATGAATATGACTTTGTCAAACAATTAGCTGAAGAAAAATTAAATCCTGATTTTATTACGATCGATATTGCCCATGGCCATTCCGATCCAGTGATCAATATGATCAAGCATATCAAAAAATATTTACCTGAAACCTTCGTCATTGCCGGAAATGTCGGAACTCCTGAGGCAGTCCGGGAATTAGAAAATGCCGGAGCAGATGCAACGAAGCTTGGGATTGGACCAGGGAAAGTCTGTATCACAAAAATCAAGACAGGTTTTGGAACTGGCGGCTGGCAATTAGCAGCTTTAAGCTGGTGTGCAAAAGCCGCTCGCAAACCAATCATTGCAGATGGCGGGATCCGTACCCACGGCGATATCGCTAAATCAATCCGCTTTGGTGCGACAATGGTCATGATTGGATCATTATTTGCAGGACACGAAGAATCGCCAGGAGAAACAAAAGTGGAAGATGGTGTCGTTTATAAGGAATATTTCGGCAGCGCCTCTGAATTCCAAAAAGGCGAAAAGAAAAACGTCGAAGGCAAAAAAATTTGGATTCCTTATAAAGGTTCGCTAAAAGATACATTAGTTGAAATGCAGCAAGATCTGCAATCATCCATTTCGTATGCGGGCGGAAAAGATTTGGAAGCCTTGCAAAAAGTTGATTATGTAGTTGTTAAAAATTCAATCTTTAATGGAGATACGATTTAGAGCGATTTTGATCGCTCTTTTTTTATGATCTATTCTATTGTTATTATAATTATAGAGAAAACTATCATTCAAAAACTGCAACTTTTCAGCCTATTGACAGCAATGAATGATTGGAGTAGCGTTAAATCATCCAATACTGAATGAGGAGATCCTATGTGGGAATTAGCAGAAAAAAAAACAACGCCGATTTATCAGCAGATTATTGAGCAAGTTATTACTTATATTCAAGACGGGACACTAAAACCAGGAGATAAATTACCAGCTGAGCGAAAACTTGCGGCATTTTATCAAGTGAATCGTTCAACTGTGGTACATGCCTTAGATGAATTAGTCAGTCTTGGCTGGGTATTGCGCCGGCAAGGTAGCGGAACGATTGTAAATGAAGGAAATTGGGGTCGAAGTACGACACCACGGGTCGATTGGCGAAGTTTGTTCACGCAAGAGTCCCATCCCAATGAACCTTTTTTAGAAAAAATCCAAGCATCGCTAAATGATCCAAGTGCGATGGATCTGTATTCTGGTGAATTACCGCTAGGGTTGATTCCAGATTTTCGGTTTCCTTCCTATACATGGGAAGAATTATTGTTAGAAGAGAAAAAACAAAGCCCTTTAGGCTACCGACCGTTGCAGCAAGTGATTTGCCAGCGAATCAAAGCCGAACAAAAAATCGATATCTCCTCCAATCAAGTCCTGATTACCTCTGGTGCACAGCAAGCGATGTTTTTGCTGCTACAAGTCATGTTGCAAAGTGGCGACAGTGTTGCGATTGAAGATCCCTCGTTTTTATATTCATTGCCGATTTTCGCTAGCGCCGGAGTCAAACTTTATGGGGTAGAAATGGATCGTGAAGGGATGCGCGTCGATAAATTGGAACAGTTGATTTTGACGAAGAAAATCAAGTTGATCATTCTTAATCCGACTTTTCAAAATCCTACCGGTTCAACAATGTCGAAACGGCGTCGAAATGAGTTGATCAAACTGAGTCAAAAATATCAGTTGCCGATCGTAGAAGATGAGGTTTTCAGTGAATTGAACTTTAGTGCGATCCCACCTTCATTAAAGGAGCTCGCACCGTATCAAGTAATCCATCTAGGATCGTTATCAAAGATTTTCGGCTCTTCAATCAAAATTGGCTGGGTCGTTGCAGATCAAGATTTGATACAGCGGTTGTCAGAAGCAAAACAGATGATGGATTTTTCCATTAGTATTTTCCCGCAAGTAATTGCTCATACTGCTTTGACAGATCCGCACTTTGAGAAAAATCAAGCGGCGTTAGTTGCAGCATTAAAACAACGAGCACAGGCATTTTGTGAAGAGTCCCAAGCAATTGCTGCAGATTGGAATGTTTCGAAAATCGAGGGTGGGATCTATGTCTATTTAACTTGGAGCCATCGCCATCTAACACGCAAAGATTGGGAAATTTTTTTGCGTGAAAAAATAGTGATTGCCCCAGCTTTTCTTTTTAGTAATGATACAATGGCCATGAGGGTAAATTATACTCGAATGACAGCAGAAATGCGTCAGCAGTTTTTTTTGAAATTGCAAACAATCTCAAATGAATTAAGGAGGAATTAGATGGAAGCATTAGAAATTATGAAACAACACCGGACCTATCGAAATTTCGATGAAACGTATCAACTGTCAAAAGAAGAGTTGCAAACGATTTTACAAGCCAGCCGTCAAGCGCCAAGTTGGATGAATGGTCAGATGTACAGCGTTATCGTTGTGAAAGATCGCGGGATCCGCGAGCAACTAGTTGCACTGAATCCGCGAAATCCGCATATGTTGCATAGTTCGGTGTTCTTAGTTTTTGTAGCTGATTTAAAACGAACTCAAAAAGTTGCAGAGCATTACCAAGTGGACTATCGAATCGATGAAGGGTTGGATTCATTGATCACAGCTGTTACAGATACCGCCTTAGCATTAGAAAACGCGGTGATCGCGACTGAAGCTTTAGGTTTAGGATCTGTAGTTGTTGGGAGTATTCGAAAAGACATTTCTGAGATTGGAAAGTTGTTGCAATTGCCAGATTATGTACTGCCAGTCGCAGGCTTGAGTATTGGAAAGCCCTCCGTAGAAATGCGGGTCAAACCCCGTTTGCCCAAAGAAACGGTGATCCACTATGATACGTATCAAGAGTATGATTACTCATTGATTGAAGAGTATGACGATACGATGGAGAAATTTGCTGAAGCCCGTGAAACCAAACGCTGGAGCAAAAAGTTTGCAGATTATTTTGAAAGTTCGCCAAATAAGCAAGTTGATGAGTTTCTGAAAGAAAACAAATTTTTTCAATCTTAAGTTTGACAGTAACGGATAAGTAACATATAGTTAAGAGGTAAATCTAAATAGTTGTTAGGTGAGGCTCCTATACGGACACAGGCTACTGCCCAAAAATGTCGAGAGACGCCAATGGGTAGAACAGGAATCATCGTGAAGGTGATTCATAACGTAGCTGACAATTTTGTCTACGCCCTATAGTGCTAAAGCTCGACGATGGTCATGAATGAATTTTTCGCGCGTGCTCATTTTCGAGTACGTGCTTTTTTTGTAGGTTTTTCTAGGTGAGATAGGTTGATGAAATTTTTATTTCACTTCGCAGCAGATTAAAAAACAGGATGCGGGTCACCGTTTAGTAAATGAAAGGATGTGAGGAAGATGGATCATGAAGACAGTCGACCCAAAAGTAACTATAACAGGGCGGCTCTGGTTGCCTTGAATCTTAGGAGGAACCATTATGATGAACAAAAAAAACCTTCTTGCTCGCAAAAGCAACAAAGACCAAGAATTGAAAAAATTAGCCATTTTATCTGATCGTGATCTTTTTCTAAATTTACGGACCTCATTGCAAGGATTGTCAGAAGAAGATGCGCAAAGCCGTTTGGAGGAATATGGTCCAAATGAAGTTTCGGCACAAAAACCTACACCAGGAATTCTATTATTATTACAAGCGTTCAATGATCCGTTCGTATATGTTTTGGCTCTACTAGCACTTGTTTCATTGCTGACCAATGATTTAGAAGCTGCGCTTGTAATGGTGATTATGATTTTAGCCAGTGTGGTGATCACATTTATCCAAGAATATCGTTCGCAAAAAGCCAGTATCGCATTAAAAGAAATGATCGAAAATACTGCAGCTGTCACTCGCAACGGTGAGACGAAAGAAATTCCGATGGACGAGGTAGTACCTGGCGATATTTTAACACTAGCAACTGGTGATATGATCCCTGCAGATGCTGTTTTAATCTGGACAAAGGATCTTTTTGTGAATCAGTCCTCACTGACGGGAGAATCGATGCCTGTTGAAAAATTTATTGCAAAAGATCAACAATTGACCGAAGAATTGACAGCGTTGGATCTAACAAATCTAGTTTTTATGGGGACAGATGTACTGAGTGGCCAAGGCAAAGCGATCATTTTAAAAACTGGTCAAAAAACGTTCTTTGGCGATATTGCAAAAAACGCAACTTCTAAACGCGGGAAAACGACCTTTGACATCGGTTTATCTAAAGTCAGCAAACTGTTGCTACAAATGGTCATGGTTTTATTTCCGTTAGTATTTTTGCTCAACGGCTTGACCAAGGGGGATTGGAGCAGTGCCTTCTTTTTTGCCATTGCTGTAGCAGTAGGACTGACTCCTGAAATGCTGCCTATGATTGTGAGTTCCAACTTAGCAAAAGGAGCTTTGACTCTTTCGAAACACAAAGTGATCGTAAAAGAACTGGCTTCGATCCAAAACTTAGGCAGTATGGATGTGCTTTGCACGGATAAAACTGGGACAATCACAGAAGACCGAGTAGTTCTCGTTCAGCATCTTGACCCATTAGGAAACGAAAACGAACAAGTATTAAATCTAGCTTTTATGAATTCTGCTTATCAAACTGGCTGGAAGAATTTAATGGATATAGCTGTAATCAATTATTTTGAGACCCAAAACCGGCATCTGCCGTATCAGAAGGTTCAAAAGATTGATGAGATTCCCTTTGATTTTTCTCGTCGGCGATTGACAGTCGTAATGAAAACAGATGAGCACCAGTTGATGATCACAAAAGGCGCAGTTGAAGAAATGGCTGCTGTTTGCAAATATGTTGAAGTCAATGGGGAAATCTCAGAATTAACACCGAAGATTCGCCAACAATTGCAAGCAGTCAATGAAAAGATGAACCGTCAGGGAATGCGGGTCATCACTGTAGCGGTCCGACGCGACGCTCATGATGACGCAATTTATTCGACGGAGGATGAACAAGACATGGTTTTGGTGGGGTTCATGGGTTTCCTTGATCCGGCTAAAGCTTCTGCAAAACCTGCGATTCGCTCGTTGCATCAACACGGGGTAGTGGTAAAAGTTTTGACGGGCGATAATGCGATCGTCGCACAAAAAGTCTGTCAAGATGTCGGGATACCTGCAGAGAACTATCTATTAGGCAATCAAGTCGACGCGCTATCGGATGAGGAATTGTATCAAGCAGCAGAAACAACTAATTTATTCGCCAAATTAAATCCAATGCAAAAAGCACGGATCATTGAATCGTTGCAAAGCAAAGGGCATACGGTTGGATTCATGGGTGATGGGATCAATGATGCACCGGCGTTAAGAAAAGCTGATGTGGGGATCTCAGTAGATACTGCAGCAGATATCACTAAAGACGCCAGCTCAATTATTTTATTAGAAAAAAGTTTAGGCGTTTTAGAAAACGGAGTGCTTGAAGGCCGTCGTGTATTCAGTAACATGATGAAATATATCAAGATCACAATCAGCTCCAACTTTGGCAATGTCTTCTCGATTTTAGTTGCTAGTGCTTTTTTGCCTTTCTTACCAATGTTATCGATTCAATTATTGTTGCAAAATTTAATCTATGATATCGCGCAACTGACGATTCCTTGGGACAATGTTGACGAGGAAGAATTGCAAATGCCGACAAAATGGGAGACAAAAGGTTTATTAAAATTTACAATCTGCATCGGACCAATTAGTTCGATTTTTGATATCGTTACTTTCTTAGTGATGTGGTTCACTTTTGGAGCAAACACAGTCGCTGCTCAAAATTTATTCCAAACAGGCTGGTTTATGATCGGTTTAACGACGCAAACGTTAGTCGTCTTAATGGTACGGACAAAGAAAATTCCGTTTATTCAAAGCCGACCAGCACCACAAGTTTTGATTAGTTTATTGCTGGCAGTCGCTGTAGGCGGTTTAGTAGTTTTGACCCCGATTGCAGACCAATTTGATTTTGTACACCTACCAAGTGAATATTGGCTATGGTACATCTTAATCGTTGTTGCATATATGATCGCAACCCAATTTGGGAAAATGATCTATATTAAAATTGCGAAAGAATGGATCTGAACTATAACAGAATGGTCTATGTTACCATTCTGTTTCTTTTTTTGTGAAAAAAGGACTTTTGTTTTTTTGAATCTCGAAGATACACGGCACCTTTTTTTGAAAATGACTTTACTTCGTGCGCTCGTGAAAGCGAGACCGACTCATGTTTTTTCTAGCTATTCAACTCTTTAAACGACTCAATAGAAAAGTTCTCCCTTCGAGAAAAGTATGCGGAAAAATTCACAAACGAAAAAAGTAAAGCGCTCTAATTTATTCGAAAAAAATGAGCAATTTGGTTGTCAAGTGCGGCTAAAAATGCTAATTTAAAGAAGAAGGCCCAATAGTAATGATACAGATTGAGTTACTGTTGTACTGATAACATGATTTAATTTACTTAAAGAGAGGAAAGTGTGACACCATGGCAGAAAAAAAGCTAACAATCGATTTTGAAGCCTTACTAAAAGATGTAAACGCGGATTTCCCCGTTTATCAAGCGCTGGATGAGGATGGAAAAGTTGTAAATAAAAATCTAATTCCTGATTTATCGGATGAGGAACTTGTTGAATTAATGACTTCTATGGTTTGGTCGCGTGTCTTGGATCAACGTTCGACTGCATTGAACCGTCAAGGACGTTTGGGTTTCTTTGCACCAACGGCTGGACAAGAAGCAAGCCAATTAGCAAGTCATTTTGCATTTGAAAAAGAAGACGTTTTATTACCGGGTTATCGTGATGTTCCTCAATTGATCAAACACGGATTGCCATTAGCTGAAGCGTTCTTATGGTCACGTGGGCACGTTGCTGGAAATAATTATCCCGCTGATTTGCAAGCATTGCCACCGCAAATCATTATCGGTGCTCAATATGTACAAGCTGCCGGTGTGGCTTTAGGATTGAAAAAACGTAATAGTAAAAATGTTGTCTTCACATATACTGGTGATGGCGGTTCATCACAAGGTGATTTTTACGAAGCTATCAACTTTGCTGGATCTTATCATGCAAACGCTGTATTTTATATCCAAAATAATGGGTTTGCGATTTCAACTCCTCGTGAAAAACAATCAGCTGCAAAAACATTAGCACAAAAATCAGTAGCTGCTGGAATTCCGGGTATCCAAGTCGATGGAATGGATCCATTAGCTGTATACTATGTTTCTAAAAAAGCACGTGAATGGGCAGCAAGCGGCAATGGTCCGGTACTGATCGAAACACTGACTTATCGTTACGGTCCGCATACACTATCTGGTGATGACCCAACTCGTTACCGGACAAAAGAATTAGACAACGAATGGGTGAAAAAAGATCCATTGATTCGTTTCCGTAAATACCTAACTGAAAAAGGTTTATGGTCAGAAGAAAAAGAAGAAAAAGTAATTGAAGAAACAAAAGCAGAAATTAAACAAGCAGTTACAGATGCTGACCGTGTACCAAAACAAAAAGTTTCTGATTTCTTGAAAAATATGTACGAAGTTCAACCACAAAATATCAAAGAACAAATTGAATTCTATGAAGCGAAGGAGTCGAAATAGTCATGGCACAAAAAACAATGATCCAAGCAATTACAGATGCCTTAGCTCTGATGCTTGAAAAAGATAAAGAAGTTCTGATTTTTGGTGAAGATGTTGGTAAAAACGGCGGGGTTTTCCGTGCCACTGAAGGTCTTCAAGAAAAATTCGGCGAAGATCAAGTGTTTGATACACCATTAGCTGAATCTGGAATCGCCGGACTTGCTTTTGGTTTAGCTTTACAAGGCTTCCGTCCTGTTCCCGAAATTCAATTCTTTGGTTTTGTCTTTGAAGCAATGGACGAAATCGTTGGACAAATGGCTCGTACACGTTACCGGATGGGAAATACACGGAATATGCCAATCACTATTCGCGCACCATTTGGTGGCGGAGTTCACACACCTGAATTACACTCAGACAACTTAGAAGGTTTAATGGCGCAATCACCAGGTTTACGAGTAGTTATCCCATCAAACCCTTACGATGCAAAAGGATTATTGATTGCATCTATTCGAAACAATGATCCTGTTGTGTTCTTAGAACATATGAAACTGTATCGTTCATTCCGTGAAGAAGTACCAGAAGGAATCTATGAAGTACCATTGGACAAAGCAGCGGTAACTAAAGAAGGTTCTGATGTTTCAATTATCACTTATGGCGCAATGGTTCGCGAAGCAATCAAGGCAGCCGATAATTTAGCAAAAGAAAATATCAATGCAGAAATCATCGACTTACGGACGGTAGCACCGCTTGATGTTGAAACAATCATCAAATCTGTTGAGAAGACAGGGCGAGTTGTCGTTGTGCAAGAAGCTCAAAAACAAGCGGGTGTTGCTGCACAAGTCATCTCAGAGATTTCTGAACGGGCAATTTTATCTCTAGAAGCACCAATCGGACGAGTTTCTGCTCCAGATACGATTTTCCCATTTGGACAAGCGGAAGGTATTTGGTTGCCAAACGCAGCAGATATTGAAGCAAAAGTAAAAGAAATCGTAGAATTTTAATTTAGAAGGAGCGAAAAAATATGGCTTACCAATTTAAATTACCGGACATCGGCGAAGGAATCGCAGAAGGCGAGATCGTCAAATGGTTCGTTAAAGCCGGCGACACAATCAACGAAGACGATACTTTATTAGAAGTACAAAATGATAAATCAGTAGAAGAAATCCCATCTCCAGTAACCGGAACAGTTAAGAACATCATTGTTGCTGAAGGAACTGTTGCAAATGTTGGTGATGTATTAGTAGAAATCGATGCACCAGGACATGAGGACAACGAAGGTGACTCAGGTGTTGCAGCAGAGGCACAAACTCCTGCTAAACCAGCTGCAGAACCAGCTGCCGGCAATGGCGGTGGCGTTTACCAATTTAAATTGCCAGATATCGGCGAAGGAATTGCAGAAGGCGAAATCGTTAAATGGTTTGTTAAAGCCGGCGATACAATCAACGAAGACGATACTTTATTAGAAGTACAAAATGATAAATCAGTAGAAGAAATTCCATCTCCAGTAACCGGAACAGTTAAGAACATCATTGTTACTGAAGGAACTGTTGCAAATGTCGGCGATGTTCTAGTTGAAATTGATGCACCAGGACACAATGACTCTAGCGCTTCAACTGAAGCAAGCGCAGCACCAGAAGCACCGGCAGCAGCTAGTGGAGCAACCGCAACAGTTGTTGAAGCAAGCAATCCTGACAAACGAGTATTAGCGATGCCATCTGTTCGTCAATATGCACGTGAAAAAGATGTTGATATTACACAAGTAACAGCTACTGGTAAAGGTGGAAGAATCGAAAAAGAAGATATCGATGCCTTTGTTTCTGGCGGCCAAGCTCAAGCAGCACCAGCTCAAACTCAAACAGCTCCTGCTTCTGCACCAGTCCAAGCTCAAGCTGAAAAACCAGCACAACCATTTACTTCTAACTTAGGCGAAATGGAAACACGTGAAAAATTGACACCAACACGTAAAGCAATTGCTAAAGCAATGGTTAACAGCAAGCATACTGCTCCTCATGTTACTTTGCATGATGAGGTAGAAGTTTCTAAATTATGGGATCACCGTAAGAAATTCAAACAAGTTGCCTTGGATAACGGCACAAAACTAACTTTCTTACCGTACGTTGTAAAAGCTTTAACTGCAACTGTTAAAAAATATCCAGTCTTAAATGCTTCAATCGATGATGCCGCACAAGAAATTGTTTACAAAAATTACTACAATATCGGTATCGCAACAGATACAGATCATGGATTGTATGTACCAAATGTAAAAAATGCTGATACAAAAGGCATGTTCAAAATTGCTGATGAAATCAATGAGAAAGCAGCTTTGGCTCATGATGGAAAACTAGCAGCAGATGATATGCGTAATGGTACAGTGACAATCTCAAATATTGGCTCAGTAGGTGGCGGCTGGTTTACTCCAGTAATCAACTACCCTGAAGTTGCTATCCTAGGCGTAGGTACGATTGCTCAACAACCAATCGTAGTAGATGGTGAATTAGCGGTTGGCCGTGTAATGAAACTTTCATTAAGCTTCGACCATCGCATCGTTGATGGCGCGACAGCGCAAAAAGCCATGAACAATATCAAACGTTTGTTGGCTGACCCAGAATTGTTATTAATGGAAGGATGATAAAAACATGGTAGTTGGAGATTTTGCCATTGAATTAGATACAGTTGTGATTGGTGCCGGACCTGGTGGATATGTTGCCGCCATCCGTGCAGCTGAAATGGGACAAAAAGTAGCGATTATTGAACGTGAATACATTGGCGGTGTTTGTTTAAACGTCGGCTGTGTTCCTTCAAAAGCGTTAATTTCTGCGGGGCATCATTATCAAGAAGCACTTGATTCTTCATTGTTTGGTGTTACTAGCGAAAAAGTTACATTAGATTTTGCTAAAACACAAGATTGGAAAGAAAATGGCGTCGTTAATAAATTAACGACGGGTGTAAAATTCTTGCTGAAAAAACATAAAGTAGAAATCATTGAAGGTGAAGCTTTCTTCGTTGATGATAAAACGTTACGTGTGATTCATCCAGATTCTGCTCAAACATACTCTTTCAACAATGCAATTGTCGCAACAGGTTCTCGTCCAATCGAGATTCCAGGATTTACATTTGGCGGACGGGTCTTAGATTCTACTGGCGGACTTGCTTTAAAAGAAGTTCCTGAAAAATTTGTAATCATCGGCGGCGGAGTTATCGGTGCTGAACTAGGCGGAGCGTATGCGAACTTAGGCTCTAACGTAACTATTCTTGAAGGCTCACCACAAATTTTACCAACTTATGAAAAAGATATGGTACAAGTTGTTGAGAAAGATTTCAAACAAAAAGGAATTAAAGTCGTTACTTCTGCAATGGCTCGTGAAGCAGTCGATAATGGTGATAGTGTAACTGTTCGTTACGAAGTCGATGGAAAAGAAGAAACAATTGATGCAGATTACGTAATGGTAACAGTCGGTCGTCGTCCAAATACAAATGACATGGGCTTAGAACAAGCTGGTGTCGAAATGACTGATCGTGGATTGATCCCAGTGGATAAACAAGGTCGTACAAATGTATCAAGTATTTACGCGATTGGTGATATCGTTCCCGGTGCTGCCTTGGCTCATAAAGCAAGTTATGAAGCAAAAATCGCTGCTGAAGCAATTTCTGGTAAAAAAGTTGCGGTTGATTACAAAGCAATGCCAGCTGTTGCTTTTACAGACCCAGAATTAGCCTCTGTTGGTATGACGATCAAAGAAGCAAAAGAGGCTGGACTTGATGCAAAAGCATTCAAATTCCCATTCTCTGGTAATGGTCGTGCATTGTCGTTAGGCAAATCAGAAGGTTTCTTGCGTTTAGTAACAACTGTTGACGATAATGTGATTATCGGCGCACAAATTGCTGGTGTTGGAGCAAGTGATATGGTATCTGAATTAGCACTAGCTATTGAATCAGGCATGAATGCAGAAGATATCGCATTGACGATCCACCCTCATCCATCTTTAGGTGAAATCGTGATGGATACAGCTGAATTAGCGTTAGGTTTACCAATTCATATTTAAAATAAAACGGATCTATTAAAACAATAAAATAGTTTTCTAGGCTGCAGATTGTCGATTGCTTATCGATGACTTGCAGCCTAATTTTTTTATTGAACTATGAGTAGATTCAAGGATATAAAAAGGTGGATTCTTAATTACTGTAATAACATGGAATATATTGAAAAAACAATTTAGAGTCTTTTAGAAGTTTTTAGAGAATGGATGGAATTTCTTTTGTTTCTTATAGCTTTGATTAAGTTTTTAAAAAGTTTTTTAAACGATTCGGCGTAATCAGAAACTAGAGAAATGCTGTGTAACCCATTTAGCGACTAAGATTGTCAACGAATTTTTTTGATCAAAGCTTTTCTTTTTATATGGTAAACTATCTTTAAGTGGGGTGTAGAAGAATGGCAAATTATAGTTATCCGATTGATGAAGATTGGACTCATGAGGAGTTGGCACTAGTAATCGATTTCTTCAACTTAGTTGAGGAAGCCAATGAAACGGGTGTAGAAAAAGTAGCTTTTTTAGCGGGCTATAAGAAATTTAAAACGGTTGTAAAAAGTATTGGCGAAGAAAAGAAGCTAGGGCGTCAATTTCAAGAAGTTAGCGGATATTCGATTTATCGAACGCTCCAGCAGGCAAAAGGCGCAACGGGTAAACGTTTTAAAATGTAGAGTGATAGACTACTCTTATTTTTTATCGATCAGTCGCAAGTTAGGGGGATAAGCTAGTGGAAAAAGAGATTATTAGTTGGATCTATGAGGCCGCAGAAAAAATAAAAACCGGATTGGGCTCAGCGCTGAAAGTCGATGAAAAATCTGATCGAACAGATTTAGTGACCAATGTCGATAAAGAAGTGCAAAATTTTCTTGTTGAAAAAATCAATACCTATGATCCAGATGCAAAGATTTTAGGCGAAGAAAATGGATTGGATCAAACGCCCATTGATGAAGGACGCGTTTTTGTAATCGATCCGATTGATGGCACGATGAATTTTGTGATGCAACAAGAAAATTTTTGTGTCATGGTTGCTGTTTATGAGGACGGAATCGGTCAGCTAGGCTTCATCTATGATGTGATGCGAGATGAACTTTTTTGGGGCGGAGCAAGAGTTGGCAAAGTCTTCTATAATAGGAAAGAAATCTCTGTTCCGAAGAATAAACAGTTGAAGCAAGGATTGATTGGGATGAATGCGGCGCTTTATCGCCATAATTTCCATCATGCACAAGATATCGGGAACAAGTCGATGGGGATTCGGATTTTGGGTTGTGCAGGACTTGAATTCATCGCCATGATCAAAGGGACCCAAATTGGTTATATCAGTATGCTGAGCCCGTGGGATTATGCTGCTGGAAAAATTATGATGGATCAATTAGGCATGCCATCATACGGCGCAGATCAACAGTCGTTGACTTTCCGTAAGCGTGAGCTTTTTATCGGTGGAACAGAAGCGGCAGTGAGGGAAATTCAGGCATTTAATCAGGAGAATCAGTAAAGAAATTATTTTTCTGAAAAAATGAAAATGTTTTACTAACACTCTTGCGATTTTTCTGTTATAATTGTCAATCGAGTGAGTCTCGCGCTACAAGAAAAGGAGCAATTAAATTGAAATACAGAGAAGATATTCGCAACGTGGCTATTATCGCCCACGTTGACCATGGTAAAACAACTTTAGTTGATGAAATGCTAAAACAATCTGATACCCTTGATAGCCATGTTCAGTTACAAGAACGGGCAATGGATTCAAATGCATTAGAAAAAGAACGTGGAATCACGATCTTAGCAAAAAATACAGCCGTAAACTATAAAGATTACAAGATCAACATCATGGACACTCCAGGGCATGCCGACTTCGGTGGTGAAGTGGAACGGATCATGAAAATGGTTGATGGTGTATTGTTGGTAGTGGATGCTTATGAAGGAACAATGCCGCAAACACGTTTCGTACTGAAAAAAGCATTGGAACAACATTTAACACCAATCGTGGTCGTTAATAAAATTGACAAACCTTCTGCTCGTCCGGAAGAAGTAGTTGATGAAGTGTTAGAATTATTTATCGAATTAGGCGCTGATGATGATCAATTAGACTTCCCAGTGATGTATGCTTCTGCAATCAACGGAACTTCTAGCTTATCAGATGATCCTGCTTCACAAGAAGCAACGATGGCTCCAATTTTCGACACGATCATTGAAAAAATTCCAGCACCAGTTGATAACAGCGACGAGCCATTACAATTCCAAGTATCATTATTAGACTACAATGATTATGTGGGTCGTATCGGAATCGGCCGTGTTTTCCGTGGAAAAATGAAAGTCGGCGACCAAGTATCTGTTATGAAACTTGACGGTTCGATTAAAAACTTCCGTGTGACGAAAATCTTTGGTTTCTTCGGTTTACAACGTTTAGAAATCTCAGAAGCAAAAGCAGGCGACTTGATCGCTGTTTCAGGGATGGAAGATATTTTCGTTGGTGAGACAGTGACACCTGTTGATCATCAAGAAGCATTGCCGGTTCTACACATTGATGAGCCGACTTTACAAATGACTTTCTTAGTTAACAATTCACCATTTGCTGGACGTGAAGGTAAATATGTGACTTCTCGTAAGATTGAAGAACGTTTGATGTCAGAATTGCATACCGATGTTTCACTACGCGTTGAGAATACAGAATCTCCTGATGCTTGGACTGTTTCTGGTCGTGGAGAATTGCATTTGTCGATTTTGATCGAAAATATGCGTCGTGAAGGTTATGAATTGCAAGTTTCTCGTCCAGAAGTTATCGAACGTATTGTCGACGGCGTAAGATGTGAACCGTTTGAACGAGTTCAGATTGACACACCAGAAGAATATATGGGTAGCGTGATTGAAGCGTTGGGTCAACGTAAAGCAGAAATGCAAGACATGATCCACTCAGGTAACGGACAGATCCGATTAGTCTTCTTAGCACCTGCTCGTGGTTTGATTGGTTTCACTACTGAATTCTTATCAATGACTCGTGGTTATGGAATCATGAACCATACTTTCGACCAATATTTGCCAATGATCCAAGGTGTAATCGGTGGACGCCGCAACGGTGCTTTAGTTTCTGTTGATAACGGAAAAGCAACGACTTACTCAATCATGAGTGTAGAAGAACGCGGAACAGTTTTCGTTGAACCGGGTACAGAAATCTATGAAGGAATGATCGTTGGTGAAAACAGCCGTGATAAAGACTTAGGTGTCAACATCACGAAAGCAAAACAAATGACTAACGTTCGTTCTGCAAATAAAGACCAAACATCAGTTATCAAAAAACCACGGATCTTATCTTTAGAAGAATCGTTGGAATTCTTGAACGATGATGAATATTGCGAAATTACACCAGAATCAATCCGTCTGCGTAAACAACTTCTGAATAAAGCAGAACGTGAAAAAGCAGCGAAAAAACGCAAAGTAGCTGAATAATTATCTTGAGACCGCACGTTATAGTGTGGTCTTTTTTTAATTTAAACGAAAGAGTTTTTTTGCTTTTTAAATGATAAAAAACCGTTATGTTTCATATTCGCGATTTGTTTCACAGGATGAATGGATAAAAAAACTGATTTTTCGCGTTTTCAGCTGAAGTTTCTTGTTTGTAATCTTTATGTAATATTTGATTGGTTGTGTAAAAGTCAAAACCCGAACGAAGAGTTTAGAAAAAGCTTAGTCTCACGTTTTTTTTCCCTCTTTGAAATTTTTCTATGTTATAATGTTGAAATCAAGATAGGAGATAGGAGGGAAGCAAAATGGAAAATATTTCTTCTGATTTTGCCGTGAAGGTGTTACAAGAGGATGCTGACCGAATCAAACGATTGATTCGTAATCAAACGAATAGTTTATGTATCGCTCAATGTAAAGCTTTCGAAGAAGTCGTTGATACGCAAATGTATGGCTTCTCGCGTCAAGTCTTTTTTGCTGAAAAGGTAGGTATCTTGAAGCAAGGAGAAGGGCAGCGAATGCTTAGTGAATTAGAAGCTGAATTGAATCGTCTATATACGGAATTATACGAAACTCGTCAGGATCTGACGGATACCGGCTGGGAGGCTTAGCCGTTGCCTAGTAAGATAAAGAAACGTCATTTTTTAGATTATAGTATTTTGCTTCCATATTTAATTTTAACTGTGATCGGCTTGATCTTTGTTTATAGTTCAACTTCCTATTTATTGATTACAAATGATGCAAACCCCGCCAGCTTGGTGATGAATCAAGGGATTTTCTGGGGGCTAAGTTTAATCGTAATTAGTTTGATGTACAAGATGAAAACAGATGTATTGAAGAGTCAGCAGTTGATTATTTCTGCGACGTATTTGATTCTTGCACTGTTGATTGTTGTCTTTTTTATTGGGGATGAGGTCAATGGAGCAAAAGGTTGGATTCGGATCGGTTCTTTCAGTATGCAGCCGGCGGAATATTTGAAAATCATGGTTGTTTGGTACCTATCCTATATTTTATCCAAGCGCCAAGAAACGATTCAAGACAATTTTGTCACGGATATGAAGCGCCCATTGTTGTTAGTTTTTGCGATGATCTTTTTAGTCGCAGTACAGCCTGATATGGGAAACGCAGCGATCATTACATTGTTAGCGTTGATTTTGCTTTTAGCTAGCGGGATCAATTGGGTCTACAGCCTGATTGTCGGCGGAGCAGGGATCATCGGTAGTTTTCTTGCAATCGAGTTTTTAACTCGTTTTGGAGAGAAAATATTTCCAGAGAAGCTACAATATATTGTCAGTCGTTTTGAGAGCTTCAAGAATCCTTTCAAGTATGAGTTGGATCAAGGGCATCAAATGGTCAATGGGTACTACGCGATGTTCAATGGCGGCTGGTTTGGCCGTGGATTAGGCAATAGTATTGAGAAAAAAGGTTTTTTAAGTGAAGCTCATACGGACTTCATTTTTTCTATCGTAATAGAAGAAGTTGGTTTGATCGGTGCTTTGGTTATTTTAGCAATTTTGATTTTTATGATTGCACGAATCTACTTGGTTGGGATTCGTTCAAAAAAACCTTTCAATTCATTGATTTGTATCGGAATTGGAAGTTTGTTGTTATTACAAGTTTTTATTAATCTTGGTGGTATTTTAGGAATTATTCCATTGACCGGGATCACGTTCCCGTTTTTGAGTCAGGGAGGAAACAGCTTACTTGTATTGTCAGTCGGCGTGGCATTTGCACTGAATATCAGTGCGGATGAAAAGCGGACGAAACTAGCAATCGAGTATGAATACTTAAAAAGTCAGGAGTAAAGTATATGAAAAAAGTTTTGGTAGCAAATCGAGGAGAAATTGCAACACGAGTCTTTCGTGCGTGTAGTGAATTAAACATTAAAACGGTAGCAATCTTCGCAGAGGAAGATCAATATTCCGTTCACCGCTTCAAATCTGATGAAGCTTATTTAGTCGGTAAAGGTAAAAAACCGATCGATGCTTATTTAGATATCGAGGACATCATTCGGGTAGCTAAAGAAGCGAATGTGGATGCAATCCATCCTGGGTACGGCTTCCTTTCTGAAAATTTAAAATTTGCGCAGCGTTGTCGTGAAGAGGGCATTATTTTTGTCGGTCCTGAATTGCACCATTTAGATATTTTTGGTGATAAAATCAAAGCGAAGTCTGCCGCACTAGAAGCTGGAATTCCGTCAATTCCGGGTTCTGATGGCCCGGTCGATACGATTGAAGGCGTCTTGGACTTCGCTCAATCCCATGGCTATCCAATCATGATCAAAGCGGCTTTAGGCGGCGGCGGTCGCGGTATGCGAGTAGCTCATGATGAAAAAGAAGCACGCGAAGGCTATGAACGTGCCAAGAGCGAAGCGAAAGCGGCTTTTGGGAATGATGAAATCTATGTTGAAAAATATGTTGCCAATCCTAAACATATCGAAGTTCAGATTTTAGGGGATACACACGGAAATGTTCTACATTTATTTGAACGTGATTGTTCCGTTCAGCGTCGTCATCAAAAAGTCGTTGAAGTGGCACCTTGCATTTCTTTGAGTCCAGAACAACGTGAGAAAATCTGTCAAGCAGCGGTTCAGTTAATGAAACATGTCGGCTATGTCAATGCAGGAACAGTTGAATTTTTGGTTGAGGGCGATAATTTCTACTTTATTGAAGTAAATCCACGAGTTCAAGTTGAACATACAATCACTGAGCTGATCACTGGAATTGATATCGTTACTTCTCAATTAATGATTGCTGAAGGAAAAAATCTGCATACAGAGATTGGTTTGCCAAAACAAGAAAATCTTAAAATGTCTGGAGCAGCTATCCAGTGCCGGATAACAACGGAAGATCCGTTGAATGGGTTTATGCCTGATACAGGTAAAATTGATACGTATCGTTCACCAGGTGGTTTTGGCGTACGTTTGGATGTTGGGAATGCTTATGCCGGCGCAACGGTGACTCCTTACTTTGATTCATTGTTAGTAAAAGTATGTACGTATGCATTGAGTTTTGATCAAGCGATTGAAAAAATGCAGCGGTGTCTGATCGAGTTCCGGATCCGCGGTGTCAAAACCAATATCCCATTTATGCACAACGTCATTAGTCACCCTGTTTTCCAAAGCGGAGATGCAAAAACAACATTTATCGACAATACACCTGAATTGTTTGAATTTCCTCGGATCCGCGACCGCGGAAATAAAACAATGCGTTATATTTCTGAGATTACGGTCAATGGTTTCCCAGGGATCGAGAAACAAGAAAAACGTTACTTTGAAACACCACGATTACCAAAAGTTGAAAAAAAACAAATGATCACAGCTAAAAATATTTTAGATCAAAATGGTCCTGAAGCAGTAGCTAAGTGGGTCAAAGAACAAGACTCAGTCTTATTGACAGATACGACTTTCCGCGATGCCCATCAAAGCTTATTAGCAACCCGCGTTCGAACACATGATTTATTGAACGTCGCACAAGCAACTGGTGAAGGAATGCCTGAGTTGTTCTCAAGTGAGATGTGGGGCGGCGCGACATTTGACGTAGCGTATCGTTTCCTAACTGAAAATCCATGGAAACGACTAAAATTATTACGCAAAGCAATGCCGAATACTTTATTGCAAATGCTTTTCCGCGGGTCAAATGCAGTCGGCTATTCAAACTATCCAGACAATGTATTGGAAGAGTTTATTAAAGAAGCCGCTCATAATGGAATTGACGTCTTTAGAATCTTTGACAGTCTGAACTGGATTCCCCAAATGGAAAAAAGTATCCAGTATGTTCGTGATGCGGGGAAAATTGCTGAAGGTACGATCTGTTACACTGGCGACATCTTAGATTCAAGTAGAACAAAATATAATGTTCAATACTATAAAGACATGGCTAAAGAATTGGAAGCAATCGGTGCTCATATGATCGCGATCAAAGATATGGCCGGATTATTAAAACCTCAAGCTGCTTTCCATTTGATCAGTGAATTAAAAGAGACCACGGATCTGCCTATTCACTTGCATACGCATGATACCGCTGGAAATGGGATTATCACGCTTTCTGCGGCCGTTAAAGCAGGGGTAGACGTTGTCGATGTTGCAACGAGTGCCATGAGTGGAGCAACAAGTCAGCCAAGTATCAGCAGTTTATATTATGCTTTGCAATACGGCGATCGTACACCGAAAATAAACTTGAAAAACGTTCGTCAGTTGAACCATTATTGGGAAGATGTGCGTCCATATTATGCAAGTTTTGAAAATGGAATCGTAGCTGCTCAAACAGAAGTCTACGACCACGAAATGCCGGGTGGACAATATTCAAATCTGCAACAGCAAGCAAAAGCAGTTGGTTTAGGCGACAAGTGGGATGAAATCAAAGAGATGTATCGTACAGTCAACATGATGTTTGGTGATATCGTAAAAGTGACGCCGTCTTCTAAAGTAGTTGGCGATATGGCGTTGTTCATGGTTCAAAATGATTTAACTGAACAAGCTATTTACGATCACGGGGATGAATTAAGTTATCCTGATTCCGTAGTGAGTTTCTTCCAAGGCGAACTTGGTCAACCGGTTGGTGGGTTCCCTGAAAAACTTCAACAAATTATTTTACAAGGACGCCCAGCGATGCAAGAACGTCCAGGAAAATTGGCTAAACCAGTTGATTTTGGAAAAGTAAAACAAGAATTACAAGAGTTGATTGGCTTTGAACCAAGCAAAACGGATGTTTTAAGCTATTTGATGTATCCGCAAGTATTCTTGGATTACCAAAAAGCTTATGCGCAATTTGCCGACGTTACGTTACTAGATACACCAACCTTCTTTGCAGGGATGCGACTTGGTGAAACAATCAATGTCCAGATCGAAAAAGGGAAAATATTGATCATTCGCTTAGATGAGATCGGTGAAGCGGATGTCGAAGGAAATCGGACATTGTTCTTCAACTTAAATGGTCAACGTCGTGAAGTCGTTGTGAAAGATGCATCGATCAAGAGTGCTGTTCAAACAAAACGGAAAGTTGAACCAACAAATCGTGAACAAATCGGCGCGACAATGACGGGTTCTGTGTTGAAAGTCCTAGTCAAAAAAGGCGACCATGTCGAAAAAGGCCAACCATTATTGATTACCGAAGCAATGAAGATGGAAACATCGATCGATGCGCGGTTTGCTGGTAAAGTCTCTCATTTATATGTTGAAGAAGGCGAAAGTATCGATTCTGGTGATTTATTGATTGAAGTAAAGGAAAAATAATCTATAGTTAAAGTAGTGGTTAGGAGTGTGAAAGCGTGAAAAGAGTGATCGGATTTCTTAGTATTTTCTTTGTAGTCTTGATGGGCTACTATATTCAACCGGTCCTCTTTCCGCCGACACCAAAGAAAGTTTCCGTCGAACAGACCAATCAAACCGTTCATCATAAGGCACTGAAACATCAGACGATTAAAACTGAAGGATTTGCTAAGTACGTTTCACAGCCAATCGAAACATTTGAACAGCAATTTGGTCAACCAACAAAGACAGAGAACAGCGGCTTCTTTTTTGAAACGCGTAATTATGCCTTTGCTCAAGGAACATTGGAAGTCAATGTAGAAGCGGGCAAAGTTAGTGTCATTAAAGTCATGGCTAAAAAAGCTAAGATCGAACCTTTTAAATTTGGTATGACTAGCAGTCAGTTTTCAAATCAAATTAATTTGTCTGCCAATTTCGCTTTGAATTATGATGAGGAACCTGTGGCAATCGAATTGAGTGAAAATGACATGCGCTTTCGACCATTAGTCGCATTTGACAATCAGACATTTGCGATGTTTTTTTTCAATGGCGAGAGTGAAAAAATGGTCGGTGCGGTCTATTTAGATTTGGAAAATTTGTTGAGGTTGATGCCTTATCAGATCAATAGTGGAAATCCTTTAGCCAATCGTGTGCAGGAAAGCAGTTTAGATTGGGATATGTTGAATCAGCAAAAACAGGCAAGGATGATCGAAGCGATTAATCGCTACCGCAGTTTGTATAAGTTGCCGAATTTTACAACAAACGAGACGACAACCAATGACAGTAAAAAGTTATTAAAGAGTTTTTTAACAGCACCAAAAAAAGTATTATCTAACGAGCGTTTGGAAGAATGGCAGACGGATCAAGAGGCACATTTAAGCAATCTATCTTTTGAACTATCGGTTGCAGAGTTTGAAGATTTAGCTAAACAAGAAAAAATCAATTACCAAGCCGGCTTCTTTTATTCACCGACGATCGATCCATTATTCAATTTGTTTAATTGGATCAGTCAAGATCATTTGAATCAGATAATTGATGCGCCGGAATCAGAACTTGGCGTTGCAATTGATCAAGAAAATGTGCTAGTCTTGTTACAAGAACCAGAAAAAACAAAGGATAGTGAATAGATTGATCATTAATGATGCTTTTTTTCAACTAGAGGATCAGAATCACGTGTTAATTCAAGCGATTTTAGCGAGTCAGACCTATAACACCTATCTTCAGAAAAAAAATCAAATGAATGATTGTGCAGAAGTTGCAAAGCTTAAAAAAGCTTTTCAGGTTGAAAAAGATAAATTTGAACGAATTTCCAGTTATGGCGAGTATGCGCCTGATTATCGTCAACAGCAGCGCAGGGTCCGTGCGAGCAAACGTGCACTTGACTTGAATGAGAAAGTGGCGGCTTTTCGTTTGGCAGAGACCGATTTCCAGCAACTATTGGATGAAATTAGTCAGCGCTTGGCACAAACTGTTTCTTCGGAGATCAAAGTTGATGCAGGAAATCCTTTTTTTGAAACCAAGAATCATAGTTGTAAGGGGAATTGTCATGGATAATGCTGAGTTTATAGTACAAAAGAGACGAGGAATGATCGTTTGGGTATATTCCTTGAAACAGTTAAAAACCTTGAAACGATATGGTTTGGTTCATTTTGTCTCAAGAAAAATGAAATATGTCGTATTGTATGTAAATGAAGAAGTTGCGGATGAAACAGAAGAAAAACTTCGGGCGCTACATTTTGTACGTCAAGTCGAACGTTCTTACCGACCAGATATTGAAATGAATTTTGCTGATCGAATCGGAACGAAGGCTGCTTATCAAGTAAACGATGATGATGAGTTAGATGTAGTAGAAGCCAATACAGAGATTCGCTTAGCTGAAACAGTTTAAGCCAATCATGATGAGTAAGGTGAAAAATGTCTGATTTATTCAAACATTTTTCATCTTTTTGTTTGATAATAAAGAGGCCGATTTGACTTTTCTAGCTTTCAGCAAGATAAAAAGACGGCAAAAAAACTGAGAATTAGATAGAAAAATTTTTGTATTGATGATCTGATGTGAACGACAAGACGGTCGTCAGTGAGAAGAGAGGGGCACGCAAGCCATGCGAGTAGTCGCGGGTGAATTTGGCGGTCGAAAGTTAAAGACACTAACGGGAAGTAACACTCGACCAACTACGGATAAGGTAAAAGGTGCAATTTTTAATATGATTGGGCCATATTTTGATGGAGGGGTAGCGCTGGATCTATTTTCTGGCAGCGGATCATTGGGAATCGAAGCTGTTTCTCGGGGGATGGAACAGGCGGTTCTAGTCGAGAAAAATTTTCGAGCAATGGAGATTATTCGTGAAAATGTCACTATGACTAAAAATGAAGCTGCCTTTCAATTAATGAAAATGCCGGCAAATCAAGCTATCCAACAGTTAGCATTGCGCAAGGAACAATTTGATTTAGTACTCTTAGATCCGCCTTATGCAAAACAGGAAATCGTAAAACAAATCGAGCTGCTGTTGCAAAATGGCTTATTATCAACAAGAGCAACCGTTGTCTGTGAGACGGATCAATCAGTTGTATTACCGGAAACAATTGGCAAATTAAAAGAACGGAAACGTCAAGAGTATGGTATCACAGCCATAACGATTTATGATTGGGAGGATTGAGATGAAACGAATCGCACTTTTTCCCGGCAGTTTTGATCCATTGACAATGGGTCATTTAGATACGATCGAACGGGGAGCGAAATTGTTTGATGAACTGATCATCGGCGTTTTCGTGAATACCAATAAGAAAAGTTACTTTACGTCAGAAGAGAAACTTGCTATTGTACAGGAGTCAGTAAAACATCTTTCTAATGTGCGAGTGATCGCACAGGAAAATGATTTGACAGTTAATGTTGCAAAGAAAATTGGCGCAAAATTTTTGTTACGCGGAATCCGCAGTATTAAAGATTATGAATACGAAAAGGAAATCGCCTTGATGAACCACCATTTGGATCAAGAACTAGAGACGGTTTTCTTATTAGCTGAACCAAAATATAGTCACATCAGTTCTTCGATTTTAAAAGAAGTCTGGACATTCAATGGTGACATCAAAGAATATTTGCCTGAGGCTGTTTATCGGGTATTGAAAGCGAAGCGTGAGAATAGTGAAAAATAACAAACTTTTCAAACGATTATTAATTATCTTTTTAGCTTTAGTCGTTGTTGCCTGTGTCGTTGTTCCAATTCCATATTATATTGAAGAGCCTGGAGAGACGATTGATTTAAAAGAATTAATCACAGTCAATAATCAAAAAGATAATGACAAAGGCTCGTTTAGTCTGACTTCAGTGGGGATTCGACGGGCAACCGTTTTTTCGGCACTAAAAGCGAAAACAGAACCTTTCCATGAAATTATTTCAATGGATGAATTAACTGGCGGTGCGAGTGACGACGAGTACATGCAGATCCAAGAATTCAATATGGAAACATCGCAAAATTTTGCGATCGAACAAGCGTTGAAATTAGCAAACAAATCCTATGAGATGGACTACAAAGGGGTCTATGTCTTAGGAGTGGAAGATAATTCAAACTTTGCTGGGAAAATCAGTGTCGGCGATACAGTAACAAAAGCTGATGGAAAGTCTTTTACCAGCAGTGAAGAATTTATGAAATACGTAAAAGCACAAAAAGTGGGCCAAAAAATGACGGTCACCTATATTCATGATGATAAAGTCAAAGAAGCAACTGAAAAACTGATTAAACTTCCAACCGATAAAAAACCAGGTATCGGCATTACATTAACTGATCATACGGAGATTGATTCTCAAGATGAGGTGAAAATAGATGCCGGCGATATCGGCGGACCATCGGCGGGATTGATGTTCACCTTAGAGATTTACGAACAATTAAGCGACAAAGATTTACGCCAAGGTAAAAAGATCGCTGGAACAGGGACGATCAATTCTGACGGTGAAGTTGGTCGGATCGGCGGTATCGATAAGAAAGTTGCTAGTGCAGCGGCCAGCGGCAATCAAATCTTTTTTGCTCCTAATGATGAAATCACAAAAGAGATGAAAAAAGCCCAACCAGGAATCAAATCAAACTACGAAGAAGCAAAAGCAGCTGCTAAAAAATTAAAGACGGACATGAAGATCGTGCCAGTCAAAACAGTCCAAGATGCATTGGATTATTTAGCAAAAATGAAATAATCAGACCAAAGAGTGATCGTTAAAAATGACGACCACTCTTTTTGCGTATATTGGTAATAAGGAGGGTGTTATGAGAACCTATCTAAAAAATATCCTTATCTGATTGTATTGCCACTAATTGCAGCACTTGCGGCATGGTTCTTGTTTAAAAATGAGCCTGAAGAAGAAGTAGATCCAATGATTTTTGCGACGAGCAGCAGCCAAGAGACGAAGCAAAGCAGTCAAGAGTGGTATGTTGATGTCAAAGGTGCGGTAAAACAAGGAGGAATGTATCGAATTACACAAGGAATGCGGCTGATGGATGCAATTGAATTGGCCGGCGGTTTTACAACAGAAGCGGATCAGAATCAAATCAATTTTTCTAAATTATTAGCGGATCAAGAGATTATTTATGTACCAAAAATAGGTGAAGAGCTTCCGACTATCCACGAGACTGATTCAAATAAAACAACAGCTTCTGAAACAGAAAAAATCAATATCAATACAGCAGACGTCAATGAACTGCAGCAGCTATCAGGAATCGGTGAAAAACGGGCAGCAGATATTGTAAAGTACCGCGAAGAAAACGGCAGCTTCCGAGCGGTCGAGGATTTGACTAAAGTGTCAGGTATCGGCGAAAAGACGCTTGAAAATTTGAAAGACTCGATTACAATATAAGAAAGATCAAAAGAGAGGACGAAAAATTTGACCATGCAGAGAATCCCTTGGGACCAATATTTTATGGCGCAATCAGTATTATTATCATTGCGCAGCACTTGTGCACGTTTAGAAGTAGGAGCGACAATCGTTCGAGATAAAAGAATCATCGCAGGAGGCTATAATGGCTCGGTCAGTGGCGATGTCCATTGTATAGATGATGGTTGCTACGTAGTGGACGGGCACTGTCTGCGGACGATCCACGCTGAGATGAACGCTTTGTTGCAATGTGCAAAACTGGGTATTGCTACTGATCAAGCGGAAGTTTATGTGACGCACTTTCCTTGTTTGGCTTGTACGAAAGCTTTATTGCAAGCAGGAATCAAAAAAATTCACTATCTGAATGACTACCGCAATGATCCTTATGCGATTGAATTAATCAATCAAGTGGGAGCGAGTGCCCATCAAGTCCATTTAGAAAATAAATATTTTACGAAACTTCAATTAGGAGAAGATGCTGCCGCCGCATTACCAAAAGGATAAACGCTATCCGTAACTATTTGATTTTGCCGATCTTAGTAGCTATTTTGTTGGCTAGCTTGATCTATCAGCCTAATCAGTGGAATTTTTTAATAATGAGTATTCTGATGATCCGAATTGTCTGTATGAAAAACCAAAAGCTGTTGCTGCTGGTCGTTTTGTGCAGTCTTTTTTTGGTGCCGCGAACCTATTCTTACATGCAACTAACAGAAGAAGGAAAGATCGCCAATCAAACATTAACGATCCAGACAGATTCAATAACTGTCGATGGCAATCTTTTAAAACTAACAGGGAAAATTAAACATAAGAAATATTTGGTCTACTATTCATTGAAATCACCAGCAGAAAAACAAATCTGGCAAAGAAAAAAACTACCAAATGCTGCAGTGATCAGTGGTGAGACCATAAATTTTACAAACGCTAGGAATTTAAATGGGTTTGATGAAAAGAAGTACTATCAAAGTCTGGGGTTTAGTCAAAAGATCCGAGGAGAGTCATTGAAGCCATTTAGACAAAAGAAAGCCGGATTGACTGACATTCGACAACAACTGATCTGGAAAATCGATCAGCGCTATAACAAACGATTATCCAGTTATGTCAAAGCAATCGTGATCGGTTACAAGGACGCTCAATTTGCTGAATATACGGCTGCTTATAAAACAACAGGACTACTGCATCTGTTTACTTTATCTGGTTTGCATATTCAATTTTATTTAGGTGGTCTGCATTTATTGCTGAAGAGAATAGGATTGACTAGAAAAGTTCGGCTCAACTTACTGAGTGTATTGGGGATTTGTCTGATCTATCTAACTGGTGCAAGCTTCAGCACGATTCGCGCAGTTGTGAGTTTTCTTATTGCTTTTGTTTGTGTAACTTATGACATAGCACTTGCTAAGCTCGATCAATGGAGTTTGATGCTGTTCGTAATGATTATTTGTTTTCCGTTGATTTTTTGGTCGGTCGGGGCACAATTAAGTCTATACTTTGCCTTATTGTTACTATATATCCGTGACTTACAGTTCAAGAATTGGCAGCAAATGGGTTTGTTTTCACTTCTATCATTGCCGATTTTACTTTTTAGCTTTAGTGAGTGGACGATTCTAGGTGGTTTTTTTACATTGTTGTTGTTTCCACTTTTTGAGTGGGGCATTTTGCCAGGCTGTTTATTGCTCTTTTTAGGCTGCTTTTTACCGATTCCACAGTTTTTAAGCAGTTTGCTAAATAACTTTTTTCAATTAATAGAAAATGGGTTAGGGCACTTGGCCTTTTCAAATCTAGTAATCGGCCGTCCGACTTTTATAGTTTTCCTGGTTCTTGTCTTCTTGGTTCTTTTAAGTATCGATCGACTGAAATACCGACAAAATTGCTATTGGTTGATAGGTAGTGCAGTTCTATTAGTAGCAGCGACATCTTTTTCGGCTAATGGGATCGTTGCATTCATTGATGTCGGGCAAGGTGATAGTATTCTCATCAAATTGCCGTTCAAACAAGAGACCTTCTTGATTGATACAGGAGGACGGTTAATGTTCAAACAAAAGAAATGGCAAGTTCGACAGGAAAAACAACTTTCCGATTATCAGCTTTTGCCTTTATTGAAATCATTAGGGATCAGTCGGATCGATCATCTAGTGATTACTCATAATGATGCAGATCATATGGGTGAGTTGATGCATGTATTGAAGAAGGTAAAGGTCAAAACGCTTTACTTGGCAGAAGGTTCTCAAACAGAGTTAAAAAAAGATTTAGAGTTGCTGAAAGGAACCAGCATTCAGTTAGTAAAAAGCGGCGATACGATCGGTAAACGATTGAAAGTAAAGATACTTTCACCTGAGCAAAGCAGAGGGGAAAACAATGATTCAGTCGTTGCCTATTTTAGAGTAAATCGTCAGCGCTTTTTGCTGACCGGTGATTTAGAGGTATCTGGTGAAAAAAATCTATTGAAAAATTACCCACAGTTAAAAACAGATTTTCTAAAAATTGGTCACCATGGCAGCAATACGTCAACCAGTGAAGTATTATTAAAAAAAATCCGACCAAAATATGGAATCATTTCAGCAGGAGAAAATAATCGCTATGGGCACCCTACTAAAGAGACGCTTGCAAAGTTAAAAAAGTATCGAGTAAAGATTTTCCGAACGGATCAGCAAGGGATGATTTATTACGAATGGTCAGCGATAACAAAAATAGGGAAAACTAAAGTCCTAATAGATTTTATCGATTAATCGTGGTAGCATGAATAGTCAGGATAGCAGACCCATTTGGTCTTTTCATCTTAAAACTAGACTTGTTCATAGGGAACAATTGATAGAATGAAAAAGTTTTATTATTGAATTAGGAGTAACCGCATGAATACACAAGAAGCTCTTCAGCAAATTAGAAATGCCCCATTAAAACCGGCCTATCTTGTTACCGGGACGGAAGATTATTTGGTCCAAACAATTCGCCAAGCTTTTTTCGATCGAATGAAAAAAGATGATTTGGAAGAATTGAATTTCATGTCATTTGATCTGGAAGATAGTGGCTTAGGTGCTGTGATCGATGAAGCCGAAACGTTGCCATTTTTTGGTGATTATCGTTTAATTTTTGTCGAAAACCCGTATTTTTTGACTAGTGAAAAGAAAAACAACGTTCCAGAACAAGATACCGAGGGTTTGGTAGATTACTTGAAACATCCTTTAGCAACATCGATCATTGTTTTTTGGGCAAACTACCCCAAACTTGATGCACGGAAAAAAATTACGAAGGCATTGAAGAAAACTGAAGTCATTGACGCTGCACCATTACAAGAACGTGATTTGCGAAATTTCTTACAGCGTTACATCAGCAATGAAAAGGCAAAGATTTCAAAAGAAGCGTTCGATCTATTTTTACGTTTAACGGATTATGACTTGTCTAAAGCCATGAATGAGCTTGAGAAATTATTATTGCTTGCTGGACCAGGTGGAACCATTACACTTCAATTGGTCCAAGATTTGGTTCCAAAAACACTGGAACATAATATTTTTGAATTGACCGAACAGATTTTAAAAGGCGATGCAGCAAAAGCGTATCAAACATATGAAGAGTTGCATTTGCAAGGGGAAGAAACGATTAAGTTGACGGCTATTTTGATTGGTCAGATCCGTTTACTGTTACAAACTAAAATGTTACAAAAGATCGGGTACCAACAAGCAAATATCGCCGAAACTTTGAGTGTGCATCCGTATCGGGTAAAACTAGCATTGCAGCAAGTTGCGAAATTTCCGCTAAATTTATTAGTATCGATGTATGATGAATTGGTTGAAAATGACTATGAAGTAAAAACTGGACAAGCAGATAAAGAATTGAACTTCCAATTATTCATTCTAAAGACTACAGAAAAAATAAAGAAATAGTCAGAATAAACTTTTAAATAACAATTATCAAATAAGAAAAAAGAATCAACGAGGGAGTCATTTTATCTCGTTGATTCTTTTTGTTGATTAAATAGTAAGGTTTATGACTATATCTTTGGAATGGAACATCGCCGAAAATAGATAATAGCAATTGTTTTCAAAAAAATCAGCATAAAAATATCTAGGTAATGTTTAACAATTCACATTTTTAAGGTATGATAAAACAAGAGTAACAACTCCATAATACTAATAACTAAGATTATTTCGCGAAAAAGGTTCAAAAGAAAAAATAAGATTTTGTGTTCTATTTTTATGCTTAAAATAATTAAATCACTACTTTTTATTTGATAATAGTCAGTGTGTCTGACTTTATATATGCATCACAAATAACAAATTTATTGTAGGAAGGATGAATAAAATGACATTAGCAAAGATCGTTTATGCAACAAACACAGGAAATACAGAAGGAATCTCTGAAATTTTGGAGGATGCTTTCGATGAAATTGGAATTGATGTTGAACGTGTCGAAGCTGACGATGCAGATGCAGACTTTTATAGAGATGCAGATATTTGTGTTTTAGCTACTTATACGGATGGTGATGGCGAATTGCCGTTTGACTTGGAAGATTTGCACGAAGACTTGCCAGATGAAGATCTTTCAGGGAAAATTTATGGTGTAGTTGGAAGCGGAGACAGTGAACTGTATCCAGATTATTTCTGTCATGCAGCAGTTGCATTTGAGGAAGCTTTTGAGAAAACCGGCGCAAAAAAAGCAGCAGAAACTGTAAAAATTGAAAATGAAGCTGATGACGAGGATGAAGAAGTTTTAGAAGCTTTTGTGAAAGCACTGGTCGAAGCGGCAAAATAGGGATGAACAGAACGGAGTGAGGGGTTTGTTCAAAGTATTAGAGCGCAAGGAGTTGGCACCGACTGAGTATGAGATTTTAGTTGTTGCTCCGCGAATTGCTAATAAAGCACAGCCAGGGCAGTTTGTGATCTTACGAATCGATGAACGCGGCGAGCGGATTCCGCTGACAATCGTAGATGCAGATCAAAAAGCAGGTTGGGTCCGGTTAATCTTTCAAGTAATTGGTAAATCAACTGCGCAACTTGCCACTGTGATGGCCGGAGAATATTTGAAAGATGTCGTTGGTCCGCTGGGTAAAGCAACTGATATCAAAAATTATGGAACCGTTCTCTTAGTTGGCGGTGGTGTAGGAATCGCGGCACTGTTTCCAATCATCAAAGGCCTAAAAGCAGCCGGGAACCATGTCATCACTATTCTTGGAGCAAAAAATCAGCATTTATTGATTCTCCAAGATGAGTGTGCCAAATATTCTGATGAACTGATTTTAATGACAGATGATGGTTCAGCTGGTGAACAAGGTTTGGTCACTCAAGCAATGGAGACGGTTTTTGAACGTGAGAAAATCGCGATGGCTTGGGCAATCGGACCAAGTGTTATGATGAAGTTTTGTACATTGACTGCACAAAAATATTCTGTACCGATCTATGTGTCATTAAATCCAATTATGATCGATGGAACTGGGATGTGCGGCGGCTGTCGAGTAACGATTGCAGATTCAATTAAATTTGCTTGTGTTGATGGGCCAGAGTTTTTAGGAAAAGAAGTTAATTGGGACGAATTTGTCAATCGGATGCAACAATACCGGTCAGAAGAATTGTTGGCTGACGAAAGGTACAAAAAGCAGGTGAGTATAAATGGCTAAACGCAGTTATACTAAAACCCCGATGAGAGAACAAGCACCAGAGATTCGCAGCCGAAATTTTGATGAAGTTGCTTTAGGGTATACATTGGCAGAAGGTCAGCTGGAAGCTAGCCGATGTTTACAATGTAAAAATGCTCCTTGTATCACAAATTGCCCAGTGATGATTGATATTCCAGGCTTTATTAAAGCGGTTGAAGAAAGTGACATGCCGCTAGCGCATAAAATTTTGAGTCGCTATACAAATTTACCTGCAATTTGCGGACGAGTTTGTCCGCAGGAAAAGCAATGTGAAATGGTCTGTCGGTTAGGGCGTTCGAAAAAATTTGAACCGGTCGCAATTGGGAAATTAGAACGACTGGTGGCTGACTGGGCGTTGGAGCAACCAATAGAATACAGTGAAACATTTGGTGAAAAAGGCCGTGTAGCAGTTATTGGTTCTGGCCCTTCCGGATTGACTGCCGCCGGTGATTTAGTGAAATTAGGCTATGATGTAACTGTTTATGAGGCATTACATGCTGCTGGCGGTGTATTGACTTATGGAATTCCTGAATTTCGTTTACCAAAACGGGTCGTGAAGCAAGAAATCGAACGAATCATTGCTCAAGGTGTAAAAATTGAAACAAATGTAGTCGTTGGAAAAACAATTACTATGGACGAAATCATGGCTGATTTTGATGCTTGTTATCTATCCGTTGGTGCTGGAGCGCCAAAATTTCAAGGAATCAAGGGGACGTCATTGAATGGCGTGTATTCATCCAGCGAATATTTGACTCGGGTGAATTTGATGCATGGCTATCAATTCCCAATCTATGATACACCTGTCCAAAAATCAACAAATGTAGTTGTTATCGGCGGTGGAAATGTTGCGATGGATGCGGCACGATCAGCTAAACGTCTAGGTGTTGAGAAAGTATCGATTGTTTATCGTCGTTCATTGGAAGAATTACCGGCTCGTCAGGAAGAATATCATCACTCAGTAGAAGAAGGAGTTGACTATCATTGGCTGAGCAATCCGATTGAATATATTGATGATGGAGCTGGGCGGTTAAGGGCAGTTAAATGCGTTCAAATGGAGTTAGGCGAACCAGATGAGTCTGGTCGTCGTCGTCCGATCGTAATTCCTGATAGTGAATTTATCATCGAAGCAGATACGGTGATTGAGGCAATTGGACAAGGTGCTAATAAAGTTTTATTAGACACATTTCCAGAATTGGCACTAAATCAATGGGGGTATATCGAGGCGGATGAAGAAACTTGTGCGACTTCAATTCCTGGTTTTTTTGCAGGAGGAGATATTGTGACTGGTGCAGCGACCGTCATCTTAGCAATGGGAGCTGGAAAAATTGCAGCAACAGAAATAGATCGCTATGTTCAACAGACCAAGCAAGAACAATTGGTTTAAAGCCCGTTATACAACTAATTTCATGAAAGAACCAAATAAAAAAACCGATCATCTGATCGGTTTTTATTATTTAGCTAATTTTTTAGCAAGACGTGCTTTGTCGCGATTTGCTTTGTTTTTGTGAATCAAACCTTTTGATTCAGCCATATCGATTGCTTTAGCAGCTTCTTTATAAAGGTCGTTCATATTTTCAGCGCCAGCAGCAGCAGCTTCTTCAAATTTCTTAACAGTAGTACGCATTGCGCTCAATTGTGATGAGTTTTTAGCGTTAGCAACTTCACTAGTGCGTGCACGTTTGATTGCAGATTCAATGTTTGGCATGGATTTCACCTCCGAATTCAGTCTTATACGGTTATAGCCGTACAATTCAACATTACTCATTATACATAAAGCCGCTTTTCAATGCAATAAAATCGTGACAAGTTTTTTTCCTTAACAGAAAATAAATAGAAAAAAGAGACAAATGAAGAATTTTGAAGACGAAAGGTTATGATTATGCTATCATTACTGGGGAAATAAAAAAATGGGTGGTGCAGTATGAGTATTGCTTTAGTTGTTACAATAACGTTGGTTATGGGGGTTGTTTTCGTTAACGGTTGGACAGATGCGCCAAACGCAATTGCTACAGCGGTTTCAACGCGGGTATTAAAACCGAATGTTGCTATTTGGATGGCAGTTGCAATGAATTTTTTAGGCGCGCTGGTTATGACTTATTTTAATTCACAAGTTGCTGAAACAATCAGTAATATTGTTACTTTCGAAGGGGCTGGAAACGCCGCACAAGTCGCATTGGCAGCATCTTTATTTGCAATCGTCGTCTGGGCAGTCGCAGCATGGTTCTTTGGTATCCCTACAAGTGAATCCCATGCACTGATCGCTGGTCTAACGGGTTCAGCAATGGCGATGGGCGGATTGGAAGCGGTTAGCGGTGCAGAATGGACAAAAGTTCTCGTAGGTTTAGTTGTTTCAACCATCATGGGTTTTGGTGGTGGCTGGTTAGTTACAAAGCTGATTGTATTGATTTTCCAAGGAGTCTCCAGACGAGTTGCCAATCATGTATTTACGATTGGCCAAGCAGTTAGCGCTGGAATGAATGCGTTTTTACATGGCGCGCAAGATGGCCAAAAATTTATGGGTGTTTTTATGCTCGGACTTTTTTATAATAATTTGGCTGAAAAAACGGGTAATGGATTTGTTATTCCGTTATGGGTAATGGTTTTATGTTCATTAACGATGGGTTTTGGAACGTCTGTCGGTGGTATGAAGATCATTAAATCAGTTGGGATGGATATGGTCAGATTAGAGCGTTATCAAGGATTTGCAGCGGATTTAAGTGCGGCGATTTGTTTGTTCTTGGCCTCTATTTTCGGTGTTCCAGTATCCACTACACACACAAAAACAACAGCGATCATGGGTGCCGGAGCTGCTAAACGACCTTCAAGTGTTGACTGGAGTATCGTAAAGGAAATGATTAGCGCGTGGGTACTGACTTTTCCTGGCTGCGGAGCGATCGCATTCATCATGGCAAAAGTATTTGTCGCAATTTTTTAAAAAGGGGATCATAAATAATGGCTAGAAAAAAACAATTCGATTATTTTGGTAAATTAGAACAAATGGCGCAATATTCTTCCGAATCAGCGACTCTATTATTAGATTTGATCTTAGATTATTCAACTGAGAAGTTTATCGATAAATCAGAAAAAATCCATCGTTTAGAAGGATACGGTGATCGCATTTCCAAAGAGATCATGACAGAACTTTACGATGCTTTTATTACACCAATCGATCGTGAAGATATCGTGATGATCACTAATTGTTTAGATGATATGTTGGATGAATTAAACGCAACGACTTATTTGTTTGAAAATTTATTGGTTTACACCGTTCGGCCCAATACTGACAAATTTTTACAATTAGTTGTTACGGCAACTTCTGATGTAGTACAAGCAACGAAAGAATTTGCGAAATTCAAACACTCAAAAGTGTTGAAACAATATATCGAGCAAGTAAATGAAACAGAATCAGAGGCTGATAGATTATACAGTGCATTAGTACAGGATCTATTCGCCAACGAGAAAGATCCAATCGAGGTCATCAAATGGCGCGACATTTACAATCACCTTGAGAAGATCACCGATGCTTGTGAGGTTGCAGCAGATGTTATTGAAGGGTTAGTAATCAAAAATTCATAAAGCAAAACCAGACTGTAATTATCGCAGTCTGGTTTTTTACTTATCATCCGTTGTTTTAAAGAGTTGCTTTATATAGCGGGCAAGTTACACAGCTTGATTTATTAAAACGATCAAGCTCTTTTAATGGAAGCAACAGCCGTAAGCCGTTTAGAATAACTAAGATAGTACTGCCTTCGTGGCCAATTACGCCAAGAGGAAGGGTTAGAAATTGAAGAAAATTGCTTGCGATCAATAAAATGATAACACTGAGTGAGAATACGATATTTTGACGAATGACGCGCTTCATTTTTTTTGCTAAACGGTGACTGTAAGTCAATTTAGTCAAATCATTTTTCATTAGAACCATATCAGCAACTTCCATCGCGACGTCTGTTCCTTCGCCCATTGCGATCCCAATACTAGCAGTCGCTAAAGCAGGAGCATCATTGATGCCATCACCAACCATCGCATTGATCGTTGCGTCTTGCTGCTGTTCTTTGACGAGCTTTGTTTTATCAGCGGGAAGGCAGCCGCTGTAAAAATTGCTTAATCCGACTTGTTGAGCCACATAATTGGCAGCGCCAAAGTTATCACCAGTGAGCATAATTGTTTGGATACCTTGTTCTTGAAAGTAATCGATAACTTCTTTCGTATGGGGCTTGGGGAGATCTATCAATGCAATCAGTGCGGCTAGTTGATTATTTTGGCTAAGAACGACTACTGTTTTTCCTTCTTTATGCCATTGCTCAATCAAGGGGTGAGTTTGATTTTCAAGAGGTTTTCCTAAACGCCACGTTTGATTGAGATAATTTGTTTCTAGTCCAAATCCGGCTTTTTCTTCTACTTTTAGCTGTAAACTGTCTTCGTCGCTAAAAAAAGTTGTAATCGCTACTGCAAGCGGATGGGTCGAGTGTTTTTCCATCGATAAGAACAGCTGTGGAATTACTGGATTATCAGAAAAACTCTTGTAATCAGTTACGTGTGGGTCGCCTTGAGTTAAAGTCCCAGTCTTATCAAAGGAGATGACGTGAAGATCAGCAAGTTTTTCTAATGTTTTTCCAGATTTAAACAGGAGTCCTTTTTTTGCGCCATTAGAAATAGCGGCTAATGTCGCCGGTGTTGCTGAGGCAACTAAAGCACAAGGAGAAGCGACTACAAGCAATACCATTCCGCGATAAAAACTTTCAGTAAAACTCCAGCCTAATAAAAAATGGGTCAGTAGGATCATCAAAGGAACTGCGCATAAAATGATCTTGACGTAAATATTTTCAATTTTTTCGATAAACGTAGCAGTTGCGCTTTGTTCATTTTGCGCATGATCGACTAAGCGTAAAATTTGAGCAAACAAAGTATTATCACTAGTTTTGGTTACTTCTAACGTAAAAGCATGTCCTAAATTAATTGTTCCGCTGAAAGCCTCGTCATTGATCTTTTTTTCGACAGGAACGGACTCACCGGAGATGGCCGATTCATCAATCAAAGAGGCATTTAACATGCGTCCGTCAATTGGGATCGCCTGACCCTTAGGAACAAAGACCAAGTCTCCTACATTTATTTTTTCTACAGGAGTCGCGATGTGTTCAGTGCCGCAGATTTTTAAAGCTTCATTCGGCGTGACATTCATCAGAGCAGTGATTTCTTTTTTGCTTTTGTTGGTCGCGTATTCTTCCAATGTTCCGCTTAAACAAAAAATAAACGTCAACATTGCTCCTTCAAACCAATTCCCAATCAGACAGGCGCCGATCGCAGCTAAAGCCATCAATAAATCTACATTCAACGTTCGCTCATTCAGCAGTTCGCTAACCCCTTCAAAGGTTTGTTTCCAACCGCCGCTGATAATCGCCAGAATGAAAAAGAGGGGATAGATAGGTTGGGAGAGCATCATCAGAACTTTACCGACGATCAAAAATAATAGACAGAAAAGGGTCGAGAATAAGGCGTTCCTTCCTTTTGAGCTCATAACGTAATCTCCTTTCTAACTTTGAAATCAATAAACAAATTCATTCATTCTTTCAATCTCATAGTATCATGGAAACTAACGTAAATGATAACAAAACCAGCTAAATGAGAACGAAAGTAGTTATCAATTAGTGTTGAGAATGACTATCATTCATAGTTAATCAAAAATAGGTGCAATTATGAAAATCATTGATCGTAATTATAATTTATAGTAATTATCATCTGTTTGGCACAACAAAAAAGACCTGCAAAAATGCAGATCTTACATAGCGATTAGCCAGTAGCCAATCAAAATGATTCCTAGAACGATTCGATACCAGCCGAAAACGGTGAAATCATTTCGTTTGATATAGTTTAACAAGAACTTGATTGCGATAATTGAAACGATAAAAGCAGTCGCCATACCAATCAACAGAATAATAAGTTCGGAAGCGCCAAAAGAATTTCCTTTTAATAGGAATTTGATGATTTTTAAGCCGCTGGCACCAAACATAACAGGGATTCCTAAGAAAAAGGAAAATTCTGTCGCAACATACCGAGAGCACCCGATAATGATCGCACCAAGAATCGTAGCACCTGAACGTGAAGTTCCGGGGATCAGTGAAAGCAGTTGGAAAGCACCTACGATCAGTGCCGCTTTATAGGTGAAATCGTTTAAACTTGTACATTTTGGTGTCTTTGTTTTATTTTGCCGCTCAACAATGATAAATGCGACCCCGTAGACGATCAACATAATTGCTACTGGTAAAAATTTATGAAAATGTGCTTCTAAAAAATCATCTAATGGTAACCCGATCACCGCTGCAGGCAAACAGGCAATAATTACTTTGAACCACAATGTCCATGTATCCTGTTTCTCTTCGTGAGTCTTGCTGGGGGCGAAGGGATTCAATTTGGTGAAGTACAGTACCACAACCGCTAAAATAGCCCCTAACTGGATCACTACATTAAACATTTCAATAAATGCTGAACTCATATTTAATTTGATGAATTCATCTGCTAAGATCAAATGACCAGTAGAAGAAATCGGCAACCATTCGGTAATTCCTTCAACGATCCCCAAAATAATTGCTTTAAAAATATTTGCAATAAGCATAATTTACGTCCTTTCAAATTAATAACAATAAATAGTATACCGTTTCATCTTTGAAAAGACCATCGAAAAAAGGCTAAGCTTTTTATAAGAAAAGAGGTGTAACAAAAGTTTTGTCACACCTCTTTCTAAATAAATGCTATTTTTGCTTCTTCGAAAGGAAGTCGAAATTGCGAAGAAGCTATTGCTTTCCATCATAACTTGTCTCTAGGCACCAGTATGATCAGAAATTGTTTTTCCACGTTCCATGTAACTGATATCATTGATCGCGCGGATCGAAAATTCACCATTTTCGTATTTTAGACGATTGATACTGCCGTTCAATAGGTTTGCTCGAACAGGTTGATTTGAATCAATTAAACTAAGTAAAAAGGCGATTGTTAATCCATGAGAAACAATCAGAACATTTCCGCCACCATTTTTTTCGCGGTTTTGTGCAATGTCTTCAAAACCATTCCAAACGCGATCTCTTAATTGAGTATAAGGTTCTGCCCAATTTGCTGTATCTGCGCCTTCAACGGCATTTGCGATTTCTTCAAAAGTAACATCTGTTGCGAACAAATCATCTTCTGTTTTAAAATTCAATACTCGCGGTAAAACGCCCCACATCTCAGCATCATAGGCGCCTTCTAAAGAACCAAAGCACCATTCGCGAATGCGTGGATCTACGTGGTAAGGGATATTTTTGCCTTCCGGGTGTTCGCTTAAAAGAATCCGCATCGTTTCGATTGCTCGACCAGAGTCGCTTGAATACGCTTCTTCAAATTGTGTATCCTGTAAACCAAGTCCTACATAATGGATACCTTCACGCCCTGTTTTTGTCAGGGGAGTGTCACACCAACCTTGGACCCGAGCTAGTGTGTTGAACATTGTTTTACCATGTCGAACGATATAAAGATTAGTTTCTGCCATATTTAAAACCTCCAAAAAGTTGATTAATTAAAGAATGGGTTTGTATCGATCTCATGACCGATCGTTGTTGCATCGCCATGACCAGGATATGCTGGCAGTTCGCGAGGCAAGGTGAATAGATAATTTTTGATACTGTATAGTAATTGCTGCAGATCGCCAGTGTGAAGATCTGTGCGACCGATACTGCCTTTGAATAATGCATCGCCAACAACGACAAAATCATCAAAAATGAAGCTGAGACTGCCAATCGAATGTCCTGGAGTTGGGACAACTTGGAACGTCATGCCACCAATCGTGTAGTCTTTCATTTCAAATTCATATTCTGCTGGCTGAACGATTAAATCAGGCATATTATCGTGGCGTCCCAAACCAGAGAGATTCAAAATAGGATCTCCCAGCCATGTCTGTTCCAAGGGACTAACATAGACAGGAACATCGTATTTTTTTCGCAATTGTTCAACTGCACCAATATGGTCAAAATGAGTATGGGTCAAGAGAATCGCGCATGGGATTTTACCGATGCGGTCAATTTCTCGACTTAATCGATTGCCTTCCGAACCTGGATCGACGATCAGTAAATTTTGTTCATTATGAATCAAATAGCAATTTTCTTGTGCGCTCCCAGTAACAAAGCCTTCGATTTGAATCATTATTTTCCTCCCTGGATGAATAAATAAATTTCTTTGAATCGATTTATAAGTGCTGACACAATCAAAAATCAGCAAAAGCCAACATCATAAATTCCTCTTCTAATTATACCTTAAAAGCAAAAAAATTGTGGCTTCTGTGAATGATTTTGGTATTTCAGGTACGCATTTTGCTCAAAATTTTCGTTAATAGTTATAAAGGCGATCAAAACTGATCTTTTCGTTAAAACGCAAGATCAAAAAAGAAGCCAAATAATAAATAGGAGGAGTTAAAATGACGAATTGGATAAAAATGATCGAAGAGGAGCCACGTTTACTTTTTGTATTAATGCTGATTTCAGTCGCGATGTTATTGGATTTATTAACAGGATTGATCGCTGCTAAATTAACAAAACAAATCTCATCAAAAATCGGGATCAATGGTATTTTACGAAAAATTGCCAGTATTTTATTATTGCTGTTTTTCTTGCCTGTCTCAAGTTTGATCCCGTTTCAAGCGGGGAGTGTCTTACTCTACGCTTTCTATCTTTCGTTTCTTTTGATGGAACTGCACTCGATCCTTGAGAATTATGAAAAAATGGGGATCAAAACGGAGGTTTTTCGAACTTTTCTTCAGCAGCTGTTCAAAAAAAATAAAGACAAATAAAACTTGACGAGTACGAAAAATTCTTCTATGGTGAAACAGCAAAATAATTTCAAAAAAGCTAGTTGAAACAAAGAATGAGGGGACAAGATGACAGTAAAAAAATTGGCGATTCGTGAATTGGTCGAGTTCATCTTGCGAAGCGGGAGCCTTGATGAGGGAAAAAACAGCAACCACACACCGCAAGAAGGCGCGCGAATTCATCGAAAATTACAAAAAGAAGCAGGTCCTGACTATCAAAAAGAAGTTTGGCTAAAAAAACCGCTTGAGATTGCCGAAACCGCTGTTCAAATCGAAGGACGTGCAGATGGAATTTATCGCGAAGGGGATCGAGTCTTTGTTGATGAGATCAAAACTTCTGAAACACCTTTTGAAGAACTAGAAGCAGGAACGATTAATCTGTATTTTTATCAAGCGATGGTTTATGCCTATATTTATAGTGAACAAGAAGAATTAACAGAGATCAGTACTCGACTGACCTATTTCCAAACAACGGAAGAAAAAATCACGCGGCAAATTCGGGTATTCACTTTTGCTGAATTGACTGATTTTTTCAATGATTTGATCAAACGTTATGAGAACTGGCTAGTCTTTCAAATCCAATGGCGCAAAACGCGGAATCAGTCGCTAAAGTCATTAGCTTTTCCTTTTGACACCTATCGTGCAGGCCAAAGAGAATTGGCAGCCGCTGTTTATAAAACAATCCATGCTCAGCAAAAATTATTTGTTGAAGCACCAACTGGAACAGGCAAGACAATGTCGACACTTTTTCCGGCTTTTAAAGCAATGGGGGAAGAATTAGGAGAGCGGATCTTTTATTTAACTGCGAAAACAATTACTCGACAAGTTGCCGAAGAAACAGTCACAAAACTTGAAAAAAAGGGCGTTCGGGTTAAAAGTGTTACGATAACCGCAAAAGATAAAATCTGTTTTATGTCAGAACGAAATTGCACACCGGAACATTGTCCATTTGCTAAAGGGTATTATGATCGAATCAACGATGGATTATGGGACATGTTGAATAGTGAGGATCATTACACGCGGCCAGTCATTGAACACTATGCTCGCAAACATGAACTTTGTCCATTTGAACTTTCTTTAGATATTAGCCGGTTTTGTGACGTGGTGGTAGGCGACTACAATTATTTATTCGATCCAACGGTTTATTTGCGTCGTTTCTTCGATGAAGAGAATAAAACAAACTTAGTTTTGGTAGACGAAGCGCATAATTTGGTCAATCGTTCGAAAGAGATGTATTCAGCTAGTATTTCTCGCGAAACGATCGCACAAATCCAAAAGGACTTAGATAAATCTTTTAAAAAATTAAAGAAAGCTTTTAATAAAGTCGACAATGAATTTGAACTGATTGTGCAAGCTTTGGATGGGGAATCGTATCACCAGCAGCAAGCGGCACCGGAAAGTTTGATTAATAGTCTTTTTAAATTACAGGAACAGATCAAAGAATGGCTAGCAGAACATCCGGAACATTTTTTGCAAGAAAGAATGCTGCCTGTTTATTTTGAAATTTTACGTTTTACTCGAATGAGTGAATATTATGATGATCACTACCGAACGATTGTGGAACAGAAACGGTATGATCTGATCATCAAAGAGTATTGCATTGATCCTTCCTGGTTTTTAGAACAGACAATGGAAAAAGTTGGTAGCACTATTTTGTTTTCTGCCAGTTTTTCGCCGTTAGATTATTATCAAGAAGTATTAGGCGGCGGGGATGATAGCCTTAGTTATCGTTTGCCAAACCCATTTCCAGCTGAGCATCGTCTAGTTATGGTCGATGCTAGTATCCAGACGACTTATCAGAAGAGAACTCAAAGTATCCCGCAAATCGCGGCATCGATCGAGGCACTAGTAAAAAATAAAACTGGTAACTATTTCGTCTTTTTTCCTTCTTTTCAGTATTTAGATCAAGTTGCGGATTATTTTCATGAAGTTTATCCAGAGTATGCGATCCAAATTCAAGGAACAAAGCTGAGTGAAGAGGAACGAGAAGAATTTTTGGCAGCTTTTATTGATCAGCCAACAAAAACATTGATTGGTTTTTGTGTATTGGGTGGAATCTTTTCTGAAGGTATTGATTTAGCTGGTGAACGCTTGATTGGTACGGTAGTCGTCGGAGTCGGATTGCCGCAAGTTAATCATGAGCAAGAGCTAATCAAAGAATATTATGACGAGAAAAAGAATCAAGGATTTAGTTACGCGTATCAGCTGCCAGGAATGAATAAGGTCATTCAAGCAGCAGGGCGGGTGATTCGAACGATGACAGACCGCGGAATTCTCTTACTATTAGATCAACGCTATACGAATCAGCATTATCAAAAGTTGTTGCCTAGCAGTTGGTCCGATCGCAAAATCGTCTACGGTTCAGCGGAAGTTGGAAAAGCAGCAAATAATTTCTGGGAAAAGCAGAAATAAAAAGAACTCGTTTAACCGAGTTCTTTTTTTTATGAAGTAAGCGGACTAAAAATATCGCAAAGAAAATATTAATAAATTTTTCTTAATACAAGCACCTAGGCGAAACCGACTCTATTTTAAACAGAAAAAAGCTGATAAAAGATATCAGCTTTAACGATAGTTGGTAAATTGGACATCAATTGGTAAGTCGATCTCTTTTACTAATGAGATAACTTTTTGTAGATCGTCGCGATTTTTTCCAGTTATTCGCAATTGATCGTCTTGAATTTGTGCTTTGACTTTCAGTTTGCTGTTTTTGATCGCAGTCGTAATCTTTTTGGCACTTTCTTTATCGATACCGCTGACAAGATCAGCCGTTTGACGAGCATTCCCACCTAAAGCATGCTCAGAAGCAGAAAATTGAATATTCTTTAATGGAACACCCCGCTTAATCAACTTGCTGAACAAGACATCTTTGACTTGTTCTAGTTTGTATTCATCCTCAGCTTTAATCACCAATTGATTTGCCTCGAGCTTAATTTCGAAGATACTTCCTTTGAAATCAAAGCGATTTTTTAATTCTTTTAAGGCGATTTGAATACCATTTTTGACTTCTTCTTTATTTAATTCTGAAACGATATCAAAACTTGCATCTTTAGCCATAAACATCCTCCTCAGGTCTTTTCTTCTAGTTTATCAAAAAATGCTAAGAAAGTTATGATTATTCTCCAATAAGTTGTTGAAAACGATTGATTAATAATGAGAGAACCTGTTACTCTATTGTAGGTTTGAATTAAAGGAGGATTATCAGATGCGGAAGGTTATCAATTATACGTCAAAAGATTTAGCAAAGAAAATCTTTGTCATTTTATTTACTGGCTTGACTGGGGCAGTCGGATTGAATTATTTTTTGATCCCAGCAAATGTGTTCTCGGCGGGGATGACAGGGATCGCCCAAATTGCGGAACATTTATTATCGACAACTGGTTTATCGATTGATACCGGGATTTTGATTTTCCTTCTGAATGTTCCAGTATTTATTTTAGGTTTCATTAAATTAGGAAAATCAGCAATGATTCTAAGTTTTGCTAATGTGATCTCAATGTCCATTTTCACCACATTAGTACCGGTGGGTCAAGTAACTGACAATGTATTGATGAATGCGATCACTGGCGGAGTCTTGCTTGGAATCGGTGCGGGTTTTTCATTGAAATTTGGTTTTACTACTGGCGGATTAGACATTGTTTCACTGCTGCTGTCTAAAACAACTGGTCGAACAGTCGGAAATTACATGATGTTGCTAAATGGTGTAATCGTAGTTGTAGCAGGTTTCTTCTTTGCTTGGGAAAGTGCATTGTATACGATCATTACAATTTTTACGATGAGTACAGTAGTGGATTATGTGCATACGAGTCATCAGAAAATGACTGCATTTATCAGTACTAGCAAAAGCTCGGAAATGTGTGCCGCGTTAAGCAATGAATTACTTCGAGGGTTGACAGTGATCCCTGCTCGCGGTGGATTCAGTTCCAGCGAACGTGAAGTTATTATGATCGTCTTTACGCGTTATGAATTATATACCTTAAAACAAGTTGTTGCCGATGTAGATCCCAATTCATTTACGAATATTGTAGCAACGGACTCAGTCGTGGGGAGCTTCTTGACTCAAGATGAGCAAAATCGTTTGAAAAAATCGCAAACAGTTCATGATTAAGAATCAAACAAAATGGTAAATAGATAAAAAGGCTGTTCGCAGAGGATAACTGTGGACAGTCTTTTTATTTAGAATGGTAGTCATGAATTTTGAAATGAAGTAGAATAACACACAAAGCTTAAAGACAGAATATTACTGGAAAATTAGTTTCAATACAGACAAACTACAGATTTTTATCATATGATTTCTTTGGAGGGATAGATGACATGGTTATACGCATTTTACTTGTAGAAGATGATGAAACAATTCGCAACACAGTCAAAGCCTTTTTAATTGAAGCAGGGTATGTAGTAGATGCCTGTTCTGATGGAAATGCAGCCTACGAGAAATTTTATGAACAGACATATCAACTGGCTATTTTAGATATTTTACTGCCAGGTATGGATGGTTACCAATTATTACGAGAATTCCGAAAATTAAATAATACGCCGATTTTAATGATGACTGCACTTTCTGGTGATGAAAATGAGATCAAAGCGTTTGATGAAAAAGCAGACGACTATGTAACCAAGCCATTTAGAATCCAAGTATTGTTGAAACGAGTGGAAGCTTTGCTAAGACGCTCTGGTACTTTAGAAAAAGTAATTCGCATCGGAAAATTAACGCTTCTGCCGGAAAGTTTCAAAGCAGTTTATGCTGAAAAAGAATTGAAATTAACGTTGAAAGAGTTTGAGATCTTATTGTTATTGGTCCAAAATAAAGGGCAAACACTTTCTCATGAAATCATTTTATCCCGTATCTGGGGCTATGACTTTAATGGTGATGAAAGCACGATTCATACACATATCAAAAATTTGCGGAGAAAATTGCCGGAAAATATGATTAAAACAGTCCGTGGGGTCGGTTATTATTTGGAGGATTCTTTATGAGAAAAAATGGAATTTTCTTTAAAATCTTTAGCTACACTGTTGTTGCGATGCTATTTTTAGTTTTAGTCACCGCAGGTTTGTTCTTTAATCAATTTTCAACACTCTATAAATCTGTCGAGCGACGATCAATCTATGAATCTTATCAGCCATTAGTAAACGAAATAACGCGAAGCAAGGTTGAGGCAGTTTCACAAACAGCACAAGAGTTTTATCAGAAAAATCGATCATTTGAATTTATGATTACCGATAAAAATGGGGATACTTTGTTTTCAACTCCGAAGGCTGAAGAGTTGTCGCTGAGTACTCAAAAAGATTTTTTCTTCGTCGTTGACAAGGACGAGAGGTCAGGAAATTCAATCATTGCTCTGACTAGACCAACACTAACAAAATTTTATCAGGAGATGATTATTCGCGGACTCTTGATTTTTTTATTCATAGTTAGTCTGTGTCTGGTGATTGGGTACATTTTTACGAAACAAATAGCTGATCCAATCAAAAGTTTAGCGAAAGATACGAAAAAGATGTCCAATCTCCAAGAAGTCCAGCCGCGTTTTTCAGATCGAAAGGATGAATTAGGGGACCTATCACGTGATGTTCATTCTATGTATAGCGAACTAAAGGAAACTATCGCGCATCAGCAAGACGAAATCCTTCGTGAGCAAGAAATAGAAGCGACACAACGGTATTTTTTCTCTGCGGCTTCCCATGAATTGAAAACACCGATTGCCGCTACTAGCATTTTACTGGAAGGTATGCTGGCAAATATCGGAGACTATAAAGACCATCCGAAATATTTACGAGAATGTTTGAACTTGATGGATAAACAAAGTGAGCTGGTCTCTGAAATTTTAGAAATCGTCAAGTTGAATGAAGGAAAAGTGCTTTTTACTTCCGAGAGGATCGATCTTTTTGAAATAGTCAAAGCAACACTTTCGGCGTATCAATCACAGATCCATACAGCAAAGCAAAAAATAGAAATAGCGATCCCGAGTGATAGTATGGTTACTACTGATCAAAACATCTTAAAGAAAGTTCTCTCAAATATTATTGCGAACGCTCTGCAAAATTCTCCTGAAGAAGCGTTGATCCGTATTTGGACTGAAGGAAAAGTAGATAGTTATCGTTTGAACATCTTAAATACAGAGTCTTATATCGCGCCTGAAACACTTACAAAAATTTTTGATCCATTTTATAAAGTCGATAAAGCACGGACTGACAAAAATACTCGCAGCGGATTGGGGTTAACGATTGTACAAAAGATGTTGGATGAGCTGAAGCTTTCTTTTTCGTTAGAGAATACTTCAGAAGGTGTCCAGTTCTCCATAGACCTCCCAAAAGCATAAATTAGTAAAAACAACAGTTGACCGCTGTTGTTTTTTTGTTTCTACAGAAAAACTACAGATACTATCCAGTTTATTTACAGATTGATTTGACATACTGCATAGGTAAAAGAAATCCATTATCTTACGGAGGGCTATCATGAAGAGAATAAATTATTATCAAGTAGTTTTATTTGGGGTACTGATCATCTGGCTGTCAATGATTATTGGTTCAGTTATCAGTCAAACAGAAAACTTAGGCGGACGAAGTGTCAATTTGATTCCCATTATAAATCTAGTCGAGGAGAACACGTGGCTAAAAGGATTAGAAAATATTTTTCTGTTTATTCCATTAGGTTATACGCTCACTGCCTTATTTCCTAGAGCATCGCTAGTAAAAGTGCTAATAAAGACGTTTTGGATAAGTCTCGGTATTGAAAGCATTCAATATATTTTAGCTAAGGGAAACGCTGATATTAATGATTTGATAACAGCAAGTGTAGGAAGCAGTCTTGGTCTTGGAGTATATTTATTTTTTTCATCTCTTTTTAAGCGGAAAAATCAGCGACTTGTATTCGGTGGCCTAATTTTAGTGCTGTCAGTGGGATTTTATCGTTCATTTGACCAAAGTTTTCAAAAGAATTCATTTCTCGCTTTTACTGCTGAAGCACAAGCAGAGAATAATGAGCAGGATCAAGGCTGGGAGCTTTTATTAGTCAATCAAGCAAATCCAATCCCTGAAGATTATGAGGTGACACTCGAAAAACTATCGAACGGTCAAATGATCGATCAAAGAATTTATGAGCCATTACAGGAAATGTTTGATGCCGCTAGAAAATCCGGCGTTTATCCAGTCGTCGTTTCTGGCTATCGTAGCACGGAAGAACAACAAAAATTACTAGATGAGAAAAACGCAGCGTACTTGGCTGAGGGTTATTCCAAAAAGCAAGCAAAAGAAAAAGCCGAGCAATGGGTAGCAATCCCTGGAACAAGTGAGCATCAACTAGGGATTTCAGTAGATATCAACGAGGATAAATTACATTCTTCTTCCACTGAAGTTTATAACTGGTTAAAACAAAATGCACATAAGTTTGGCTTTATCAATCGCTATCCAGCGAACAAAACCGCAATAACCGGTGTTATCAACGAACCTTGGCACTACCGGTATGTCGGAATTGAGGCGGCAACGGAAATTTCTAAACAAGGTCTATGTTTGGAAGAATATGTCACACGCTAATAGTCGATAACCAATTAAAAATTGAAAGAGGGATTTAAATGAAAAAATTAGCAGTCGCTATTTTATTCGGCGGAGAATCAGAAGAACATGACGTATCGATCAAATCAGCAAAAGAGATCGCGGGTTCGATCGATACTGAGAACTATCAGCCGATTTATGTCGGTATTACAAAAGCTGGTCATTGGAAACTGTGTGATTCTCCTGAAACAAACTGGGAACAAGCAAATCTTCCTACAGCATTTTTATCACCAGATAAACACATCCCTGGATTGATCATTTTAAATGAACGCGGTTATCAAAGGATTCCAATCGATGTCGTTTTTTCAGTTTTGCATGGCAAAACAGGAGAAGATGGAGCAATGCAAGGGTTATTCGAATTATCGGGAATTCCTTATGTCGGTTGTGATATTCAAAGTTCCGTTCTTTGTATGGATAAATCATTAACTTATCTTGTTACTAAACATGCAGGATTCAACACGCCAAAATTTGTAGTGTTAGACGAGGAGGAAAGGCTCGGTGCGCATCCGCTCAACTATCCAGTTTTTATCAAGCCTGCTCGTTCTGGCTCATCGTTTGGTGTAACTAAAGTATATCGGCCAGAAGAAGTAGATCAGGCGATTGAAACAGCTAGAAAATACGATTCCAAAATACTTATCGAAGAAGCCGTTTCAGGAATCGAGGTAGGTTGTGCAGTGTTAGGGAATCAGGTACAACTGATTACAGGTGAAGTCGATCAAATCACATTAAACAATGGCTTTTTCAAAATCCATCAAGAAAAAAATCCTGAGAAAGGGTCAGAAAATTCTTTCTTTACAGTCCCAGCTGCGTTACCAATTGAGAAAAGAAAAGAGATACAATCCACGGCGAAAAATATTTATAAAGCTTTAGGCTGTACCGGATTGGCTCGAATCGATTTGTTCTTAACAGATGACGGGCGCTTGATCATTAATGAAATCAATACTATGCCAGGATTCACTTCGTATAGTCGTTACCCTAGAATGATGAAAGCAGCTGGATTCTCTATCACCCAATTGATTGAAAATAGCATCGCATTGGCACAGGAAAAGACGCTCATCATTAAAACAATAAAAAAGTGAATTAATCGTCATCGAAAAGGGAGAAACTCTGGTTAAAAGCGAAAAGACAGCGGGTACAGTAAATGACATACCAGGTATACAACTTGAAAACAACCGATTACAAAAGCCACTTATCATTTACAAATACTTGTAGATAGAGTAAAATACTTTTGAAACTCGAAAGGGAGTGGATCAAGTGGAAGAGAACGCACAAAAATGGACCGATACAGAAGTAGCCGAAATCAAAGAAACTATTTTGACTGCTTTGGAGTCAGTAATTGACCCTGAATTAGGAATCGATATCGTAAATCTTGGCTTAATATATGAAGTAGAATTTGAACAAACTGGGAATACTGTGATCAAGATGACCTTGACCACCATGGGCTGTCCGTTAGCAGATATTTTAACGGATAATATCCAATCAGCATTAGCTGAAATTCCAGAAGTAACGAATGTCGAAGTAAAATTGGTTTGGTATCCAGCGTGGACGACCGATAAAATGAGCCGCTATGCACGGATTGCACTTGGTATCAGATAAGGATTCGTGTTGATTTAACAGCGTTTCTCACTCATTTAGTATGTAGTCTAAGCCGATTTTTCGGACTTCGGATACCAGATAAAATGAGGGTATTTTCGATACGGATACCATACTTTATGAGAAGACAATTTCTGAACTCTTTTATTAACTTTTAGAAAAAGTTGGTAAAGGAGTTTTTGTTTTGCAAAATTTCATGTTAGAGGAACTATTAGAAGAAATGTTATTCAACGAAAAAGCCAGAGGAATCTCACAAAAGACGATAAAGAAGCATCAGAAGTTTTTGAAACTGTTTTTTGAATTTTTGAAAAAAGAGCAGATATACTTTATTGAAGACGTGACTCCAAAAAGCATTCGGCAATTCATGTTGATGAAATTAGAAGAGGGATGTGCTGAAACATATGTGAATAGCCATCTAAGAAGCATCAGAGCGTATTTTAAGTATTGTGTAGATGAAGATTATATCCGATACGATAGAAACCCCTGTATGCGTGTTAAATGGGTAAAAGAGCGTAAGGTAATTATTCAGACATTTAATGATATGGAAATCAAAGAGATGTTGCGAGTAGCAAAGAAGTTAACTTTCTTTAAACCTCAGAAAATGGATAAGCAACATACTGGCTATCAAACAAAATTCACAAATCAAAGGGATTATTTGCTCTTACTAATTCTTATAGACACAGGACTTAGGATTAATGAGGTAATGAACTTAAAAGATGTTCACATTACTAATAAAGAGTTATTTGTTGAAAATGGGAAAGGGAAGAAAGATAGGATTGTTCATTGCTCACCGTTGATTTACAAAGAATATATAAAATACAAGCGAGTAGCAAATTCCTTTTTTGAATATAATGAAATAGAGAATATAGACAATTATGTATTTTTAACAAGAGAAGGTAAACAATACAATTATATCTTAGCTGAACGAGCAATCATAAAAATTGGGAATCAGTGTGAAATTAGAAAATCTATTCGGGTAAGTCCACACAGTTTTCGACATTATTTTGCCCAAAAATTAGTTCGGAATGGAACTGATATTTATAGAATACAGAAACTATTAGGACATGCTTCAATAAAAACAACGGAAGTTTATCTAAGAAGTTTAAATATTGAAGATGAAATTAGTAAAGCAGTAAATTTTTCACCATTGCAGACGATTTAAATAAATCGAACGTTCAATTGTTATTGTATTTTTAAAAAGGTATAATTAAGTATTGATTTAAATGAGGAAGGTGACTATAATGACAAAAAGTCAATTAATCAAAGATATTGCTACGAATAGTATTAGTATTGAAGAATCATTACAAAGATTACTTTTGATAACTAGTGAGCTTGACAATCAACTTATTTCTAAATGGATATTGTCAGAAATAAATGGTTATCACCGACAAGCTACTCTGCCAGATTATAGAAGAAATATTGCTTATAAATTGATTTATTCAGGAATTAATGGTAATTTTCAAATGAAGAATCAGCCACTACCATTACTCCATTTTTCTGAAAGATTTAGAGATGGTATTGATGAAACTAATATATATATTAGTATAAAATCTATTGAAAGAATTATTCTAAAAAATGAAACTGTTTGCGAAGACTTAACATATCTAGCACCTGATATACTTAAAAATACAAATATTATGTGTTATGAAATTTTTAAAGAATATAGTAATTTATCTTTGGAACAATTATTAAGTAATATAAAAAGCAAACTTATTTTATTTTTGATTAACCTTGAACATCAATTTGGAAACTTAGATACATTGGATATTGAAAAAGAAATCATAACTACTGAAAAAGTTAAGACTCTTTCGAATACTTTTGAACAACTTATGTATGATGGAAAGGTAGACCAAAATGAATAATGATATAAATTTACTTCTTATTGGAGCCTTAGTCTCTCTAATATCAACAATGATTGGTTTCCTTGGGCAAACGCTTATTCAATATTTAATTTCTAATAAAGGAACAGTAAAAATCTATATTAAAAAAGTCTATAGTAAGGTAAACAATCAACCATACGGATTTATCAAAGATGGCAGGGATATGATTTTTTCAGTTCCAATTTGGATTGAATTTCATAATACTAAAGAAAAAAGAGAAATTATTAGAAACGTTAATCTTCAAATTTATAATAAAGGTAAATACATTAGCAATATGGTTCAAGCTTCTCATATAAAAGAAACCGCCTATGCAAATAACGGAGCCTACTCCTTTATTTTAGAGCCGTTATCTATTTCAAAATTCGATTTGCAATTTCTAATTAAAAAATTAGAAATTGAAGAGGATTTTAGTGAAGTTAGAATATCATATTATGATTCTAAGGATAAGTATCATGAAAGAAAAATTTTAGGTATAGATAATCCGTGGGAAAGTAAAATGTACTCTATTGACAAAGATTGGGTTTTAATAAATTGATAGTAATCGTATGCCACTTAGAAAAATGTAAGTGGTTTTTTTCATGTTCTACAAATTTGCTACAGGCTAATTCTGTAGATATAATTAAATTAGGGATACTTTTGTAATTAGTATCCCTCCTGAATGTTGATTCATCAACATTCAATAATACCATATTCTTTATAAGGATACTTTAATCAATACTTAATATAAAAGTATCCCAATAAATCGTTCAAGGAGGAGATTTTTATGACACGAAAAATTATCAATGTCAAACCAATTAAAGACAAGAAGGTAATGTTAGATTTTTTATCTGAATTAAAAGAGGGGAATCATGGAAAGAGAGACCATTTAATTTTTACAATAGGGGTTTTTACTGGATTAAGAATTTCTGATATTTTGAATTTGAAAGTTGCTGATGTTCAAAATAAAACGACTACTATAATTGTTGAGAAGAAGACTAATAAACAAAGGGAATTAAATTTATCTAATTTGACTAGTATAATTATTGATTATTTGAATACTTATCATGATGGAGAATCTGAATGGCTATTTTATCGTCCTACAGACCATTCACAATCCCTAGGTACTCATCAATACTATAAAGTTCTTCAACGGGTCGCAAACCTGCTAGAATTGGATTATATAGGCACTCATACGATGAGGAAGACCTTTGGATATAAATATTATCAACAATTTAGAGATATTCCTACTTTAATGAGAATACTTAATCATTCTAGTCAGGCAATAACTATTAGATACATTGGATTAGAAGAGGAAGAAATAAGGGCAAGTTTAGATAAGTTCAATCCATTAGATTAACGTTTACTAAGCTAAATTATTTTACATGAAAATAAATTCAGTGTATATTATTTTAGTAATCTAAGGATATAGACTAGAGAGGTAAATTATATATGTCAATTGTATCAACAATATTAATTATTTTAGTTGCATTAGAATTTTTTTACATTATGTATTTAGAAACATTTGCTACTATTTCAGATAGCACAAGTAGAGTATTTAACATGAAGAAAGAAGAATTAAAAGGTAAATCTTTGAATACACTATTTAAAAATCAAGGAATATATAATGGTTTGATTGGTGTGGGGTTATTATATAGTATTTTTATTTCAAGTAATTCAATTGAAATTAGCCGATTATTATTAATTTATATTATTTTAGTGGCATTATATGGCAGTTTTACAAGTGATAAAAAAATTATTCTAACCCAAGGCGGTTTAGCTATTTTAGCACTTATTTCAACATTCTTTTAAGCAAATAAAAAGCACAGTCAATTAAGAGTGTGCTTTTTGTTTGTTTCTTTTTATCTGAACAGTATTATATTTTTGCCTGTTTGAATCACTTTTATAGTAAAGATAATGTGCAGCGTTAAAATCATTTTTATCTAAGGAAAAATAGAAAGAGTTTTTAGATTTTGAATACTTACTTAACACATAATAGAAATCCATAATCGAGTCAATTTTTTTAGTTTCATACTGTCTATTCTGGTTTTTATCAAAATAATAAAATCTATTTAAAGATTTTATATAGACTAAAATGTCATCACGAATAAATTGAGTATTTTTTTCAAGTTTTTTATATGAAAAATCATCTAGTCTTGCTTCAATAATAGGTAAGTATTCAGCATTAGGAATAGCTAAAATTTCAATAGTATCTAAAGAACTTGTATGATAATCAATGTTTACTTTATTGGTAATAGCAGAAATTTTCATTGGGAATTTAGTAAGTTCATTTTTAACAAACTCTAAAAATATTTCCTTTTTTTCAGTAGAAGCTAATTGATTATATAGTGTATTTGCTTGTTGTTTTAACTGTTCGTTAGTCGAAAAATTTGTTCTTCCTGATGAATGGCAAGAAATAAGTAATTCTTTTTGTTTATTGTGATTAGTAATAAGTTGAATATTATCCGTAAAAATAGCATATTTGATTAATTTCTGAATAACGTCTGCTTGTATATCTAATAGTTGTAAATTATTAGATTCAAAGCTATTAGTATAGTAAAAATATTTTCCTAACTTTTGTTTAGTAATCATTTTGTTGTTTTCAAGTGTTTGTAACCGACTTTCTAAACTAATACGATTACATTGAAGTAGCTTTATTAGTGTGGATTCATATATGCCATTTGAACAATTTATTAGTTGAAATAATTCATCAGAATCTATTGCTCTTTTGTTTACACTTAGTGTGTTCAATTTCACTCCCTCCTATAATTTTGTATATATATTTTTTATTTTGCTTATTATTAGAATTAAATATTTACTCTCATAAGTATCCCCTCTAAACTATCCCTTTCTAAATAGGGGTGTTAGTAGTTTGAAATTTTGTGAAATTTTAATGGGGCAGCTATTTTGAAAATTTTACGGAGGTTTCCATTGGGATTTTTCAAAAATACCCTCAGAATTCCTGTAGTTTTAAAAAAGTTCTCACAAAAGTTCTCATTTTGTTATCATCTAACTTCTTGAAAAAAATACTTATGTAGGGTTAATGTAGGGATTGTGTAGGGTATGATTAGCTAAGAATGTAGGGTTTATGCAGGGTTTTTACATCATTAAAAAAAGCTATTAATTCTCGAAACTATCCCTTGAAAGTATCCTAATATTAAAAGTATCCCACACCTACATCACCCCTTCATTATAGCATCGATAAATTACAGATGGAAATTTGAATGACATGTAAAGATTTGTTGACAAAAAAAGATAAATACATCATTAAATTATATATACAGTGGTATAAAACGTGGTTTTTATAAAATTTTAAAATAAAAAAAGGAGACAATAACTCATTTTTTTGATTATTGTCTCATGATTTTTCTGTTTTATAAGATTAATTAGGCATTAGACCCATCATACCAACTACCATTAGCCAATTTAATAGCTTTTGGGTGTATTCCAGAAGTGTTAGTTGCAGTGGAACCATCACTCATTTCAACATCTCCACGAATGACTTTATCAATTTTTGAATGTATTTAACATAGAATATATTTTGATAAGTATTTTATAAACTAGATTCTTTTTCATATTTATAAATGAGTGGCTGATGAGCTGATGGTATAAGTATCAGGTTTTATAGATTCATATTCCTGAGCGTTTAATATACCCATAACATTAAAACGAATGACTTCATGAAGTATAAAACCTCCTATAATTATTTATTATCATTAATTATAAACTTAAACTTGTAAGTTTCTTGAGTTACTTTACCACTATAATTATTAGTTAAAGTTTGTGTGAAAGTATATTCTTTATCTAGTTGGATAGAGTAGCCTGAAGAATTATGCAGCCCAGCAGCATCTTCTGAACGATTATTTTTTATTGACTTACGGTCTATAAATTTATTAGTACTTGTGAAGTTTGTAATATCACCAGTTATTTTTTGAGTGAAAGTTGCATTTTGTGTTTCTTCATCTAAATATTTTTCTAAAGATTTACTATAAACATTTTTATAAAGCACTCCAATACCTTTGATAGTAATAGTATTGCTATTTACTGAATAATTCCATTTTTCACTTGCTTCTTCAGAAGTTAACTCAATGATGTTTAAGTCTTTATTTTTTAAATAGACAGAGTTCTCACCACTAATTGGAGTACCTTTGTCATGTAAATAATTAGAAACATATCCTCTAGTGATGGTTAATTCATTTCCAATGTGATTTTTTCCATCGTAATTATCTAAACTATTTACAGATTGTTCTAAACCATCTGTAAATATTCCTGACAGACTAGGTTTTAAATTATCCCTAAAAAGTAAATAACTTATAAATATAAAAATACCGAATATTATAATTGCAACGACTATGAATAGTCCTTGACTTGTTCCATTTGTCATGAAAAATGACCTCCTTTTTTGTTTTTTAATACATATGTTATTATAGCATCTTAAAGAACTGATATGAATTTTTTAATACGTTATAAATGTTGATACATAGGTTCTTATATATTTTTTCATTTAAAAAAATAAGAAATAATAGAAAAGTAAAGTGACGATTTATTTACTAGACAATTGTTATTTTTTATGTGATAATAAAACTACCTTGACGAGAACCATTTGAATCGCCTCTATGGTTTTAAATGTTTTTTCATTTACCCTGTCTATTTCCCACTAGTCAGGGTATTTTTGTATTTAAAAATAAATTATTAAACTAAGGAAAAGAAAGGAGGAAACCTCGAATGAAAAATAAAACGATTGGCTATATTCGCACTAGCAAAAATACGCAGGACTTAGGACTAGAAGTGCAGAGAAAGGCATTGGAAAAGTTTGAACCTGATGAATTATTTTCTGAGCAGATTAGTGGAAGAAAGGAACATCGAACAGAACTTGACAAAGCATTGAAACGTTTAGAAAAAGGAGATACCTTACTAATTTATAATTTAGCTCGGTTAAGCAGGTCATCTAGGCAATTGGTAAATCTTATGTCTGAACTGAATGAGAAAGAGATATATCTGAAAAGTATTCAAGAATCCATTGATACCAGAACAGCGAGCGGACGACTATTCTTCACCGTTTTAGCAGGTATAGCAGAATTTGAAGCAGAAAGTATTAGTTTAAGAACAAAAGAAGCGTTAGCTAACTCGGATAAACAGTTGGGTAGACCACCGATTAAGAAAAATAAACGCAAAAGAATTATTGTTTTGTATCAAGAAAATCAGCTATCTTTGAAAGAAATTGCAGTAAAATGTGGAGTATCCGAAAAAACTGTTTATAACATTGCTAAAAAAGCAGGCTTGTCCAGAAAATGAGACTTGTCATTTCAATGGACAAACGATAGAATTTAGTAGTATAAGTTGGTAATTAACCGGCAATAAATCAACGTTTTTTACCGATACCAAATTAAAAAAATAATTTACATAAAAAAGACGATTGTATCAACATTTCAGAAGTTGATTCAGTGGTCTTATTTTTGTGCAGAAAAAACGTTGATTTATTGCATCGAATGAGAGTGAGAAAGGATTGGTTTTGTGGGACTAAGTAAACGTGCAAAGATTGGTATAGGAATAATAGGAGCAATTCTAATTTCTAGTTGGGGAGTTTACACCTATGTTCAGAAACAAAAAGAGTTGAAAAGAGAGCTAACAATTGAAGAAACAAAAGATTTAAGACCGTTTTCTGCAGTAGGTAAAACTTATTCAGATGAAGATGGTCAATTAGTGATGACATTTAAGTTCAACAAAGAGTATATTGATGATAATAAACGACAAAAAATGGAGTATTATCTCTATAATTCTCAAAATGATGAGTTGACTAAACTAGCATTAGATTCAAAAGATAAAGTTCAATATACTGTTGATTTAAAAGAAGCTGTTCGACCAGAAATCATGAAGTTCGTTAATACAGGAGATGGTCAATATTCCTATAACCCCTATAGATTTCAAGAATTGTTAGCTGATAAGTTTGAAGATGAAAATTATTATTGGATAGCAATTCCTAAAAATTATATGAAAAAACATGATATTGATAATTATGAAAAGTTTGCAAAGGAAAAGTGTTTCTTTTCACGCGATTTTACTTCTGAATTGGATTATACAGGTTATAATGAAAAATCAGTTAAAGGTGGGTATTCAACCATCAGTGAATATGTTTCAAGCTTAATCACGAATGAATTATCACCAAAAGATTTTACCTATTTAGTAACAAAAGTGAGAGGAAATGTTCCAAGAAAAGTAGAAATTTTAAATGCAACACCTTTTGAAGGTCAATATTCTGAAAAGTTAAAAAAAGGATATTTTGCTAGAGGCAATTATGATTTCAGAAGAACAGGGTATGTAGTTCCAGAAGATTTTGGCTTACCAACATACAGTCCAATGAGCTTATATATGCGAACATATAGCGTTTCTGAGAATGAAAAGGAAGCTTTAGGAGAAGATATATCAGAATGGAATCAACAAATTATTGATGACAAAGAAAAGTATGAAAAAGAATCTGATTTGATATTCTTTGATAAAAAGATTAAAAAGTTAGGAAAAATTGAAAATGCTCTATTTACTTTTCGTATAAATGATACCTTAGGTCAATGGTTGGAAATCACAACAGATGATGCGGATGAATAATTTAGATAAGAAGAAATATGTGCAAAATAAAGTAAAGCGAACGTTTATGAGAGCCAATGTAACCATTCCTAAGATTGTTTTAAATAAATTGGCAAATGAATTATATAGTCAATTTGAAAAACTATCTGATAAGCAGCAGGAAAAATTGATATTTTCCGAGGATTTAGTGATTAAATTGTGGAATATGCACATGAATAAAATGAATACAGAATTATTAGAAGAGATATGAATAAATTCATATCTCTTTTTTTATTCAAAAATTATCTCAAAATTATCATCAAAAACCACTTAAAAAATAACCCTTAAAAAAGCCTTATTTATCAAGGGTTTTATACTTGTTGACAAAATTAATAGATTGCTGTTACATCAACGTTTTAAAGCACTATTTTTCAAAAAACACCTCTCAGACTTCAATAAAATTTTTTTGTGGGGAATTATCCACTTCTTGTTCAATTTAAGGTATTTTTTGTATATAGAAATGAGAATAAGCAACTAAAATGTTGATAAATCAAAGACTTTACTTCAGTTCTAGATGATGGTAAGGTCATGTTGTATTGGAAAGCTTTCAGGACAAAAAAAATAGATAAAGTAAAACTTGAAGAAAATTGAGTGATACTGAGAAAGTAGCTTGCAATTTTATATGAAGATTAATAGAAGATAATGAAGGTAAGTGAGATTGCTTTTAGAAAGGAGGATGAAATACATGGTTCAGAAAAAATACATTGAATACTTTAAACAACATAAAGTAGATTTGGTTTATCGAACATCTTTACTTGAAGGGAAAATTGCTACTCGATTTCAAACTGCTGAGTTATTAAGTAATGGTAAAGTGAGTAGTCTGGTTGGTAAAGATAAAATTATTCTACTTAATATTTATGCTTCTTGGAAAATGATATTAGCAAAAGAAGCGGGAAAACCCACTATTGATTTTTACTCAGATATCAATGAATCATTGACGGATAGAACTTTTTATAATCCTATGGAAGAAGGACAGATTAGAATAAAAACAATAACTATCAGTGGTTCATCTTACATTCCCCCTGTTAGAAGTTATTCTGAATCAGTGGCAGAATTGAATCATCTGTTTAATCAAGTGAAACCGAGTGTAGATTCTATTTTGTATATGTATCTTATTTTAATGAAGCAACAATATTTCAACGATGGCAACAAACGTTCAGCGTATTTGCTAACAAACCATTTATTAATGAATAGTAATTTAGGTGTGTTGTATTTACCAAGTGATAATGGAAAAAAATGGTATGAATATCTGAAGAGCTGGTATGAAAAAGGAGAATATCAATCATTCATTTCCTATTTGAAAAAATATTTTCTAAAGAAGGTGTAATTATGGAAGTGATATCAGATGACCAGTTATTAAGTAACAGTGTTTCTTTACCTATTCTAGCAAAGCAATTACTTCCTTCTTATCCTGAAGAAATTATACAAGCAGAAATTGAAGGAACACTTAGAGACTATGACTTTGGTAGTTTTGATAATTTAGAAACATTTGACAAAATGATGCGTGTGTTGATACGGTGTTTTGGCATTGATAATAGTGATGTAGAAGAAAACTTAAAATTAACTGTTCATAGAATAGCTAGGTTTTTCAATAAAAGTGAAGAAGAAGTGAAAAAGGACATACTATCTAACGAACCACCAAAAGAAAAAAGTGATTATATGTATATTATTGAAAATATGCGATTAAGAATCCGTTCAAAAGGTGTATTATTATCTAAGGACAAATTATTAGATTATAGCCAAAAAGATTTATACATGAGAAAAAATATCAATAAAAATAAAAAATGGTTGGAACTAAAATTGTAAAATAGCTTATTGAAGAAAATATTGGAAGGTGAGTGAGATGCTCGTTCCAATATTTTTTTATTTTGATAAAATATATCTCAAAATTATCATCAGAAACCACTTAAAAAATGACCCTTAAAAAAGCCTTATTTATCAAGGGTTTTATACTTGTTGACAGAAATACAAGATTACTGTAATATCAATGATTTTTCAATGGATTTTTGAAAATATGCCTCTCAGACATCACGAAAAAAATTTTATGGGGAATTATCCACTACATGTTCAATTTAAGGTGTTTTTTAGTTTGGGTTTAAGATAGAAAATAGAATAAACTTTGATATATCAATGATTTTAATAGTTTTGATATATCAATGATTTTAATAGTTTTGATATATCTAAGAACGGAATAAAAAAATAAGAGTATTCTTTTTATAAAAATACACTGGTTATATTTTTGCTAAAAGGAGATGAGACTCATTCTTGACTTCAGTTGATAATTGATGATATAGTCCGGACCTAAATTGATTAATAAAATAATTTCTGGAGGATAAATTGAATGAATTCAAAAAAAATAACAGAAGAGGAATTGACGGAGAAACAAGAAAAGGTAAAGACTTGGCTACATATATTGGACAAAATCTATGGGGTAAAAATGACTGTTTTTTCTAAATCCATAGGTGTTCACAATCAAAACCTACATAATTTTAGGAAGGGAAAGCGTGGATTGACAGAAGAAAAAACGATATTATTAGAGAAAGTGATTGTGATGAAATATGGGAGACTTCTAATGCTGGAGGATAGTGAATATGAAGTGTTATCTAAGTAATATTACTAATAAAGAAAAGCCCAATCCAATTACCATTCGCAAAATATCTAACACTATTATGAACACGTTAGTAGAGATTTCTATTCAGGATTTTGCAGAAGAACTAACTTTGAATGGTAAAACCGTTGTTTTAGCTGAATTAAAAGAGCCTAAGTTGTCTAAGTATACAGAGATTATTGGTCAAGAATTAATAATGCTTGATTTTGATAATAAAGATGAAAATAATTTGTATACGATTGAGGATTTTGAGCAAGATTCGTTGATGCAAGAATATGCTTGTTTTATATATAAAACATTTAGTGATAAAAATTCTAACGTAGATAAATTTCGTGTGGTTTTTCGATTAGATAGAGTGGTTACTTCTAATAAAGAAATTGAACAAATATATCAAGAATTATTTAAATTATATCCTCAAGCAGACACTAGTGTTGGGCAAACGAGTAGATTATTTTTCGGAAGCAACTCTGGATATGAAGTGATTGATTGGGATAATCGGTTAGATGTTTCTGAGCTGTTGAGAAACATAAATGTTGAAAATTCTCTGGTAATAGAAGATTCAAACAATGAAATAGTGCATGATTCAATACCAAATTATGAACTATTAAAATTAGGAAAATTTGATATTATTGCAGAAAAACTAGGAAATAATTTTTCTGGTGAATTTTCTGACCCTATTGTTGCAGGGAACTTTTTTAAAACTATAGATATGGTAGAAATATTGGAACTTCCAGATACGAATCCATTTTTAGATATTTTCCATGAGGAAATAAACCCAAGTGCAAGTGTCTATCTAAATGAAGAATACGATATTTATTTATATAAGTGCTTCAGTGAACAATCTCCTTTCCAAGGAGATATTATAAGAGTTATAAGGAAGTTGCTCAATATTAAATCCTATACAAAAGTTATTGAAGTTCTGATAACGATTACAAATAGTGAAATAAATTGGAAGAGTGAAATTGGAGAAGCAAGATATAATGCAATGGAACTACAAAAAGCATTAAAACGTAATACTTTAAGGTTAAACTATCCTGATTTAAATAAATATTTGTATAATTACAGACAAGAAATAGATTTACTTTTAGACTTAATTTTTGATTATACGTATATGGATAAAGTGACTGGGGAAGTGAAATACATGAATTTCATTTCTTTAAAAACGTATGCCAAGTTAGTAAAAGAAAATTTGGGGTATAAAATATCCGAAGGGAAAATGTGGAATATTTTAAATGTAGTGACCGTCACAGAACTGATTCGTAAGGCAGAGTCAAAATCCATACCTTTAGACCTGAAGGAAAAGTTGATTTTAAATCAACAAGAGAATTCTGGGCAAATAAGAACAAGTAATGTATATTATCCAGTGGTAAATATTGAAAACTCTCAAATATTAGCTAAGGAAATGGTGAAAAATAATGTTACGATTTCAGGATTAGGTTATAACTTGGTTTATAGATTATTTGGAGAGGAAAAAGCAAACCAAGACTTTCCACAAGCATATAAACCACTGGAAGACAGAGGTTTAGTGAGCATGAGTAAAAGAGATAGAAATTTAACTAAGGCTAGTGTGGCATTAGAGAAATCAGCTGTAAAAATTCTTATGACTCAGATTGAAGAACAAGGATATATGTATGAATCAGATTTAATATCTAAACTTGCTAGAGTGAGGAAAACAAAGAAGAGCATCACTCAAAATAACTTTCAGAAAATTAGAGCTGATATTTATAATAATTATGGAATTAAAAGAGAACGATTGACGAAGGAATTATATTATGAATTGGGTATAGAAGAGAAATATTCATCTAAAGTTGTTCTTTATAAATAGTAAGCTATTAAACAGGTAGAATTATATACCTGTTTTTTTCTATGTTTTGTATAGCTATTATCAGACATATCTTAATTGTAAATAGGTTATAGTGTAAATAATAGTGTGAATATGTATAGAAAGTTCCCATAAATACTGTCTTTTTTTAGCTATTTCATTTTACAATAATATAATAATATATACTAATTCTATTAGTGTAAAACGAATTGGTTTAAAAAAGTCAATAAAATCAAGGGTTTTTCATAGGTATTTTCAAAGGATTTGTTCCATTTTTACATACTACTTCTATTAGTGTAAAACAAATTAGTTAAAAAAACCCAATAAATTCTAGGGAAATCTACTTGTTTTCACACTATTATTTACGCAAAAAACTATTTACATTTGATAATTGTGTGATTAAAATAGCTATAAAACGTTGGTATATAAGTATTTCTATTTTTTTGTGACAGCAAGATATAATCTTGCTTACTTAATAGAGAGATTTAGGAATAGTATTCTCTTGAATTTCGTCTAATTTTTTTCATTTTTAAAAAAAGAGGTTAATAAAAGTCAATAAAATCAATAGGTTTTTATCAGTTCAATTTATGACAATATATAAGTATATTCTATTCTATTGTCATAAATTGAACCTGAATATTTCCCTAGAAAAAAGGGCTGTTTTTAAAGGTGTTTTTCAAAAAAAATTGATTTTTTTATATAATATTCTATTGTCATAAAATGAACTTGAATATTCCCCTAGAAAAAAGCGACTTTTGAGCAACTTTATTTTCATTTTTTTGAATTTTTATTTTTAAGCATTGATAAGCAGGTGGTGAAACCACCTTATTAAACAGAGAATTATAGGTTTAGTCAAATAGCTAAAATTTGCTGCCTAGATTTAATATCTAAACTTGCTAGAGTGAGAAAAATAAAGAACAGAATTATTCAAAATAACTTTCAGAAAATTAGAGCTGATGTATACAATAAATATGGTTTGAATACGTGTAGACTGACTAAAGAATTGTATAATCAGTTAGAGATTAAGGAGAAGTATTCATCTAAGAATGTTATATATAAAATGAATTAGCATATTAGACAGGTAGTATTTCTATCTGTTTTTTTTATTAATAACCTATGATGATAAAGGATTATTTCTATCGTATTAAGAATATTATCTTTTTATATCAAATCAAAACTGCGTATTAGTCAGGAAGAATACGTATAGTTTTCCCTAGAAAATACTGGCATAATTGATAGAAATCATTATACACATCTATATAAGATATTCCCTCTAGATGTGTATAATGAGGAGGCTTATAAAAGCCAATAAAATCAATAGAAAACTACGTGTTTTTTCTAAAATCAATACGCACTTTTTATATTCCCTCTAGATGTGTATAATGGGAAGGTCTATAAAAGTCAATAAAACTAGGGGAAAACTACCTGTTTTCACACATATCTTTACGCAAAAACTTATTTACACTAAATAATAGTGTGATTAAAATAGCTATAAAACATTGATATATCAGTGTTTATATCTAAAAATTATTTCTAAAAAATGGGTTTCTAAAGTTTAAGAAAGAATTTATTATTTATATATTCTTCTTTGAGGTATGATTATAAAACCTAACAAGTTTTACCATAAATACTGGGTTTTCTCCACAAAATTTATAATTCAATATTAATGGTATACAATATTTAGGTTTGTAATCATAAATACTGATTTATTAATATAAATATCCATATTCAGTAAAATAGCTAAAATTTACTCTCTGTTAGTGATTATGTATATATAACGAAACGTTATGTTTCTATTTTTTAATTCAGTAAATGAAAGTACGTAGAAAATCTATATAAACCTCTATCTAGCAACAATATACATAATATTATATAAAATGAATTAATGAAGTTTTTAGATAATAAAATAACTCTAAATTTGTTTTAAACAGCATATATTATCTTTAGAGAGCGTTAGAAATTATTTTCGATAAATTATACATAAAAATTTAAAACGTCTTAGAACGTAAAATAAGCAGCATAGAATAAATTGTAGAAATCCATAAAATATTTTTGAACTTTTAAATAGTAAAATGACTTTGTGGATATTAATTTAAATCATAATCTGATGGAAAGATAAAAATTTTACTTGTACCAGTTTTATGATTTGAAAAACTATATGTAAATATTGATATACAAACGTTTAAGTATAGTTTATGAAAATCTTCGATACAAAAAACACCTTTCAGATAACTTTAAGCGTAGAATTACCCACAAATTTTTCTTCGTGTCGTTTGAGAGGTATTTTTTGAAAAATAGTCCTTTAAAAGCTTGATTTAACAATAATCTATTGATTTTGTCAACAAGCAGAAAACTATTGATTTTACTGGCTTTTTTGAAGGTCGATTTTTAAATGGATTTTATTATAAAATTTGAGATAAAAAAATCATAATTATGAATAGTCAATTTAGATTAATTTCTTTAATTCGGTTGCAACAATTTCAGTGCTGATAAAATATTCTGGTGTTTGGCTACGATAAGGAGTATTTGCTAAGAATTTCATAATAGTTGGTTGTAGATTCGTTTGGAAATCAATTTCTTCAGTAAAGAATTGACAGTGTTGAATCATATTATTGTTGATACTGATAATTGAACGATTATAATTTGAAGAAATTTCCAATCTACCAGCTTTTAGAAAATACTTTTTAATTTGAACAGGTGGTATATTACTATAACTAAATACTTCTTCAATTCCTGATTTAATCATATCGTTTAAATCTTTTTTATTTTTAGCATTAATATCAGCTAATACGATTGGTGAAAATGATTTATCATTTACTAGCACCAAAATCTTTTTTCGATTAAAAGTAAAATAGTTTGCGTGCCAAGAATAAAAAGAACGTTCTAAGTCAGGCGATTCTTTTTGTGATTTTGGAAAAACTGAAAATAGAGGTAATGCTTTTTTAGTGGGTATGATATTCATAATGTCCTCCAAGTGATTTTTTTTTATTATATCAGATGAATTTCTGTTAGGAATTGATTAATTTACGTTTGTTGAAAGCAATAAAACACCCTTTACTTTTTTATTAAATATAACGAATAATTGGATTTATATAAATAAGTAAAGTTAGACGTGAAGTGTTGATACGACAGTTAAAATTGCAATTTAAAAATGATGATGATACTATAAAAATATAACATGAATATTCATTATTCTTGTATAAAATTTTATATTAAAGGAGGTCATTTTTCATGACAGATGGAGCTTCACAAGGACTTTTTGTAATCGTAGCGGTGGTAATTTTTGGTATTTTTGTATTAATCGCATATATTTTATTCCGTGATACATTACAACCTAAATTAGCTGAAATATTCAGTAAAGCAACAACTGATGCAGGAGCAAGCTTGAATTATAAATCTACACCTGCAGGTTAAAAAGTGTTCTATAAATTTGCAATTATAGAAAAAGGATGTTATCTTATTTATAGAGATGCGAAACAAAAAAAGTCATATTTAAATTAAGAGAACAGTCTAGTCCACTGTTCTCTTTCCTTTTGGGCAAGTAGATTTATTCTGCTTGCTTTTTTGTATACTTATTGAACAAGAGATATGAAAATTAGACAAACAGTTATAGATTTTAAAAATTGAATAAAAATATATTTAATAGCAAAATGATACATGAGATTTGAAAAATCTTAAAATACATTTTAGGTAATATAGAATTGAATCTAAAGCTAAGAAGTAAGTTTTTTCTTGTTATTTAAAACGTTGATTTATCAACGATTATTTAAGCAGATATAAATAGTTTATATAAAAAACACCTCCCAGATAACTTTAAGTGTAGAATTACCCATAAAAATTTCTTCGTTGTATCTGACAGGTGTTTTTTGAAAAATAGTGCTTTAAAACGTTGATATAACAATAATCTGTTGATATTGTCAACAAGTAGAAAACCCTTGATTTTATTGACTTTTTCAAGTGTCATTTTTTAAGTGGCTTTTGATAAAAATTTTGAGATAAAAATACTTATTAGACCTGATGGAGATAAAATATTAAGAGCATTTGTCTTTCTAAATTGAAATGAGTAAAGAAATATTTGATTGAATAGAAAAATCGTATTTTTTTATTGACTATAGCAACGTTGAATGATGGTCTTCAGAACCATCAAAATGAATGGAGACTATTATTATGAATTGAATGCGTCACTGTTATTACAAGTAATCTAAGCTATAAACAAGCTATTTTCTCTTTACTAGCATTAGAGGCATTGTCTAATGATTGTGTGGGAAATCAGGTATATCAAGATACTGTGCAGAATATTATTCATCAAACAATAGAAAGTGCAGAAATTGAATTGACTATTATTGAAAGTTTTCCAGAAATTGAAACCTAGTCTGCTTTAGACTAGGTTTTTTTATATCCCTAATTAAGTTGAAAGCTGTTATAATTAAAATGAATATTTTACGAAGGAGTTATGTGGGATGGCAAATTCACGTCGACAACATTTAACAAAAGCCAAAAAAAGCAAGAATGATGAGTTTTATACTCAATGGTCAGATATAGAGAAAGAGATAAATGCCTATATAGAATATAATCCAAATGTTTTTTTAGGAAAAACAATTCTCTTACCAGCAGATGACCCATTCGAGAGTAATTTTTTTAAGTTTTTTGCTACAAAATTCAATGAATTTGGAATTAAAAAATTAATTTCAACGTCATATGCACCAAGCCCAATTGTTAATACTCAACTTACATTACTACCCGAATTAGTACCTGAAAAAGAAATTGATAGTAGACGAAATAAATATATCAAAGAAGCTTATAAGATAGAACTAACAGAAGTAATAGATGAAGATGGTATTGGTGCAGTAAATATTAATGACGTAATTACTAGATTGAAAAAAGAAAAAGAAAAAATTGATTCTGGCGGAAAAAGCAGTATTTTATCTTATTTAGAAGGTGACAAAAATCCTGATAATATTGAAAGATTTTCAGCAGGAGATTTCCGAAGTCAAGAAGTATCGAAACTTAGAGAGGAAGCAGATATTATTATTACAAATCCACCGTTCTCTTTGTTTCGAGAATTTCTTAATTGGATTAACCCTTTGGAGAAACAATTTTTGATTATTGGAAATATGAATGCTATTACCTACAAAGAAGTATTTCCATTGATAAAGGATAATAAAATTTGGCTAGGAACAGGAATGGGAAGATGGATTTCAGGCTTTATTGTACCGGATAATTATGGACTATACGGTTCAGAAGCTAGAATAGAAAAGGGGCAGAGGATTGTAGCGACAAATAATGCACTATGGTTAACTAATTTAGACCATGGAAAACGTCATCAAGTTCTTTCATTAATGACTATGGAAGATAATATTAAGTTTAGTAAACATAAAAGTATTAAAGGGAAAAGCTACGACTATTATGACAATTTAGATGGTATCGAAGTACCATTTACAGATGCGATACCTAAAGATTATAACGGAGTAATGGGAGTTCCTATTTCATTTTTAGATAAATATAATCCTGAACAATTTGAAATAATAGGTCTTGGAAATAGTAGAGAAAATTTTACTCCTAACAAGGATTATATAAATCCCAAAAAAGTAATGAAAAAAACAAGAGAAATAGTAAATGGTGGAGCAATCAATCAAGTTTTGGCAATAAGGAAAACTATCGAACCTGATATTAATACTACTTACTACTGTGCTGATAATGCAGATTATTTGATAGCACCATATGCTAGAGTTTTAATTAAGAAAAGGATAGGTGGCAATAAATGAGAACGGAGTTGAAAACATATACAGTCGATGAAATTGTCAGAGGGTTTATATATAATGATTTTGAAGGAAAGGGTCTTTTTGGATTATCTGGAAAGTTAATCATCCAACCTGAATATCAACGGAACTATATATATGCTGATGGAAAGAGAGATGTGGCGTGTATTGAATCTATTCTTAAAGGTTATCCCTTAGGACTAATCTACTTCAATAAAATCTCAGATGATTCGTTTGAGATTTTAGATGGGCAACAAAGAATTACCTCCATAGGACGTTTTGTCACTGGGAAATTTGCTGTATTGGACTTTAATGGAAACAGAAATTATTTTTCTGGACTTAGTATTGACCAACAGGAGAAGATATTAAATTATGAACTTTTAGTCTATGAGTGTGAAGGAAGCGAAAGCGAAATAAAGGAATGGTTTAAAACGATTAATATTTCAGGAGTACCGCTTAATGAACAAGAACTGAGAAATGCAATTTATTCTGGCCCTTTTGTATCAGAAGCGAAAAAGGAATTTTCAAATTCAGGAAATGCAAATCAACAAAAATGGCAAAGTTATATTAAGGGAGTTGTTAATAGGCAAGAGATTTTACAAGAAGCTTTAAATTGGGTAAGTAAAGGTGAAATTGATAATTATATGTCAAAGCATCGAAATGATACGAATATTAATGAATTAAAAACATATTTTAATACAGTTATAGATTGGGTATCTAGTGTTTTTACTAGCGTTGAATCTGAAATGCGTGGTTTGGAATGGGGAAGATTGTATGAAACATATCATAATAATTCTTATAATCCAACTGAAGTAGAAAATAAAATTTCAAAATTATATGAAGATAGTGACATAACTAAGAAAAGTGGTATGTTCGAGTATATACTAAGTGGTGAAAAACCAGAATTTATTAAGCTGCTATCTATTCGGGCATTCTCAGAAACAGATAAAAAGTCTAAATATAGAGAACAAACTAATGAAGCGGAAAAAAATAATAGTTCCAACTGTCCTATTTGTAAAACTGATTTACAATACGAACATACTACACATATTTGGAAATACAAAGAGATGGCAGGAGACCATATAATACCATGGAGTAAAGGTGGGAAAACTGAACGAAACAATCTACAAATGCTATGTAAGCATCACAATAGTTTGAAATCAAATCATTAGCAACTAGTATTTTGGTCAATTGAGTTATAACTTGTATTGAATTTAATAAATAACTCGTATTTAGTTCTCTCTATATATTATACAAGTAAATTTCAATATGTTTAAACAAAATATTTTTTGTAATAGCTACCAGCATTTTCCTTGTAAAAAATGGTTGAATAACAAATTTTAAAAAAAAGCCTTTAACTAGGCTTTTTATTGTACTGAGACACAAATTATGAAATGTATAACATGTTTATTATGAAGATTGGGGTGTGACAATGAGCTACATTGAAAAAATGACAATCCAAGGCTTCAAAAAATTTAAAGATTTTGAAATTGTATTTAATAAAGATATGAATGTTTTGGTTGGTGAGAACGAAGCAGGAAAAAGTACAATTTTGGAAGCAATAGATTTAGCTTTAAACCAAAAAATATATGGGTTGATAGATGGAAATAATGAGCAATTATTTAACGCAGATAATATTAAACGATTCAAGAACAAACCTGAATTTTCTCACCTACCTGAAATTCTAGTAGAAGTATATTTAAATATGGATTCAGAGCTTCCAATAAGTAAACAACACTTTATGGGATTAGATTATACGAATGGGAAAGTATTGAAGGAAGAAAAAACAGGTATAAAATTTTGGTATCATTTTGATAATGATTTTGAACAAGATTTTTACAAACTAAATTTTTCTGAAAATCCAAATATACCTATAGAATTCTATAAATTTGAATGGCTTACATTTCAAGGTGGGAGCTATAAAAGATTGAAAAATCCAATAAAATCTCTTTTCATTGATAATTCATCTGTAAAGAATGATTTGTATGGTTCTTATACTAAACAAGTTTTTGAGAATAAGATACCAAATGATATCCGAAGAAAATTGTCTATGAAGCTAAAAACACATATTGCTGACTTCTTAGATTCAGAAGAAGAATCACTAAAAATAGGTGAACAAACTATCTCTATTGACGAGAAGAAATCTGGTATTACTAAAATAATTGATATCCGAGAAAACAATATATCAATACAACATATGGGAAAAGGCAGAGAAAATTTTATTAAGACTGAGGTTGCATTGCAAATAGATTCAAGCCTTATTCTAGTTGAAGAACCAGAAAACCATTTGAGCCATTCGATGACAAAAAAATTAATTGAAAAAATAAAAGTAGAGTCAGATAATTCCCAAATAATTATTACTACTCATAATCCTTTAATAACATCTAGACTAAACATTCAAAAGACTATATGGATAACTCCAAATGAAAAAGCTGTAAAATTAAATGATGTAGATAAAAAAGTAGCTAAATTCTTTGAAAAATCAGATAATTCTAACCTACTAGAGTTCATCTTATCTCAGAAAGTAATTCTAGTAGAAGGTGCAACGGAATATATTTACATTCCTAACTTTTATCACACTGTTTGTGGAAAAGGCATAGATGAATCTGGTGTGCATATAATATCGATGTCAGGAATTACTTACAAAAACTATGTTGAAATTGCAAAAAAAATTCAAAAACCACTTTTAGTTATTACGGATAATGATGGAGATGCTGAGAGAATAACGACTATCGATGCATTGAATAATTGTTTAAATGAAAATGGATGCAATATATTAATAAAGTGTGATGAGAAAATAGAGAATTCAACTTTTGAAAGAGTTCTATTTAATGAAAATATCAAAATATTAGCTGATTATAAAAAAAATTCAAATGTATCTACTATTTATAAAGAAGAAGATGTAGAAAGCAAAGCATTAGCATATATGTTGAAAAATAAAGCCGATTCTGCTATTGAGATAACAACAAATTCTGAATATATTGATAACTTAAAAGTTCCAATGTATATAAGTGAGGGGTTAAAATGGCTAAATCAGGTAAAATAATTCTTGCAAGAGCAGGTTCGGGAAAAACGTATCATATTGCTAATGCATTTGATGAGAAAAAATCAGTTTTATTTATTACTTTTACCAATCAAAACGTGGCGAATATAAAAAAAGAAATTATGCAGAGATTTAATAATAGCATTCCCAACAATGTTGAAGTAATCACATATAGTAGCTTCTTATATTCATGGATTATTAGACCTTTAGAGGCAGTTCTACCATTTGAAAATATCAAAAGTAGAGGTGTAGATATTTTTAAAGAACCAGTTCCTCGTACTAATCCACCGAGAAAGGGATACATTACTGATGACAAGATAGGACACTATTTGAATCCTGATAATAATAGATACTATTCTGGTCGAATGTCGAAGTTGATAATAAAAAATAAAAAGATACTAAAACCTTTGATTGAAGAAAGATTATCATTGCTTGTTGATACAATATATATTGACGAGTTTCAAGATTTTAAAGGGGAAGATTTTGATTTATTAATGTTATTGATGAAATCAAAAAAAGTTTATACAGTTGCTGTAGGAGATTTTTATCAACACTCTGTTGCTATGACATCTTCTAAAAGTGGTAAACCTTATAAAAAACAAAAAATATTTCTTACTGAAGAAGAGTTTTGTTTGTCACTACCTAAATCTTTAGAAGTTGATAAGGAAGCCTTAAAGAAAAGCCGAAGAGTTCCAAGCAGTATTTGTTCAATTATTGAAAAGAAGTTAGGTATAGACATACTATCTTGTAATGAGAAAAAAGGAAGTTTTAAATATATTATTGATATTGATGAATTAGAACAACTTTTAATTGATGAAGGATGCGTGAAATTAGTTTATCGAAAAGCTTCAGCTTTTCCATATCAACCTGCTATTAATTGGAGTTATTGTAAAGGAGATACTTATTCAAAAGTTTTAGTAATATTAACAGAACCATATAAAAAATTTAGTGAGGAAAATTATATAATTTCTAAGAATACTAGTCAAGCTGAAGCAAATAAATTATATGTAGCTTTAACTCGAAGTAATAATGAGCTATATATATGTACCAAAAGTCTTTTTGACTTATTCAATAAACAAAGAATTGAAAAAGGAGAATGATATGGACATTAAGAAATCTCTGTTAAATTTTATTACAGATGGAGTAGTTACTTGTAAACAGCTTGCCGATTTTTATGATACTTATCACGAAAATAAAGAATTTAAGGATGCAGTTGATTTTCTAAGTGGAAGTATTGTAATAGATATGGGGCAATTAAAGGACGAATTGTATGCTTCTGAAGATTCACATGCATTAGGTGCTGTGGAATATATGCAAAAACATTACCCTTCAGCAATCCTATTGATAGATTTAATCCCTAAGGATAAGAGAAAGTTCATCCATTAAAATAAAATTTATCAATTTTAAATCTGTATGTTTGTTACAAAAAATGAAAAATTAAAGCTGATTTTGAGCTGTATTTAAGGACATATTTCTGGAATTATTTGAGATTATGAATTGTTTTTTTTTTTGAGAAAATTTAATTGGACTACAGACAAGATGCGTAAAAAAATCCTCATTGAGTATGTAGTCCAAGCCATTTAAAGGGACAATTCAACTATTTTTTGAGGTATAATGAATCCGCAGAAGTTAATAAAAAGAACAGAATTTTGGTTTCTAAGATGCACTGGAATCGGGGATTTACTATCGCTTTAACGCAGGAAAAAGCGATAGAAATGCTGATATAACAGCACTTGACCTTGACCACCATGGGCTGTCCGTTAGCAGATATTTTAACGGATAATATCCAATCAGCATTAGCTGAAATTCCAGAAGTAACGAATGTCGAAGTAAAATTGGTTTGGTATCCAGCGTGGACGACCGATAAAATGAGCCGCTATGCGCGGATTGCATTGGGGATTCGTTAAGCCTCATTGATTTAATTGTAGTCTAGGAGATCTCTGCCAATTTTAGAAACTATTCAAAGTGTTATTAAAAACTCTTTTGCTGACTTTAAAAAGTTGGTAAAAGAGTTTTTTTTGTTTTCCAATGTTTTTATTACGTATGGTTGTCTTAGATCTTTCCTTACGGAGCCACCTAAAAAACGAAAGGATACAAGTCCAACGGATATCTATATTCCGATTTTTTTAAAAATAGTAAAAAAAACACCAAAATGTCCGCTACTCCTTCAGATTTTTTGGTGTTTTTTTGAACAATCACAATCTAGTAGAATTTTGCACTTTTCGGCTTAGTCAAAAAATTTTCTAGCGTTTTTTATACAGATTTTAGAATCGGATCAGTCAAGTTGTTAAAACCAATCATTTAATAAAAAGCGAGGTAAAAAAATCTAATAAAGCTGCGGTTCTGATCCTAGTCGGTTCATTGAGTGAGGTAAGCTCTGTTTGACGTTCACTAGCAGAAGCTTCTTTTAGAGCGAGCAGTCGGTAGATCAAGCGTAAGTCTTGGCGCCGAACTTTTGGCAGATGCTGCAGCAAGACTTGATTGAAGTCTGTGTTCATTTGGTTGATCCCGATCAACGGATCTTTTTGCAGCGTATAATTCGTTAAATACCGGTCAAGATCTTGCATCGCAGCGGCGGCTTTTTCCGGCATGAATCCATTGGCCCAAGTTGCCGTCAACAAGACAAAGCTATCGGCATCTGATAATTCTTTTTGAAAAGCTAGGATTGTTGCGTCTAATACCTTTTCTTGTAAAACTTCAAAAACAGCCGGCTCATTCTTTTTGATCCGCAAGAAATAGTTAGTGAAACCATCGCTATTTAATAAATTTAGGTCGATTGCTTTAAACCAATTATAGTGATGCGAGTTTAAATAAGCGTAAGTTTTCTCTTGCGTAGTTCGTTGGATTTTTTTTAATTCATCATTTGTTTTCATTGTTTTCCCGCTTTCTTTTTTTGCTATTATACTACTTTTTGACAAGCCAATCCTTTTGCCTCCTATTTTGATTACGTTATACTGAAAATAGGTCATATTTTTGAAAGGAAAATTTATGAATGAATTGATAGCTACATTTAATGAGAGAAAAGATGAGCTTTTATCGGCGATCTTTGAACATTTAGCGATTTCTTTGAGTGCGCTGTTAATCGCCATTGTGATCGCAATCCCATTGGCAATTTTGTTAAGTCAGCGGAAAAAATCAGCGGAAGTTGTTTTACAAATAACTAGTATTTTGCAGACGATTCCTTCATTAGCTTTACTAGGATTGTTGATTCCTTTTGTAGGGATAGGGACAGTGCCGGCATTGATCGCACTAGTCGTATATGCATTATTGCCGATTTTTCAAAACACATATATCGGCTTAGCCGAGATTGATCCATCTATTGAAGAGGCAGCTGACGCATTTGGAATGTCGCGAATGCACAAATTGGTACGTGTTGAGTTGCCGATGGCTATGCCTGTAATTATTTCCGGGATTCGGACTGCCTTGGTCTTGATCATTGGGACCGCAACCTTGGCTGCGTTGATCGGTGCTGGTGGACTAGGAACTTTCATTCTATTGGGAATCGATCGAAACGATCCGAACTTGACATTGATCGGTGCGATTAGTTCAGCTTTATTGGCAATTATTTTTAGTACATTGATTCGTTTCTTACAAAATCGCAGCGGAAAAGTAATTTTGATTACGTTAGGCGTCATTTCCGTAAGTATCGGAGGAATCTTTTTTGCTCAGAGTCATCCGATTGGTCACGAAACCATAACAATTGCCGGGAAACTTGGCTCTGAACCTGATATCTTAATTAATATGTATAAAGAAGTGATTAAAGAGGAAGATCCTTCAATCACGGTGGAGTTAAAACCTAATTTTGGGAAGACTAGTTTCTTATTCAGCGCTGTAAAGAGCGACCAGATCGACATTTATCCTGAATTTACGGGAACGGTTTTAGAAAGCTTAGTGAAGGTTCCAAAAAACACACCGGATGACCTTTCGCCAGAAAAAACGTATCGTGAAGCAAATAAATTACTAGCTGACCAATTTGATATTCGTTTGTTAGAACCGATGGCTTATGAAAACACATATGCTTTAGCTATGAAGAAAAGCGAAGCCGAAAAACGCGGAATCACAAAAATTTCAGATCTGCGTGCGCAGCAAGGGCAATTAAAGGCTGGTTTTACTTTAGAATTTATCGACCGTCAAGATGGCTATCGTGGAATTCAAGAGCAATATGGCGTAAATTTAAGTTCGGTACAAAGTATGGAACCAGCATTGCGTTATCAAGCCATCAATAATGGCGATGTAGATGTGATTGATGCCTATTCCACAGATAGTGAGATCAAGCAATACGATTTAGTGACATTAGAAGATGACCAACAGCTCTTTCCACCATATCAAGGTGCTCCTTTAATGAAAAAAGAATTTGCGGACAAACATCCTAAAGTCGTCAAAGCCTTGAATCGGTTAGCGGGTAAAATCACGGAGGAACAAATGATTGAGATGAATTATCTTGTCAACGTGAAGAAAGAACAACCGGCAAAAGTCGCCCATGACTTCTTAGTGAAGGAAAATATCATTGGGGAGGGAAATTAGATGGAATCGATCATTGAATTTAAAGATGTCAGCAAAGAGTTTGAAGGCAATGTTGTCTTAAAAGATTTGAATTTATCGGTTAAAAAAGGAGAGATTTTCGTTTTAGTAGGACCTTCCGGCAGTGGGAAGACGACTTCTTTGAAAATGATCAATGGATTGATCGAACCTACTGACGGCAATCTTTATTTTAAAGAAAAACGCATCAAAGATTATAATATCCAAAAACTACGCTGGCAAATCGGTTACGTCTTGCAGCAAATTGCTTTATTCCCAACAATGAGTGTAAAAGAAAATATCGAAGTCATTCCTGATATGCTTGGCTGGAATAAAAATCAGCGGAAAAAGCGGGTCGATGAATTATTGAAAGAAGTTGATATGGATCCTGAACAGTTTCGTGATCGAATGCCTAGTGAACTATCCGGAGGTCAGCAACAAAGGATCGGAATCATTCGCGCACTAGCATCAGAGCCTGATATCGTCTTGATGGATGAACCCTTCAGCGCACTTGATCCGATTTCACGAGCAAGTTTGCAAGATCTCGTGTTGAAATTGCATCAAAAACTAGGGAATACGATCATATTTGTAACGCATAATATGAAAGAAGCGCTGAAGATTGGCAGTCGTATCGCAGTAATGCACGAGGGTAAGTTGATCCAATGTGATACGCCAGAAGAAATTCAAAAGCATCCTGCCAATCAATTTGTTGAAGAATTCTTTGATGAAACCACAGACGAAGTTTACACCCAGACACTTGAAGCGCTCTATAACGGCGGATTTTATCAAAATGCTGAGAGCGCTGATTCTAAACTAGTAAGTCTAACGATCGATACAAGTTTAAGCGATGTTTTTGAACTGTTGACCAAACAAGAAGCGTTTACGATCGAACGGGCAGGAAAAGTAGCCGGAAAAATCGATCGAAGCGATGTTTTCAGTTATTTAAGTCGGGAGGGCTAATGATGGAAAAATATGATGTGGTCGTGATCGGCAGCGGACCAGCTGGAAATTCTGCTGCGTACAGCTTAAAAGAACAGGGGAAAAAAGTCGCGATCATCGAGTCAGACTTGTGGGGCGGGACGTGTCCGAATCGCGGCTGTGATCCTAAAAAGATGCTGCTAAGCGGAGTGGAGGCTAAAAAACGAATCGAGACGATGATCGGCAAAGGGTTTGAACAAACACCAGAAATTATTTGGGAAGAGCTGATGGCATTTAAGCAGAGCTATACGGATACTGTACCTGAAAATACGAAAAAAGGTTTAGCCGCAGCAAAAATTGATTTCTTCTATGGTCAGGCCAGCTTTATTGATACCAATCATATTACTGTTGACCAAGAAATAGTAGCAGCTGATCAATTTTTGATCGCAACCGGTCAACGTCCTGCGGTCTTACCAATCGATGGCCAAGACTTATTGCAAAGCAGTACAGATTTCTTAGAGTTGGAACACTTACCTGAAAAGATCGCTTTTATCGGAGCCGGATATATCGCCTTTGAATTAGCTATGATCGCAAATGCTGCTGGGTCAGAAGTCCATATTATCCATCACAATGAACGTCCATTAAAAGAATTTGATCAAGAATTAGTGATGGCTTTAGTCGAACATATGAAATCAGCTGGCATTCAATTTCATTTTAATGTAGATACTAAAGCCGTTGAACATTTGCAGCAATATCGAATTATCGGGGAAGCATTTGAATTGAGTGCAGATATGGTGATTGGAGCAACGGGGCGTATTCCAAATATTGAAGAGTTAAATTTAGAAAATGCCGGCGTTGCTTATGATAAAAAAGGCATCAAAGTAGACAATCAATTACGAACGACACAGCGAACGATTTTTGCTTGCGGAGATGTTTTATCAAAGACTCAGCCTAAACTCACACCAGTTGCTGGTTTTGAGGCAAGTTATGTCGCAAAGGCCCTTAATGGTGAAACTGCCGCGATCAATTACCCGTTGATCCCAACGATTGTCTTTGGCGATCAGCGCTTAGCTAGAATTGGATTAAGTGAAAAAGAGCTGGCTGTTCATCCAGAGCGATACCATGCTCAGACAATCGATCTTTCTAGTTGGTATACGTATCGTCGGCTCAATGATCAAGGCGCTAAGATCAAGCTTATCTATGATGAAACAGACACGATTGTTGCGATTACTTGCTTAAGCCAAGTAGCCGATGAAGTCATCAATTATCTCTTGATTGTTTTGACGAAGAAGATGACACACGAAGAGGTAGAAAAATATATCTTTGCCTACCCAAGTCCAGCCAGTGATCTTTCATATTTTATTTAAAACAGAGGGGAACCTCTGTTTTTTTTGATACAGATATGCTAAAGTTTACGAAAATACGTTCCCATGGTGAGATTATGAAAACAACTTTAACCCAAGAAATTGAAAAAGCTTTGTACTATTATTGTATTGAACTCGGCGGAATCGTCGTTGAAGAAGTTACCATGCCGGATGAGCAAGGTATCGTTGATACGCTAGCTTGTTTTTTTAAACCAAATGCAGAAACAGAGTGGCGTTGTTACGAGTTGAAAGTCACAAAAGCAGATTTTTATTCAAAAGCCAAACTTTCCTTTATTGGTCATTACAATTATTTTGTTTTAACTGAAGAGTTGTACAAAAAAGTCCAAGATGATATTCCCAGCGAGATTGGGGTCTTAGTTTACCGCCCTTACCAACAGGTCGATGATTTACCGGCGGATGGAACTTTTTTTATCGCTAAAAAACCGGTAAAGCGTTCGTTACAAGTGGAAGAGTCTGCGCTGACTCAGCGCTTTATGGCTTCGTTATTTCGAGAGGTGCAAAAAGCCAAACGAATGTCTTACGGAACTAGTTTCTTCTCGACAGAACAATTGTACAAAGAATTACGGCGGCGTTTAGCAGAAAAAGACAGCTTGCAAGCAGATAATTATTATCAGCGATTTATCGAAGATGTCCAGTCCGCCCGAATCGAAAGTTTAGAAGAAGAGCTGCGAGCACTAGAACAAGATTATGAATTTTTACGACAAAGACAGGTCCGACGAAGACCGACTGAACCATTGGAGTGATTTCTATGTACTACCCATATTTGCGCGGGAAACAGTTTGACCTGTTAGCGATTAATACTTTGATCAATGAACAACGCTGGTCTTCTAAAATCAAGCCCGTCATTGAACCCGTCCGCGATTCAGCGACTTTAAAAAAAACCATTGAAACATTCGATAAAAATGCGTTCATTTGTTACTTAGTGACGAATCCGCAAGTTGGAACAGCGAAGCTTTTTGCCCAGAAGCGATTTGAATGGAAACTAAGTGAAACTTCTACTATAAAAAAGGCGGAGATTGTGACAAAAGAAAACCCATTTGACGCGGAGCTTTATTTATTTAATGCAACTTCTCCGCGAAAATCCAAGCAATTAGCTATTCCGCAAGAAGCTCTTTCGATCATTCCAGATCAAGGCAGGTTTAGAATTTTAGAAATCACAAATAAAATTTTACTCAGAGAAGCCTTCCAAGCTAAAAAAAATGTTGCGGATTATGTCGAAAAAGCAGATGATTTTTATAGCGACGAACATCTTTATCTAAGAACAGATTCGATTGGATTTAGTGATTACGCGCTCGATGGCAGTCATTACTTTGATAAAGGCGGTCCAAGCAGAGCAATCGCGCTTCATATCAGCTATTTTGATGCCTATCTTAATTTAAGAATCAAACACTTTGTATCTGACAGTAATGAAAATGCACAAGATCAAAAAGGCAAATTTTTTGAGGCATTGGAAAAATTATCCAGCTGGTATTCACGAAATCAAGACCAGCTGCTATTGACCCTTGGTTTAGCAGAACTGCTGCACTATCAAGCAACACAAAAATTTCCTGGTCTCGGAACGATTAAGAAGTGGTCGTTAGCGCACCATTTAGAATTGATTGGCGCTTTTTTAGAACATGGGGACCACTGGCAGAGAGGATGGCAAAATAATGGGCTATGAAGACGAAGATTTTATTATTAGACAAGCAAAACAAATGGGGGAGCTTTTAGGTGGCATTATCGGCAAAGAAGATGCTGAAGCAATTTTATCTTTTGGCGATCAAGCCAAAATAAGCGAACCAAAAGAAACTGAATTTGATTTTCGACTAAGTACTTTAGAAGATATTTCGGCAATTGGCGTCATTATTAATGAAGCCAAACAATATTTAAAAGAGCAAGGCTCGCCGCAATGGCAAAATGGTCATGAGCCCCATGAAGCAGTAATCCGTAAAGATATCAGCAAAAAAGCCAGCTATGTGCTGACTTTAAAAGGTGAAATTGTTGGCACGATTGCCTTGATTGCTGAAAAAGATCCTAGTTATGAAGCAATCGAAGGAAAGTGGCAAGGCACTGGTCCTTATGTCGCACTGCATCATGCAGCAATCAGCCAAACTCATCGCAGTAGGGGATTAGGGAAACACTTGTTGAGCCTAGCAATCAATCAGGCGAAAACATTAGGCTATAAAGATATACGAATCGATACGTATCCTGCAAATCAACCGATGCTCCATCTGATTGAAAAACTTGGATTTACTTATTGCGGAATGATTTATTTTCCATTTGAACACGGAGAGCGCAAAGCATTTCAGCTAATTTAATGCCTGTTGTAGTTGAGCCAACATATCGTCTAAAGAAGTTTCTCCGTTGATCTCAATCAAATTCGGAAATTTTCTCAACCGAGCTAAGTTTTCCTGATCTTGTTGAAAAATTGCTGAGCGTCTTGCTACCTCGCTAGCGTCACGCTTTTCCAGTCGGTCAATGATCGTTTCTTTGGAGATATTGATCCAAATTGGAACCACTTGATTGCCAAAGAGGCGATGCAAGTTAATAAACCCTGTCGTAGTGATTGGATCATAACAATCACCGACAGCTAATGCGTTTTGCAGTGTAGCTTTGGCAATCCCGTAAAACTGTCCGTCATACGTATCGTATTCAGCAAACTGTTCTTGTTGTACCATCTGTTCGAATTCTTTTTTTGAAACAAAGTAGTAGTCAGTTCCATGTTTTTCTCCTTTACGAGGAGCACGCGTTGTATAAGAAATAATTTTTTGTTCGGGAGAAAAAGCTTTTTCAGCCAAACTGGTTTTGCCTGATCCGCTTGGTCCAATGAATAAATAGCAATGATTCATATTTTACACGTCCTTTTTTATAGTATAAAGAATGAGGACAAAAGATGCTAGAGAGGAAGTCCATAATGGAAAGAAGTACACGCAATACGAAACCAAATAAGAAGCTGCCGATTATGATCGGCGGGATTATTATTCTGCTCATCGTTGGATTTTTCAGCGTTCGGGCATATCAAGCAAGTCAAGTCAAAAAACAAGGTGAGAAAACTGTAACCGCCTTTGTTAAGAGTCTGCAAAAAGGCAACTATCAAGATACACCTAAAAATCTAAGTACCCGTTCACTCAAGAAAAGCGGGTATACAAAAAAACAGGTCGCCGAAAAATATCAGTCGATTTTTTCTGGGATTAGTGCCTCAAATATTAAGTTAAAAAATCTGGCTGTTGACAAAAAGTCCGGTAATTATCAGTTTTCCTATGAGCTAGCGATAAATACTGGTTTTGGCAAATTAAAAAATCAAAAGTATTCTGGTACATTGAGCAATGACGGTCAATCAATCAATTGGAAACCGAATTTGATTTTCCCTGGAATGTCTGGCAAGGATAAAGTCAATTATTCTGTCGATTCAGCTGTCCGCGGAGAATTGCTGGATCGCAATGGTCAAAAAATTGCAGCAAACGGGACGGTCTATCAATTAGGTGTCATACCTAAAAATCTCGGTACAGAAAACCGAACAACAAAAATCGCAGCAATTGCTGACAGTCTGGATCTTACCGTTGATGAAGTGGAAGCAGCATTGGCTCAAAGCTGGGTACAAGATAATTTATTTGTACCATTAACAACAACAGCAGATGTGCCGGCAGAACTTGCAGACGGCTTAGAAGCGCGGGAAACAACTGGTCGGACCTATCCTTTAAAAGAAGCGGCAGCACAACTGATTGGTTATGTCGGAAAAGTCACCGCAGAAGATATTAAGAAGAATGATAAACTTGCTAGTGATAGTTTGATCGGTCGTAGCGGGTTAGAGATGGCATTAGATAAACAGTTACGCGGAAAAGACGGGGGTTCATTAGCGATTACGGATAGTAAAGGCAATGAAAAAAAAGTCTTGCAAAAGATTGCTAAAAAAGACGGTGCAACAATCAAATTAACGATCGACAGTCGTGCGCAGCAAATTGCATATGATGGTCTTGATGATCAAGCTGGGGCAAGTGTTGTAATGGCACCAAAAACTGGTGATCTCTTAGTTGCTGCCAGCTCACCAAGTTTTGATCCAAATAAAATGACCAATGGCATTAGCCAAACGGATTATGATGCCTATAGCAATGATGAGAATCAACCTTTCATGAGTCGCTTCGCTACAGGTTATGCACCAGGCTCAACCTTTAAAACAATCACCGCGGCAATCGGATTGGATGCGGGCACTTTAGATCCTAGTGAAGAGTTAACCATCGACGGATTGAAGTGGCAAAAGGACAGTTCTTGGGGTTCTTATCAAATTACTCGTGTTTCGGAGGCCAGTCCAGTCAATTTGAAGACCGCTTTGGTTTATTCAGATAATATCTATATGGCACAAGAAACGTTAAAAATGGGCGAAAAAACATTCCGGGCCGGTTTAGATAAATTTATTTTCGGCCAAGACTTAGATCTGCCAATTGCGATGGATCCTGCTCAAATTTCTACGAATGATAGTTTTGATTCAGAGATCTTATTAGCCGATACCGGTTATGGACAAGGACAATTATTATTGAATCCAATCCAACAGATCACTGCTTACTCTGTTTTTCCTAATCAGGGGACATTGGTTTATCCGAAATTGATCGCTGATCAAAAAACAACGAATAAAAAGGAAGTGATCAAAGCTAGTTCGGCTGAAACTATCACTGAAGATATGCAAGCAGTCGTCAGCGATGAAAATGGGACAGCTCATAGTTTGGCCGCATTGAATATCCCGCTGGCAGCTAAAACCGGGACAGCGGAAATCAAGCAGACCCAAGATGAAAAAGGTCAGGAAAATAGTTTCTTATATGCATTTGATTCAGCTAAACAAAATTATTCAGTCGTTGAATTTCTTGAAAATAAGCCTGAAGGAACTTCCGCTACAGATCTTTCCAAAACTTTGTTGACCTATTTGCAACAGACCTATCAATAAAATACTTGTCTGAAAAGCGGATGCTTGGTAAGATATCCAAGAAGGACGGTGTCTTATGAACAAGCGACAACGAAAAAAACAAGCATACAAGCAATACATTCGTGCAATTTTTGAAGGCTACGAAAAAATGTTAGAAGATCCTAGCATTGCTGAGTTACATTTCAGCTATTTAAAAGAAACAACCTACTTGGAACGCGATGACCAAGCTAAGATTCACTTTACTACTAAAGAAAAATAATTAATCAAAGAGACTGCGGCAAAATGTCGCAGTCTCTTTTGGCTAATCATAAAGCATAACAGCTCAAATTTTCCCTCCGTCCTAAGGCTGAAAAAATAATTAAGAGATTCTTAGTTTACTAAATAATTGTTTAAAGAATCGGTCTATGAGTAAGTAAAAAAAGATAAATGAGTTAAAATACGTATATCAAGAGATACAGGAGGCATTCTAATGAAACTTCATAAATATATTCTATTGGCCGGAGCAGGTCTTTTCCTTAGTGCTGGATTGATCGGTCAAACAAATGCTCAAGCCGCATCAGATGATGGCGCAATCAACGAACGTTGGGGAAAATCGACTTTTGTAGCGGGAGCGGGATTGAGTCAGCAACAATTGACTGAAACGATGGATACGTTAAAGATCAGTCAAGATACTGTTAAAATGGAACAAGCAACAGGAGCGGATCTTGTAAAATATTTAGGTTATGGTAGCGGTGATGATAGCGTCATGCTTAGTTCAGTAGTCGTAAACCGCGAATATCAAGGTAAAGGAATCAATGTCGAGATCTTGACACCGCAAAATATTACTCAAATCACAGCTGACCAATATAAAAATCCATTAGTTACTGCTGGGATCACTGATGCAACGGTTAAAGTTGCTAGTGTAGTGAAAGTAACTGGTGAAAGTGCCTTGACCGGGGTATATAAAGCCTTTGAAGCAAATGGAGAGACGGTTGATCCTGAACGAGCACAACTGGCACAAACGGAATTAGATACGACGTCAGATGTTGCGCAATCAGTCGTCGACAATGCGAATGAACAAAGTCAAAACCAAGATCTGTCTGATAATGAGAAGGAAAAAGCTGATGAAGCATATAAAGCACAATTGAATCAGGCATTAGTAGACATAAAAAAAGATCTAGCTGAGCTTAAAGAACAGCAAGGAGAATTGGCGACAAAAGAAGATGTCGAAAAAATCGTCAATGATGCCTTGGAAAAAAATAATTTGTCCCAGTACGTCACAAAAGATGATATTAATAAGCTGATAACATTAGCGCAACAATACCAAACAACGGATGGAGTATTAGACAAAGAATCCATCGAACAGTTAGATAAGATCAGCGATGATTTCAAAGGAACAGTCAATAAATTATCGGATCAACTTGGGAAATTCGGCGACTCGCTTAAAGGGACGTTGGAAGATAATCAAGGATTCTTCGCTAACCTATGGCAGCAAATCAAAGATTTCTTTAGTGGTTTAACTAAATAACAGAAAAAGATCGTGTTTTAGATTGCACTAGACACGGTCTTTTTTTAGCTACTTTGATAGTTTATGCTTATCATTATCGCTGTGCTAGGGTAAAATAGAGGAGTGAGCTTCAATTCCAATTAGAGAATTTCCTATATTCCTAATTGAATTGAATAAAAATGATTGAAATAGATAATGATTAAATAAAGGAGGGTCTTAGATGGAGACTCCAGAGAAAAAGGAAGAACTTCAAACTGAAACATCATTTGATTCAGTAAAAGAATCAGCTTCTGGTGTATTGGGCGGATTGCTAGGACAGATCAAACGATTGGAAGAAGCAATGAAAGCTGAACATATGGGCGATGTTTATCAAATCTATTGGCACGAACTGCCCGCTTCAATCCAACAATCCAGCAATACAAACCACGAAATGGACAATTTCTTGACAAGTAAATTGGATCAAGAGATCCAACGGACGTTCCCATTTATGATCATGCAAGAAGTCGTTTCACCGATCTTGATGAATTATCAAATTGGCAGCTACTATCGGGACCGTGCGGTTTTACAAGTCGATGCGACGCAACCGACGATAGAAATTTTGCCTGAAATCCGTCAACAGTGGGAAAAAACATTAAAAGGTGAATACAAAAAACAATTGACCGAGCTCCAAAACCAGCAAGATGATTTTGATGCAAAAACGATTGCTGCACAATCGGAGTTGCAAGCGCTCGATGAAAAAATCGCTCAGCAGGAAAAACTTAAAGCAGAATTGGAAGAAACCAAAAGCTTCATGAACCGAAAGAAAGTCGAAGAAGAGATTGATGGCATCAATCGTGAATTGAAAGACTTGAAGCAACAACGAAGCCAATGGGCACCTTTTGCGGAAGATCAATTATCCAGTGAATCGCAAAAGATTGAGTTAGCCAATAAAATCGATAGTCTGTCGCTAGAACAAGCAATCGCCTTAAAAGAGCTGCGTTTGATCAAGAAACGTTTCGGCGGTTTGGAAGAGATGGACACCGCGCTTGAGAATTTTATCAGAGATTTTTTATCCAAGGGGGCGGAATAAATGGCGGAAGAAAAAAATAAAATCAATCAGATTTACGATTCTTTGGTCGATACTGAAGAAGCCAATTTGAACATTCATGAAAAAGAAATTCTTCACCCTGAAGATACTGCAGACGAATCGAACGAGACACTTAAAGCGACACCTTCAACAAAACCAGTCAGCGATTCTTCGTTGACTTACTATGACAATCGTGAAGAAAACTACCAAGATCTGCTGCTTTTGATCGCTGATGCAGAAAAAGAGATTGCTGATCTGAAATTTAGAAAAGTTTTGATGGAATCTGATTTTCCTGCATTGTTAGATTATTTCAAACAAATCTTTTTAACCGAAGAATTGACCGTCTCGGCTATTGCCAAAGGCGCGTTGCTAGAGTATTTTACTTTTGAATTGATCAAACCTTTGCAAAATCAGGAATTGTACCTTTCCACTAATGAATTTTCAACTTGGGAAAGCAAACATTTCAATTTGTCTTATCGGTTGACAAGTACAAATGAGATTCTTTTCAGCTTTATGATGCCGACTTCTGACGGGAAATTCCGTAATAGCAAGATCAAATTGATGGAGGTCGCTCCTGAAACGATGAAAGTTACGGTCTTTAATGAAGCAGTCTTAACTTTATTGAAGGATTGCTATAGCAAACATATCTACACCAGCGGTCAAAACTCGATGTTCAGTCGTGAAATGAACGATGTGATGGCTCATATGAAGGAGCTAGGATTTGAATTTGCAGATAATCTATTGGACAACAGCAAGCCGTTAGACTTATCGGTGGATCTTCATCATAAAACACCAATAGATGTGATGGATAAAATTTTCATCACGGCGATGGAGAACGAAGAGTACGACTTTAAAAAGATTGATCAAAACAGTTATTTGATTGCTTTAAACGACAATCAGTCAGTGACAATCAAAACGATCGATCAAAACAGTAGTTTGAAACTCAATACTGATCGTAAAAATAAATCGCTGATCGAATTCTTTGGCAGTTATCCATTTTTAGTTCCATTGACGATCACTGATGAACACTAATGAAACGAGCTGTGCCAGTATAGGTGCAGCTCGTTTTACTTTGATCAAACGCAATTAGAAGATTCTCTTTGAAAAAAATTAATCTTTCGCACTTTTTTGATAGGAAATTGCGTTCCCTCGTGAAAGTCCACAAATCCTATGATATACTTTGAAAGTTGATATGAAAGAGTATCATTTACCATGTTTGAAAGAGGGTAGAGATTGTGTGTGGAATAGTAGGATTTATTGACCGTTCAAATACAACGCAAAAAGAACAAATTGTAAAAAATATGATGGATACGATTGTTCACCGCGGTCCAAATAGTGCGGGACAATTTATCGATGAAGGTGCTGCCTTAGGTTTTCGCCGGCTAAGTATCATTGATCTTGAAGGCGGAACTCAACCGATTAAAAATGAAGACGGCACAAAAATCATTACCTTTAATGGAGAAATCTACAATTATCAAAGCATTCGTGAAGACTTGATCGCGAAAGGGCATATTTTTACGACCCATGCCGATACGGAAGTATTGCTGCATGGCTATGAAGAATATGGTATCGATCTATTGCAAAAAATCCGTGGGATGTTTGCCTTTGTGATCTGGGATACGGAAAAACAAGAATTATTTGGTGCGCGTGATCATTTTGGAATTAAACCGCTATATTACGCACTGATGAACGGTACCTTTATGTATGGTTCAGAGATCAAGAGCTTCTTACAACATCCAAACTTTGTTAAAGAATTGAACAAAGAAGCATTGAAACCTTATATGACTTTCCAATACTCAGCATTAGATGAAACTTTCTTCAAAAATGTTTACCGGATCAAAGAGGGTCACTATTTCCTTTATAAAGATGGGAAATTAGATATCCAACAATACTGGGATGTAAAAGAACAAGAAACAAACATGAGCTTAGAAGAAACCGTTGATTTGATCGATGATACTGTAGTGAAATCGATTGAAGCACATCGAATCGCTGATGTTGAAGTCGGTTCATTCTTATCATCTGGTGTGGATTCAAGCTATGTAACAGCTGTTTTACGTCCAGAACATTCTTATTCGATCGGATTTGGCGACAATTCGTACAATGAATCGATCGAAGCGAAAAAATTAGCTGATTTAATTGACTTAAATAATACTTCACGGGTAGTTACTGGAGATGAAGCGTTTGAATATTTCCCATTGATCCAGTATCACTTAGATGAACCAGATTCAAATCCGTCGTGTGTGCCATTATATTTCTTGGCTGAACTTGCTAGTCGAGACGTTCGGGTTGCCTTGAGCGGCGAAGGGGCAGACGAGTTGTTTGCTGGATACCAAGCTTATGGTATGAATACAAAATCTAAAGCCGTTAAAGTCGTCGCAGAAGGGTTAAAAAAATTACCTAAAGGCATGCGTTACTCGATCGCTAAAGGATTAAAAGGAAAATCATTCAAAGGGGCTTTACATTTATATACTTCATTAGCACCAGCCGAAGAATTCTTTATTGGACAAGCCAAAGTCTTTGAAGAAGCTGAAGCAGTCGATTACTTACAGCCTGAGTACCAACAAAGTCCAACGATCAAAGAAATCGTCGATATTCATTACGAAAAAGTTCAAGACATGTCTGAAATCAAAAAAATGCAATATTTAGATATGCACCAATGGATGCCAAAAGATATTTTGTTGAAGGCTGATAAATTATCAATGGCTAGCTCATTAGAAGTTCGAGTGCCGCTATTAGATAAAGAATTGATGAAAGTTTCAGAAGTCGTCCCAACAAAATATTTGATCAATGCCGAAAATACGAAATATGCCTTCCGCCAAGCGGCAGCTCGTCATTTACCGGAAGAATGGTATAATCGTGAAAAACTTGGTTTCCCAGTGCCGATCAAAGATTGGTTGCGTGAAGAAAAATATTATCAACTCGTTCGCGAATTATTTACGCAAGATTTCGTCAAAGAGTTCTTTGATCAAGAAAAAATCGTAAAACTATTAGACGATAACTTTGCGGGAACCGCTGATGGTCGCCGTAAAATTTGGACAATTTATACTTTCTTAACTTGGTATCAAGTATACTTCATCAATGAAGGCGTAAAACCAGTCCCAGCCGCAATCGCGTAAGGATAATAATTGACAAACGTAAAATATCACGTTAGACTATTATTTAGGAAACTTAACAAAAAATTTTGAGGTGTGCTTTGTGAGTGTAGTTATTTAATTTGGAGTAACTTGATAGCGAAAAAAACCAACTGTTGATACAGGTTTATTTCGCATGCCAAATTAGATACCTATCAAAGCTGATGAATAAGTCTATTCAAGCTGTGAAGAGGAATCTTCACAGCTTTTTTTGTCGATGAGGCTTTTCTGAGTTGTCAGTATAAGATAACAATATTTTTGACAGGCCATTCAGCAAACAGCACAACAAAAAAAGGTAGCTGTGATCAAAACAATTTCCAGTTGAGTTTCCCACAGCAGTGATAGGTGTCTTTTCAATCGAAAGGAAAGAGACTATGAATACTAAAACCTATACTAAAACACAATTTAATGAAATCAAACAACAATTAAGCAGCTATGCAATCAGTAGCTTTGGAAAAAAACTGATCGTCGCAACTCAACCTCACGTAAAATTATCCGTCGTCGAAAAAAGATTGGCTGAAACGACGGAGGCAAAAAAATTACTCGACAGCAACCTTCACGTACCGTTTATGGGGCTCCAGAGTATTGAGCATATTACGAATCAACTCGAAAAAGGATTCGTTCTATCACCACAGGAATTACTTGAATACGCAGATTTTTTACGCAGTTTGCGTTTGATTCGGCAATTTTTTGCTAAAAATCAAACAATCGCGCCTACCTTGGATCGTTATGCCCAAGGACTCAGTGATTTTTCTGAAATTGAAACGGAGATCTACCAGGTGATTCGCAATGGACGGATCGTTGATGAGGCTAGTCGTGAGTTGCGGAGAGCTCGGCGAGATATCGCGGAGACACAAGACAAGATCCAGGAACTATTAAAGAAATTTATCCGTCAAAATAAAGAAAAATTGCAAGAAGCAATCATTACTAAACGCAATGATATTTTTACTGTTCCGATCAAAGCCGCCTATAAAAAACAAATTACTGGAACGATTATTGAACTTTCAAGTAAGGGGACAACGGCCTATATTGAACCTAGCAGCGTCAGTCGTTGGAACGAACAATTAACGTATCATAAAATGATTGAAGAAGCTGAAGTCTATCAAATTTTGGCGACACTTACAGGTTTGTTGGCAGAAGCTTTTCCACAAATTCAACAAAATCTTGAGATTATAGCTGAGTTTGATCAGATTTTTGCGCGGGGAAAGTTCAGCCGTGAACTGAACGGTATCACGCCGAAAATAAATGCTGAGGGCTATATTCGTTTAGTATCTGCGAAGCATCCCTTGATTGAACAGGCAGTGCCTCTTGACTTGACAATCGGTAAAGACTATCGAGGCTTGACGATCACTGGACCTAACGCCGGTGGGAAAACGGTCGTCTTAAAAACCGTCGCGCTACTGACGCTTATGACGATGATTGGGCTGCAGATCCCCGCACATGAAGGTACAGAAATCGCAATTTTCGATCAGATTTTCGTTGATATCGGTGATTCTCAAAGTATCGAAAATGCGTTGAGTACTTTCTCTGGCCATATGCAAAATATTTCTGAGATTCTCCGTCAAACGCGGAAAAATAGTTTGATCTTACTAGATGAATTAGGCAGTGGAACGGAACCGAACGAGGGCGCAGCTTTAGCCATTGCGATCATGGAAGAGTTTTATCAAAAAGGCAGTATACTGATTACTACAACTCACTATGGAGAGATCAAACGGTTTACAGAATTGCACCCAGATTTTATTACCGCGGCCATGGATTTTGACGCACAGCACTTAACACCGAAGTATCGTTTGCTGATTGGTCAGACTGGAGAAAGTAACGCGCTATGGATCGCTAAAAAAATGGATCTTTCCGATCAGATCATCGGTAAAGCACAAAAATATTTTTCAGATCGGAATTACCAGCTGGAAAAGAAAAGCTTTAAAGTAAAATCACCTAAACCAATCACAAGCGCAGATGACTCGACCTATTATAAAGGGGACAAAGTCTTCTTATTAGAACAACAGAAATCTGCTCTGATCTATCAAGAGATCCCATTTTCAGATAACATATCGGTGTATCTTGACGGTCAGTTTATAGAAGTTCCGAAACGCCGGATCAAACTTGAATTCCGTGCCAGCGAACTTTATCCAAAAGATTATGAGCTTGAAAATTTATTCGAAGACTTTCAGTCGCGGAAAGAACGACGTGATATCGACCGCGGCTCAAAAAAAGCACAGCGAAAATTAAAAAAAGAAGCCATGCAGAGAAAACAAAAGTAGACTCTAGTATGACATATCGGAGCAGAGAAACCCGATTGTTGTCTAGCAAAAAGCGACCTGGGAAATTAAATTTCCGGGTCGCTTTTTTTATTCATATTGTTGATAGGTCTTAGTTTTATATAAACCGATCGTCGATTTTTGATTGTTCTCACTATATAAACTGGAAGACTGTGCACCTTTTTGCCGTTCGATTTCTTCTAAGCGCGCTTTTTGATTATGGTAATCAAATGAGCTTGGATCAATAGGATCTAAGCCACTATCTTGATAATACCTCAATAAGTCGCCATTAGTAATTTTATCAGAAGTGATCAATTGTTGATCCACCTCTTGATTTAACTCAACAAACAGCTTTTCTTGCTCCGGTGTTGGCTCGTCGATAACTTGTCCTGTTTGATTATCATACATTTTACCGCCATAAAAAGTGTATTCTGGGGTAACGAAATCACCATCGCGAAAGGCCACTACTTGTTTGTGTTCAGCTGAAAATAAATCTTGGCCAAGTTGTAGATATTTCTTAGAATCAATCCCTAATAAGTGAAGCAGCGTAGGGAGTGCGTCGACTTGTCCGCCATATGTGTGATTGATCCCGCCAGTCGTTGTCCCGGGAATATGGATCATGAAAGGAACTCGCTGCAATTGCGCATTATCATAATCTGTCCAGTCGGAAGAATCTTTCCCTAATAATGGGGCCAGCTCTTTATTGCGTGTATTGGAAATCCCATAGTGATCTCCGTACAAGACGAAAATCGAGTTGTCGTATAAACCGCTCGCTTTCATATAATCAAAGAATTCTTTTAATGCGGTATCTAAATAATTCGCCGTTGCAAAATAACCATTGATCGTTTCATCTTTAGTATTGGCTAACGGAAACCCATCTTCGTCGTTTTTGAAACGAGAGTAGGGATAGTGGTTCGACACGGTAATAAATTTTGCATAAAATGGCTGCTGCAAATGTTCTAAATACTGCACAGATTGATGTAAGAATGGTTTGTCATGCATCCCATATTGGAACGAATTGTCATCGTTAATATCGTAATAAGAGGAATCGAAGAAGTATTCAAATCCTAAATGCTTATAGGTCTTATCGCGATTCCAAAACGAAGCAGAATGTCCATGAAAGACCGCGGAAGTATAGTCTGCTTTTTGTTTCAAGATATTTGGTGCCGCTTCAAAGGTGTTTTTATCACCCATTTGAGTAAACAATGCTCCTTGATTCAAACCGAATAACGAGTTTTCCATCAGTGTTTCAGCATCGGAGGTTTTCCCAGCTTTGACTTGATGGAAAAAGTTATCAAAACTATACGTACTTTCGCCATGATACAAACTGTTTAAAAAGGGTGTTACCGTATGCTGCACACCGTTTTCGTCAGTTAATTGATAATCGAGCAAAAACTGTTGAAAACTCTCTAAATGAATATAGACTACATTTTTTCCTTTAGCAATTCCATACATGGAATCGTTAGGCTCGGCGTAATGATCTTTGACATAGCTTTCAACCTCTTTAAGATCGTTCGGACTTGCTTCAGCGCGAATTTGGTTATTTTGATACGTTTGATAACTATCATATAGAGTAAAGGCATTGACCCCTAAATATTTCACTAAATTTTCCCGTGAAAATTGTCGACTCAATAAACCTGAGCGATCGATCTCTGCAAAGAAAATATTTCCGCTGCCTATTAACAAAGAAAGGGCCGTTAGTGCCACAGCTTGACGAAAACGCGGATATTTCTCAGCGACTGCGATTTTCTTTTTGAAAAATAGAACGGGGAAGATAAATAAATCTAAAACATAAAAAATATCATACCAGCGAAATAAACGAACAGCACTTTCACCTAACCCTGTCGATACTTGACCTGCGCCGAGCAAGGTATTGATCGTAATGAAATCTGTAAATTCGCGATAATAAACAGCATTTGAAAACAGCCAAATCGTCAGTAAACTGTAAATAGTAAACAACGTCGCGTAAGCAGCTTTTGGCCGCTTGATAAATAATCCGATGCTAAGCAATAACATTGAAACGCTCAGAGGATTGATCAGTAAAATAAATAATTGCATAGGGTTTTGGATTCCTAGATGAAAATCGACGATATAGGCAAACATATTTTTCACCCAAAGCAAACCAATCAACAAACTAAAAAATCCAATTCTAGTCTTGATAAAATCACTATATTTTTTTAAATGAAACATTCTCATGCTCCTTACAATTATTTTTCATATCCTTAAATAGTTTATCGTTTTTTTATACTTAGGTCAAACTGAAGCAAGTCAGAGACGCTGACATATCAGCATTTCAATCCCTCTTTTTATATAATGTAAGTAATTCTTAATAAACGCAGATCCAAATTTTTTTAGCTTACGATCCGTCAAACGTATGGATTGATTCCATCAGATGTTTCAGCTACAATACCTATGCAAAAATATAAACTAAAAGCGAGGACAAACTTATGAATTTAGATCCCAAACATCGTTATGCTCAGCAAGCGACCAAAATGACGCAAAGATTATTTGTCACCACATCAATTCTGACAATTCTCTTCATCCTTGCGGCATTTTGGCAATCATGGTGGTGGTTGCTTGGTGTAACAGCAATCGTTGTCTTTTGGGCCGTCTATAGTAGTCAAATGCGCACAGTTCCTATTCGAGATCTGACTACTGGACAAGAAAATCTAGTTGAATCAATAAAATGGCAAGAATTTAAAAAAGAGTATCCAAACCAAGTCGCAAAAAATGGGGCAAAATCCTAAAAGTACTTTATAATAAAAAATGTGAATAATAACTAAATAAAGTGTACATCGGAGAGGATTCTATTGGATGAGTATTCAACTAAATATGATTTTGTTAGCAACACGGTTACTAAACGTTAAAAAAGTTTTTACATTAAGCGGGGATAGTTTAAAAAAGAAGCAGCAAAGCGGCAAACAAAAATTGCTGTTCCTAAAAATACGCAGTTTACGGGATTTAAAAAGACTTCTATTGAAGTTGAAGGGACAACTAACTATCTGTTCAGTAAAGGTTCCAAAAAAATTCTGATTTATTTAGCGGGCGGCGGATTTATTCTTCCGATATCAGGCTTGCATTGGGATTATTTAGATATGCTGACAAAAGAGACGGAAACCGATCTCTTGGTATTGAATTACCCATTGACGCCTAAAAGCAATGTGGATGATGTAATGCGGTATATTGATCTCGCAATTTCTAGTCACTTGAATACGTATGAGACGATAACATTAATGGGGGATTCTGCCGGTGGGAATATTTCGCTTGGTTACAGTCAATCCGTTTATAATAAAGAGAAGAAGGTCAAAAATATCATCGCTTTATCTCCATTCGTAGATTTTTCACTTGAGAATGAAGAAATAACAGTCGTGGCTAAAAGAGATACCATTGTTTCCCCGATTGCGTTAAAAGATGTCGGTGAATGGTATAAAGGAACTCATTTGATTACAGATCCTATCGTTAGTCCGATTAATGGAGACTACAAAGACTTAAATGTTTTAATGATCTCTGGCACGCGAGATATCACAAATCCTGATACTAAACTTTTAGCAGAGAAAAATCCTTCAATCAATTATATCCAGGTAGAAAATATGCCACACATATTTATGTTATACATGATCCCTGAATCTGAAAAAGCCAATCAACTTATTATCGATATGATCAACACTGATTGGTAAGGAATAGTTATTGACAAGTAAAAATATTTCTCAAAAAAATCAGATAGATATAAAAAGAGGCTGCGACAAAATCTTGTCACAGTCTCTTTTCAAATAGATTTCTTTTGGCTCTGTATTATTAAATAGCTCGGGTAAAATGGATACCTATTTTTTACTTTCATCGAGTCCGTCTAAAAGGAGGATTAATTCCTGCAGCTTTTCACTGAGGAATGCATTCTTTAAATATGAATATTGGACATGGAAAGTTTGTTTGTCTTCTGCGATTAAGGGAACTTTGACAAGACCTTCCATGTCAGCAAACGGAAGAAAATCTGTCATTAAAGTAATCCCAACATTGGATTTAACTAGCTGACCAGTAGTTTGAATATCAGAAGAACTAAGCAGGATCTTAGCTTTCTTATGATATTTTTCATTGAGGTTCCGAAAAGCTTCCATATGGACATAATTTTCATCAAGTAGGATAAATGGATATTCCAGTGCCTCGCCAAAGGAAATTTCCTCGCGAAGTGCTAAAGGATTATTTTTAGAAACAAAAATATAAAACTCACGTTCATAGAGTTGTTTAACGATTAAATTCGGATGGTTGAGTGGAGTGATGCTACCAATAAGACTAAAATCAATGTGCCCAGATAGAAGTTTCGCTAACAACTCTTCAGAACCGCCCGATATGAAATTAAAATTTGCGATGAAGTCGATATTTTCTTTTTTTTGTAATAACTGAGTGAGGATCTTTACTCTAATAATGGGTGGGAAACCGATTGGGATCTGTTTGTTTTTAGAGTGTTCGATCGCCCGTTCGATTAAAGCTAGCTCATCCAAGATATTCTCTATGTGCATCTTTAAAACTTTTCCCTCATTAGTTAGAGCGACTGTTCTATGAGAAGGATCTTTATAGATTAAATCGCAATCATAATGTTTTTCCAACCTTTTTACGGCATAAGTGATCGTAGGTTGACTAACACCAGAGTATTTTGCTGCAGCAGTAAAAGAAAGCAGGTTTCCTAAGGTATTAAAATATTCGAAATCATGCAGATTCATTGGTTAAAAGACTCCTTTCATTTTCCATAGTTTACCACAAGTCTTTCCATTTGATATAAAAAATATTTATCATAACTAAGGGATTTGACTATAATTTTTTATAGGCATTAAAATACTTCAGTAATGATTACTTATATTAAATTTACTTGGAGGTCACACACATGAGAGCACATGAACTATTAAATAATCCTTTTTTGAATAAAGGAACAGCTTTTACTATGGAAGAACGTAAAGAACTTGGTTTGGTAGGACTTTTACCACCATATATTCAAACAATCGGAGAGCAAGCTGAACAAACGTATCAACAATACTTGAAAAAACCTTCTGATATCGAGAAACGTCATTTCTTGATGGAAATATTCAATACGAATCGGACATTGTTCTATTATTTATTTAATCAACATATTGTAGAATTTAATCCAATTGTTTATGATCCTGTTATTGCAGAAACCATTGAAAACTATAGCCATCTTTTTGTTGATCCACAATACGCAGCTTATCTTGATATCAATCATCCTGAAAATATCGAAGCTACTTTAAAAAATGCAGCGGGTGATAGAAATATTCGACTTATCGTTGTAACAGATGCTGAAGGGATTCTTGGTATCGGCGATTGGGGAACACAAGGTGTTGATATTTCAGTTGGGAAATTAATGGTTTATACTGCCGCAGCTGGGATTGATCCTGCTACCGTTTTACCTATCGTTATTGATGCAGGGACCAATCGAAAAGAATTATTAGCAGATCCTATGTATCTTGGAAATCGTCACGAACGTGTCTATGGCGAAAGTTATTATGATTTTATTGATAATTTTGTAGAAACAGCCGAAGAAATGTTTCCTAAATTATACTTACACTGGGAAGATTTTGGTCGGTCAACGGCTTCAAATATCTTAAACAAATATAAAAACGTAATTCCAACGTTCAATGATGATATTCAAGGAACAGGGATCGTAGTTCTTGGCGGAATATTTGGAGCGCTTGATATTACAGGCGAAAAATTAACGGATCAAGTCTATCTTTGCTACGGCGGCGGATCTGCTGGTGCTGGTATTGCTGCCCGTGTTCATGCTGAAATGGTAAGCGAAGGTTTGTCAGAAGAAGAAGCATACAAACACTTCTTCATGATGGATAAACAAGGATTACTTTTTGACGATATGGAAGATTTGACCCCTGCTCAAAAACCGTTTGCAAAAAAACGTGAAGATTTTGCAAATGCGGCGGAACTGACAGATCTTGCGAATGTTGTAAAAACAGTTAAACCGACTATTTTAGTTGGAACTTCTACAAATGCTGGAGCCTTTACGCAAGAAGTTGTAGAAGCTATGTGCGATAATACAGAACGTCCAGTTATTTTCCCAATTTCTAATCCGACAAAAAAATTGGAAGCTACGGCTGAACAAGTGATTACTTGGTCTGACGGAAAAGCATTTGTAGCAACAGGTGTTCCTTCAAACAATGTAAACTACAAAGGAATCGACTTCCAAATTGGTCAAGCGAACAATGCGTTGATTTATCCAGGATTGGGATTAGGTATGCTTGCTTCAGAAGCAGCACTTCTTACTGATGAAATGATCGGTGCAGCAGCACATTCATTAGGCGGACTAGTTAATCCAGATGAAGCGGGTGCTCCGGTTCTTCCTCCATTCGAACAAGTGACAGAAATGTCGATCAAAGTAGCAGAAGCCGTTGCTAAAAAAGCTCAAGAACAAGGATTAGCTAAGGCTGAAGAAAAAGATATGGAAAAAGCTGTTCGAAATATCAAATGGTATCCAAAATACTAGGAGGCTGACTGTTTAAAATGAAAAAATTAAAAGATATAAAAATTTCAGGAATTAGTCTCCCACTGTATGCTTTTTTCCTAATCGTCATGATAAGTACGATTGCCTTAGGAAAACTGCCGTTGAATATGGTGGGGATTACATTGCTTCTTGTTTTGTTAGGGCACCTGCTATATTTTATCGGTGAAAAGCTGCCGATTATGAATTCTTACCTTGGCGGCGGCTCCGTTTTTACACTGATCGGAGCGATGCTGATATCAGCATTTCATCTTCTTCCGTCAGATGTGATTATGGCAGTAGGAACATTTATGGGTGGAAAATTTGGCTTTTTAGATTTCTATATCGCGGCACTTATTTGTGGTTCGATACTAGGAATGAACAGAAGTTTACTTGTTAAAGCATCTGCTAAATTTATACCAGTTGCGCTAGTTACCATGGTTGTCGGCTTCTTTGCAGTAGGGACTGTAGGGGTTTTGCTAGGTAAAGGTTTTGCTCATTCAGTGATGTATGTTTCAATGCCTATGATGTCCGGCGGTATGGGAGCGGGGATTACACCACTTTCTCAAATCTATGCGGATGGCTTAGCACATGGAAATCAAGCGGTAATCTTTTCTCAATTAGCACCAGCTGTGACCTTTGGAAATATTATTGCGATCATTGGAGCGCTTTCGATTTCCAAAATATTTGATAAGACAAAATACAATGGTCATGGGACATTGGTCTCTGCGACGAAAGAAGAACTTGAAAAACCAAAAATTACATTTGATGCGACAAAAATCGGTGTGGGGATGCTTTTCGCTTTTTCACTACTTATGGTTGGGGCGATCCTCAATAAATTTTTCCCAAATGTTCACGAATATGCATTTATGATTATTATTGTCTTTTTGCTTAAAGCGTTCAACGCGGTTCCCAAAGAACTCGAGAATTCCGTTGTAATGTTCAATCAAATTATTATGACGAACTTAACACATGCTGTTTTAGCCGGTATTGGGTTAGCCATGATTGATCTTACAACGCTTGCTTCAGCTTTAACTTGGCAATTCATCGTACTATGTTTGACGAGTGTTGTTTCGATGGGGCTAACTAGCTGGTTCCTAGGATTGGTTTTAGGAATGTATCCTGTAGAAACTTCTATCGGTGCTGGAATGGTCAATAATTCGATGGGCGGAACAGGAAACATTGCCGTTTTATCTGCTTCTAATCGAATGGAAATGATTGCCTTTGCGCAAATGGCCAATCGATTGTGCGGCGCAATCGTTCTAATTATGGGCGGTGTACTTATCCGGTTCTTTTATGGTTAGACTTGATACGAACGATATTTTATAAAGACCTGATTTTTGAATAGATAGCATTACGTAGCGAGCCCGATCATTTTTGATGATCGGGCTTTTTTAAGAGATAAGTCCGTAAAATTGCAGAATAATTCTAGTTTATTAAAAAAAGATCTTATAAGAGACTGTGGAAACTTCATATTGAGAGGGATTGGCTTGTTTACAGAAATAGTTAATCAAGAACTAAAACTTTATCTATTAGCAACCCAGAAGTCACGATAAATTTTTTAGAGAAACGAAAAATAATCCTTTGTTTTTTTAAATTGCATGAAAAAAATTAATTGAGTATGTCGTAAATTCTACTGCTTTATTTGGAAATAGAGGCTACTTCAAGAATATTTTGAAAGCGATTTACCAAAGGCGGTCATTTGCGTTATAGTTAGTAAAAAGGAGGAGGCATAGTATGAAAAAGATATGTTTTGTATTAACAGTCAGCACAGGGATCAATTATGGCTCGATCTTTGCTGCGCCATCAATCAAGAATCACGATGATTTGAAAGATTATTTTTTAAAGGATTATGATGTTTCTATCAATTACATCAAGGATAAAGATAAAGTTGATTATCTGGTGGTTCCAAAACCATCTCCTCCTTTTGAAAACGAAAACAATTTACCAATTATCGAAATACCAGCCGTATTATTTATGAAAAGAGATTATGAGAAAATGAAATTCTATATTGATGACTACTTTTCTAAAAACTCTTTTAAGAAAATTTTCTGTTCAGTCATGGATTACAAAGTAAAGAGCAACCGAGTCCTAAAACAGTAGACCATTTTGGAAAATACTAGACAACGATAGAGATATTTTTGTTAAGGTAAGTAAATATCAACTGGGCTCAAATTTAATGAGTTTGGAGGAAAAGCACATATGAAAAAAATAGTATGGATAATTTCGATTAATGCTGACGGGGTGTATCCTTTTGGATATGTAGGAATAACTGTAAGCCCCAAAGTAGCTTTGCACCCAAAACGATTCCAAAAGAAGCTTAAAGCATCATTTGAACCAGAATATGATTTAGAATTTGTCAGTTATAACTTAGTAACTCCAAAAACACCAATTGGTGATTTTATTGTTTACAATGAGAGGGATTCAAAGTATCTTGATGAAGATACAAAGAGAAAAGGGATAGAAATCCCATTTTTATTATTCTATGAAGGCGAAGTTGAGAAAATTAAAAATTATATTGAATCACAAACGTAAAAGTAGATTATGTGAAAAAGTGAGGAGAATTTTATTCATGGAATTAAGGAAATTCTCTGACCGTAAAGCAGTCGTCAAGTTATTTTACAATACTGTCACAGCATCAATGCTCGTGACTACTCTAAGGAGCAGAGGCATGGGCACCTAAATTAAATGATCTTTCAAGCTGGAACAAGTCTTTACTAGATAATACAACGTTCATAGCTAAAAAAGACAACGTTGTAGTTGGTTTTGGAGATATTGACCTCACGGGGTGTCTTGATCGTTTATTTGTTCATCAAGATTATCAGGATAAAAGGCATTGCCATTACTATTTTAGAATCTTCAACAGACGCAGCAATTTCAACCCATGCCTCAATTACTGCAAAAACTTTCTTTGAAAAAAGAGGCTACAAGGTTATTAAGGAGCAAATCGTTGACCGTCAAGGTATTACTTTAATAAATTATGTCATAGAAAGGCAAACCTGTGTGATATAGACTTTACTTTTAATTAATTCTATCAATTGCATAGAATAATACTAGGTATAGAAACGACTGATAAAATAAAGCTAGCAATCAGTGAAATTTATAAAAAATGGTCTTCAGAGTAATTTATAAAGCCGATTTTCGGAATTTATCTGTATAAATACTGTTCTACAACTGAATTTTATACGGCTTCACCAAAGGTCTCGGATAGCGATTGGTCAAAAGATACTGTAGACAGAAGTGAAAGTGAATAGATAGGAAAATCTTATAAATAATAATTAATTTTATTTTAGTTTACATAATATACATTAACAAAAGTTAAATAGAAAGATCAGCGACTGAATTTAACTGTAACGACAAATTATTATGTATGGCTATCTCACAATTTTATTTATCTCATTCATCGTTTATTTTTATAAAATATGATTTTGGAGCGTTTTATTTTTTTTACAACCAACTATATGGCGGTCAGTTTAATTTCAAGTAGTTCTAAAAAGCTTTTGAACGTCCTAATAATAACTTGTATTATATTTGTATTATAGTGATTTCAAGTGAATAGTTATTTTTGTCGTACATTCATACTGTGCAGATTGATTCATTTTAGTTTGAAAAATATTTTTTGAATTCGTTTGATCTAAGCAAATATTTCTGGAGTAATCCATTATGATTTTTCTAAAAATCAGCATTTATAATAATGTACATAAATTTGCAGCCAAACTAAGCAACGCGTTTTTTTTAGGCAGACATGTGATTTTTCGCACAAATGCTAAATTTGCGTTGAATGCTTCGTGTTTAGTTTGTGATACATCTTGATGTTCAGTTGAAAGACCGCATTTAGTTCTTAAAGAAACATTTTCTAGCATACAACCGTTTAAAATTTTGATGCGGTAAGCAACTAGTATAATTGGAAAAGCACTTCTCTTAGTATAACCAATTTTGTCATGTTCCTTGACTAATATCTTTCCCCCCCCTCCTCCACTGAACGCCTGGGTTACTTCATAGAGACAGTATGACCAAGCTCTCCTTACTTTATCTCAAAGCTAATGTTCATATTTTTGCGAATTTATATTCAATATTTTTCAACCATTTTTTTCTTTTTTGCGTTGTGGACATTTTGACCATATTTAAACTTATCCATTTTATATTTTTCATACCGGTCTTTTTAAAGGTACCTTTTATAAGCGCTTTTTTAACCGCATTTCCATAGGTGAATTTATACATAATTTTTGGGGTATTCATTGTCGTAATCACTGTTGTAAACTTCAATTTTTCCAACCGGCTACTCATACTTAATCCATTTTCTTTATAATCATAAGTTAAACCTGGATAGATTACTTTATCAATAAAACCTTTCAACATTGCTGGCATCAGCTCCCACCAAATCGGAAAAATAAAGACTAAATGATCTGCTTTTCTGATCTTCTCTGCATAGCTTATTGCCATGGGATCGACTGCTTGGTGCTTTACAAAACCTAATAAGTCGGCCGAAGTCATTACAGGGTTAAAATTCTCTTTGTCTAAATCAATGACCTCATAGTCCCCATGAGCTTTTTTTATTCCCTTTATTACTGACTCTAAAATTGCGTGATTGTAACTTTCCTTGTAAGGATGGTTATATATAATTAATGTTTTCATGTCTGATTCTCCTTTATCTTTTTCTGATTAAAGAATATAAGGAAATCAAGTGACTGTAATTAACAAAAGATAATTCAATTACATAATTCTTTTTTTAATTCTGCTTAAAGAAACGGGAGTAATGCCCAGAAAGGACGCAATGTATTGGTCTGCAACCCGTTTTACTAATTCCGGATTTTTTTCTAGTAATGAAACGTATCTCTTTTCAGGTGATTCTTTAATTCTTGATAAAAAATAATCTGTATAAGCAATAAACCGTTCTGATAATTGATCCATCATGAAATAAATTAAATCAGTTGAATCTTTTATCAATAGTTTTAGTTTTTTCTTGTCTAAGATTAACAATTCGGTATCCTCAATAGCCTCAATGGAAAATATACTAGGTTTTTCTAGATGGAAACTTTCATAAGAGGCAACAATTTGCCCTTCAAAGAAAAATTGAAAGGTGATATCTTTTCCATCATCATTATTCCAGAGTCTAAGTGCACCCTTTTCAATAAAATATATCTTATCCGCTACATCTCCTTCATAAAGTAATGTAGTATTTGCTGAAACTGTCTTTTTATACCAGAAATTTTTCTCTTGTTCTCTGGTCAAATTTAATAAATCGAAAAATTTAGTCATTGATACGTATCCTCCTGCTTTTTCTACTAAAAGAAACTTTAAATTACGTCTATTTAGGGTTGTATTGTTTGACGGACGAGTTTAAATAGAGAATGATAAGTCAGGGTAAAATGATTAAAGTCGTTAATATTGGCTTAGAGTTTTTTTTTGAAGTAGATTTTGTTTATATTTTGTATGCGATATTTTTAGTCCGTTATGTCTATACTCAATCTTATCCGCCACTGTTCCCATAAAAAATAGCCGCCATCTTATGAAAGAGTCAGCAACTATTTCTTTTTACTTATGATCTTTTTGATTGTTTCAATGATTTTATTCTGCTTTTCTTCAGATTCATTGGCTTGAGCCTCTTTGGATGCTTCTACCAGCTTTATCTCACGTTGCTCTGCGCGAAAAATGTCTCGTTTGATCGTTTCTACGCGGATCAATTTTTTTAGAGCTTCGGGATCATCATTGAAAAAATTTTTTAATTTCCGATCGTGGATCCTTCCAGATATTTTTTCATTTAGAATACTGACTATTGCTAAATTGATCAACAAAATAATCAATAAAAAATTATCAGACACTCGGGCGTGATTTAGATACCCATTTAAAAATAGCCAAATGATATAGCAAAACAGCGCAATCAGGCTGAATACTTGATAAACTCGCAAGATTTTTTCTCGTTCTGTCCGATCTGCAAAGGTCGGTTTCGTCTCCTTAAATATGGATAGGTAGACATTGCGCGCTTCAGTGAATTCCGGTTGAGTCTTATCAGCTGTTTTATCTGCTTCCTGTTTTGTGAATCCCTGCTTTTTCATATAATAGTGTACAATTTTTCTTTTTCGGATCATTTGAACCCCTCTTCGCTTCCAAACTTGATAGTCTGAAGATTCATTAGGTTAACTCCTTAAGTCTCACCTATTTTATCATTAAGTGACGTGAAAAACTAAAAAATAATGGAATCTTTTTTTCAGCGAATGAATGAATCTGAAAAAAGCCATTCAGTAAGGATCGCTCACTGAATGGCTTTGCTTTTAGATCTGTTTCAACGCTTCTTCGATTGCTGTTTCGCCGTCACCCATCAAAATGACTTTATGAATCGTATTGTCGTGATTTAAAAGTGCAGCTAAAACGCTAGCAACATTTTCAATCGAATTTTCAGATCTTCCAGTGATAGCTGTAGTAATCTTACCATCTCCAGTCGTTTCCAGTAAGGCGCCAGGCTGAAGTATCGTATAATCTAACTGTGTCTTATCGATCAGCCAATTATCTGAAAAGAATTTTGAGATATTGTAATCTGTTAATGCTTCGCCCCATTTTTTAGGTTGTAAAGCGAATAATGAACTTAAGTGAATATACCGTTTGATCTTCTTTTGTTCTGTTGCTTGCATTAATTTCACAGCTCCGAATAAATCAGTCTGCAACAAATCTTTCCCCCGTGAACCGGCGACGAAATAGACCGCCTCAGCATCTGCTAATGTTTCAGCAATTTCTGAAACTGTTCCATGCAGATCCAAGTGTACGGGTTTGACTGAATCGCTTGCTGTTAGGTTCTCTTCGTGCCGTGCTCCCGCATAGACAACATGCCCTTGCTCAACTAGTTTACTCGTCAATTCTTCGCCTACACGACCGGTTGCTCCGGCAATAAATATTTTCATAACTCTTATCCCCCTTCTCTCACACCGTATGCTAACTCATTTTATGAGATGGAACAACTATTTTCACTTATAATTGGATGAGTAATAAAACAACCAATTGGCTGTTTTATTTTTTAGCGATCATTTTATAATAAAAAGAGTAAGGAGTTTAACTATGACAAAAAACGTACTCACAATCGCTGGATCTGACACATTAGCTGGTGGTGGCCTGCAATCGGATCTAAAAACATTTGAGAATTACCACTTATTTGGTTTGACTGCAATTACTTGTATCGCTGTGGTAAAAAACAAGCAATTTGAAATCAATGATCTTCCACCAGCATTACTACAAGATCAACTCGCAACGATCAAACAAGCGCTGAATTTATCTGGAATCAAGCTAGGATTGATCCATGACGTTGCAGCTCTTTCAATCGTAAAAGAATTTTTGCATGATTTCAAAGGTCCGATCGTACTCGATCCGGTAATGGCTTTTAAAGAAACCGATCAAGTCTACAGTCAAGCCTATCGAAGCGGACTAATTGAATTATTTCCTTTAGCTACGATCATTACACCTAATTTAAAAGAAGCCGAATTGTTAAGTCAACAAGAAATCACAAATCTTGATCAGATGAAACAAGCTGCGCAAAAAATGATTGATTTAGGTGCAATGGCTGTGGTGATTAAAGGCGGCGAACGATTAGCTGGCGACTCAGCCTCTGATTTGTTTTATGACGGTAAAACGTACCGGATTTTTTCAAAGCCAAAACTGAACAAAGCAACGATCAATGGTGCCGGCTGTACGTTTGCTTCAGCAATCACGGCGAATCTAGTTTTAGGCAAAGAATTACAAACAGCTGTCATAGCTAGTAAAGATTTTGTCTATCAAAGTATTCAAAATGGGATCTTATTAAACAATGGCGAAGGAAATGTGTGGCACGGAGAATGTGTAGAGATGGAGGAAAAAGCATGAAAACAAAAGAAATGACAAAATTAGCTATGATGGTTGCATTAACGGTTACCCTTTCGATTATGTTTATTATTCCAATCCCCGCGACGAAGGGATTTGTGACGCTTTGCGAAGTCGGAATCTATGCCTCAGCCCTGCTTTTTGGACCAACTGGCGGATTATTAGTCGGTGCGTTGAGTGGCGGATTGATCGATTTGATTTCCGGTTATCCTGAATGGGCAATTTTCTCTATTGTGATTCACGGATTCCAAGGGTTTCTTTTAGGATATTTGTATAATAAGTTTTCTAATAAAAAAGGCTTATTTCTTGGCTTTTCATTCGCCAGTCTTTTTATGATAATCGGTTATGCTTTAGCTACAGCACTGCTATACGGTTGGGCTGCTGGACTTGCTTCACTGCCAGGCAATGCTGTTCAAAATATTTTTGGGATTGCTGTGACTTTGCCGCTTTTTCAGGCATTGCAAAAAGTTTTGCGTCATCCTCAATATAAATAGAAGGAAGTTTAAAAAATGGAAAAAGAAAAATTACAACAAGATTTAACTACTATCGTTAATGATGTACTAGATGCAGCAAATTTAAAGGCTGGAGATGTTTTTGTCTTAGGCTGTACTACTAGCGAGATCGTCGGTGGAACTATTGGGAAAAACTCTAGTCAAGAGACTGGTCAATGGGTAATTGAGACGTTAAGAACGATTCTTGAGCCTAAAAATATTTACTTAGCCGTTCAAGGTTGCGAACACATCAATCGCGCAGTTGTCGTTGAACGTGCGCTTGCCGAAAAAAAAGATTGGGAAATTGTTTCTGTTAAACCCGCAATGCACGCTGGCGGTTCTTGTTCTGTGGCTGCTTTTGAACAGTTTTCTGACCCAGTCGAGGTCGAGCACATCGTCGCTCAAGCTGGAATCGATATCGGTGATACTTCAATCGGTATGCATGTAAAATATGTTCAAGTACCTGTCCGTCCATCGGTTAAAGAACTTGGTGGCGCTCATGTGACAGCATTACGCAGTCGGCCAAAATATATCGGCGGACCACGTGCAACTTATTAAGCAAAAAAGGTGAGATCAGAATTCCTGATCTCACCTTTTTTGCTTAGATAAATCGGGCAATCAATTGTAATAATTGTTGCGGCAATGTCGCAATATCCGAAATATCGACGAAATTATTTTCACCATATAGCGTTCTTAGTTGTTCTTTGTCTTCCCCGATCGCACAAGCAATAAATAAGATACCTTGCCGTTCATAATCTTTTAAGACTGTTTGGATATCTTGTTTTGCCTTTTCACCTGTATAATCAGGCAAAGCTTTGGGCTGCCCGTCGCTGATCGATAGTAGCAGTTTTGTATCAGCAGTTTGCTGGTTGAGTTTTTCTGCTAATAAGCGCAGCGGTACACCATCACGATTGTTTTGACGCGGTTTCATTGTAGCAATTTTTGCCGCCAGATAATCATAAGTATCGTCAAATTCCTTATAAGAATAGATCGACGTTTTCTCACGCTGACTAAGGTCGGCTGAATCGCCGTATAACATTAGAGGAATTTGGATTTTTTCGGCAAATAAACTCAAGGCAATCGCCGCTAATTTTGCAGTTTCGATTCGATCATCCCGCAACATAGAACCAGATTCATCAACTCTGACCGCTAGTGCCAAAGAAGGCTGTTCATTTGGCGGATTTTTTTTATCAAAGTTTCGCAAATCTCCGTAAGCGACGTGACCTGGATTAAATCGAGCCCCATAATATTTTCCACTAGAAAAATCACTGCTGACTTCTTTATCCAATAAATCATTGATCACACGACTGAGACTCTCGACTTCAGGTAAAACGTTTTGTGTTAACTGTTTTCCTTGTGCCAAGGCAGCTTCCGTAATTTTTGGTCGATGTACGATCGTCCCTTCTTTTGCATGGATCGTCTCTTGCAAAATTTTTCGAACTTCACGATTCAATTCTTTTCGTTTGTTTTTATCGATTTCTGCTAATTCATCCAGCGACATCGCTGAACCAATCTTATCTTCTTCATCAATAGAAGCTGTCTCGCTTTTAGACTCAGCCTCTGAAGGTGTTCCATCTTCCGGAACGTCCATCACCGCTTGTTTTTCTGAAACAATTGCCTCATCAGATACCGCATCTTCTTGAGTGATGTCCGCTTTTTCTTCCTCAGCAGATTCATTTTTCAATGTCGCAGATTCAGCCTCTTCCACGATATTACGCTGCTCTGCTTCTGCTTGGCTGATCTTTCGACCTTGTCGCATTTTTTGCTGATTTTTGACTTGTTGAAGTGCACTTAAGAGACCACTTTGCTCTAATGCTGTTTGTAAAATATTCAACTCTGTTTCATCTGTAGTCAATTTGTATAAGACTTTAGGAAAAATACTTTCCAATGGGTCTTGCCCTTGTTTCAAACTATTTACCCAGAAAAAATAAGAACGCATACCTGCGACACCTTTGATTGCATTGGCTTTAGCCGTTTCATCAAGCAATCGAATGATCTTAGCCATGATTTCCAAATAATCGTGATCAGTAAAATTCATTTTTGCAATTGCTCGTTCGATCATTACTTCAATCGAAGGCAGGTCCATTTTTTCGGCATGTTGTACACGATCACGCAACGACTCATTTAGTGGGCGATTGCCTTGATAATTGCGATTGGTAGTGATCACTACGACACAGTCTGCATGACGGCGGATAATCCCTGTCGGAATATTCAACAAGCCGTTTGGCTCTAATGCAGAATTTAACGCAACTAAGACAGAGGCATCACGAATGACGGTCGGCTCTTGAATCTCTAGCAAATAACCTTTTTGCATTGCTCGTACAATCTCTGAAGGATAAAATTTATAGTCCACACTGGTTGCTGTCTCCGTTTGGTCGATACGTTCGATCAATTTGCTCAAACGTTCCTTTGCTTGATTGGCATCAAGTTGGAAGTGTGTTGCGATCACTGTTAAAACTTCTTGCAATGAATCGGTTTGATAGATTGTTTCTAGCAGTTCACGGTCTTCATCATTATCTGCTGCAACCACCGGCAAAAGTGCTCCGAAGACATCCGTCTTATCCATGTCAGCAAAACAAGTTACTTTAGTATAGGGAAGCTGCAGATCGGCTGAGAGCGCCCGGGCTAATTGGGTTTTTCCTGAACCTGCGTCGCCTTCTAATAATACATTCATGATCTTCATCTCAGGATCATGCCAGTTGTTTTTGATTTCTGAAGCAATCCGAAGTTCTTCTTGACTCGTTTTATGACTTGCAGGTTTGTGCCAAATCATTTGTTCTTCTACTTTAGTAAAACGTCGACCTTCTGTTACGACAAAAGGGTTATTCATCCTCACTCACCTCGTATTTTCGGTTTAATAACCTAATTCATCTAATAAACGTTTAAGGGTCCGATAACGCTGTGCAATGATATCACCGTCTTTATTCATCGTATCATTGAATAAAATGATATCTTCATCAATCTTGGGATTCTCAGTATCAACCTTGACTTCCATTCGACCGCCTTGCAATCCAATAATATCGACTTTAGGATCTTCTGGATTATAAAATTTTTCATAGCGATAGGCGTCTTGTAAATAAATACTTGATTGGGCCACTAAAATAGCTAAATCTAAAATCCGTGTGATCGGCAACTCTTCTGATTGGCGTGACCATTTCTCACCTGTATGGCGCCAAACTTTCCCTGAGATATCGACTCGACCGCGGTCGTTCCACTGCGCTAAGCCAAGCGTCAATCCTTTGGCATCGCTATCCCAAGCGTTATGACCATCAATCTTATCATAGTCTTCTACTAAGAAGACCGGTTTATGTTTTAAATTCGTTGGTATTTTCATCAAAATTTCCTCCTTTTAGTAAATTACTCATTTAGTAACTTACTAAACTACTAATGAAAAAAGGATACGCAATTCCACTATTTTTTGCAACTATCTTACTTCAAAAAAAGGTGTATGACAAAAGTTTGTCATACACCTTTTTAATTTAAGCAACGCCTAAAGCAATCGCTTTATCTCCTAAATGAGTCCCAATGACCGGACCAAATGTTCCAATCTCAATAATTGCGTCTGGATATTTTTGACTCAGCTTTTCGTATTCTTGCTGTGCCAACTCTGGATTGTTGCCGTGGATAACAAATATCCGCAGGTCTTCACCTTTTTCTTGACGTTGTTCTTCAATAATTTCTTCTGTCCGCTGCAATGCTTTTTTCAGTGAACGAATTTTTTCAGCTAGAACGATTTTGCCTTCTCTAAATGTTAAAATCGGTTTGATTTTCAATAACCCGCCAATAATCGCTGCGCCATTTGTCAAACGTCCACCACGAACAAGATTGTCCAAATCATCAACAATGATATACGCCTTTGTTGTATCACGGATCCGATCAATCGCAGCTAGTATTTCCTCCAATGATTTTCCTTCATCGCCCATTTCCAATGCTTTTTCTACCATATATCCCATCGGAACACTAGTGATTTTTGAATCATATGGAATTACTTGTAAACCAGTAACATCATCTTTGATCGCTGTTAAAGTTCGAACAAATCCAGAAATCCCTTCGGATAAATGAATGCTGATGACAGTATCATAGCCCTGGTCTTTAATCGAGCGATACAATTCATAGACTTCGCCAAGAACAGGTTGAGATGTTTTCGGGAAATCTTTGTTGCTTTTCAATTTCTGATAAAATTCTTCATAACCAATATCTACACCTTCTTCAAAAGGCTGATCATCAATAATAACCGGAATCGGAATAACAAATAGATCTTTATGATTGCGTGTGCGTTCATTCAGATAGGCGGTACTATCTGTCACGATCGCTAATTTCATACTCGCTTCCTCGTTTCAATCAAAATTTACAATAGATATAATATAGCACAATCATAGATTCATGGGAATCTAAAATCGACTACTCGCCTAAAAATTCTTGCGCGGCTTGTGCATTTTGATTGGTGTCAACAGCTAGTGCACTCCCGGCATTTGCCGTATCGATATAAGTCCATGAACCGTCGACGGGTAAAGTCAAACGTTCGATTCCACCTATTGCTTTTGCAAAGTTGAATAAATTACCGACTAAGAAAGTATTTGGCATATCTGTCGATAAGTAACCCCAGATCTTTCCAGCAGCATATGGGCCACGCAATAATACAAGTGGATTTTTCAACTGGCCGAAAACGGTTTGCATGACTTGCTGTTGGCGTCGAACACGACCGAAGTCGCCTTCTTCATCCATTCGAAAACGCGCATAGTTCAACAATGTGTGCCCGTTCATTCGTTGTGGTCATTTCGTGATCGGTTCATCGATATACGCACTCATGTCTTTTTCTGCATCAAGCTGGACCCCGCTAGGAAAAAGCGTGTCGATACCTTTTTCAAATGTTTGGAAATCAACCATCGCATAATAGCGGCAGTCTATTCCAAAATTATTTTTTAAGGTTTGGCGAACAAGATCGGCACCGCCGTACGCGTAAGCTGCATTTAATTTATTCTGTCCAACACCGGGAATATCAACATACATATCTCGCATGAAAGAAACTAGTTTCGGTTTTCCATGCCCATCAACTTGCAGCACCATCATCGAATCCGATCGCCCGCTAATATTATCACGAGTATCGCTACCTAAGAGCAGGATATTTTTTGTTCCATTTTCTGATGCGACGCCATTAAATTCTTGTGTTTCGATTTTAGCCATCGAAGAATCATGTTTTGCCGCGAAATTTCCCACGCCAAAGGCAACTACGGAATAACCGAGTAGTGCGATTAAAACAAACAGTAGGATTTTACGCCAGCTTCGCTTTTTTTTCAGCTTTTGTCCGTAAGGATTTTTAGGCGCTCGTTTAAACGGATTCTTGATTTTTGGTCGTTTAAACGTGAAATGCTTCTTTTTCGGTTCCGGACTTTGTTCCTGGTAATGGTCCTCGTAATAATTATTTTGTGGTTCTTGAAATCTTGCTTGCTCTTCGTATCTGCTTTTTTCATACTCAGGTCTGTTAGTAGTCTGCGGATCTTTTTTTAACTCACGACGAAAGTTAAACGGTTTTTTCTCTTCTTTTTGACTTTCCTCGTGGATCTTTTTGTATTTGTCCATTCGGCTCATAGTGCACCTCTTCATCTCATTGCTATCATTATTAAAATAGCAAATCATTCGGGCTTTGTCCTATTTTTCCAAAAAAAAATTAGAAAACCTTAACTAAGATTTCCTAATTTTGGAAGATAGGTGGGGTAATCCCCAATCAATGTTACAGTGATGTTCTGCGCTTTTAATTGATCTAGTACTTTTTGTAGTCTATGCTCTTCCGGTGTTTCGAGATCAATAATAAAGAAGTATTCGCCCAGCTTCGTTTTTTGCGTGCGAGATTCGATCTTGGTCAAATTGATTTTCTCTGCCGAAAAAATTGCAAGACATTGATAAAGTGCTCCTGGCTGATTAGAAGCTAAATCACACAGCACAGTCGCTTTTTGCTTTTTCTGAGGCAACTTTCCAGCTAACGGCTGCGAACCCAATACCCAAAAACGTGTTTCATTTTCACTGATCGACTGAATGTTCTCTTTAACGACCGTCAAACCAAATTGTTCGGCCGCCGCTCTTGAACCAATCGCCGCATATTTTTTTGCGGGATTATCGGCTACTTTTTTCGCGCCTTGCGCGGTTGAACCGGTTTGTTCGATATCGACTGTGGGAAAGTGGTCCAGTAGAAAAATTTGCGATTGAGCTAAGGCTTGTGGATGACTGCAGATCAGTTCTATCTCTTCCCAAGTCTTCGCATGATTCGGATGAACCATCAACTGTTGATGGATTGGCAGCACGATTTCAGCTTGGATCGTCGGCAACGTTTGAAAAATCAAATCTAGCGTCGGCAACACTGAACCTTCGATCGTATTTTCAATGGGTACGACACAATAATCTAATGTCTTTTTTCTTTGTTCTTCAAGCAATGCAGTCAACGAATTATACGGAAATAAGTCACTCTCTTTAAAAAAGTTTATTGCCGCACTATAGGTAAATGATCCTTTTGGTCCTAAATAGCCAACTTTCATTAGGATGCAACCTGTTGTATGATTTCATTGACGATTTCTTGCGGTAATTTTTCAGAAGTATCCACCGTGATTTTTGCTAATTTTTCATAAAGTTTTTCTCTTGAGAAAAATAACCGCTTCAAGTCCCCGTCATCATTTTTGATTGCTAACGGGCGAACATTTATTTTGTCCTCACGAATTCGTTGCACTAAGACATTTGCATCGGCTTTTAAATAGACAACTAATTTATCTGATAAAACTTTTTGATTTTCTTGTTGCAAGATCACACCGCCGCCAGTTGCGATAACAGACTCTTCATTTAGTGCTTCTTTTAAAAGGCTTGTCTCATGTTCTCGAAATGCTGCTTCACCGTGTTCTTCAAAATACTCACTGATGGGCTGACCAATCCGTTCAACTAAGACATCATCCATGTCAACTACGCGAGCCTCCAGCGCAGCAGCAAGTTCTTTACTAATAGTTGTTTTTCCGGCTCCCATAAAACCGATTAAGACGATTGATTCCATTAGACATTCTCCTTTATTAATAAACTCAAGTCAGTAAAAAAGTTCGGATAAGAAATATTGATTGCTTCAGGATTATTCAATTCAACAGTCTCTTCAGTCAATAATGCGGCAATTTGCAGCATCATTCCAATCCGATGATCACCATGACTATCGACAATTCCACCATGCAAAGGTGTTGGCCCGTGAATGATCAGGCCATCTTCCGTCGTCTCGATCTTAGCTCCCAATTTATTCAATTCTTGAGCAGTCGCATCGATTCGATTGGTTTCTTTAACTTTTAATTCTTGCGCATCAGAAATGATCGTCGTACCAGTTGCTTGCGTTGCCGCTAGAGCAACAATAGGCAATTCATCAATCAAACGCGGAATGATTTCTCCAGAAATCTCTACTGCTTTCAATGCTGCGGATTCGATCAACAGATCTGCGGCTTGATTTTGCGGATCGTAAGCCAACTGCTGGATCTCTCCTCCCATCTCATTCAATACATCCAAGATTCCCGTACGAGTCGGATTGACTCCGACGTGATTTAACCGCAACTTGCTTTTTGGTAATAGACTAGCCGCCACTAAATAAAAAGCCGCTGAAGAGATATCTCCTGGGACGGTTACTTCTTGTCCAACCAGCTGTTGACCACCAGAAACGGAGATTTTTTTATCTTCTACTAAAATTTCTCCACCAAATTGTTTGATCATTTCTTCTGTATGATTGCGAGACTTTTCTTTTTCGATAATCGTCGTTGTTCCTTTTGCTTGCAAAGCCGCAAAGAGAATCGCGGATTTTACTTGAGCGCTTGCGATGGGCATTTCATAAGTAATAGCTGATAACTGGCTGCCTCGAATCTCGATTGGCGGAAATTCACTGCCGGCATTTCCTTGCAAATTCCCCCCCATCGTTCGTAACGGACCCATGACTCTTTCCATCGGCCGGCGGTTCAATGAAGCATCCCCAGCTATTTTTGATGTAAATGACTGTCCCGCCAAAATTCCCAATACTAAACGCATCGTTGTTCCAGAATTTCCAGCATCCAATACTTCTTCAGGTGCTTGTAAATTTTGAAACCCTGCCCCTTCAACAATAATATCTTTTCCGTCATCTTGGATCGTGACTCCTAGCGCTTTAAAAACCGCGACAGTACTCAAACAATCCTCTGCTCTTAAGAAGTTATGAATCGTTGTCTTTCCCTGACTGATTGCTCCAAACATGATACTGCGATGTGAAATTGATTTATCTGCCGGCACTGTCAACATACCGTTTATCCCAGTTTTAGTTCCCAATAATTTCATTTGTCTAACTCCTTCTGCAACAATGAAAATCTGCTTCTTCGATTACCGATTGCCCTTTTTCTAAATCTGTTTGATTTTTAAATGAGAGTTCTAAAACGCCGTAAATATCTTCACGGGTTTCTTGAATTTTTAAGTTAACGATCGAAATATCTGCCTTACTTAAAAGCGTCATGACTTCTGCAATTGCCCCCGCAGTATCTGGAATATCAACGTAAAGATCATAAAATGCTGGAATGACTCCGCGATCTTTTGCAGGTAAGTGATCACGAGAATGTTTTGCTTCGCTAAAAAAATCATAAATCGCGGACTGATCTTCTTGTATCAAGCTTTCTTGAATCGTTGTTATTTCTTTTTGCCAGTCGTGTAATAAGTCCAATAAGATTGAACGATTCGTTAATAAGATATCTGTCCACATTTGCGGGTCGGATGAAGCAATCCGAGTAATATCTCGAAACCCACCTGCTGCAAGTTGTGTTGCTCGCGGATAGTCAAGGACCAACTGATCACTCATCTTGACTAAACCTGCTGCGACAATATGTGGTAAATGACTTAAAACTCCAACAATCTCATCATGTGATTCAGGCTCAAGCTCTACGAATTTTGCTCGTGTCGGCTCTAATAGTTTAATTAAAGAGTTTGTTTTGATCCCTTTAGGCGGCGTCAAAATATAGTACGCTTCTTCAAAAAGATTAGGATTTTCTGCTTTAACCCCTGATTTGTGAGATCCTGCCATCGGATGTCCGCCGATAAAAGTAAAAGGCAGTGTTTTCGCTAATTCCATCACTTCGTTTTTTGTACTGCCGGTATCAGTGACAATCACAGATTCTTTCAAGGAAAGTTTTGCTAGTTTATGCAAATATTGCAATGTCGAACGAACGGGTACGGCTAAAATAATGATATCCATCTCAGGTGCTCTTTCAATAGAAGCGATTTGATCAACTAATCCGACTTCACGAGCAATCTCACAAGTTTCTGATGAATAATCCCAGCCAAACAATTCGATTGTTGGATTGTTGATTGCTCTGCAAAGCGAAGCGCCGATCAAGCCAAGTCCCAAGACCATTACTTGCTGTTTCATAGACGTACCCTCTTCCTTAAAAATTTTTGATTGTTTCACGGTATCGCGCTACCGCTTGCTGCAAATCATCCATCGTATCAGCTGAAAATTGTTCTAGAAGCTCTTCGGCTAATACTGTAGCAACGACATTTTCTGCAACGATTGAAGCTGCTGGAACAGCGGTGCTGTCAGACCGTTCCACACTAGCTTTATACGGTTCTTTTGTATCGATGTCGACGCTCATCAGCGGTTTGTATAACGTTGGGATTGGTTTCATAACACCACGTACGATGATTTGTTCACCGTTTGTCATACCACCTTCAAAACCGCCTAGATGATTGCTTGTACGGCTGTATCCGTTATCCCAAACAATTTCATCCATAACTTTTGAGCCAGGTTGGCGCGCCGCTTCAAAACCGATACCGAATTCAACCCCTTTGAAGGCATTGATACTCAACATAATTTGAGCGATTTTTCCATCTAATTTGCGATCCCATTGAACATAACTACCTAGTCCGGCCGGTACATTATCTGTCCTCACTTCAACAACACCACCGATCGTATCCCCGGCTTTTTTTGTTTGATCGATCAATTCTTTGACTGACGCTTCGACCGTTTCATCTACCATGTTAACTTCTGAAACTGCCGTTTTTTCTTGAATTTCTTTAACACTTAATTTCTCTGGAACAGATGCTTCGATCCCGCCTAATATCACAACGTGACTCGCGATTTCAATATCGACAGCAGCTAAAATTTGTTTAGCAATCGCGCCAACAGCCACCCGCATCGTTGTTTCACGAGCAGAAGAACGTTCCAAGACATTTCTCAAGTCGTTGTGCTGATATTTCATTCCGCCGACAAGATCGGCATGACCTGGACGTGGTTTTGCAACCCGACGTAATTTCTGATCTTTTTCTGATACTGCTTCAACCGACATGACTTTCTGCCAGTTTTTCCAATCGCGGTTTTCAACGATTAGAGTAATTGGCGAGCCCAATGTTTTGTCGTGACGTACCCCAGAGGTGATTCGTACTTGATCCTTTTCGATTTTCATCCGTCCACCGCGGCCATAACCGCCTTGTCTTCTCGCTAATTCATGATTGATCGCGTCGATCGAAAGTGTCAAACCTGCTGGGACCCCTTCAATAATCGTCGTAAGTTCTGGTCCGTGTGATTCTCCAGCTGTTAAGTAACGCATAAGCTACTTCCCTTCTATTAAAAAGTCTTGGATTTCGGTCAACTTAATTTTTTGAATGTACGCTTTGCCGATTTCCTTCAGCACGACGATATTTAAACTATTTCCGCGTGCTTTTTTATCATGTGTGATTGCCGTATAAAATTTCTCAGCTTCCCAAGGTTGGTAATCTGTGGGCAATTGATACTTTTGATTCATCTGTGTGATTGCTGCTGTGATTCCTTTTGGAGAAAGCTGTTTTTTTTCAGCTGTTTGCGATATTTTTATCATTCCGATTGCTACAGCTTCGCCATGACTGACTTTTCCGTATCCAGCAGTATTTTCGATTGCGTGTCCGATCGTATGGCCAAAATTCAACAATAACCGAGCACCGTTATCAAATTCATCTGCTTCTACTGCCATTTTTTTAACGTGCAAAGCTTTTGAAATAATCCTTTCACTGTGAGCCAAAAGATCTTGGACTCCTGTTAGCTTCTCAAGGTCTTGCCACAATGAAATATCGCTGATCGCCCCGCATTTGATGATTTCTGCGATTCCTTCGCGAACACGAAGTTCAGGCAATGTATTTAGTGTTTCTGGATCGATCAATACACCATCGGGTTGGGCAAACGTACCGATCATATTTTTTGCCTTGCTTGAATTTACTGCAGTTTTCCCACCGATACTCGAATCAACTTGCGCCAATAGTGATGTCGGTATTTGAACAAAGGCGATCCCTCGCATATAGGTTGAGGCAACAAAACTAGCCAAGTCGCCAACGACACCACCGCCTAAAGCAATGATCGCGTCGCTGCGGGTAAATTGTTGATCTGCCAAGAAATCATAAAGATTGTTTGCCATCGTCAATGATTTACTACTTTCACCTGCTGGAACAACATAGTGACAAACCTCATAATCAGCTAATTGTTGCTGGATTTTGTCGCCGTAAATCGGAAATACGTGGTCATCGCTGATGATCGCGATTTTTTTATTTTGCCAAAGCGTCGCGATCCACTCATCGACAGAATCCAACGCGTGGCGTTTTACAATGATTTCGTAGCTTTTTTCTGATAAAACAATTTCCATGACCTGTTCCTCCTGTTTCGTATCTATCCCTTGTTCTTCAAAAAATATGAAGAAATTTTTTTCTGATAATCGCCAGACTTAGCTTAGTAGATTTCGATTTCCACAATAACCTAAGTCTAGCAAAAAGCAGAACAATTATTTTATTTAAATAAATGAAGGTTCACTCGTTAATTCATTAATTTTTTTCATCGCTTCAACCATGATTTCAACTTCGCTCATCATTTTTAGGTAGTTTTTCTCATTTAATGACTGTTCACCATCAGACCAAGCGTGTAATGGATCGGGATGGATCTCAACGATCATTCCGTCAGCGCCGCTGGCAACCCCTGATCGTGCCATCGGTCCGACAAGGTCCCAAACACCAGTACCGTGACTTGGGTCAACGATTATTGGGAAGTGGCTCAATTTCTTGATTAATGGAACTGCACTTAAATCGAAAGTATTACGAGTCGCTGTTTCGTAAGTGCGAATCCCACGTTCGATGAAAATGATTTTTGAGTTGCCTTGTACTGCAATGTATTCAGCCGCATTCAACCATTCTTGGATTGTGCCTGAGATTCCGCGTTTCAAGCCGATTGGTTTTCCTGTTTTACCAACTGCTTCCAACAAGCGGAAGTTTTGCATGTTGCGTGCACCGATTTGGATAATATCTGCGTATTCACAAACAACGTCGATATGCGCTTCATCCATCACTTCAGTAATTACTTTCAAACCGTGAGCATCCGCGGCTTTACGCATAATTTTCAATCCTTCTTCGCCTAATCCTTGGAAAGCGTATGGTGAAGTCCGTGGTTTGTAAGCCCCGCCACGTAAAATTTTTGCTCCGCCGGCTTTAGCCATGCGTGCAGTTTCCATAATTTGTTCTTCGCCTTCGACAGAACAAGGGCCTGCCATTGTTACAAAACTACCGTCGCCGATTTTTACGCCATCAACATCAACAACTGTATCTTGAGGATGGAACTCTCTTGAAGTGAGTTTGTACGTATTTGAGATAGCAACTGCCCGCTCAACAACACTGTATGCTTGAAACGGAACATTTTGAATAATTTTTGGATCTCCGAGTAATCCTAATACTAACCGATCTTTCCCGCGATTGATTTGAACGCCCAATCCTTCTTCTTCAATCCGTGATAAAATAGGTGACAATTCTGATTCTTTAATTCCTTTTTTTATAATTAAAATCATGCGAATAACTTCCTTCATTTTTTATTTTTTAATTGCATCTTCCAATAACGGTTGGATCATCTCTACTGGCATTTCCTTGCCTGTCCATAATCTAAAAGCGGCGGCTCCTTGATAAAGCAGCATTCCTAAGCCATTAACTGCGGTTGCTCCAGCTGCTTTAGCTGCTTTTAGAAGTTTGGTCTCGCCAGGGTGATAAATTACATCAAATACGGGTAAATCTTTTCTTAACAATGATTCATTCGGTAATGGCATTTGATCTATATTTGGCGCCATCCCAATCCTAGTTGCATTGATTAATAAACTACTTGCTGCTAAAGATTCGGATAATTGCTGTTCGTCAGCCAAATCGTGTAGTTGGATTTGACAGTTGGTTTCTTCAGCGATCAGCGCAAGTTTTGGTTCGATTTTTTGATAAAAGTCATCTTTGATATTGAAAACATCGATGGCTTGTACTCCGTCGATCGCCGCTTGTGTAATAATTGCTGTCGCGGCACCACCAGCTCCAAGAATCGTCATTCTTTTGCCAATGATCTCAATCCCGTTTTGTTTTAGACTCTCCATACAGCCAATACCGTCTGTAATATGTCCGATCAACTTACCATCTTGATTCACAATCGTATTGATTGCTCCGATTAGCCGGGCTGCTTGACTCAGCTCATCAACATATTTGACAGCTTCCATCTTGTGAGGCATCGATAAATTGATTCCCAACATTTCAAGATCACGAATCGCTTGAATACTTTCAGCTAATCTTTCCGGCTGAACGTCAAAACTTAGATAGACTGCATCGACCCCCGTCGCTTTAAATGATGTCGTATGCATCATTGGCGAAAAGCTGTGTCTTGCTGGTAAAGCATACAAGCCGGCTAACCGCGTCTTTCCTGAAATTTCGTTTTCCATCTTTCCTCACTCCTTCTTATAATAATCAACCTTCAATCCGTATTTTAAATATGAAAAAGGCTCATTGTAGAAAATCTACAATGAGCCTAATCTCTCCAAAAAAGATTCCAAAGAAAAAGCCACTATAGATTTTCATCTATGTGGCATTAAGTCATACTTAATATCTCTAGCCATCATAGATACAAACTGGTGTCGTCTGCATCCATGAATCATGAATACAAACCTATCTAAAATAGCTAAAGTAATAATTATTCAGTTGTGTGTGCGTACTCTTATTCTTATTCATAAAGATCGCTCCAAACTGTGATTTAAGATTGAACTTAGTATAGGATTGTTTATAAAATAAGTCAACCTATTTTTTTAGTTTTCTGTAAATTTTTTTTATTTACATCACTTCGACTGCTGGATCACTTTCTTCAAAAAGCAAAAACAGATCAGTCAGTGTCAGTTGTTTTTTCGCTTCGCCGCGGATATCTTTGATGATTTCCCCTTTTTCCATCACGACCACTCGATCGCCATAATGCAAGGCATCTTCCATTTTATGCGTGACCATCAAACACGTCAGCTTTTCTTCTTTGATCCGCTGATCCGTTAATTTCATCAATTGCTTAGCAGTTTTGGGATCAAGTGCGGCTGTATGTTCATCCAATAATAATAAATCTGGTTGAGTGATCGTTGCCATCAGCAGACTCAGCGCTTGTCTTTGGCCACCGGAAAGAGAGCCAGTCGGCGTATCAAGCTGCTTTTCTAAGCCATTGCCAGTCAAGCGGCACAATTCGCGATACAATTCCTTTTTTTGATTGAGTTGGCGTTGACGCAAACGACGCTTTTGTCCGCGTTTTTCAGCCAATCCTAAATTTTCAGCGACTGTCAGCCGTGGCGCAGTCCCCATTTTAGGATCTTGAAATACGCGTGCGATCGAAGAAGCTCGTTGTTCTTCAGAAAGTTTGGTCAAATCTTTGCCCATTACCGAGATCGTTCCGCTATCTAATTGCAAGCTGCCGGAGATACTATTGAAGAGCGTGCTTTTCCCTGCCCCATTCCCCCCTAAAACAGTGACAAATTCACCAGGTGCAATCGTTAAATCTACCTGATTCAAAATTTTACGTTTATCATTTATACCATTGTTGATCGTTTTACTAGCCTGTTTTACTTCTAAGGCATTCATGAGCGCACTCCTTCTATATAATGACATCATTTCGTTTAAAAGATTCACTGATTAATCAGCTGGCTATGCTAATGTGACTTGCTGCCTGCATTTTTTTCTAGTCCTGTTTTCAAATTCAGCGCTTCTTTTAAGCGTGGGATCATCAAACACAAGGCTAAGATGATCGATGAGAAGATCTTCAAATAGGTCGTATCCAAACCGACTTTGATAATGATCAAGATCAGTAATTGATAGATGATACTGCCTAAAACAATCGCGACTAATCGCTCAACAAAAGTAACTTCCCCATAAAGGACTTCGCCGATAATGATCGAAGCAAGTCCAATCACGATCACACCAACACCTTTGCCGATATCAGCGTAACCGTCATTTTGAGCAATCAAAGCCCCTGACAATGCGATGACTCCATTAGATAGTGTCAAGCCGATGACTTTCATCCGATCAGTATTGATACCAATCGAACGAGCCATATTTTCATTATCCCCTGTTGCAATATATGCTTGCCCAAAATCAGTGAAAAAGAAGAACAGCAACAAAGCGATAATAATCAAAATCGCGATTAAACCTAACAAAACAATATCAAAATGGTCCGGTAAGTTTAAGTTAGTAAAGAAATCTTGTATCTTTGGTTGTTTCAATAAAGAAAGGTTGGGTGTTTTCATAATGAACAACATCACTGAATTCAACCCTGACATCACGAGAATTCCAGCTAAAATGACCGGGATCTTCCCTTTAGTATAAAGTATTCCTGTAATAAAGCCTGCACACATTCCTGCAAAGATCCCTAGAAGGGTCGCAAGAATCGGCGACACACCGTTGGTAATAGCTGTGACACAGACTGCACCGCCTAATGGAAAGGATCCCTCTGTTGTCATATCAGGAAAATTTAGAATGCGATACGTCATAAAGATCCCTAATCCTAAAATCCCCCATAAAAAACCTTGTCCTATCGCTGAAATTACCATTTGATTACTCTCCTTTAACGACTTCTGCTTCTTCTTTTATTTTTGCTGGAATTGTGATATTCAATTCTTCCGCTTTTTCTTCATTGATGATCATATCGCCATAGTCGATGACATTAACTGGTGTGTCCGCTGGATCTGATTTACCGCTTAAAACGGCTGCTGCCATTTTTCCTGTTTCAACACCCAGTTCAAATTGGTTTTGACCTACTGTGGCGATTCCGCCTTCTTTTACCATATTATCGACCGATACAAAGACTGGTTTTTTGGCTTTATCTGATTCGTTAATTAATGTTTGGAACGCGCTGGCGATCGTATTGTCTTGCGGGATGTATAAGAAATCTGTTTCTTTGCAAGCTTGTTGAGTGATTGTTGCGATATCATTACTTGAAGAGATCGCGTATTTTTTCACAGTGTATCCTACTTCAGCGGCTTTCTTTTCTGCTCGTTCAATTTGTGATTTTGAATTTTCTTCTGAAGAAGAATAGATCATGCCGACTGTTTTTGCATTTGGGAATAATTCTTTTGCCATGTCGATCTGTTGATCCACCGGTGTTAAGTTATTGACCCCAGTAACATTTCCGCCTGGTTTTTTCAAATTCTTGACTAATCCAGCACTGACAGGGTCGCTGATCGCCCCCATGATGATTGGTTTATCACTGGTTGCATTTGCCAAAGCTTTAGCTGCTGGTGTAGCGATCCCAACTAAGACATCTGATTTCTTTTCTAGTAATTGCTGGCTCATACTGTTTAATTTGCTTTGATCACCTTGACCATTTAAAAATTCGACCTTGATATTTTTTCCATCTACATAGCCTTCTTTTTTCAGACCGGCAATTACTCCGTCTTTGATCTGATCTAACGATGGATGACTAATGAATTGTAAGATCCCGACGGTTTTTACTGCTGGTTTATCCGCTGCAGCATCTGTTTGACGCGACCCCATTTGATAAGCAAATACTCCGATTAAAACAACTGCTAACGCGATGATTGATCCAATAATTCCTTTATTTTTCATAATTAATTCCCCCTAGTATTTTTGTTTTGTGCATATAAAAAGACAACTACCAAAAAACTCTACGGTAGTTGTCTAAAAAACAAAAACCGCATAGATAGTCTCTATGCGGGAATAAGCATGAAAAAATATCCAGCATAGATACAAAATTTAGAAGTTGCCTAAACGTTGTATCTATGAGTGAATCCATAAATACAACTTATCTACGCCAGTTTTGCCAGCTATTCAATTGATTAGATAAGTTTACATGTTTCATGAATGCCACTCCTTCTTGGTTTTTGATGTTGACGTTAGTTTAGCGAAAAAGAAAACAACTGTCAACACTTTTTATTAAAAAAAACTCATTTGTTTCATTTGAAATCTCATTTTACTTTTTTAACGTCCACATCGGCAAGCGATTCAATTCCGGAATGAACGTATCATTTAAATCCGTTAAGCTTTCAACAACAAATCGATTTTTTTCTTTGCCGTTCTGGAAAAAAATAAATGTGACTTGCCGTGGATCGAGCTGATATTTTTTTGCGATTGTCTCACTATCATAGACGATTGGATAATAATAAAATTTGCGATTGAGCATTTTTTCTTGATCGGGATCGTCTAAGATTGTCATGACATTTTCATAAGACGTCCCGCTTGGTTGGCTGAACATGATCGAGATAGCTTTAGTGTCTTTTATTCTCTGATCGACAGTTTGATAATCAAGCGGAATCAAGTGATCTGATTTCAACGATCTGAAGACCAGCTCCTCTAATTGAGAACGACGAATAGCCGTCTGAGCAAATGCGGCTGAAACAGAAAAGATGAGCACTACAACTACTAGACTGACTGCAATCGTTAAGGTGCGTCGTTCATTTTCTGATGCCGCACGGACAAATTCACGCCAAAGAATCAGGCATTTTTCTTTAATGATCGCTGCAGATCTTTTCATAATAACGCCTCCTTATTTATGATTATATTAGTTTTAGTTTAAAAGCGCTACCACCACAACGTATTTCACTATAAAATCAAGATATAAAAAACAAGTTCGATATTTCGTTTGTTAGCGCTTTATTTAAATGATACTATGACACTGAAGAACTTAAGGAGGTAGTACGATGAGCAGTATTGAACATTTTTCCCGCAAGGAGATTACAAAAAGCAATCCACTTTTTTCCAGTATTCGTAGTGTAATTGAAACAGCCTTTTACGGAAATAATGTCGCAAAAATTCGACATTTGACCGATGCATATGCCTTGGCTAAAGCCAGCCCAGGAACAATCACAACTGATCTGGATGTAGCACACACAAACAAATTGCAGCTGCCCACCGATGCAAAAATACTAGTGACAAACGATGGCGCGATCGTTGGACGTACGGCTGCTGCTCGTCGGATCATCGGACAGCAAGGTGTCGATCCGATATTTTACAGCAAACTCTTACGCGAGGCAGTTTTTGAGGCTCGAACCAAACAATTTTATTCTGGTGAAGTGATCGTAGGACTGGATGAAGAATTTACTGTGAAGTCACATTTGATGCTGCCGGCAGATTACAGCCCTAACCTCTACTCCTATTTATTGAATTTTCAAATCAGTGATGCAAAACAACTGTTTTATCAACAGTCTGCTAAGATCGATACAGGTGATCTTTTTATTTTTGCCGATCCTGACTGGAAGCATCCTGATTTTCCAGACGGCGTTGTTGTGATTGATTCGCTGAACAATTGTGCCGGAATTTTAGGCTTGCGTTATTTTGGTGAATTAAAAAAAGCAACTTTGACACTCGCTTGGGCGACGGCTCATCGCAATGGTTTTATCGCTTGTCACGGTGGAATGAAACAATATTTATTAGAAAAGAAAAGCTACACGTTAGCTGCTTTTGGCCTTTCTGGTTCAGGAAAATCAACGATTACCTTAGCAAAACCAAAAAACAATGGAGACGTCCATGTTCTTCACGACGATGCATTTGTCATCTCAAAAGAAAAAGGATCGACAACTGCACTAGAACCAGCTTATTTCGATAAAACCCAAGACTATCCGATGACAAGTAACCAAATACATTACATTGTCACGGCTCAAAATGTCGGTGTCACATTGGATGAGCAAAATAAAAAAGTCCTGGTCACAGAAGATATTCGCAACGGAAACGGTCGCAGCATCAAAAGTCGTTTCGCAACTCCCAATCGGGTAGATCATATTGCAGAAAAAGTCGATGGGCTTTTTTGGATCATGAAAGATGATAGCCTGCCGCCGTTGGTCAAAATCGACGACCCTTCACTAGCTGCAATTTTTGGTGCAACACTTGCGACAAAGCGTTCTACCGCTGAAAATATTAGGACTGATACCGCAAATCAATTAGTCATTGAACCTTTTGCGAACCCTTTTCGCTGTTATCCGCTGAAAGAAGATTATCAAGATTTCAAAGAACTGTTTCAAAAGCAAAAAACAGCATGCTATCTTTTAAATACCGGTGATTTTCAAGGACGCAATATCACTCCTGAAGAGACCTTGGATAGCATCGAAAAAATCATTGACGGCTCCGCAAAATTTTCAGCTTTTGGTCCGCTTGAAAAAATGAGTTATTTACCGATTGACGGTCATGAACCAAATTTCAACGATCGCCATTACTTACAGCAGTTATTGACACGGTTGGAAACAAGATTGACATTTGTTCAAACTTGCAAAATCGAACAAAACGGCTATGATCGTCTGCCTGATGAAGCGGAACAGCTGCTTTTGCAACTGCTGGATAGACTCCGCAGTTATTCTGAGGCCTTAGACGCTTAAACTTCTCGGTGAGTTATTTGGTTATTCGTACTTTTTTGTTTATAATGAACGTATTCTGAATAGAAATGAGGGATAAAAAATGTCCTTTGATGGAGTTTTTACCCATGCAATGGTACAAGAATTGAAAGATCAGCTTGTTACCGGAAGAATATCCAAAATCCACCAGCCTTATGAAAATGAAATCGTACTGGTCATTCGCGCACAAGGAAAAAATCAGCGTCTGCTCCTTTCTGCTCATCCGAGTTATGCGCGGATCCAACTGACTAAGATCGCTTATACCAATCCTGACAATCCGCCTAATTTTGTTATGATGCTGCGGAAATATTTGGACGGTGCGATTTTAGAAGACATTCATCAAATCGAAAATGATCGAGTCGTCCACTTTACTTTTAGCAAACGCGATGAATTAGGTGATTTGCAAAATATCGTGTTGATCGTGGAATTGATGGGTCGTCACTCAACGATCGTCTTATTGAACAAACAGACTGGCAAGATCCTCGATGCGATCAAACATATTGGTCACTCGCAAAATACGTACCGTTCTATTTTGCCTGGTAGTGACTATATCGAACCGCCCAAACAAGAACAAACGAATCCTTTCCACGCTTCAAAAGAACAAGTTTTTGCGACACTCTCCACTGCTGAGACGTTAGATGATCGCTATTTGCAACAAAATTTCCAAGGATTGGGGCGCGATACAGCCGATGAATTAGCCTTTCGTCTTTTAGAAAAACCAAATGAAAAAATGGCCGTTTGGACCGATTTCTGGCAAAGTATCCAAAACAAGCTTGCACCGACACTCGGCTTAAAAAACAAAAAAGAATTCTTTGCACCGCTTGTTTTTAAAACCTTTGAAGCCCCCGCAACTTACGCTGATTTAAGTACTTTGTTGGATGCCTTCTATGGTGAAAAGGCTGAAAAAGATCGGGTCAAACAACTCGGCAATGAATTGATTCGAAAAGTTGAAAATGAGATCAAACGTAATCAAACCAAACTTGCAAAACGAGAAAAAACTTTGCTAGATTCTGAGAACGCCGAAGAATTTCGACGTGATGGTGAATTATTGACAACTTTCATGGCACAAGTCCCACGAGGTGTTGAAACGATCGAATTACAAAATTACTATGAGGACAATGCTCCAATTACGATCAAATTAAATCCGGCATTGACTCCGAATCAGAACGCACAGAAGTACTTCCAAAAATATCAAAAACTAAAAAATGCTGTCAAATTGATTTATGATCAAATTGCTGAAGCCAAAGATGAGATCAATTATCTTGAATCCGTCCTGGCTCAGTTGGAAATCGCAGGCCCAATGGATATTGAAGTCATTAAGGAAGAACTTGTTGCTAGCGGTTATTTAAAACAAAAGCGTAACAAGAAAAATCGCAAGCAGGCTCCTTCTAAGCCGGAACATTTTACTGCTAGTGATGGTACTTCGATTTTAGTTGGTAAAAATAATCTTCAAAATGACCAATTGACCTTAAAACAAGCTAGAAAGACTGATATCTGGCTACATGCAAAAAACATTCCAGGCTCTCATGTGATTATAAAAAATGAGAATCCGAGTGAAGAAACGTTGTTGGAAGCTGCTGAATTGGCCGCGTATTTTTCTAAATTCCGTCAATCTGCACAAGTCCCTGTAGATTATGTCGCCGTCAAACATGTCCATAAACCAAACGGTGCTCGACCCGGTTTTGTTATTTATGAAAATCAAAAGACCCTCTTTGTAACGCCCGAAGAAGCAGTGGTCGAACAATTACGCAAAAACGGAACAGCTTAAGCTGCTCCGTTTTTTTATCTTAATTCAACCAGCCTTCTGGATCTTTGCGCCATTTTTTTAACAATGCAAGTTGATCGTGATTAATATAATTTTCTTGCAGAGCACTTTCAATCAAAGTAGAATAATTTGTCAATGTAATCAACGGCATTTTAACTGCTGCAAAATTTTCTTTTCCTTTAGCTAGTTCATAAGTGAAGATTGCTGCAACGCCTAATACAGTTGCTCCCTCTTTTTTAGCCGCTGCCGCAGCTTCTAAAACACTGCCGCCAGTTGAGATCAAGTCTTCAATCACGACCATTTTCTGTCCTTCTGTGATCCGACCTTCAATTTGATTGCCGCGACCATGATCTTTTGCTTTGCTGCGGATATAGACCATCGGCAAATCCAAAATCTCTGCTACCCAAGCAGCATGAGGAATCCCCGCTGTAGCTGTTCCAGCGATCACTTCAACATCAGGAAATGTCTCTTTGATTTTTGCTGCTAAGCCTTGTGCGATCGCCCGGCGCACTTCAGGATAACTCATTGTCACACGATTGTCACAGTAAATTGGTGATTTTAATCCACTTGCCCAAGTAAAAGGTTCATCAGGACTCAAAGAGACTGCTTCGATTGATAATAACTCTTTAGCAATTTGTTCTGCGATCATTTTATACTTCACCGTTCCATTCTTTTTTGATTTGCAAATAACTTTGATAAGGAGCCTGTGCTTGTGTGATTGGTCGACCAACAACAATGTAATTTGAACCGATCTCACGTGCTTTCGCAGGAGTCATCACGCGTTTTTGATCGCCGACACCGGCACCTTGCGGACGAATTCCCGGCGTCAAACAAATAAATGAATCATTTGTTGCTTGATGGATATTCTCCACTTCCTGAGCTGAACAAACGACCCCAGCTAATCCAGCTTTTTCTGCTGTTTTCGCATAATGTAAGACGCTTTCTTGTAAACTGACTGAGATAAGCTGATCTTCGTGCATCTGCTCTTCACTAGTGGAAGTTAATTGAGTTACAGCAATCAGTTCCGGAACTGGTTGACCTTCCAAAGTCCCTTCAAGCAAGCCTTTTTTTGCTGCTTGCATCATTTCCACACCGCCGGCTGCATGGACATTGGTGATTTTAACACCCATTTTGGCGATTCCGCGCATCGCTTTTTGAACAGTATTGGGAATATCATGCAGTTTTAGATCAAGAAAGATATCGTGGCCTTGTCTGCGTAAGAAATTTACAATTGCGGGACCTTCTTGATAAAAAAGTTCCATTCCAATTTTAATAAACAATTTCTCATCGATTGGAAAATAAGTCAAAAATTTTTCGATTTCTTTTTTTGAGGCAAAGTCAAACGCGATTATCGGACGTTGTTCCATTAACGGGCCTCCTTAACTTCTCGGCGTAATTGCTCCAAAGATTCAATTCCTAGTTCAGCCATTCGAACTGGCAGTTCCTCAATCAATTTTGGACAAACATACGGATCGGTAAAATTTGCCGTTCCAACAGCAACAGCACTTGCTCCTGCCATAAACATTTCTAAGACATCATCGACCGTTTGGACTCCGCCCATACCAATAATCGGCAGTTCACTAACTGCGGCTACTTGGTTGATTAAGCGGATCGCTACTGGTTTGATAGCTGGACCAGATAAGCCGCCAGTACGATTAGCAAGAATCGGTTGGCGTGTTTTTAAATCGATTCGCATCCCTAATAATGTATTGATCATTGTAAACCCATCTGCTCCGCCTTTTTCGATTGCTTTTGCAATCGGGACAATATCCGTCACATTCGGGCTTAATTTGACATAGACCGGAACACTAGCGACTTCTTTGACTGACTTAGTCAACCGATAGGCTACCTCTGGATCGGTTCCAAAAGCGATCCCGCCGTGTTTTACATTTGGACAAGAAATGTTCAACTCAATTGCTTTGACATTGGACGCATCGCCGATTTTGGCACAAACTTCGACATAATCTTCCTCACAAGCCCCAGCAACATTCGCAATGATTGGCAATTCTTGATACTGCTCTAAACTTGGCAAAATATCCCGCAAAACGACTTCCATCCCGGGATTTTGTAACCCGATCGCATTTAGCATCCCGCTTGGGGTCTCTGCAACTCGCGGTGTCTCATTTCCGAAACGGACTTTAGGTGTTGTCGCTTTGATCATGATGGCGCCTAATTGATTCAAATCATAATAATCTGCATACTCTTTGCCAAACCCGAAACAGCCGCTCGCCGGCATGATCGGATTTTTCAAGTCGAGCCCTGGTAATTTGACTGCAATACTCATTAAAAGATGACCTCCCCTGCTTGGAAAACGGGACCGTCTTCACATACTTTGACACTCTTTGTTTCATCCCCCGGCACATGACAGACACAAGCATAACAAGCTCCCATGCCACAAGCCATTCGAGATTCGATTGAAAGTTGAACATTTTCTACTTTAGAATAGAGCTGTTCGACTGTTTTTAGCAGACCGTTATTTCCACAAGCAAAAACTGCGTCAGGTTGAGAAGTTTTTGCCATCAAGAGATTTCCAACATTTCCTTGAACACCAAAGGTTCCATCATCAGTTGAAAAATGTGTCTCTCCCAATGCTTGAAATTCATTGGCATAATAGACCGCCTCTTGTGTTCCAAAACCAAGAAAGTGGACGACTTCTACCCCTTTTGCTTTCAAGTCTTTAGAAAGCTGATAAAGCGGCGGTACTCCGATTCCGCCACCGACAATAAAGGCAGTGTCACCAGCATTCAGCTTATCAATTTCAAAGCCGTGCCCTAATGGCCCCATAACATCTAACTGATTTCCTGGTGAAAGTTCAGAAAAACATTTTGTTCCAGCGCCTTCGACTCGATAAATAATCGTGCAAGTTCCTGTGTCTTGATCGTATTGATTAATACTGATTGGGCGACGCAATAATAGATCACTTCTCGGCACACGAATATGCAAAAACTGTCCAGGCATCTGTATTTCTTTGACTAACTCTCCTGATAAAACCAATTCATAGATTTTCGGTGCTAATTCTTGTTGACGAACAATCGTCATCATTTCCTGCTTCATAACGGCCTCCCTATAAATCGACAGAGCAAAGTGTCCTTTGCTCTGTGAAAGTTAAATTTTTTGGATTGAAAATGCCCGTGACTCCATTACTCTCAAAATAGCATCTGCTGTATCTAACGATGTAAATAATGGGACGCCGTGTTCCACTGCTTCGCGTCGAATGATAAACCCATCTTCTGAAACATTTTGCCGGTTTTTATCCATCGTATTGATGACAACTTGTGCTTCTCCGTTGCGGATCAAATCGATGACATTGTGATCATCCGCTTCAGAAATTTTAGCAATTTTTTTCGAGTTTAGACCATTTTTTTCGAAAAATTCAGCGGTTCCTGCTGTAGCGATCAGACTGTAACCGACCTCTTTGAATCGTTTAGCTAAGTTTAAGGCCTCTTCTTTTGTTTCGTCTGCGACCGTGAACAAGACAGCCCCGAATTCTGGCAGATGAAGTCCTGCTGCAGCGAATGCTTTGTACAGTGCTTTCGCTAAATTGCGATCCGTTCCCATGACTTCGCCGGTAGATTTCATTTCAGGTCCTAAGTAAGTGTCCACTTTTTGCAGCTTAGTGAAACTGAAAACAGGTGCTTTAACATGGACCATTTCACTTTCGGGATACAGGCCATCTTGATAACCTATTTCTTTCAAACTTTGTCCTAAAATTGCCTTTGTCGCGATTTGTGCCATCGGGATATTCGTGATTTTACTCAAGAATGGAACTGTACGGCTTGCCCGCGGGTTAACTTCGATTACGAAGACTTCATTATCATGAATAACAAATTGAATATTCATCATACCGATGCAGTTCATCCCCAACGCCAAGCGGCGCGTATATTCTTCAATTGTCGCTTTTAACTCAGCCGAGAAAGTCTGCGGCGGATAGACTGCCATCGAATCTCCAGAATGGACCCCAGCTCGTTCAATGTGTTCCATAATACCTGGAATCAAAACAGTTTCGCCATCACAGATCGCATCTACTTCACATTCTTTACCGACCAAGTAGCGATCGACTAAAACCGGATGTTCTGGTGAGGCCTTGACTGCATTGGCCATGTAATCTTCTAAATCAGACTGATTTTCAACGATTTCCATTGCGCGTCCGCCTAATACATAACTTGGGCGAACTAAGACGGGATAGCCAATTCTTTCGGCGATCTTTACCGCTTCTTTTGCGCTTGTTGCTGTATCGCCAGGCGGTTGTGGAATTGATAGGCTTTGCAAAACTTGTTCGAATTGGTCGCGATCTTCTGCTCGATCCAAATCTTCGATAGCAGTTCCTAAAATTTTGACACCATTATTTACTAGCGGTTCGGCTAAGTTAATTGCAGTCTGGCCACCAAATTGAACGATGACACCCATCGGTTGTTCCAATTCGATCACATTCAGTACATCTTCTAGCGTCAGCGGTTCAAAATACAGCTTGTCTGAGACTGAGAAGTCGGTTGAAACGGTCTCTGGATTACTATTCATGATGATTGCTTCATAACCAGCGGCTTGGATTGCTTTAACAGAGTGGACAGTCGCATAGTCAAATTCGACCCCTTGGCCGATTCGAATCGGTCCTGAACCTAAGACTAAGACAGATTCTTTCTTAGAACGAATGCTTTCATTTTCAAATTCATACGTGCTGTAAAAATAAGGTGTTTGTGATTCGAATTCTGCCGCACAAGTATCAACCATTTTATACACCGGTACGATTTTTTCTGCGATTCGGAACTCGCGAACTTCGCTAGCGTTCATCTCCCAAAGTTGTGCGATTTTTATATCAGAAAAACCGTTTTGTTTGGCTAATTTCAAAATAGCTGTGTTCTTCTTATTTTGTGTCAATGCTGCTTCTAATTCCACGATATGGAGTAATTTATCTAAGAAAAACAAATCGACTTTAGTCAATTTATTGATTTCTTGGATTGAATATCCTCGTCGAATCGCTTCAGTCAGGTAGAATAACCGATCGTCTTGGGCTTTGACCATTTTTTCGGTCAATTCATCGTCGGTGACTTCGCTTAACTCCGGTAATTCAGCGTGGTAAGTCCCAATTTCTAATGAGCGAACTGCTTTGAGCAAGGATTCTTCAATATTTCGCCCAATCGCCATCACTTCACCGGTAGCTTTCATCTGAGTTCCCAAAACACGTTCGCCGCTTTCAAATTTGTCAAACGGCCAACGCGGAATTTTTGCGACCACATAATCTAATGCTGGTTCAAATTCTGCATAAGTTGTCTCTGTTACCGGATTTTTCATTTCGTCTAAGGTAAGTCCTACCGCAATTTTCGCAGCAAGTTTTGCGATGGGATACCCAGTAGCTTTACTTGCTAAGGCAGAGGAACGTGAGACCCGCGGATTTACTTCGATGACATAATAATTGAAGCTATGTGGATCCAGCGCTAACTGAACATTACAGCCGCCCTCGATTTTCAATGCGCGGATGATCGATAAGGACGCATCCCGCAACATTTGATATTCATAATCAGACAATGTCTGGCTTGGCGCAAAAACGATTGAATCCCCAGTATGAATGCCGACTGGATCGAAGTTCTCCATATTACATACAACAATGGCATTGTCCGCTGAGTCTCGCATCACTTCATATTCGATCTCTTTAAAGCCGGCAATCGATTTTTCAATCAAACATTGTGTCGCTGGTGAAAGTTTCAAGCCATTTTCCGCAATCGTCCGCAATTCTTCTTCGTTATCGCACATTCCGCCGCCAGTTCCGCCTAAAGTGAAAGCTGGTCGAACGATGATTGGATAGCCGATGATATTCGCAAATGCCACCGCTTCTTCAACTGTATTAACGATCTCTGATTGTGGGATTGGTTGCTCCAATTCTTCCATCAATTGCTTGAACAGATCCCGGTCTTCTGCTTGATCGATCGCTGATAATTTTGTTCCAAGCAATTCGATGTTCAATTCATCCAGAATCCCAGATTCAGCTAATTCAATCGCCATATTCAAACCTGTTTGTCCGCCAAGTGTCGGCAAGATCGCATCTGGTAATTCTTTACGTAAAATACGAGAAACAAATTCTAAGGTGATTGGTTCAATATAAACGGTATCTGCGATTTCTTGGTCGGTCATGATCGTCGCTGGATTTGAATTGACTAAAACAACTTCGTATCCTTCTTCTCTTAACGCTAAGCAAGCTTGCGTGCCGGCATAGTCAAATTCTGCGGCTTGGCCGATCACGATTGGACCTGATCCGATAACCATGATCTTTTTAATATCTGTACGTTTTGGCATTTATGCTTGCTCCTTCCATGCATCCATCATTTCCATAAACTCATCGAATAAGTGTACCCCATCGTGTGGTCCCGGCGCAGCATCAGGATGATATTGTACGCTAAATGCCGGATAATTGCGGTGACGGACCCCTTCGACTGTCCCATCATTGACTTCTATATGGGTGATCATTAATTTTTCAGGATCAATCGTTTTTTCATCGACTGCAAAACCGTGATTTTGAGAAGTGAAATCGATCCGTCCAGTTGCGATTTCACGGACTGGATGATTTAATCCTCGATGACCGAATTTCATTTTATACGTATTGGCACCGTTAGCTAAGGCGAAAAGTTGATGTCCTAAACAGATTCCAAAAATAGGAACCTTTCCTTGGATTTGTTGAATCATTTCAATCGCTTCCGGCACATCTTTAGGATCTCCCGGTCCATTCGTCAACATCACGCCATCTGGACAAAGATCTAAAATTGATTGTGCATCCGTGTTGTAAGGCATCACAGTCAAGTTACATTCCCGCCGTGATAATTCTCGTAAGATACTGTGTTTCAACCCAAAATCAATCACAACAACATTGCGGCCCACACCAGGGCTTGGGTAAGGTGTCACGGTAGATACTTGTGCGACTTGATTGGTTGGTAAAACCGTTGCTTTTAGTTGATCAAATGAGTGCTCTAATTGATCGGCTGGATCAACGATACTGCCTTTCATCGTTCCTGCACTGCGTAATTTTTTCGTTAGTGCGCGTGTATCGATCCCGGAAATTCCTGGAATCCCTTTTCGTTTCAAAAATTCATCTAACGTCATTTGGTTGCGCCAATTACTGGCCAACCGCGCGTGTTCCTTGACGATTACTCCTTTACAAGTCGGCGCGATGGATTCATAGTCATCGCGGTTCACACCATAGTTTCCTACCATTGGATAGGTGAATGTAATGATCTGCCCGTTGAAACTTTGATCGGTGATCGTTTCTTGATATCCTGTCATACTAGTAGTAAAGACGACTTCACCGGCGACAGTCGCTTCGCCGCCAAATCCTTCGCCTTCAAATACTGTGCCATCTTCTAAAATTAAAAGTCTTTTCAACGTTTTAGTCCTCCTTGTTGTATACCAACTGACCATCTACAAAGGTCATCAGTGTTGCACCTTTGACCGGCCAGCCAGTAAAAGGTGTGTTCACTCCTAATGATGCAAATTTCTTATCATCAATCGTTTCTTCGTGACTTAGATCAAACACTGCGATGTCGGCCGGTTGACCGATAGTCAAAGTACCCACAGTCAGTCCGAAAATCTCTGCTGGTTTGACCGCCATCCAATCAATCACTTGTTCTAATGTAAAGCGTCCTGTTTCAACAAAGTGTGTGTAAATCAATTGGAAAGCTGTCTCACTGCCGACGATCCCGAAAGGTGCTTTCAAAAAACTTTGATTTTTTTCTTCGAACCCGTGTGGAGCATGATCAGTCGCGATACAATCGATCGTCCCATCAAGCAACCCTCCGATCAATGCTTCACGATCCGCTGTTCCTCGTAACGGCGGATTCATCTTCCAATAGCCATGATCTGCTGTAATATTTTCATCGATCAAAATCAAATGATGCGGTGATACTTCAGCGGTCACATGAACTCCAGCTTTTTTTGCCTCACGAATGATTCGAACACTTTCTTTGGTAGATACGTGACAGACATGATAGTGAACGCCTGTTTCTTCAGCTAAAATCAAATCTCTTGCAATTTGTGACGATTCTGTAGCGCTTAAAATCCCAGGAAGTTCTAGTTGCTCGCTGATTTTTCCTTTATGCATCACGCCGCCAAATAATAAGGACTCATCTTCGGTATGAGCGACCAGTGCCATCTTATTTTCAGCAGCTTCTTTCATCGCTAAGTACATCGTTCCGGCAGTTTGTACTCCTACTCCGTCATTAGTAAAAGCAAATGCTCCAGCAGCCTTCAGCCCTTTTTGATTGGTCAGATTCTCGCTGCGTAGTGTTTCAGTGATTGGCGCGTATTGATGAACTTTCACCACAGCTTCTTTTTCAATAAGTGCTTGTACCTCGTTGAATTTTTCTACCGTATCCGGAACTGGATCTAAATTAGGCATTGCGCAAACAGTCGTGTAGCCGCCGCGTGCTGCAGCTTTTGATCCGTCTTTGATCGTCTCTTTATAAGTGAATCCTGGTTCTCGCAAGTGAACGTGGACATCAACTAAACCTGGTGTAATCAATTGATTTTTGGCATCATATTCTTGATCAAACGTTATGGTTGAGAAATTTTTTCCAATGCCGGCGATGATACCATCTTCCAACCAAAGGTCACATGTCGTTGTTTGATTTTCTTTTGTCACGATTTTTCCATTTTTAATCAATGTTTTCATTTTATCTGCCCCTTTACGATTTCCCTCTGAGTATTGCTTCTAAAATGGCCATCCGAATATAAACGCCATTTGTCATTTGTGAAACGATGCGTGATTGCAAGCTTTCGACTAAACTATCAGCAATTTCCACATCGCGATTAACTGGTGCCGGGTGCATAATGATTGCATTATCTTTCAACTGCTTTCCCCGTTCGAGTGTCAAGCCGTATTTTTGATGATAGTCTTCCTTTGAAAAACTCTCTTGACCATCATGGCGTTCATGCTGGACTCTTAAAAGCATCATGACATCGACTTGTGGGACTAGTTCATCCAACGGTCGATAGGTCCCATAAACATCAAAACTCTCATCGTACCATTCCTCCGGTCCTGAAAAATAAACTTCCGCCCCCAGTCGTTTTAACATTTGCATATTTGATTTGGCAACTCGCGAGTGAGTGATGTCCCCGACGATCGCAATTTTTAAATTGTTGAAGTGATTGAATTCCTGATGAATCGTCATAAGGTCTAACAAGCACTGTGTCGGGTGTTGACCACTGCCATCACCGCCGTTCACAATCGAACATTGAATCGTTTTACTTTGGATCAGCTCGTCGTAATAATTTTCATCACTGTGTCGAATAACTGCGACATCAACTCCTAAGGCGGACATCGTTAAGACTGTGTCATACAGCGTCTCACCTTTTTGGACAGAACTGGTTTTAGCATCAAAATCAATCACATCTAGTCCAAGTTTTTTTTCAGCAACTTCAAAACTTTTATGCGTCCGGGTACTATTTTCAAAGAAAAGATTAGTGACAAAGTATTGATCCTTATAAGGTGCCCAACGCGCGCCTTGTTTGAACTGCTGCGCTCGGAAAATCAGTCCCATCACCTCTTGATCGGTCAAGGCTTCGACTGTCAATAAGTGTTTTAGACTAATCTCCTCTGACTGGATGATCATGAAATTTCCTCCTTATTTGTACTAGCTTATTTTTTTATAATAAGTGTATGCTTATTTCTTTTCGCTGCGTGCTTGTTCCGGCAAAATGAGATTCAAAACAATTCCTAGAACTGTAGCTAGAGCCATCGCAGATAACGTAAACGTTCCGGCTTCAAAAACTAAACCACCGATGCCGATGACTAAAATAGTCGAAGCAATCAGTAAATTTTTCTTGCGGTCAAAATCGATCTTATTTTCAATCAAGATTTTTAAACCGCTGGCTGCAATAACACCGAACAAAATGAAGCTGATGCCTGAGATCACCGGTCCAGGAATACTTAAGATCAACGCGCTGAGTTTTCCGACAAAACCTAACAATACTGCGAAGATCGCCGCTCCACCGATCACAAAGACACTGTGAACGCGCGTGATTGCAAGCACACCGATATTTTCACCATAACTTGTTACTGGAGGCCCCCCGACGAAGCCGGCAACGATTTGCGCCAGGCCGTCACCCATCAGTGTGCGATCTAAGCCGGGATCTTCAAAGAAATTTCGTTTTGTCAGTTTATTTAATACCATCAAGTGTCCGATATGTTCAGTCATTGTGACAAAAGCGATTGGTGCCATTGTGGTAATCGCATTGATGTACAACTTAGGTTGATAGCTGATAAAAGGAACGTTGAAAGCGGGCATTGCTAGCCACTTCGCTTCGATGATCGGCTGATAATCGATGATACCGAAAATCATCGCTGTGATATAGCCTCCGATGATGCCCAGTAAGATTGGAATCAGTCCTAAGAAGCCAGTGAAAAACATATTGAAAAAGATTGTTAAAGCCAATGTGATCAGAGCAACTATCACGTATTTGAAGCTGTATACACCATTGTTATACATTGCGTTTTGCGCGGCGTTACTGGCTAACCCTAAGCCGATGACCATCACGACCGGTCCTACAACGATTGGCGGTAAGATTTTGTCTAGCCAGCCAGAACCAATTTTTCGAATAACAAAGGAGACGATCAAGTAAACTAAGCCGCAAGTTAGTGCGCCTTGTGCAATTGCAGGGTATCCGTCACTCTTCATCAATAATTTCATAGCCGCGATAAAAGCGAAACTGCTACCTAGATAAGCGGGAATCTTGCCTTTTGTTACCGTTAAGTAAACCAAGGTGCCTAAGCCAGAACTTACAAGCGCAATACTCGGATTGATGCCGACTAAGATTGGAACCAAAACCGTTGCGCCAAACATCGTGAACAAGTGTTGGATACTTAATCCAACCCAATGACCAGCACTTGGGCGATCGTGAATATCTAAAACAACATCATCATTGTGAAACTCTTGCATGAAATTCCCTCTTTCCAGCTTCTATTTATCAATTTTTTTAGTCTTCTTTTTGGATCAAGATTCGATCTTGTCCGTCGCTTTCTTCCATTTCAACAACGATTTCTTCAGTCAGTGCAGTTGGAATATTCTTTCCGACATAATCTGCGCGGATCGGTAATTCGCGATGGCCGCGATCGACTAGAACCGCTAATGAAATGCGATTTGGACGACCTAAGTCGATCACAGCGTCTAATGCTGCACGAATCGTTCTGCCGGTGAACAAGACATCGTCGACTAAAATTACTTCTTTTCCTTCAATCGAGAAGGGGATATCTGAAGAGTGGATCTCTGGTTCTGCTTCTTGGATTTTTACGTCATCGCGATACAAGGTGATGTCTAATTCTCCAACGGGCACTTCTTTATGTTCCAATTGTTTTAAGCGTTCTGCGATTCGCTGTGCGATAAAGATCCCGCGAGTTTTGATCCCAATCAAGACGATATCTTGCACACCTTTGTTTCGTTCAATAATCTCATACGTTATCCGAGTCAACGCTCGCTTCATTGTTACCTCATCTACTACTTCTTTTTTATACATCCTGTCTCCTCCTTATTTTTGCAATAAAAAAACTCCTACCCGTAATTAGGTAGGAGGAATGTTAGCAACTTCGTCAAAATGATAGTGTTCACCTAGGCGCACCTAGTCCAAACTACTATCGAATTCCTTCTTAGCCTCACGGGACTACTCTTAAAGGATCATATTCAATTATTTCTTGCTACAGTCACTATACTATTCCTTAATTAAGAAATCAATCTTTTTCTGTTAACTGTTTCAAAGTTTTTTTGAAAATTTCTGGTAACGGTGCCTCAAAGACCATCATTTCACCAGTCGTCGGATGTTCAAAGCCTAGTAGTTTGGCATGAAGAAATTGACCATTTCCCTTTAATGTCTTTTTTGGACCATATAATGGATCGCCGGCTACTGGGTAACCGATGTATTGCATATGGACTCTGATTTGATGCGTTCGGCCAGTCTCTAATTGTAATTCAATCAACGTATAGCCTTCAAACCGTTTTAAAACTTCAAAATGAGTCACGGCAGATTTTCCATCTTCTATTACTGCCTGCATCTTGCGATTAGTTTTTGAACGACCTATCGGAGCTTCGATTCGACCTTTTTCATGAGGGATTTCTCCGTGAACTAGTGCTACATATTTTCGTAAAGAAGTTTTGTCTTTTAATTGTTTAGCTAATGCTTCATGCGCCTGATCATTTTTAGCTACCATCAATAAACCAGAAGTGTCTTTGTCGATTCGATGTACGATCCCTGGACGAACAACGTCGTTGATCGTTGATAAGTTTTTGATTTGGTACAATAAACCATTGACCAACGTTCCTTTCGGATGTCCTGCAGATGGATGAACCACCATTCCTTGAGGTTTATTGACTACGACTACATCGTCATCTTCGTAGACGATCGTCAAATCAAGATTTTCTGGGACAAGATCTAATTCTTCCGGTTCCGGAATTTCAATTAAAATTTTATCTCCAGCGTGTACTTTATAATTTGCTTTGATGACTTTGCCATCGATTGAAACGTGCTGTTCTTTAATCCATTGTTGGAGTTGTGAGCGCGAATGATCGGCTAAACGGTCATTCAACACTTTATCGATTCTGCCTGTTTCGTCTTTTATGATTACTTCAATTTGATTATCCATTTTTTTTATCTCTCTCATCTAATAAAATATAAATAAATAGCATGATCACGCCAGCGACTAAAGCCATATCTGCAATATTGAAAATTGGAAAATTGATAAAGTCTAACTGAAACATATCTACCACATAACCCAAGCGAAAACGATCAATGAAATTGCCCAACGCCCCAGCTAGAAAAAAACTCAAACCGATCGTTAGCCATTTACTATCGTGTAAATGTTTGACTAAATAAAAAACCACCGCAATGACTGCCGCAATCGTAATCAGAATAAAAAAAGTCCGCTGACCTTCAAATAAACTGAACGCTCCGCCTGTGTTGCGAATGTGTGTCAATGATAACACATTCGGTATTATCTCCTGGCTGTCACCAAAATTGTATTCATTGACGATCCACCATTTGAACCACTGGTCTAAACCGATGATTCCTGCACTTAATAATAAATAAATAATTAACAATCCTTACTGCTCCTTTTCTTGACCATAAATATCCCGCGGTCGAATAATCCCCAATAAATTGCCGTCAGATTTTCCATCTTTAGTGATCAAGATTGCTTCTAACGTTCCTTCGATCTGAAACATTTTCTTTGCTTCAGAAACTTTTGTCGCAGCTGAAACAAATTTGAAATTCACTCGCTTGCTATTTGTTGATAGCAAGTCTTCTGCTACTAAACCTTTAAGATTGATTGTTCCTGTTAAGCTGACTTGGGCAAAATAAAATCCGATTGTGCGCAGCGTGATCAATCCCATAAATTTTCCTGCATCGTAAACAGGAAACTGCGAGAAGTGCTTTTCCGTAATGATTTTCATTATGTCCACTAATGGCAACGTTCGCTCGAATCCCGTCACTTTTTTACCAAAACGCGGTAGCACTCTTTCTGGCCGCAACAAATTTTCTTCGATCTTTTTGATTCGCTCAACTGCCCATTCATTAGGTTCGGCGATCACAAAATCATCCGCTACTTGATCGTGGACGATTGCATTGCGCAGTTGTGCTAATTGAAGCAGATCATTTTCATTTCCACCGATCGAATTATCCCGCCGCTTTGATAATCGTCTGACTGCTTCACTAAAACTCATATTTACCGGATTGCCTAATTGCCGCTTCATTTCTTTTTCGATTCGATTAAATGTACTTAAAAAGATATCTGCTCGTTCTCCCATTAGCCGGCTCCTTACATTTTTACTATGATCCTTTCGCTATCCACCAAAGATTGCTGAGCGCTATTCATTCTTACGGTCACTTCAGGTGATAACTTCAGTATAAGTGAAAAAAAGCGCGATGGAAAGCCCGAGACTTTAAAAAAGCGGCTAAGATCAGCTAATCGCAAAAAAGCTGCACCAAACTTGGTGCAACCCCTACTGGATCACTTGACGGATGATTTTTAATCCTTGCTCCAGCTCTTGCTGGCTGATCGTCAAAGGCGGCAGTAATCTTAAAACTTTTTTGCCTGCTTTGAGTGCCAATAATTGCTGATTTTTTAAGCCTTGGATCACTGTGTACAGTGTCTCAGGTGAATCAAGTTCAACACCAATCATCAATCCTGCACCGCGAACCGCGCATACTTTATCTGACTGATCGATCAATTGTGACAACTCTTGTTTCAAAAAATTACCTTTAGCTGCCACCGCTGAGAGAAAGGTTGGCTGATTGATTTCAGTGATAACCGTTTCAGCGACTCTCATCGCTAAATTATTCCCACCAAAAGTCGTACCATGAGAACCCGGTCCAAAGGCTTTAGCTAATTCAACTTTCCCCAGCATTGCTCCGACCGGAATACCATTTGCCAATGCTTTAGCGGTCGTAATGATATCTGGCTCAACCTGATACGCTTCAAAGGCAAAAAACGTTCCTGTTCTTCCTACTCCCGTTTGAATCTCATCGATGATCAATAAACTATTATTTTCTTTGCACAATTTCTCCACGGCTTGCAGCCAGTTTTTTTCTGCAGGAATAATCCCGCCTTCACCTTGGATCACCTCCAACATCACTGCAGCGACATCATCAGTTAATTTTCCCTTCAAAGGTGCTAATTGATTATATGGCAAGTAGTCAAAACCCGCGACAATCGGATAAAAACCTGCTTGCAATGCTGGTTGCCCCGTTGCACTTAAAGCTCCGTAAGTACGACCGTGAAAGGATTGCTTGAAAGTTAAAATTTTTTGACGTCCTGTTGCTTTTCTTGCTAATTTGATTGCTGCTTCATTGGCCTCAGTCCCGCTATTGCAGAAAAAAGTTGCATAATCTTTTCCCATCGTTAGTTTTTGAGCAACTTGTTCTTGCAATTTATTCGCATATAAATTGGAACTGTGCCAAATCTTATTTGTTTGCTCAGCTAAAGCCTGCAAAACTTTAGGATTTTTATGTCCTAAATTACTTACGCCGATTCCGCTCGTAAAATCTAAATAACGGGTCTGATTTTGATCATAGACATAACTACCTGCGCCATCGATCAAATCGATAGTATCTCGTGCATAATTTGGAAATAAATAACTCATACAAAGGTTTCCTCCTTTTTTAGTACCGTTCCAGAATACTCGATCTTATTAGTAATGTGGATTTCTGAAACTCCGTTTTCTAATGCACTGACAGCATTGGCTAGTTTCGGAAGCATACCGCCTGTAATTACATTCTCTATTTTTAACTGCTCAACTTCAGCGCTAGAAAGTTCTTTAAGCCATTTTCCAGCTTTTTTGACTCCGGGTACATCGGTTAATAAGTACAATGCTTTGGCGCCGAGCGCTTCAGCAATTTTACAAGCGGCAGCATCTGCGTTAATATTTAACCATTGCCCTTCAGCTGTCATTCCTAAGGGTGCAATAATCGGAATGTAATGCTTATATAAAATATTTTCTATGGGAGCAGAATTGATTTTTGTAATCTTACCGACATAGCCTCGCTTTTTATCAAGGACTTCTCCTTGAATCAATTTGTCGCAAGAAGCGTTGAGTCCGATTGCCGCAAAGCCTTGCTGTTGAAATACTGTGGTGATTGCAGGCTGGACTTGACCGATCAAAACCATTTGAGCAATTTTCAGCGTCTGTTCAGTAGTGACTCGCAGCCCCTCTTCTATCATAACTGGGATATTCAAGCGTTCCATCATTTCAGTAATATAATGACCGCCTCCATGGACGATAACGACCTCATCTCCATCTAAATGCCATTGTTTGATTTGCTCAAAAAAACTTTTCGTTAAATTATCACTGGCAATACCGCCGATCTTTACAACAATTTTTCCCATAACTATCGCTCCTATTACGTATGATACAACGCATTCACTTCGATATATTTGTAGGTTAGATCGCACCCCCATGCTTTTCCACTCTGCGTTCCGATGTTCAGATCGACCGTGATGCTGACTGTAGCTTTTTCCAGCGTCTTTTTCATTAGTTCTTCGTCAAAAACTTGCGGCTGACTTTGTTTTAATAACTGCTGATCCCCGATCCACATATCGATCTTTTCTGGATCCGTTTGTGACCCGGCGTAACCTACAGCACAAATGATCCGTCCCCAATTAGGATCTTCTCCAAACATCGCCGTTTTTACTAAACTAGAGCCCACTACTTTTTTTGCTACTAAACGGGCTTCTAGATCGCTGTGTGCCCCAATCACTTGAGCTTCGATTAATTTTGTGGCGCCCTCACCATCTTTTGCGATCATCTTCGCCAAAGTCTCACTGACTAATTGAAACATCGCAACAAACTTTTCATATGCTTCGGTGTTTATTTCAATTATCGGATTTTCAGCTAAACCATTTGCGAGAACCAGCACCATGTCGTTTGTAGATGTGTCTCCATCCACGGTGATCTGGTTGAATGTCGTCTCTGTCTTTTCAGTTAGAATCATTTGCAGAAGTTGTTTTGAGATATGAGCATCTGTCGTAATAAAGGCTAGCATCGTCGCCATATTGGGGTGGATCATCCCAGAACCTTTTGCCACACCAGCCATTGTCACTAGCTGACCGTTGATTTTTTCTGTCACAACGATTTCCTTCGTACTGGTATCAGTCGTCAAAATTGCTTCATGAAATGCCATTGGTACTGGCTTTTGCAGATCGATTCTATTAATCCCCTCTTCAATGACTGCCATTGGTAATTGCTTTCCGATCACTCCAGTTGAAGCAATTGCAACGGTTTCTTTTTTTACTGATAAATGAGCTGCCGCCAACTCTTGCATCTTTTTTGCGTTTTCCAGTCCAAGTTTTCCGGTACAAGCATTTGCGACACCTGAATTGACTACTACGGCTTGTAATTTTTGATTTTTCAATGTTTCTTTCGTAACAGCAATCGGTGCTGCTTTAACTTGATTTGTTGTATAGACTGCCGCTGCATTGGCGGGAATTTCTGAATAGATAACACCTAAATCTTTTTTTACCTTTTTCAATCCTGCATGTAAACCAGTTGCATAAAACCCCTTTGGACTGGCGATTGTTCCATCTATAATTTGCATATTCTTCACACTCCGATTTTTTATGGATAAATTGGGACTAGGTCCAAACCCGTTTCTTCTGGCCAACCTGCAAAATGATTTAGATTTTGAACGGCTTGCCCAGCTGCTCCTTTAACCAAATTATCCAAGACCGTGACTACAGTGATAATCTTAGTTATTTCATTGTAGGCGACGCCGATGTCGCAAAAATTTGATCCGATAATTTGGCGCAATTCAGGATAAACTGCTTGGGCTTGAACACGAACAAAAGGTTTCTCTTGATAGAAGGCCTGATAAATCTCCCATAATCGAGACTGCGTCAGCCGCTCTTTACTTTTGGCATAAGTCGTAATAAAAATTCCGCGTGTCACAGGAATCAAAGAAGTTGAAAATTGAATCGCTGAAATAGTCTTATTCCAGGTTTGCAACTGTTGCATGATTTCTGGGATATGTTGATGGCTGTTCATCTTATAAAGCATCATGTTTTCATTATTAGATACAAAATGAGTGCTGCCTGATAATTTTTTTCCTGCTCCTGATAAGCCAGATTTCGCATCTACGATTATCGAATCCATTTCGATCATGTCTTGTTGAACCAAGGGAGCTAGCGACAAGAGGGTTCCTGTTGCGTAGCATCCAGGATTAGCAATCAATTTTGAGCTTGGTTTCGAATAAAAATCAGCTAGACCATAATGAGCTTTTTGCAGATATTCAAATGGAGCACTTGAATTTTTATACCATTTCTCATATTGTCCTTTTGCCTTCAAACGGAAATCGCCTGAAAGATCAATAACAGGAAAATCGGCTTTGATAAATACTTGGGCAATTTCTTTTGAAATACCAGACGGTGTCGCTAAGAAAACCAAATCAGCTTGTTCCATGATGCGTTTCGGGTCGACTGGTTCTAGCGGAAGGTCCAGTAATCGGCTTAAGTGCGGCAAATAATCAGTGATTCCCTTCTCTTTTTGCGCATGACTATGAATGGAACTGATTTCCACATTCGGATGCCTTAAAAGAATACGGACCAGTTCAATACCGCTGTATCCAGTTACTCCGATAATCGCGACCTTCATGTTAACATCTCCTTGTATTATTATTACAAAACAATTAAAATTCTATCATTTTTGAAGATTATACGGATTTCTTTCATACAAGTCAATGGTTTTTTATAAATAAATACAGGTAATTATGATAAAATATGCAAAAATATGCTCAGTCTGTACAAAAAAAGGATGTGACGAATATCTCGTCACATCCTTTTTGCTTATTATTTAGAATAAACCGATCGCGTTTCCTTGTTCATCCACATTCATGTTCAATGCGGCAGGTTTTTTCGGCAGTCCAGGCATAGTCATCACATCACCTGTCAATGCCACAACAAATCCGGCACCGATTTTTGGAACAAATTCACGGATTGTCACATCAAAATCGATGGGTGCACCTAATTTGTTTGGATCATCTGATAATGAATATTGTGTTTTTGCCATGCAGACCGGTAAACGATCCCAACCATATTTTTTAAATGTCGCTAATTGTTGCTGTGCTTTTTTACTGTAGATCACTTCATTACCGCCATAGATTTCACTAACGATTGTTTCAATTTTTTCAGTTAGATCATCTTGTTCTCTGCTGAAGATTGAACGGAAATTACTGTCTTCAGTTGCGATTAGATCAACAACTGCTTTCGCTAAGTCAATCCCACCATCAGGTCCTTTTTCCCAAACGCTGGCTAACTCGACTCTCACTTCTTCTTGTTGACAAAGTTCTTTTAACAATAGGATTTCTTTTTCTGTGTCACTGATAAATTCATTGATCGCCACGATCACTGGTAAACCATATTTACGCATATTCCGAATGTGTTTAGCTAAATTACTAAATCCTTCTTTTAAAGCATCCAAATTTTCTGCACTCAATTCTGTTTTAGCTACGCCACCGTGCATTTTTAATGCACGAATCGTTGCGACAATCACGACGGCATCCGGAGCTTTACCCAAATTAGGGACTTTGATATCCAAAAATTTCTCTCCGCCAAGGTCTGCACCAAAGCCGGCTTCTGTTACAACATAGTCGCCGCAATGCAATGCAGCGCGGGTCGCTAAAATACTATTGCAACCATGGGCAATATTGGCAAAGGGGCCACCATGGACGAATGCAGGTGTTTGATAAATTGTTTGAACTAAATTGGGTTTGATCGCATCTTTCAAAATAAGTGTCAAGGCACCCTCGATTTTTAAATCACCGACTGTGACTGGTTCACGTTCGAATGTATAGGCTACAACGATATTAGCTAAACGATTCTTTAAATCTTCGATCCCTGTTGCCAAGCACAAAATCGCCATAATCTCACTTGCAACGGTAATATCAAACCCATCTTCACGCGGAACACCATTCGTTGGACCGCCTAACCCAACTGCAATATGCCGAAGTTCACGATCATTTAAATCGACAACCCGTTTCCAGATTATACGGCGAGCATCGATATTCAACTCGTTTCCTTGATGGATATGATTATCTAGCAATGCAGCCAAAGCATTATTTGCTGTCGTGATGGCATGCATATCCCCTGTAAAATGCAGATTAATATCTTCCATCGGCAAGACTTGCGCATAACCGCCGCCAGTCGCTCCGCCTTTCATTCCCATAACAGGTCCTAAGGAAGGTTCACGTAAAGCGATAACGGTCTTTTTACCTATTTTATTCAGTGCATCACCTAATCCGACTGTCACCGTTGATTTGCCTTCGCCTGCTGGAGTTGGATTGATTGAAGTCATCAAGATCAATTTTCCTTCTGGATTCTTTTTCATCCGTTCTAAAGCATCAAATTCAATTTTTGCTTTATATTTTCCATGCAGTTCTAAATCATCAAAAGATAGATTGATTTTTTCAGCCACCTCTGTGATCGGTGCTAAAGTTGCTGCTTGTGATATTTCGATATCTGTTTTCATAAAAACTCCCTTTCCCGAACGTTATTCAGAGAACTACGTTTTTTATTCGTTCATTTTTATTATAACGAATTTTCTCAATAAAAACAGCACTTAAAATCGGTAATCTTATTGATTCGCATTTTTTGTCCCCATCACGTATAATAAAACCAGCAATTGCAAAGGGGTGTTGCGTTATGAATAGTGGCATAGTTAAATGGTTCGATGAGAAAAAGGGATACGGCTTTATTACCTATGAAGAAAATCAAGAAGTATTTGTTCATTTCACCGCTATTGAAGAAGAAGGATTTAAAACTTTGGACCCTGGTGACGAAGTTGAATTTGTAATTGTAGAGGGTGCTCGCGGTATGCAAGCGGCTCATGTTAAAAAGAAATAAACGAAAAGATCAGTTACGGCTGATCTTTTCGTTTATTTCTTTCACTTGAATTTCAGGATAGAATGTTGCAAAATCTTTGACAAATGCCGCTTTTCTTTTTTTCGTCATCGCAAAGTGAAAGGACGTCCCGCTAAGCCCTTTACGCTGAATGATGATTCCATCTTTGCAAAGCGCCAGATAATCGATATGCTCTCGCAAGACGGTCTCTCGTCGCCAAAGTCTAGAATAACGGATTTTTATCCCAGATTTTTCTAAAAATAAATAGCGATGCAGGCCGACTAACGCAAATATGATAAATACTCCAATGAAAATATTTCCTTTTAAATAAGGGTGTGTTTTTTCTAAAGTTAGAATTAGACCATAAAAAAGAATAATAAAGGTCGCAGACCAATAAATAATACTGATAGATAACTCCGGTTGCCAAAAATAGCGTTTTCTTTTCATTTCCTAAACCTCTATTCTAAAGGATGATTATTATGTTAAAAGTTTTCACTGATGCCGCAACAAATTTAGAAAAAAGTGGCGGCGGTATTCTGCTTATTTCTAATGAGCAAAAACAACTAGCAATTCCATTACCCGAAAAAAATAACCACCAAGCAGAACTAGCTGTGATCTTGTATGCGTTGAATTATTTGATTGACCATAACTTGAATGACCAGTCTATTTTACTTTATTCCGATAGTAAAACTGCAATAAAAATTTTAGACCAAGGACAAACAAAAAACAAGCTCTTCTTGCCATATTTATCAGAGTTTAATGAATTGGCACCTAAATTTCCTTTATTAGTCCTCCAATGGATTCCTGAGGCAAAAAATAAAGGGGCGGACAATTTAGCCCGCCAAGGATTGCGTAAAAAATTACAAGACCGGTGACAGCAGCCGTGAAAAGTGCTGTTTAAATGTCAGCCAGTGGGATTGACCTGCGATTATTTCATCCGTTAGCAGAATACACTCTTTCATGTCTTCCTCGAAAATTTTACGGAATAATTGCGCAACTTCTGGATCATAAATGAAACTGCTGACTTCAAAGTTTAATTCATAACTGCGGATATCTTGATTGGTTGACCCAAATGTTGCCAACTCATCATCTACCACAATCGTTTTAGCATGAAGAAAACCATCGGCGTAATGATAGATTTTGACTCCGCGCTGATGCAAATAGTTCGCATAATATTGTGTTGCCCGATAGATGAACGGATGATCCGGCATATTAGGGATCATGATCCGTACGTCGATCCCAGAGCGAACCGCGATTAGGATAGCTGAAATCATCGTCTCATCTGGAACAAGATAAGGACTTTGGATCCAGACGCTTTTCTCAGCCGCTAAAATCAGCCGAACAAAGCCGTCTTTGATGATCTGTTCACTGGAATCTGGACCATCAGCAACAATTTGCATCGCCACACCTTTTTTGATTTGTTTTTGTGGCAAAACAAAATATTCTGGCAAATAACTCATTTTGTCAGACTTGTTCGTAACTGACGCGTTCCAATCACGAATAAAAATTTCTTGCAGTGTAAAACTTGCCGTTCCTTCGATTCTTCCATGGGTATCCCGCCATCTGCCGAAACGCTCAGATTCTCCAAGATACTGATCACCAACATTGAAGCCACCGGTCCAACTGATCGCACCATCAACTACAACGATTTTTCGATGTAGATGATAATTCAACCGTGTTTTAGCTAAAATATTTCTGGAAGTAATAAATGGCGTCACTTGTCCGCCATTTTTGATTAACGTTTCAAAAAACTTTTTATTCGTTTTGGGTGCCCCCCATGGATCATAGATCATCCGAACTTCGACCCCTTGTGCGGCTTTTTCTTCGAGGATACGCATGAATCGATTGCCGATGCGATCATTGAAAAAAGCGTAGTACTCTACGTGAATTGTCTTTTGCGCTTGACGTAAATCAACAAACAAACGCTCAAATTTTTCCGTCCCATCCAAAAAAAATTCCAATTCATTTCGAATTGCTAATGGCGACTCATCCAAATTTTTGAAATACTTCACTAACGATTGAACCGCTGGATACAATTGATCCGGTTCATTATGCTCCACATGATGATTGTCTTTTTGAATGATTTCGTTGATTTCTTTTACTCGCTCAGCATCGCCTTGCTCAAAGCGATACATCGTTTCTCCATCAATTCCGCGACCGCAAAAAGCATAAATCAAAAATCCGATCACTGGCAAAAAAATCAACGTTAACAGCCAGGCCCAAATCGTCGTGATATTCCGCGGTTTGCGAAAGACGGTGACCATCGCACCTACAGCATTAATAACAAAGATCAAAAAAATAATTTGCTCAATAATTCCCAAATGATCCCCTCTTTTCTCAAAATATCTCCTTGTTAAGATTATACCTAAAGCATCGAGGTATTAAAAGAAAACATGATAGTAAAACAGTGTTTTCTCATTTCAATTATTTGAACTCGTAATGAGCCTTTCAAAGAACCCACAAAAAAATTAAACTTGTCTTACTTAAAAACTATTTTTCTCAATCTTTAAAAAAAGGATGCGACAAACCTCTTGTCCCATCCTCTCTCTGTTAATAATCGTGTTCTTGTGGACACTTCGTAAAAAAATAAAACGATCCTCTTGGGTCACAAAATCTTGATTAAATTACGCCAACCAGTTAACTGCTTCAGCTAATGCTTCAGACAGTCCCGCTGGATTTTTTCCGCCAGCTTGTGCCATGTCTGGACGACCGCCACCGCCGCCGCCAACTTTTGGTGCGATTGCTTTAATCAAATCGCCAGCTTTCAGACCTTTTGCATTCGCTGTAGGACTCATCGCGGCTAAAAGATTCACTTTCTCACCTTGAACTGTTCCAAGAACTAAAACATCTGACAATTCTTTTTGTTTCCATTGATCAGCCAACTGACGCAGCTGATTCATGTCTTTAACGTTGACTTGAGCCGTGATCACCGTTGTACCGTTGATCTCTTTTACATCTTTAAAGACATCACCGGCTTGTTGATTCGCTAATTTGGTTGCTAGTTGTTCGGTTTCTTTTTGCAGTTCGCGAACTTGTTGTTGCAATTGTTCTGTCTTTGTAACAACTTCTTTGATTTGTGGCGATTTTACGATTTGTGCGATTTGCAATAATTGTTCTTCTTCTTCGCGGAAAGCTTCATAGGCTTCTTTTCCAGTCAATGCTTCGATTCGGCGAACGCCTGCACCAATCCCTGATTCGGAAACAATTTTGAATAAGCCGATATCTTCTGTATTAGCGACGTGGGTCCCTCCGCATAATTCGATTGACCAGTCACCGATATTTACTACACGTACATCGTGACCATATTTTTCGCCAAACAACGCCATCGCACCCATATTCTTTGCTGTATCGATGTCTGTTTCAATCGTTACGACTGGGATTGCTTCCCAGATTTTTTGATTTACAATCTTTTCCATTTCTTTCAATTCAGCAGCTGTAACTTGGCCAAAATGAGTGAAATCAAAACGCAAATGTGCATCTGTGACTAATGAACCGGCTTGGTTCGCATGGTCGCCTAAAACTTCTTTTAATGCCTTGTGCAATACATGGGTCGCAGTATGATTTTTGATTACTTTATTATGGAAAGCTTGATAAACTTGTAAAAAGTACGTCGATCCTTCTGTTAATGCAGATTGTACCTCCACAGTATGCAGAGCTTGACCGTTCGGTGCTTTTTGGACATCTGTGACATGCGCGACGATTTTGCCGTCTTGATCGACGATGTCACCCTTATCAGCGATTTGTCCGCCCATTTCAGCATAGAACGGTGTTTCGGCAAAGATCAATTGAGCTTGACCCTTTGTTACAGTGTCTACGATTGCATTCTCTTGCAAAATAACTAAAAGCTCGCTCTCGCTTTCGAGATGGTCATACCCGACAAATTTGCTGTTAACCTTGATATCACCTAAGAGTGCTGTTTGAACACCCATTGATTTCTCAGTTGTCCGAGCAGCACGAGCACGTTCTTTTTGCGCCTGCATCTCTACTTCAAAACCTTCATGATCGACTTTTAAGCCTTCATCTTCTGCAACTTCTTCGGTCAGCTCTACTGGGAAACCAAATGTATCATAAAGCTTAAAGATCGTTTTGCCATCTAAAGTCGTTTCATTTTTTGCTTTCAATTCGACTAGCACATTGTTTAACATACTTAAACCGTCATTGATTGTTTCATGGAAACGTTCTTCTTCCGTCCGCACAACTTTTTCGATGAATGCTTCTTGTTGGTTCACTTCAGGATAGTAACTTACCATGATCTCGCCAACGACTGGAATCAATTTATATAAGAAAGCTTGATCAATCCCTAGTTTCTTCCCATGCATCACGGCACGTCGTAATAGGCGACGTAATACATAGCCGCGTCCTTCGTTTGACGGCAACGCCCCATCACCGATTGCAAAAGCTAATGAACGAATATGGTCAGCAATGACTTTGAAAGAGATATCTAATTGCTTATCTGTCCCGTATTTTTTCCCGCTTAATTCTTCTACTTTTCCAATGATTGGTAAAAATAGATCCGTTTCGAAGTTGGTCGGTGCGTCTTGAATGATCGACACCATCCGTTCAAGTCCCATCCCAGTATCAATGTTTTGGTGGGGTAATGGTTCGTACGTATCTTGAGGTGTATGATTAAATTCAGAGAATACAAGGTTCCAAATTTCTAAATAACGTTCATTTTCTCCGCCAGGATAATTTTCAGGATCATCTTCTGCTAAATCATTGAACGACTCGCCGCGATCATAAAAGATTTCTGAATCCGGACCACTTGGACCTGCGCCAAGATCCCAAAAATTATCTTCGATCTCAACTACGTGATCTGCAGGAATTCCCACTTCTTCTAACCAAATACGTTTTGCTTCTTTATCTTCTGGATAAACTGTTACATACAATTTATCCGGATCAAAACCGATCCAATCAGGCGAAGTCAAAAACTCCCAAGCCCATGTGATTGCTTCAACTTTAAAATAATCTCCAATTGAAAAATTGCCTAACATTTCAAACATCGTGTGATGACGAGCAGTTTTTCCGACATTCTCGATGTCGTTTGTTCGAATAGACTTTTGAGCATTGGCGATTCGTGGATTTTCTGGCACGACACTGCCATCAAAATATTTTTTCATTGTCGCAACTCCTGAATTGATCCAAAGTAATGTTGGATCATTGACAGGAACTAATGAGGCACTCGGCTCAATCATATGTTCTTTCGTTTTAAAAAAGTCTAAAAACATTTGGCGCACTTCCGCGCTTGATAATTTTTTCATGTATTTTCCTCTTTTCTCAAAAAATAAAAACTACCACTGCAGTCAAGGACGAAAACTCGCGGTACCACCTTGATTGCAATGATAGTTTGATCATTACCTCTTCAGCTCGTTAACGCTGAGCAGCGTTGATTTTTCAATCAAAAAATAGTGGGAGCAATTTATTTTCCGCAACATGCAACTTTCAGCAAAACGTGCACTTTCTGTAGAAACGTAAACAATAAACCATATCCTTTTAAGAGTATAGAAAAAAGTCGCTCAAAAGTCAAACTAGATTTTGATCAAGATCGCTTTGCGGTATAAAAATTCACTTGGTGCTAGAACCGTTTCGTGCTGCATCGTAATGTTATTGCTGTAATAACTTGATAATGGAAGAAAATCAACGATTGGAATTCCAACATCGTATTTTTTATTGGTCAATTTCAAGACTCCCGGATCTTCAGTGATCTCAAAGCGTTCCATCGATGTATCAAAAAACAATCCAAACATATTTGCTTGTTCCATCAACTTTTTCACGCTCTTGCCGCGGTAAGGATCAGTAATGTTCAGATCATTGCCCCAGCGGAATAACCGACGGCTGCCAGCGCCATTAACATATTCCCACTGATCTTCGGTCAACAAATCAAAGTTTTTCTTCCGGATTTTTTTTCGCAAACTACTGTAAGTATGTTTTTCATGACTAAAGACATGGTAATTATCTGAATGCGGGGCCATTTCAATATACCAGCGGCCTTCTTTCAATATATTTTTCGGAAATGACCACGTCATGCTTTCTTCTGGTGTTAAATTTGGTGATAAAACCGCTTTGATCTCTTCTTCATAAGTAGAGAATTGATCCGCCTCACCAGAAAAACTGCCGGTTACCGCATTATAAATACCTAAGTAGTTCGTTCCTGCCGGCAATGCATGACGTTGAACAAACATCGGCGGAATTTGAACTTTGCGTAAACTAGTCGTTTGATCATTGATCAATTCCCCTAATGATTCCACATCGAAAAAATTATATTGTCCGCGCAACTCTTGCGGAATAGTAATTTCTTGAGCATTTGGTGCTGTCTCTAACAATGACAGTCCTTTCGTTCCCAAATTCCAACCTAAAATCGCATCTTTGTTGCCAGGGATAAAAATAAATTCTTCATCATCGATCATTAATTGAAAAGTTTGGCATTTGATGCCGTATAAATGAAAATCTTTCAATTCAATATCTGAAATCTTCATTAATGGATTGACAAAATGAAGCAATAGCTGGCTTAACAAGGTGCGCTTCTCTTTTGGATTCAACCGTTTCCAATAGGACCAGTCTAATTGATCTAATAAGTTCATAAATCTTTCTGCCTCCTTCGACACTCATATGCTAAAATTATACCATTACCCTATGGAAATGAGGAAAAAGATGAAGGAATATTTTGGCGCTTCGCCTAAATTGCAGGCGGCAGCCTTTTACTTGCGTTATAAAATCTTTGTTTTAGAACAAACTATCTTACCCGAATTGGAATTTGATAAGCTGGACACAACCGATCGCCAGTATTTAGTTTTTTTTGAAGGCAACCTCCCCATTGCGACAGTTCGTTATCAAAAAATCGCTGAACAAACTCTCAATCCAGATCGACTATGTGTCCATCCTGATTTTCGCACACAAGGATTCGGAAAAAAACTGTTAACTCAAATCGAAGAGCGCGCTCGAAAAGAAGGCTGCCATACCTCAATTCTTTCGGCTGAGATCCAGGCGCAGAGATTTTATGAAAAATTAGGCTATCATGTGAGCTCCGCTCCCTTTGAAGAAGACGGGATCCTTTGTGTCCAAATGCAAAAAGCCCTTATAGCTGAGTAACAGAGCTATAAGGGCTTTTTTGCACTAAATTTCTCAATCCAAAGTTAACAATAATCAATAATCTGGAAAGTACAGAGATCAAAAATAATGACTGAACTTTGAAAAATTATTTTATGAATTTGAACGTTTTTTATTTTTACGCACACTGCGTTCTGCTTGTCGACGCGTTTGACGGCGTTTTTGTTTATTCGATTCTGAGATTGCTCGATCGATTTTCTTTTTATAGCCTGGTTTGATTTTTTTCTTCGATTTTTTTACAAGACCAATCAATGTTGGGTCCAGTTCATCTTTTGATTTTTCTCGTTTTTTACGACGATTCCGATCGTACGTATCGATGATTTCATCATTCTTGATTTCTTTTGGTTGGAAATGAATACCTACATTTTCAATTAAGCTAATATCATTTTCATCACTTGGACTGTAAAGCGTAATCGCTGTTCCTGACAAGCCGTTCCGTCCAGTTCTGCCGACCCGATGGATAAAGAAATCCAGATCTTGTGGAACCTCTGCATTAATTACATGAGAAACACCTTCGATATCGATTCCTCGCGCAGCCAAATCAGTCGCAACTACATATTGAAATTCTAAATTTTGAACTTGACGCATCACGCGCTTGCGTTCCCGCGGAGAAATGTCGCCATGGATCTTAGCTACTTTCAATCCTTGTGCTTTTAGATAGTCGCTGATCTCATCTACGTGTTGTTTTGTATTAGCAAACACGATGGCTAAATAAGGTTGCCCCAGTGTTAGCAATTGATAAATCAAACGGTTTTTATCTTGTCCTTTTGTTGAGATTAACCAATTTTCAATCGTGTCAGAAATGACTGCTTTCGATTTGATCTCTTCAATCACGGGATTTTCCATATATTTCAATAAGAAAGGACGTAATTTTTCTGGAATCGTTGCAGAAAAGACCAGCATCTGCAAATGCTTCGGCAAACGACTTGCGATTTGATCGACTTCCGTCAAAAAGCCCATGTCTAATGTCATGTCAGCCTCATCAACAACAAAATATTGTGACGTATGAACTTTTAAAGCTTGTTCGTTCATCAAATCTAAAATACGTCCTGGTGTTCCAATGACAACATGAGGTTGATGCGTGCTCAATTTATCTACTTGACGTTGTTTATCCGTCCCGCCGACAAAATTAGTCACTCGAATCTCGACTGATGAAAATTTAGCGATTTGGATTGCTGCTTGATAGATTTGACTTGATAATTCGCGACTTGGCGCTGTGATAACTATTTGTACTTCATCTTTTGTTGGATCGATCTTATTCATCAATGGGAATAAAAATGTATGTGTTTTGCCTGATCCTGTTTGTGATTGACCGACAACATTTCTCCCTTTTTTGATCAACGGAATCAATTTTTCTTGAACCGCTGTCGGCTCAGTAAACCCTTTATCCTTGATAGCTTCAAGAATGAATGGCTGAAAATTGAATGACTCAAAATTTCGCATATTATACCTCTTTCTTTAACGTGCTGATCGTATATGTGTGACTTGCTTTATCATGGAATAGGCGGCTTTTTCTTCTTATGAGAGCATACAATAAGTTGAATAGAAATAAAAGCAAAATTCCTAAACTAATAAAACCTAATGTAACATATGCAATAAAAATCGTGTGATTTGTCGTTGTTAAGTGGGTCATCGTGAACTGGAAAATTTGAAGCAGACCGTAAAGCAATAAATAAAATGCGCTATAACGTTTCACTAAACTGCTAAAACGCAGATGCTGACGATCTTTTTCGACAACTTTGATTCGGACGATTTTTTTTCCAATCGTCTGACCATTCCAGAAATACATACAGATCATGAAATAAACAATGACCTCTAAAGTAAAACTGACAATTGGATAACTTACCAATGTTCGCAAACTTGTGGGTAAAAATCCGACAAACATGCTTAAAAATGTACTGAAAAAACCAAGCACGACCCAATCAATCGCCGTCGCGACGAAACGCCGCAAAAGCGAGACTCGCTGGCCTTTTACTAAGGATTCTGAGTCTAGCTCGTTTCTTGTAGGCAAGAAGAAGGTGAATAACGGTGCGCAAATAAATCCGATCATCCCCCCTACTGTATTGTGTAATAGATCATTTACGTCAAATAGCCGATACGAACGAGGATAGATAAAATACAATCCACTTAATTGAGTCAATTCAAAAAATAAAGACAAACAAAGGCTTACTAGAATCGTCTTACCAAAAGAAAATTTGAAATAGTAGCGGCAATACACACCGAATGGAAAAAGCAAAAAAATATTAAAAACTGGTTCTAAAAAAATACTTTGTTTTATTGCTGGCAAATAGGAGCTTGGGTCATTCAGCTGGAGTACCGTTTGGTCCAGAAATTGCTGCCATGGTCGAAACAATTCGAGTTCATACCGCGGACCGGTTAACTGAGCGACTTCAGAAATGCTCGGTAATGGCAAAATGACTAAATAATAAGCGCACAATAAATAGAAAACAAATGAATATAAAATGACACTTCTCAACTTCCCTAATTGACCATACTTACGGTAATAATAGATTAAAAACGGTGCAGTAATCACTAATGCTAACAATGGAAAAGTAAGGACTGCAGCTTTGATTGGAAAAATGTAACTACTCATAAAACTCCCTCATTTTAGAATTTTGGGCTGATTGATCGCTAATCAGCAAAGCTTTTTCTGTCTTGTGGTAAAATAGGTACGACGTTAATTTTTTTATAGATAATTTCTAAGGAGGTAATAATACATGCTTAATCCACTTTTTGCTTTTGGTGTTCCCGCGGCTTTGATGGTTGCTTATCTAATTTTTTATTTTGCTAAGAAAATGAAGAATAGTGATTATCGACGGTTTGCCTTGACATTGATTGCAGTTTTTTTAACGACTTTTAGCTATCAAGTTTATAATTACAGCCGAACCGTCGTCACCTTTACATCAACAGAAAGTTTTCAAAAAAACTTTGGCTACAGTCAAGGTCGTTTGATTGTCCCATTCGTATTAGGTGCCATTTTGACGGTGATTAATCTCTACTACCTTTTTCGTCAATTCAGAAAAAAAGAATAACAGGATGTCCTGTTATTCTTCTAAATCAAAGAATTTGATTTCCACATTATTCAATAATTTCAACGTGTTCAAGTCTAGATTAATCCACTCTTTTGAGATAGGTTGATAATAATTATTCTCAAATGACATTTCAATCTCATTCAATAGTTGTTCTGGTGTCCCAAAAAAGCTTTGCTGTTCTTCAAGTAAGGCACTGATCAGTGCTAGATTTTCTATTAAGAAATGATCTTCTTCATATTTATATATGATAACTTGATAAGTCTTATTTGCCAGTTGACAGCGGATAGCAAACAATCCCTCAGACAAGTTGGGCATTCTTTCTAAAACTTCTTCAGGACTCAATATTTCGCGATGCAGCATCAGGGTTCCTCCTAACCAAGAACATTATAGGAGAAAAGTAGGTTCACGGGAAATAATACGCCTTACCTCGTAGATTTTCTTACTTTTAACTTATAAACTTCGCTTTATCTTTATGATAAATTCCATTCCGCATAAAATCTTGCTAAAAATTCTTCCATAAATGCTACTCGCCGCTGAGCTTCCGCTTTCCCTGCTTCAGTATTCATCGTAGCTGGGAGTTTGAATAACTTTTCATAGAAATGATTGATTACCGTACTTTTTTGACGGTATTCTTGTTTGCTCTTAAATTCTTGTGGAGCAAGATCAGGATCGTATAACGGGCTTTGAGTATGCCCACCATAATACGCTGTTCGCAAAATACCGATTGCTCCTAGTGCATCAATTCGATCCGCATCTTGGACGATCTTGCCTGCCAACGTCAGTCGCGCTTTTCCTGCTTCCAACTCTTTAGAAAAAGAGATATTTTCAATAATCTCAAAAATTTCTTGGCAATCCTTTTCGGAAAATTCAAGTTCTTTTAAAAACTTTTTAAGGCTTTTTGTTTCAGCTGCTACATCTGTGACCACTTTATCATCGATGACATCATGTAAGTAGCTGGCAGCTTCAATAATCTGCGTATCTGAAATGCCTTCTTGTTCAGCTAGCTGTTTAGCAATTTTTGCGACACGTTCAACATGGTAAAAATCGTGTCCGCTTCGATCATCACCAAGTTTTTCCTTTGCGTAGCTGCAGATTGCTGCAATCTTATTCGGCATCTATTTTCGGCTTTCTTGGCGGACGTTCTCCCCAATATTGAAATAGGTCCGTTCTCATCGCTCCATTGTACAACTTCCGTTTCTTAGTCGCTTTTGCCCCGTAAGATTCTTCAAAAGTCAAATCACTAGTTAAAATATATTTGCTCCATGTTTTTAACGGACGGAAAACTTCACCCATCTCACGGTATAATTCACGAACTTGTTCTTCATCGCCCAAACGTTCCCCATAAGGCGGATTCGCTACGATCACACCATAGTCTTTTTCAGTCTTAAAATCTTTGACTGCTCGTTGTTTAAAATCGATTGAATCGCCCAAACCGATTTCTTCAGCATTAGCACGAGCAATTTCGATCATCCGGCCGTTGATATCTGATCCTGCGATATCTAATTGAATATCATAATCAGCTGCTTCATCAGCTGCTGCACGGACTTTTTCAAAAACTGCTGGATCAAACCAATCCCATGCTTCACACGCAAATTCACGATTAAAACCAGGCGCGATGTTATGTCCAATCAATGCCGCTTCAATACATAAAGTACCGGAACCACAAACAGGATCATAAAATGGGCGTTCTTTGCGCCAATTTGTCAGCATCACTAAAGCCGCTGCCATGTTTTCTTTTAACGGTGCTCCGCCTTTTTCAAGTCGATAACCGCGTTTGAACAAACTTGGTCCAGTCGTATCTAAAGTCAGAACTACATGATCTTTTAATAAAGCGACCTCTAATTGGAAGAATGCACCCGTTTCAGGCAATGGTACGCGAGCTGGACGATGATAGACTTCTCGTAAACGTTCGACAATCGCCTTTTTGGTAATAGATTGACAATCTGGAACACTATACAATTTTGATTTGATTGAACGGCCGGCTACCGGAAATTCCGCATCCATCGGTAAATAATCTTCCCACGGGATTGCCTTAACTTTTTCAAACAGTTCATCAAAAGTAAATGCATCAAATTCATCAACGATTATTTTTACTCGGTCTGCTGTTCGCAGCCATAAATTCGCTGTAGCAATCGTCTCCAAGTCCCCTTTAAAACGGGCACGCCCATTTTCGACTTGACAATCGATTCCTAATTCTCTTAGTTCCTTGCCTACTAACGCTTCAATTCCTGCTGCGGCAGTAGCAATCAAGTTGTATTGTTTTTTCATAATATCTCCTTACTTCATTTGAATTCCTTCGTTTTTTTACAGAAAAATGGATTTGTAGTGCAATAAGGCTCTTTCCGATGATTCAATCATCAGTATTTAGCTGGAGATTAATTTTCAATAAAAAAACCTTCACAACAAAGTTGGAAGGTACACCCTGAATTGCTGCAATTTTCTGTAAGCCATGTTTTGTCCGATAATCAACTCAGGGAAGTGTGATCATCGGGGTAATCATCTATCTCCGACATTACTGTCGGCTCTTTCATCGTTCATTTCCTTAGAAAAAGCGCCCCTACCATTGTTTGGGTTGCTCGCTCGAGGGGTTTACCGCGTTCCACCATTTTGATTTCTCAAAATGCTTCGTCACTGTGGCACTTTCAAGAATACTCAGACATAGATTGCTCCTTAGCCCTTTTTTCTGCCGTTACTTCCTAAGAAGTACCTTAGCTTATGGTTTCGCTAAGCACGAACACTACAGACATCTCAGTCTGTGCGAGCATGGACTTTCCTCAGCCTGCGTAATGCAGACCGCGATCACCCGAAAATTGCATCATTCAAATTTAAAACTGACGAGTTTTTTCGATGTCACTTTCATCTTGAGTGTAGTTTTGACTAAAATCAGATGAAGCTGCGTTGGTTGACGCTTGTTGGTCAAGTTTCTTACCGAATACTTCTCTTTCAAGATTTGATAAACGTTTCAAAATATCAAAGTTTGTAACAGCTGAACTCTTAGGCGCCGCCTCTTTTACCCGAGAAGGTGCTGGTTGAGCTTTTGACAGTTGTTCCACTTTCGCTTTCAAACGATCATTTTCTTCTTTTAATGTTAGTATTTCTTTGTTATAAGCTTCATAATCTTTGATGACATTGTCCAAAAATTCATCAACTTCGATTGGATCGTAGCCACGCATTTTTGTTTTGAATTCTTGCTCCAAAATATCGTTTGGAGTATAGATTACATTCGCCATTTTTTCACCTCATTAGCTCAATCTTAATTTACTTCCTTACATATTCTAGCTGATATATCAAAGGAAATCAAACACTATCCTCAAAGTCTGAAAAATTTTCTAAATCATCCATCGTGATAGAGAGTAACTCATAAGGATTTTTTTCTTGGTATTTGCTGACATCTTCTAAAAAAAATTTGCTTTTACCTGGATATTCACTATCATACACGACTAGTGTAGCGTCTGTATGCTGCAGTAAAAAATTTACATGATTTTTAAACTGTCCTGGTTGCTGATACGGTTGATGACTGACTGCGTCAACAAAATCAGCCGTTTGCACAAGCTCGCTTAGAAGCAATTGATTGGGTTCTTTCCACTTGCTGCCAAAACTTTCAAAAGGAAAAATAATCGCTAACTTTATTTCTGGATACTCGTGTTTCAATTCATTGACTAGCTGTCCCGTCCAAATCTCTGTCCCAAGGTTCCCGCTGATGATGACCCACTCTAATCCATTTTCGATTAAAGCAATCAATTCTCTCCTTAAAATATTCTTAATCACCTTGATCCGTGGGTCTTTTTCATTGAAAATTCCCAATTCATAACTTTGATAGCCAGTCACGTATAATCTTTGTATTATTTCATTCATTGCATTTTCCTTACTTTCACTTAAAAATAAAATATCTTTCGAAAAAATTTGCTATAATAACTAATAGGAGTGTGATGAAAAAATGACCTTCCGTTACCCCAATGGTCAATCATTTTCACAAAAAAATCCACGAGAACGCTCATTAACAAGAGAAACGACGTTTGCTAATCGCGGGATGCGCTTTGAAGAAGCAATCAATCAAAGCAACGAATACTACTTAACTCATGATAAGGCAGTTGTTCATAAAAAGCCAACGCCGCTTCAGATCGTTAAGGTCGATTACCCTAAACGAAGTGCCGCAGTTATTAAGGAAGCCTATTTTAGGCAGCCTTCAACGACTGATTATAACGGTGTTTATCGCGGATATTATTTAGACTTTGAAGCAAAAGAAACAAAGAACAAGACCTCGTTCCCACTTAAAAATTTTCATCAGCATCAAATTACTCACATGCAGCAGTGCTTAAAACAAGAGGCGCTTTGTTTTGTTTTGCTTTGGTTTTCAAGCTTAAATCGTTGCTTTTTTCTTTCTGCCGAAAATTTGGTAGACTACTGGAATCGGCAAGAAAATGGCAGAAAATCAATACCGCTTGAGCTGATTGAAACAGCCGGTATTGAGATCGTACCGCAAATTGCTCCAAGAATCCCTTACTTATTAGCGGTAGAACAATATCTTGAAAAAAGGAGTTAATCACATGGCTAATCCCTCACGTTCGCAAAAAAACAAGCGAACTCCCAAAGGAAAGAAACCAACACTACACAATCCGAAAAAGCGTCATATCGGGTTAAAAATCCTCATTGCACTCTTCGGACTGCTCTGCGCCGCGCTACTTTTCGGCATCGGGCTCTTTTTCTTTTATGTGAAAGATGCACCCCCTTTAAGTGAAAAAAAATTAGATGCGACTGTCTCATCAAAACTTTATGATAGCGACGGCAATATCTTTGAAGACCTCGGTGCTGAAAAACGCGAAAAAGTCAGCGCCACTAAAATTCCGCAAGAATTAGATGATGCGATTATTTCAGTTGAAGACCGTCGTTTCTTTAAACACAACGGTGTGGATCCAGTCCGAATAATGGGCTCACTGGTCCATAACGTTACAAATGAAGGCGGGTTGCAAGGCGGAAGTACGTTGACTCAACAGCTTGTCAAACTGTCTTTCTTCTCAACAAAAACCTCTGATCAAACGCTGCGCAGAAAAGCGCAAGAAGCTTGGTTAGCGATTCAACTTGAGAAAAAAAATTCAAAACAAGAAATTTTGACTTATTACATCAACAAAGTCTATATGGCTAATGGTCTTTATGGGATGGAAACCGCCGCTGAAGCTTATTTTGGGAAAGAATTACAGTATTTGACGATTGCTCAAACAGCCTTGCTAGCTGGTATGCCGCAAGCCCCTAATTCATACGATCCCTATCAACATCCCGAAGCCGCAAAAGAACGGCGAGATACTGTTCTTTATACGATGTTGAATAATAAAAAAATATCTCAAACAGATTATGACAAAGCAACAAAAGAACCCATCGATGAAGGGTTGCTGCCGTTAGAAACAGACAATCAAGAGCGCAAAGTTGCGGACAATTATGTCAAAGAAGTGATTGCTCAAGTTGAAGAAAAGACCGGGAAAAATGTCTACACTGATGGCTTAGAGATTTATACTAATCTTGACACTGATGCTCAGAACCAACTTTATTCGATCGTCAATGGCGATGAGTACGTGCAATACCCTGACGAATCGTTACAGATCGCCGCAACATTAATTGATAGTGAAACCGGAAAAGTCTCTGCTCAAATCGGCGGACGAAACATCGCTGATGACGTTTATCTTGGGATGAATCGTGCTGTAACTACGAACCGCGACTTTGGCTCAACGGTTAAACCAATTACTGATTATGGTCCAGCATTTGAGTATTTACAAAAATCAACTGGTGATCGAATTAGTGATAGTCCTTACACATATGAAGGAACAAAAACAGAAGTAAAAAACTGGGACAATAGTTATCAAGGCAGCATCACCTTGCGTCAAGCTTTATATGATTCACGGAATGTTCCCGCTGTAAAACTTTTCAATGAAGTCGGCGCAGAAAATGTCGGTAAATTTTTGAAAAAGCTGGGAATCCAATACAAAGATATTCAGCAAGCCAATGCCATTTCAAGTAATACCGAGGCACAAGATGGAACGAAATACGGTATTTCTACTGAGAAAATGGCGGCTGCATATGCGGCATTTGCCAATGGTGGAACTTATAACGAACCACTTTACATCAACAAAATTAAATATCAAGATGGTTCTGAACAGACGTTTTCTGCCGAGGGCGAAAAAGCGATGGAGCCTTATACCGCTTATATGGTCACTGATATTTTGAAAGACGTGATTTCCAAAGGAACAGGAACCAAGGCTCAGATTACCAACTTGTTCCAAGCAGGAAAAACCGGGACTTCTAACTATACTGACGATGAGTTAGCAAAAATTGCACATTACGGGTCAATTTCGCCTGAAGTTATGTTTACTGGTTTTACTCCCCACTATTCATTGTCGATTTGGGCAGGCTATGATGATCGAATGACACCAATAACGAGTCAATCTGAAGGCATTGCACAAGATGTTTATCGCGAATTTATGAGCTATATTTCCCAAAATGTGTCGAATGAAGATTGGAAGATGCCAGATGATGTTTTAAGAATCGGAAATGAACTTTATGTCAAAGGTGCTTCCTCAATACCTAGTCAATCTAGTTATTCCGCTCAAAGTTCTTATTACAACACCACATCATTTAGTCAAACGACTGACTCTTCTAGCAGTGTTGAGCCAGCCACAAGTGTGTCAGAGTCGGCATCAGTTGTTCCATCAGAAAGCAGTGCGGAAGAAACGCCACCCGTTAGTTCAGCGGATCCTGTCCCTTCCTCATCCGCCGAACAACCACCTGCCTCTAGTGCTGAACAGCCAGAAGCGACACCAGATCCATAATTGAAGACTAAAAAAGCCGTTCGAAATTATTTTCGAGCGGCTTTTAATCTATCTTTTCCATCTTGACACATCTCTAACAATGGACAAATCTCACATTTAGGGGCGCGTGCGGTACAATGATATCGCCCAAAGAAAATCAACGTATGATGACTCTTGACCCAGAGCTCTTTTGGGATTTTTCGCATCAGCGTTGCTTCCACCTCAGTCACCGAAGCGTTCAATTTACATATGCGCAAACGCTTAGTAACTCGTTCAACGTGCGTATCAACCGCAATTGCTGGCACTCCGAATGCATCACCAAGTACAACATTAGCTGTTTTTCGTCCAACACCGGGTAGTTTAATCAATTCTTCTCGCGACGCCGGAACGATTCCACCATAACTATCTAGCAACATCTGGGCACAAGCTTTAATATTTTTAGCTTTGTTTCGATAAAGGCCGATTGTTTTGATTTTTATCATGATATCTTCTAGCGGTGCTTGCGCTAAGGCTTCTGGTGTTGGATACGCAGCAAAAAGTGCTGGCGTTGCTTTATTGACGGAAACATCTGTTGCTTGGGCGCTTAAAATTACTGCAATCAGAAGCTGGAACGGTGATTCAGAGTGCAATTCACCAACAGCATCGGGAAACATCTCATACATCCGCGACAGAGCTTCCATCGTTTTTTCCTTATTAAGCATCCGGATCTTTCCTTTCCAACCAATTATACAAAGAGACTTTCGGTAATTCTTCCGATTGATTTTGTTCATCTTTTTGTAATAAAATTTGTTTTCTTCGTCGCTGTTCCTCTTCAACCTGAGCCTTAGAGCGGATGTTTTTCTTTTCCCAGCTTTGTAGGACCGTTTCGATGTATTTAAAATTATAAGCCTGATTTAATACGGCTTCTTGCAGTGCCAATTCAATTAAACCTGGTGAATAGTGATCATCATTTATCCAGTAACCGATTTTTTGATATTCAATTGGTGATAATGGACGGCCAAATTCTTGCTCAAATGATTTCAGCATTTTTTTTTGTGCTGCTAAATCATTTTTTTCTTCTGTTTCGAAACGCTCTTGTTCTTCCAATCTTGATAATTTTTCAAAAGCGGGCAATAGATTATAGCGATCACTTTGTCTTCCGTTATCATCTAAGGCTGTTTCAAGTACAACAAACTCTTTTTCAACTAAATTATTCAATAAGCTATAAATCTGCTCCACCGTGCTCCCCATAGTTTTAGCAATCAGTGTCAGATTCGGGAAATCTTCCCCTGCTTGATGAGCCGCGTAAAGCTGCAGCCACAGCATAAATTCATTTGTATTCAAATCAAGTTTTGTATAATTTTGCAGCAACAAATTTGAGATTGTCGTCTCGCCAGCTGCTAGATAGTCTTGCAATGAAATCATTTGAAATCCTCCAATTCCATCTTAGTTTACACTAAAAAAATCGGAAGTCCAACCATTAGAAAATAGTTTTGAGCTACAAAAAAACAGAAGGGTCTCCCCTCCTGTTTCAGTTTATTCCGCTTCTGCTAGAGCAGCTTGAGCCAAGATATTCAAGTAATTCCACGGACGATCAAAATGTGGTTGGAAGAAGAAATCTTGCAATGCCAAGTCTTCCAAAGTCATCCCGTTTTGAATGGCTATCGATAACGTATTCGCTGATTGAGTGATGTCATATTTTGAAAGGAATTGTGCACCTAAGATCTTGTTTGTTCCTTTTTCTGAAACAATTTCCATCAATACTTTTTCTGTTGTCGGCATAAATTCAGGACGATAGTTGTCTTCAATGACTGTTACATTGGCATCGATCTTATTCAATGCTGCACTTTCTTTTGTTAATCCAGTTGATCCAATGGTCCAGCCAAACAGATAAAGTCCAGAGGTTCCTTGCGTTCCACGATACTTCATTTTTTGTTCAACTAAATTTTGTCCAACCAACATTCCTTGACGCACAGCATTCGTCGCTAAAGGAATATATTGATCTTTTCCAGTCGGGTTATAATGAACTACTGTTGAATCACCAGCAGAAAAAATATCTGGGTTGCTTGATTGCATGTATTCATTTACTTTGATAGCACCGCTTGGCAGCATATCAACTTTTCCCTTCAATAAATCGGTATTAGGACGGAAACCGACACATAGAATCACCATATCTGCATCAAATTCTTGACTAGCTGTCACTACTTTTGTCACAGTTCCCGTTTGATCTGCAACAAATTCATTAACATTTTCGCCTAATGCTAGAGTTACTCCGCGATCGACTAATTCTTTTTCTAAGACATTAGTAAATGGTTCATCCAAATATTTATTTAAGATTCTTGGCAACCCATCGATCAACGTGACTTGTTTACCAGATTCTGCAAAAGCTTCTACTAATTCGATTCCGATATAACCGCCACCGACAACGACTACTTTTTTTGCATCCTTTGCTTGTTCAATGATTACATTGGCTTGATTATAGTTTTTACATAATAAAATATTTTTTGCTTCGATTCCTTTGATTGGCGGAATGATCGGCCAAGAACCAGTTGTTACTACTAATTTATCATATTCGACGATTTTTTCCTCATTTGTTTTAAGATCTTTGGCAGTCACTTTTTTTGCCTCAGTATCAATAGTTGTTACATCGTGCTCCATGTTCACTTCTGCACCCAAAGAAGCAAGCTCTTCAGGGTTAGAGTAAAATAAACCCGCAGGATCCTTCACAACCCCACCGACATATAAAGCGATTCCACAAGATAGGAAAGAAATATTATCGTTTCGTTCAAAGACCGTTACTTCCGCATCTGGCTGGTTAGCTAAAATATTTTTAACGGCTGCTGTGCCGGCATGTGTACATCCTACTACTACTACTTTCATTAGTATCCCTCTTTCATCACACTATTTTTGTTTGCAAATTTTTGCACAAGGACAGTATAACAAAATTTATATTTTGCCCAAATTATTTTGCTCATAAACAAACAATTATTTTTTATTTTAAGAATATATGTAAGCGCGATTAGATTTTAGTGAGCAGCAGTGGTTCTGTATAATATTATGTAAACTTCCATACTCTAATAAAAAAGTTGAGAAGGATTCCTTCTCAACTTAAGTGCTACCTATAATTCATTAAATGTATTTACTACATTTTCAACCGTAAAGCCGAATTGTTCTAAGACGTAATCACCTGGTGCTGAAGCTCCAAAATGATCGATCCCGATCATCTTACCTTCTGTACCGATGTAACGTTCCCAGCCAAATGGTGAAGCTGCTTCAACAGCTACACGTTTTGTCACTGCTTTTGGCAAGACAGATTCTTTGTATGCTTCGTCTTGTGCTTCGAATAAATCAAAACTTGGAAGAGAAACAACAGAGACATCTTTTCCTTGTGCTTTTAATTCTTTTTGTGCTTGAACAGCTAGATTGACTTCAGAACCTGTTGCAATCAAGATACCATCTGGTGTATCTGATTCAGCTTTAGCAATTACGTAACCGCCTTTAGCCACGCCATCTTTTGCTGTATTCTTGCTGTTTGGTAACACTGGCAAGTTTTGGCGACTCAAGACTAAGATCGTTGGTTTATTTTTAGTTTCTAAAGCTTTTAACCAAGCTGCAGATGTTTCATTACCATCAGCTGGACGAATTACTTGAACGTTCGGCATGCAACGAACGCTTGCTAATTGTTCGATTGGTTCATGCGTTGGTCCATCTTCACCAACAGCCACTGAATCATGAGTCAATACATAAATAACTGGCAAGTTTTGGATTGCAGACATCCGAACCGCTGGACGTAAGTAATCAGTAAATACGAAGAACGTTCCACCATAGACACGTGTTCCGCCATGCAAATGAATCCCATTCATTGCGCTTGCCATTGCAAATTCACGAACCCCAAACCAAATATTGCGTCCTTCATAAGAGCCTGGTTGGAATTCAGCTTCATTGGCGATCGTTGTATTATTTGAACCGGACAAATCAGCAGATCCGCCCCATACGTTTGGAATTGCTTTAGCGATTGCTTGGATTGCCTCTTTACTTGAAACTCGGCTTGCTTGAGCGGTGCCTTCTTCGTAAACAGGTAATGCTTCTTCCCAATTTTCAGGCAACTCGCCAGCAAAGGCTGTTTTGAATTGTTTTGCTAATTCAGGATGAGCTTTTTCATAGTTTGCAAACATTGCATTCCATGCAGCTTCTGTTTTAGCACCTTTATCATTGATTTCTTCTTTAAAACGTTTTGCAACTTCTTCTGGTACTGTAAAATCAGGATATTCCCAGCCATAAACAGCTTTTGCTGCGGCAATTCCATCTTGTCCGATTGGTGCGCCATGAACTGCTGAAGTGCCTTCTTTAGGAGCACCAAAACCAATGACCGTTTTGATTTCAATCAATGTTGGTTTTTCTGTTTCAGCCTTCGCTTCATCAATTGCTTTAGAAATTGCTTCTAAGTCATTGCCATCTTCAACTAAAATATGTTGCCAGCCATATGCTTCATAGCGAGCGCCAACATTTTCAGTGAAGGCTTTTGAAGTTGGACCATCTAATGAAATATCATTTGAATCGTATAATACGATTAATTTACCAAGTTTCAGATGACCTGCTAGTGAACTTGCTTCGCCGGAGACACCTTCCATTAAATCTCCATCGCCACAAAGTGCAAAAGTATAGTGGTCCATTACGTTGAAGCTATCGCGGTTATACGTTGCTGCTAAATGCGCCTCAGCCATAGCCATTCCGACAGAAGTTGAGATACCTTGTCCTAGAGGGCCTGAAGTTGCTTCAACTCCATCTGTGTGGTGGTATTCAGGATGACCGGGCGTTTTGCTTTCCCATTGACGGAAACTCTTCAAGTCATCGATCGTTACTTGGTAACCTGCAAGATGCAACATGCTATATAACATTGCTGAACCGTGCCCTGCGGATAAAATAAAACGATCACGGTTTGGCCAGTTTAATGATGTTGCTGGATTGATATTTAAATGTTTTGTCCATAAAGCATATGCCATTGGAGCTGCCCCCATTGGTAAACCTGGATGGCCAGAATTTGCTTTTTGAATTGCTTCAATACTTAATGTTCTGATTGTGTTTACACCTAATTGATCGATTTTATCGAACAAAATAATTCCTCCTTTTTGGTCATAAATACTTTAATTACAGCCTTATTGTAACCGATTTATTTTGACATTTCAATGACTTGCCGGTAAAAGATTCACTTTCTGTTGTGCAAGCCTTTTTTCTTTTGGATTTCTTTCAACTTTTCCGGTGTAACATCGTTTCCTTTGGGGTCAACGACTTTCATCCCTTCGATGTGATGGCGCATCCCGCTGCGAAACGATGCAATATATTCTTTCCGCAAGACACTTTGCTCGTGTGCCTCTGCATCTGTTAAGCCAACTGTTTTCTTTTTCTTAGCTAATTCATTGATTCTTGCTATTGTTTCATCGCTAATCATCTTGAGCACCTCTTTTCCTCTTCTAATTATACATAAAAAATAATAAGTTAAAAGTACAATCAAATACGAACGCTTGTTTGATTTGTTCTAATAACTATGCTAAACTTAAAAAAACGAAAGAAGGTGCGGACACATTGGCAAAAAGAACGGAAACAAAACAATTAGAAGTTTTGCGTTTCATTCATGAACGTGTTGAAGGCAAAGGCTATCCTCCCACTGTTAGAGAAATTGGTGAAGCTGTAAATCTTTCATCTACTTCGACAGTCCACGGCCATTTATCCAGATTAGAAAAAAAGGGCTGGATTCAACGAGATCCGACAAAGCCAAGAGCAATTGAATTAACCATCACTGGTTTAGAAAAAATTGGCGCAGCACCACAAGTTATTCCTATGCTAGGTGTCGTTACCGCGGGCGAACCGATTTTAGCAGTTGAAGAAGCGTCAGATTTCTTCCCTGTCCCCCCAGATTTATCCAGTGAGGAAGGCAGTCTGTTTATGTTGATGATTCGTGGTGAAAGTATGATTAATGCCGGGATCTATGATGGCGATCATGTCATCGTCAGAAAGCAAGCAACTGCGACAAACGGAGAAATCGTTATCGCCATGACTGATGAGAACGAAGCTACTTGCAAACGATTCTATCGCGAAGCTGACCATATCCGGCTACAGCCAGAAAATGATGAATTGTCTCCACTGATCTTTGACAATGTTTCTATTTTAGGAAAAGTCGTCGGTTTGTATCGGAATCATATCTATTAATCGGAATAAAATTCCGGTTATTTTTTTCTTTACAAAACGAACAAACATTCGTATAATAAATATACAAACATATGTTCGTATATTTATTAGGAGTGATTATTGATGAAAGCAGTAAGAAGATTTGGTTTAGTTATCGCTGTATTGTTGTTAGGTCTATTGATTGGTAAGTTAGGTTCTTTAGCTACGATCGTCATTTTTTCTGGTCTGTTCCTAGTTTGGTTTATGTTGTGGGATGAACGAAAATACGCTCAGCATTATAGCGAACATCCGATTGAAGAAGAAACAGACGTTGAGCATTATTACAAAGAGCCTGCTGAAGATTTCTATTATGTGACTTATGATCATCACTACCACAAGTCTGCTTAAAACGGCTCAACAAAATAAATAATTTGCTTTATAAATTAACAAACGGATCCCCCAAGATTAGAAAATCTAATGTCTGGCGGTCCGTTTTTCTATATCTAAAATTAAATTAAAAAAGTATATAATAGAAGCTAGTGACCTGTTTTTACAATTTAAAAATCAAAAAAGCCGCCAAACCATCGTTAAAAGACGATGGTCTGACGGCTTTTTTTCGTGATTTCCTAAATTCGTTCTGCTTTTTAGTAGTCCATCAAAGTTAAGATATCATAACCTTGGATCTTATCTCGGCCATGCAATTCTTCTAGCTCGATTAAAAAGGCACAACCAACAACGACTCCTCCAAGATTTTCAACTAGTTCGATCGTTGCTTTGATCGTACCGCCAGTAGCCAATAAATCGTCTGTAATCAATACCCGTTGGCCTGGTTTGATTGCATCGCTATGAATCGTTAACGTATCTGTACCGTATTCTTTTTCATACTCGACTTCAATGACTTCACGTGGCAATTTCCCTGGTTTACGGACTGGAGCAAAACCCACTCCCAATTCAAATGCTACTGGGCAGCCAACGATAAAACCGCGAGCTTCTGGTCCTACTACCATATCAATTTGTTTTTCTTTAGCGTAATTTACGATTTGTTTAGTTGCTTCACGGTAAGCTTCGCCATCAGCCATCAACGGTGAAATATCGCGAAATACGATCCCTTCTTTTGGATAGTCAGGGATGCTGGCAATATAATCTTTCAAATTCATTTCAGTTGTTCCTCCTAGCTTTTCAGCCAATTTCTAATAGTTTGAATATCGTTCATCACTAAAAACTCTTCGCTCTCGATTCGAGCAATGCGTTTTTGATAAATCTTACTCTCTTCAAAAGACCGAGTCTGTGGTGCCTCGACCATTTGTAAAACACCGTCGTTTATTGTAACAAATTTCAGCTCAGAAAACACGTGAATCATGAAGACTAATCGTTTTTCTGGAATTCTTAAATAATTTGAAACAACTTTTAATTTAAAACGAATATCGACTCTTGGTTGCTTACGGAAAAATTGATAAAGCTTGGCAAATTGTTCACGGCTTGGCAAACCGTTGAGATACGCTTCATCTGGACTGTAAAGATATAAATAGATTCGTTCAAAGGCGCCTTTTTTTATGACTTCTTTCAACAACTCCTTTTGATCCGGACAGTCAAGCACAGCTAATTGATCATAGTCAGACCAGCTAATTGTCTCATCGTACAATGTAACGGTTTGTTGCAATTCTTGAGTAAAAAATTGTTGACTTTTTTGTTGAAACGCCAGATAGAGTATTTCGCCGCTTTCAATTTTTTGATCCCAAGTATATTTTGCTCGGCGATCAATCACTTGCAGGCCGTCAGAGGCAAAATCGATCAATCGCAACTGAACTTTCTTTTGTCCATTCCATTCATTGATCTCTAAATCGCCCACAAACTTCGTATCTGGTTGTTGGATTTCTTCATCATTCGCGCCAAAACCAAAACCGATTACGTCCAGCTGAGCAGCTTCTTTTTTCAAGGAAAATTTGACGTGTTGCTGATCGCTGCCGATTCGTTTAAAGGAACTAATAACACCTTCGATCAAAAAGTGCGGTGCTGGATTATCCGTTCCGAACGGTGCTAATTTTTTCAATTCCTCGACAAACTTTAATTCAACGGCGGATACTTCCAATGATTCATCGATCAAAAGTGCCGCAGCTTTAGTCAAATCAATCTGTTCAGCAGAAATATAATCATTCATCCGCTTTTGTAAAGCCGGGATATTTTCCACCGGCATGGTTAAACCAACAGCTGCTGCATGTCCGCCAAAATGAGTAAATTCAGAACGCATAGTCGTCAGCATACCGAATAGATCTAATGCTTCACTACTGCGCCCAGAACCCTTGGCTACTCCATTGTCATCGATTGATAACACGATCGCTGGGTGCCCCGTTTGTTTTAAAATATTTCCAGCAACGATTCCTAAAACGCCTGGATTCCATCCTTTGGCTGCAATTAAGTGAATAGAATCTGCTGGATCAATCAATGCCGTTGCTTCAGCAGTCGTCGTTTGAACGATTTGTTTACGTTCATTGTTGATTTGATCAAGTTTTTCCGCCAATTCATGAGCACGTTCTGTGTCAAAAGTAGTCATTAATTCTACTGCCGGATTAGGATCTCCTAAACGCCCAATCGCATTTAGCCGAGGCGCAATGCTGAACCCAATACTTGTCTCATCGATTTTTTGCAACGCAACACTGCTGACTTTAAGTAACTCTAATAAACCTAAGCGTTGTGTCTGTTTGATCGCTTGCAAACCTAATTTGACGAGCGTACGATTTTCCCCAGTCATTGACACAAGGTCAGCGACCGTACCGATCGTTACTAAATCCAACATCTCTAGTGGCACTTCTTCCAGCAGTGCAGTTGCTAATTTAAAAGCCACACCTGCTCCAGCGAGTTCACCAAAAGGATATTGTCCGTCTGGATGACGCGGATGAACGATACAGTATGCATCGGGTAAAATCGGCGGCAACTCATGGTGATCTGTAACGATTACATCGACATTTTGAGAATTCGCAAAATCAATCGCTTCATTTCCAGCAACACCATTATCGACCGTAATGATTAGCTGGATCCCTTCGTTGATCTTTTCAGCAAAAAGTTCTTTGTTTGGACCATAACCGTGAACGAAACGGTTAGGCAGTACATAATGGACGTCTGCTCCGATCATCTGTAAAGTTTCTAACATGATGGACGTACTAGTAATACCATCTGCATCATAATCACCATAGACTAAAATCGGTTGTCCTTCCATGACAGCCATTTGAATTCGCTCCACTGCTTTCGTCATATCATGCATCAAAAATGGATCATGCAAATCATCAATAGTTGTTCTTAGCAATTTAGAAAACGCTTCTATTGTATGTATATTTCGATTCCATAAAAGTTCAGCGAATGTTTCGCTGTATCCTTGATTCATTATCTCTGTTTTAAACGCCGTATCAATTGGAGATACATCTTTAAATCGCCAATCGAAGCTTGATTTTTTCACTGTATCACTCCCCAACCGTACTAGTATAGCAAAAAAGAATCGGACAAGAAAGAGAAGAAGACTTTAGTTTTTCAACTAAAGTCTTCTAGATTAGTCATAATAATCGATTGGCTGATCGTCGCGCTTTTCAGCCTGTTCATTTTTATTTTCAGCTAAAGCCTGGTCTTTTTCTTTCAGAAGGCTTTCGTAGTTTGCCTTCAGCATTGCGATTTCATTTTCTTGTTCACGCTGAAACGCTGCCTTTTCTTCTGCCAATTTTTGTTCATTGTTTGTTTCGTAGCTTTGAATCGTCTCTTTTAGTTGCTTGATTTCTTTGCGCTGTTGGAAAAGCGTGGCGCCTGATGTTAGGAAAACGACCAGTGCTCCTATCAACGCTGAACCGACGATAACTAAGACTAGCGACAGATAGATTTTCTTGATCAAGAAATTGACTGGGACTTCCTGATTATTGGAAAGCGCAAAGATGACGATCAATAAGACCAAAATAAAGCCTAAAAAGACCTTCCATTGTTTTTTCATTTTGCTTTCCTACTTTCTATTGAATAGTCCGCCAGCTAAAAAGTCTCCAATATGCGGGAACAATCCATAAAAGCGACTGGCACCTTCCATAATGATTGGTCGATTGATTTCACGAGTGGGTCTTCCCATTTTATTGACAATCGTTTTGGCCAATTTATGCGGATCTAACACGATCCCACCTAAATTTTCTAGATAACTACCGCTTGGATCGGCTTTGTCAAAAAACTCCGTAGCAATCGGTCCTGGATTGATCGTCGTTACATACACATTGGCTGGTCGCAATTCAAGTCGCAGCGCATTTGAAAAACCAAGGACTGCAAATTTTGTCGCAGAGTAAACAGTGGATTTCGGTGTAGCCATTTTACCAGCCATTGATGCTACGTTAAAGATGTGGCCTTTTTGGTTGTTGACCATTGAGATCGCGATTTTTTGCGTAAAATACATCATCCCTAAAACATTCACATCAAACATTTTCTTAGCGACTGCTAAATCAAACGCGACGAAATCATCAAATAAACCAAAACCGGCATTGTTTACTAAAACATCTACTTCACCAACTTCATCAGCGATTTTTTCAATCACTGATTCCACGCTATCTGGATCAGCGATATCTAATTGGAAGGCAAAAGCTGCTTTACCACTCAATTCGCTGCAGCGTTCTTTTACTTGACCGATTAGGTTGATTCGGCGAGCACAGGTCACTACAATCGCACCGCGTTTAGCAGCTTCATAACAAATTTGTTCGCCTAAGCCGGCAGAACTGCCAGTCACGACAACTACTTTGTTTGTTAAATCCATTGAATCTCCCTCTTTCTATAAGACGTATCTTTTTTATGAAAATGGAATATCGATACTATCAAAATCTTTGGCGATTTGTGTATTCGGAAATATCTCTTTGGCTTCTTCTTCTAATTCTTTCGCTTCTTTTGCCAAATATCTTGCAGAGATATGTGTTAACATTAATTTTTTTGCCTGAGCTTTTTTAGCGATGAGTGCGGCTTGCTGCGTTGTAGAGTGGAAATACGCCCGGGCTAGTTTCGCTTCATCTTTATTAAAAGTACTTTCATGGACGATCACATCGCTGTCTTTTGCAAATTGACTAGATTTTTCCATAAAGCGAGTATCGCCGAAAATCGTTACTATTCGGCCCTTTTTACTGGAACCCACAAAGTCTTTTCCGTCGATCACTCGTCCATCTGACAGCGTAACTTTTTGCCCTTGTTTTATTTTCCCATAGATGGGTCCAGCGGGGATGTCTAATGTAGCTAATTTATCTACTTGCAGCATCCCCTCATGATCTGCCTCACTTACTCGAAATCCATAACTAGCGATGCCATGATCCAACAACATGCATTCAACTATAAATTGTTTATCTTTAAAGATGACACCTTCGCTCAATTCAATAAACTTCAACGAGTAGGCTAATCGCGTTTTAGTCACTTGCAGTGACGTTCGCACATAGTCTTCTAGTCCGACAGGGCCATATATTTCGACCGGCTCTTCGCCGCCTTGAAACGAACGACTGCTTAATAGGCCGGGCAAACCGAAGATATGATCGCCGTGTAAATGAGAGATAAAGATTTTCTCAATTTTACGTGGTCTGATCGTTGTTCGTAAAATCTGCATCTGAGTCCCTTCGCCGCAATCAAACAGCCAAATTGCATTGCGTTCGTCTAACAATTTTAGTGCGAGACCGCTGACGTTTCGATGTTTTGCCGGTACACCTGCACCCGTTCCTAAAAATTCTAATTCCATAATTCTCCTGACTTTCTATCAAATTAATATTATTCTAGAAGAAAGTCTTGTTTAGTGCAATCTAAATAAAGAAAATTTTATTCCTCTTTTGAATCGTCCTCATTTGCTTCTTGAGAAGATTTTGCGATTTCTTGAGTCTTCTTCACGTCAGCTTCTACTTCTTCATAGTCAAGACGCGTGATTTCTCCGCCTAACTCCATCATGATCAGCTGATTCAATGGCCGATTGTCTTCTTCTTCTGCAATCAACAACAGTGCGGTATCCCCTTCGCCGATTTTATCGATTAAGAACTCAAAAACACCGGTCGCCTGGCGAACTTCTTTTGCGTCTTGTGTTGCGCCGATCATACCGCCGGTAAACCAGCCTAACAAGATACCAATCGGTCCTCCAAGAATCCCGACTAACATACCAATCAAACCGCCAGCTGAACTTTTATTGCTGCCGGTAAAATCTAAGAAGTCTTCAATTTCAAATTTATGCTCCCCGTCATTCGAATGATGAACGACAGCCATTTGTTCACCTTTGAAAGCTTTACTTAGATGCAAGCGCTTTGCCTTTGAAAATGCTTCATAGGCTTTTGATTCCACATCAAAGTTCATAATTATCACACGTTTTTCCATTGAAATCCACTCCCCTTTTCTATTAACCTTAGTGTAGCAATAAATAGCTGTTTTTGAAAACAGAACGAGTTTAGTAATTCAATCAATAAAATATACGATAAAAACCGGGAATTAATTCCCGGTTTTTATTTCTTCCATAATTCGATCATCTACAACATAGTGATCAAAGAAAACTTTGGATAACTGATACCCTTCGCCCCAATTTGTGCGAATGACATCATATTCAACGCCGTCGATTTTCAATTTGTTCCGTAAATGTTTGATGATCGTGGATAAACGTGTCATATGGCTCGCCGAATCGCTGTCACCCCAGATTTTTATCGCTAAATCATTCCGACTGATTGGTGCGTCTTTAGTTGAGATCAATGTACTCAACATCTCACGTTCAGATCGCGTAAGGTTCCATAATGGAATAGGACGTTTTTCTTGCACGTTTTCAACTTTTTGGGTCATTCCAAAACTGATTGAATAACCGGATTCCCTTAATGTTCGTTCAGCTAATTTTTCCCGTAATCCGCTAAGCGACTCCTCTTCAAGCAGCCATTCATCTACGCCGCGTGCTTCCCACTCTGTTTTTTCTTCTTTTGAAGGCATTTGATCTGTTTGACGAAGAATCGTGAATTTTTCACCGACCTCTTCCAAAATAACCGTCAATTCTTGGTCAGAGATTGTTTCGCTTGCGATCAAAACATTGAAAAAGCTCATCACTTCCAATGGTACTTGTTTTGCTTGGAGCATCGTTAGTATTTTCTCAGAACTCAAAACTTCAATATTTAAACGTTGTAATTTTTCGACCAGTGGTCGCTCAACTAAAATATTATGTGTCAAAATCAATACTTGCATCAAATTATTCCCCTTTTTATTATTAAAAATAAATTTCCAACTAGTAATCTTGGAAAGTTTTATTAATTAACAATATATTCATTCCTTAATATAATGTAAGTTTACACTGAGATCATCTCTGACGCTACCAAAAAGCTTATTTTTTTAGTAAATACGATTAAAAATATTGTTGAATTTATTGGATTAAAAAAACTTTTCCCAACTAAAAAAACCTAATTATCATTTTAAAAAAACATTTCATCAATTATTTGGGTGGATTTAAGACATATAACATATATAATCTCCAAGGAGCTTTTCATTAACAAAATATATTTATTTACGTTATTTTGATTATTTTTCGCTCGATTCTTTTTTAAACTTCTAAAATAAGTTTGCGGATTTAAAAATTGAACATTTAACTAACCGCAGTTCAACACTAAAAATAGCTGCTGCCAATAATAAAATAACATTGTATTTTCAGCATCTATTACCACTTAAAAAAATGGAGCAAAAACTTTTTTATTAAAAAAAATTAATAATTGGATAGTCATTTTTAGTATAAAAAAAGAAGCTATGACAAAAAATTGTCACAGCCTCATTAAATCAATTATTTTTAGTCAACAAATTCAAATTCAAACTTATCGATTCGAACAAGATCGCCGTCTTTGGCCCCGCGAGCGCGTAACGCTTCATCGACTCCCATGGAACGAAGTTGACGCGCAAAGCGCATAACCGTTTCGTCGTGATCGAAATTTGTCATTTTGAAAAGTTTCTCTAATTTTTCTCCGCCAAGTACCCAAGTAGCATCAGGTTCTCGAGTAATCGTAAATTCTGGTTCGTTTGATTGGAAGCCGTAGTTGACTGTGTCTTCTTCGATTTCTTCATCGTATAATAAGAATTCCGGCGTTACATCTAATAAGTCCGCAGCTGCATTCAATAGATTGTCCAATCCTTGTTTTGTGATTGCTGAGATCGCAAAAACCGGAATATCGTCAGCAAACTCGTCTTCCTTATCTTTTTTCAATGCTTCTTTGAATTTTTTCAAATTCTCCTCGGCATTTGGCATATCCATTTTGTTGGCCACGATGATCTGTGGACGTTCTAATAACCGCAAGTTATGCGAACCCAATTCTTTATTGATCGCTTGGTAATCTTCGTAAGGATCGCGTCCTTCCATTCCGCTCATATCGATCACGTGAAGAATAACCCGTGTGCGTTCGATGTGTCGCAAAAATTGAGTACCTAAACCGACACCTTGAGACGCTCCTTCGATCAAACCAGGCAGGTCAGCTGCTGCAAAGCTCCGACCATCGCTTGTTGTTACCATTCCTAAGTTAGGAACTAATGTAGTAAAGTGGTATGCCCCGATTTTAGGACGGGCTGAAGAAATCACTGAAAGAATCGTTGACTTCCCAACAGATGGAAAACCGACTAAACCAACATCTGCTAAAACTTTTAATTCCAATTCAATATTACGTTCTTGACCCGGCTCCCCATTTTCGGCTAATTCAGGTGCTGGGTTTCTTGGTGAGGCAAAACGTGTATTGCCACGTCCGCCACGTCCGCCATGAGCCACGACTAGCTCTTGACCATTTTCAATTAAATCCCCGATCAAAGTGCCCGTATCGGCATCGCGAACAGTCGTACCTGGAGGAACGCTGACATAAGTATCTTCAGCGCCGCGTCCGTGCATTCCTTTGCTCATTCCGTTTTCACCTGGAGTAGCTCTAAAATGACGATTGTAGCGAAAATCCATCAATGTACGTAATCCTTCATCGACTACTAAAACAACATCGCCGCCGCGTCCGCCGTCACCTCCAGCTGGTCCGCCGTCTGGTACATACTTTTCACGACGAAAGGCTACCATCCCGTCTCCACCTTTACCAGCTTTGACATCGATCGTTACTTGATCTAAAAACATGGACATCTTGGTGTCCTCCTTATCTCTTTGTTCTATTGACTACTGAATCTCCACACTAAACAAAGTCTCATATATTGTAGCTAGATTAATCAAAAAAGTCCATTCTTATTGATAGAAGCTTAAAAAAAATTTGTTAGATGTGCGCTTACTTTATGATAATCGTTTCTCAGGTAATATCTTTTGACAAAAAAATTGAAGCGTTGCACAATTAAAAATGTAAGGCGTTAAGCTTTGCCTGATATAAAAAAAGGAGGAACTTTTGGTTATGACAGTAAAAGTAGGTATTAACGGATTTGGACGTATTGGTCGTTTAGCTTTCCGTCGGATTAAAGAAGTCTCTGACGATATTGAAGTAGTAGCAATCAATGACTTGACTAGTCCGACAATGTTGGCACAATTATTGCAATTTGATTCAACACATGGCACCTATCCCGGCACCGTTACTGCAACAGAAGATTCAATCGTTGTTGATGGCGAAAAAACTCGTGTATACGCTGAACCAGATGCAAGCAAGATTCCTTGGGCTAAAGAAAATGGGGTCGATATTGTCCTTGAATGTACTGGTTTTTACACATCAGAAGAAAAAGCAAAAGCGCACTTAGATGCTGGCGTTAAACGGGTCGTGATCTCGGCTCCAGCTGGACAAATGAAAACGATCGTTTACAACGTCAATGATGATACTTTGGATGCCAATGATAAGATTATTTCTGCTGGTTCATGTACAACAAACTGTCTGGCTCCAATGGCTTATTTCTTAAATAAAGAATTTGGTGTGGAAGTTGGAACGATGACGACCGTTCATGCGTATACTTCAACTCAAATGCTATTAGATGGACCGGTCAAAGGCGGTAATTTACGTGCTGCACGTTCAGCTGCTGACAATACGATTCCACATTCAACTGGCGCAGCCAAAGCAATCGGCTTGGTTATTCCAGAATTGAAAGGAAAGCTGCAAGGTCATGCGCAACGTGTTCCAGTTGTAGACGGTTCATTGACTGAATTGGTTTCAGTCCTAAAAACAAAAGTCACTGCCGATCAAGTCAACGAAGCAATTAAAAAACATACTGTTGATAACCCATCATTTGGTTATGATGATCGTGAAATCGTTTCTGGTGACGTTATCGGAACAACGCAAGGTTCGATCTTTGATCCAACTCAAACTGAAGTCACTTCAGCTGGCGACTATCAATTAGTTAAAACAGTTGCTTGGTACGACAACGAATACGGTTTTACTTGCCAAATGATTCGTTTATTAGAAAAATTTGCTAACTTGTAAGAGCTAGCTCGATCTTAAAGAAGTTGTGACGAGATTTTCGTCACAGCTTCTTTTTTGTCTTCTCAAACGTCTAAATGTTCCAAATCAGAAATGAATTCCATCACAAACTAGCTAAAATCAGTTAGACGATACCTGTCCCTCGTAATTTCCCTTCAACAAGGTTCTCGAAACAAAAAGTCAATTTTTTTTCATAGGAACACTGTTAAAAATTTGTTATCATGAGGATGACAATAAGTTTAAAAGGAGACTATTATGCATTACAAAAAATTGATGATCGGCGCAAGCTTAATGGTAGCGCTCGGATTATTCGCGGCCTGCAGCGGGGATAATTCAACCCAAGAAACGAAGGAAAGTAGCACCAAAACAACTGAATCTAGTGTAGATTTGAATAAATTGGAACTTCCTCAACTTAATGGCGAAGTTACTGATGATGAATATTTAGTTGAACTTGTTACAACTAAAGGAAATATTAAAATCAAACTTTTTCCTGAACAAGCACCAAAAGCAGTCGAAAATTTCGTGACCCATGCAAAAGACGGTTACTATAACGATACTACCTTCCATCGCGTGATCCAAGAATTTATGATTCAAGGAGGCGATCCTAAAGGTGACGGTACTGGTGGGGAAAGTATTTGGAAAAAGGGCTTTAAAACAGAAGACTCCAATCAACTTTATAACATTCGTGGTGCGCTTTCGATGGCCCGGTCATCTTCTCGCAGCAGCAACGGCAGCCAATTTTTCATTGTGACAAACAAAGACGATGTCAGTGACGGTTTGCCCATCCAGTATTACCCAGAAAAAATCATTGAACGCTATAAAGATGGCGGCGCTCCTAACCTTGACGGCGAATATACAGTCTTTGGTCAAGTAACAGAAGGCTTAGATATCGTGGATCAAATCGCCAGTGGCGAAGTCAAAGACAACGGCTCCGGTGAAAAATCTACTCCGACAGATCCAGTCAAAGTTACTGAGATCAAAGTATTGCAAGAACCGAAGAAATAACAAAAAAAGAGTCAAAATCCCAAATGAGATTTTGATTCTTTTTTGTTGAATTATTTTTTCTGCTCTTTATCTCCGACAATAAAAGTAAACGTGCATTCTGTGACAACCTGTCCTTCGACTGTTGCCCATGCTTTGGCTGTTCCGACAGGTCCTTTGATTTTTTGAATATCAAAATTTAAAAATAAAGTATCGCCCGGACGCACAAAGGCTAAAAATTTTGCTTCGTTAATACCGCCAATATACGCGGTCTTCCCTTCAAATGCCGCCGATTTCAGAATCAGCAACGAACCAGCCTGCGCAAGTGCTTCTACGATCAACGTTCCTGGCATCATCGGTTCTTCCGGAAAATACCCTTGGAAAAAATCTTCATTCATCGTTAAATTTTTTACTGCTGTAATATGTTTTTCATCCTCAAATTCAGTGACGGCATCTAAATAATAAATCGGAAAACGATTGGGAATCGTTGCCATTATTTCTTCGACATTCATAATTTTTTTCATTTCGCACCTCGATGAATATTTTATTTGATTATCAAACTATCATATTCTAATGTTTTAATCAAGATGTATTATAATAATAAAAAAATAGTTTGACAATCAAAGTTTTTTACAACATAATAAAAGCATATTATTTTATATTATTTAGGAGTGTGTCATTAATGTCTATTTTATCTGGAAAAAAAATTATCGTAACTGGCGTAGCAAATAAAAAAAGCATTGCTTGGGGATGTGCGAAAGCCATCACTGCTCAAGGCGCCGAGATTATCTACACATATCAAAACGATCGGATGAAAAAAAACTTGATCAAATTAGTTGGCGAGGATGCTTCAATGGTAGAACTCGATGTAGCCAGCGATGAAAAAATAGCGGCCGCTTTTGCTTCTATTAAAGAAACATTTGGTTCAATCGACGGACTAGTCCACTCGATTGCTTTTGCCAACAAAGAAGAATTATCTGGCAACGTAACAGCGATCACTCGTGACGGTTTCCAACTTGCTCAAGACATCAGCGCGTATTCTTTATTAGCCGTCTCACGCTACGCAGCACCGCTAATGACTGACGGCGGCAGCATTGTGACAATGACGTACATGGGTTCAGAACGCTCGATTCCTAACTACAATATGATGGGGATCGCTAAGGCCGCTTTAGAAGCTGAAGTTCGTTACTTAGCGACTGAGTTGGCACCACAAAACATCCGAGTGAATGCTATCTCTGCTGGAGCGATCAAAACCTTAGCAGTAACGGGAGTAAAAGATTATCAATCCCTGTTGAATCTATCTGAAGAACGCACACCGGATAAAGTCGGCGTGACGATTGAAGAAGTCGGAAACTCTTGTGCTTTCTTGCTTAGTCCGCTAGCAACTGGTATCATCGGCGATATTATTTATGTCGATAAAGGGGTTCATTTAAGTTAGTTTCATTGAACTGATTTTTTTATCGATTTAATACAAAAAAGTCGCTCGGCATGAGCGACTTTTTTTCAGATTTAAAAATGAATCGACTTTCAAATGAACACTTATACTTCAAATATCCAGCCTTCAGGTCCTGTTACATCCCCAAATTGAATCCCGACGAGTTCATCATATAGTTTTTTGGTGACTGGACCAGTTTCGGTTTCACTGTAGAAAACATGAAAATCATCGTTGACTTGCACCCCGGCAATCGGTGTAATGACAGCAGCCGTTCCGCAAGCCCCCGCTTCAGCAAATTTATCCAACTCTTCTAAGTAGACATCCCCTTCGATTGCTTCCATACCGAATCGTTCTTTTGCTAAATGCAATAACGAATATTTTGTAATACTTGGCAAGATCGATGGAGACTTAGGTGTAATAAATTGATTGTCATGTGTGATCCCGAAAAAGTTTGCTGAACCGACTTCTTCAATTTTTTTATGTGTTGCCGGATCTAAATAAATACAATCAGAAAAATTTCGGTCATGTGCCATTTGTCCTGGTAATAGACTTGCCGCATAATTTCCACCTACCTTAGCCGCCCCCGTGCCATAAGGTGCTGCTCGGTCATACTCTGATACAATAAAATTGCTTGGCATCATTCCGCCTTTGAAATATGGACCAACCGGCATACAAAAGACGCTGAATAAATATTCTGGTGCTGGGGAGACACCGATATTAGGACCGACCCCAATTAAATATGGGCGTAAATATAAGGTCGCACCTGTCCCATAAGGAGGTACATATTCTTGATTCGCACGTACGACTTGCTTAATTGCATCAATAAATTTGTCCTCTGGAACTTCTGGCATTTGTAAGCGTTCTGCACTTTTATTCAAACGTTTTGAGTTTTCATCTGGTCTAAATAAATTGATTCCTCCATCTTTGCGACGGTAAGCCTTCAACCCTTCAAAACATTCTTGACCGTAATGGAGACAGGTAGAGCCTTCATTAATGGTGATTGTGTTCTCCTCTGTCAATGTCCCTTCATCCCATTGACCATCTTTCCAATGAGAAATATAGCGGAAAGGTGTTTTGATATAATTAAATCCTAATTCTTCCCATTTTATATTCACCATTTTATCATCTCCTTCTTATTTAAGAGATAGTCTATCACTTTCTTTCGTCGTTGTCATGAATTTTTTCAATTTTAAGAAAATTATGACTTTAACGTCTTTTGTCGACAGATATGAGAAAGATTGTTAAACTATCCCTATCAATCTATAGGAGCGGCTTATGTTTTTACTTACAACACAAACAGTAGATTCCAGTGACACAAATGTAGTCGATCAAGCAACCGAACAATTATCAGCTTGGCAAAAATATTGGCAGTCGATCGACTGGGACCGTGTCTTTTCAATCATGATCCAAAAAGGCTTGACACTTTTAGCAGTCTTAGTTTTGTTTTACTTAATTCGCAAGATCGGAAGTTTCTTGATCAATCAATCTTTTGAACGGCAAAAGAAAAAAGTGGCCGACAATGCAACGAGGATCGAGACGATCCATACGTTATCACTAAATATTTTTTCTTACACTTTGTTCTTCTTCTTTCTTTATTCGATTTTGGATACGATCGGTATCCCAGTAGGCTCGCTTTTAGCGGGGGCTGGAATTGCGGGGATCGCCATTGGTTTAGGTGCACAAGGTTTCACTAATGACATTATTACTGGTTTTTTCATTATTATGGAGCAGCAAATCGATGTTGGCGATTATATTCGACTGACCAACTTACAAATCGAAGGAACTGTGACTTCAGTCGGTATTCGAATGCTGCAAATGAAATCAACGGATGGAACAGTTCATTTTATTCCTAATCGAAACATCACAACTATCAGTAATCTTTCCCGAGCGCATATGCAAGTCAAAGTAGATATTCGAATCCAACCAGATGAAGGATATGACAAAATCAGTCGTTTAATCGATGAAACGAATCAAAGACTTGCTGAGGACTTCAAGGATGAAATTTTTGATGGTCCGACACTTTTCGGGATGGTCGATCTAGGAAATAGCAACTATGCGATTCGGACGATCTTATACGTAACTAACGGCAAGCAATACAAAGTGCAAGAGGAATTCTTGACTGCTTATGTAAAAATTTTGCACGAAAACAACTTCACTATCCCAAATAATCCGATTATAGTTGGGAAATAAGTACATGGATTTAAAAAAGCCATAAAAAAACCGAGCGCCAAAGAGTAGATTTTTAATCTAGTCTTTGGCGCTCACTTATTTCTTAAATGACTATTGCAGTCGAGTCAGTTTTTACCAACTGGCTTTTTTTATTCCAGGAATTTGCCCTTTATGTGCAAGTTCCCGAAACTTGATTCGTGACATCCCGAATTTTCGCATATACCCTCTTGGCCGACCATCGATTTGATCGCGGCGTTTTAAACGATTGGGATTTGAATCTCGCGGTAATTTTGCTAAGTTTTCATAATCTCCTGCAGCTTTTAAAGCAGCACGTTGCTCTGCATATCGTTCGATCAAAGCTTGCTGCTTTTGCATTTTAATGATTTTTGCTTTTTTTGCCATTGATTCTCTCCTGTTCTTTTTATTTAATCGAGCTTAATCGTAATGATTCTTATTTAAACACTTGCTAAAAATAGCATGATGTGGCTTTAAAGTCAATTAACTATGCTTGTTGTAAATAGGAGCTAGACACCCACTCTTTTCCATAGAAAAAAGAGACCCTATCAGGATCTCTTTTTGTTATCTAGATGAATTTGCATGAAAGATCAATTTTGTTTCTTGATTTTTTCGTTCAAATGTGTGAAACGTATAATTCACCGCTTTTAGGATCTCTCTGCGTGTCATAATACCGCGGAATACGCCATCTTTATCTAACACAGGCAAGAAAGCCGCATCTACTAATAAGTGTAGTACATCTTCTAACTCTGCATCTAACCGCATCACCGGCACATCTGTCTTCATAACATCTGCTACTGTCAGCTCTTCTAAATTGGATGTATCAATACCATTGATCCCCAACATTCTTTTCACAATATCATTCAAGCTCAATAAACCAACAAAATGATCTTCTCTATCTAAAACCGGAATTGTTGAATAACCGGCTTGAGATAAAAGCAGCAACGCGTGCTCTAAAGGATGTTCCTTTATCACATTTGCAACATTTTCTGCTGGGATCATCATGGTATCTTCATGCTCCCTCATTAATTGTTCAATCGCGGGACTAATCATACGATGCCTCCATTCTAATATCCTCATCTTATTTTACCTTATCAGTAAAAAGAAAACGCTGTTTCCTCGAATATTTAATAAAAATTAGGAACTAACGTTCAAAATCTGCCACTAATTCTTCGATCGGTTGATGAGCGCGATTATAAAATTGAACGTGATATTTTTCATTTTCGCTGTCAATGATCGCATAACTAGGAATTTGTACCGGACCGCGAGGCTGAGAAATACTTCCAGGATTCACAAATAAAATATTCTTGTCATATTCAGCTACCGCTTGATGGATATGTCCAAATAAGGCGATCGTCGCCCCGACTTCTTGTGCACGAATAGAAAGCATCGTCAGGCCAAAACGGACATTCGAGCGATGACCATGCACTAGATAGATTACATCATCTCCGACTGTAACAATTTGTTCTGCTTTATAATCAGGGTCGTAGTCACAGTTTCCAGCGACAACCGTAAAATGGTTCCACAATTCATCATTGGCTTCTAATTCTGAATCTCCGCAGTGAAACATCTGATCTACCATCCCCACATAACGATTGACGATTTCTACTAAGATATTCCGATCACCATGATTATCACTAACAACTAAATACTTCATTCATTTTCCTCCAGCCAATTTTTCCAAACTTTTTCTAGTTCTTTGACTGCCAGCCCACGATGACTAATGAGATTTTTTTCTTCATTCGTCAACTCGGCAGCCGTTTTCTCATAACTAGGTACGATGAACAACGGATCATAACCAAAACCGTTATCTCCTTGTGGAATACGACCAATCTGTCCAGCCCAATCCGCTTCAACTACGAGACTCTCTTTTTTAGGTGCCGCAAAAACAAGCGTACAATGAAAATGAGCAGTTCGTTTCTCATCGGGAACATCGGTCAATTCATATAATAATTTCGCATTATTGGCTGCGTCACTTTTTCTTTCTCCTGCAAAGCGCGCCGAAAAAATACCTGGCATCCCGTTTAACGCATCTACGACTAGACCAGAATCATCTGCTAAAACTGGTTGTTGTAAAATTTGAGCGATTGTTTCAGCTTTTAGCCGAGCATTTTCTTCAAAAGTTTTCCCTGTTTCTTCAACATCTGGCAAATCAGGGTAATCTAATAGCGTTTTAGTTCGATACCCTTCTTTTGAAAATAACGCTGCAAACTCCCTAGCTTTTCCAGGATTACGTGTTGCAATCACGATCGTTTTTTCTTCAACTTCACTCGTTGTAAACAGCGCTTCTTTTTGATAAGCAATCAATTCTTCGATCCCGGTCTTTCCATGCAAGATCAACGCATTTAATTCGTTATCATCAAACGTCGCTTCTTCACCAGTCCCTTGTATCTCAACAAAACGGCCAGATTCAGTCATCACCAAATTCATATCAACCGCCGCCGAAGAATCTTCCAAGTAATCTAAATCCGTAACAACGGTTCCATCAGGCAAAATGCCCACACTGATTGCAGCTAGATGTTCATTGATGGGATCTTCTGCTAATTCACCGCTGGCCAATAATTTATTGATTGCCAAGCGCAAAGCAACGAATCCTCCCGTGATACTCGCTGTCCTAGTTCCGCCATCAGCTTGAATCACGTCGCAATCTACAATGATACTACGCTCGCCTAATTTTTTCAGGTCGATCACAGCGCGCAGTGATCGGCCAATCAAGCGTTGGATTTCCATTGTTCGGCCTGTTAGTTTTCCTTTGGCACTTTCACGTCGATTGCGTGTATTCGTAGCTCTTGGCAGCATACTATATTCTGCCGTTACCCAGCCGGTCCCATTGCCGCGTAAAAACGGTGGTACAGAATCTTCTATGGTTGCTGAGCAGATCACTTTTGTGTCGCCAAAAGAGACAACGACTGATCCTTCAGGATGTTTAAAAACATTTGTCTCGATTGTTATTGGCCGTACTTGTTGAACGGCTCTTCCGTCATGTCGCAAAATTATTCTCCTCCTAAATCAATGTGTTCCACATTTAAATCGGTAATATTCAACCATTCACCAGCAATATCTTTAAACATTTTTGGTGATCCTGTTGTATAAAATGTTTTAGTTTTAGCTGTTTGTTCATAATTATTTAGATTAAAATAATCTAATAACGCGCTGACATCACTGACTGTTTCTGCCCCGGAGTCGATCAAGGTCACTTGCTGCCCAATCGCATTTTGAATGACTGGGCGCAGCAAAGGATAATGTGTGCAGCCTAAGATCAGTGTATCTAATTTTTCTTTTTTGAGCGGCAGCAACGTTTGCGAAACAACTTTTTTCGCAACAGAACTATTGTATTGATTGCTTTCAACAATCGGCACAAATTTTGGACAAGCCAAACTAGACACATATGTGTCTGGTGCTTTCTCATGTAATTCATGACGATAGGAGTCGCTCTTAATCGTCCCTAAGGTTCCGATGATACCCACGCGCCCAGTTTTACTTGCCTTCAATGCAGCTCGTGAGCCGGGTTGAATGACACCAATCACGGGGATATCAACATTTTTTTTGATTTCTTCTAAAGCTACGGCGGTCGCTGTATTGCAAGCGATCACAAGCATTTTGATATTTTTCTTCAATAAAAAACGAGTCATCTGCCAAGTAAACTCAATGACTTGTTCAGCTGGCCGCGGTCCATATGGACAACGTGCCGTATCTCCAAGATATAAAATTTCTTCATTTGGCAACTGGCGCATTGCTTCTTTAACTACAGTCAAACCGCCTACGCCAGAGTCAATAAATCCAATTGGTCTTTCATTTGACAAAACGCTCACCCTATCTAATTCCAAGTATCACCTTATTTTCCACTTTTTAGTGAAATTTTTCAAGCCCCAGAACCCCAATCGATAAAAAGCGTTTTCTTTTGAAGGGATAATGATCAATGCTACACTTAATTAAAAGAGAGGTGGATTAAAATGGATAAGAAAGAACTAACTGAAAACTTGGGGAAAGCTTCTGCTAGTGACCGCAATCAAGATCCTGCAATGAAAGCAGTCGAAAAAGAGACAGCAGAAAAGAAACAAGAAGCTGAACACGAACCAGGAATGTTAGAAAAACTTGGCAAAACACAAACGGGTGCTACCTATGAAGATCCTGCAATGAAAGAAACTGAACGTAAAACAGAAACTGAAAAAGAAGATTAGCAGCTGAACTTAGGAAAATTGCCTCAATAAAACGATTTTCTAACTGTCTCTTGCTTGATCTTATTAAAAAGAGGCCGTGACATAAGTCATAGTCCTTCATAGGAAAAAATTGGCTTCCATAAATCATTTAGTGATTTATGGAAGCCA